>NZ_JAMGBG010000183.1 GCF_023516595.1 Streptomyces neyagawaensis | reverse complement strand
CGAGGACCTGGTGCCACTGCTCGTCGGGGTTGTCCTCGATGGTGCCGATGGCGCCGATGCCGGCGTTGTTGACGAGGATGTCCAGACCACCGAGCTGTTCGACGGCGTCGCCCACGGCGGCCCGTACGGAGACGTCGTCCGTGACGTCCGCCTTGAGGCCGAGCAGCGGTGCGGGGAGTTGGTCCGGGCCGAGGTCGAGCACGGCGACCGCCGCGCCGCGTTCCGCCAGTGCGCGGGCCGTGGCGAGCCCGATGCCGGAGGCGCCGCCGGTGACAACGGCGCGGAGTCCCGAGAGATCGGTCATGCCTTCCCACCCTGTGCAGCGCGGTCGGCCACCCAGAATGTGCCGTCCGGGTAGCGGTATTCGGCGATGGACTCTTCCTTCATGGTGGCCGAGAAACCGGGGGTGAGCGGCGCGGTGTAGTGGCCGTCCCGCATCACCACCGGCGCGGTGAAGTGCTGGTGGAGGTGGTCGACGAACTCGATGACGCGGTTCTCGGTGGTGCCCGAGAGCGCCAGGTAGTCGAACATCGACAGGTGCTGCACCAGCTCGCACAGACCCACTCCGCCGGCGTGCGGGCAGACCGGCACGCCGAACTTGGCGGCGAGCAGCAGGATCGCGAGGTTCTCGTTGACCCCGCCGACCCGGGCCGCGTCGATCTGGAGGACGTCGATGGCGTCGGCCTGGAGGAGCTGCTTGAAGACGATGCGGTTCTGCACGTGTTCGCCGGTGGCGACCTTCACCGGGGCGACAGCCTTGCGGATCGCCGCGTGTCCGAGGACGTCGTCGGGGCTGGTGGGCTCCTCGATCCAGTACGGGTCGAACTCGGCCAGCGCGTTGGTCCACTCGATCGCCTCGTCCACGTTCCAGCGCTGGTTGGCGTCGATGGCGATGCGGATGCCGTCGCCGACGGCGGCGCGGGCGGTGCGCAGCCGGCGGATGTCGTCGTCGACGTCGGCGCCGACCTTGAGCTTGATCTGTGTGAAGCCGTCGGCGACGGCCTGCTTGGCGAGCCGGGTGAGCTTGTCGTCGGAGTAGCCGAGCCAGCCCGGAGAGGTGGTGTAACCGGGGTAGCCACGCTCGAGCAGGAGCGACTCGCGTTCGGCGAGGCCCGTCCGGCCCTCGCGCAGGAGGGTGAGGGCCTCCTGCGGGGTGAGGGCGTCGACGATGTAGCGGAAGTCGACCTGGGAGACCAGCCACTCAGGGGCGGCGTGGGCGAGCAGTCGCCACAGCGGCTGGCCCTCCCGCTTGGCGGCGAGGTCCCACACGGCGTTGACCACGGCGCCGATCGCCATGTGCATCACGCCCTTCTCGGGGCCGAGCCAGCGCAGCTGACTGTCGCCGATCAGGTCGCGATTGAGCGAGCCCGGGTCGGCGCACAATTCGTCCACGGACCGGCCGACGATGTGGGGCCGCAGTGCGTTGATCGCGGCGACCTGGACATCGTTGCCGCGTCCGATCGTGAAGGTGAAGCCGTGGCCCTCGAGCCCGGCCCCTGCGTCGGTGCGCAGCACCACGTAGGCAGCGGAGTAGTCGGGGTCCGGGTTCATCGCGTCGGAGCCGTCCAGCTCCCGTGAGGTCGGGAAGCGGACGTCGTAGGTGTCGACCGCGGTGATCCGGGCGGTGGTTGCAGTCAAGGGGGTGCCTTTCACGCTTGGCCGAAGGTCTGGCGCTGGCCGCCGAGCCCGTCCACGGACAGCTCGACGGTGTCACCGGGGCGGAGGAAGGGGGTGCCGGGCAGACCCAGGGCCACGCCCGCGGGTGTCCCGGTGTTGATCACGTCGCCCGGTTCGAGAACCATGTACCGGCTCAGGTAGGACACGATGTGGTCGACCGGGAAGATCATGTCGCTGGTGTGGCCGTCCTGCCGCTTCACGCCGTTGACGCTCAGGTGCAGTCCGAGGTCCTGGGGGTCGCCGATCTCGTCGGCGGTGACCAGCCACGGGCCGAGAGGGTTGAAGGTCTCGCAGGACTTGCCGAGGTCCCACTGCGGTGAGTACTCCAGCTGGAACTCGCGCTCGGAGACGTCGTGGCTGATCGCGTACCCCGCGATCACGTCGCGTGCCGCCTCGGGACCTTCGAGGTAGCGCGCCCGGCGGCCGATGACCACCGCGAGCTCGACCTCCCAGTCGGTCTTCACCGAGCCGCGCGGGATCAGCACCTCGTCGTAGGGGCCCACGACCGTGCCGGGGTCCTTCATGAACACCACCGGACGCGGCGGGATCGGTGCGCCGGTCTCGGCGGCGTGGTCACGGTAGTTCAGACCGACGCAGACGATCTTGCCGGGACGGGCGACAGGTGCGCCGATCCGCAGACCGTCCGGGTCCAGGTCGGGCAGCGCGCCCGCCGCGACCGCCGCGCGTGCCCGGTGGAGACCGTCCCCGGCGAGGAAGGCGCCATCGATGTCCGAGGCCACGGAGGACAGATCCAGTAGCCGGCCGTCGTCGGTGCGGGCAGCGGGCCGCTCCTCGCCGGGCTCGCCGACACGTAGCAGTTTCACTGGGCAGCTTCCTTGTCATGCGGGATTCATCTGGGACGTGGTCGGCCGCGAGGCCGGGCCGCCTGTGTTCCTGAGCCGGACGGTTCCGGTGGTTGCCACCACGAGGACAGTCATCGGATGTATGGCAGGCACAGTGACCTTAAGGTGCGGAAGGCTCACTGACAATGGATTCCTCGGATGTATTTGCTCGGCCTTGCATGACCAGCGTTCCCCAGTACGTCTCTTCCCCGGCCACGGAACAGCCACGAGGACGGCACACGGCTTCCGTCCGATGAATCGCGAGCCGGAGCCACCGGGCCATCCCCCTGATGGTTGCAGGATCATCCGGCGCCACCGGCCGCCCAGGAGAGCCGCACTCTCCTCCGAGGAGCCGTCCCGACCGATGCCATGTCGGTGACGGGGAGGCGTCGTTGCCGAATCGTGAACTGTCGCAGTGGATCAGCCCGGGACTTCTGGGAGCTTGAAATCGCAGGTAGATGAGGTGATGGTCGGCAGTTTCGGAAGCCCGGGGCGGCACCTCGTCATCCCGAGCGAGGTTTCCGGCAAGGTCGCGGGTGGCGGCCTCTTGTCAATTTCGGCAACGTCGTCGTAACGTCTCGGCGTCCGAGAGACATCGGAGGAATGGTCCGCATCTTCGGTGCGCAGCTCGGTTCCTGCCGTGCGGCCGCTCCCCTCCGCGTCCTCGGTCATCCACCGACCCTCATTCCGCTCCTCTTCGGGCACGGTCCGTGCACGCTGACGCCCGGATCGACACCTGCCCGGCCGGTGCCCCGCCGCTCTCCGGCAGGCGGGTACGCCCACCACTCCCACCGTCGCCCTGCTGCCCAGCGCCCCTGGCTAAGGAGAGAACACGGCCATGAAGCTCGCTCGCACCCGCTCCACCGCCGCAGCCGTCACCGCCGTCCTCGCGGTCCTGTCCCTCGCCACGGCGTGCAACCGTGAGAGCACCGCCTCGGCTGCCTCGGGCGGCGACAAGCCGGCCATCGGCATCGACCTGCCGCGCTCCGACTCCGACTTCTGGAACTCCTACGCGCAGTACCTGAAGAAGGACATCAAGGCCGACGGCGTCAACGCCCTGCCGGTCAGCAACTCGCAGAACGACGTCACCAAGCTCGTCGCCAACGTCCAGGTGTTCCAGAACACCGGAGCCAAGGCCGTCGTCATGGCACCCCAGGACACCGGCGCCATCGCCTCCACCCTCGACACCCTCGCGGCCAAGAAGATTCCCGTGGTCAGCGTCGACACCAGACCCGACAAGGGCGACGTCTACATGGTGGTCCGCGCCGACAACCGGGCGTACGGCACCAAGGCCTGCGAGTTCCTCGGCAAGCAGCTCGGCGGCAAGGGGAAGGTGGCCGAGTTCCAGGGCTCCCTGGACTCCATCAACGGACGCGACCGCTCCGAGGCCTTCGCGGAGTGCATGAAGACGAAGTTCCCCAAGATCAAGGTCTTCGAGCTGCCCACCGACTGGAAGGGCGACGTCGCTTCAGCCAAGCTCCAGTCGCTGCTGGCCCAGCACCCGGACCTGAACGGCATCTACATGCAGGCCGGCGGTGCCTTCCTGCAGCCCACCCTGGCGCTGCTGGAGCAGAAGAAGCTGCTCAAGCCCGCCGGACAGAAGGGCCACATCTCGATCGTCTCCAACGACGGCATCCCGCAGGAGTTCGACGCCATCCGCAAGGGCCAGATCGACGCCACCGTCTCCCAGCCCGCCGACCTGTACGCCAAGTACGCGCTGTACTACGCCCAGGCAGCGGCGGAGGGCAAGACCTTCAAGCCGGGGCCGACCGACCACGACTCCACCATCATCAAGCTGCCCAACGGTCTCGAGGACCAGCTGGCCGCCCCGCTGGTCACCAAGGACAACGTCGACGACAAGTCCCTGTGGGGCAACAACGTCGGCTGACGAACGGCGCCTCCCGCCCGCCGCGTCGGGGGACGGACAGCCCTCGTCCCCCGACGCGCTCCCCGCCGAGCGGGTGCGCGCCCGCACCCGCTCGGCCCCAGCCCCGTACACGAAGGACGGTATCCACCATGGCGGAGTCCGCGACCGCCCCGGCGACCGGCCCCGGCACCCCGGCCCCGGTGGCCGAGGCGACCGGCATCAGCAAACGATTCGGCGCGACCGTCGCGCTGCGCGACGCCCGCATCGCCGTCGCCCCGGGCGAGTCGCACGCCCTGGTCGGACGCAACGGCGCCGGCAAGTCGACGCTCGTGTCCATCCTCACCGGCCTGCAGCAGCCCGACACCGGGACCTTGCGCTTCTCCGGGGAGCCGGCACCCGCCTTCGGCGACATCGACGCCTGGCGCTCTCGCGTCGCCTGTGTCTACCAGCGCTCCACCATCATCGGTGAGTTGACCGTCGCCGAGAACCTCTTCCTGAACCGGCAGAGCGCCGGCGCCGTGCAGCCCATCCGATGGAAGCAACTGCGCCGGCGTGCGGAGGAGTTGCTCGGCGAGTACGGGGTGGCCGTCGACCCCGCCGCACGGGCCAAGGACCTGACGGTCGAGCAGCGCCAGTTCGTCGAGATCGCCCGGGCGCTCTCCTTCGGCGCCCGGTTCATCATCCTCGACGAGCCGACCGCGAAGCTCGACGCCCGCGGCATCGGCCGCCTCTTCGACAAGCTTCGCGACCTCCAGGACCAGGGCGTCGCCTTCCTCTTCATCTCCCACCACCTGCAAGAGGTCTACGACCTCTGCGGCACGGTCACCGTCTACCGCGACGCGGCCCACATCCTCACCGCACCCGTGGCCGAACTCGGCCGTCACGCCCTGGTGGAGGCCATGACCGGCGAGTCCGCCTCCACGGTCACGGCCACCGCCGGGCGGCCCCCCGTCGCAGCAGACGCCACCGAACTGCTGACGCTCGAGGGACTGACCCTGCCCGGTGCCTGCGAGGACATCTCCCTGACGGTCCGTTCCGGCGAAGTCGTCGGGCTCGCCGGGGCCACGGCCAGCGGCAACGTGCAGGTGGGTGAGGCGATCGCCGGTCTGCACCGCGCAGGGGCCGGCCGCGTCTCGGTCGGCGGCAAGGCCGTGCGCACCGGCAGTGTGCCGTCCGCGCTGACCGCCGGTGTCGGTCTGGTCCCCGAGGACCGCCATCTCCAGGGACTGGTCAACAACCGCAGTGTGGCGGAGAACGCCACCCTGACCGTCACCGACCAGCTCGGCCCTTTCGGCACCGTTCTGCCCGCCCGGACCAGGACCTTCGCCCGGCGCATGATCCAGGACCTCGACATCAAGACCCCGGGAGCCGCCACCGCGGTCTCCGCCCTGTCCGGCGGCAACCAGCAGAAGGTCGTCGTCGCCCGCGCCCTGGCCACCGACCCCCGGGTACTGGTGGCCATCCGCCCCACCAACGGCGTGGACGTCAAGTCCAAGGAGTTCCTGCTCGGCCGGATCCGGCAGGTCGCGGACGGCGGCAAGGCCGCGCTGATCGTCTCCGACGAACTGGACGACCTCCAGGTCTGCGACCGGGTCCTCGTCATGTTCCACGGGCGTGTGGTCGCCGAGTTCGCCCGTGGCTGGAAGGACGAGGATGTCGTCGCCGCCATCGAGGGCGTCTCCGGCGACACGCCCCGCGCCACCGCTTCCCCCGCATCCGCCGTACCCGCCTCATCCGGGGCAGACGAGCACGGAAGGTAGCCATGTCCGCCACCACAGATCTCACCGAACCCGCAGCGAGCACGGCGGAGCTGCCGGCCATCAAGGACACCGCACGCCGCCGGGTCGGTCTCAGCCGCTTCCGTGAACTGTCGCTGGTCCCGGCGATCCTCGTCCTGGGCCTGATCGGGTTCATCGTCTCGCCGGCCTTCCTCACCGCCGACAACCTGATCGGCGTGGCTCAGCAGTCCACCGAGCTGAGCCTGCTGGTGCTCGCCACGACCTTCATCCTGGTCGCCGGACGGATGGACCTGTCGCTGGAATCCACCATCGGCGTGGCACCCGTCATCGCCGTGTGGCTCGTCCTGCCGAGCAGTGGCGGCCGGTTCAACGGGCTCGGCCTCCTCCCCGAATGGACGGTGGTCCCGCTCTGTCTGCTGGTCGGCGCGCTGATCGGCGCCGTCAACGGCTTCCTCATCCTCAAGCTGCGCCTCAACGGCTTCATCGTCACCCTCGGCGCCCTGACCATGCTCCGCGGCCTGCAAGTCGCCCTCTCCGAGGGCCAGTCCATCGTCGAGCTCCCGTCCTCCTTCACCTACCTGGGCAAGGCTTCCTGGCTGGGCGTACCCGCCGCCATCTGGGTGTGCGCCGTGCTCTTCGCGCTCGGGGGCAGCGCGCTGGCCTGGCTCCGGCACGGCCGCGCGCTGTACGCGATCGGCGGCAACGCGGAGGCCGCCCGCACCGCGGGCATCCGCGTCGACCGCATCGTGTGGATCGTCCTCATCCTCGGCAGCGTCCTCGCCGCGTTCGCCGGCATCCTCTACAGCGGCCACTACGGCTCCATCTCCGCCACCCAGGGCAGCGGCTGGATCTTCCAGGTCTTCGCCGCGACGGTCATCGGCGGAGTCAGCCTCAACGGCGGCAAGGGCTCTGTCTTCGGTGCCCTCACCGGCGTCCTCACCCTCCAGCTGGTCGTCAACGTCATGACCCTGGCGGGCGTACCCGCGCTGTGGAACCAGTTCCTCAACGGCGCGATCATCATCGTCGCCCTGATCATCTCCCGCTTCGCCTCCGGCGAGAAGCAGGAATAGCCGCGCACCGCAAGCGGCTCTGCCGGCCTCGAACCAACCCCAGCAGAGCCCGTCCCACTCATCCCCGGCACGGAGAGGCACGCCCGTGGCACTGACGGACGACGCGATCGACAAAATCAAGACGATGATCGTCGAGGGTGAACTCGCGCCCGGTTCCCGGCTGCCCAAGGAGGAGATCCTCGCCGAACAACTCGGCCTGTCCCGCAATTCCCTGCGCGAGGCCGTGCGGGCACTGACCGCCATGCGGATCCTGATCACCCGTCAGGGCGACGGCACGTACGTCTCCAGCCTGGAGCCCCACCTCCTGCTGGAAAGCCTCTCCTTCGCCGCGGACGTCTCCCAGGGCCACGCGGCTCTGCAGCTGCTCCAGGTACGCCGGCTGCTCGAACCGCAGGCGACCGGGCTGGCCGCCGCGCTCCTGAAACCGAAGGACCTCCAGGAACTGCGCCACATCCTCAACCGGTCCCGGACCGTCACCACCGTGGAGGAGTTCGTCGCCCACGACACCGCCTTCCACCTCAGGATCGTCGAAGCCGTCGGGAACCCCGTGCTGTCGATGCTGCTGCAAGTGCTCTCCACCCGCACCCAACGGGTCCGAATCGTCCGCGGCACCAAGACCCGTCACGCCCTGGACAACGCCCACCAGGACCATGAGCAGATACTCCACGCCCTCCAGTCCCGCGATGCCCTGCTGGCCGCCTCTGCCGCGACCGTCCACATCACGGCCGTCGAGCAATGGCTCGCCGCCAGTCTGACCGACACCCCCTCACGAGACGTCGAGGACGGACCGCCCCGGTGCGCCTTCCGGCAATTCCGCTGAACCCCGGCGCGGGCGGCGAACGGGATCGACGACCCGCCCCTCGGTTCCAACAGCCGGCCGCCGAAGCCACTCAAGCAAATGACCTCTTCACCCACAACCAGTCACAGGGGATGACCTCTCCACCCACAATCAGCCACAGGGAATGAACCATGTCCTCACAAAGAATGACCCGCCGTACGTTTCTCGGAGCGGCGGGTGCGGCGACCGCCGCGACCGCTCTGCCGCTCGTCCCGGGCTTCTCCGCTCTTCTGTCGCAGGCATCCGCCGCGGACACCCAGACCAACCTGAGCAGGATGGTCGACATGCGGTTCGGCATGTTCAACCACTTCAGCCTGGGCACCTTCACCAACCAGGAGTGGGCCGAACCCAACCAGAGCCCCACCCTCTTCGCTCCCCCGAGCGTCGACTGCGGGCAGTGGGCCGCTGCCGCGGCGGCGGCGAAGATGAGCTACGGCATCCTGACCACCAAGCACCATGACGGCTTCGCCCTGTGGCCGAGCGCCTTCGGCACCCAGAACGTCGCGAACAGTTCCTACAAGCACGACGTGGTGAATGCCTACTGCGACGCCTTCCGGGCGAAGGGGCTGAAGGTCGGGTTCTACTACTCGATCTGGGACCGCACCTTCGGCGTCGAGGCATGGGAGAGCCGGCACAGGGTGTCCGGCCTGGAGATCACCGACGCCATCCAGCCCGGCGACATGACCTTCATGCTCGGCCAGATCCGCGAGCTGCTCACCAACTACGGCACCATCGACATGTTCATGACTGACGGTTACGCGTGGCAGATGGGGCAGCAGGCCGTCTCCTACCAGCGGATCCGTTCACTGGTGAAGGAGCTTCAGCCCGACTGCGTAATGCTCGACATCGGCGGACTGTCGGAGCCCTTCCTCAGCGACGCGATCTTCTTCGAGGAGCCGCTGGGCGTCACGGCGCCCGCGGGCAACACCTACGCCGGAATGCAGGGACAGACCATCAGCAAAGGATGGTTCTGGCACCCCTCCACCCCGACCGAGGGCCTCATGAGCAAGGACGCGATCCTGTCCCACCTGGCGGACCTGGAACCGAAGTACACCTCGTTCATCCTCAACTGCCCGCCCAACCGCAACGGCCTGCTGGACACCAACGTCGTCAACCGGCTGGCCGAGGTCGGCGCGGCCTGGAGCCCCGACACCTCCCGGCCGCCGCTGCCCACCCAGCCACTGCGCGCCGAACACCCCGTCACACCGGTCAACGCGTATGCCACCGCCTTCCGTACGGGCGAGGGCCCGCTGAACGCCATCGACGGACTCAGCGACGTCCGCTACGAGACCTGCTGGTCGACCTGGGGACTGTCCCCGGCCCTGCCCCACTCGATCACGTTCGATCTGGGCGGGGTGTGGAGCGACGTCTCCACCCTGGAGTACCTGCCCAAGCAGTGGGGCCGCACCGACACCACCGACGGCGACATCACCTCGTACACCATCTCCACGAGCACCGACGGCACGAACTTCACTGAGGTCGCCACCGGCACCTGGGCCGGAAACCGTAAGACCAAGGTGGCCGAATGGCCGGCCCGGAACATCGGTTTCGTACGGGTCCAGGCCAACGCGGCCACCGGCGGCTACGCCAACATGGGCGGCGTCAGGATCGGCGGCCGGACGGCAAAGCCGGCACTGGTGTCGAGGGTCCTGCCGGGGGACGGCACGGTCTACCGCATGGTCAACCGCAAGAGTGGCAAGGTCGTCGACGTGTTCAACTTCGGCACCGCCAACGGCACCAACATCCAGCAGTGGCCGTGGCTGAACAACACCGCCCAGAAGTGGACCTTCGCCTCCACCGGCGACGGCTACTACGAGGTCAAGAACGTCAACAGCGCCAAGCTGATGGAGGTGGCCGGACTCTCACGGGAAGACGGCGGCAACGTCGCCATCTACGCGGACAAGAACGTGCCCCAGCAGCACTGGGCCGTCACGCCCACCGGTGACGGCTACTACTTCCTCATCAACCGCTACAGCGGCCTCTGCCTCGCCGTCGACGAGGGCAGCACCGCCGACGGAGCCAACATCGAGCAGCAGCCCTACGCGTCACTGACGCGGCAGCAGTGGCAGATCATCCCCTCCTGACCCTGCCAGCGGCCCTAGCGGCAAGGCCATTGGATGACGGCGGCGCCGTCATCCAATGGCCCACGACCGGCGGCACCAGCCATGGGAGATCATCTCCCCGTAGTCGCCGCCCGGCAGCAGCCATCACCCCGTGAACCGCGTTCAGTAAGGGACCGGTGCCGTACCGCACCCCGGCACCGGCCTCTCGCCGTCGGGCTGGCGAAGGACCTGTGCCGGCCGTCTGCAGGCGGCTGCGCGCAGGGCGCTCATCCGGCTCTCGACAGCGGCGACAGGGGCGCCCTCCAGCACGAACAGGGCGCATGAATCGCTGCTTGTGTGTCGGGGGCCGGATCGGTCTGGAACGACTGGTAGTCGCTTGACCTGCACGGATGTGATCTGGGCGCTACTGGGAACGGACACTCCCCCGGGTGCTGGGCAGCACCGAGGTCACCCTCCGGTCCACCGGCACGTGGACGATGACCTCTTTTCGGCCTCAACAGCGGCGTGCAGGACGCCCACAACCACGAGCCCGAGCGCAGGCCCGTCGTCGAAGACTTCGCCGAGCAGAGTGTCGCCAACCACTTCCGCCTCGCCTCGCGTACCCGGCGCCGCAGCAGGGCGTTGAACTGCTCGAAGATGCCGTCCCTCTCCCAGCGGCCGAAGTAGTGGTAGACCGTGTTCCAGTGCGGGTGGTCGTGCGGCAGGTAGCGCCACGGGATGCCGGTGAGCACCGCGTCCAGGAGGTTCGCGAAGGATCACCCCGTGGCGGCAACACGTCGCTCCCGCCGCCGCGTCGACGTCCTGCACGCCATGCTCAGATACCGCACCCTCTGCCGACCGGGGCACGAACAAACAGCCTGGACGATCCTCACCTGCGTGACCTTCGCTGCCGCAAGGTCGATACTGCCGTCAACAGGAGCTGCAAGCATCACACAACCAATCACCCGGCTGGACCCTGACGGGCCGTCACCGAAGTCGGCGTCAGATCAGCCTGAGTTCCGTCAGGTCCCGCCCCGGACCGTCACGAACCGCCAAGATCGAAAACTGACCTCGTGGACTCTGACCTGGTAAAACGCAGGCCCAGAGCCTGACTGCGATCCTCTTCAGGAGGTACCTGTGAAGATGCTCATCAACGTCGCGGAGACCGTCGTCGCAGATGCGTTGCGGGGTATGGCTGCTGCTCATCCCGAGCTGACGGTGGATGTGGAGAACCGGGTGGTCGTGCGGCGGGACGCGCCGGTCGCCGGGAAGGTGGCGCTGGTCTCCGGGGGCGGTTCGGGCCACGAGCCGCTGCACGGCGGGTTCGTGGGGCCGGGCATGCTGTCGGCGGCCTGCCCGGGCGAAGTGTTCACCTCGCCCGTGCCGGACCAGATGGTGCGGGCCGCGGCGGCCGTCGACAGCGGCGCCGGTGTGCTGTTCATCGTGAAGAACTACACCGGTGACGTGCTCAACTTCGACATGGCGGCCGAGCTCGCCGAGGACGAGGGCATCCAGGTCGCCAAGGTGCTCGTCAACGACGACGTCGCCGTGACCGACAGCCTCTACACCGCCGGACGGCGCGGCACCGGTGCCACCCTCTTCGTGGAGAAGATCGCCGGCGCCGCCGCCGAGGAGGGGCAGCCCCTGGAGCGGGTCGCCACCCTGGCCCGGCAGGTCAACGAGAACTCCCGCAGCTTCGGCGTGGCGCTCAGCGCCTGTACGACCCCCGCCAAGGGCAGCCCCACCTTCGATCTGCCCGCCGGCGAGTTGGAGCTGGGGGTCGGCATCCACGGCGAGCCGGGGCGTGAGCGGCGCGCCATGATGACCTCGCGCGAGATCGCCGACTTCGCCGTGCACGCCCTCCTGGACGACATGAGCCCCCGCAACCCCGTCCTGCTCCTCGTCAACGGCATGGGGGCCACCCCGCTGCTGGAGCTGTACGGCTTCAACGCCGAGGTGCAGCGGGCCCTCACCGAGCGCGGTGTCGCCGTCGCCCGCACGCTCGTCGGCAACTACGTCACCTCCCTCGACATGGCCGGCGCCTCGGTGACGCTGTGCCAGATCGATGAGGAGACGATCCGGCTGTACGACGCGCCCGTGAGGACGCCGGGGCTGCGCTGGGGGATGTGACCCGTCGGCCCCCGCACGGCGCGTACGGTACGTGCGGGGGTACGGCACTCAAGGCTCAGTTCGCTGATTCTCGTACCACGCAAGGAGATTCCGTGCTCGACGCCGATTTCTTCCGTCGTTGGATGACGGCCACAGCGGCCTCGGTGGAACGCGAGGCCGAGCGGCTCACGGCGCTCGACTCGCCGATCGGGGACGCCGACCACGGCAGCAATCTGCACCGCGGGTTCACCGCCGTGCGGTCCGCCCTGGAGAAGGAGACCCCGGACACGCCCGGAGCCGTGCTCGTGCAGGCCGGGCGTCAGCTGATCTCCACGGTGGGCGGGGCGTCCGGTCCGCTGTACGGCACGCTGCTGCGGCGCACCGGCAAGGCGCTCGGCGACGCGGCCGAGGTGAGCGACGCCGACCTCGCGGCCGCGCTGCGGGCAGGTGTGGACGCGGTGATGACGCTCGGCGGGGCGGCACCGGGCGACAAGACGATGATCGACGCGCTGGTCCCGGCCGTCGACGCGCTCGACCGGTCCTTCGCCGCGGCGCGGACCGCCGCCGACGAGGGCGCCCTGGCGACCACACCGTTGCAGGCCCGTAAGGGCCGCGCCAGCTATCTCGGTGAGCGCAGCATCGGGCACCAGGACCCCGGCGCCACATCCGCCGCGCTGCTCGTCGCGGCGCTCGCCGACACCGCGGAGGGCTCCCATGGCTGACGAGAAGCCGGTCGGCATCGTGCTGGTCTCGCACAGCGCCGCCGTGGCCTCCTCGGTGGCCGAGCTGGCGCGGGGGCTCGCGGGCGCGGGCGCCGACGTACCCGTCGCCCCGGCGGGCGGCACCGCGGACGGCGGGCTCGGCACCAGCGCCGAGTTGATCGCGGCGGCTGCCGCGGCCGTGGACCGGGGCGCCGGGGTCGCCGTCCTCATGGACCTCGGTAGCGCCGTCCTCACCGTGAAGGCCCTGCTCGCCGAGGGCGACGAACTCCCCCAGGGCACCCGTCTGGTCGACGCCCCGTTCGTCGAGGGCGCGGTCGCCGCGGTCGTCACCGCCTCCACCGGCGCCGACCTCGCGACGGTCGCCGCCGCCGCGTCGGAGGCGTACGCGTACCGGAAGGAATGACAGCGCAGGGGCCTGCCCGCCCGCACACTCCCGGGCGGGCAGGCCCCTGCCGTACGCTCACACCTCTTCAGCCCAGCCGTCCCCCGTACGGCCGCGTCCGGTCACCCGTCTCCCCGCCCGTGCGGCCGTGACCGGTCACCGTCTTCAGGGTCGTACGAACTCGCGTGCCAACGCCTCCCCCTGTTCCACCGCCGCCTTGTGGTCCTCGATCGGGGAGACCTTGGTGTTCTCGAAGACGATGTAGGTGACCCCGGAGGTGACGCCGCCGGTGGTGGGGTCGGGGCGGATGCCCAGACCCTCGGCCGTGGCGTACGAGGCCTCGCCGATGAGGTTCTGCGGGCCGTTGTCGCCGACGACGGCGTACTGGACACGGTCCCCGTGGACGACGGCGGCGACCGAGCCCCCCTTGATGCCGTGCTTGCGGTAGTCCCACAGGGAGCTCGGGGCGGGGAGGACGATGAACGGCAGGTCGGCGGCGCTGAGGTAGCGGCCGTCGGACTGCTGGTAGGAGGTCGTGGGCTGGAACCACGGGTCGGTGGTCCGGTTGCAGCGCGCGCTCGGGCGGCCGTCGCAGTCGATGTCCATGTCGGCCTTCCAGAACACCGCGCCGTCGATACCGCAGACCGGGATGTCGGCGGGAGCGCCGACGTCGCTGCGGTAGCGCCCCGCCGACACCCGGACGCAGCCACGGACCTTCGCCAGCAGCTCCGCGGCCGTCACGGCACCCTCACGCTCTATGGACTGCTGCTGATGGGCCAGAGCGGGCAGGGTGACGGGGGCCAACAGGGCGGCGCCGGCGGCGGCCAGCGTCAACGACCGGACACGCACGATAAGGGACCCTCTCCTAGGGGACACTGACGGTCACTCACCACCCCAAGGTGGAGGGGGCGGGAGAGGAAGGCCACTGGTAGGGGGCCGGACGGTGCACACCGTCCTCCGCACGAGGACGCGGCCGAGGGCCCGGTCCGGTCTCGTCCCCGGCCGCTCGGCCGCCCTGGTCGGCGCGGGCTGGGCGACGACAGCGGCCCACGCCGTACGACGCGAACTGACCAGCCGTACAGGCGAGTTCACGTCGCGTCAGAACACCAGCATACGTAGCCACAGGCCGCGCCGTGAACCGAGCGATCACCTCTTCACCGCACTCCCACCCTCTTGATGTGGGCGCGTCAGCGTGGCATACATACGGAAGACAGGTACATACCAATCAGGCGGCTGGGGAGCGTCATGACACCTGCTCACCCCTACCTCCGGTGCTCCTTCTTGCGAGGCGCCGACGGCCGAGGGGGCCGGATCGTGCGACGCGTTCCCGTGCCGATGTCGTTGCCGGTTCTGCTGGTCTGCGGCTCGTTGTTCCTCACCGTCTCCTGCGGGATGCGGGAGAGCCCCGGTCGCCCGATGCCGCCCGCTCCCCCGGGAGTCACCGCCGCCGCGGGCAGTGCGACCAGCGTGCACGTCATGTGGAACCGGGTGTCCGGCGAGCCGGAGGTCGCCGGGTACGAGGTGTACCGCGGCAAGAGGAAGGTGAAGGACGTGCCCGGCCACGCGCACATGGTGGACGTCACCCGTCTGCGACCGTCCACCACGTATGCGTTCACGGTCCGGGCCCGCAGTACCGCCGGGGACCTCGGGCCGCCCAGCGCCGAGGTGCGGGCCACCACTCCCGCCGCCGGCGCCGCGGACCGGCGGGCTCCCGGCAGCCCCGCCCGCCTCGACGGCCGGGTGCTCGGGAGCACGGCGGTCCAGCTGTCCTGGGAGCGGTCGACCGACGACCGGGACGTGGTGTCGTACGACATCCTGCAAGGCGACTCGAAGATCCACAGCGTGGGCGGGGAGCAGACCGCGGCCGTGGTCACGGGGCTGCGGCCCGGCACCCGCTACTCCTTCACCGTGCGGGCGCGGGACGCGGCGGACAATCTCTCACCGCTGAGCCGGGCCCTCCCGCTCACCACCGACCAGGGGGGCGGGCAGGAGGAGGGCCGGCCGGGGGCGGGCGACGGGACGGGCACCGCGCCCACCGCCTTCCGCGCCGCCACGCGCCTCACCGACGGGGCGTACTCCATCGAACTGTCATGGGTGCCGCCGCGCGCCGACGGGATGGTCACGGAGTACGAGATCCAGCTCGACGGGCGGCCGGCCACCACGCTCGTGTGGGGCGGGACCCCGCCGCGCGGTCGGGCGACGTACAGCTTCTACGCGGGCCGGGAGGCGGGGGTGACCCACCGCGTGCGGATCCGGGCGAAGTTGCCGGACGGCACCTGGGGCGGGTTCTCGGCGGAGCGGACGGTGACCACCGGAGGGTGAAGGACGTCCCCCGCACGGCGGAATCCGTCACCTGCCCGGTGGCTGTCCGCATGCGGACGCGGCGTGAGGCACGTTGGCTCGCCCTGAGGCAGCACGGGTCCTCCGTTCCCCGGCGGCGCAAGGGATGTGCCGCCGACCGTGCCGCCGGAGGGCAGACCCATGCGTATGTCTCAGCTACTCCTCCGCTCCGGCCTGACCATGGCGGCGGCCGCGCTGCCGATCGCCCTGGCCACGCCGTCGGCCGCCGTCCCCACGGGAATCTCGGTGAGCACCACCGGGTCCTCGGTCACCGTCACCACCAGCGATTGCCCGAACAGCACCAACGGCGTGTTCGGTACGGCCTCCCTGCTCGCGAGCGGGCAGGCGAACTTCTCCCAGGGGCGCCAGGCGACGCTCGTGGGCACGAGCACCAGCCAGTCGGCCTCGTGGACCAGTGTGACCCCGGGGACCTACACCGTGATCGTGGTGTGCCGGGACGGGACCACGGCGGGCACCCAGTCCGTCATCGTCACCGCCGCCACGCCCACGATCTCCGCGACCGCCTCGCCCTCCCGGGGCGTCATGGGCGGTATGGGCGGGGCCAGCGAGGAGTACGGCACCGTCACCCTGGTGGGCGGTGGCGCGCTGGTGGCCGCCGGCACGGTGGCCGCGGTCTGGTACCTGCGCCGCCGGGCCAAGCCGCACCGGCTGTGAACACCGGGCGGGCGGTCGTCGGGCGACAACGGACGACCGCCTGCTCGCGCTCCGACAGCCCGCGGGGCTACGCCCGCTCCGCCGCCGCTCCCCCACCGGCGTCCGGCACTCCGCCGCCCGACGCTCCCCCTTCCGAGGCTCCGCCTTCCGACGCCCCGCCGTCCGGCGCTCCGGCATCCGAAGTTCCGCCGTCCGGGAGGCGCTCGAACTCCGTCAGGGCGTTCCTCAACCACTGGGTCCAGAAGGTCTCCAGGTCGATGCCGGCCCGCAGGATCAGATGCTGGAGGCGGTCCTGGGCTGAGTCCCTGCCCGGCCCGAAGTCCCGCTTCTCGATCTCCTCGTACTCCGCCAACTGCCTTTCGTGCAGGGTGAGATGGCGTTGCAGATCTTCCTCAAGGCCGGTGGTGCCGACGACCGCCGCGGCCCGCAGCCGGACGAAGAGGGCGTCACGCCACGGCCTGGGCTCCTGGGGCGCGGAGGTCCAGCGGGCCAGTTCCTCACGGCCCGCCGGGAGGACCTCGTAGCTCTTCTTCTGCCCCCGGGCGGGCCGTTCGGCGGGCAGGGCGCGGATGTAGCCCTCGCCCTCCAGTTTTCCCAGCTCGCGATAGATCTGCTGGTGCGTCGCCGACCAGAAGTAGCCGATCGACCTGTCGAACCGCCGGGTCAGCTCCAGGCCCGACGAGGGCTTTTCGAGCAGGGCGGTGAGGATCGCGTGCGGGAGTGACATGCGCTCATCCTAGGAAGGGGCTACAGCCGCGCCGCCAGTTCCGTCCCCTGCTTGATCGCGCGCTTGGCGTCCAGTTCGGCCGCCACGTCCGCGCCGCCGATGAGGTGCGCGGTCCGTCCGGCGGCGACGAGGGTGTCGTAGAGGTCGCGGCGAGGTTCCTGGCCGGTGCAGAGCACGACCGTGTCGACCTCCAGCACCTGGCGGACGCCGTCGACGGTGACATGCAGCCCGGCGTCGTCGATCAGGTCGTACTGCACGCCCGGGACCATGACGACACCCCGGTGCTTCAGCTCGGTGCGGTGGATCCAGCCGGTGGTCTTGCCGAGGCCCGCGCCGACCTTGGAGGTCTTGCGCTGGAGGAGGTGGACCGAGCGCGGCGGGGCCGGGCGCTCGGGGGCGGCGAGGCCGCCGGGGGTGCGGTAGTCCATGTCGACGCCCCACTGGCGGAAGTACGCCGCCGGGTCCTCGCTCGTCTTCTCCCCGCCGTCGGTCAGGTATTCGGCGACGTCGAAACCGATGCCGCCGGCGCCCAGGATCGCCACCCGGTCGCCGACGGGGGCGCGGTCCCGCAGGACGTCGAGGTAGCCGACGACCTTGGGGTGGTCGACGCCCGGCAGCTCGGGGGTGCGAGGGGTGACGCCGGTGGCGACCACGACCTCGTCGTACTCCGTGAGGTCGTCGGCCGTGACGCGGGTGTCGAGCCGTACGTCGACGCCGTGGGTGTCGAGCTGGTGGCGGAAGTAGCGCAGGGTCTCGTCGAACTCCTGCTTGCCGGGGACCTTACGGGCCACGTTGAGCTGGCCGCCGATCTCGCTCGCGGCGTCGAAGAGGGTGACGTCGTGGCCGCGTTCGGCGGCGCTCACGGCGCAGGCCAGGCCCGCCGGGCCCGCGCCGACGACCGCGATCCGCTTGCGCAGCCGGGTCGGCGACAGCACCAGCTCGGTCTCGTGGCAGGCGCGCGGGTTGACCAGGCAGGAGGTGATCTTGCCGCTGAAAGTGTGGTCGAGGCAGGCCTGGTTGCAGCCGATGCAGGTGTTGATGGCTTCCGGCCGGCCCTCGACGGCCTTGTTGACGAAGTCCGGGTCGGCGAGCATCGGGCGGGCCATGGACACCATGTCGGCGTATCCGTCGGCCAGCAACTCCTCGGCCAGTTCCGGGGTGTTGATGCGGTTGGTGGTGACCAGGGGGACGGACACCTCGCCCATGAGCTTCTTGGTGACCCAGGTGTACGCGCCGCGGGGCACCGAGGTCGCGATGGTGGGGATGCGGGCCTCGTGCCAGCCGATGCCGGTGTTGATGATGGTGGCGCCGGCGGCCTCGACGGCCTTCGCGAGGGTGACCACCTCGTCGAGGCTGGAGCCGCCGGGCACCAGGTCGAGCATCGACAGCCGGTAGACGACGATGAAGTCCTCGCCGACCGCCTCGCGCACCCGGCGCACGATCTCCACGGGGAAGCGCATGCGGTTCTCGTACGAGCCGCCCCAGCGGTCGTCGCGGTGGTTGGTCCCGGTGGCGATGAACTCGTTGATCAGGTAGCCCTCGGAGCCCATGATCTCGACGCCGTCGTACCCGGCCTGCCGGGCGAGCCGGGCCGCCCGCGCATAGTCGTCGATGGTCTGCTCGACCTCGGCGTCGGTGAGGGCGTTCGGCACGAACGGGCTGATGGGGGCCTGGAGGGCGCTCGGGGCGACCAGGTCGGCGTGGTAGGCGTACCGTCCGAAGTGCAGGATCTGCATCGCGATACGGCCGCCCTCGCGGTGCACGGCGTCGGTGATCTCGCGGTGCTGGTCGGCCTCGGCGTCGGTGGTGAGCTTGGCGCCGCCCTCGTACGGGCGTCCGGCCTCGTTGGGCGCGATGCCGCCGGTGACGATGAGGCCCACTCCCCCGCGCGCCCGGGCCGCGTAGAACTCCGCCATCCGCTCGAAGCCGCGCTCCGCCTCCTCCAGGCCGACGTGCATGGAGCCCATGAGCACGCGGTTGGGGAGCGTGGTGAAGCCCAGGTCGAGAGGGCTCAGCAGGTGGGGGTAACGGCTCATCGGGGCCTCCATGCGTGGCGTCGTCACCAAGGTTGTAGACGACGCCACGGGGTTTATGCAACTAGTTGCACAATGGCTGAGGGCAAGGCCACACCGGGTCGGGCGGCCATGGCACCGGTGCCGGTCAGCTGCTCGTGGGTCTGGTGCCGGTCACCACGTGGGCTGCTCTCTCCTCCGAGACGGCCGTCCCGGCGACGAGGCCGGCTCCGCGGAGGACCTCGACGGCGTGCGGTTCCTGGCGTTCGCTGGTCTCGACGAGCAGGCAGCCGCCGGGGGCGAGCCACTGCGGTGCCTCGGCGGCGACCCGGCGCAGGACGTCGAGGCCGTCCGTACCACCGTCGAGGGCGACGAGCGGCTCGTGGTCACGGGCCTCGCCGGGCAGCAGCGGTACGTCGCCCGTGGGCACGTACGGCACGTTCGCCGCAAGGATGTCGACGCGCCCCCGCAGCCCGGCGGGGAGCGCCGTGAACAGGTCGCCCTCGTGGGCGTGGCCGCCGTACGGGGCGATGTTGCGGCGGGCGCAGCGCACCGCCGCCGGGTCGATGTCGGCGGCGTGCAGTTCGGCGCCGTCGAGCGACGTGGCCAGCGCGGCGCCCAACGCTCCGGAACCACAGCACAGGTCGACGACGACCGAGGCGTGGGGGACGGCGGCGAGGGCCCGCTCGACGAGGAACTCGGTGCGGCGGCGGGGCACGAACACACCGGGGTCGACGGCGATCCGCAGCCCGGCGAACTCGGCCCAGCCGAGGACGACTTCGAGGGGGACGCCGGAGACGCGGCGGTCGACCATGGCGGTGACGTCGTCCGGGGTCCGTGCGGTGGCGAGGATCAACTCCGCCTCTTCTTCGGCGAAGACGCAGCCCGCGGCGCGCAGGGCCGTGACGACGGAGGCGGTGGTGAGAGGTGGCATGACAGCCGAGAGCCTTTCGGTGGGCCGAAGGGCGCTCCCGCGGTGGCCTACCGGCCGTTCACCGCGCGGTGTTGAGGTGAGAGCACCCGACCTGACACAGCGGTAATGGGTCTCACCTCCTCGGTCCCGTGGCGACTGGCCCGGTCACCCTACCCCATGGTCACGACGGGTCGTCCGGAGCGCCGCGGCCCCGCACGCGCCCGGTCATCGGCCGCCCCCACTACACGCCGACGCGCTCCTCCCCCGCCTCCACCGCGGGCACGCGAGCCGCCATGAACCGGGTCGTGCGGCGCAGCCGGAAGCCGAGGGACTCGTAGAGGCGGATGGCGGACGTGTTGGTCGCGGCGGTGTGCAGGAACGGGGTCTCTCCCCGTTCGCGGATGCCGTGGGCGACGGCGTGGATCAGCCGGGTGGCGAGCCCCTCGCCCCGGAAGGCCGGGTCGGTGCAGACCGCGCTGATCTCGGTCCAGCCCGGCGGGTGCAGCCGCTCGCCGGCCATCGCGATCAGCGCGCCGCCCCGGCGGATGCCGAGATAGGTGCCGAGTTCGATGGTGCGGGGCAGGAAGGGGCCGGGCTGGGTGCGTTCCACGAGGTCGAGCATCTCGGGCACATCGGCCGGGCCCAGCGGTACGGCCTCGGCGTCCGGGGCGGCGGCGATCCCGTCGTCAACGAACTGGACGCCCTCCAGGTCGAAGGTGACCTCCCAGTCGGCCGGGAAGTTCCCGCTGTAGGCGGGGACCGCGACCTCCGTGCCGGGGCCGGCCAGGGCGGCCAGGTCGGCCCAGTCGTGGGCGTCGGGGTGGTGGGGCAGGGCGAGCCACGGCGAGACGTCGACGGGATAGCGCAGCACCCGGCCGGACCGCTCGGCGAAGTGGGCGTGCGGCCCGGTGAGGGAGGCGAGGGCGGGGTTGTCGAGGACGTGCGGCACGGGGTCCGCGAGATGCGGCACGGTGTCCGGGGCCTGCGGCCCGCTGTCCGCGGCGTGCGGCACGGTGTCCGCGCCCCTGAGGTCGCTCGCGTACTCGGTCATGCGCTCTCCGTTCTCCTCCGCTGTCATCCGGCCACCGGCGCCTTCACGACCGGGCCGGCCGATAGCGGCAAGGGGGATCGCGGAGCCGCTATTCCCGGCGCGGCGAAGAGTTCATACGGCCGCAATGATCACGGCCCGCCCCGATGATCGAGCACCCGCTCCGGACACGTACGGTTGTACAGCTCAGCTGTCACCGCCGTCGTCATGGGGGACTCGTATGAACGTCACCCGAGGTTTCACCGGGCGCCCTCGCGTCCACAATCCGGGGTTGCCGCCCGGCCAGTACGACGCGGGCGACGACTGGCCGGTACTGTCCGCCGAGGTCACACCCGACCTGGCGCCCGCCGACTGGACGTTCCGGATCGACGGGCTGGTGGCACGGCCGCACACCTGGGACTGGGACGCGGCGCACGCGCTGCCCGGGTCGGTGTACGAGGGCGACATCCACTGTGTGACGAGCTGGTCGAAGTTCGGTGTGCGCTTCGGGGGCGTCTCGCTGGACGTGTTCCTGGACGCGGTGCGGCCCGACACCTCCGCCACGCACGCGGTCGCGTACTCCCACAGCGGTTACACCACGAACCTGCCGCTCGCCGACCTCACCGGCGGGCGCGCCTGGATCGCCTGGGAGTACGGGGGCGAGCCGCTGCCCGCCGAGCACGGCGGCCCGGCCCGGCTGCTGGTGCCGCACCTGTACTTCTGGAAGAGCGCCAAGTGGATCGCGGGCATCCGGCTCCTCGACCACGACGAGCCCGGCTTCTGGGAGCAGAACGGCTATCACGCGCGGGGCAACCCGTGGGAGGAGCAGCGGTACTCCGGTGACTGAGACAGCGACGGCGACACAGCCAGGGACGTCCGTGACGTCCACGAGGGCCGCGACGTCCGTGACGGCCCCGACGACCGCGACGGTCGCGGAGGCCGGGGTGAGGGCCGACCCCGGGTTCACGCCGCCCACGCGGTTCGCCGTGCCGGGGCGGATCGCCGTGAGCAACCGGGCGGCGGCGCTCTGGCAGACCGCGACGTTGACGGAGATCCGGCGCGAGACGGCTCGGGTCGCCACGTTCCGGTTCGCGGTGCCGGGCTGGGCGGGGCATCTGCCGGGCCAGCATCTGATGCTGCGGCTGACCGCCGAGGACGGATACCGGGCCCAGCGCCACTACTCGCTGGCGTCGCCGCCGGACGACACGGGGCACATCGAGCTGACCCTGGACCATGTGGAGGGCGGCGAGGTCTCCGGGTGGTTCCACACCGAGGCCCGGCCCGGCGACGAGGTCGAGGTGCGCGGCCCGCTCAGCGGGTTCTTCGCCTGGCCCGGCGACCGGCCCGCGCTGCTGATCGGCGCCGGCTCGGGAGTCGTACCGCTGATGTCGATGATCCGCCACCACCGGGTGCGCGGCCTCGAGGTGCCCCTGCGGCTGCTGGTGTCCGCGCGGGCGCCCGAGGAGCTGATCTACGCGCGGGAGTACGGCACGGAGACGACGCCCGTGTTCACGCGCCGGGCACCCGAGGGCGTGCCGGTGGGCAGGCTGTCGGCGGCCCATGTGGCACCGCTGCTGGCGGAGCGGCCGGCGGGCGGCTGGGAGGCGTACGTGTGCGGCTCGAACGCGTTCGCGGAGCACGCGTCACGGCTCCTGGTCCAGGCCGGACAGCCGGTGGACCACATCCGCATCGAACGCTTCGGCTGATCCCGGGGCGGCTCCGGACCGCCCCGACACCGCTTAGCACAGCGAATGAACCGGCCGGGGCCGCAGCTCGGGCGCCGGGAGAAGATGGCCAGGCCCCTCGGCTGTGGTGCCCGCCCACCTTCACCGGCGCCCACCCCCTCCACCCCGGCTCCCACCCTCTCCATCCCGGCTCCCAACCCTCCGCACCGTCCCCCGCCCCGGTCCCGGCGCCGTGATTTCTGGCGCAAACCATGCCATCGCGGCTTCTATCGGGTACACCAGAAGTGCGGACCAGTCCTAACCGGGGTTCTCGTACATGAGGGCCGTACCGGTGAGGGAGGGTGAGATGCGAGGCCGGTTGCTCGGGTGGCGGTGGCGGCGCAATCCGCTGCGCCGACGCTCGGACGTCGTCGAGGCATGGACGCTGCTGTTGGTCCTGATCCTGCTGGTCGTCGGCGCCCCGGCGGCCGGTTTCCTGGTGGGCCGGTGGGCGCACGGCGACGCGCGGGCGCACGCCGCGGCACAGCGGGCCGAGCGGGACCTGGTCAGCGCGGTGGTCGTCGAGAACGCCCCGGCCGCGACTCCCTCGGCGCACGGCGACAAGCCGCCCATGCACTGGGTGCGGGCCCGCTGGACGGAGCCCGACGGGGGTTCGCGGACGGGTGAGGCCCGGGTACCGGCCGGCACGAAGCGCGGCGACCGCGCCGATGTGTGGCTGGACGCGGCGGGCCACAGCGTGCAGGCCCCGCCGACGAACACCGCCGTCTGGCAGCACACCCTGTCCCTGGGGACGTGCGCCACGGCCGGCGTCGTCGGCCTCGTGCTGGCCGGGCACTTCACCGTGCGCCGAGTCACCGTTCGGCGCCGGCTGGCCGAATGGGAACAGGAGTGGGCGCGCACGGGCCCGGACTGGGGACACCACCGGGCCTGAACGCGATCACGCTCGCCGAAAGGCGTGCTGTGAAGTCAGCCAGCTCGCCGCGGCGACGCCGGTCGTCCCCTCCACCCCGAACCCCCTCTACCCGGAGGCCGACTTCGCGTGGTTCCCCGTGCAGAACCCGGGCATCGTCCGCGCGGCGACACCGTGACCGTCGCTGACTGCCGGGAGCCGAGGGGCTCTTGGCGGTCCGCGGCGGCCCACGTACGGTGTGATCATCCGCACCGAGAACTCAAAAGGTGGTCCTACATGGCCCTGTTCGACCTGCCGTTGGACGAGCTCCGTGGTTATCGAAGCGCTTCAACTGAGCCCGAGGACTTCGACGCCTTCTGGGCGAAGACGCTCCAGGAGTCCCGCGAGTACGACCTCGACGCGCGTTTCGAGCCGGTCGACACCCATCTGACCACCGTCGACGTGTACGACGTGTCCTTCGCCGGTTTCGGCGGCCACCGCGTCAAGGGCTGGCTGGTACTGCCCGCCGGGGCGACCGCGCCACTGCCCACGGTCGTGGAGTTCATCGGGTACGGCGGCGGCCGCGGTCTGGCCCACACCCATCTGCTGTGGGCCTCGGCCGGCTACGCGCACTTCGTCATGGACACCCGCGGCCAGGGCAGCGCCTGGGGCGGGGGCGGCGACACCCCGGACCCGGTCGGCGGCGCGCCCGCCTTCCCCGGCTTCATGACCCGCGGCATCGACGCCCCCGAGAACTACTACTACCGGCGGGTCTACACGGACGGCGTCCGCGCGGTGGAGGCCGCCCGCTCCCACCCGCTGACGGACGCCTCGCGCACCGCCGTCCTCGGGTCCAGTCAGGGCGGCGGAATCTCCATAGCGGTCGGCGGACTGGTCCCCGACCTGGTCGGGGTCGCTCCCGACGTACCGTTCCTGTGCGACTTCCCGCGCGCCACGACGATCACCGACCGGGACCCGTACCGCGAGATCGGCAAGTACCTGAAGACGCACCGCGGTCGCGCGGCGGACGTCCAGCGGACCCTCGCCTACTTCGACGGTGTGCACTTCGCCGCGCGCGGCCGGGCACCGGCCCTGTTCTCGGCGGCCCTGGAGGACCTGACGTGCCCGCCGTCCACGGTGTTCGCCGCGTTCAACGCGTGGGCCGAGGACGACAAGCGGATCGAGGTCTACGAGTTCAACGACCACGAGGGCGGCGGCCCCTACCAGGAGGCGGCCAAGCTGCGCTGGCTGGCCTCGCGCCTCTGAGGGACCGCGATCTCCTCGGACGCTCATCGTGCGTGCGCCGAACGGGTATTCCTGAATGCGCGGTCCGGATCACGGGTACCCGCTCGGCGGAAGCCGCCGAAGAACGGCGATCACAACGAAAGAGCCCCGTATGGTCATCCCGCTTAGGAAGCAGGCGGCAGATGAGCAGGGCATGGACGAGCACATCACGCTGCGCTCCAGCGCGACCTGGGCCACCGGCGCGGCCCACGCGGCCGACGCACGGCGTCTGCTGCGCACGCTCCTCGCCCATGCCCCGCACACCGGCCGCACCCCCGTCCCGACGCCCCTGGCGCGGGACGCCGAACTCGTCGTCAGCGAACTGATCACCAACGCCCTGCGGCACGCGCCCGGCCCCTGCGGGCTTGTCCTGCGGCTCAGCGGGGACGCGCTGGCCATCACCGTGTGGGACACCTCGCCCGCTCACCCCATGGTCAGAAACGGGGACCGGTACCGCGTCGGCGGTCACGGACTCCGCCTCGTCCACATGGTCAGCGACGACGTCGCGGTGACACCGCACGGCCGGGGGAAGCAGATCACCGCTCACCTGTGCCTGCCTCGGTGCGCCGGTGCCGACGCCGGCAGACCTGCCCCGTCGGCGCCCGTCTTCGGCGCGGCGTGAGCTCCCTCTTCGACCCGGCGTGAGCTCCGGGGACCCCCGCCCGGTTCGACGTGACGCAGCATCGCCTCCGTCCTGGATCCGGGCGGGTTCACGGGTTCCGCCCGGTCCGACCAGTCGGTATGTTCAGGGGGCCCGGGTGACGCCCGGGAGCTGTGCCGGCGGTGGAAGGGGTGGGTGGGTTCATGTCCCAGGTGCGAGGTCACTGCGACGCGCGGTTCACTGCCGTGCGCACCGTGTTCGAGGAGAACTTCGGGGAGCGCGACGAACTGGGGGCGGCGGTCACGGTGACGCTGCGCGGGGAGACCGTTGTCGACCTGTGGGGCGGATGGGCCGACGGGGCCCGCACCCGCCCCTGGGAGCGGGACACCGTGGTCAACGTGTGGTCGACGACCAAGGGCCCGACCGCCCTGTGCGCGCACATCCTCGCCGACCGGGGGCTGCTGGACCTGGACGCCCCGGTGGCCGCGTACTGGCCCGAGTTCGCGGCGGCGGGCAAGGACGGCGTCCTCGTACGGCATCTGCTGTCGCACCGGTCGGGCCTGGCCGGGCCGCGTGAGCCGCTCTCGTTCGCCGAGCTGTGCGACTGGGAGGTGACCGTGGCGCGGCTGGCGGCGCAGGAGCCCTGGTGGGAGCCCGGTACGCAGTCGGGGTACCACGCGATGACGTTCGGTTTCCTCGTCGGTGAGGTGGTCCGGCGGGTGTCGGGGCTGCTGCCGGGCGCGTTCCTGGAGCGGGAGGTCACCGGCCCCCTCGGGATCGACTTCACGATCGGGCTGCCGGAGAAAGAGGCCGGCCGGGCCGCGGAGCTGGTGCATCCGCCGGCCGCGACGACGAGTGAGCAGGCAGCCGTCTTCGCGCAGTTGACGCCCACCGCGCTGGCCGCCCTCGCCAACCCGCTGGTCGGCGCCGCCGAGGCCAACACCGCCGAGTGGCGGGCCGCCGAGGTCCCCGCCGCCAACGGTCACGGCACCGCCCGCGCGATCGCCGCGCTCTACGGGGTCCTGGCGCTCGGCGGCAGCTGGGGCGGGCATCGGGTGCTGTCGCCGGAGGCCGCCGAGCGGGTCCGCGAGGGGCAGGGCAGCTGCCGTGACCTGGTGCTCGGCGCCGGTTTCGGCCGGGACACGGAGGTGGCGCTCGGGGTGTGGCTGAGCGGGGCGCACGGCTCGTACGGCCCGAACCCCAGGGCCTTCGGCCACGACGGCTACGGCGGTTCCTGCGGCCTCGCCGACCCGGAGGCGGGCGTCTCCCTCGGCTACGTCATGAACCGGATGGGCCCGCACATCGCCGACGACCCGCGCAAGATGGCGCTCGTCGACGCCCTGTACAGCGCCCTCTGACCGGGCGCCACGGCCGCTACCGTCCGGCCGTGTGGCCGGGCGCCGCAGCCGCTACCATCCAGCCCCCTGACCGGGCG
>NZ_JAMGBG010000182.1 GCF_023516595.1 Streptomyces neyagawaensis | reverse complement strand
AGCCGCTACCATCCAGCCCCCTGACCGGGCGCCGCAGCCGCTACCGCCCGGCCCCGAGGTCCGGGGCGTCCGGGCGGGTGGCCACAACCATCCGGCAGCGCGGGCTGCCGTCGGGGCGCTGCCCGAACTCGGGCAGGGCGAACAGCTCGACGTCGAACCCGGCCCGTTCCAGCTCGTGCCGTACGAGACCGAGACGGAACGGCCGGTAGTACATGACGAACGGCGGCCGCCAGACGGCGTTGCGGACCCGCATCGCCGCGTCGAAGCCGAGAGCAGCCCAGTACCAGGGCGATCCGGGTGGGGCAGGCGCCGGGAGCGGGAACGCGAAGCGGCCGCCCGGCCGCAGCACGGAGTGGACCTGTGCGAACAGGCCCGGCAGCTGTTCCGGCAGGAAGTGCCCGAAGGCCCCGAAGCTCACGGCCAGGTCGAAGACGGGCCCGAAGGGCAGCGCGAGGGCGTCGCCACGCACCCAGGAGAGGCGGGGAGCCCCGGCGGCGGCACCGTCCCGATCGTGGTCCCCGTCGGCGCCCCCGTCACCATCCCCGTCGCCGCTCCCATCACAGCCCCCGTCGCCGCCCCGATCGCGGTCTCCGTCACCGTTCCCGTCCCGGTCACGGCGGTCGCGGTCGTCGGCCCCCGCGGAGAGCCGGTCCCTGCCCACCGCCAGCATCCCGGCGCTGATGTCGACGCCGGTGGCGCTCTCCCGGCACAGCTCGCGGAGCACCTCCATGCCCGCGCCCGTGCCACAGCACAGATCGAGGCCGTGGCCGAAGGGGCCCATCGCGGTCAGGGCCCGTTCCACCGCGTCGAGGATGCTGTCCGGCGTACGGAACGGGGTGTGGTCGAACTTCGGGGCGAGCAGGTCGTAGCCGTGTTCGACGGAGGAGAGTGCCTGAACGGCGAGTTCGCGGAGGCTGGGGCCTTGCGGGGTGAACATCGGCTCAGCTTAGGCCTTGGCTCGGGGCAGCGGACGAGGGGTGCACTCGCCTAGGGTCACCGGTATGACTTCGTTCCGTCCTGCCCCGACCTGGCTGGCCGACGCCGTCTTCTACCAGATCTACCCGCAGTCCTTCGCCGACTCCGACGGAGACGGCATCGGGGACTTCGCCGGCATCACCGAGAAACTCGATCATCTGTCCTGGCTGGGCGTCGACACCGTCTGGCTGAACCCCTGCTTCGTCTCACCGTTCCGCGACGCGGGATACGACGTCGCCGACTATCTGAACGTCGCCCCCCGCTACGGCTCCAACGACGACCTGGCGGCGCTCGTCGACGCGGCCCGCCGCAGGGGCATCCGCGTCCTGCTGGACCTGGTCGCCGGCCACACCTCCGTCGATCACCCCTGGTTCCGGGCGTCGGCGGACGACCCGGACGACCACCGTTATATCTGGACGGCCGAGGGCCGGCCCGACGGCTTCGTCGACTCCCCCGGCACCCGGCCTGGCGCGTACCTGCCGAACTTCTTCGACTCCCAGCCCGCCCTCAACTTCGGCTACGCCCGCGAGGACCCGGCCGAGCCGTGGCGGCTGCCGGTCGACGCCGACGGCCCACGCGCCAACCGTGCCGCCCTGCGCACGATCATGGACCACTGGCTGGGTCTCGGCGTCTCGGGCTTCCGCGTCGACATGGCCGCGTCCCTGGTGAAGGACGACCCCGACAGGACCGAGACCGCCCGTGTCTGGAGGGAACTGCGGCACTGGCTGGACACCGCCCACCCGGACGCCGTGCTCCTGGCCGAGTGGGGCGAGCCCGAGGTGTCGATCCCGGCGGGCTTCCACGCCGACTTCTTCCTCCACTTCGGCGGCCCCACCGACGGCCTGGCCCTCCGCTCGCTGTGGAGCAACGGCGAGGGCACCGTCCACGACACCTGGGACCCCCTCGACTGCTTCTTCGACACCGGCGGCAAGGGCTCACCCCGCCCCTTCGTCGAGGCGTGGCAGCAGGCGACCACGGTCGTCGACGGCTCGGGCACGATCTCCCTGCCGACCGCCAACCACGACTTCTCCCGCCTCAACTGCGGCCCCCGCACGGCCGAACAGCTCCCCGCCGCCTTCGCCTTCCAGCTGACCTGGCCGACGCTCCCGGCGATCTACTACGGCGACGAGATCGGCATGCGCTACGTGCCCGGCCTGCCCGACAAGGAGGGCAGCGTCCTCGGCCCCCGCTACAACCGGGCCGGGTCCCGCACGCCCATGCAGTGGGACGACAGCCCGAACGCGGGGTTCTCCACCGCGCCGGCCGACCGCCTCTACCTGCCGGTCGACCCGTCCCCCGACCGCCCCACCGTCGCCGCCCAACGCGCCGACGACACGTCCCTGCTCCACCTCGTCCGCCGTCTGATCGCCCTCCGCCGCCACACCCCCGACCTGGGTCCCGGCGGCGCGATGGAGGTGCTGCACCTGGGTTACCCGTTCGTGTACCTGCGCGGCGGACGGTACCTCGTCGTGGTCAACCCCCAGCGCAACGAGGCGAGTTGCCCGTACAAGCCGGACGCCGGCACGCTCCGCCCCCTGGAGGCGCGGGGCGTGGAGGTCACCGACGGCGGGATCACCGCGCAGGGCTTCGGCTACGGGATCTTCGAACTCGGCGGCTGACCACCGGTGCCGTAGGCGGTGAGGAAGCGGTCGCGGAAGGCGTCCATGCGCCAGACCGGGGCGTCGTCGCCGGGCTTCAGGCCGTCGGACCAGCCCCAGTCGTCGATACGGTCGAGGACCTTCGGGTCATGGGCGACGATGGTGACCGGAACGTCGTGGTCGGCACCGTTGCCGCTGACGCTGGCCATGGGCTGGTGGTCGCCGAGGAAGACGAGGACGGTGTTCTCGTCGCCGTACTTCTCGACGTACTCGAGGAGGCTGCGCAGTGAGTACTGGACGGACTTGCCGTACTCCTCCTTCACCTTGACGGGGTCGGTGAAGACATCCGCCGGGTCCTTGCCGGCCTTCTCGACGGCCCGGTAGACGGAGCCGTCACCGACCTCGTCCCAGCCGACCATCCTCGGCAGGGGCGCCCACGGCTGGTGGCTGGAGGTCAGGATGATCTCCGACATCAGCGGCTTGCCGCCCTGCTTGGCGGCCTCCAGGCGCTCGAACGCGGTCAGGGCGTACTGGTCGGGCATGGTGGACCAGCTGAACTTCGGGCCGCGGTAGCCGAGGTCGCGGGAGTCGTACACCTTGTCGAAGCCGTAGAAGTCGCCCTCGGGCCAGTTGTACTGGACGCCGGGCACCACCCCGACCGTCCGCCAGGCGCCCGACTTGTGGAAGGCGCCGGGCAGGGTGAGGCGCTCGCCCGCGGTGACCGTGCGGTAGCGGTTCTGGTTGTCGATCCACAGGCCCGTCAGGAAGGTGGAGTGGCCGAGCCAGCTGCTGCCGCCGTAGGTCGCCGAGGTGAGCCAGCCGCTCCGCGCCGCGAAACCGGCCTTGCGCAGCGCCTCGTTCCGCTCGTCGAGTGTCGCCGTGACCCCGGGCGCGATGGCCGGGTCCTCAAGCGCGGCGCGGCCGTAGCTCTCGATGAAGGTGATCATGACGTCCTTGCCGCGCAGCCCGGTCAGCAGCCGATCGGCGGGCACGTCGGCGAAGGCGTCCTTCTTGGCCACCTCGGCGAACGCCGCCTCGTCCGCGAGGGTCTCCCGCGCGCGGGCCCAGCGGTCCTGCACGAACCCGATCGTGTTCCGGGAGGCGACCGGCGTGTCCTGAAAAGGCGTCAGGCCGAGGGCCGCGCAGGTGATCCACACGGTGCCCGCGACGACCGTGCCGCGCATGGCCCGTTCCCGGTGCCCGACCAGGAGGTTCGCGAGCCGGACCACGGCCAGCGCCATGACGCCGAACAGCGCGACGACCAGGGTCACGAGGCCGACGACGGCGGCGAGCGCGCCGGAGCGGCCGAGGGTGTCCTGCACGTATGACTCGGCGTCGTCGAGGAGCCCCCAGTCGAGGACGATGTTGAAGCCCCGGCCGAGGAATTGGTTGAAGCCGATGTCCAGGGACTTCACGACGATCAGCGCGGCCAGGCCCGCCCCGATGAGGACCGCGAGCGCCAGGCGCGGACGGCGCGGCAGCGCCATCAGCAGGGCGGCGCCGAGGATGGGCTCCACCGGGATCCGCAGGAACTGCGGGGCCGTGAAGTACTCGACGCTGCCCGGCATCAGCAGGGCGAACAGCACGAGGGCGGCGGCCAGCGCCGTGACCGTCCACGACATGCTCCGCGCGGCGACCGGATACCTCCGCCGGAACTCACGCGGGGCCCGCCGGAGCCGCTGCCACCGGCCGACACTTCCGGCGGACGCGTCGGTCGGTCCGGCGGGAGCGTCGGTCGAGGCGGATGGCACGTCGGACGACGGGGCCGACGTGTCGGTCGACGCCGGGTCGGTGTCGTCCTCCGTGTTGGTGTGCCTGGCCGTGTCGGTGTCCGGCAGTCGACCGGAGCGCGTGAAGAGCGACACCCGACGTTCCTTCCGTGCGAAGACCGCTGGTGGGACGGCGGTCCTGACTCGGGTGGGCGGGGCCGCCCCCTCCTGTACGGGGGGCCGTTCAGGTGAGTTCAAAGGCCGTCGGTAAGGAAATCCCTAACGTTTGGTGACGGGGAGTGGTACGCTGCGTTTGGCACGTGTGTATCGCCCGGTCTCGGGCGCCGGTGCCACTCTCTCAGTTCCTGAGATCTCCTCAGCTGAACCGACCGCCCGTCGATGTCCGACCGGCGTCAGCTTCTCCGCACCACCTCGCGCAGGGCTCAGCCGTACCCGCGGGTGTGTGCCTTCCCCTCCCCCCTCCTCATGCGTTTCTCCCAGGAAGTCCGCGAAAGGACACCCATGACCACCACCACACTCGAACACACTTCCACCCATCGGCAGTCCCCCACCCACGCCACCGGCGTCCTGGAGACCGTGCAGGGCGGGCAGGGGTTCCTGCGCGCCGAGAACGGACTGCCCACCGCCTCCGACACCCAGGTGCCCGCCGCGCTGATCCGCCGGTACGGGCTGCGCAAGGGCGACACCGTCGAAGGCGTCCGCGAGGGCCGACGCGCCCTCACCGAGGTCGAGCGGATCAACGGGCGCACACCCGACGAGCTGCGCGGCCGACCCCACTTCCACGACCTGACGCCCCTGCATCCCCGTGAGCGGCTGCGGCTGGAGCACCGGGCGAGCGGTCTGACGGGCCGTCTCGTCGACCTCCTCGCCCCGGTCGGCAAGGGACAGCGCGGGCTCATCGTGGCACCGCCGAAGACCGGCAAGACGGTGCTGCTCCAGCAGCTGGCCGCCGCCGTCGCCGCCAACCACCCCGAGGCCCACCTGATGGTGGTGCTGCTCGACGAGCGCCCCGAGGAGGTGACCGACATGCGGCGTTCCGTGCGGGGCGAGGTGTACGCCTCCACCTTCGACCGGTCCCCCAAGCAGCACATCGCGCTCGCCGAACTGGTCGTGGAGCGCGCCAAGCGGCTCGTCGAACAGGGCGAGGACGTCGTGATCCTGCTGGACTCCCTCACCCGGCTGTGTCGGGCGCACAACAACGCGGCCGCCGCCGGTGGCCGCACCCTCAGCGGCGGTGTCGACGCCGCCGCGCTGCACGGCCCCAAGCGCCTCTTCGGCGCCGCCCGGCTCACCGAGGAGGCCGGCTCCCTCACCATCCTCGCCACCGCCCTGGTGGACACCGGCTCCCGCGCCGACGGCTTCTTCTTCGAGGAACTCAAGGGCACCGGCAACATGGAACTGCGCCTCGACCGCGCACTCGCCGACCGGCGGGTCTTCCCCGCCGTCGACATCACCCCCTCCGGCACCCGACGCGAGGAACTCCTCCTGACGCCCGCCGAGTTGACCGCCGTACGCGGACTGCGGCGGGCCCTGCGCCCGCACGAGGGACAGGCGAGCCTGGAAACCCTCCTGGAGCGGCTGCGCGCCACCCCGGACAACGCGGCCTTCCTGCGGCAGGTGCAGCCCACCCTGCCCGCCGCGTGACCCCACGGCGTGTGCGGCATCCGGGTGCTCGGTCCGCTCTCCCGGCCCTGGCATCCCGATCCGCGGCGCGACCGTTCCTACGTTTGCGGTATGACCATCGGATCTTCACCTCGCGCTGCTCGCTTCTCCCGTGCCGCCGTCTGCTGCTCCGTCGTCTGTGTGATGGGGGCCCTCGCGATCGCGTCGCATCCCGAGGGCGTCGGCGGCTCGGTCGAGGTGGGCGCCCAGGACGCCAAGTCCTCGCAGGAACCGGCCTCCCTGTACCGGTCGGGAACCCATGTGAGACCGCGGGCCGGGGCGCCCCGGATTCCCGATGACGTCTCCGCCGTGGCGTGGGTGGTGGCCGACGCCCGCAGCGGAGAGGTCCTCGCCGCGCACAACGCGCACCGCAAACTGCCCCCCGCGAGCACCCTCAAGACCCTGTTCGCGCTGACCGTGCTGCCGAGACTCCCCGGAGGGCTCAAGCACACCGTCAAGAGCAAGGAACTCGCGGGCATCGGTGAGGGAAGCAGCCTCGTCGGCGTCCAGGAGAACCGCACCTACCGCGTGGCCGACCTGTGGCGCGGCGTCTTCCTCAGCTCGGGCAACGACGCCGTGCACGTCCTCGCCTCCCTCAACGGCGGCTGGCGGGCCACCGCCGCACAGATGCAGGACAAGGCCCGCGCCCTGGGCGCACACGACACCCACGTCGTCTCCCCCGACGGCTACGACGCCCGCGGCCAGGTCTCGTCGGCGTTCGACCTGGCGGTGTTCGGGCGGGCCGGACTGCGCAACGCGGAGTTCGCCGCGTACTGCGCCACCGCCACGGCGAAGTTCCCGGCGAGCGGCCGCTCGGGATACGGCATCCAGAACACCAACCGGCTGCTGACCGGCGCCGGGGTGGACCGCTACCCCGGCCTCATCGGCATCAAGAACGGCTACACCACCAACGCGGGCAACACCCTGGTCGCCGCCGCCGAACGGGGTGGGCGCACCCTCGTCGTCACGGTGATGCGCCCCCAGTCGGGCGTCGGGTTCGCCGTGTACGAGGAGGCGCGCTCCCTGCTCGACTGGGGCTTCCGGGCCGCCGGGCACGTCGATCCGGTGGGCTCCCTCCTGCCCCCGCGTCCGGCGGCCGCCCCTCAGCCCCGCCGCGCGTCGCCGCCGCCCGCCCGGGAGAAGGACCAGGCCGCGGGGCTCGGCTGGTCGGAGGCGGGGGTGATCGCGGGCTCGGCCGGGGTCGGCGCGGCGGCCGTGTCGCTGTTCCTGCGGCTCAGGGGGCGCCGGGGGCCGGGTGACTGACCGACGGGCAGCCGCAGCAACAGACCCAGCGTGATCCACACGTAGGTGTTGGACCCGACGAAGCCGGCCACGCCCGACGCGTCGTCGAACCACAGCCAGACGACGCTGCTGCACAGCAGCCCGTACAGGGCCGCCGTCAGAGGCAGCAGCCGCCGGTGTCTCAGCAGCACCGCGAACGACGGCAGCAGCCAGACCAGATGGTGGACCCAGGTGATCGGGCTGACCAGGCACGCGGTCAGCCCGGTGACGGCGAACGCCGCCGTCCAGTCCCCGGCCCGCACCGCCGCACGGGCCCGCACGGCCCAGACGCCGAGCACCGCCAGCACGAGCAGCGCCCAGAGCGCGCGACTCGGTTCATGGGGTGCGACCAGCCGGGCCAGGACGCCCTGCAGGGACTGGTTGGAGACGTAGTCGAGGCGGCCGACACGGCTGGTGTCCCACAGCGCCTCGGTCCAGTAGAAGCGGGAGGGGGCCGGGGCGACCCAGGCCGCCGCCGCGGTGGCGGCCGCGGCGACGGCCGTCGCGAGCCCGGCGGCACGCCACCGCCGGGCGAGCAGGAGCAGTCCGATGAAGATCGCGGGCGTCAGCTTCACCGCCGCGGCCAGCCCGATCCCCGCACCCGCCCACCGCCCCCGGCCGGTGGCCAGCAACCAGGCGTCGGCCAGCACCAGCGCCAGCAGCAGAAGGTTGACCTGGCCGAAGCTGACGGTGTCCCGGAACGGCTCGAACAGGGCGAGGGCGCACAGGACGAGGGAGGTGCCGAACCAGCCGTGGCGGCGCGGACGCGGCCCGGCGAGCACGAACAGCACCACCGCGAGCGCCACCAGATCCAGTCCCAGGCACAGCACGATCGCGGTGCGCAGCCCGACCCACGCCATGGGGAGCATCGCGACGGCGGCGAACGGCGGATACGTGAAGCCGTACGGCGTGCCCGGCACGCGGTAGTCGTAGACGCGACCACCGTGGTGGACCCAGGTGTCGACGGTGCCGTGGTAGACGCGCAGGTCGAACCAGTCCCGCAGCAGCGGCACCGTCGCGGTGAACACGGTGACCACCAGGGCCAGGCCGAGGACCAGCGCTACCCGGGCGCGGTCGGTGCGGGGCAGCAGCCGGTGCCGGCCGTCGGGGGCGCTCACGCGGTCCGCTCCAGGGCCGGTGCCAGGGCCGCCTGGTGGGCCTGCCAGAGCACGACCACCGCGAGGACTCCCCCGCACACCGCCAGGGCGAGCTGCTCGGTGTCCGCCGGGTTCCCGCTCGGCAGGACGGCCAGCGCGAGCACCCCGGTGGCGGCGACGAGCCTGTGCTGTGCCGAGGTGTTCCGGGCCGCCGCCGCGATGAGGAACAGCCCCCACAGCGCGTACCAGGGGCGTATCGCCGGGCCGAGCACGGCCACCGCGGCGAGGCTGAGGCCGAGCGCGTGGACCGGGCCGGGTCGCAGACGGAGCCAGATGAAGAGGACGACGGCGAGCGTCACCACCAGACCGGCGGCACGCCAGGCCGGGAGCGCGAACGGCGCCAGGTCGCTGCCGAGTCCGCGCAGCAGGTTCGTGGTGGCGCGGCCGAGGAGGGTGGTGGGCGACCAGTTGTGCGGGGAGACCGGGGTGCGCAGGGCGGCGATCCAGCCGTATCCCGTGCCGGTGAGGGCGGTCACGCCCGCGGTGGTGCCCGCGGCGACGGCGAGCGTCGTGACGGTCGTCCGTACCCAGCCGGTCCGGCTGCGCATCACGACCACCGCGAGCAGGCCGAGCGCGGCGGGTGCCTTGACCAGCGCGGCGAGGGTGACGAGGACGACGCCGAGTGCGTGGCGGCGGCCCCGCGCGGCCACGAGGCCGACGCCGAGCAGGCCGAGCATGATGGCGTCGTTGTGCGCGCCGGCCACCAGATGGAGCAGGACGAGGGGGTTGAGGGCGCCGAGCCAGAGGGCGACGGCCGGATCGCCGCCGTGGTGCCGGGCCAGCCGGGGCAATGCCACCGCCATCAGGGCCACACCGAGCAGCGCCACCATCCGCATGCCGATCAGGCCCTCCGGTATCCGCCCCTCCGTCAGGGCGGACAGCGCGGAGGCCACGGCGAGGAAGACCGGGCCGTACGGGGTGGCCGTGTGCCGCCACACCGGGGCGACCTCGTCGGCGAGGGGGCCGCCGAGCCGTGCGGGGCCGTGGGCATAGACGTCCATGTGGGCGTCGACCATGGCGCCCTGCGCGAGGTAGCTGTACACGTCCCGGCTGAACAGGGGCGGGGCCAGCAGCAGGGGGGCCGCCCAGACCAGCAGGACGACCAGCAGGGCCCGAGGGGTGGGGGGTTCAGGGCCTCGGACGACCTGCCCCAGCAGGGCCCAGGCGGCGATCAGCAGGACGACGCCGAAGTACACGCAGACCAGGCCGAGCGCGCCGCGTCCGGAGGCCGGTGACAGCAGGGCGCGTGTGGGCAGGGCGCCGGCGGTCTCGCCGCCCAGGGCGAGGAAGGCGGTACCGGCCAGGCCCAGGGCCTGGCAGCGGCGGAGATCGACGGGGAAAGCGATGGCCAACACTCGGTCAGCGTGTCAACGCCGGGTGGCGTCGAGGCGACGCCCCGTCTGCGGGACGGGGGCCGCGATGCGACCGGCGGGTGATCTCGCGCGTACGTGAGCGGGTGGTGGGCAGGACGGCGGAACCGGGTGGCTCGGAGGACGGCGTGATCGGGCGGTTCAGAAGACGGCGCATGGGGCCGTTCAGAACCGGAAGACGGCGTGCTGGGGCCGTTCAGAAGACGGACAGGCCTGTCAGTGTCGTGAAGCGGTCCAGGGCCGCGACGCCCGCGACCGAGTTGCCCCGCTCGTCCAGGCCGGGGCTCCACACGCACAGGGTGCAGCGGCCCGGGACGACGGCGATGATGCCGCCGCCCACGCCGCTCTTGCCGGGCAGGCCGACGCGGTACGCGAAGTCGCCCGCGGCGTCGTACGTGCCGCAGGTGAGCATGATCGCGTTGATCTGCTTGGCCTGGCTGCGGGTGAGCAGACGGGTGCCGTCGGCGCGGACGCCGTGCCGGGCGAGGAAGGTCGTGGCGAGGGCGAGGTCGGCGCAGGACGCGGTGAGCGAACACTGGCGGAAGTACTGGTCGAGGAGGATCGGTACGGGGTTGTCGATGTTGCCGTACGACGCCATGAAGTGGCCGAGGGCGGCGTTGCGGTCGCCGTGCGCGGACTCGGAGGCGGCGATCTCGGGATCGAAGTCGAGCTCCGGGTTGCCGCTCTCCGCGCGGAGGAAGGCGAGCAGTTCGCCGGCCGCGTCGCCGGTGCGGCTGAGGAGGCGGTCGGTGACGACGAGGGCGCCCGCGTTGATGAACGGGTTGCGGGGGATGCCGTTCTCGTACTCCAGCTGCACCAGGGAGTTGAAGGGGTTGCCGGACGGTTCGCGGCCGACGTGCTCCCAGAGGGTGTCGCCCTCTCGGGCCAGGTCGAGGGCGAGGGTGAAGACCTTGGTGATGGACTGCGTGGAGAACGGCTCCCGCCAGTCCCCCACGCCGTACACCGTGCCGTCGAGTTCCGCGACGGCCATGCCGAAGCGCCGCGGATCGCGGGCCGCGAGCGCCGGGATGTAGTCGGCGGGTCGGCCACGGCCCGGGGTCCGCTCGATCTCCTCGGCGATGCGCTCCAGGACCGGCTGGAAGGTGAGGGACGACGTCGTTGTCATGATCACCATTGTGCCTCCTTTGTACCGGTCCCGGAGCATAGACCCAGGTCAGGGCCGGTCTCGCACGGGGTCAGGAGCGAAGGGCTCCGCTGCCCGCGAGGACCTCGGGCCGCAGCAGCTGTTGGAGCCGCTCGGCGGGCAACAGGCCCTTCTCCTGGACGAGTTCGGCGACGCCCCGGCCGGTGGCGAGGGCCTCCTTGGCGATGTCGGTGGCCGCCGTGTAGCCGATGTGCGGGTTGAGGGCGGTGACCAGGCCGATGGAGTTCTCCACCGCCGCGCGCAGCTCGTCGACGTTGGCGGTG
>NZ_JAMGBG010000181.1 GCF_023516595.1 Streptomyces neyagawaensis | reverse complement strand
CGTCCGTCCGGCCCCGGCCAGGAGCGCCAGGCGCCCCGCCCCGGCGGTCAGCGTCCCGGCGGTGCCGGTGCGCCCAAGCCCGGCGGCGCCCGTCCGGCTGGTCCGCGTCCCGGTAACAACCCCTTCACCTCCGGTGGCTCCACCGGCATGGGCCGCCCGCAGGCGCCCCGTCCCGGCGGTGCGCCGCGTCCCGGTGGCCCCGGTGCCCCCGGCCCGCGTCCGCAGGCTCCCGGCCAGGCCCCCCGTCCGCAGGGTGCGGCCGGTGGCGGTCCGCGTCCCCAGGCTCCGGGCGGTCCCCGTCCGACGCCCGGTGGCATGCCCCGTCCGCAGGGCGGTCCCCGTCCCGGCGGCGGCCCCGGCGGCCCGCGTCCCAACCCCGGCATGATGCCGCAGCGTCCCGCTGCCGGCCCGCGTCCCGGTGGTGGCGGTCCCGGCGGTCGTGGCCCCGGTGGCGGCGGTCGTCCCGGTGGTGGCGGCGGTCGTCCGGGGGGCGGCGGCTTCGCCGGTCGTCCCGGTGGCGGCGGTGGCGGTTTCGCCGGTCGTCCCGGTGCTCCCGGTGGTGGCGGCGGCTTCGCCGGTCGTCCCGGTGGTCCGGGTGCGGGCGGCGGCGGTCGTCCCGGCTTCGGCGGTCGTCCCGGTGGTCCGGGTGCCCGTGGTGGCACGCAGGGCGCCTTCGGCCGTCCCGGCGGTCCGGCCCGTCGTGGCCGCAAGTCGAAGCGGCAGAGGCGCCAGGAGTACGAGGCCATGCAGGCCCCGTCGGTCGGCGGCGTGATGCTGCCTCGCGGCAACGGCGAGTCCATTCGCCTGTCGCGCGGTGCGTCGCTCACCGACTTCGCGGAGAAGATCAACGCCAACCCGGCGTCGCTCGTCGCGGTCATGATGAACCTCGGCGAGATGGTCACCGCGACCCAGTCCGTCTCCGACGAGACGCTCCAGCTCCTCGCCGACGAGATGAACTACACGGTTCAGATCGTCAGCCCGGAGGAGGAGGACCGCGAGCTGCTCGAGTCCTTCGACCTGGAGTTCGGCGAGGACGAGGGCGACGAGGACGACCTGGTCGTCCGCCCGCCGGTCGTCACCGTCATGGGTCACGTCGACCACGGTAAGACCCGACTGCTCGACGCCATCCGCAAGACGAACGTCATCGCGGGCGAGGCCGGCGGCATCACCCAGCACATCGGTGCCTACCAGGTCACGACCGAGGTCAACGAAGAGGATCGCAAGATCACCTTCATCGACACCCCGGGTCACGAGGCGTTCACCGCCATGCGTGCCCGTGGTGCCAAGTCGACCGACATCGCGATCCTGGTCGTCGCGGCCAACGACGGCGTCATGCCGCAGACGGTCGAGGCGCTCAACCACGCCAAGGCGGCCGACGTCCCGATCGTCGTCGCGGTCAACAAGATCGACGTCGAGGGCGCGGACCCGACCAAGGTGCGCGGTCAGCTGACCGAGTACGGCCTGGTGGCCGAGGAGTACGGCGGCGACACCATGTTCGTCGACATCTCCGCCAAGCAGGGTCTGCACATCGACTCGCTGCTGGAAGCGGTCATCCTGACCGCCGACGCCTCGCTCGACCTGCGGGCCAACCCGAAGCAGGACGCGCAGGGCATCTCGATCGAGTCCCGCCTCGACCGCGGCCGCGGTGCCGTGGCGACGGTCCTCGTCCAGCGAGGCACGCTGCGGGTCGGCGACACGATGGTGGTCGGCGACGCGTACGGCCGAGTCCGGGCGATGCTCGACGACAACGGCAACAACGTGGCCGAGGCCGGCCCGTCGACGCCGGTGCAGGTCCTGGGTCTCACCAACGTCCCGGGTGCGGGCGACAACTTCATCGTCGTGGACGAGGACCGTACGGCCCGTCAGATCGCCGAGAAGCGCGCCGCCCGTGAGCGCAACGCCGCGTTCGCCAAGCGCACGCGCCGCGTCTCGCTCGAGGACCTGGACAAGGTGCTCAAGGCCGGCGAGGTCCAGCAGCTCAACCTCATCATCAAGGGTGACGCTTCTGGTTCCGTCGAGGCCCTGGAGTCCTCCCTGCTCCAGCTGGACGTCGGCGAAGAGGTCGACATCCGCGTCCTGCACCGCGGCGTCGGTGCGGTCACGGAGTCCGACATCGACCTGGCGATGGGCTCCGACGCCATCGTGATCGGCTTCAACGTGCGCGCCGCCGGGCGTGCGCAGCAGATGGCCGAGCGCGAGGGTGTGGACGTCCGCTACTACTCGGTCATCTACCAGGCGATCGAGGAGATCGAGGCGGCCCTCAAGGGCATGCTCAAGCCGGAGTACGAAGAGGTCGAGCTCGGTACGGCGGAGATCCGCGAGGTCTTCAAGTCGTCCAAGCTGGGCAACATCGCGGGTGTTCTCATCCGCTCCGGCGAGGTCAAGCGGAACACCAAGGCCCGCCTCATCCGCGACGGCAAGGTCGTCGCGGAGAACCTCAACATCGAGGGTCTGCGTCGCTTCAAGGACGACGTCACCGAGATCCGCGAGGGCTTCGAGGGTGGTATCAACCTCGGAAACTTCAACGACATCAAGGTGGACGACGTCATCGCGACGTACGAGATGCGGGAGAAGCCGAGGGCGTAAGCCCGAGGTTCATGCCGGCCGGGGGTGCGTGGGCACCGCCGGCCGGTGTGGCCGTTTTCCGGGGGCTGCCGCCCCCGAACAACCCCCACTCACCCGCACCCGCCAACGAACCCGTACCCCCGACCCACGGGGCGCCCGATATCCCGTCGAGCCGCACCGCTGGTTCGGGGTACGGTTCAGATGTTCCTGCCCGGACACGGCGCAGGCCATCTACCCCGGCCCGGCGGGTCAACCGGCTACACACATGTACGTGGGGACTCTGTCCTTCGACCTCCTGCTCGGCGACGTACGGTCGCTGAAGGAGAAGCGCTCCGTCGTCCGCCCGATCGTGGCCGAGCTCCAGCGGAAGTTCGCGGTGAGCGTGGCGGAGGTCGACCATATGGATCTGCACCGCCGGGCCGTCATCGGGCTGGCGGTCGTCTCCGGTGACACGGGGCACCTGACCGACGTGCTGGACCGGTGCGAGCGGCTGGTCGCCGGTCGTCCCGAGGTGGAACTGCTCTCGGTCAGACGGCGGCTGCACGGCGACGACGACTAGACCGGTCGCGGAGCCACATCGCAGGGACAATTCAAGAAACAGCGGTAACGCAGAACGAGCTAGGAGACGGACCAGTGGCCGACAACGCGCGCGCCAAGAGGCTGGCGGACCTCATCCGAGAGGTGGTGGCCCAGAAGCTGCTGCGCGGGATCAAGGACCCGCGGCTCGGCTCACACGTCACCATCACGGACACCCGGGTCACCGGGGATCTGCGGGAGGCGACCGTCTTCTACACGGTGTACGGGGACGACGAGGAGCGGGCGGCGGCCGCCGCCGGACTGGAGAGCGCCAAGGGCATCCTCCGTTCCGAGGTCGGCCGGGCCGCGGGCGTGAAGTTCACGCCGACCCTCACCTTCGTGGCCGACGCCCTCCCGGACACCGCCCGCACCATCGAGGATCTCCTCGACAAGGCGCGGACCTCGGACGCCAAGGTGCGCGAGAGCGCCTCGGGGGCGAAGTACGCCGGTGACGCCGACCCGTACAAGAAGCCGGGCGACGACGAGGACGACGCCGCCGAATGACCCAGCAGCGCCAGAAGACCACCACGCCCGACGGACTTGTCATCGTCGACAAGCCGTCGGGCTTCACTTCGCACGACGTCGTCGCCAAGATGCGCGGCATCGCACGGACCCGCCGGGTCGGGCACGCGGGCACCCTGGACCCCATGGCCACCGGTGTGCTCGTCCTCGGTGTCGAGAAGGCCACCAAGCTCCTCGGCCATCTCGCGCTCACCGAGAAGGAGTACCTGGGCACCATCCGGCTCGGGCAGACCACCGTCACCGACGACGCCGAGGGCGAGATCACGGCGTCGGTCGACGCGTCGAAGGTCACCCGCGACGCCATCGACGCCGGGGTCGCCAAACTGACCGGCGACATCATGCAGGTGCCGTCCAAGGTCAGCGCCATCAAGATCAACGGGGTGCGCTCGTACAAGCGCGCCAGGGACGGCGAGGACTTCGACATCCCCGCCCGCCCCGTCACCGTCTCCTCCTTCGCCGTGTACGACATCCGTGACGCGGTCGCCGAGGACGGCACCCCCGTCCTCGACCTGGTGGTGTCGGTGGTGTGCTCCTCCGGGACGTACATCAGGGCCCTCGCCCGTGACCTGGGCGCCGACCTCGGTGTCGGCGGCCACCTCACCGCCCTGCGCCGGACCCGGGTCGGGCCGTACAAGCTGGACTCGGCCCGGACTCTCGACCAGCTCCAGGAGGAGCTGACCGTGATGCCGATCGCCGAGGCGGCCGCCGCCGCGTTCCCCCGCTGGGACGTGGACACCAAGCGGGCCCGGCTCCTGCTCAACGGCGTGCGCCTGGAGATGCCCGAGGAGTACGCGGGCGCCGGGGCCGTCGCGGTCTTCGACGCCGACGGCCGCTTCCTGGCCCTGGTGGAAAACCTGAAGGGCAAGGCCAAGAGCCTGGCCGTCTTCGGCTGAGGGTCGCAGAGTCCGCAGGCTCTTGGGTGCGGTGCGGTGCGGTGCGGTGCGGGCCCGGGAACGGTGGGGTCCGGTGGAGCGAGCGTGGAGCGACGGTCACGGGGTGTGCTGTTCCCGCCGCTCCACGGTCCCCCCTCGGTTCCCCCACCCAGAGGTGTATCCACCCGCCCACCTCTATTCACCCCTTCGTGCGGGCGCTCGGAGTGAACCGAGGGAGCGGAAGGGGGCGCGTTCGCGGAGCGGTCTGTCCTGCTGATCTTCGCTTGCCTACCGTCGGAACAGAGGTACGACGGGGAGGTCAGGAATGGCGGTACGGGGCCGTCGGGCGACGGGCGACGGCTGGGCCGCGCGGGACGAGGTCCTGGTGCGGGTCGCCGATCCTGCGGGACGGCCGCGCGGCACGGGCTTCGTGGCCGATCACCACGGCACGGTGGTCACCAGCCACGAGGCGGTGGACGGGCTGGCCCGGATCGTGCTGCGCACCACCGGGGACAGCACCTGCGTGGTCACCTCCGACGCGGTGACCCCGCTGCCCGCCCTCGATCTCGCGCTGATCCGCACCGAGGGGCTCTGCGTCGATCCGCTGCCCTTCGCGCTGCGCCACGAGGTCGAGGTCGGCGCCTATGTCCGCATCGCCGCCGGCGGCTGGCGCGAGGCCCGTGTGCTGGGGACGGCGGACGTCACCTACACCGCGCCGGACGGCTTCCATCTCCTCCCCGGTGCCCTGGAGTTGGCGATCGGGACGGCGGGCAGCGAGGCGCTGCGGCTCGGCGGGGGAGCGGCCGGCGGGCCCGTCCTCGACATGACCACCGGGACCGTGGTGGGAGTCCTCGGCACCGCACTGGAGGCACCCCACCGGTCCACCGGCTTCGCCGTGCCCCTGCGCGGATGGCGGGCCGTACCGCCGCTGGCCGACCTCCTCGAGCGCAACGCGGCGACCGTCCCGGCCTACGGGACCGATCTGAACCTCGCCGGGGTCCTGGAGCTGACGGCCACCACGGTGGGGTCCGACGGGCCCCGACCGCCGGCCGGGCCCCTCGCGGCGGTCACCGCGGAACCCGTCGAACGCGCCGCATGCGTGCGGGAGTTCGCCGACTTCACCAACGGACCCGCTACGGTCCTCGGGCTCGTCGGGGCGCCCGGCAGCGGCCGTACGGCAGCACTCGCGGCCCTCGCCGCCCGACGCGCCCGTGGGGCCGAGCCCACCCCCACGCTGTGGCTCCGGGGCGCCGACCTCCTCGCCGACGACGGGTCGGTGGCCGACGCGGCACGACGGTCACTGGAACGGGCGGGGCGGATCGTGGCCGCGTCCACGGGGTCCCCCGCGTCCACCGGGTCCGCCACGGCCACCGTCTCCGCCGTGCCCACCGTCTCCGTCGCGCCGCCCACCGCGTCCGCGGGTATGGGCGCTTCCACCGCGCCGGTCGGTCCGTTCGGTGCCGTGGGCGACCCGTTCGGCTGCGGGGGCGAGCAGCCGGTGGCGGGCGGGCGGTACGACGGTGCGTTGGGGGACATCCGGCCGGAGCGGCTCGCCCGGCTCGCGTCGGAGGAGGGGCGGCGGTTGTTGCTGCTGCTCGACGGCCCTGAGGAGATGCCGCCCGCCCTCGCGCACCGGCTGGCGGAGTGGACCGAGGGCACGGTCGCCTGGCTGCGGGCGAACGGGGCGCGGCTCGTGGTGGCGTGCCGGGCCGAGTACTGGGAGCAGGCGGGGGCGCGGTTCCCGCCGGAGGCGCTGCACGGAGGAGGACCCGAGGGCGAGGGGAGCTCGCTGCCGCCGTGCGTACGGCTGGGTGAGCTGACCGAGGGTGAGGCGCGGCGGGCGCGGCTGCGGTACGGGATCCCGGAAGGGGCGCTCGCGGGGGCCGATGCCCGGCACCCGCTCACCCTGCGGCTCCTGTCGGAGGTCCGGGCGGCGCTGCCGGAGCGGGGCGCCGGGCGGCACGGCGGGGATGGCGTCCCGGCCGGACCGCCCGGCACGGATGGGCCTGCGGGCGCGAGCGGGGGTGTGTCGGAGGGCGCGGGCTCGTCGGGACGCGCGGGTGCCCCGGCGGGCGCGGGCACGGGCGCTGGCGCTGGCGTGTGTGGAGGCGGCGGGGGCGCGGAGGAGCCGGGGCGGGCGTGGGTGCCGGGCCGGGACGACGAGCAGTCGGGGCGTGCGCCGGTGCCTGACCGGCACGAGGTGCTCGGCGCCTATCTCGACCTCATGTGCCTCCGGATCGCCGTACGGCTCGCCGCGGCGAACGGGATGCGGGGGACGGCCGTACGGCGGCTCGCGGCGCAGGTCTCCGGGCAGGTGCACGAGGCGGCGCGGCGGTGTCTCGGCCCCGGGCAGGGCGAGCTGGACCGGGCGGCCTTCGAGGCGGTGTTCCCCTGGGGCCCGGTGCCGGGAGAGCGGCTCGGCGGTACCACCGGCTGGGCGTCGGCCGTGCTCACGGAGGGGCTGCTCGTCCCGGCGGGCGAGGGCTACCGTTTCGCGCACGAAGAGCTGGCCGACTGGATCCAGGGCGCCCACCTGGACCTCGACGCCGCCCTGCACGCGCTGGTGCACCGGGGCTGGATCGCGCAGGCCGAGGCCCGCCGCGGCTGGGGCACCATGCCGTCCGAGGCCCGCGTCCGGCGCCAGGCACGCCGGGCCACCCGCAATCTCCCGGTGCCCCGCCACCGCATCGGCCCCGTCGTCCACGCCCTGCTGCTGCTCGGCCGTCAGCAGGGGCCGACCGAACTCGCCGGGCGGCTGGAGGAGTTGCTCGACGCCCTGGACGCGCTGCTGCCGCCGGGACGTACGGCACCCGACGACCCGACCTGGTGGGCCACCCATCTCCTCGCCGACGTCCTGCTGAGCGTGCCCGACGCGACGCCGTACACCAGGGTCCTGCGGTTCCTCGCCGAGCGGATCGGGGCCTGGCGGACCCAGGGCCGGTGCGTACCCGAGGAGTTCGGGCCCCGTTTCTGGGAAGCGCTGCCGCTGCCCGAGCCGGAACGGTTCGACCTGCTGCGACGCCTCGTCGTCGCCGACCCGGCCACCGGCGAGGGCCCGCGCTACCTGGACGCGGTCTCCCGCCTCCTCGCCGCCGACCCGAACGGCGTACTCCGGCATCTGACCCGCTGGTTCCACGACGACACCCCGCTGGTCGCCACGCCCGACGCGACCGTGGCCACAGCCGCGCAGGCACTGCTGCACACCCACCGGCGCAGCGCCCTCGACGACCTGACGGAGGCGCTCGTCGACAGCGCGCACCGGCGCGCGGACGAGTTGCTCGCCGTACTCGCCGAGGAGGAGCCGTCGGCCGTGTGCCGGGCCGTGGACCGGTGGGCGCACGACGAGCGACCGGCGCGCCGGGTGGCGGCCCTGGCGTACGCACTGCGGACGGCGCCCCACACCCGCACGGACGCCGACCGCGCACTGCTCCGCCACATCGCCCTCACCCTGCTCGCCCGCCCCGCCGACCTCACCCTGCACGGCGGAGCGCTCGCGCTGCTCGTCCGCGACCCGGGGACCCGGGCCCGATACCTCCCGCAGGCGCTGGAGCGGTTCGCGGCGGGCGACCCGCAACTGCCCGCCAGTGCGCTGGTCGCCGCCCTGCCCAGCCACCCCGACCCCGTGCTCGACGCCTTCCGCACCCGGCTGCGGGCACCCGGCGCCGACGGCGGGGCCCTGCGCACCCTCGCCGAGATCACCACTCCCGCGCTCGCCCGGCGCGTCAGCGGCCTCGTACGGGAGATCGTGGAGCTGCGCCCGGAGACGGCCGGGCATGCCGCCGCGTACGTCGAGCGGCGGCTGGAGCAGGGCCCGGGGACCCGCGCCGTACTGTTCCCCCTGATCAGCGGGCTCATCGTGGACGGGCCCGTCCAGGTGCGGGCGGCCCTCGCGGCCGTGTTCGCCGAGCCGGGCACCGCCGCCTCCGGGCCGCTGCGTCGTGAGTTCCTCGACCTGCTGATGGCGACCGAGCGTGACCCGTCCGTCCTGGACGCGCTGCTGCGGGCCGTGGCCGCCTCCCGCGTCCCCACCGGCCGCGGCACCGAGACGCACACCGCGGACACCAGGGAGCTGGTGCACCGGGTCGGCAGGCTCCTCGTCCGTACGCCCGAAGGGGCGACCCGTTTGGACTGGGCGCTCGTCGACCTCGCCCGTCACATCCCCGGCTTCGCGGAGCTGGTGGCGGGCTGGCTCAGCGGCACACCGCAGGAATGGGCCGCGGTGGTGGGGCCGAGCACCCGCCGGATGATCGAGAACCTGGCGGGCGAACGGGGGGTGCGGGTGCCCGCCTGAGAGGTGTGCCTCGACCGTGCTCCCGGTCACAGGCCGGATGCCGATGCGGGCCGATGCCCGCGGGCATGGCACCCTTAGACCTGCGTAGAGGCAACCACGGACACAGGTTCGACGAGGAGCGGTCACAGTGCAGCGCTGGCGTGGCTTGGAGGACATCCCCGAGGACTGGGGGCGCAGCGTCGTCACCATCGGTTCCTACGACGGGGTGCACCGCGGGCACCAGCTCATCCTCCGGCACGCCGTGGAACGCGCCCGCGAGCTGGGTGTTCCCTCGGTCGTCGTCACCTTCGACCCGCACCCCAGCGAGGTGGTGCGCCCCGGCACGCACCCGCCGCTGCTCGCCCCGCACCACCGCCGTGCCGAACTGATGGCCGAGCTGGGAGTGGACGCGGTGCTGGTCCTGCCCTTCACGACGGAGTTCTCCCGGCTGTCCCCGGCCGACTTCGTGGTCAAGGTCCTGGTCGACAAGCTGCACGCCAAGGCCGTCGTCGAGGGCCCCAACTTCCGCTTCGGCCACAAGGCCGCCGGGGACGTGCTGTTCCTCGCCGAGCAGGGCAAGACGTACGACTTCGACGTCGAGGTCGTCGACCTGTACGTCACCGGTGAGGCGGGCGGCGGCGAGCCCTTCTCCTCCACCCTGACCCGGCGGCTGATCGCCGAGGGCGACGTCGAGGGCGCACGCGAGATCCTCGGGCGCCCCCACCGCGTCGAGGGTGTCGTCGTACGCGGCGCCCAGCGCGGCCGTGAGCTGGGCTTCCCCACGGCCAACGTCGAGACCCTCCCGCACACCGCGATCCCCGCCGACGGCGTCTACGCCGGCTGGCTGCACGTCGACGGCGAGGCCATGCCGGCCGCGATCTCCGTCGGCACGAACCCGCAGTTCGACGGCACCGAGCGCACGGTCGAGGCGTACGCGATCGACCGCGTCGGCCTGGACCTGTACGGGCTCCATGTGGCCGTCGACTTCCTCGCGTTCGTGCGGGGACAGGCGAAGTTCGAGTCGCTGGAGGCGCTGCTCGTGGCGATGGCGGAGGACGTGAAGAAGTGCCGTGAGCTGATCGCGGCGTACGAGGGGGAGTAGCCCTATAGGGAGAGGCCCGTACCGTCGAGGACGGTACGGGCCTTTGCGCTGCTCCGGGTCTGCTCCTGACCTGCTCCCGTTACTGCTGCGGGGGTGCGGCGGGCGGCGGGGTCTGGCCTTGCTGGGGCGGGTACGGCTGCTGGCCCGGCACCGGGTGGCCGTACAGCGGCTGGCCGGGGTGGGGCTGGCCGGGGTGGGGCTGAGGAGCCTGGCCGGGGTGGGGCGCCTGGCCCGGATAGGGCTGGCCGGGGTACGGCTGGCCCTGCTGTGGCGGGTACGGCTGCTGACCCGGGATGGGCTGGCCCGGCAGTGGCGGGGCGGCCACCGGCGGCGGGTTGCCGTCGGACGTCCACAGGCCGTGCGACTGCTGGTGCCGTGCGATGTCCTCGGCGACCATCGCGGCGAGCGTGAAGTACGCCTCCCGCACCTTCGGTCGCATCATGTCGAGATCCAACTCCGCGCCCGCCGCGAGGTGTTCGTCGAACGGCACGACCACGACGCCACGGCAGCGCGTCTCGAAGTGGTGGACGATGTCCTCCACCTTGATCATCTTGCCCGTCTCGCGCACACCCGAGATGACCGTGATGGACCGCGCCACCAGGTCCTGGTAGCCGTGCGCGGAGAGCCAGTCCAGCGTCGTACTGGCGCTGCTCGCGCCGTCCACGGACGGCGTCGAGATGATGATCAGCTGGTCGGCGAGGTCCAGCACGCCGCGCATCGCGCTGTAGAGCAGACCCGTCCCCGAGTCGGTCAGGATGATCGGGTACTGCTTGCCGAGCACGTCGATCGCACGCCGGTAGTCCTCGTCGTTGAACGTGGTGGAGACGGCCGGGTCGACGTCGTTGGCGATGATCTCCAGACCCGAGGGGGCCTGGGAGGTGAACCGCCGGATGTCCATGTACGAGTTGAGGTACGGGATCGCCTGAACCAGGTCGCGGATGGTGGCGCCGGTCTCGCGGCGGACGCGGCGGCCGAGCGTACCCGCGTCGGGGTTGGCGTCGATCGCGAGGATCTTGTCCTGGCGTTCGCTGGCGAGCGTGGAGCCGAGGGCGGTGGTCGTCGTGGTCTTGCCGACGCCGCCCTTGAGGCTGATGACCGCGATGCGGTAGCAGGACAGGACGGGGGTCCTGATCAGCTGAAGCTTCCGCTGCCGCTCGGCCTCCTCCTTCTTGCCGCCGAGCTTGAACCGTCCGCCGCCGGACGCCGGCCGGCTGCTCTTGGCCTTCTGCTTCTTGCTGTTGAGCAGCCGGTCGGAGGACAGCTCCACCGCCGCCGTGTAACCGAGCGGCGCCACACCGGGGTTGGTCGGCTGCCGCTGATCATGCTGCACGGCCTGCGGCCAGGCGGCACCGGTGCGGGGGTCGATGGGGGCGGTGGGGGTGCCGGCGGGGGCGTGGGAGGGGGCGGATTGAGCGGGGGCGCCGGGGTGGGTGGGGGTGCCGGGGTGGGGAGAGGTTCCGGGGTGGGCAGGGGTGCCGGGATCGCCGAACTGGCCGGGCTGGGCCGGGTGACCGGGGTGGCCCGGAGTGCCGGGAACGCCGGGGGCGCCGGGGGTGTTCGGGGTGCCCGGCTGGGCCGGGGGTTGGGGGAAGCCGTAGCCTGCCGGGCCGGGCTGGCCGGGGATGGGAGCGGGCGGCTGGGCGGGCGCGCCGGGCTGAGGGAAGCCGTAGCCGCCCTGGGGGGCGCCAGGGGCGCCCGGAGCCTGGGGTGCGCCAAAAGCACCGGCGGGGCTGCTTGGAGCCTGGGGCGCGCCGGGGTGCGGGAAGCCGTAGCCCGCGGGCGGGGCGGGGGGCTGCGGGGTGGTCGGGGTCGGCGTGGCCGCGGAAGCACCGGGCATGCTCGCGGCGCCGGGGGCGTTCGGGGTGTCGTGCTGTGCTGGCGGCTGGGGGAAGCCGTAGCCGCCCTGCTGGGGTACGGGCGCCTGCGGGGGCGCGGAGGGCGCGGGGGCGCCGGGGTGGGCCGGGGGCTGCGGGAAGCCGTAGCCGGCGGCGGGGTGCGCGGGCCGGCTGGGCTGGGCCGGGGGTTGCGGGAAGCCGTAACCCGCCGGGGGCGGCACGTCGTTCGGGGGCTGCGGGGGCGTGGGCGTGCCGGGCGTGCCGGGGGCGCTGGGGGTGCCCTGGGCGCCGGGAGCGCCGGGAGTTCCCGGAACAGCGGGCGCACCCTGAGCCGTCGGTGAACCAGGCGTACCAGGCGTACCAGGCACACCCGGTGCCGCATCGGCCGCGTCGCTCCATGCCGCGGGCGCACCCTGCGGGGCCTGCGGGTGGGTCGGCTGCTGCGGGACCGCCGACTGCCCGGGGTCCGGGGCCTCCGGGAACGCCTGTGCGGCAGGGGCCGACGGCGCGGACGCGGGCCACTGCGCGGCTGGTGCGGGCGCGGCAGGTGCGGCGGGCTGGTACGCGGGCGGCAGCGGCGGCAGCCCGCCCTGCGGGGCCGGCGGAGGAGTCCACGCGGGAGGAGTCTGAGGTACGGCACCGGAGGTGTCCGGCGAGGCGGGCGCGGCCGGTGCGTCCTGCGGCGCCGGAACGTCCTGCGGGGCCGTACCCTCGGCGGTCGCGGTGACGGGGGTGGTGTGGGCGGGCTCATCGGCGCCCGAGCTGGGCACGTGTGCGGCGGCGGCGTTCGCCGGCTCGGCCTCTCCGGCGGCGGCGTCCGGGGCGGCGGCCTCACCGGGCTGCTCGCCCTCCGCGCCCCCGGCTTCGCCGGACACCTCGGCGGCCGTCGTGCCCTCAGCGTTCTCACCGCTCGGGCCGTCCTCGGCGGAGGTGTCGGCATCCGTCGAGCCCTCGGCGCTCACATCACCCGGCTCGGACCGGCCCTCCACCGCATCGGCTGGTTCGGCATCGGCATCGGCCCCGACCCCGGCGGTGGCACCCTCCTGGCCTTGGCCCTGAGCAGCGCCCTCGACCGAACCGTCGGTCCCCGAACCGCTCTCCGCGGTCCCCTCGGCGTCACGGTCACCGTCCAGGTCACCAGCGCCGACGACCGTCACGCCCTCAGCCTCAGCCTCGGTTTGGACCTCGGCTGCTTCCGCACCCCCACCGGGGGCAGCGGCAGCCGCCTCTCCCGGCGCGGCCACCTGCGCGATGTCACGCTTCAGCGCGGTGGCGGAGATCCGCATGGTCACGCCGCTCTCGATATCACCGTTGTCGATATCAGCCGGAGCGGGTGCGGGAGTTGGAACAGGAGTGGGGGCCTGGGCGGGAGCCGGGCCCGGCGTGGGCGCGGCGGCCACCGGGGGCCACGGTGGGGGATAGGCGCCGCCCGACGTCGTACCCGCCATGCTCACGGGCGGCCCGACCGGCGGTGCCTGTGGAGGTGTCACGGGTCCGGCCGCCGGAGCGCCTCCCGCACCCGCACTCGCACCAGCACTGGCACCGGTGTCGGCACCCGCACCGGCACTCTCGCTCATCCCCGTCCCTGTCCCCGGCCCCGGGGCCGAACCGGCCCCTTGCGGCGAGGCGTTCTGCGTGTACCAGGCAGGCGGTGCGTAGTCGATGGTGAACTCGCCCGTCGTCTCGATGGCGGACTCCGCGTCGGACTGGTCATCGCCGGGCGTGGCCCAGCCCCCGCGCATCCCGTCCCGATCGCTGTTCACAATTCCTCCTGGTGTGGTCGAGCACCCTCAAAGTCGTACCGGGGCCGACCGTTCTCGTCGTTCGAGCCGTGTCGTCCTGAACGTCGTGGTGTGCGCCCCCGGTCCCAGCCTAATCACCACGAGCGTGACGACGGCAGGCCCGTCCGCCCCTCCGCGCACGCCCGTTCCGTCACACCCTGCCCGGAGGTGACACCCGCACCCTCAACGGGACTGTCCCATCCGGTCATTACCGCGAAGCAAGCAGAACGAGACACTCAGAGACGGACTCCGGAGACGTACCCGACGAGGACACCTGACGCGGAACCGACACGGATACCTCACACACGCACACCCGACACGCACACCGGGAGGACCCCTATGACACGGACCCGGCGGATGCGACGAGGTCGCGCCCCGGACCTGGCGCGCACCCTCAGTCCATCCGTCGGGGCGTGCCCAGCAACCCTGTCTCCGCGTCGGTCGGCTGGGTCATCACGTACTGCCGGTCGCGGTCGGCGCACCACAGTGTGACGCCGTCGGCGAGCGTCGGCAGGGACTCCACGTCCGCCCGGGGCAGCGCCATCGTGCGCCCCAACTCGGCTGCCTCGTCCGGCGAGACCCGTTGGACGCCGACGAGCCGCGCCTGACGGATGAGCCGCGGGGCGACCGGGCTGAGATACGGCAGCAGCGTCAGCACCGACTGCCAGGGCCCGGATACCACTCGGCCGCGTGGCGGGCGCATACCGCAGTCACGCACCACCAGCACCGGGTTGCCCGCCGACGCGCCCTGCGGCGGCACCCGGCCCACGTCGTACACGGTCATGCCGTTCTGGCCGCCGCCCATGGCGTGCACCATCTGCATCCACAACTGCGCCCGCCCGGTCTCCACGGCGACGCGCGCCCCTGTCGCCGCCGCACGCAGGGCGAGGACCTGGGCCGTCCACAGACCGCCGATGAGGACGACGTCGTACGGAGTGGGCCGGTTGACGCCCAGCACGGCGGGCTGTCCCTCGGCGTCCACGCCTATGACGACCCCGTCGTCCCCGATGGGCAGCGCCAGTGTGTCGAGTTGCTCGGCGGAGAGTGCGTGCCGCCCGTGCCGGGGCCCGATGAGCCCGAGCCCGGAGCGCACCCGCTCACGCACCCGTTCCCCGACCGACGGCCCGGCCGAGGCACCGCCCGACACCGAACCGCCCGGCGAGACCGACGCGTACGCGCCCGACGGATCCATGGCCGACGGGTACGCGCCCGGCGAACCCGGTGGATACCCGCCCGGCGGCTGGGAGCTCCGGGGCTGGGACCCCTGTGGCTGTGGACCCGGCGGCTGCGCCCCCGCCCCAGTCGTCACCGTCATCGAGCACCCCCGAGAGGCAGCGTGGCGAGGACACCCGGCAGTTGCTCGCGGTCGAGGCGCGCGAGCCCCGTGCCGGTCTCGCGGGCGGCGTGTTCCAACGCGCGGCGGGCCGCGACGAGTTCGTCGTCGCTGCGTCCGGTCACCCGCAGGTGCCCGGTGAGCGTCACGTCCTGCCGCTCCCCCCGCGCCAGGGTCAGACTGAAGGTCGTGGCGAGTGCGGGCACGGCCGTCAGCGCGCCCACGAGCCGGGGGAGCGAGGGCCCCTGTCCGCCCAGCTGCGGCCAGCGCCGCACCCAATAGGTGGTGTGCCGCCGGTTGTCGCACCGCCAGCTCCGCCCGGACTCCTCGGTCCGCCGCTGCGGAGTGTCCGTACGCCCGGCCTCCGCCGTCACCAGCGGATTGGCGCAGGCGGAGGTCGCGATGGCGGCGATCAGTTCCTCCTCGTCGAGCACGGTCGCCCGGAACCCGGCACCGGTCAGCCGGCTGGCCAGATGGTCGGCGACCCGTACGACGCACTTCTGGGCGCCCACGAGCCCGCCCCCGCGCATGGCGACGGCCTCCGGGCACAGTTCCGGGTCGAGCTTCAGGGCGATCCAGGTGATACGGACCGCGGGGGCGCCCGTCCGGGCCTGCAACGGGGCGTAGTTGCTGACGGCCACCGACTGCTGGGGCAGGTGGATGGCGGGCGCGGGCTGGGTGTGCAGCACGACCTGTGCCCCCTCCAGCCGGATGCCGTCGACCTCCAGCGCGTCCCGCACGAGCCCCAACGGCAGTGGCCGCCGGCTCCGTTCGGCGCGCAGCGCCGTCACGTCCGCCTCGACCTGGAGGACGGCCGTCACGAAGGTGCCGTCCCCGATGATGCCGACGGGTCGGCGCTCCCGGCCGCCGTACGCGTACGTCCGCAGGCTCGGGTCGCATTCGACGGCGGGCGCGAGGCCCGGCTCGGTCCCCGGACGTATCGCGGAGGTCGCCGCCTTCTTCTGTCGTGCCTTCAACGCCCGTGCCGTGGCCAGCCATTCGGGCAGTGAGCGTCCCCGGCGGCGGACGACGGCGAGGAGGACGAGCAGGACGGCGACGACGGCCGCGGGGATCAGCGCCAGTGGACCCACGGCCCAGCCGACGAGCAGGGCCGCGACGGCGATCTCCAGCAGAACGATCCGTTGCAACCGGAACGACCCCGACAGCCCCGGCCGGGACCGCAGATGCACCCCGCCCGTCGGGACGGGCGCCGCGCCGGGAGTGGACGGCCGGCCCGCGGAGTGCGGCGCGGGGGTCGGTGAACCTGGTGTCCGCGACCGGTCACGTGACCGGGTCAGCGCTCCGGAAACCCTCACTCCGTCCCCCCGTTCTGACCACAACTCACCGGATTTCCCAGGCCCACAGGCCCTCGGAAGATCCAGGTACCCTACCCGCTCCGCAGAGCCGTCCCCGTACCAGGCATAGTAGGGGGCCGGTCTGACAACGGAGGCGGGGGACGGTGACCCCCGACCTCCGATCAGGGCGAGACACGGGGAGATTCACGCAGACATGGCATCTCGGCGGGACCAGCTCAACGCCTACACCTTCGCGAAGCGCCGTATGCTCGCGTCCTTCCTCCAGTCATCCCCCGACGGTTCCGACGAGGGGGCGCCGCGCCCGCTGCGGGCCGTCCTGCCCGGCACCATCGTGGGAGCCGTCATCGTCGCCGCCTTCGGGGCGTGGGGGATGTTCAAGCCGACGGCGCCGAAGGACTGGGATAAGCCCGGCGAGAAGGTCATCATCGCCAGCAAGTCCACGACCCGGTACGTCGTCCTGCAGACGGAGAGCGGCACCGGCAGGAAGACCCAGCTGCATCCCGTGCTCAACATGGCCTCCGCGAAGCTGCTGCTCGCCACCGGCAAGGGCGAGGTCGTCACCGTCGACGAGTCGGTCCTCGACAAGGGCGACATCCCGCACGGCGTGACGATCGGCATCCCGTACGCCCCCGACCGGCTGCCCTCCGCCGAGGAGGCGGGCGCGAAGAAGCGCTGGGCGGTCTGCGAACGGCAGGGACCGGGCGGCAGGGCCATCCAGAAGGCGGCGTTCGTCCTCGCCTCCCGCGACATGCACCGCACCGAGGGCCGCGACAAGCTGCGCGGCGGTCAACTCCTCGACGTGGTGGACCCGGACGGGAACCGCTACGTCGTGGACGCCGACGGCACCGCGTACGAGCTGGACGGCGACGACGAGTTGCTGGTGCGTATCGTCGTCGGATCCGCCAGCACACCCCAGCGGGTGAGCCGGCAGTGGCTCGACACCCTCCACCAGGGTGACCCGATCACGTTCCCGAAGGTCGAGGGCCGACCCGGTGCCCCGGCGGACGTCCCCGGTCTGCTGAAGGACGAGGACAAGAAGGTCGGCATGGTCCTGAAGGCCGACGACGGGAACGAGGAGCAGTACTACGTGGTGCTGCCGGACCGGGTCGCGCCCGTCTCCACGTTCGTCGCCCGACTGCTCCTGAGGAGCAGGGACCTGGTGCCCGTCGGGCAGTCGGGAACGGAACTCGAAGTCGGCGCCGGACAGATCGTTCCCGGCGAGCCGTTCGAGGCGGACACGGCGTGGCCGACCCTGGAGCCGGTCGCCGTCAACGGAGCGTCGAAGACCGGCCGGGACCGTGACACCGTCTGCGCCGTCCTGCGGGACGTCGACGAGAAGAACGGCGCCACCACCCTGAGCACTTGGGCGGGCGCCGACTTCCCCGCGACACTGGCCACCGGCTCCTCCAGCGCCTACGTCACCCCCGGCTCGGGTCAGCTCTACCGCCAGTTCAAGGGCGAGGAGACCAAGGCCGGCGGCGTCTTCCTCGTGACCGACACCGGTCTGCGCTACGCGCTTCAGTCCAACGCGGACGGCGCCGGGGACGACGCGGGCATCGGCATCACCAAGGAGGAGCGTGAGCAGCTCCAGAACGAGGTGCAGCTCGCCCAGATCCGCCTCGGCTACGGAGACCTGGACCCGGCCGTGATCCCCGCCGAGTGGTCCGTCTTCCTGCCGACGGGCCCCCGCCTGTCGACGGCGGACGCGCGCCAGCCGCAGGGATCATGACGGGAAGCCCTTGATGCGACTGATGCGACAGGAAAGAAGTCCCGCGCCGCCCTCCTCGTATGCCCGCGGTCGACTCGCCCGCGTGGCCGCCGCGACGGCCGCCGCACTCGCCCTCGGCGGCGCCATGACGGTGACGCCCGCGGCCGCGGCCTCCCCGGACGAATGCGTCTTCGGCAACAAGAAGTACGAGGGCCGCCCCTGGTCCCTCCAGCGCGTCCTCCTCGACGAACTGTGGAGCCAGTCGAAGGGCAGAGACGTACGGGTCGCGGTGATCGACACCGGCGTCGACATCCACCACGAGCAGCTCAAGGACGCCGTCGACGTCTCCAGCGGCGCCAACTACCTGCCCGCGAAGGACGACAAGGGCCGCCCCGTCGAGCGCGGCAAGGCGAACGGCACCACGGACACGGTCGGCCACGGCACCAAGGTCGCCGGCATCATCGCGGCCCGCCCCGCGAAGGGCACGGGGTTCGTCGGACTGGCCCCCGAGGCGACCGTCATCCCCATCAAGCAGAACGACGCCGAGGGGCGCGGCACGACGAAGACACTGGTCCGGGCGATCGACCACGCCGTGGCCGAGAAGGCGGACGTCATCAACATCTCCCAGGACACCGCCAACGCCGTCGAGCCCGACGAGTCACTGAAACGGGCGATCGACAGGGCCCTGCAACAGGACGTCGTGGTCGTGGCGTCGGCGGGCAACGACGGACTCGGCGGCGACGACAAGAAGACCTACCCCGCGTCGTACGCGGGCGTCCTCGCGGTCGCCGCCTCGGACCGCAACAACGAACGGGCCCCCTTCTCCCAGTCCGGCGACTTCGTCGGGGTCGCCGCACCCGGCGTCGACATCGTCTCCACGGTTCCCCTGGGCGGGCACTGTTCCGACAACGGCACCAGCTTCTCCGCGCCGTACGTCGCCGGGGTCGCCGCCCTCCTCAGGGCCAAGCACCCCCGTTGGACCGGCCCCGAGATCGTCGCCCAGATCGAGCAGACCGCCGAACGCTCCTTCGCGGGCCACGACCAGCGAGTCGGCTGGGGCGTCGTCGACCCGGTCCGCGCCCTCACGGACGACGACCGGCCGATCAAGTCCCCCGACCCACGGGAGGGCCTCAGCGAGGCGGAGGCCCCGACGGCCGCCGAACTCCAGCTGGGTGAGACACCCCAGGAACGCAGTGAGCGTTACGCCACGTACGCCCTCGGCGCGACGGCCGTCCTGGCCGCGCTCATCGCCGGCACCGCCGTGGTGGTGCGTGACGCA
>NZ_JAMGBG010000180.1 GCF_023516595.1 Streptomyces neyagawaensis | reverse complement strand
GCGCTCATCGCCGGCACCGCCGTGGTGGTGCGTGACGCACGCCGCCGCACCGCCAGGAGCAAAGGCTCCACATTCGAGTAGCAAAGGGTCCGCGCGCCCCTCGACCGACGCAACGCCCTTATCACAACTGACTTCTCACAAACTTCAGTTGGATGCAATTTACACAGTGACTACAGTGGTCCATCGAGTGGGGAATGCACCGATGTGAAGGCCGCGACCACAGTTCGGGAAAGGGAGTGCGAGACATGACGGACGGACGGAAGCTCAATAGCGAGAGCGTCTGGCTGCTGGAGAAGGGGATCATCGACCGCTACGACGACATCAAGAAGCTCCTCGGCCGCCTCCAGGGAACGATCGACATGATCGAGAAGAACTGGACGGGCCAGGGCGCGATCGCCTTCGACAAGAAGCAGACCGAGATCAACGACCACGTGGTGGCTCTCGGCCGCATGCTGGAGAAGGTCCTCGAAGGCGTCAACCTCAACCGCAAGGACAAGGACAAGCTGGAGGACGAACTCCACCAGCAGATCACCCGGATCGACGTCCAGGACCTCGGCGGCAAGACCTCGGCCCTCAGCAGCTACTAGTCCCGGCGGCAGCCACCACCAAGGAGACAAGGCAGTCATGACGAACGTCAACGGCGACTACCAGGACCTTGCCGTCAAGTACGGCACGCTCGACGCCCTCACCACCGAACTCGGCAACCTGGCCCGGGACTTCGAGAACCAGATCCAGGCACTCAAGGCCGACGTCGAGAAGATCGCCGAAGGCTGGGGCGGTGAGGCCCACGAGGCCTTCAAGACCCAGCACAAGGACTGGGACACGCACGCCAACGGCATCCGCGACGCCCTCATGGCCATCGGCCACCGGATCGGCGACGCCGGCGGTGACTACCGCGGCGGCGACCTCAAGGGCGCGAGCTACTTCCTGTGACGTGACCCAGCGAGCGGGTGGGCACGTCGGTCCACCCGCTGCTGTGGTCCACTACTCCACCGCGAGCCCGCCGTTGTGCGGCGCCGGCTCCAGGTCGAACTCCCCGTCCCGCGCCCCGAGAACGAACGCCCGCCACTCGGCCTCGGTGTACCGCAGTACCGTCTCGGTATCGAGCGACGACCGCATCGCGACGGCGCCGCCCGGCAGATACGCGATCTCTACCCGCTCCTCGTGCTCCTCCGTACCGGGCGCGGAGTGCCACTCCACCCCCGAGATGTCGAGGGCGTACAGCTCGTTCTTCTCCCGCTCCTTGCGTGCCTTCACGTCCTCGGCCTGAGCGCCGACCTCGGTGTCCGGTGCGTCGGTCATCCTGATGAAAACCTTCCTGACGTGCGAACGAACCGTGCGAGCCACCCTACTGCCCCCCTGTCGCAGCGGGCCTTCCGATGAGCGAAGACGGCGGCGTTCTTGGCCAAAACGATCAGATGTGAACGCAGCGCGGTCCCGTCGGCGTCACCCGGCTGCTTGAGATGCACGACCACACTCAGGTGCCGCCGGCTGCCGTGCGAGGTGCACGGCAGATAGACGGCGGCGACCCGGGGAGAGGCGACGGCTTTGTCCCCGGCGGGGAAAGGGGTCAGGGAGGCCCGCGAACGGGGGAAGCTCGAACGCGTACGCGGCACCCGCCAGGAGCACCAGGACCGAGACGATTCCGGAGGCGATGAGGAGCTTGGATCGCGTCGCACTCAACCGTCAGTCCTCCGACTCCAGTTGCCGGGGAATTCCCTCGCCGTTGAAGTAGCGGTGAACGTTGTTGGCCGCACTGTCGAACCCCGTCCCGCGCCGAACTCGCGACCGCCTCGATCAGCGGTGACCTTCTTCCCGTGTTCTCGCCCGCCTTCCTCGCCGCCTCCTCGACCAACCGGTACGTCGAATCCGCGGTGTCCTGGAATTGCCGGCCGTTGCGATGGACGACGTCCCCGGCGGAGTCCTTCAGGGACCCGTCGGTGATCGCGCCGATGATCTCGTGGACCGCCGTTCCCGCCACGCCGCCGATGACGATGCCGCCCGGACCCACGACCGGGGCCGTCGCCAGCCCCACGCCGATACCGACCGCGGTGCCGCCCCATGTGCTGGTGGTCTCAAGGACGGAGTTGTAGTCGGCGTCCTGCGTGCCGCCCTCGATCTCTCCCTCGTAGGCGCGTCCGGCGCCGATGGTGCCCTGGATCTGGCCGGCGGTCCGGGCGAGTGCCGCCGCCGGTCCCGTACACCGGGTTCGGCCTGCCCGGCGCCCCGACCCGTTCGTCGAAACCGGCGTCCAGGGTGTCGATGCCGCTGATCAGCCCGTGGACGTAGTGGTCGCCCCCGCGTGCAGCTTCGTGCTGACGGTCATGTGGTTCGAGATGTGCGCGCACGCCTCCCGCAGCGACGCCATCTGCTCGTCCCAGCGGGTCGCGACCCGCCTGAGGCCACCACCGAGCGCGAAACCGCCCCGGGACAGGGCGCCGGCGGCGCTCTCGCTGGAGGGCACCGCCCGACGGCCCTTGTCCCACAGGTCGTTGTAGAGGCCGAACGCCTTCCGGCCGATGCGCGCCAGGTCGGCCTGACCGACCCTGAGGTCCCCGTACCGCTCGGGCGCCGGAGCACCACCGCCGGGCTCCAGCTGGTTCAACCGCATGCCGGCCGACTGCCGTTCCGCGGCCCCCGACTTCAGCTGCTCCCACACGTCCCACGCCACGCCCGAGTCCCTCCCGACCGGTGCCACCCGCCTCGTTCCGCCGGTGGACGCCCAGCCGTTCTACCGGACCCGGGCACGGCTCAGGGCGCCGCCGAGACCCCCGTCAGAGGGTCTCCTCCGGGACCAGGCCCGTCTGGACCAGCGGCTTGCCGCGGCGCCGCGACACGAAGATCCCCCGGCCCGCGGGCATCGGACGGGGCCGGACGCCTCCGAGCAGGTCACCTTCGCCGGGATCGCCCGCAAGGACGACACCCTGTGCGCCGAGTTCCTTCATCCGCTGCATGAACGGCTCGTACGACGCCCGCCCGGCGCCCGCCGTGGAACGGGCGATGATGAACCGCACCCCGACGTCACGGGCGAACGGCAGCAGCTCGGTGAGACCGCTCAACGGGTTGCCGCTCGACGTGGACACCAGGTCGTAGTCGTCGATGACGACGTACACCGTCGGCCCGCGCCACCAGCTGCGGTCCCGCAGCTGCCGCGCGGTCACGTCGGCGGTGGGCGTGCGCCGCTTCATCAGGTCCGCGAGGGCCGTCATGTGGTGGTCCATGGCGTTGGACATCGGGATGTACTCGGCCAGGTGGGACGCCGGGGTGACATCCAGCAGGGACCGGCGGTTGTCGACCACGAACAGCTTGCAGTCGTCGCCCGAGTAGCGCTGAGTGAGCTGCTTGACCAGCAGCCGCAGCAGATTCGACTTGCCCGACTCGCTCTCGCCGAAGACCAGGAAGAACGGGTCCTGCTCGAAGTCCACGAAGACCGGCTCCAGGTTGTCCTCGTCGAGCCCGAACGCGACGCCCTGCCGGGGGAGGCGATCGCCCGGCGGCAACTGCTCCACCGGAACCCGCCGCGGCAGCAACCGCACCTCCGGCGCGCCCGGAGCCTCCCAGTGCCGTGCGACCTCACCGGCCAGCGCGGTCGTGGCGTCCGCCAGATCCGTGTCGGAGGTCAGCCCGTCGATCCGCGGCACCGCCGCCATGAAGTGCAGCTTCTGCGGCGCAAGGCCCCGCCCCGGCACCCCCGTGGGCACGTTCACCGCGACCTTGCGATCGATCTCGGAGTCCATCGGGTCGCCGAGCCGCAGCTCCAGGCGGTTCATGATGTGGTCCTTGAGGTTCGAACGGACCTCCATCGAACGGGACACGGCCAGCACCAGGTGGATGCCGTACCCGAGGCCCCGCGCCGCCATGTCCAGGACCACCGCGTCCAGACCCTCGTAGTCCGTGCGGAAGGAGCCCCACCCGTCGATGACGAGGAAGACGTCCCCCCACGGCTGGTCCGAGACCGAGATGTCGCCCCGGGCGCGCCGCGCCCGGAACTCGGCGATCGACGAGATGCCCTGCGCCCGGAAGTACTCCTCCCGGCGCGTCATCACGCCGTACACCTCGGCGACCGTGCGCCGCACCTTCTCCGGGTCCAGCCGCGAGGCGACCCCGCCCACATGCGGCAGCCCGGCCACCGCCGACATACCGCCACCGCCGAAGTCCAGCCCGTAGAACTGCACCTCGTGCGGTGTGTGCGTGAGCGCGAACGACGAGATCAGGGTGCGCAGCAGCGTCGACTTGCCGGACTGCGGGCCCCCGATGATCTGCATGTGGCCCGCCGCACCGGAGAAGTCCACCCACAGCGGATCACGCCGCTGCTCGAACGGCTTGTCGACGATGCCGACCGGGACGACCAGCCGGCCCGCGCCCTCGTACCCCGGCTGGGTCAGCCCCCGGCCCTCCACGGCCGTCAGCCCGGGCAGCAGCACGTCCAGCGACGGCGGGCTGTCCAGCGGCGGCAGCCACACCTGGTGGGCCGCCGGACCCTGCGCCTCCAACCGCCGCACCACCACGTCCAGCACCGTGTCGGCGAGCGCGTCGTCCGCGTCGGACGCGGGCTCCGTACGGGGCCGCGGCACCGCCGCGTACCGCACCGGCACCTCCGTCGCGGTGAACAGCACCGGCCGCCGGTCCACCGCCCGGGGCCCGCCCGCCGCGCCCGAGCCCGCCGCGCCCGAGCGGTACACCCCGGACACGTACGCCGCCTTGAAGCGCACCATCTCGTCCGTGCCGAACTTCAGGAACCCGGAACCCGGCACGTTCGGCAGCTCGTAGGCGTCCGGCACACCCAGCGCGGCCCGCGACTCGGCGGCCGAGAACGTCCGCAGACCGACGCGGTACGACAGATACGTCTCCAGGCCCCGCAGCCGCCCCTCCTCCAGGCGCTGCGACGCGAGCAGCAGATGCACGCCCAACGACCGCCCGATCCGGCCGATCTGCACGAACATCTCGATGAAGTCGGGCTTCGCGGTGAGCAGTTCGCTGAACTCGTCGATCACCAGCACCAGCGAGGGGATCGGCTGGAGCGGGGCACCCGCCGCGCGCGCCTTCTCGTAGTCGTGGATGTTGGCGTAGTTGCCCGCGTCGCGCAGCATCTCCTGGCGGCGGTTGAGCTCGCCCCGGATGGAGTCGCCCATGCGGTCGACCAGGGTGAGATCGTCGGCCAGGTTGGTGATCACGGCGGCGACGTGCGGCATCCGGGCCATACCGGCGAAGGTCGCGCCGCCCTTGAAGTCGGCGAGGACGAAGTTCAGGGTCTCCGAGGAGTGCGTCACCGCGAGGCCGAGCACGAGCGTGCGCAGCAGCTCCGACTTGCCGGAGCCCGTGGCGCCCACACACAGACCGTGCGGGCCCATGCCCTCCTGCGCGGCCTCCTTCAGGTCGAGCATCACGGGCCGGCCGTCCTCGCCGACACCGATCGGCACCCTCAGCCGCTCGGCGAGCGCGCGCGGCCGCCAGGTCCGGTTCGTGTCCACCGATGCCGCGTCCCCGAGGCCCAGCAGATCCGTGAACTCCAGGTTGGCGAGCAGCGGTTCGTCGTCGTCCCCGCCCGACGCCATGCGCAGCGGCGCCAACTGCCGGGCCAGCGCCTCCGCCGCCGCGTACGACAGGGCGTCGGGCACCCCCTCGTAGACCAGCCCGTGCCCCGACTCCAGGTGCAGCGACCCGGGGTGCACGAGGACGGAGAGGTCGCCCCGGGCGCCGCCCGGCTCGCCGGGTACCACCTCGACGACGGTCACGCCCTGGAGGCCCTCGGCGGAGGCGAGGACGGAGTCCGGCGGCAGGGACATCCCGTCGAGGACGACCACGATGTGCGGCTCGTCGGGGAGTGGTGCCGCGCCGGCGTGGAAGCGGGGGCGGCCGGTGAGACGGGCGGCCAGCAGGTCCTCCAGGTCGCGGGGATCGCCGCCGATGAGACGGCGGCTGCCGGCGCCGTCCGCGGCACCGGGCGCCTGCACGTGCGGCAGCCACTTGGCCCACTCCCAGTGCGGCAGGGCCTCCCGCCCGGCCATCACCACGATTATCAGGTCCGCCGGTGAGTGCAGCGCGGCCAGCGAACCGGTCAGGGCGCGCACCGACGCCCGTACCGACTCCTGCTCACCGCCCACGGTGACGTGCTGGAAGGCGCGCAGCGACACCGCCATCGGCAGGTCGTCGAGGGTGTCGTGGGTGGCGAGGAAGCGCTGCATCGCGCCCGCGGCCAGCGGCTCCAACTGCTCGACCGGCCCGGTCTCCGGGGCGATCAGCGGGGTGGCGAGACCCTGCGGGCCGAGACCGATGCGCACCTGCGCGAAGTCCTCGTCACCCGGCCGCCGTTCCCACAGCCGGCTGCCCTCGGCGACCAGCGCCCACAGCTGGTCGGGGGAGGGGTGCAGGTAGTACTGGGCGTCGCGCTGCTTCCCCGCGGTCTCGACGGCGGAGCGCCGGGCCTGCGACAGGTACAGCAGATAGTCGCGGCGGATGTCCGCCAACTGCGTCTGGGAGCCGCGGCGGTAGCGCACCACCATCGCGATGGACATGGCGATCGTCGACGCGATCATCACCATGCCCATCACCTTCATGAACGGATGACCGCTCGTGAAGAAGAAGACCACCGAGCCGCCCATGCCGAGCGTGGGCAGCAACTGCAGCAGCACGCTCTCCTGTTGGCCGCGCGGCAACTCCGGCGGAGGCTGCAGGACGACCTCGTTCGTCGGCACCTCGGACGGCAGCGCCCTCGGTGGACGCTTCACAACGATCTGGCTCACCGCTCACCAATTCCCTTGCCGGACCCGGAGAGTTCCGTCCGCCGCCCCGTGTCGGGCGGACGCGGGCCGCCGCGCGATCCTACTGACCCGGGCCCCCACCGACGGGCGGTAGGGTGCCGGTGGATTCGCGTGAGCACACACGAATCCGGTCGGCGAAACAGGGCAATCCGCGCGATGCGGAGCCGCCCGGACACCGGCCGCCCACCGCACCGACCCCTCCCTCGCGTCCCGCCGGACCACCCGTGGGACGACCCCGGGGAAGGGGCGCAGGACCTTCACACCGCGGACGCGGAACCAACACCGAGGGGGAGCAGCAGGTGAGCATGACGGCCTCCGCGACGACAGCCGGAGCGGGCGCGCCCGGCCAGGGAGCCCCGGCCGGGGCCGCTACGGGACTGGGCTTCTGCCGGGTCACGATCGTCGCGCCCGACAGCCGTATCGACGTGGCCCTGCCGGACGACGTGCCGGTCGCCGACCTCTGCCCGGAGATCCTCAGACTCTCCCGGCAGCGCCCCGCCGAGGGCGCCCCGGTCGGCTACCACCTCGTGCGCCGCGACGGCACGGTTCTCGACAGCGCGCGCTCCTTCGCCGCACAGCGCATTCTCGACGGCGAACTTCTCACCCTGCGGCCCTTCGCCGACTCACTGCCCCCAGCCGTCTTCGACGACGTCTCCGAAGCGGTGGCCTCCGCCGTGACCCGCGACCACCGGCTGTGGAGCGGTGAGCTGACGCGCGCCGCCGGCCTCGTCGGCGGTGGCGTCCTGCCCGTCCTGCTCGCCTTCGTCGTCTGGACCGCCGACCCGCGGCACGACATGCACAGTCGGATCGGCGTCCTCGCGGCCGTGGCCGGTGTCGTCCTCCTCGCCCTCGCCGCCGTCCGCGCCCGGGTCTACGGCGACCGCGCCTCGGCCGTCGCCCTCGGGATCGGCGCCCTGGTCAACGCGGGCGTCGGCGGTTCCGGACTCCTCCCGCTCACCGACGGCCAGGGCGTCGGTAAACTCCAGTTCCTGCTCGGCTGCGCGGCCGTGCTGGTGGCCTCCGTCGTCCTGACCGTCTGCTCCCCTCGCGGCGACGGCCCGTTCGTCGCCTGCGTGTTCGCCTCCGCCGTCGCCATGGTCACGGTGTTCGTCGCGATCCTGCTGAGCTGGACGCCCACCGAGATCGCCGCCCTGTGCGCCCCTCTCGCCGTCATGACCCTGGCCTTCCTGCCGGGCATGTCCATGCGGTTCGCCCGCCTCCCCATCGGCTACGAACCCCCGAGCACCGGCCGTGCCGCGTACGGCGCCGACCCCGCCCCGCAGGAGCCGGTCGACCTGGCCCGGATCGAGGCCCAGGCCCGGCGCGGCCACGAACTGCTGGTCGGCCTCGTCGGCGGCTGCGCCCTGCTCGCCGTCGCCTCCGCCGCCGTCCTCGGCTTCTCCGGCGACGTCTGGGCGCAGCTGCTCGCGTTCGCGACCGCCGCCGCCCTCCTGATGCGCGCCCAGCTCTTCCGCTACACCGCCCAGGTCGGCGCCTGCCTCGCCGCGGGCCTCGGCTCCCTCGTCCTGCTGGGCCTCGGGCTGGCCCTCGACCCTCCGCACGCGGTGATCCGCGAGGCCCTCACCGGCGACCGCACGGCCCTGGAGATCCGTACCGTCTGGCTCGTCGTCGCCATCGCCGCGCTGGCCGCGCTGATCACCGCGATCGGCCTGATCGTCCCCCGCGGCGGCCTCACCCCCTTCTGGGGCCGCTTCCTGGAGATCCTCGAGGGCTTCGTCCTGCTGACCCTGATCCCGCTGGCCCTGGCCGTCTTCGACGTCTACACCGCCGCCCGCGCTATGACCGGCTGACCGCCCGTCCCGCGCCGACCGGCCCCCGGGCAGGACCGTCCTGGCGTGCTGGTACGCTGTGTGACGGCCGTCTGTGTACGCACCCCGCGGACTCCCTCCGGGGACCCCGCTGGGCAGCGCCGACGGATCCCGCCACCCGAGTCACAGAAGTCCCCCTGAGACGAAGACCAGGGGCGCTCGGTGGCATCGAAGAGACTCAGAAGGAGTATCGCGTGTCGCTCGACGCCGCTACGAAGAAGCAGATCATCGCCGAGTTCGGTACCAAGGAGGGCGACACCGGCTCCCCCGAGGTCCAGGTCGCGATGCTCTCGCGCCGTATCTCGGACCTGACCGAGCACCTCAAGACCCACAAGCACGACCACCACTCCCGTCGTGGTCTGCTGATCCTGGTCGGTCAGCGCCGCCGTCTGCTGCAGTACTTGGCCAAGAAGGACATCCAGCGCTTCCGTACGCTGGTCGACCGCCTCGGCATCCGCCGCGGTGCGGCCGGCGCCAAGTAGGACGCCGTGAAGGGAGCGGTTCCCGAAACGATCGGGGGCCGCTCCCTTTGCCGTACGTACGGACCTTGTCGTACGTACGGAAACGTGCGGAGTGTCACCGCCCCTTTGTAGTGTGGTAGCACAACGCCATATGTACGACACAGCGTGAGGACACCCGGGACGGGTGACCGCACGCGACCGAACGAGGAGAAGCGCACCACGCCGCCGCCGGTCCTCGGTAGTGGCCCCCGGGGCAGCGAACCCCGGGTGCTTCGATCGAAGACCGGCCCGCACCGCACGGAGCGCTTCTCCGCCACCGTCCCCTGTCACACGGACAGCGCGGGACAAAAGACGACAATGTAACGGAGAGATCGCTAGTGGAGAACGAGACCCACTACGCCGAGGCCGTCATCGACAACGGTTCCTTCGGCACCCGCACCATCCGCTTCGAGACGGGCCGCCTGGCCAAGCAGGCCGCCGGCTCCGCCGTGGCGTACCTGGACGACGACACCATGGTGCTGTCGGCCACCACCGCCTCCAAGAACCCCAAGGACCAGCTCGACTTCTTCCCCCTCACGGTGGACGTCGAGGAGCGGATGTACGCCGCCGGCAAGATCCCCGGCAGCTTCTTCCGCCGTGAGGGCCGTCCCTCCGAGGACGCCATCCTCACCTGCCGCCTCATCGACCGCCCGCTGCGCCCGTCCTTCAAGAAGGGCCTGCGTAACGAGATCCAGGTCGTCGCCACGATCATGGCGCTCAACCCCGACCACCTGTACGACGTCGTGGCGATCAACGCCGCCTCCGCGTCCACGCAGCTGGCCGGTCTGCCCTTCTCCGGCCCGATCGGCGGCGTCCGCGTCGCACTGATCAACGGCCAGTGGGTGGCCTTCCCGACGCACTCCGAGCTCGAGGACGCCGTCTTCGACATGGTCGTCGCGGGCCGCACCCTGGAGGACGGCGACGTCGCGATCATGATGGTCGAGGCCGAGGCCACCGAGAAGACCATCCAGCTGGTCAAGGGCGGCGCCGAGGCGCCGACCGAGGAGGTCGTCGCCGCCGGTCTGGACGCCGCGAAGCCCTTCATCAAGGTCCTCTGCAAGGCCCAGTCGGACCTCGCGTCGAAGGCCGCCAAGCCCACCGGCGAGTTCCCGATCTTCCTCGACTACCAGGACGACGTCCTGGAGGCCCTCACGGCCGCCGTCAAGGACGAGCTCGCCCAGGCGCTCACCATCGCCGGCAAGCAGGAGCGCGAGACCGAGCTGGACCGCGTCAAGGCGCTCGCCGCCGAGAAGCTGCTCCCGCAGTTCGAGGGCCGCGAGAAGGAGATCTCCGCCGCGTACCGCTCGCTGACCAAGTCCCTGGTCCGTGAGCGCGTCATCAAGGAGAAGAAGCGCATCGACGGCCGTGGCGTCACGGACATCCGTACGCTCGCCGCCGAGGTCGAGGCCATCCCGCGCGTGCACGGCTCCGCCGTGTTCGAGCGTGGCGAGACGCAGATCCTGGGCGTCACCACCCTCAACATGCTCCGCATGGAGCAGCAGCTCGACACCCTGTCGCCGGTGACGCGCAAGCGCTACATGCACAACTACAACTTCCCGCCGTACTCCACCGGCGAGACGGGCCGCGTCGGCTCCCCGAAGCGCCGCGAGATCGGCCACGGCGCCCTTGCCGAGCGCGCCCTCGTCCCGGTCCTGCCGACGCGCGAGGAGTTCCCCTACGCGATCCGCCAGGTCTCCGAGGCGCTCAGCTCGAACGGCTCGACCTCCATGGGTTCGGTCTGCGCCTCCACCATGTCGCTGCTGAACGCCGGTGTGCCCCTGAAGGCCCCCGTCGCCGGTATCGCCATGGGCCTGATCTCCCAGGAGATCGACGGCGAGACGCACTACGTCACCCTCACCGACATCCTCGGTGCCGAGGACGCCTTCGGCGACATGGACTTCAAGGTCGCCGGCACCAAGGAGTTCGTGACCGCCCTCCAGCTCGACACCAAGCTGGACGGCATCCCGGCCTCCGTCCTGGCCGCCGCCCTCAAGCAGGCCCGTGACGCCCGCCTCCACATCCTCGACGTGATGATGGAAGCGATCGACACCCCGGACGAGATGTCCCCCAACGCCCCGCGGATCATCACCGTCAAGATCCCCGTGGACAAGATCGGCGAGGTCATCGGCCCCAAGGGCAAGATGATCAACCAGATCCAGGAGGACACCGGCGCCGAGATCACGATCGAGGACGACGGCACCATCTACATCGGTGCCGCCGACGGCCCGGCCGCCGAGGCCGCCCGCGCCACGATCAACGGCATCGCCAACCCGACCATGCCGGAGGTCGGCGAGCGCTACCTGGGCACCGTCGTGAAGACGACGACCTTCGGCGCGTTCGTGTCGCTGCTCCCGGGCAAGGACGGCCTGCTGCACATCTCGCAGATCCGCAAGCTCGCCGGCGGCAAGCGCGTGGAGAACGTCGAGGACGTCCTCGGCGTGGGCCAGAAGGTCCAGGTCGAGATCGCCGAGATCGACTCCCGCGGCAAGCTCTCCCTCATCCCCGTGATCGAGGGCGAAGAGGGCTCGGACGAGAAGAAGGACGACGCCGACAAGTGACGTCGCGTAGCTCCAAGGCGACGGCCCGCACCTCCACGGAGGCGCGGGCCGTCGCCCGTACCCAAACCCTGATCAAGGGCGCCGACGGCATCGGCACCGTCCGCAGGACCACCCTCCCGGGCGGCCTGCGCATCGTCACCGAGACCCTGCCGTCGGTGCGCTCCGCCACCTTCGGCATCTGGGCCCACGTCGGCTCCCGCGACGAGACGCCCGCCCTGAACGGCGCCACGCACTACCTGGAGCACCTGCTCTTCAAGGGCACGACCCGGCGCAGCGCGCTCGACATATCGTCCGCGATCGACGCGGTCGGCGGCGAGATGAACGCGTTCACGGCGAAGGAGTACACGTGCTACTACGCGCGCGTGCTCGACTCCGACCTGCCCCTCGCCATCGACGTCGTCTGCGACATGCTCACCGGCTCGCTGATCCGCGAGGAGGACGTCGACGTCGAACGCGGCGCCATCCTCGAAGAGATCGCGATGACCGAGGACGACCCGGGCGACTGCGTGCACGACCTGTTCGCGCACACCATGTTCGGCGACTCCCCCCTCGGCCGCCCCGTCCTCGGCACGGTCGACACGGTCAACGCCCTCACCGCCGACCGCATCCGCCGCTTCTACAAGAAGCACTACGACCCCACCCACCTCGTGGTCGCCTGCGCCGGCAACGTCGACCACAACAAGGTCGTACGACAGGTCCGCGCGGCCTTCGAGAAGGCCGGCGCCCTCAGCCGCGCCGACGCCACCCCGATCGCTCCGCGCGACGGCCGGCGCAGCCTGCGCACGGCCGGCCGCGTCGAGCTGATCGGCCGCAAGACCGAGCAGGCCCACGTCGTCCTCGGCATGCCCGGCCTCGCCCGCACCGACGAGCGCCGCTGGGCCCTCGGCGTCCTCAACACCGCGCTCGGCGGCGGCATGTCCTCCCGCCTCTTCCAGGAGGTCAGGGAGAAGCGCGGCCTCGCCTACAGCGTGTACTCGTACACGTCCGGCTTCGCCGACTGCGGCCTCTTCGGCGTCTACGCCGGCTGCCGCCCCTCCCAGGTCCACGACGTGCTCAAGATCTGCCGCGACGAGCTCGACCAGGTCGCCGAGCACGGACTGCCCGACGAGGAGATCGACCGGGCCATTGGCCAGCTGAAGGGCTCCACCGTCCTCGGCCTGGAGGACACCGGCGCCCTCATGAACCGCATCGGCAAGAGCGAGCTGTGCTGGGGCGAGCAGATGTCCGTCGACGAGATGCTGACCCGGATCGCCATGGTGACACCGGACGAGGTCCGCGCCGTGGCCCGCGACGTCCTCGGGCAGCGCCCCTCCCTGTCGGTGATCGGCCCGCTCAAGGACAAACAGGCGTCCCGACTCCACGACACCGTCGCCTGACCTCTCCCACAAGGCCCAGAAGGAAGCAAGACAGATGAGCAAGCTGCGCGTGGCGGTCCTCGGTGCACAGGGCCGTATCGGCTCCGAGGCGGTCAAGGCCGTCGAGGCCGCCGAGGACATGGAACTGGTCGCCGCCCTGAGCCGGGGCGACAAGCTGGAGACCCTCACCGAGCAGGGCGCCCAGGTCGCCGTGGAACTGACCACGCCCGCCTCGGTCATGGACAACCTCGACTTCTGCGTCCGCAACGGCATCCACGCGGTCGTCGGCACCACGGGCTGGACGGACGAGCGCCTCGCGCAGCTGAAGGCCTGGCTGGACGGCTCCCCGGAGACCGGCGTGCTCATCGCGCCCAACTTCTCCATCGGGGCCGTCCTCACCATGAAGTTCGCGCAGATCGCCGCGCCCTACTTCGAGTCCGTCGAGGTCGTCGAGCTGCACCACCCGAACAAGGTCGACGCCCCCAGCGGCACCGCCACCCGCACCGCCCAGCTCATCGCCGAGGCCCGCCGCGCCGCCGGCACCGCCCCGGCACCGGACGCCACGGCCACGGGCCTGGACGGAGCGCGGGGCGCCGACGTCGACGGCGTCCCCGTCCACGCCGTACGCCTGCGGGGCCTCCTCGCCCACCAGGAGGTGCTGCTCGGCGGCGAGGGCGAGACCCTGACGGTCCGTCATGACTCCCTGCACCACAGCAGCTTCATGCCGGGCATCCTGCTCGGCGCCCGCCGCGTGGTGCAGACCCCGGGCCTCACCTTCGGCCTCGAGCACTTCCTCGACCTGGGCTGATCGGCCGGGCACCCACCATGCGCGCGAAGATCACCTACGCCGTCACGGCAGCCGTCCTGGTCGTCTACTTCGTCCTGGTCGGCAGCCGCGGGGTCATGCTCATCGAGACCGGCACACCGATCACGATCGCCTTCGGCGTCGCCGTCCTCGTCCTGCCCGCGATCGGCATCTGGTTCCTGTGGAAGAACACCCAGTTCGTCCGCAGGGCCAACCAGCTCGCCGCCGAACTCGATGCCGAAGGCGGCCTGCCCGTCGACGAGTTGAAGCGCACCCCGAGCGGCCGCATCGACCGTGCCTCGGCCGACGAGGTCTTCGCGCAGCGCAAGGCGGAGACCGAGGACGCCCCCGACGACTGGCGCACCTGGTTCCGCCTCGCCGTCGCCTACCACGACGCCCGCGACACCCCGCGGGCCCGCAAGGCGATGCAGCGCGCCATCGCGCTCCACGACGGCAAGCCGATCCCGACCCCCTGACATCCCACCAACGGGTGAGGGGCCGGCCCGCACACACGGACCGGCCCCTCACCCGTTCGATCTGCTACGCGGCGCGCCCGTACGCGGCCGCCCATGCCCCGATCGTGTGGGCTGCCCGGTCGAAGGCCTCCGCACGCGCCAGGAAGTCGGCGTTGTGGCTGGTCATCAGCGGCGTCACATACTCCTGGACCCGGTCCCTGCGCACCAGGAGCAGCGCCTGCCCCTGCACGGACCGCGGCAGCCCGAGCCACCGCACTGGCTGCTGCACCGTGCGCACCGACACGTTCGGCTCCCACGACGCCGTACGCGTCCGGAAGAAGCTCACCTGACGCACGCCCCGCGCACTCACCCAGATGCCGACCCGCAGCAGTCGCAGTGTGCAGGCGATGATCAGCAGCGCCGCCCCGAAGCACAGCGCGCCCGCCTGCGGCGAGTCGGCCGCCGCGATGATGACCGCCGCGACCAGCACGTACGACGCGAGCAGCAGCAGGAGCGCGGCCGCGCCGACCCGCCACGGGCCGGGCCGGTAGGGCCGCCGCCAGCGGTCGCGGTCGTCGAACGGCAGCGCCTCGTCCACCGCCTGGTCGAAGGCGCGATCGGCGGTCAGGAAGGGCAGGGGCACGGCTGATCCTCACTCGATCCACGCACAGGTTGTGCCGGGTGAGGCTACCGAGCCGGACCCGGGCCCACCACTCCCGGGGGCCGATGGGGGCACAAGGCGGTACAACTCAGGCCAACCGCTCCCTTGTCGGTGGCGGCCCGTAGAGTGGGCGCCGCCCGAGAGCAGCAATGGGAAGGACCTTTCGAGCCGTGACCGACACCCCCGCCGACGATCTCAAGCCCAGCTTCCGCAGCGATGTCACCGTCGAGCTGGTCAAGCACAGCGCGTCCGACTCCGACGTGCTGTGGGCGGCCCGCGTCTCCACGGCCGGCGAGCAGTCGCTGGACGAGCTGAAGAGGGACCCGGAGCGCTCCAAGGGCCTCATCAACTACCTCATGCGGGACCGGCACGGCAGCCCCTTCGAGCACAACTCGATGACCTTCTTCATCAGCGCCCCGATCTTCGTCTTCCGCGAGTTCATGCGCCACCGCGTGGGCTGGTGCATCGCGGGTGACACCGAGATCACGCTGGAGAGCGAGGCGGGCAACCTCCGTCGACGCACCATCGCCGAGCTGTACAAGCTCTGGCACCTCGGCGTCGAGGACCGCCTTCCGCATTCCGCCGGTGGAGTGACCTGGCACAGCAGGGCCGGAAAGTGGACGGCACAGGTCCGGCGTGGCGGCAGGAACCACTACCTCGGCCTGTACGAGAGCCGTGAGGCAGCCGAGTCGGCCGTGGCGGAATTCCGGGAACTGCACCCCAGTACGCGGCTTCGCAAGCTCGAGTCGGTTCGTCGCAACCACGTGCGCTGCTACGACGAAGAGACGATGCTCGCCCGGCGTGCCAGGATCGTCGATGTCATCGAGTCCGGGGTGAAGCCTCTCATCAGGATCACCACGGAGTCTGGGAAGACGCTCCGCTCCACGGTCGATCACGCGGTGTTCACGCCCGAGGGCTGGTGCAAGGCCGGGGAACTGGCCGTCGGTGACGCGGTCATGGTGGCGGGGACCGCCCCCCGTCCGTCGGAGGCACTGGTGCCGCCGAGCCTGCGGCGAGGGATCGGCGTGTGGACCTCCATGCAGCGAGAACGCCTGATCAAGGAGACCGACAGCTGCCACCTGTGCGGTCAGCGCTTCCCCCGTGCGGATCTCGCCCTGGATCACGTGGTTCCGGTGGCTGGTGATCTGACCCGGGCCCTCGACGAGAGGAACCTCGCGCCCGCGTGTGAGCCCTGTCATGCGATCAAGAGCGCTGAAGAGCAAGCCCTGGCCCAGCGCGGCGGCAAGATCGCCAAAGCGGTGCCGGACCGGATCGTCGCCATCGAGCAGGACGGCGAAGAGATGACCTACGACCTTTCCGTGGAAGGCCCCTGGCACAACTTCCTCGCGAACGGGATCGTCGTGCACAACTCGTACAACGAGGAGTCGGGTCGCTACCGGGAGCTCCAGCCCCACTTCTACGTCCCCGACGAGTCCCGCAAGCTCGTCCAGGAGGGCCGCCCCGGCAAGTACGTCTTCGTCGAGGGCACCCAGGGGCAGCAGGAGCTGGTCGGACGGGTCATGGAGGACTCGTACGTCCACGCGTACGAGGCGTATCAGGAGATGCTCGCCGCCGGGGTGGCGCGTGAGGTCGCCCGCGCGGTGCTGCCGGTCGGGCTCTTCTCCTCGATGTACGCCACGTGCAACGCGCGCTCGCTGATGCACTTCCTCGGCCTGCGCACCCAGCACGAGCTGGCGAAGGTGCCGTCCTTCCCGCAGCGGGAGATCGAGATGGTCGGCGAGAAGATGGAAGCGGAGTGGGCCAGGCTCATGCCGCTGACCCACGCCGCCTTCAATGCCAACGGCCGGGTCGCCCCCTGAGGCGCGGACACCTCAATGAACAGATGCGTTTCGGCCAGGCACAGATGTACGGGTCAGCCGAGTGAAGTGTCCGTATTGCGGCATTTCGCGAAGTTCATCTAGCCTGATCAAACGGACCCGGCACTGCTTGAACCCCCGAGCAGGCAGTGCCGGGCTCCGCATTTGTCCTGACTTTTCCCGGCTCCCGAGGGCAGACCCCGCCCTGAGCAACGAGTAGCGTGTTACCCATGGCTCCGACCTCGACTCCGCAGACCCCCTTCGGGCGGGTCCTCACCGCCATGGTCACGCCCTTCACGGCGGACGGCGCACTCGACCTCGACGGCGCGCAGCGGCTCGCCACCCACCTGGTGGACGCAGGCAACGACGGCCTGGTGATCAACGGGACCACCGGTGAGTCCCCCACCACCAGTGACGCGGAGAAATCGGACCTGGTACGAGCCGTCCTGGAGGCCGTGGGCGACCGCGCCCACATCATCGCCGGCGTCGGCACGAACGACACCCACCACAGCATCGAGCTGGCCCGCACCGCCGAGCGGATCGGCGCGCACGGCCTCCTCGTCGTCACGCCGTACTACAACAAGCCCCCGCAGGAGGGCCTGTACCGCCACTTCCGGGCCATCGCGGACGCCGCCGACCTCCCGGTGATGCTCTACGACATCCCGGGCCGCAGTGGCGTCCCCATCGACACCGAGACGATCGTCCGCCTCGCCGAGCACCCGCGGATCGTCGCCAACAAGGACGCCAAGGGGGACCTCGGCCGCGCCAGCTGGGCCATCGCCCGCTCGGGCCTCGCCTGGTACTCCGGTGACGACATGCTGAACCTGCCGCTGCTCTCCGTGGGCGCGGTCGGCTTCGTCTCCGTCGTGGGCCACGTCGTCACCCCGGAGCTGCGCACCCTCGTCGAGGCGTACGTCTCCGGCGACGTCCAGAAGGCCACGGAGATCCACCAGAAGCTGCTCCCGGTCTTCACGGGCATGTTCCGCACCCAGGGCGTGATGACCACCAAGGCGGCGCTCGCCCTCCAGGGACTGCCCGCCGGACCGCTGCGCGCCCCGATGGTCGAGCTCTCGCCCGAGGAGACCGCCCAGCTCAAGATCGATCTTGCTGCCGGCGGGGTACAGCTCTAACACCAGACTTCGCGCGGCGCGACCTGGCATCGCACAGTGCGGCATCCGACTTCACAACTGAATACGCAGGACGCGAGTGCCTGCATCCCCATACACAACTGCTTATGCACGAACGTCACGCGCGCCACGTGCCACACAGGCACGTGGCGCGCGTGGTGAGGAGAGTCTTTTGAGTCATCCGCATCCTGAACTGGGCTCGCCCCCGCCTCTGCCCGAGGGTGGCCTGCGGGTCACCCCGCTCGGCGGCCTCGGCGAGATCGGCCGCAACATGACCGTCTTCGAGTACGGCGGCCGACTGCTGATCGTCGACTGCGGAGTGCTCTTCCCCGAGGAGGAGCAGCCCGGAATCGACCTGATCCTGCCGGACTTCTCGTCCATCCGGGACCGCCTCGAGGACATCGAGGGCATCGTCCTCACGCACGGCCACGAGGACCACATCGGTGGTGTCCCGTATCTGTTGCGCGAGAAGCCCGACATCCCGCTGATCGGCTCCAAGCTGACCCTCGCCCTCATCGAGGCGAAGCTCCAGGAGCACCGCATCCGCCCGTACACCCTCGAGGTGGCGGAGGGGAACCGCGAGCGCATCGGCCCCTTCGACTGCGAGTTCGTCGCGGTCAACCACTCGATCCCCGACGCCCTGGCCGTGGCGATCCGCACCCCCGCGGGCATGGTCGTCCACACCGGCGACTTCAAGATGGACCAGCTTCCGCTGGACAACCGTCTGACCGATCTCCACGCGTTCGCCCGGCTGAGTGAGGAGGGCATCGACCTCCTCCTCTCCGACTCGACCAACGCCGAGGTCCCGGGCTTCACCCCGCACGAGCGGGACATCTCCAATGTTCTGCGCCAGGTCTTCGCGGGCGCCCGCAAGCGCATCATCGTGGCCAGCTTCGCCAGCCACGTCCACCGCATCCAGCAGATCCTGGACGCGGCCCACGAGTACGGCCGCCGGGTCGCCTTCGTCGGCCGCTCGATGGTCCGCAACATGGGTATCGCGAGGGACCTGGGCTATCTGAGGGTCCCGCCGGGCCTGGTCGTGGACGTGAAGACGCTCGACGACCTGCCCGACCACGAGGTCGTCCTCGTCTGCACGGGCTCCCAGGGCGAGCCGATGGCGGCCCTGTCCCGCATGGCCAACCGGGACCACCAGATCCGTATCGTCCAGGGCGACACGGTGATCCTGGCCTCGTCGCTGATCCCCGGCAACGAGAACGCGGTGTACCGCGTCATCAACGGCCTGACCCGCTGGGGCGCCAACGTCGTCCACAAGGGCAACGCCAAGGTCCATGTCTCCGGACACGCCTCGGCCGGCGAGCTGCTGTACTTCTACAACATCTGCCGCCCGAAGAACCTGATGCCGGTCCACGGCGAATGGCGTCATCTGCGCGCCAACGCCGAGTTGGGCGCCATGACCGGCGTCCCGCACGACCGCATCGTCATCGCCGAGGACGGCGTCGCCGTCGACCTCATCGAGGGCAAGGCCAGGATCTCCGGCAAGGTCCAGGCGGGTTACGTCTACGTCGACGGCCTCTCGGTCGGCGATGTCGGCGAGCCGGCCCTGAAGGACCGCAAGATCCTGGGTGACGAGGGCATCATCTCCGTCTTCGTGGTCGTGGACGCCTCCACCGGCAAGATCACCGGTGGCCCGCACATCCAGGCCCGCGGCTCCGGTATCGAGGATTCCGCCTTCGGCGACGTCGTCCCCAGGATCACCGAAGTCCTGGAGCGTTCGGCGCAGGACGGGGTCGTCGAGCCCCACCAGCTGCAGCAACTCATCCGACGCACCCTGGGCAAGTGGGTCTCGGACACATACCGACGCAGGCCGATGATCCTGCCTGTGGTGGTTGAGGTCTGACCCTCCGTCAGCACCTGACTGGGAGCGGGGCCCCTCGATTTGCATCGGGGCGCCCCGCTCCAGTACGTTTACGGCTCCGCCCAGGGGGGAACCCGACGCAACTGTGCGTCAGGAGCCACCCGGACCGGGCGGAAATTCCGACTCAGAACTTCTGATAAAGTCGGAAGCGCCGGAAAGGGAAACGCGAAAGCGGAAACCTGGAAAGCACCGAGGAAATCGGATCGGAAAACGATCTGATAGAGTCGGAAACGCAAGACCGAAGGGAAGCGCCCGGAGGAAAGCCCGAG
>NZ_JAMGBG010000018.1 GCF_023516595.1 Streptomyces neyagawaensis | reverse complement strand
CGCTCCACGGCGGCGCGCCTGGCCGGCGCGGGCGCGACCTCCCGCCTGGCGGTGACGCTGTGGTGAGGCGCCCGGCCCCCGGCCGCACGTCAAGTCCCACATTGGTGGGACCCAATTGGACAGCCGGCGCGGGCCTTGACGTAGGTTGCGGAGTCATTTGTTCCACAACCAGCGCGGAGGGGCCTCGTGGTGAGCGAGAAGAAGGAGCCGAGTGTCTGGGAGGGCTTCAAGGCCTTCCTGATGCGGGGGAACGTCGTCGACCTGGCCGTCGCCGTGGTCATCGGCGCGGCCTTCACGAACATCGTCAACTCCGTGGTGAAGGGCATCATCAACCCCCTGGTGGGGGCGTTCGGCACCAAGAACCTCGACAGCTACACCAGCTGCCTGAAGGAACCTTGCGTCGTCGCCAAGGACGGCACGGTGACGAAAGGCATCCAGATCGCCTGGGGCTCGGTGCTCGGTGCCACGCTGACCTTCGTCATCACCGCGGCCGTCGTCTACTTCCTGATGGTCCTGCCGATGGCCAAGTACCTGGCCCGCCAGGAGGCCCGCCGGAAGGCGAAGGAAGGCGCCCACGAGGTCATCGAG
>NZ_JAMGBG010000179.1 GCF_023516595.1 Streptomyces neyagawaensis | reverse complement strand
GCTTTCGCGTTTCCCTTTCCGGCGCTTCCGACTCTATCAGATCCTTTCGGGCCTGATTCCCAGTCAGCGGGAGTTGCCTTCACGACTGTTGGGCCGTTCCGACGAGTGAGACTTTAGCGGATTCCTCGCTCCCGAGCTAATCGGGGGCTGCGTCCTTTCGAACGCGGATTCCTCATTCTGCAAATACGCACGCCAAGGGCACGACGAAGGATCGTCGATTGTTGGTGTTTACCTGCGGAATCGCTGTCCGGGGACCGACCGAGGTCGGCGCTCACGTCGGACAACCCGGAGAACACTACGGACGGGCCGAGGGCGTGTCAACTCTCTGCGGGTCGGGCCCCCGCCACGTAGCCTGGCCCTCATGACTTCGCGTACGTGTCACCAGCAGTGGTGGGCCGCCTGACGGCGGCCGCGCTCACGTACGCACTCGACGGCCGCCGCCCTCCGGCGGCCGTTCTCGTATCTCCCTCCAGGGGCGGCCTGCCGGTGGCGGTGGTCCTGACCAGGAGGATGAGAGATGACGCGGGTCTTCAGCGGGATCAAGCCGACCGGACATCTGACGCTCGGGAACTACCTGGGGGCCGTTCGGCAGTGGGCCGGGGTCGACCAGCACCGGACGGACGCCTTGTTCTGTGTGGTCGACATGCATGCGCTGACCGTGGACCACGATCCGGCACGGGTACGGAGGCTCAGTCGACAGGCGGCGACCCTCCTGCTGGCGTCCGGGCTGGAGCCGGAGCTGTGCACCGTCTTCGTACAGAGTCAGGTCGACGAGCACGCGCGGCTGTCGTACGTGCTGGAGTGTGTGGCCACCGACGGTGAGGCGCGGCGGATGATCCAGTACAAGGAGAAAGCCGCGCGGGAGCGGGACCGGGGTGGGAGCGTCCGGCTGTCGCTGCTGACGTATCCGGTGCTGATGGCCGCGGACATCCTGGCGTACGGGACGGACGAGGTGCCCGTCGGCGACGACCAGACGCAGCACGTGGAGCTGGCGCGGGATCTGGCGGTGCGGTTCAACCAGCGGTACGGGCAGGCGTTCGTGGTGCCGCGGGCGACGCATCCCAAGGTCGGGGCCCGGGTCATGAATCTGCAGGAACCGACGTCGAAGATGGGCAAGACGGACGACGTGGGACCGGGCATCGTCTATCTGCTGGACGAGCCGGATGTGGTGCGCAAGAAGATCATGCGGGCGGTGACGGACAGCGGACGCGAGGTCGTCTACGACCGGGTGGCACGGCCGGGGCTCGCCAATCTGCTGGAGATCCTCGCCGCCTGTGAAGGTGGGAACCCCGAGGACCTGAGCGGTGTATATGAGTCGTACGGAGCTTTGAAGAAGGACACTGCAGAGGCCGTGGTCGAGCTCCTCAGGCCCGTACAGCAGAGGCACAAGGAGTTGTGCGCCGATCCTGCGTACGTGGAAGAGGTGTTGCGGTTGGGTGCGGAGAAGGCCAGAGGGATGGCACGGCCGAGGGTGGACGCGGCGTACCGGGCGATCGGGTTGTTGGCCGGTTGACCGCGGTGCCGGGGGTGTGACGGCGGGGTCCCGCCCCCGGCGCTGCGGCTCGGGCGGCCGGCGCGGTCAGCTGTTGTTGCCGGAGGCCAGTTCGCGGCTGCGGTCACGGGCGGCTTCCAGCGCGGCGATCAACGCGGCTCGTACGCCGTGGTTCTCGAGTTCACGGATGGCGCTGATCGTGGTGCCTGCCGGGGAGGTGACGTTCTCGCGGAGTTTGACGGGGTGTTCGCCGCTGTCGCGGAGCATCGTGGCCGCGCCGATGGCTGACTGGACGATGAGGTCGTGGGCCTTGTCGCGGGGCAGGCCGAGCAGGATGCCCGCGTCGGTCATGGCTTCGACCAAGTAGAAGAAGTACGCCGGGCCCGAGCCGGAGAGGGCGGTGCAGGCGTCCTGCTGGGACTCGGGAACGCGGAGGGTCTTGCCGACGGCACCGAAGATCTCGTCGGCGTGCGCGAGATCGGCCTCGCTCGCGTGGCTGCCGGCGGAGATGACGGACATGGCCTCGTCGACGAGGGCGGGCGTGTTCGTCATGACACGGACGACAGGGGTGCCCGCTGCCAGGCGCTCCTCGAAGAAGGAGGTGGGGATGCCTGCCGCGCCGCTGATGACCAGGCGGTCGGCGGGGGTGTGGGGGGCGAGTTCGTCGAGGAGGGCGGCCATGTCCTGGGGCTTGACCGTCAGGATCAGGGTGTCGGCCGTCTTCGCGGCCTCCGCGTTGGTGACCGGGGTGACGCCGTAACGGGTGCGGAGTTCCTCGGCGCGCTCGGCGCGGCGGGCGGTGACCAGGAGGTCCGCGGGGGCCCAGCCGGCTCGGATCATGCCGCTGAGCAGGGCCTCGCCGATCTTTCCGGTGCCGAGGACTGCGACTTTCTGGGTCATGGTGCGGGTGCCCTCCGGGGGTGCGTCGTCCTGGGGCCATCCTCCCATCGGGGGTGCGGGTCCGGGTGACGTGTCCGGTGGGCGGGATGCGGCGCCCGGGGGCACAGGGGCACCGTGGGGCTCACCTCGTGCGGCGCTTCAGGGTCGCCGCTCCCAGGGTCAGGACCAGGAGGGCGCAGCCGGCGACGATCGCGACGTCCCGGATGAAGGTGGCCGTCATGTCGGTGTGGAGGAGGACTTCGTTCATGCCGTCGACGGCGTAGGACATGGGGAGGACGTCGGAGATCGCTTCGAGGGCGGGGTGCATGTCGGCGCGGGCGGTGAACAGGCCGCAGAGAAGGAGCTGGGGGAAGATCACGGCCGGCATGAACTGGACGGCCTGGAACTCTGAGGAGGCGAAGGCCGACACGAAGAGGCCGAGGGCGGTGCCGAGGAGTGCGTCGAGCAGGGCGACGAGGAGCAGCAGCCAGGGCGAGCCGGTGACGTCCAGGTCGAGGAACCAGACGGCGAGGCCGGTGGCGAGGGCGGACTGGATGATCGCCAGGGTGCCGAAGGCGAGGGCGTAGCCGGCGATGAGGTCGCCCTTGCCGAGGGGCATGGCGAGGAGGCGTTCGAGGGTGCCGGAGGTGCGTTCGCGGAGGGTGGCGATGGAGGTCACCAGGAACATGGTGATCAGCGGGAAGATGCCGAGAAGTGAGGCGCCGATGGAGTCGAAGACGCGTGGGCTGCCGTCGAAGACGTAGCGCAGCAGGAACAGCATCACGCACGGGATGAGCAGCAGGAGGGCGATCGTACGGGGATCGTGGCCGAGCTGGCGGAGGACGCGGGCGGCCGTGGCCGTCGTACGTGAGTAGTTGAGTGCCCTCGGGCGGGGTGGGGGTGTGGCCTCGGTGGGGCGGTGGGTCTTCGGGGTGGCAGCCGGGGTGGTCATCGAGTCCTCTCCTTCTGGGGTGAGGCTGTCGCGGCGGCCTCGTCGACCAGGTGCAGGAAGGCCGCTTCGACGGTGTCGGCGTGGGTGCGGGTGCGGAGGGCCTCGGGGGTGTCGTCGGCGAGGATTTCGCCCTCGCGCATCAGGAGGAGGCGGTGGCAGCGCTCGGCCTCGTCCATGACGTGCGACGAGATGAGGAGGGTGGCCCGGCGCTCGGTGGCGAGGGAGTGGAAGAGGTCCCAGAGGTCGCGGCGGAGGACGGGGTCCAGGCCGACCGTGGGTTCGTCGAGGACCAGGAGCTCGGGGGTGCCGAGGAGGGCGACTGCCAGGGAGACACGGTTGCGCTGGCCGCCGGAGAGGTTGCCGGCGAGGGTGTCGGCGTGGCTGGTGAGGTCCACGTCCGCGATGGCTCGGGCGACGTTCTCGTGGCGGCGGTCGGCGGCGGCACGGCCCGGGGCGAGGATCGCGGCGAAGTAGTCGAGGTTCTGCCGGACGCTCAGGTCGTCGTAGACGGACGGGGCCTGGGTGACGTAGCCGACGCGGGAGCGGAGGGTGGGGGCGCCCGCGGGGTGGCCCAGGACCTGGAGGGTGCCGGTGACCTTGTCCTGGGTGCCGACGATCGAGCGCATCAACGTCGACTTGCCGCAGCCGGAGGGGCCGAGGAGGCCGGTGATCTGACCGGGCGGGACCTCGAAGTCGAGGCCGCGGAGCACCGTGCGGGGGCCTCGGGTGACGGTGAGGTTCTCGGCGTGGATGGCGGGAGCGGACGGCGTGGCCGGAGCCGGGGCCGGGGTGCTCGCGGTGCTTGTCGCGGGGTCGGGAGGAGGGGACGCCGACTTCCCGGGCGAGTAATTCATCATGCGATGAATAATGCTCCGAGTGGGTTCGGTCGTCAAGGCGCGCGGAGGCGAGGAGGGCGTGAACGGCGGAGAGGGGGGCGTGGGCCCGGGGTGGACGACGGGAGCGCGAAGGGGACGCGAGGCGGTGTGGTGCGTGCGGGGCGAGGGGCGGTTCGGGCCGAGGTGAGGGGTGGTGCGCGCCGGGGTCGCTGTGGGAGTGCGGCATGCGGGCGGCCCCGGCGCGGAGCGCCGCGGTGTGTGAAGAGTCCGGGCGTAGAAGGTCGCCGTGGGGCGGGCCGTGCGTGGGTGGCCGTGGGTCAGGGGTGGGTGGCCACCAGGAGGTCTACGTCGTAGGTCTCCTCGATCTGTTCGTCGGGGAAGAGGACTCGGAGACGGGCCCGTTCCTCGGTGAGGAAGGTGTTTCTGGTGGTCTCGTCGAGGACCAGGAAGCCCGAGTGGGTCGCGATGTTGGCGAGGTGGGTGTCCAGGGAGACCCGGCGGCTCCAGCGGATGCGGCGGCGGGCGCAGTCCAGCCGGCCGGCGGTGGCCTCCAGGGCGGCGGGGGCGCCGGTGGTGCCGGTCTGTTCCATGGGGGCGTCGACGTCCAGGCCGAGGAAGCGGCGGATGCGGGTGGCGGCGTCGGCGATCCAGGGGACGTCGAGGGCGTCGGTGTTCCACCAGAGGGCGAGGGCACCGCCGGGCCGCAGCACGCGGAGGGCTTCCGGGACCGAGCGGGTGGGGTCGGTCCAGTGCCAGGACTGGGCGTAGGTGAGGAAGTCGACGGAGGCGGTGGCGAGGGGGAGGGCGTTGCCGTCGGCCCGGACGAGCGGGATGCGGGGGTGGGTGCGGCGGAACTCCGCGGCCATGCCGGCGCCGGGTTCGACCGCGAGGACGTGGGCCCCGTGGGCGTGGAGCAGTGCGGTGGAGATGCCGGTGCCGGCGCCTACGTCGACGGTGGTCGAGCGGGCGAACGGGCGGGCGGCCAGGTCCTCGATGGTGGGGAGGAGGGTCGGCGGGTAGGAGGGGCGGCTCGCCGCGTACTGGGCCGCGGCCCTGTTGAACGAGTGGGCTCGGGACGCACGTTGAGGGGTGTCCATGGGGACATGGTTATGGGGACATGGTTGTGGTGCGGGGCGGTTCGAAGAGAGGGTTCCCCCGTCCACCCAGCCCCGCCACCGGGGGCCTGTCCTGACTCAGCCTCGGGGGCGGCGCTTGGCCGGGTTGCCGGTGCGCTTGGTGGTACGGCGGGTGTACTGGGCCAGGGCGGTTTCGTAGGTCCGGCGGTGGAGGGACTCGCCGGGGGCCTCCTTCAGGGAGCGGAGGAAGTAGGCGGCGAGGGAGCCTATGAAGCCGATGGCGAGGAGGCCGCGCAGCGTGGACTGGCGGTCCGGGTCCGGGCGCCGGGTGAACGAACCCCAGGTGTGGCCGAAGGCCAGGGCGCTGCACACGGCGAACATGACGACGACCGTGATCGAGACGAAGCCGCCCACCGCCGCCAGTTGCAGTCCCTCGTAGGCAAGGCGCAGCACGAGACAGGAGGCCGCCACGGCGGCGAGGGAGCCGATGGAGACGGTCACGCGGCGGGCGGTGTAGTCGCCGTCGTGGTTCAGCCAGGTCGTCCCGAAGAAGCGGATGGGTTCGGGGAGGGGACCCTTGGGCGTCGTGGGGGCCTTGTTGGCCGCCGTCGGGGTCGCGGAGGCCGCGGGTGCCTTGACGGGCTGCGGCTTCGCCCCGGTTCCGGTCTGCTTGTCGCTCACCGGTCGATTATGGCTCCGGTGCGC
>NZ_JAMGBG010000178.1 GCF_023516595.1 Streptomyces neyagawaensis | reverse complement strand
GCGGCTTCGCCCCGGTTCCGGTCTGCTTGTCGCTCACCGGTCGATTATGGCTCCGGTGCGCTCGGCGGCGACGGGCCGGGCTGTCGGCGGCGACGGGCCGGGCTGTCGGCGGCGACGGGCCGGGCTGTCGGCGGCGACGGGCCGGGCTGTCGGCGGTCCCGGCGGCCCCGTGCGGGGCGCCCCGCCCCACCCCACGCGGGTCGCCCCCGCCCGGCCTGCGGGCGAGGGCGTCCCTCCCGGCTCGTACCGGTTGCCCCTGGTGGGTCAGCCGCAGCGGCCAGCCACGTAGCCGTCGGCGCCGGTGTAGACGTAGGCGTCGGAGATGTAGTCGCCGTCGCCGATGTTGTCCCAGATGTTGGTGGTGCCGTAGGGGCCGGAGATGGTCTGGCCCGGGGTCTGGCAGAAGATCGGGACCTTGGCGCCCTCGGAGAGGACGCGGACGATGCTGTAGCTGGTGCTCGGGCCGCTGCGGACGTTGAGGCGGACGCCGGGGGCGACCGAGTAGTAGCGGACGGCTGCCGTCACCGTCGCGGCGGTCGCGGCCGTGGCCGTGGCCGTCGGCTCGCCCTCGCTGTCGCCCGTGATCTCTTCGACGCGGTCGATGGACATGCGAAATCTCCCCCCGTTTCACCCCATGACAGCCATGGGGACCCTTTGATACCCCTGAATCAAGACACGCACACCTGTGCCTTCTTCGCACGCGGAGGCTAGCAAGCCGCCTCTGTCTCGTACGTGTCATCGACTAGGCTCCGTGCGTCGCGCGAGCGGCCGGAACAGCACGGGGGTGTGCCCATGGCGCCACAGCGGGACACCGGTTCGGGAGCGGAAGCGGAACTTCCCGAGTACGCCGGTCAGTACCGCCTGGAGTCATGTCTCGGCTCCGGTGGCATGGGCGTCGTCCATCTGGCCACCTCGACGTCCGGGCTGCGGCTCGCAGTGAAGGTGGTGCACGCCGAGTTCGCCAAGGACCCCGAGTTCAGGGGGCGGTTCCGGCAGGAGGTCGCCGCCGCCCGTCAGGTGAGCGGCGCGTTCACGGCGCCGGTGGTCGACGCCGACACCGACAGCGCCCGGCCCTGGATGGCCACCCTCTTCATTCCCGGCCCGACCCTCGCCGAGCACGTCAAGCGGAACGGGCCCATGCCGCCGGGGCAGTTGCGCCGTCTGATGGCGGGGCTCGCCGAGGCGCTGCGGGACATCCACCGGGCGGGCGTGGTGCACCGGGACCTCAAGCCCAGCAATGTGCTCCTCGCCGAGGACGGGCCCAAAGTCATCGACTTCGGGATCTCGCGGCCCAAGGACAGCGAACTGCGCACCGAGACCGGCAAGTTGATAGGCACGCCGCCCTTCATGGCCCCGGAGCAGTTCCGGCGGCCGAGAGAGGTCGGGCCCGCCGCCGACATCTTCGCCCTCGGCTCGGTGACCGTCCACGCGGCGACCGGGCGCGGGCCCTTCGACTCCGACAGCCCGTACGTCGTCGCCTACCAGGTGGTCCACGACGAGCCTGACCTCACCGGCGTACCGGAGAACCTCGCTCCGCTCGTGCGGGACTGCCTCGCCAAGGAGCCCGAGGACCGGCCCACGGCGGACGATCTGATGCACCGGCTGAGGTCCGTGGCGGCCTCGTACGACACCCAGGCGTTCATACCGGCCCAGCGCGAGCAGGGGTCGGGGGCGGGCGGCGAGCGCGCGCGGGACGCCCTGGCCGAAAAGGGGGCCGCGGGCCCGGACGGTACGGCTGCGGGCGAGGGGGACGGTGGGGCGGCCGACTCCGGTTCGGCGGACGCCGCACGGCAGGGCGAGCGGGGTCGGCCGCGTCGGCGGGTCCTCGTCGTCGCCACCGCGCTGGTGCTGGTCGTGGGCGGGGTCCTCGGCTCGGTGCGGCTGCTCGGCGACGGCGGGGACGCGGCACGCGGCGGTGCGGCCACGCCGCGCGCGACCGTGGCCGCCGCCCCCGCGCTCGAACCCTGGGCGACGAAACCGGCGCCGAAGAAGGCCGGGGCGCCACAGTGCTCGTACGGGGCGGGGAAGCTGGTGTGCGCGCAGCCGGGGCTGGTGTCGGCGTTGGATCCGGCCGATGGCCGGGTGCTCTGGCGGCACCCCGTCAGCGGGGACACCAGTGAGCCGCCCGTCGTGTCGGGCGGTCTGGTGCACGTCTCGACGGACGCCGGCGGCCGGTCGCAGGCCCTCGACCCGGCGACCGGCGAGGTCCGCTGGGAACGGGACCTCACCGCGTACGGCAGCCGGCGGTTCGTGGGCGGTGTGCTCCTGCTGACCTCGGCCGACGGCACCGTCACCGGCTTGGACGGCGCGACCGGCGACACGCTGTGGAGCCGTGCCGTCCCCGGGCAGCGGGAGGCGTACTTCACCTCGTTCGGCGGGGACGGGCCCGCCTATGTGGCGAGTGTCACCGGCGAGGGGGAGGGGGCGCGGACACGGGTCACCGCGGTGGACCCCGAGACCGGGGACGTCGTGTGGGACGCGCGGCTGGGCGGTGCTCTGAAGCCGGTGGGGGCCAGTGGTGACGCCCTCTTCCTGGTGGCCAGCGGCGGGGTGTACGGCGACACGGTGGGGGTCGTCCGCTACGACGCCGAAGCCGGGACGACGGACCGGTTCACGCTGCCCGTGCGGCTGGAGCAGGCGCTCGCCTTCGTCCGCGGTGACCGCGTCCATCTGCTGGGCATCGGCGGTTCGCTCGTGGCCGTCGACATGAAGGCGGGCAGGCAGCTGTGGCGGGCCGAGACGGGGGTGGCGCAGGGCTCGGCGCCCGTGGCCGACGAGCGGTATGTGTACTTCACCACCGCCGACGGACGGCTGCTCGCGCTCGACGCCCGCAAGGGCCGGCTCACCGGGGAGACTCCCCCGCGGCTCGGCGACACCGACCGGGTCGTGGCCGCGCTGACCACGCCGGTCGTCGTCGAGGGACGCGTCTTCGCGGGCGCCCCCGACGGCACGGTGTTCGGGGTGGACGCGGGGGCTCCGGCGGGTTGGTGACCGCCCGGCGGACGTGACCGGCGGGGCCGGGCGCGTGCCGTGGCCAGCGGCTGGACCGGGGCGCTGAACGCGCGGAGGGCCGCTGCCGGGGATCTCCTCCCGGCAGCGGCCCTCCGTACGTCAGGTCCCTACGCTCCGTACGTCGTGTCAGCCCAGCTTGGAGACGTCGCGCACGGCGCCCTTGTCGGCGCTGGTGGCCATCGCGGCGTACGCCTTCAGCGCGGCGGAGACCTTCCGCTCGCGGTTCTTGGGGGCGTAGACGCCGTTCAGCGCCTCCTCACGGCGGGCCAGTTCGGCGTCGTCGACGAGGAGCTCGATCGTGCGGTTCGGGATGTCGATGCGGATGCGGTCGCCGTCCTCGACGAGGGCGATCGTGCCGCCGCCGGCCGCCTCGGGCGAGGCGTGACCGATCGACAGGCCGGACGTACCGCCGGAGAAGCGGCCGTCGGTGATCAGTGCACAGGACTTCCCGAGGCCGCGGCCCTTCAGGTACGAGGTCGGGTAGAGCATCTCCTGCATACCGGGGCCGCCCTTGGGGCCCTCGTAGCGGATGACGACGACGTCGCCCTCCTTGATCTCCTTCAGCAAGATCTTCTGGACGGCCTCCTCCTGCGACTCGCAGACGACCGCCGGGCCCTCGAACGTCCAGATCGACTCGTCGACGCCGGCCGTCTTCACCACGCAGCCGTCGACCGCGAGGTTGCCCTTCAGCACGGCGAGGCCGCCGTCCTTGGAGTAGGCGTGCTCGGCGGAGCGGATGCAGCCGTTCTCGGCGTCCTCGTCGAGGGAGTCCCAGCGCTCCGACTGGGAGAACGCCTCGGCGGAGCGGACGCAGCCGGGGGCCGCGTGCCACAGCTCGACCGCCTCGGGCGACGGGGAACCGCCGCGCACGTCCCATGTCTTCAGCCAGTCGGCGAGGGAGGCGCTGTGGACGGAGTTGACGTCCTCGTTGAGCAGGCCCGCGCGGTGCAGCTCGCCCAGCAGGGCGGGGATGCCGCCGGCGCGGTGCACGTCCTCCATGTAGTACGTGCGGTTCTTCGCGACGTTGGGCGCGACCTTCGCCAGGCAGGGCACACGGCGCGAGACGGCGTCGATCTCGTTCAGGCCGAAGGGGACGCCCGCCTCCTGGGCGGCGGCCAGCAGGTGCAGGATCGTGTTGGTGGAGCCGCCCATGGCGATGTCGAGGGCCATGGCGTTCTCGAAGGCCGCGAACGAGGCGATGGAGCGCGGCAGGACCGTCTCGTCGTCCTGCTCGTAGTAGCGGCGGGTGATGTCCATGACCGTGTTGGCGGCGTCGACGTAGAGCTGCTTGCGGGCCGTGTGGGTGGCCAGGACGGAGCCGTTGCCGGGGAGGGACAGGCCGATGGCCTCGGTCAGGCAGTTCATCGAGTTGGCGGTGAACATGCCGGAACAGGAGCCGCAGGTCGGACAGGCGTTCTCCTCGATACGGAGGATGTCCTCGTCCGAGATCTTGTCGTTCACGGCGTCGGAGATCGCGTCGACCAGGTCGAGCGTGCGGACCGTGCCGTCGACGAGGGTGGCCCGGCCGGACTCCATGGGGCCGCCGGAGACGAAGACCGTCGGGATGTTGAGCCGCAGGGCGGCGTTCAGCATGCCCGGGGTGATCTTGTCGCAGTTGGAGATGCAGATCAGGGCGTCGGCGCAGTGGGCCTCGACCATGTACTCCACGCTGTCCGCGATCAGGTCGCGGGAGGGCAGGGAGTACAGCATGCCGCCGTGGCCCATGGCGATGCCGTCGTCGACGGCGATCGTGTTGAACTCGCGGGCGATGCCGCCGGCCTCGCGGATCGCCTCGCTGACGATCCGGCCCACCGGCTGGAGGTGGGTGTGGCCGGGCACGAACTCGGTGAAGGAGTTGGCGACCGCGATGATCGGCTTGCGGCCGATGTCCGCGCCCGGTACACCGGAGGCGCGCATAAGGGCGCGGGCGCCCGCCATGTTGCGGCCGTGGGTGACTGTGCGGGACCTCAGCTCGGGCATCGTCGCTCGCCTCGCTCCTTCGGAGAGTTATGACTGAAGTCGAGCGTACGCCGGTTATCCAGTGGGCGGACACATCGTCCGGATGGCGGGACGAGCGTCTCGGTTTTCGGCGTCCTCAGTGGGGTGCCGTCAGATGGGCCTGCACCACGGGGGCCACTCGTCTGATGATCTGTTCGGGGTCCGCCGACGCCAGGGGCTCGACCTTGATCACGTAACGGATCATCGCGATCCCCACCAGCTGCGCCGCCGCCAGCTCGGCCCGCAGTTCCGCGTCCGCGACGTCCAGCCGGCCGGCGATACGGCGGAGCACCTGGGTGGCGACGATCCGCCGGAACACGGCGGCGGCGGTGTCGTTGTTCACGGCCGACCGCACGATCGCGAGCAGGGGCGTACGGGTCGCGGGGTTCTCCCAGACGCCGAAGAAGAAACGGGTGAGCCGCTCGCCGACAGAGTCGAGGGGGCCGTCCTCGACGGCTCTGGGCGCCTCGAGCGCCGGGGCGAAGGAGAACGTGATGGCGGCCTCGAACACCTGCTCCTTCGTCCCGAAGTAGTGGTGCACCAGCGCCGAGTCCACCCCGGCGGCCTTCGCGATCCCCCGGACCGACGTCTTGTCGTAGCCCCGCTCGGAGAACTCCTCGCGGGCCGCGGCGAGGATGCGGTCGCGGGCGGCGGGGGCGTCGGCCGCTTCCGTACGAGGGGGCCGTCCCCGGCGCCGGGGAGTGGCCGACGTCACGGCCGCGGGACCTTCGCGGAGGAGGCGAGGTGCAGCCGGGTGAAGGCGAGGGCCTCGGCGAGGTCGGCCTCGCGTTCGGCGCTGGACATGGCCCGGCGGGTGTTGACCTCGATCACGACGTGACCGTCGAACCCGGAGCGGGCGAGGCCCTCCAGCAGCTCGGCGCAGGGCTGGGTGCCGCGGCCCGGCACGAGGTGCTCGTCCTTGGCCGAGCCCCGGCCGTCGGCCATGTGGACGTGGCCGAGGCGGTCGCCCATGCGGTCGACCATCGCCAGCGCGTCGACGCGGGAGGTCGCCGCGTGGCTGAGATCGATCGTGAAGTGCCGGTAGTCGTCCTTGGTCACGTCCCAGTCGGGGGCGTAGGCGAGCATCTCGCGGTCGCGGTAGCGCCAGGGGTACATGTTCTCGACGGCGAACCGTACGTCCGTCTCGCCCGCCATGCGCCAGATCCCGGTGACGAAGTCGCGCGCGTACTGGCGCTGCCAGCGGAACGGGGGATGGACGACGACCGTGCTCGCGCCGAGCTTCTCGGCGGCCGCCCGGGCACGCTGGAGCTTGACCCACGGGTCGGTGGACCACACCCGCTGGGTGATCAGCAGACAGGGGGCGTGAACGGCGAGGATGGGGATCTGGTGGTAGTCGGAGAGACGGCGCAGCGCCTCCATGTCCTGACTGACCGGGTCGGTCCACACCATGACCTCGACGCCGTCGTAGCCGAGGCGCGCGGCGATCTCGAAGGCCGTCGCCGTGGACTCCGGATAGACGGAGGCCGTGGACAGGGCGACCTTCGCGTCCGGGATCCGCACCACTTCTGCCACGCAGCACAGCCTAAAGGGTGGGGTTCGTCGTGTGGGGCAGGGGCGGGCAGTTGGCCGGGAGCGGGTGGCGCTCGCCACATCGCCGCGGGAGGCGGTCGGCGGGGCGGGCGCGGGTCCCTCACGGTCGCCCGCGATGTTCCCCGCGCCTCGTGGCCTCGTCGTCCCCGGTGTGCGAGGTGGGTTCCTAGGTGGTGGTGCCCATGTGGTCCAGGCGACGCAGGATGACGCCCTCGCGCAGGGCCCAGGGGCACACCTCCAGGGTCTCCACCTCGAAGAGGTCCATGGCGCCCTCGGCCACCAGCGCCCCGGCGAGGAGCTGGTTCGCGCGGCCCTCGGAGACGCCGGGGAGGGCGGCCCGCTGGGCGGTGGTCATCTCGGCCAGCTTGGGGACCCAGGACTCCAGGGCCTGGCGCTTGAGGTCGCGCTGGACGTAGAGGCCCTCGGTGGAGCGGGCGGCGCCGCCGATGCGGGCGAGCTGCTTGAAGGTCTTGGAGGTGGCGACCACGTGGTCGGGGGCGCCGAAGCGGCTGAACTCGCCCACCGTGCGGGCGATCTGCGCGCGGACGTGGCGGCGCAGCGCGCGGACGTCGTCCGGGGCGGGCGGGTCGCCGGGGAGCCAGCCGGCGGTGAGGCGGCCGGCGCCGAGCGGGAGGGAGACGGCCGCGTCGGGCTCCTCGTCGATGCCGTAGGCGATCTCCAGGGAGCCGCCGCCGATGTCGAGGACGAGGAGCTTGCCCGCGGACCAGCCGAACCAGCGGCGGACGGCGAGGAAGGTCAGCCGGGCCTCCTCCGCGCCGGTGAGGACCTGGAGTTCGACCCCGGTCTCGTCCTTGACGCGGGCGAGGACGTCGTCGGCGTTGCTGGCCTCGCGCACGGCGGAGGTGGCGAAGGGGAGCATCTCCTCGACGCCCTTGTCCTCGGCGGCCTGGAGGGCCTCGTGGACGACGGTTATGAGTTTGTCGACCCCGTCGTGGCCTATGGCGCCGTCCTCGTCGAGGAGCTGGGCGAGGCGCAGCTCCACCTTGTGCGAGTGTGCGGGCAGGGGGCGCGCGCCCGGGTGTGCGTCCACCACCAGCAGATGCACCGTGTTCGATCCCACGTCGAGGACACCGAGTCTCATGGGCGGAACGCTACTGCCAGACGGCCCGTGCGCCGTCCTCCACGCGGGCTTCGGCGCCGTACCCTGGACGGGTGCCAAAGACGAAAAAGGCAAAGGCCGACAATTCGGCAGTGGCGGACGCCGGGTCCTCGCGGGCGAAGGCGGCGACCAGACCCCAGAAACCGCGGAAGGGCGCTGCGGTGCCCGACGAGAAGGGGCTCGATTTCGCGCGCGCGTGGGTGGAGTTCCCTGATCCGGCGGACGAGGAACAGGTCTTCCGCTGCGATCTGACATGGCTGACCTCCCGCTGGAACTGCGTCTTCGGCAGCGGCTGCCAGGGCATCCAGGCGGGGCGCGCGGATGACGGCTGCTGCACTCTGGGTGCCCATTTCTCGGACGAGGACGACGAGAAGCGGGTCGCCGAGCATGTGGCGAGGCTCACGCCGGAGATCTGGCAGTTCCACGATGTGGGCACCCGGACCGGGTGGGTCTCCCAGGACGAGGACGGGGAGCGGCAGACCCGGCCGTACAAGGGTTCGTGCATCTTCCAGAACCGTCCGGGTTTCGCCGGCGGGGCGGGCTGCTCGCTGCACATCCTGGCGCTGCGCGAGGGGCGCGAGCCGTTGGAGACGAAGCCGGACGTCTGCTGGCAGCTGCCGATCCGGCGCACCTACGACTGGATCGACCGGCCCGACGACACCCGGGTGCTGCAGGTGTCGATCGGTGAGTACGACCGCCGCGGTTGGGGCCCCGGCGGCCATGACCTGCACTGGTGGTGCACGTCGGCGACGTCGGCGCACGGCGCGGGTGAGCCGGTGTACGTGTCGTACCGGCCGGAGCTGATCGAGCTGATGGGCAAGGCCGCGTACGACCGGCTGGTGGAGCTGTGCGAGGAGCGGCTGGCGACCCGGCTGCCGCTGGTGGCGCCGCATCCGGCGGACCCGGTGGTGCCGTAGGCCGACCGACAGCGGCAACTCGCGGCGGCGGTCCCCCTCGGAACCTCAGAGCGCAGGCTCTCAGGCTGCGGGCGGGGGATCGCCGCCGCCGTCGCCCGGCGAGGGCGGCGGGTCGGCGGGCCCCGTGGGGGCCTGGTCGGTGGGGGTCGGGGTCGGGTCCGGCTGGGCGGGACCTGTGGGGGTGGGCTCCGGGCCGGGCTGCGGGGGCGGCGCGGTGGGCCTCGGCGGGCCGGGGTCCGGCACGGGTGCGGTCGGGCGGGGGTCGTCCGGCGGCGCGGGGACGGGACCGTAGCCCTCGATGGTGACGACGGCGCCCGCGGGGGCGAGCGTGACCTGCGCGGTCCAGTGCCCGGCGGGCTCGCTCAGCTGGTCCACGTACACCTTGATCGTCAGCGATGCGCCGGGTTTCAGGGTTCCCGAGGAGTGGCTGAGGTAGAGCCAGTCGGCGCCGGTGCGGGCGGACCAGACGACGGGGGAATCGCCGGTGGCGCGCAGGGTGATGAGGGTGGTCTCGCCGTCGTTGCGGGCGGTCACGGCGAGCGCGCCGCCGCCTTTGCCGCGGGTGACCTCCACGGAGACGTCGTCCGAGTCGTGCCCGCCCCGGCGGGCACCGGGTTCGGCCCGGGCGCTGCCGGCGTTCTCGTAGGCGCCGGTGCCGTCGCCGACGGTGCCGTCGCCGACGCCCTGTGCCTCGCCTGAGGCGACCGACCGGCCGTCGACGCCCTCGCCGATGAGGGGGGCTCCCCGGTAGGCGGCCCAGAGGGCGAGGACGGGGGCGGCGACGACGGTGGCGACGACCGTGGTGGTGACGGCACGCGCGCGGAGCCGGTCGCGGCGGGCGGCGCGGTCCCTGGGGTCCATGGGGAAGCCGCGCCGGTCGAAACGCGGGGCACGCGCGCGTGTGAGGTGTCCCATCGCGCCGCACAGGGCCGCGCGCGGGGCTTCGAGGACGGGCAGCGCGGCGGGGGTGACGCTGGTGCCGGGCCAACGGCCGGGGACGGCGCGCTCGGCGGCGCGGCGGCAGACGGGGCAGTCGTCGACGTGCCGGACGAGTTCGCGACGCAGGGTGGCGCTGAGGACGAGTTGCTGGTCGCCGGTGAGGAGGGCGACGCCGGGGCAGGCGCCGGTCTCCACGACGGCGAGGGCGGCGCGGGTGCGCTCCACCTCGCAGGCGGCGGAGGAGAGCAGTTCGCGGGCGGCGGCCGCGTCCATGCCGAGGACGTCGGCGACCTCCTGGGCGGTGAGCTGGTGGCGGACCGCGAGTTCGAGCGCCTCGCGCTGCTCGGGGGTGGTGCCGGCGGCCTCCGGCCAGGCCAGCCGGGCGAGTTCACGCCGCCTTCGGCGCTCCTCCTCCTCGGACAGGTGCGGCGCGGCGGCCCGTACGCCGTGCTGGGGCTCCGCGCCGTGCGGGGCGCGGCGGCCCTGGGCGTGTGCGCCGGGGCGCGCCTGCCGGGTCTCTGTGAGCTTGCGCAGACAGGACCAGCGGGCCAGCGCGTACAGCCAGGACCGGCGCCTCTCCTCGGCGTCCGGGCCACGGCGGCGCTCGGCGAGGGCCAGGACGTCACCCAGGGCGGCGATCGCCGCGTCGTGGTCGCACAGCACCGACATGCAATAGGTGAACAGGCCGTCCAGGTACGGCTCGTAGCGCGCGGGCGGGCGCTGCGCCACCGCGCGCGCCGCAGCCCGATCGCGCGCCTCGCTGTGCGCCCGGTGGGCGCCGGCGGTGCGGGTCGAGGTCTCCGGACTGATGCTCATCATCCGTGGACGGTAGGCGCCCGGAAGCAGCTCGTTCTCACCTCTTGAGCACTTTTACTCCGTACGGGTGAAACGATCCCTCATAAGGGGACAGGAACGCGGGGTTCCGCGCGCTGGCTGATTGCTGTGCACTTCATTGACCGTCACAAGAAATCAGCCCTACATTCCCCTCGGGTTCGAGCTACCCCCGAGTACGAGCGTGCAACGCCCCCGTCCCCCTTCGCGTCGACAGGAGCCCTACCTCTCATGGCCGTACGCAGTCGCCGCTCCACCCGCACCCTCACCGCCCTCGCCGCGGTCGTCGCCCTCTCCGCGACCAGCGCCTCCGTCTCGACCGCCGTTCCCCGGGCGGCCGCCGGTCCCGTCGAGCGCCTCTCCGGCACCCTTCCCGACGGCGCCACCTGGATAGCCGACGTGCCGGAGGACTGGAACGGCACGCTGATCGTCTTCAGCCACGGCTTCGGCGTCACGACGCCCCAGAACGCCCCCCGCGAGGCCGTACGCCTGCGCCTCCTCGAAGAGGGCTACGCCCTCACCGGCTCCTCCTTCGACACCAGCGAGACCCTCTGGGCCCTGGAGAGCGCGGAGCGCGACCAGGTCGCGACGATCAGGGCGGTCACCGAGAGGATCGGCGAACCCGACCGCACCCTCTCCGTCGGCCTGTCCATGGGCGGCCTGGTCAACGCCCGTCTCGCCCGTTCCGGCGCCGGCGGCATCGACGGCGCCCTGGGTCTGTGCGGGCTCGTGGCCGGCGCGAACGACCTGCACGCCTACCAGTTGGACGCCGAGTACACGATCGCCCGCCTGCTACTGCCCGGCACCCCGGTGAAACTGGTGGGCTTCGCCTCCGAGGCCGAGGGCGCCGTCAGCGGCCGCCTGCTGACCGACGCCGTCGCCGCCGCCCAGAAGACCCCCGAGGGCCGCGCCCGTGTCGCCCTCGCCGCGGCCTACCTGAACCTGCCGACCTGGACCTACGGCAGGAACCGCCCCGCCGCCGGCGACCATGCCGAGCAGCAGGCCCAGCAGGCCTCATGGCTGCTCCAGGGCGTCCTCAACCGGGTCGTGCCGTCCCGCTACCACGTCGAGAAGGCCCTCGGCGGCAACAACTCCGGCAACCAGGGCATCGACTACGCGCGCGTGCTGGCGACCTCCCAGCACGCGCCCCTGGTCAAGGCGCTCTACCGGAAGGCCGGCCTCGATCTGCGGGCCGACCTGCGGAACCTGACCGCCCACGCCGACATCGCCGCGGACCCGGCCGCCGTGACCGCCGGCCGACGCACGTCCTCCGCCGGCCAGGGCCTCGCCGTACCCCTCCTCAACATCCACACCACGGCCGACGACCTCGTCCCCACCGAGCAGCAGTCCCGCTTCGCCGCACGGATCCGCGCCTCCGGGGACGCCGCGCTCCACCGCCAGGCGTACGTGGAACGCCAGGGCCACTGCAACTTCACCACCGCCGAGACGGTGGCCGCCCTCCACGCGGTCGAGTCCCGCCTGGACAAGGGCCACTGGGGCGCAACGGCCACCGCGGCCGCCCTCCAGACAGCCGCCCAGTCCCTCAACCTGGACGGCGCGGCCTACACCCCCCACCACCCGGCCCCCCTGACAATCGGCCGCCCCCTGTAGCCCACCCCTTACGCAGGCACCTCCATCCGTAGCCGATGCCCCCACGACCGAACCCGAACCTGCGGGAGCAGCCAATGCCCCCACATCGGGCGGGCCGCCCACGACGGAAGGGCCCCGAACCTGCGGGAGCAGCCAATGCCCCCATGGCGGGCGGGCCGCCCACGACGGAAGGGCCCCGAACCTGCGGGAGCAGCCAATGCCCCCATGGCGGGTCGGCCGCCCACGGACGGAAGGGGCCGTGCCGGTGTGTCAAGCCCGTCGCGTAGAGAAGCACAGAGAACAGCTCCCCACGAACCCCCGAGCAGTAGGGCACCATGCGACGGGCTGACACACCGGCACGGCCCCGCCCCCCCCAACGAACCGCACGCGCCCCCGGCCCACCCCCGCCCCCGGCCCCCGGCCCCCGGCCCCCAGGCCCCCGCCCCGTTGTCAGTGCCCTCCGCTACGGTTCGTGCATGGCTGCCCGTACCAAGTCCACGAAGGATCGCCCCTCCTACCGCTGCACGGAATGCGGCTGGCAGACGGCGAAGTGGCTGGGCCGCTGCCCCGAGTGCCAGGCCTGGGGCACGGTCGAGGAGTACGGCACCCCCGCCGTCCGCACCACCGCCCCCGGCCGGGTCACGACCTCCGCCGTCCCCATCGGCCAGGTGGACGGCCGCCAGGCCACCGCCCGCCCCACCGGCGTCCCCGAGCTGGACCGCGTCCTCGGCGGCGGCCTCGTCCCCGGCGCGGTCGTCCTCGTCGCCGGCGAGCCCGGTGTGGGCAAGTCCACCCTCCTCCTCGACGTGGCGGCGAAGTCGGCCAGCGCCGAGCACCCCACGCTCTACGTCACCGGTGAGGAGTCCGCGAGCCAGGTCCGCCTGAGGGCCGACCGTATCGACGCCCTCCACGACCATCTCTACCTCGCCGCCGAGACCGACCTGGCCGCCGTCCTCGGCCACTTGGACGCCGTCAAGCCCGGCCTGCTCATCCTCGACTCGGTCCAGACGGTCGCCTCTCCCGAGATCGACGGGGCGCCCGGCGGCATGGCCCAGGTCCGCGAGGTCGCGGGCGCGCTGATCCGCGCCTCGAAGGAACGCGGCATGGCGACCCTGCTCGTGGGCCACGTCACCAAGGACGGCGCGATCGCGGGCCCCCGCCTCCTGGAGCACCTGGTCGACGTCGTGCTGCATTTCGAGGGCGACCGCCATGCCCGCCTCCGCCTCGTACGCGGTGTCAAGAACCGCTACGGCGCCACGGACGAGGTCGGCTGCTTCGAGCTGCACGACGAGGGCATCACCGGCCTCGCCGACCCCAGCGGCCTCTTCCTCACCCGCCGCGACGAGCCGGTGCCCGGCACCTGCCTCACCGTCACCCTGGAGGGCCGCCGCCCGCTCGTCGCCGAAGTGCAGTCGCTCACAGTCGACTCCCAGCTGCCCTCCCCCCGCCGCACCACGTCCGGCCTGGAGACCTCGCGCGTCTCGATGGTTCTGGCGGTTCTGGAGCAGCGCGGCCGGATCGCCGCCCTGGGCAAAAGGGACATCTACTCCGCGACGGTGGGCGGCGTGAAGCTGTCCGAGCCCGCCGCGGACCTGGCGATCGCGCTCGCCCTGGCGTCCGCGGCGAGTGACACCCCGCTGCCCAAGAATCTCGTGGCGATCGGCGAAGTGGGCCTCGCCGGCGAGGTCAGAAGGGTCACCGGTGTGCAGCGCCGCCTCGCGGAGGCGCACCGCCTCGGCTTCACGCACGCGCTCGTTCCGTCCGATCCAGGCAAGGTTCCTCCCGGTATGAAGGTGCTGGAAGTGGCGGACATGGGGGACGCGCTGCGGGTACTGCCCCGATCCCGTCGTCGAGACGCCCCACGGGACGACGAGGACCGCCGGTAGACTTTGCCCAGGTCTCGCCCGTCCGTACGAACCACGTGTGCGAAACGGGAGCGCCCCAGAACCTGCGACCGGAGGAGTGCAGTGGCAGCCAACGACCGGGCAGCAGCTCCCGGAAAGTCCGGTGGGAGCTCCGGTGCCGATGGCCTGATGCGCGCCTCACTGAGCGCCGTGGCCCCGGGCACGGCCCTGCGCGACGGGCTTGAGCGGATTCTCCGCGGCAACACCGGCGGACTCATCGTGCTCGGCTTCGACAAGACCGTCGAGCCGATGTGCACCGGTGGTTTCGTCCTGGATGTCGAGTTCACGGCCACGCGGCTGCGTGAGCTGTGCAAGCTGGACGGCGGCATCGTCCTCTCGTCGGACCTGTCGAAGATCCTGCGGGCGGGTGTCCAACTGGTCCCGGACCCGACGATCCCGACGGAGGAGACCGGTACCCGGCACCGCACCGCGGACCGCGTGAGCAAACAGGTCGGGTACCCGGTGGTCTCCGTCTCCCAGTCGATGCGTCTGATCGCGCTGTACGTCGACGGGCAGCGCCGTGTCCTGGAGGACTCGGCGGCGATCCTCTCCCGCGCCAACCAGGCCCTCGCGACGCTGGAGCGGTACAAGCTCCGCCTGGACGAGGTCGCGGGAACGTTGTCAGCGCTGGAGATCGAGGACCTGGTGACGGTCCGGGACGTCTCCGCGGTGGCCCAGCGTCTGGAGATGGTCCGGCGCATCGCCACCGAGATCGCCGAGTACGTCGTCGAACTGGGTACGGACGGCCGTCTTCTGGCCCTCCAGCTGGACGAGCTCATCGCGGGTGTGGAGCCGGAGCGGGAGCTGGTGGTCCGGGACTACGTCCCCGAGCCCACGGCCAAACGTTCCCGTACGGTCGACGAGGCGCTGTCCGAGCTGGACGCCCTGTCCCACGCGGAGCTCCTCGAACTGCCCACGGTGGCACGGGCCCTGGGCTACACCGGCTCCCCCGAGGGCATGGACTCGGCGGTCTCCCCGCGCGGCTTCCGCCTCCTGGCGAAGGTCCCCCGTCTGCCCGGCGCCATCATCGACCGCCTGGTGGAGCACTTCGGCGGCCTGCAGAAGCTGCTCGCCGCGAGCGTCGACGACCTCCAGACGGTCGACGGCGTCGGCGAGGCCCGCGCCCGCAGCGTCCGCGAGGGCCTGTCACGCCTGGCGGAGTCCTCGATCCTGGAGCGCTACGTCTAGCCTCCGACGGTCAGCCGAACCAACCGCTGGCCTCCGACGGTCAGCCGAACCAACCGCTGACCCCGGCGGCAGCCGAACCAACCGCCCCGCGCCCCTGGCCGATCGCGGCCAAGCGCGCCCCGCCCCGGAGGGTCAGTCCTTCTCCAGGACGAACGACGTCCGGTCCTTGGTCAGGCCGGGGGCCTTCGCCTCGATGAGGTACGTGCCGGGCTTGGCCGAACCGGCGGACGGGGTCGCGCAGTTGGGGGCGCTGGGGTCCCGGTTCCACTGGACGGTGTAGGTGACCTGGTCGCCGGCCGGAACCCGGAACAGCAGGCTGCCGGCGGTCTCGTGGCAGTCGTCGGAGGACCAGAACGCGTCGTCGGCCCCGGTCGCCGTGATCGTCACGATCGTGTGGTCCGGGCCGAGGTCGAGCTTGCAGTCGCTGCCCGAGGAGTTGCGGGCGACGAGCTCGAACGTGGGGTCCGCACCGGGCGCGTAGGCGTTGCGCACACTGCGGATGCTCAATTTCACGGCTGAGGACGTGCAGTTGGGCAGGCTGGACCCCGCCGGCACCTGCTCACCGGAGGTGCTCCCCCCACTGCTCCCGGTGCCGCCGGACGAGCCGCCCGCGCCGGCGCTCGAACCGCCGTCGCCACCACCGGACCCGGAGCCCGAGCCCGAACTGGAGCCGGACCCCGAGCCGGATCCGGAGCTGTCGCCCCCGGAGCCGGACTCGTCGCCCGTCTCGTCACGGCCGCCCGGCGCCTGGCTGATCGCCGGGCCGGAGCCGGAGGGCCCGGGGGTGATGGAGGGCACGGGGTTCTTGCCGTTGGAGTCGCCCGCGCCGTTCTTGCCGTCGCCGCCACCGCTGGTGACGACCCATACGATCAGGAGGGCGAGCACGCCGAGGACGGCCGCCATGACGGCCCTCCGTCGCCAGTAGATGGTGGAGGGAAGCGGCCCGACCGGATTGCGCAGAGATCCCACGGCGCAAACTGTACGAGAGATCAGGCACCTGACTGGCCCCACCCGCCGCCCGGAACCGCAACTTTTCCAGATCATCATCCTGGTAGGCCTGACGCACCCCCTGATCAGGGAAGTTACCGATCGCGTTCAGTAACCACCAAGACCAAATGGACACCGTCCGTGATCGCGGCGATCAGGTGGGCGAAAGGTCAACTCCCCGGCCCCCCGCACATGTTCACCGGACCGGTGCACGACTCCCCCAAGCCGACCGCCGGCACCTCCCCCGCCCACCCCCGTTCACGATCGCACCCCTCGCACCTCTGGCCCTCCCTCGGCGCCGTCGCCCCACGCGACACCCACCTGCGACAATCGTCCCCACCCCGGACCAGCTGGAGGACGACCATGGACCACACCGTGCCGCCTGGCTCGCGGCCGTTGCGGAAGCTGGGCTTTCTGACCATCGGGCTGTTCGACGAGGCGGACCCCCGGCGGGGCCACGAGTCGACCCTGGAGATCATCGAGCTGGGCGAACGGCTCGGCTTCGACAGCGCCTGGCTGCGCCACCGTCACCTCCAGTACGGCATCTCCTCCCCCGTCGCCGTGCTCGCGGCGGCCTCACAGCGCACCAGCCGTATCGAACTGGGCACCGCCGTCATCCCGTTGGGCTGGGAGAACCCGCTGCGGCTCGCGGAGGACCTGGCGACGGTCGACATCCTGTCCGGCGGCCGGCTCAACCCCGGCGTCAGCGTGGGGCCGCCGATGCACTACGACACCGTCAGGTCGGCGCTCTACCCCGACAGCGCCGACGCCGAGGACTTCAGCTTCGAGCGGGTCCGGCGGCTCCTCCGCTTCGTGCGCGGGGAGGCGGCCACGGAGTTCAGCGGCACCGAGGGGTTCGAGGTCTTCTCGGACCGGGTCCAGCCGCACTCCCCCGGCCTCGGAAGCCGTATGTGGTACGGCGGCGGCAGTCTGCGGTCGGCCCGCTGGGCCGGGGAGAACGGGATGAACTTCCTCACCAGCAGCGTCGTGCAGGCGGAGCCTGGGGAAGCGACGCCGAACGAGGGGGCGCCGGGGGACGAGGAGGCCGGGGCGGGGTCGGCGGACTTCGCCGCGATCCAGCTCTCGCACATCCGGCAGTTCCGCGCGCATCACCCCGACGGGGAGCGGGCGCGGGTCTCGCAGGGGCTGGTGGTGATTCCGACGGACTCCGCGAGTGCGGAGCAGCGGGCCCGGTACGAGGCGTACGCGGCCGCGCGGCTGCCGCGGACGGCGGCGCCGCAGGGGCCCGGGCGGCTGCTGTTCGCGCCGGACCTCGTGGGGACGGCCGAGGAGATCGCCGAGCGTCTGCACGCGCAGGTCGCGTTCCGCGAGGTCGACGAGGTCGCGTTCGCGCTGCCGTTCACCTTCGAACACGAGGACTATGTCCAGATCCTGACGGACATCGCGACGAGGCTGGGACCGCGGTTGGGGTGGCGGGGCGCCCCATAGCTCGGGGGTGCGTGTGGTTTTGGTGGGTGCGGGCGCGTCGTGGTTTCTCGCGCAGTTCCCCGCGCCCCTGGAGGCGCCGGGCGGTGACATATGCGGCTCCGCCTCGTGGGCGCGACAAGCCCCCACCCACCCGCACCCGGCGTACAACAGGTGCCCCCCCACCCCTCCGCCGCGCCCCCACCACCCCAGCGGAGCGACATGGCAGGATCGGAGGTGCCATGACTGCACCCACCACGCCCCAGAGCAACACCGTCGACCCGACCCCGTCCGCCTCCCCCCTGCACACCCCGGTGATCGCCTGGTTCGAGACGCACGCGCGGGATCTTCCGTGGCGGCGGCCGGAGGCCGGCCCGTGGGGGGTGATGGTCAGTGAGTTCATGCTTCAGCAGACGCCGGTCAACCGTGTGCTGCCGGTCTACGAGCAGTGGTTGTCCCGCTGGCCCCGCCCCGCTGACCTCGCGAAGGAACCGCCGGGTGAGGCGGTGCGCGCGTGGGGCCGGCTCGGCTATCCACGCCGGGCACTGCGGCTGCACGGCGCGGCGGCGGCCATAACGGAACGGCACGGCGGCGACGTACCGAGGGACCACGCGCAGTTGCTGGCGCTGCCGGGCATCGGGGAGTACACGGCGGCGGCCGTGGCGTCGTTCGCGTACGGGCAGCGGCACGCCGTGCTGGACACGAACGTCCGCCGGGTCCTCGCCCGCGCGGTCACCGGGACGCAGTACCCGCCGAACGCCACGACGGCCGCCGAGCGGAAGCTGGCGCGCGCCCTGCTGCCGGAGGACGAGGGCACGGCGTCGCGCTGGGCGGCCGCGTCGATGGAGCTGGGCGCGCTGGTGTGCACGGCGAAGAACGAGTCCTGCCACCACTGCCCCATCGCCGCGCAGTGCGCCTGGCGGCTCGCCGGGAAGCCCGCGCACGACGGGCCGGCGCGCCGGGGCCAGACGTACGCCGGGACCGACCGGCAGGTGCGCGGCAAGCTCCTCGCCGTACTGCGGGACGCGGTGGAGCCCGTACCGCAGACGGTGCTCGACCGGGTCTGGGACGAGCCGGTGCAGCGGGCCCGGGCGCTCGACGGCCTGGTCTCCGACGGACTGGTGGAGCCCCTCCCCGACGGCTTCTACCGACTCCCCCTCACCTGACACTCGTCACCCAACCACGCCTGCCCCGACCGGAGTCCGCGCCGGACCTCCCGCGGACTCCACGGGGCGGACCCCACAACGCCGATCCCACGGAGTCCGTGACGCAGACGCGGCGGACTCCGTAACGCAGACGCGGCGGGCTCCGTAACAGCGATCCGTCGGGCCCCGTAACGGCGATCCGTCGGGCCCCGTAACGGCGATCCGGCGGGCCCCGTAGGGGCGAATCACCCGATACCCGCCCCGAATCGCCCCTCGCTTTACCCCGTTCCTACTTCTGTTACACAACCGACGGACAGCCGAGCGTTCTCCGCAGGCTGCCTCGGACACCTCCGTGACAACAGCTCCGTAGCTTCTTCGACGTACCGCAGGAACACGCGAACGAACCAGCGGGACACAGCGGCGGAACGCGCGACCAGAACGCGTTCGGCGGCACGACGGAGCGGAAAACCGACGGCGCAGACCGCGCGCGGGTCGGCAAACGGGGAACGGAGGCGGTTGATCATGGCGCACGGCGAGGTGCTCGAATTCGAGGAGTACGTCCGCACCCGGCAGGACGCGCTGCTGCGCAGCGCCCGCCGGCTCGTCCCGGACCCGGTGGACGCCCAGGATCTGCTGCAGACGGCGCTGGCCCGGACGTACGGCCGCTGGGACGGCATCGCGGACAAGCGGCTGGCGGACGCGTATCTGCGCCGGGTCATGATCAACACGCGGACCGAGTGGTGGCGGGCCCGAAAGCTGGAGGAGGTCCCGACCGAGCAGCTCCCGGACGCCTGCATCGACGACTCCACCGAGCAGCACGCGGACCGCGCGCTCCTCATGGACATCATGAAGGTACTCGCTCCGAAGCAGCGCAGCGTCGTGGTGCTGCGACACTGGGAGCAGATGTCCACGGAGGAGACGGCCGCCGCCCTCGGCATGTCGGCCGGAACCGTGAAGAGCACGCTCCACCGTGCGCTGGCCCGGCTCCGCGAGGAGTTGGAGTCGCGGGACCTCGCAGAGCGCGCCGCCCGCGCGCTCGCACCGAACAAGGAGCAGGAGCGTTGCGCGGCCTGAGCACAGCGGCCGGCCCCGACAAAGGGGCCAGGCAGGCCTCGAAGGCGGTGATCACGGCGGTGGCCGTGCTCGCCGCCCTCGGCCTTTCCGTCTCCGCCTGCGGCACGGGCGGCACCGGCGCCCGCGACGAGGGCCCGGCGGACAGCGACTCGTTGAAGGCGGGCGCCCCGTCACCGGCCGTCTCCGCCTCGGCGCACGGCGACCAGCCGAGCGTGGACGAGGTCGTGCGGCTGGTCCGGGCCGACCCACAGGTCAGCAGAGCGGTGAAGGCGGACCTGGAGCCGTGCGTGGCCGACAAGCCGCCGATCGACGTCATCTACGGCGATCTGACCGGGGGCTCGGCGGACGACATAGTGGTGAACGTGCTGTCCTGCGCGGACGCCGTCGGCGTGGCCTCGTACGTGTACCGCTCGGAGAAGGGCAAGTACCGCAGCGTCTTCCTCTCCGAACAGCCACCCGTGTACGCGGAGATCGACCGCGGAGACCTGCTGGTGACGCGGCAGCTGTACGAGAACGACCGGTACGGCGACCCGTCCGCGTATCCGTCCAGCGAGGACGTGACCACCTATCGCTGGCTGAAGGACCGCTTCGTCGAACGGTCCAGTACGCGCACGGAGTACAGCACCTCGGTGGGCGGCGCGGAGTCGCCCACCCCCGAACCCCGCTGACACCGGCCCAGCCCTTCCCCCACCCCACCGATCACTACCGAGAGCGGACGAGAAGACCGGATGGCAGAGCAGACCCACGTCCTGTTCGTCGAGGACGACGATGTCATCCGCGAGGCCACCCAGCTCGCGCTGGAGCGGGACGGCTTCGCGGTCACAGCCATGCCCGACGGGCTGTCGGGCCTGGAGGCGTTCCGGGCGAACCGGCCGGACATCGCGCTCCTCGACGTCATGGTCCCCGGCCTCGACGGGGTCTCGCTGTGCCGCCGTATCCGTGACGAGTCGACCGTCCCGGTGATCATGCTCTCCGCGCGCGCCGACTCCATCGACGTCGTCCTCGGCCTGGAGGCGGGCGCCGACGACTACGTCACCAAGCCGTTCGACGGCGCCGTCCTGGTCGCCCGGATCCGGGCGGTGCTGCGCCGCTTCGGGCACGCGAGCGGCGGCGACGCCCGGGCCGACGACGACGGGTCCGCCGGCACCGACGGGGTCCTCACCTTCGGCGAACTGGTGGTCGACACCGAGGGCATGGAGGTACGCAAGGCCGGCGACCAGGTGGCCCTGACGCCGACCGAGATGCGGCTGCTCCTGGAGTTCTCCTCGGCCCCCGGCACGGTCCTGTCCCGTGACAAGCTCCTCGAACGCGTCTGGGACTACGGCTGGGGCGGCGACACCCGTGTCGTCGACGTCCATGTGCAGCGACTGCGCGCGAAGATCGGCCAGGACCGCATCGAGACGGTCCGCGGCTTCGGCTACAAGCTCAAGGCCTGAGCGGGGCCGCCGGTATGGCCATGAGGGGGATACGAGGACGGCGGGGGCCGGGAGCACCGGGCGGGGCCGGATCGGACGCCGCCCGGCCGAGAACCGGTGCGGCGAGCGGTCCGGGCGCCGGGGTCGGAGCCGGCGGGGGCCGGGGCGGGGGCGCCTGGAGCGGTGTCGGTGCGGGCAGCGGCGGCGGCAGTGGCAGCCGGAGCGGTGTCGGTGCGGGCGGCGGGCGCGGGCCCGGGGCGGGTGGCTCGGGTGCCGGTGCCGCCGACGGCGTCGACACGGTCTCCGGGGGCCCGGTCTCGGGCCTGCGCACCGGGCTGCGCTGGCAGCTCAGCGCCGCGATCGCGTTCGTCGGGGCGCTGGTGGCGATCGCGCTGAGCCTGGTCGTGCACAACGCGGCACGGGTGTCGATGCTGGACAACGCGCGTGACCTGGCCGACGAGCGCATCCAGGTCGCCCAGCGCATGTACGAGTCGGGGCGCCCGCTGAAGTCGGGGGCGTTCGGGGTGCGGATCAACGACCCCGAGATCCCGCAGGACCTGCTGGCCAAGGTCATGGAGGGCCGCCGGGCGACGTATGTCTCGGAGGGCCCCGACGGGGTGCCGGACATCTGGGCGGCTGTGCCGTTGAAGGACAACCGGGTGCTGTCGCTGCACACGCACACCGACCACAGCTCGACGGTGCTGCGGGATCTCGACCAGGCCCTGATCATCGGCTCGATCGCGGTCGTCTTCGGCGGCTCGGCCCTCGGTGTCCTCATCGGCGGGCGGATGTCCCGCCGGCTGCGCAAGGCGGCGGCCGCCGCGAACCAGGTCGCCAAGGGCGAGACGGACGTACGGGTGCAGGACGCGATCGGCGGGGTCACGCGGGACGAGACCGCCGAGCTGGCGCGGGCGGTGGACGCCATGGCCGACACGCTGCGGCAGCGGATCGAGGCGGAGCGCCGCGTGACGGCGGACATCGCCCATGAGCTGCGCACCCCGGTGACGGGTCTGCTCACCGCCGCGGAACTTCTCCCTCCGGGCCGCCCCACCGAGCTGGTCCGCGACCGGGCCCAGGCGCTGCGGACGCTCGTCGAGGACGTGCTGGAGGTGGCGCGGCTCGACGGCGCGTCGGAGCGGGCCGAGTTGCAGGACATCATGCTGGGCGAGTTCGTGAGCCGGCGGGTGGCGGCGCGGGACGCGGGTGTGCGGGTGCAGGTGGTCCATGAGTCGGAGGTGACGACGGACCCCCGGCGCCTGGAGCGGGTGCTGCTGAATCTGCTGGCCAACGCGGCGAAGCACGGCAAGCCGCCGATCGAGGTGTCCGTCGAGGGGCGGGTCATCCGGGTCCGCGACCACGGTCCCGGCTTCCCCGAGGAGCTGCTGGCCGACGGCCCGCGCCGCTTCCGCACCGGCGCCTCGGACCGCGCCGGCCAGGGTCACGGCCTCGGCCTCACCATCGCCGCCGGTCAGGCCCGGGTCCTCGGCGCCCGCCTCACCTTCCGCAACGTCCGACCGCCCGGCGCCCCGGACTCCGTACCGGCGGAGGGCGCCGTGGCCGTCCTCTGGCTCCCCGAACACGCCCCCACCAACACGGGCAGCTACCCGATGCTGCCGATGTCGGGCGAGACGACAGCCTGAAGGGCAGGGGCGCGAACCCCTGCCCTTCACGAGGCGGTGCGTTTCGGGAGACGGTGCCTTCCAGGAGGGGATCCTCCCGAAGGCGGTGCCCTTCACGGGACACCGCCGCCTGGTTCGGCTACTCCGCCGCCACGGGCGGCCCCCCGGCTCCCCGCAGCGGCACCTCCTTCACGAACACCGCGGCCGCCAGCGCGAGGACGGCGACCACGGAACCCAGCAGGAACGCCGAGTGCGTGCCGGAGGCCACCGCGTACTGGTACGCCTCCCGCGCCGGCACCGGCAGCTTCGCCAGGCTCGCCGCGTCCAGCTGTGCGGACTGCTCGGTCACCTTGGACCCCAGCGCACCGGCCCGCTCGGCCATGACGTCCTGGACCCGGCTGTTGAACAGCGCGCCCATGATCGCGACACCGAAGGACGACCCGAGCGTCCGGGACAGCGTGGTCGTGGAGGACGCGACGCCCATGTCCTTCATCTCGACGCTGTTCTGCGCGACGAGCATGGTGATCTGCATCAGGCATCCCATACCGGCGCCGAGCACCGCCATGAACACCCCGGACGTCACCCGGCTCGTCCCGGTGTCCATCTGCGCCAGCAGGAACAGGCCCGTGATCATCAGGACGCTGCCGACGAGGGGGAAGACCTTGTAGCGTCCGCTGCCCGTGGTCACGCGCCCGGCGACCATCGACACCGCGAGCATCGCGCCCAGCATCGGCAGCAGCAACAGCCCGGAGTTGGTCGCGGACGCGCCCTGCACGGACTGCTGGTAGAGCGGAAGGAAGAGGACCGCGCCGAACATCACGAACCCGGTGATGAACCCGATCAGGGACATCAGGGTGAAGTTCCGGCTGCGGAAGATGTGCAGCGGCATCACCGGCTCGGCCGCCTTGGTCTCCACGAACAGGAACCCGACGAGCGCGGCCACACCGATCGCGGTCAGCTCCATGATGACGGCCGACCCCCACGCGTACTCGGTGCCGCCCCACGTCGTGACCAGCACGATCGCCGTGATGCCGACGGTCAGCAGCGCCGCGCCCAGGTAGTCGATGCTCCGCGCCGACCGGGCCTCGCGCGACGGCTTCGGCAGATGCAGGACGACACTGATGGCGGCCAGCGCCACCACGCCGAGCGGCAGGTTGATGTAGAAGGACCAGCGCCATCCCCAGTGGTCGGTGATGGTCCCGCCGACCAGCGGCCCCGCGATCATCGCGAGGGCCATGACACCGGCCATCATGCCCTGGTACTTGCCCCGCTCCCGCGGCGGGATCAGATCGCCGATGATCGCCATGACGCCGACCATGAGGCCGCCGGCGCCGAGGCCCTGGAGGGCGCGGAAGCCGATCAGCTGATCCATGTCCTGCGCCATACCGCTGAGCGCCGATCCGATCAGGAAGATCACGATCGAGGTCAGGAAGATGCTCTTGCGGCCGTAGAGGTCGCCGAGCTTGCCCCAGATGGGGGTGGAGGCGGCGGTCGCGAGCGTGTACGCGGTCACCACCCACGACAGGTGTGAGAGCCCTCCGAGGTCGCCCACGATCGTCGGCATCGCGGTGCCCACGATCATGTTGTCGAGCATCGCGAGCAGCATCGCGATCATGAGAGCGAACAGCACGACACGCACACTGCGCGGCTGCGGCTCCTGCGCACCCTCGCCGTCACCGGGAGCCCCGCCGGGGACCGCGTCACGAACCGTGTCGCGGACGGCGTCGTCGGCCACGGCAGCGGTCGGGGCGGCGGCGGTCGCGGCGGCGGCGCCCACCGCCCCTCCGGCCGCCCCTCCGGACCCGCCGGCCCCTCTGGTCGCGTCCTTCTCGGTGTCCGCGCTCATGACGGTCCTTCCTTCCCCCCGGACCGCTTCCCTACTTACTTGCCGCCCGGCTAGTTGACTACACTTGGGGAAACTAGGCCCCCAACTAGCCGGTCGTCAAGTAAGTTCGGCGGGCTTGGCAGAGGCTTGACCCACCACCGGGGTCGCGGCGACGAGGAGTAGCAGGATGAGCGAGACGACAGCCGACGGCGTGACGCCTGCCGGCGCGGCACCGAAGCGGCATCGCCGCGGGGACACCCGTCAGCGCATCCAGGACGTCGCCCTCGAACTCTTCGCCGAGCAGGGCTACGAGAAGACCTCGCTCCGGGAGATCGCCGAGCGTCTGGAGGTGACGAAGGCGGCGCTCTACTACCACTTCAAGACGAAGGAAGACATCCTCGTCAGCCTCTTCCAGGACCTCCAGCGCCCGATCGACGAACTGATCGAGTGGGCGGGCCACCAGCCGCGCACCCTCGACACCAAGCGGGAGATCCTGCGCCGCTACAGCGAGGCCCTGGCCGACGTGGCGCCCCTCTTCCGCTTCATGCAGGAGAACCAGGCGACGGTACGGGAGCTGAGCGTCGGCGAGTCGTTCAAGGACCGCATGCTGCGCCTGATCGACACCATCAAGGAGCCGGACGCCGCCCTGACGGACCAGGTCCGCTGCATCAGCGCCCTGTTCACCATGCACGCCGGGATGTTCGTGCTCCGGGACGTCGAAGGCGACCCCGAGGACAAGCGCAAGGCCGTCCTGGAGGTCGCGATCGATCTGGTGACCCAGGCGCACACGGGCACGCCGGGGGCCTGAGGGCGCGTCACGCCGTCGGTCAGAGGGTGATGCCCTTGCCGCGCAGGAAGGCGACGGGGTCGACGGCGGAGCCGTAGTTCGCGGTCGTACGGATCTCGAAGTGCAGGTGCGGCCCGCTGGAGTTACCGGTGTTGCCGGAGAGGGCTATGCGCTGCCCGGTCTTCACGATCTGCCCGACCTTCACCTGAACGCGGGAGAGGTGGGCGTACTGCGAGTACTGGCCGTTGCCGTGCTTGACGACGACGGCGTTGCCGTACGCGGGGCCGTCACCGGCGCCGTTGCCGCCGGCCTTGACGACGGTGCCGCCGTGCGCGGCGAAGACGGCCGTACCGCTCTTGACGGCGAAGTCCTGCCCGCTGTGCGTGGAGTTCCACATGTTGCCGGCCTGGGCGTAGCGGGCGCTGAGCTTGTAGCCCTTGACGGGCGTGACCCACGAGGTCGCCTTCTTGGCCGCGGCGGCCTGGGCGACACCCGAGGTCTGGACGGTGCCGGCGCTCTGAGCGCTGCCGGCCGCGGCCGCGACCCCGACGCCCAGCACACCCGAGACTCCCACTCCGGCGGCCACCACGGCGGCACGGAAACGAAGGGCGGACATACGGGTACGGGGGGAGCGAACGCGCTGCGACATGGATGACCTCACGGGGGACGGAGACAGGGACCGGTGCCTCGGGAGGCACACGAGACCACCCGGCGCTCAACCGCGACCGCCGAATGGCATGTCCCTTGGTACCCGCACTTCCCCCGCCCCCCAAAACCCCCCATCTACGACACAAGGCCGTACAAGCCCCCACCCCTCCCACTCACCACGTGAACCCCCAAAACCCCTGAACCCTGGCGCCTCAACCCACACCCACCCAAACAATGCACCATAAGTCCGATTTGCCCCACCATGGCCCCGCAACTATTCCCCCTAGTACGTGACGCAGGCCCTATGCCCCATGTCACCGCCCCACCCCAAGACCCCCCACCCAAATGTGACCCGGACTACGCACCCGGCCCCCACGAATTCAACGGTGCTCCTGGGCTGAGCCGTGATCCACCACACCTGGGGGGGAACGAACTGGAGTCCTCGGTCTTAGGTCTGCGCCTGGCGTCCAGCCTGGTGACACCGCTGATCAGAAAACTGTTCGTCCATGAAGGCGCGGGCGCGGGACTCGTCGACAGACCGGTACGGATTTCCGGACCCGTGAGGCGCGGGCCGTCGTCCTCGCCGCGTCCCTCGTGGGCACCGACGCCGCCCTGCCCGTCCTCGCCCGCTTCCGGTCCCACCCGTTCCCGCCGGTGCGCGCCCAGCTCGCCTGGACCTGGCACCGGTTCGACACCCGCCGATACGCCGAGGAGATCATCGCCGACTTCCCGCGGACGATCTCTACGTCAGCGTCCACTCGGCGGAGCACGCCCGAGAACTGCGCGCCCTCGTCGTCCGGGACAACCGAATTCTGCGGAATCAGGACTTCCTGAGAGGTCAGGACCGGCTCACTCATCTGGACATCTACGGCACCCGTCCCCACGTCGACGATCTGACGCCGTTGACCGAACTTCCGCTCACCTGGCTCGCCTTGAATAGCCTTCCGGGTCTGGAAAGGCCCCACGCACTTCAAGTTCTCTCGGCTTCACCGACGCTGGGGGCGTTGGACCTCGGTATCCCGTTGTGCGCCGATTCCGTCGACGAGGCCCTCCGCCCGGGTTGCCGCTGGAGTATCTGCGATTCACCAGAAGCGCACTCAAACACACCGCTCTGCGCGGACTCGGACAACTGCGCTCAGTGAGGACCCTGAGCCTTGCCAAGCTTCTCGAAAGGCTCACCGCGGACGACTTCGGGGAGATCGCCCGGATGCCCGCCCTGGAGAATTTGCGCGTCAACTGGAACGTCGTCGGTGGGGAAGCGGGCCCCGTTCTGCTGAACGTCACCCATCTACGGCTCAACTCGTTCACGGGGGCCGAGGACCTCACGAAAGTGCCGGAGCTCTTTCCGAACCTGCGGACCGCCACAATTCACCTCGCGCCGGACGTCGACGCGGTCCCCGAGCGCGTTCTCGGGCTTCTGCCGGTGCCGGTCGTCGTCGAACGGTCGGACAGCGTGCTCTGAGGCCCAGACACGCCGTCCGGCACGCGAAAAGGGGCTGCCCCGGGACCGAAGTCCCGGGGCAGCCCCTTTGAACGCTCAAGCCTCGCGCAGCGGACTACGCGTCCTTGCTCAGGTTCGGACCGGCGCCGCCGGCCGCCTGCTCGATCGGCGGGACGTCGGGCAGTGCCGACTTCTCCTCACCGCGGAAGGTGAAGGTCTGGGTGTCGCCCTCGCCCTCCGTGTCGACGACCACGATGTGACCGGGGCGCAGCTCGCCGAAGAGGATCTTCTCGGAGAGCGTGTCCTCGATCTCGCGCTGGATGGTCCGGCGCAGCGGCCGGGCGCCCAGCACGGGGTCGTAGCCCTTCTTGGACAGCAGTTCCTTCGCGGACTGGGAGAGCTCGATGCCCATGTCCCGGTCCTTGAGGCGCTCGTCCACCTTGCCGATCATCAGGTCGACGATCCGCAGGATGTCGGCCTGGGTGAGCTGCGGGAAGACGACGACGTCGTCCACACGGTTGAGGAACTCGGGCCGGAAGTGCTGCTTCAGCTCGTCCGAGACCTTGTTCTTCATGCGCTCGTAGTTGGTCTTCGTGTCACCCGAGGCCGCGAAGCCCAGGTTGAAGCCCTTGGAGATGTCCCGCGTGCCGAGGTTGGTCGTCATGATGATGACCGTGTTCTTGAAGTCCACGACCCGGCCCTGGGAGTCGGTCAGACGACCGTCCTCCAGGATCTGCAGCAGCGAGTTGAAGATGTCCGGGTGGGCCTTCTCGACCTCGTCGAAGAGGACGACGGAGAACGGCTTGCGGCGGACCTTCTCGGTCAGCTGGCCGCCCTCCTCGTAGCCCACGTAGCCGGGGGGCGAACCGAAGAGACGCGACACCGTGTGCTTCTCGCTGAACTCCGACATGTCGAGGGAGATCAGCGCGTCCTCGTCGCCGAAGAGGAACTCGGCGAGCGCCTTGGAGAGCTCGGTCTTACCGACACCGGACGGGCCGGCGAAGATGAACGAACCACCGGGACGCTTCGGGTCCTTCAGACCGGCGCGCGTACGGCGGATCGCCTTCGACAGCGCCTTGACGGCGTCGTCCTGGCCGATGACCCGCTTGTGGAGCTCCTCCTCCATGCGCAGCAGGCGGGAGGACTCCTCCTCGGTGAGCTTGAAGACCGGGATGCCCGTGGCCGTGGCGAGGACCTCGGCGATCAGCTCGCCGTCGACCTCGGCGACGACGTCCATGTCGCCGGCCTTCCACTCCTTCTCCCGCTTGGCCTTGGCGGCGAGGAGCTGCTTCTCCTTGTCGCGCAGGGAGGCGGCCTTCTCGAAGTCCTGCGAGTCGATCGCGGACTCCTTGTCGCGGCGGACACCGGCGATCTTCTCGTCGAACTCGCGGAGGTCCGGCGGCGCGGTCATCCGGCGGATGCGCATCCGGGAACCGGCCTCGTCGATCAGGTCGATCGCCTTGTCCGGCAGGAAGCGGTCCGAGATGTACCGGTCGGCCAGGGTGGCGGCCTGGACGAGGGCCTCGTCGGTGATGGAGACGCGGTGGTGGGCCTCGTACCGGTCACGGAGACCCTTGAGGATCTCGATCGTGTGCGGCAGGGACGGCTCCGCGACCTGGATGGGCTGGAAGCGGCGCTCGAGGGCCGCGTCCTTCTCCAGGTGCTTGCGGTACTCGTCCAGCGTGGTGGCACCGATGGTCTGGAGCTCACCGCGGGCCAGCATCGGCTTCAGGATGGAGGCCGCGTCGATGGCGCCCTCGGCGGCACCCGCACCGACCAGCGTGTGCAGCTCGTCGATGAACAGGATGATGTCGCCGCGGGTGCGGATCTCCTTGAGCACCTTCTTCAGGCGCTCCTCGAAGTCACCGCGGTAGCGGGAGCCGGCGACCAGCGCGCCGAGGTCCAGGGTGTAGAGGTGCTTGTCCTTGAGGGTCTCGGGCACCTCGCCCTTGACGATGGCCTGGGCGAGGCCCTCGACGACGGCGGTCTTGCCGACGCCGGGCTCACCGATCAGGACCGGGTTGTTCTTGGTACGGCGGGACAGCACCTGCATGACCCGCTCGATCTCCTTCTCGCGCCCGATGACCGGGTCGAGCTTGGACTCACGAGCGGCCTGGGTGAGGTTCCGGCCGAACTGGTCGAGGACCAGGGACGTGGAGGGGGTGCCCTCGGCGGGACCGCCGGCTGTGGCGGTCTCCTTGCCCTGGTAGCCGGAGAGCAGCTGGATGACCTGCTGCCGCACCCGGTTGAGATCTGCGCCCAGCTTGACCAGGACCTGGGCGGCGACGCCCTCGCCCTCACGGATCAGGCCGAGCAGGATGTGCTCCGTGCCGATGTAGTTGTGGCCCAGCTGAAGGGCCTCGCGGAGCGACAGCTCCAGGACCTTCTTGGCACGGGGGGTGAAGGGGATGTGGCCGGACGGGGCCTGCTGGCCCTGACCGATGATCTCCTCCACCTGCTGGCGGACCGCCTCGAGCGAAATCCCGAGGCTCTCCAGGGCCTTAGCGGCGACACCCTCACCCTCGTGGATCAGGCCCAGGAGGATGTGCTCGGTGCCGATGTAGTTGTGGTTGAGCATCCGGGCTTCTTCCTGAGCCAGGACGACAACCCGCCGCGCGCGGTCGGTGAACCTCTCGAACATCGTTAATCGCTCCTCAGAGCGGTCAGGCAGTAAGGGGACGCTCCCCTCTCTGTCCTTCCGCAGCTTAGTCCCGCAAGCGGGGACCGCTCATTCCAACTGCCGACACAGTCCGGTTCACCTCCGCTCTCGCGGAGACAGAAGTTGCTGCCTCCTGGGTCCCGAACGCCGACATCTGCTCCAACCCGATGGTGCGAGACGATGTTCCCGCAGGCCAGGCAGTTACCCCCACCATCAGTACGCCGATGGCGAACGTGAGACGGCCTTTCCTGCGCGTCGCCCCCTCCCACTAGGGATGTCTTACCCGCAGGGACTGACACTCCATGCCGGGTGCACCGGTTCCCTCCGCTAAGGGCGAACATCCTTGCGTCGCTACCCACCGCTGAACGCCCCCTTTCCCTGCACCCTGTGCATCCACATCGACACCCAGCGTAACTCCGGGCCCCTTTGTGTGGTTGCTGCTGACATGGCCATCGTCCCCCTTCCCCGCCGACCGCTCGACCCGAGCGACATCTCGGGCGATGTCTCGGGCCATTCCTCGGGCGATATCCCGTGTGACGCCCCGGGCGATCTCCCGTGCGAGGCGGTACGGCAGTGGTACGAGAACGATCTCGGGTGGGCGACCGTGCCCGGGACGCCCGTACATCTCATTACGGGGCTGCGCTTCGATGTGCTCGACGTGCCGGCCGAGGCGGGGTTCGCGGCGCTGCGGCACCTGGGCCCGATTCCCGGACCGGGCTCGCCGGTGGCGCTGCGCGGCGGGCGGCTGTGGCTGCTGGTCGCGGCGGGCGGCGCCGAGGAGGTGCCGGGGCTGCTGGAGTGGCTGGACTGGGGCGGCCTCGACCTGGACCTCACAGCCGTGGGGACGGGCGGTCACATCGAGGCGCCGGCACCCGCGGGCGGGGCCACGGGGCGCGGGGGCATGCAGGAGGGCACCGGTTCGCAGGGGGCCGCCGTCTGGCTGCGGCCCCCCGAGCCGGGACGCGAGGTCGAAGCCTCGCTGCCGACGATGTCGGCGTTGGGGGGCACCGCGGGCACCCCCGACCTCGTACGGGTGGTGGACACGGTGGCGACGCACTGCCACCGCGTCCGGCTGCGGCGCGCGAGCACCGGACCGTCCGAGTCTCAGCCGTTGGCCTTCTCGTAGGCCTCGCGGATGGCGGCGGGGACACGACCGCGGTCGTTGACCTCGTGGCCGTTCTCCTTCGCCCAGGCGCGGATGGCCGCGGTGTCCTGGCTGCCACCGGAAGCGGCACGGGCCTTGCCGCGCCCGCCGGCAGCACGACCTCCGGTACGCCGACCACCCTTGACGTAGGGGTCGAGAAGGCCGCGAAGCTTGTCCGCGTTGGCGGTCGTGAGGTCGATCTCGTACGTCTTGCCGTCCAGCGCGAACGTCACGGTCTCGTCCGCCTCGCCGCCGTCGAGGTCGTCGACAAGAAGGACCTGAACCTTCTGTGCCACCGGATTTCCTTTCATCGATAACTATGGGGCGGAGGACCTGCGGCGCCCGCCGCTGTTTCACGTCCCCTGTTATATGCAGTACTGCAGTACGTCGGAAAGCAAACCGCTTTTCCTGGAAAAACACAAACCCCTGGGAGAGACCGGGGAGAGGGCGAGGAGAGACCGGGGAGCCCGGGGCAGACCGAAAACATGCGCGTTTCGGACATAGGGAACCCGGGCAAGGCGCTCGCACCGGAATAGCGCTTGAGGCTCCTTCGGAAGCCGTCGGTCCTTGTCGATCGCCCGACGATCACAGATGCAGAAGCATCCGGCTGTTGCCCAAGGTGTTCGGTTTCACTCGTTCGAGACCGAGGAACTCCGCGACGCCCTCGTCATAGGAACGCAGCAGCTCCGCGTAGACATCGGTGTCGACGGGCGTCTCGCCGATCTCCACGAAGCCGTGCTTCGCGAAGAACTCGACTTCGAAGGTCAGACAGAAAACGCGGCGAACACCCAGCCAGCGAGCGGTCTCCAGCAACTTCTCCAGCAACCGGTGACCCACCCCGAGTCCCTTGGCCTCCGGGTTCACCGCGAGAGTGCGGACTTCCGCGAGGTCTTCCCACATCACGTGCAGCGCCCCGCAGCCCACGACCTCCGCGTCCGCGCCGGAGCCCCGCTCCGCGACCCAGAACTCCTGGATGTCCTCGTAAAGCGTCACCGTCGCTTTGTCGAGCAGGATGCGGCGCTGGACGTAGGAGTCGAGGAGCCGGCGTACGTGCGGGACATCGCTGGTCCGAGCCCGTCGGACGGTGAGGGCTTTAGCGGTGACTTCGGGACTCTCTGCTGGCATGAGCGGACGCTATCGCCCGGGGTGGTCCGGGGATTGGCCGGGGGTGCCCCTGGTTTCGCCGGACGATTCGGTGGATTCGGCGCCGGTTTCGGCAGGGGTTTCGACATCGGGGGCGGGCGGCGCGAGCGCTTCGGGACCTTGCACGATGCGTACGGCGTCGGTGAGGGACTGCCGCTGTTCCTCGCTCATCATCCCGAAGAAGGCGACGAGAGCGGCCGCCGGGTTGTCGCTCTGCGACCAGGCCTCGTTCATGAGAGCGGCCGCGTAGGCGGCACGCGTGGAGACCGCCTCATATCGATAGGCCCGGCCTTCCGCCTCCCGGCGGACCCAGCCCTTCTGATGGAGATTGTCCAGAACGGTCATCACCGTCGTGTACGCGATGGACCGTTCCTGTTGCAGATCTTCCAGGACTTCCCGAACGGTCACCGGGCGGTTCCACTTCCACACCCGCGTCATGACCGCGTCTTCGAGTTCTCCCAATGGGCGAGGCACAGTTCCGCACGATATCCGGAGAAGGTGAACAAAAAGGGCGTACGACTCGAAAAACACACGAGTCGTACGCCGTTGAGGTGCGAGGCGTGGGGTGGTGAGCCTCAGCGGTCGTGGGGCGGTGCGCCTCAGCGGTCGCCGTCGGAGGCCGGGCGGGCGTGGTCCGCGCGCGCGAGCGCCGCGTCGACGGCCGCGTCCTCCTTGGCCTTGTTGGGGCCGCCCTGGGTCTTCACGATCACCCTGATCACAGCGATGAACAGTGCGGCCATCACGAAGGGGGGCAGCAGCGCGGAGACGTAGTCCATGCGTCCAGGGTAGCCAGGGCTAGACGGCGGCCAACTGGTGGGGCGGGTTCGTCGGCGGTGCGCCCGGCTTCCGCTTCGGCGGGAACACCTCGCCCGGGGTGGGGATGGGCCGGCGGCCCGGCCGGGGCGCGTCGGGTCGGGGCACCGGGCCCGGCTTGTCGGCGGGCTGCGCGGGACGGGCGGGCCTGGCCGGCTTCGGAGGCTGCTCCGCGGGCTCCTCGTCGGCCGCACGCGCGTGTGCCGCCCCCGCGGCCAGGCCGCCTGGCAGGGCGGTGAGCCG
>NZ_JAMGBG010000177.1 GCF_023516595.1 Streptomyces neyagawaensis | reverse complement strand
CACCTTCAACCAGCATCCCGATCAAGAGTTCCGAGCCCGTGAGCTGCACGAACTCCTCGGCATGCCCACCGACGAGGCATCCGTCAACATCACCCGCAGCCGCCTCGGACGCCTCACCCGCCAAGGCTTCCTCACCCAACCCGGACGAGGCCGCTACCAGAAACGGACTTAACGTCCACTGAGAACTGCGATCACCCACCCCCACCTGGAACAGGCCCCAGATCCCACCTGGATCTGGGGCCTCACGCATGTTCGTTCCTGCTCTTGGGGGCCGCTGCGCCGGGGCATCGCCCAAGTCCGCGCCTGCATTCCCAAACTCCTGCCGGATGTGCTCTCCGCGCCCTCGATCCAGGGCCGGTCTTCGGCCCTGCCGTCCCCCTTACCGAGGTGCCGGACGGTTATCGGGCGATGGACGGTGCACATCACTTTCTGAGCGCGAGGGCCGGCGGCACGGGTGTGGTTTCTCCCGGCCGCGTGGCGCCCTCGTGATGTCAGGCGGCGCGCTTCACGTGGCGGACCAGCCACATCAGTAGGGCGTCCAGGTCGGCGGCGGCCGAGAGAACTCGGTCGGCCGCCTCGGGGGTGTGCAGCCACTGCTCGCAGCCGAGGGGACGGGCGGCGATCAGTGAACGGTGGCGCAGCAGTTCGGCATGGGCGTGGTCCGTCGGATAGCCGCGCGGGGGGCGTTTCATCACGTCCCCGGAGATGTCGTAGCCCTTCTTCCGCACGTCCTCGAGGATGGCGGACAGTTCGGGGCCGCTCCCCTCGGAGGCCACGGCTTTGCGGAACATGTCTACCTGGCCGGGATCGGGGTACCACCAGGCGCCCTGGATCCGCAGGCCGTCCAGGGAGAACCGAAGACCGATCTCGATCTTGCGGCCGAGCCGGATCACGGCGCCCTGGTGCTGCCACCACCAGGAGTCGGTGCGGTAGTGCCAGACGGAGAAGTCCTCGTACCGGGGGTCTGCGTCCGCGACCTCGTTGAGCAGGGCGATCATCGGCTGCCGGACCAGGCGTTCGCGGTCCGCGCGGTAGCGCTCCCGGGTTGCGTGGGTCGGTTCGCCCTGGAGCTGCCACAACACGTCCATGGCCTGCTCCGGCCAGCCGGTGAACTGTCCGCGCATGCACGGAGGATAGCTCACCCATGATCCGCGCGCGGAGAGTGAGACGGGCAGGGAGGCGTAACCCCAGACAAGGTGGGAGGTGCTGCGGCGGGGCTCGCCGGGGCCATGTCGATGTGCCGTGCGCGGTGGGCAAGTTCGTCGAGAAGCTCGGAGAGCTCAGTCGAGATGAAGCGGGCGGTGAGACCGTGCAGCCGAACTTGAGATCCCAGATCGGTGACAGGGGACATTTCGCCTATGGCAGACGGGAAAGATCTCGAAAGGACTGGCGAACGCTTCAGGGCTATGTCAACGTAGACGCCTTCCCGGAAAACCCCAGGTCAGAAGGCGATCCCGATGTTCGCGGATTCAGGCCGGCCTGGATTTTCCATCGGTTACCGACGCAGAGCTCCAACCTGATCGTCGAGACCGGGCCATTGCTCGGTGCATTCCTGCCCCTGCCTCACTTCACGTCGGCCCATTTCACTATCGCGAGGAGCGCGTATTGGATCCGCAAGAGCCCGAGATGACCGTCGGCCAAGTCCTGGACCTCCTGTCGGCCTGCGACCCGGATGCTCGGATCGAGCTGGCCATCAACCCTTTCTTCCCCATGGCCCATCGTATGGGCGGCGTGATCAGCACCCGCGACGAGACGGGCAGCCCGGTGGTTTATATCGCCGAAAGCAAGGACGCCGAGCAGCTTGGCCACCTTCCGCCCGCCGTCGCCGTCGCTCTCACCTGGCAGGAGCCGACGGACGCGCCCCCACGCCGTCGGCGCAAGGCGACCCGGCCCTGACGGCAATGGCCTCTGAACCACTACGACTTCACTGGAGGCGCGCCTGAACTCATACCACCCCATCGATCCGTTCCGCCCCGACTTGCCGGAGGCGGTGTACTGGGTCACCCCACGCCATTTGGCCGGTGACGACGGTGCCCTCGCCGAGCGGATCGGAGACCTGCTGACGGGCATGGGCTGGCGCATGTGGCCGACCTCGCGTCACACCCTGCTGTACGTCAGCCCGGATGAGCTGCGCGGCGCCGAATGGACCCTCGCCAGCTACCCTTTCGAACTCGGCGGACTGCCCGTGGCCTGGCAACTCTCCGCCCGGCCGCACGCCGCGAGCGCACTGACGGAGTGGAACGCCTACTTCACCACCGGCGTCCCGCACGAAGCGATCGCCGACCTCCTCCTCGCACTTGATACCCGAGAGACACCCGATACCGGGTTCGACGAGCCGCAGGCTGTCCTGGCTGCGCTCGTGGCCCAGGGGTGGATCCGGGACGTGGACCACCCCACGACCGCTGCCACAGACCCCGGCTTCGCCTCCAGCGTGTCACTGGAGGAACTGCCTCCGCTCATCCAGGACGCCGATCCGCGCCCCGACTTGATGGGCTGGCAGGCGTGGGCCGAACCCGTCCTTGGGGCCCCGTATCTGTGGTGCGCCAGCTTCAGCGCCAGTGTCCCGAACGACCTGGTCGCCGTCTTCGCCGGCTCGCTGGCCTCACCGGTCCCGGTTGCACGCCGTACGCTGCCGGACGGCGCGGAAGGTCGACTCAAGGTGATCCGCCGCAACTGACTTGCCATGCGCCTCGACCGGGGCCATCCTCCGACCGTCTATGTACGGCTGCGCCGCGACCGTCTGGTCACCAGCGCAACGGCATGGCGGAACGGCTGAATCGAAGTCGGCCCCTGCACACGCACGTTGTGCGGCACATTTCCGAACTCACGTGCCCGGCAGGCCCTTTCGGCCTGCCGGGCCTTCGGTGCAATCACGTATTCCATCGGGCGGCTGGACGTGCCGTATGAAACGAGCGATGCCGTCTCCGACCGCCAGATGGATATGCAGATGGCGATTGTGCTGCTCGTCGCCCATGCTCGTGATGGCCTGGCACCCGCCATACCGGTGGACCACCCTCAGCCGACGTTTCCTTCAGCACCTGAAGCAGCGCGGCGCCCGTACTCGGGTCGAGTTCCAGCAGGGAGCGGACGTGCAGCCGGGGCACGACGATGATGTGCTCGGTGCCGAACCCCGGAACGGGCGGACGGAACGCGAGCACCTCGGGCGTCTCCCGCACCACGTCTACCGCCACGTGCCCGGGCAGAACGTGCGTGCAGTACCAGTCCGGCTCGTCGACCTCCACGACACCCACCGTAGAGCCACCGCGCGCAGAGCACCCAGATCTCGATACGGGTGTGCCCCTGCTGCGGCTCGAGGACAGGGGGCACATCGTGGACGGGCAGGCGTCAGTGGGCGATCTGGGCCTTCGTCAGAGCCTTGTCCAGGTTGGCGTCCACGAGCCCTGGCGAACCGGAGACGACCACCAGGACGTTGTTGGTGAGGATCGCCGACTGGCGGACGACGCTGCGCTGCCCGCCGACCGAGTAGGTGATCAGTTGGCTCCACTGCTCGTCGCCCAAATGCGGTGCTACCGCCCTCTGGCTGTCCACATCGATGACGGTGCTGCCCGAAACGAGTCGGTAGGACGGGCAGGAGACCATCGCGTCGAAGATCTCCCCGATGCCCTCCGACAGCTTGGCCGCAGTGTCGCTATGCAGCTCCTCGGACACCTCGGATTCAGGGCCGCCGACGTACGCGAACGATGCCTTCGCCCGGCGAGGGAAGACCAGGCCGCCGGTCGCCGCTTTGTCGTCGAGCTTCTCCAGCCCCGGACAGCCGACCACGGCGATCGGCGTGTGCTGTGGAACGCTCGGGTACGCGGCTGTAGCCCGCACCCAGATCGCTCTCGTCCAGGAGCCGCTTGCTCAGTGCGGCCGAGGACAGTGGTGCGGACGCCGACGCGGTCATGTCCTCCCGGCGATCCAGGGCAGCCGTGGAGGATGTCGGGTCGGCGGAGGCAGTGCCGTCGGCCGAGCAGCCGGTCAGAGCGAGAGCGGCGATGACGCCGAGGCTGCGGACAGTCGTGATGCAAAAGCTCATATCGGAAACCCCCAAGTGGCCTGCAAGCGGACAGGTTGACTGGGCCGGGCCTCCATGCACCGGCAGAGAGAAGGGGGAACAGGGGTTTCGTGGGTTCAGTGGCCGAGGTGGCGCAGACCCTCTTCGAGGGTGGGATGAAAGCGGTCCACCGGACCGGAGTTGCGGTTGTACCAGGCCGGATCCAGGCCGGGCTCCTTCGTCGCGTGGCCGGCCCGACAGCGGAGCCATACCGAGTCGTCGCGCATGCTGAAAATGATCCAGTCCCGGTACGCGCCGCACTCGGGGCACGTGTGGACCTGGCCGTTGATGACGAGTGGCTGCTGCCAGCGCATCATCAGGCCCTCCACGTCCTGGCGCGAGGGGACTCGCAGATCCGGCGGCAGGAAGTCGGGCGCCGACGTCTCCACAGCCGGAGTCTCAGCTCGGGTCGGTGCGGGGGGCTGGACGTCGGGATGTGAGTGAACGGCGTTCAGCAGCGTGTGTCCCGCACGCTGGGCTTCACGGAACTCACGATGGGCGCGAGCGCGTCCGAACATCCGGTCTCCTTCTTTCGTCTGTCAGGCCACAGGGAGAGTGCCCCATGCGTCTGAGCTGCTTCAACTCTCAGACTCCGTAATCACCGGGCCTTGCCCGGACCCTCGCCGTGACTCGCCTTGGGCAGCGTCGTACGGCGCGTCGTGCTGCTTGAGACGGGCTTGGAGTCGCTGGGCATCGTGGAGGCGTCGGCGGGTAGATCGGCCATGCGGCGCAGTCGCCACACGAGCACGTCGCTGATCGAGTCGGCGGTGTCCAGCTCCCGGCGTCCGGCGGCTTCCGCCAGCAGGACAGCAGGGTCGTGGCCGACGCTCTCGGTGTCGGCGAGGGTCGCCGCGAGGGCGTACCACCCGGGCTCGGCCAGGATCTGCTCGGCCAGTTCGGGCACAGCCTGGCGCAGGGAGGCGATCTGCTTCTGCCGGAGAGGCTGGGACAGGCGCCGGCCCCGCTCGTACAGGACTGCCATGGGCATTCCGGCAGCGGCCCGGTAAGCGGTGCGCAGGTGCTCGGCGGCTTGGCGGGCGGCGGCGGCCTGCTGGGCGTGGTTCCTCTTTGCGTGCCAGTGGGCTGCGGTGGTGACGAGGAAGAACAGCATGTCGATCAGCATCGCGGTGGTGGCGCCGTCCTCCGCGCGGCCGAGGGCGGGGCCGCTGTAGATGAGGTCGCGGGCGGCTTGGCGCAGAGCGCGGTCGTGTCCGCGTTCGGCCTTGATATGGGAGCGGGTAGCCCGTTCGAACGCGAAGGCGGCCTCGCGCAGTTGGGTGCGGGTATGGGCGGCGGAGGTTTTGGCGAGCGCGTCGAGGACCTCTCCGGTCGCAGCGATGTGGGCGGCCGTCTGAGCGTCCTCCGCGCCGTCGATGATCAGAACGGCCTGCCATGCGGCCGTGGCTGCCTGACGCCGAGCTGTTGCCGGGCCACTCGGCGTCATGGGGGAGTCCGAAGGCGTCTCGGTGCTCTCAGGCGAGGCGTCGCCGGAGAAGCGTTCGCGGATACGCGGTAGAGACAGATCGGGGGAGAGGGTGGAACCCGCGTAGAACACCGGCTCCTGCTCCTCGTTGCGGTCGTCCGGCAGTGCGACCTTGTATCCGAGCAGGTCACCGGAGGGCGCGACGCGTTTGCGGATCAGCACACCAGCGTCGGCGAGGCGGTCGAAGAACTCCGTCTCGCTGGTGGCGCCGGCCACCGCTCGGCGTACGGTCTCGCGCAGCTCCTCGCGGGCGGCGCGCTCCCTGCCCAGGCGTTCGGCCTTGTGACGTTCGGCGCTGGTGGGCCGTTTGGCGGCGGTGCCGTCACCCTTGTGGAGGCGCCGCAACCCCAGCTCCGCTTCCAGGAGCCGGGCCTCGGCCTGGACGCGGGCGGCGTCGTGGTCGAGGTCGGGCTTGTAGCCGTCTTCGCGGACGAGGGTGGCGATGATGTGGATGTGGTCGTCGGCGTGCCGGACGGCTGCCCACCGGCAGCCCGCCCCTTGGTCGGGATCGTCGATACCGGCAGCGGCGACCATGCGGCGGGCGATGTCGCCCCATTCTCCGTCGGACAGGATCCGGTCGCCGGGCGCATTGCGGACCGACAGGTGCCAGACGTGCTTGGCGGGGCGGTCGGCTTCGTCGATGTTGTCCAGAGGCTGGTCGAGCAGCTGCTGGAGGTGCTTGTACGTGACGTGCGCATCGTGGCCGGGGTCGGGGGTGTTGTTGTCCCAGGAGGCCACGAGGTGCGGGTCGACGTGCTCCTCGTGGGTGCCCGGTCCGTACAGGTAGTACAGCAGGCCGATCGTACGTTTCCCGCGCTTCTGAATTCTGGGGATCATGCCGTGACCTGGTGCCTAGTTGTGAGCGAGGAGCTGGTCGGTGACGTCCTGGACCCGCTGTACGGCGCGCTGGGTGGCGGCGATGACGGCGTCGAGTTCGGCGGGCTGGGCACCGGAGTTGAGAGCGCGGGCCACCTGGTTGAGGTTGTTGCCGACGTGGCCGAGATGTCGGCGGGCGGCGAAGAACTCGGAGACCAGCTCCCGGCGTCCGGCGATCGCGGCGGCGGTGTTGTCTAGGTCGTCGGCGGCGGCGAGGGCACTGCGCGCGAGGAACGCGGGCAGGGTAGTACGGGCGGCGGTCGCGGCAGCGGCGAGCTGGGTCTTCTCGTCGTCGTTGAGGCGGACGCTGCACACGTGGACACGCTTGTGGGCGTGGGGCTTCGGCGAGCGCTTGCGTGAGGCGTTCTTCGAGGCGCGGCGCTTGCGCGGCGGCGTCTGCTTCTCCTCCGGCTGCGATCCGCCCTCGGTTGCTGCCTGCCGGACCTGCACCCCCTGGTGCTGGTCCGCTCCCGCCACCCTCGGGGCGAGCTTGGCCAAGGACGCCTTCCCCGACGGGGAAGAGTGTCTTGGCCGATAACTTGCTCGCCCTGAGACCGAGTTGGGGACGGCCCTGTCCGAGGTGGGGGCGGGGGTTGTATTTGAGTTCTTCATCGGTCGCGGTTCCTGATGGTGCGGAGGCGGCACTGAATGTCGGCGGCGAGGTCGACCACAGCGGCCGGTCCGCTGAGGACACGGACGCGCGATGTGGGCGTTTCCTGGATGAGCCACTGGCCGGTCGGCACACGGACGGCCGCGTGCAATAGCCGGTGACGGACCAGGACGTCCACCCAGGCGCTCGCCTCGGCGGCTGTGGGGGCATACGTGCGCGGGTTTCGGGGACGGATGACGTTCCTTCCTCGCGGGCGGTGGCCCGGCACGCGCCGGGCCACCGGACTGGCTGGGTGAAGCGGATTCACCTGGCCTGCGCCTTTGCGCGTGTCAGCCACACTCGGGGCAGCGTGCGAAGTGCCGGCTCATCGCCCTGGCCATGTTCTGCCTCACGGTGATCGCGTGCTTCGCGCTGGTCTTGGCCGGCGCGGTGCCGACGTTGCGCTCCGCATAGGCGGTCAGGAAGCGGATGTCCTTCTCGAAGTCGGACCTGATGCGCGCAAGGCGCGGGCACGCCTTCACCGTGCACTCCTCTTCTTCGTGGTGGACGTGGCCGCTTCGCGGCGCAGGCGCTCCAGGACCGGTGTCAGCCGGTCGTTGCGGATACCGATGTTGTGGGCGCGCATGATTTCCCTGAGCTGGGTGCGCGTGACCTCGGCGTTCCCGTCCCTTTCCAGAAGTCTGGGCACGTGGGGACGGAGTTGAGTGACGAGCTGGTCCACACTCAGTTGGGGCTGCCTTCGGGACGGCTTGCCTTGCCCCCCTCGGGTCCGCGTCCGGGACGCCTTCGGCCTCCTGCGTGCGGGGACCGTCTGGGGACGGTCCCCGGTGGACTCCGTCCCGGCCCCTGTTTCGGTCCTGGGCACGAGGTGGTCCCCGTTGTAGGGGAACGGCGTTCGGGACGGAATATCTGAGCCCTGAGCTGCGGTTTTGTCCCCATCGCCCTCGCTCGTCTCATCACCGTCCTGGGCGTCTTCGGTGCCGGGGACGGCGCTGGCCTGGTCCCCCTTCGCGCCGTGCCCTGCAGCGGCATCCGCAGCCAGGTCCCCTGCGGCGCCCCGGTCCCCGGTTTCGGGGACGGGGCGGGGACGGTCCCCATCCCCGGCTGGCTCGGTCCCCAAAGCCGGTCCCATATGGCCCTCTTCGGGACGGTCCCGGATTCTTGGAGAGTCCATTTTCGTTTCGGGACCGGCCTTGGGGACCGCATGACATTGGGGAGTCACCTGGTCCCCGACGGCTACTTGGTGCGGGGCAAGCGAGGGCTGGTCCCTGCGACCGTGAGGTGGGGACAGCAGGGGCCGAGTCCAAGGGGAGGGCAGGTCGACGGTCGCCAGTGCGGTGGCGTGCCGACGAGCGGCCAGCTGGTCCAGGAGCACCCCCAACTGCTCGGGGTCAGTGCCGACGTCGGCCCGTGCGAGAGCCCCCTGCAGCCGTCGTGTGATGCGCCGGCCTCGCCAGTTCCCACGTTGTTTCGGGGTCCGCCCTGCCAGGCGGGTGGCCAAGGTGACCGCGCGGGCGGTGGCCCGGTCGCGAGTGATCTGGGCGGCGTCGCGGTCGCGTTCGGCGATGCCGAGGCGGGAGAGCAGGCGCTCGCGTGCTTCCCGTCCGAGCGTGGCCGTGACCCCGCGCGAGGAGGCGCCGGGCTTGCGCAGCCGTAGCTCGATGCCCATCGCCTGATGCCAGAGCATCGCGGCCATGACCGGGCCGACGAAGGCCCGTACGGTCCCGCCGATCGGGCCGGACTCGGCGTAGGCGGGGATGACCTGAACGCCGGTGATTATCCAGACCAGGACTCCGGGCAGCCCCGGCGCGCCTTGGCTGGCCAAATTCTGGCGAGCCATCAGTGCCGTCGCGAACAGAGCCAGTTCGGCGGCGGCGAACATCGCGGCACGCTCGGTTGTGCCAGCCATGTCGAGGTAGTCGGCGGCGAACCGCCAACTGGTGTCCGCGCTGTAGGCGGTGCAGCCGATCGCGGCGAGGGCGGCGACCCATACCGCCGGGGCTGTAGGCCGCTCCCTGCCTATCCGGGTCGGGCGCCGCCGGATCAGCCATACGCCAGACGGAACGGCCAGGACCGTCAGTACGGCGGCAGCCGCGAACAGCAGAGCGGGTTCCAACGAGGCGACAGCCAGAGGGACAGCGGTGGGATGGGTCATGCTGCCTTTCCGAGTGCGGCGATCAGGGCGCGGGTGTGGACCTGGCGGGGCACGGGCGAGGAGACGACCTCGTCCTCGGTGTTGTCGGCCTCGTCGTACAGGCCCCAGTACCGGTCGCGGTCGGCGACGTCGTGGGCAGCCCGGCGCATCAGGTCCTTGGCCCAGTCGAGTTCGAGCCGAAGGGCGTAGGCGAGGCGTTCGGGATCCCACCCGCGGGCGTAGGCGTGGCGGACGACGGCATCGCGTTCGGCGTCGCTGAGATGGACGTCGCGGCCTTGGAAGGCGGCCTTGACCCGGCTGTAGTCGAGGCGCTTGTTGACTCGGGCGTGCCAGGGGCGGCGCTCGATCTCGGTCAGTCCGCCCCACATCCCATGGCGGATGTCGTTGTCGAGGGCGTAGTTGAAGCAATCCTTCTTGACCGGGCACCGGCCGCAGATGGACTTGGCTTCCGCGGCGGCCTCGTGGGCGCGCGGGGCGTGGAAGAACAGCTCGTCGGCGTCGGCAGGATCCATGCCGTAGCACAGGCCTCGGCTGTTCCAGCTGTGGTCGGCGATCCCGCGCAGCGTCGGGCGCGCCGTGTCGTTGGTGGTGATGGTGCGCAAGAGAGTCTCCGGGTACGCCTCGGTGCGGCGCCGTGTGCCGGTGCTGGGAGGGCACGGCATGGCGCCGTGATGAGGCGGGGTGGGGCGCGGCGGTGCCGCACAGGAGGTGGTGTTGAGGGAGCTAACAGCCCGTGTCAGCGGCGCAGGAATCGACGGTCGGGCCCGGTGAAGTGGACTGGGGTACACATGCCGGACAGGCGCGAGAGGACGCGGTCACCGATCTTGTCGCGCAGAACCGGCTGCTGCGCAGCCACACTGTGGTCGCGGACGGGCGGCAGGTTGGTGGTGAAGATCGTGGGCAGGCGGTTCTGGCAGCGCCAGTTCACCAGCCGGAAGGTGATCTCCTCCGTCCACTCCGAGCCCTTGGCAGCGCCGAGGTCGTCGAGCAGCAGCAGCGGCACCCGCACGATCCGACGCAGCATGTGCTCCGGGTCCACGCCGGCCTTTGGACGCATTTCGGCGTACAGGTCGGCTGCGGTGGTCGCGTACCAGGAGACGCCGCACCCGGCGGCGGTCAGCGCGCGGATGGCGCCGTACGCCTGGTGGGTCTTCCCCGCCCCGGTGCTGCCCCACAGCAGCAGCGAGGTCCCGTGCGCTATCCGCCGACGCCCGGCAGCACCGAAGTGCGGGTTGAGCCCGCCGACGTTCGGCTCGACGGCCGCATCGGCGATGGTCCCTACCCAGGCGGCGACGTCGGGGTGCTCGACCACGGCGTCGCGGTAGTCGACCGGGATCCGCGCCTGCGCGGCCTCCAGCGCCGGGATCGGCTCCGGGGTGTCCGGCAGCGGCGCGGTCGGGTCGATGCCGCGCTCGGCCAGCTTCGCTTCCAGGCGGGCGCGCAGTCGTTCGCCGACGGCGGGCTGGGGGTCGGTGAGGGATGTGCGGGTCACAGGCGGCCTCCGAACGTCGTCGGCTCGACGGTCGGGTTGAGGTAGGGCGTGTACCCCGAGGCGCTGGCCCAGGGCCCCGTGCCGGAGGCGGACGACGGCGCCGAGGCGCCCTGCGGGGCGTTGACCACCTCGTTCACCAGGCTCGGCAGCACGCTCGGGTGCAGACCCTTTGCCCGCAGCCGCTCCAGCGCCGCACGGATGTCCTGCGGGTCGAAGCGCTCGTCCAGCAGGACTCGGATCTTGCGCCCCATGAGCCCGAGGAAGTCCTCCGGCGGCCGGCGCGGGCAGTCCCGGACGTACTCGGCCACCAGCTCCTTAGCGGAGACCGATCCGGGGACGGCGTCAGGCGCGGGCGCCTCGCGCCCCGTAAGGAAAGATCCAGGATCCAAGATCCTAGATCCAGAGCGGGAGCCCTCCGGTACTCCTCCCGTAGCCCTCCCGGAGTCCTCCGGGAACCCCGCCTCACCTGCAGATCTCCCAGGCGGTGCCACGACAGCGGCAGCGGGATCATCGAATGGCGCGGAGGCAGGCCCGCCGGACGCTGCGGCCGACTCGGCTGGAGCGGTGTCGGTCGGTGCCAGGCCGTCCACTCCTCCCGGAGGGCTCCCGGAGTCCTCCCGGAGCCCTCCGGGAGATGTCAGGGAGGACGCCTCACGTGTCGTGGGGCAATCGCTGTTCTGGCACTTGCCGCACGACTGGTGGCCCTGGTGGCTGGGGCAGCGCGGCACCCGGGACGCCGTGGCCTTGTTGATCTTCTGGTGCTGCTCCCACGTCACGACGTGCAACCACGTGCGCCCGTCGCAGCCGGTGTAGCGGCAGATCAGCCCGGATGCGGCCAGTTCCTCCAGGTCTTGGGCGACGTGGGCGGCGGTGTGCTCCGGGCGCAAGGCCCACAACCGTCCGGCGATGATCGCCGGGTGGTCGCGGTGGCGGCCGGAGTCATCGGCCTGCGTCAGCAGCCCGATGAAGGTGAGCATGGCGGTCACCGAGCACTCGGCCAGCGACTCCGACTCGAACATTTCAGGCTTGACAGTGCGGATACGTGCCATTAGCGGCGACCTCCTCGGCGGGCCAAGGACCCTTGAACAGAGGACGGGACGGAGGTCGGGATGGACACAGGGAAGGCTGCCGTGCAGGTCGAGGCGTTCGACCTTTCGCACAAGGCAGTCGACATGCAACACTCTCCAGTGCAGTAGACCCGCGCCGGCGTGCCCCCTGGAAGGGGCCGGTGCGGTGATATGGGTAAATCTCCGGCCTTCGCACGGTCCGGAGTGCCATGAAGCGTCGGGTGTCCGGGAGTCGCACCTCTCGGACACCGGCGCCCTTCCAGCGGGTCCTATAAGGCCCAGCTGGTAGTCACGCGGTACACGCTGACCCTCTCTGCAGCTTCTCGATCCCGGCGGGGTCCCGCCGAGGGGACGACGAACATACGCACGCCGTCGTGTCAAGGTCCAGACTTGGCTCTAGGGCTCTCGACAAGTCACCGGCATACCCGCTTCCCTCACCAAGCGGCTTGCCCGAGGGTGAGGAAACTAAAATCCCGGTCAATCTCCTGTGGGTTTTCCATGGCGGGTTCCGACGGGTGTTTATTGCTTGCTCCCGGCGTTGGTGCAGGACTGAACTCGCGTATGGCCGGCGCGGGACGAGCGGAGGGGGAATTCTCGTCAGTGCGTGACGTAAATACCGAGTGGACTGTGTCCGCCGTCACGTTGATCCTGCGATTGCGCATGTGAATACATGAGTCATTGGTTGGGCTTTCGAATCCTGCCGTGGGGGTGCTGGCGGTGGAGAACTTTTCATATCCTCGGGGCGCCAGTCAACACCAGTCAACGGTGACGTACGGTGGTGGCATCACGTGGATCGATGTCGAGGAAATGATCATGGATGACTTGTCTGGGCGAGCTTCCGCCGATGAGAGCACTGTCTTCCGCGAGCGACTGAACTGGCTGTTCGAGCATGTGCACCCCCCGAAGCGCGGGCCCTACAGCAACAAGGAGGTGGCGGCGAAGATCGCCGGCTTCGGAGGCTCTCTCTCCGACTCCTACATCTCGCTGCTGCGCACCGGGAAGCGTGTGAACCCATCCGATGATGCCCGAAAGTGGCTCGCCCGGTCCTTCGGCTTCCCGGAGAAGTTCTTCGATGACGAAGAGGTGGCGGCAGCGGCACTGCAGCAGTTTGCTGCGGTCAAGTCGGTGAAGCAGGCGGGAATCGAGAGCGTCTTCTACCGGATGATCGGGCTTTCGTCAGACAGTATTGCCGCTGTGCTCAAGGAAGTTGACAGGGTGCGAGAACTCGAAGGGCTCCCACCGGCCTCCGACTGACGCTAAGTCAAGTGTGTTCAGAAGAGCGAGAAACAGAGAGCAATATGTGGTCGTCGCGTCGTCAACAGCCAGAAATACTGGCCCAATTGAAGCTCCCCCAGGTCGCCAGCATCCGTGACCTGCGCCATGAGGAGACCCGCCGGACAGGGCGCGCCGTGCACATTGAAGCGGCGGAGACGGTTCTTGGGCGGCGCTGCGGCGTCTGCTACGTCACCGAGAACGCCTTTTACATCTTCTACGACCCGCGGACGAGCCGTGCGCACCAGGACCACGTCATAGGCCACGAGATCGCCCACGTCCTGCTGGGCCATCACGAGGCACGCCGACCGTCCGAAGCGGTTCCGCAGGGGTTCGCGCCCCTGCTCGACCCGGCCTTGGTCGAGATGATGCTCGCGCGCAGCAGCTATGAGGAGGCCGAGGAGCACGACGCCGAGCTCCTCGCCTCGTACCTGTACGGCCGGGTCATCGAACACCGGCTACGCAATGCGTCGCCGCCGGGTGACGACACCCAGGAGCGGATCGCCCACACGCTGCTCAGCAGAAGAGAGGCTGAGCGGTGAAGGACATCCTGCACCCGATCAGCCTGACCGTTGCGCTGATCGGCCTCGCGTGCCTGCTCAGAGACCTTCCCGCCCGGCGCCGGGACACCGCGTGGGCCGCGCTAGTCGCCGTCTACCTGCTCTCGGCGCTCAGCTTCCTGTTCTCGATCAGCTCCATGTGGCGGGCCATCGACGAGGCCCTCGGTGCAAGGAACTTGGCCGTGCCGCTGGCCATGAGCTGCGTGGTGGCCCTGCTGGCCGGCCAGCAGATCGTCCTGAGCTACTGGAGTTCACCGGCAGACCGGGCCCGGCGGATGTCCTGGTACTGGCTCGGCGCCGGTGCCGTCGTCGTCGCCGCCCTCTTTGTGCTGTTCTTCCTGCTGACGCCCGCCGTGCAGCGGCCGACGGACTTCACGCTCTACTACGCGCACGACCACGTCTACGCGGCCTACCTCACCGTGTACATCAGCGCCTACACGCTCGCCGAGGGCTACCTGTCCGTGGCGAGCTGGCGCCTGGCCGGCCGAAGCCCACGCGCAGCCGTACGCGTCGGTCTGCGCACCGTCGCCGTCGGCGCGGCCGTGACCCTCGGCTACAGCGCCGTACGGATCGGCAACGTGATCGCTGCCGCCATGGGCACCTCCCTCACGGGCTGGGAAGACTTCGCCTGGATCAGCGGCGACCTCGGAACCATTCTCACCCTTGTTGGCTGGCTCATCCCCACCCTCACCGCCCAGGCGCGAAACACCTCGTACCGGTGGGGCCTCCGCCGTGCTCATCGCCAGCTGCACCCGCTGTGGCTGGCCTTCTACCACGTCGTCCCCGAGATCGCCCTCACTCCCAGCGGCTCCATGGCTGACGATCGATCGCTCATCCAAGGCATCCCCTTCAAGGTGTATCGCCGTGTCGTCGAGATCCGCGACGGACAGACCGCGGTCCGCCCCTACCTCGACCACGACACACGACAGGCCAGCGAACAGCGGCACCGGGCCGCCGGTCTCTCGGGAGACGAACTCCACGCGGCCGTCACTGCCGACCAGATCCGCGCTGCCCTTGCCGCCCACACCCAGGGCACGCCGCCTGCACGGCCAACCGACTTCGCCGACCAGAACATGGAATCCCGACACCCGATCGAGGACCTCGACGCCCTGCGCGCGATCGCCCGGCACTTCGCCCGGCACGACCATCCCGAGCTCCCCGAGACCGTAAGAACATGAGCACCAACTACGTCCACCTCCCGGCCCACACCCAGCTGAACGCAATGCAACAGGGCGTCATCTCCAGCCGCGGCCTACTCGATCTCCACCTCGAACAGATCCAGGCCAGCACCCTCAACGCCGTCGTCACCTTGGACATCGAAGCCGCCCAACGAGCAGCCGACGCCTCAGACGTACGCCGCGCCCGAGGCGCGGCCGTCGGCGCGCTTGATGGGCTGCCGCTCACGATCAAGGACTCCTTCGAAACGGCAGGCCTGCGCACCACTTGCGGGGCCGAAGACCTCCACCACCACATCCCCGAGCGCGACGCCGACGCTGTCGCCCGACTCCGCCACGCCGGCGCCGTGATCATGGGGAAGACCAACGTCCCCGCCTACTGCCAGGACCTCCACACCGACAACGCCATCTTCGGAGCCACCCGCAACCCGCACGACCACACCCTGACCCCTGGCGGTTCCTCCGGCGGAGCAGCCGCAGCCGTCGCTGCCGCGCTGACCCCCCTCGAACTCGGCAGCGACCTCGCCGGTTCCCTCCGCCTGCCGGCCCACTACTGCGGCGTCTACGCCCTGCGCCCCACCCAAGGGCTCGTACCCGCCCGAGGACACATCCCTCGACCACCCGGCTGGCTGACCACCAGCGACATGCTCACCCCTGGCCCCCTCGCGCGACATCCTCGAGACCTGACCCTCATGCTCGCGACACTCACCACGCCCGCCCCGGATGAAAACACCCCATGGCGACTGAGCCTGCCCGACCCCCCCCGACAGCTCGATGACTTTCGCATCGCCATCTGGCCAAACGACCCTGGCTGCCCCGTCGATGACGCCACCGCTGCGACGCTCGAACACGTCATGTGCCAGCTGGGCGCCACCGGAGCGCACATCACCGAAACGCCCGGCCCGGTCGGCTTCGCTGAAGCATCGGGACTGTTCGAACAGCTCCTCTACGCCAACGCCGCCCTCGGTGCTACCGACGCCGCGTTCACTGCCGAGCAGACCAGCGCATGCCAACTGCCCACACACGACACGTCCCCCCGAGCGACCGCTCTGCGATACCGGACCCAGGCTCACCGCAGCTGGCTGATCGCCCGAGAGGAAAGCGCCCGCCAACGCGCCGCCTGGATGGCGTTCTTCGAACATCGCGACGTGCTCATCACCCCCGCCGCGCCGACCCAGGCCATCCCGAACGGCAGCCGCACCCTTCATGTGGACGGAGAAGAGCGCAGCTTTTTCGACCAGACAAGCTGGGCGAATCTCATCAGCCACCTTGGACTGCCTGCTGCTATCGCCCCCGTAAGCAAGAACGACAAAGACCTGCCCATTGCCGTCCAAATCATCGGCGCCCCGTACGCTGACCGCACTGTCCTCGCTCTGGCAGAGCAACTTGCAACAATCGCCGGTGCCACTGCGGACGTCGAAGGATGAGCACCCGGTTGCGTCCTGGGAAGTGGTGTACGGGTTCGACCTGATCCGGGGGTTTGCTCCGGCATCGGGATGGTGCCCGCATAGATGAACGGCCACCGGCTGATCTTCGAGATGTCGAAGCTCGAAGGAGATCAGCACGATGACCGCACCAGACAGTCTGCCCCTGCACGCTCTCGCCGAGGGCAGCCTCGCCGCGGCGAGTCCCGATCTGCTGCGCGCGATGGTGAAGACGTTTGCTGACGCGCTCATGTCCGCGGAGGCCGATGCCCTCTGCAACGCGGAATACGGGCAGGTCAGCGATGAACGCGTCAACTACCGTAACGGCTATCGCCCGCGCGAGTGGGACACCAGGGTCGGCACCGTCGAACTGGCCATCCCCAAGCTGAGGCAGGGCAGTTACTTCCCACACTGGCTACTCGAACGTCGTCGTCGGGCCGAGCAGGCCCTCATCTCGGTGGTCGCCACCGCCTACCTGCTCGGGGTCTCCACCCGGCGGGTCGAGAAGCTCGCCGAGTCCCTCGGCGTCACCCAGCTGTCGAAGTCCCAGGTCAGCGCAATGGCCAAGCACCTGGACGAGCAGGTTGCCGCGTTCCGCAACCGGCCGCTGGACGCCGGTCCGTATGCCTTTGTCTGGGTCGACGCACTGACCCAGAAGGTCCGGGAAGGCGGCCGCATCATCAACGTCCACGCGCTGATCGCGGTCGGCGTCAACGCCGACGGACACCGCGAGATCCTCGGCATCGACGTCGCCACCGCCGAGGACGGCGCGGGCTGGCTCGCCTTCCTGCGCTCGCTCATCGCCCGCGGCCTGACCGGCGTCCAGCTCGTCATCTCCGACGCCCACGCCGGCCTCGTCGACGCCATCGGTGCCGTTCTGCCCGGCTCGTCGTGGCAGCGATGCCGGACCCACTACGCCAGAAACCTGCTGAGCCAGGTCCCCAAGTCGGCCCAGCCCTGGGTGGCGACCCTGCGCGGACCATCTTCGAACAACCCGACACCGACGCCGTGAAAGCCCAGATGCGACACGTCCTGGACGCACTGGAAGCCAAGTTCCCCAAAGCCGCAGCCCACTTGGACATCGCCCAGCACGACCTGCTGGCCTTCACCGCCTTCCCACGCGAGATCTGGCGGCAGATCTGGTCGAACAATCCGCAGGAGAGGCTGAACAAGGAGATCCGCCGCCGCACCGACGTGGTCGGCATCTTCCCCGACCGCACCGCCGTCATCCGGCTCGTTGGCGCGGTCCTTGCCGAGCAGAACGACGAGTGGACCGAGGCCCGCCGCTATATGGGCCGCGAACTCCTGGCCAAGGCCCGCCTCCACCCGATCGAGTCAGAAACCGACGAGACCGTCATGCCCACCGAACTCACCGCATAGCCTCAAAACGAGATCACCGAGTGGCCGTCGCTACACCGCTCCAGCGGACGTGACCGAGCACCCACGAACTTTGCCTGATCAGTGATGGCTGGTCATGTCAGCTGACCAGTACCGATCCGCCGAGTTCTTGAAGGGAGCGAAAATGCCGCGGCGGGTATGCACCACACGCGCCATGCGGTCAACCTCGAGAGGTGGTGATGGAGTGTGACCGGCCCGAAGCAGCGGTCAGTTGCATGCAGCGCGGGGTGCCGGGTCCAGGATGGATCGGATCCGCTGCAGCCCGTCGTGGTTGACGGAGAACCAGGCCCAGGTGCCGCGTCGTTCCCGGTCCAGCAGCCCGGCCTCGGTCATGATCTTCAGGTGGTGGCTGACGGTGGACTGGCGCAGTCCCAGGCTGTCTGCCAGGTCGCACACGCAGGCTTCGCCGTCGGGGGCCTGCTCCAGTAGCCGGAACAACTGCAGCCGGGTGGGATCGGCGATGGATTTCAAGATCGCGGACAGTTGCTCGGCCTCCGTGCGGTCCAGGGGCTGGCAGTTCAGTCCCGGTCCGCACGAGCCGCCCTCGAGGAATCCGTCCTCCGACGCCTGCAGCTCTATGAGAGTCACGGTTCAACCATAGACGCTGGGTGATCACTGATGTGCGATCAAAAATGGACGCACTGTGAATTCGCCTGATGTCCGGCGGCTCGCCGCTGGCGCCGGGCGGCTGGTGCCGCTGGCGGGATCACTGCCGCGAAGCGCCGCTGGGCAGACGGAGAAGGTGGCCGCCCCCGCTTCGGTCAGTCGGCCGTGCGCCTGCCGCAGTGGGTGGCGACGGGGCAGCGAGTCTCGGCCTTCCCTCGTATGCGCGGAGGGTGACGAGTTCGCTGCCGATGCGTCTACGGTGCTGAGTGGCGCGGATGGCTGCGGGCTGCGGCTCGGGCTTCTCAGTGTGGGCCGTCGGTGGGGGCGGTCTGCCAGGCCATCACGGCGGCGAGGGCCGAGACGAGTGCAAGGGCGGCGAACAGGTGGGGGTAGCCGCCGAGCGGGAGGGCCAGGGCGGTGCCGGCGAAGGGGGCGAGTGCGGAGGCGGTGATTGCGGGAGCGGCGAGGAGTCCGGAGAGGCAGCCGTAGCGGTGGGTGCCGCACCGGTCGGTGATGGCGGTGGCCTGCAGCAGGGTCAGGTTGCCGCGGACGGTGCCGGCGAGGACGGCCAGGGTGGCCAGCAGGGGGTAGGGCCCGGGGATGAGCGCGAAGGCGGCGGTGGTCGATCCGCCCAGGGCGATGAGGACAGCGGCGCGCAGGGCCGGCGGGCTTCGGCGGGCCAGAGTGGCATACAGGGTGCGGCCGAGGGTCTGTCCGGCTCCGCCCAGTCCTAGGGCCCAGGCGGCCTGGGCGGGGCCGTAGCCGCGGTCGAGCAGCAGAGGAACGAGGGTGATGACGACCGCGTACATCGCGAACGCCGACAGGGTCACGGCGGCGGCCAGGAAAAGAAAGGGGCGGCTGCGGGCGATGGCGGCCGTGCTGAGGGCCTTGCCGGTTGATGTGCGTGCCACAGCGGGCGGCCAGGGGCCGCGCAGTGCAAGGGCGTGGGCGGGCACAGTGACGGCGGCGAGGACGGCGGCCAGGATCAGGTAGGTGTGCCGCCAGCTGTAGTGGCTGGCCAGCAGGGCGGTCAGGGGGGCGAAGACGGTGGAGGCCAGGCCGCCGGCGAGGGTGACGACGGTCAGAGCACGAATGTGCTCGGGGGCCCACCAGCGGGTGAGCGCGGCGAAAGCCGGCTGGTAGAAGGTGGAGGCCATGGCGAGCCCGGCCAGCAGCCACCCGATGCTGAACAGGGCCAGGTTGGGCGCGGCGGCGATGATGATCAGGCTGGCCGTGCCCACGACGGAGCCGGCGGTCATGACGGTGCGGGGGCCGCGGGCGTCGAGGATGCGGCCGATACGGATGCCGGCCACGGCGGAGACGACCAGAGCGGCGGAGAACGCGCCGGTGGTCGTGGCCGCGCTCCAGCCGGTGGCAGCCGGTGGTGCTGGAGGCGTCCGGCTGAGCGGCCGCTGCCCGTGGGCCGAGTCCTACCTGCAGCCACTCGCCGACGTCCTCGGCGACCGCGTCCGCACCGGTGCCACCGTCACCGGAGTGTCCCGCACCGGCCGGGACCGGATCGTCGACGCCGATCGTGAGGCCCAGCCGTTCGTCGTGCACGTCGCCCACGCCGACGGCCGTGAGGAGCGCGTCTTCGCCCGCGCCGTCATCGACGCCTCGGGCACCTGGGCCACGCCAAGCCCGGCCGGCGGCAGTGGGCTGCCCGCCCTCGGCGAGAAGGCCGCCGCGGACCGGATCACCTACCGCGTCCCGGACGTGAAGAACCCCGCCGTCCGCGCCCGGTATGCAGGCAAGCGCACCGCCGTGATCGGCTCCGGCGCCTCCGTCTTCACCGCCCTCGCCTACCTCGCCGACCTGGCGAAGTCCGACGACGGCGCGGGAACGAAGGGGTTGTGGATTCTGCGCCGGGGCATCTCGGGCTCCACCTTCGGCGGTGGCGAAGCCGACCAGTTCCCGGCGCGTGGCGCCTTGGGTCTGGCGGCGAAGGCCGCCGTCGACGAGGGCCATGCGGACGCGGTCACCGGCTTCCGTACCGAGGCGATCGAGCGCGACGCCGACAGCCGCCCGGTCCTGGTCGGCGAGGACGGGCGCCGCCTGGACGCGGTCGACGAGGTGATCGTGCTGACGGGTTTCCGTCCCGACCTGTCCTGCCTGGACGAGCTGCGCCTGGGCCTGGACGAGCGCCTCCAGACACCGGTCGCCCTGGCTCCGCTGATCGACCCCAACCAGCACTCCTGCGGCACTGTCTACCCCCATGGCCACCGCGAGCTGTCCCACCCCGAACCCGGCGTGTACCTGGTCGGGATGAAGTCCTACGGCCGCGCCCCGACATTCCTGGCGATGACCGGCTACGAGCAGGTCCGCTCCGTCGCCGCGGCGATCGCCGGCGACCTCGAATCCGCCGACCGCGTGGAACTGACTCTTCCGGAGACCGGAGTCTGCGGTGGCGCGGGCCTGTTCGACACCCCCGACGCCCCTCAGACCAACAGCGGCGGCTGCTGCGCGCCCGCGCCGCAGCTCATCCAGCTCGACGCCCCCGCCGCAGTCGGGGCGGCTGCCGAGCAGACCCCGGCGGGCGGCTGCTGCGGTTCGTGACCGCGCCCGGGTCGCGACCGGAACGGGGGACCGGTCGCGACACGTCCACCGTCATGACCGTCGGCTCTGTGCTCTGTAGGACTTCCGGCTCGACGCTGCTTGCGGCGATGATCTGACGAGCTTGCCGATGGCCGCGATGGTGGCGACCCGACGCCTGGGAGATCGCTTCAGTGTCTGACCTGCCTGCCCCGAGCTCGACGGGTGTCCGTATCGCTGGAGACCGCTACCAGTGGCTGGCTGCCTGGCAGGCGTGTGTCGCCGCGATGAGAGACGCGGCGCTGCGCGCACCCAACCCGGTGGTGGCGGTCGGAGCCGAGGTCGACGATGCGGGGAACCTGGATGACGTCGTCTTGTACCGGCAGGTGCCACCGCACACGTACATGCAGGTCAAGTACGCCGCGGACAGTTCCACTCCGGTCAACGAGGACTACCTCCTCAAGCTCAGTGATCGCGGCGGCCCTTCGATCCTGCAGAAGATGGCGCAGGCCTGGCAGCAACTCACCAAGGACGGAACTCCGGTCGATCTGGCGTTGCTGAGCAACCGGTCTCCGGACGCAGAAGACCCGCTGGTCTCACTGCGGGATTCCCGCACCCAGCTCCTGCTCCCGAAAGCGGCGCAGCAGGGCCCGCGGTCGAAGAAGGGACAGGCACGCAGGCGTTGGGCCGACGCCGCAGGGCTGACCGAGGAGAGGCTGCTGAACCTGCTGAAGGTGCTGCGCTTTGACCTGGCACGCGACGTGATGCACCTGCACGAGCACTTGCAGATGCTGATGTTCGCCGCTGGACTGCGGTTCAGTGAGGAGGCCATGCACTCCGGCGCCGACTGGGTGGCCCGCCAAGTCGCCGACGGGCAGCGCCGCTTGTCCCTGGCGGACATCAGGGAGGCCATCCGGAACCTGCACCTGGAAGCCGGCTCATCGCGTCGGGTGCTGTCCATCGCCACCCTGAAACCGGATCCCATGGCCGAGGACGCCGACTACGCATTGGACTGGGTGGACCGCTTCGAGGGAGCCTCACCATACGTGAAGCGACGCCCGCTGGCCCCGGCAACCTGGGCGCAGTTGCAGGTGGACATCGAGGCCGCTCCGTATCGGATGCCGCCAGGCACCACCACCGTTGCCGTCACCGGCAGCCTGCGTCTGGCGCCCGCGTTCTTGGTCGGTGCCGCCTTCCGCATGGTGGCCGGCTCGGACCTCGCCGTCGCTCAACGTGACCAGCTGTGGTCATCCACCGCACCGTACGAGACCCCGCTGACACCAGCCGTCGACGAGCACGCGCTCGACCTCGGACCGGATCTTGCCGTAGCCGTCGCGGTCGCCACCGATCCCACGCAGGACGTGCTGGACTTCCTGCGCGAGCATCACGTGCCCGTCTCCCGGCTGCTGGTCCTGCGCCCGCCCGGCGGGGCGAAGGACAACTCCATCCCGGACGCAGCGACGGCCAGCGCCCTGGCCGTCGGTATCCGGGACCTGCTGCGTCGTGCCTGCCGCGCTCACCCCGCGATCCACCTCTTCCAGGCCGGCCCCAAGGGCCTGGCCCTGCTGCTGGGCAACCGGTGGAACCGGCTGCGCCCCACCACCGTGTACGAGGACGTCAACGCCCAGCAGGTGTACGAAAAGGCCTTTGTCATCGACGCATGAGGGCCCGGCAAGCCCTCTACGACCCCGACGCCGCGGGCGGCGTCGTGCCGCGCGCTAGGCGCAGGTCGTGGTGGACCAGGGTGAGGCGGTCGCGGGCCGTCAGCCAGCCCAGCGCGACGGCGACCGGCAGCGGGCCGTGAAAGAACAACAGCCCCTCCACCGCTGTGGTCCCGCCCAGACGCTGCGCCCACTCCTGCCGTGCTGTCTGCCAACACTCCCACACGTAGGTGGTCATCGCGGCGTAGAGAGCGGAATCGTCGGGCAGGTAGGCGTTGCCGGTGTCGACGACGACGTAGGCGCCGCACGGACCGTTCTCATGGACAGGCCCCGGCAGTTGGTAGCCGGTGTGGTGTTCTGGCCCGTAGGCGACCTGTCCGGTTGCCGCCACGTAACGGGCGTCGTCGATCATTGAGCCGGCCGATGCCAGACGTACGATCAGCGCGATCCGGTGACGCTGCTGTCCGGCTGCGGCGGATACCTCCACGAGCGGCGGACGGCCGTGCACGGGGGACGCCAGGAGCTCGGTGACCCGCGCGCGCTGCCGGGGAGCGAGCGCAGCACGCAGGGAGCTCCCGAGATCGACTCCAGGCACCACGGAGCGCCCGGCCTGCTGCGACAGATGCATCACGGCCAGCGACAGCTGTGCATCGTCTGCCAGGCGTCGGCCCAGAAGGAACCCGTCCTGCAGATGGGCAAGCACATACAGCGCGACCTCAGGCTCCGCTCCGCCGACGGTCCGCAACTCTTCAATCTGTGCGTCGATGAGCCTGGCCACGAAGTCGGCGACATCTGAACGGTTCTGCGCAGAGTGCTCGCCGGGCCACAGGACCGCGCGGTCGACGACCAGCGTCGTGCTGTGCGCGGCGCGGGAAGCACTCTTGAGTGCCGACACCCGCGAGGCTTGCGTGCGCTCCGCCGGATACAGGCTGATCACCACGCCGAGCCCGCGGGGGCGTTGCAGTACCCACCCCACCAGCACCAGGACGAGAGCGCTTGTGAAGACCACGACAAACACCCACTGCCGCGTGGTCCACTGCTCCAGGATGCTCGGTACAACACCGAGCGCGACGGCCGTGGAGACCGCCATCAGGACGGTACCGCCGCCCTCCCGGGAGAGCAGCAGCTGCCTCAGCTGCCCATGCCACCTCACACGTGCCTCCGGTCTCCACCTGAAGTCTCCTTCGCTGTATGCCCGCGAAGACGCGAAGATCCCGTCTTTCCCTCCGGTCGGCCGTGTCGTCCTCCTGCCGTTGGCCGAGGCCTGCATCGGGGGCCGGCACGGGCCCTTGATGCGAGGCAAGAGCTCGGACGGTGCGTTTCACCTGCATAAAGTACGCGGCTGGAATGCGGATGGGCACTGCCGTAAAAGATCATCTAGTCCTGGTGCAGGAGGGTTTGTCAGTGGTGGGTCTTACTGTGGTGAACGAGCAGCCGTAGATGCCTGTTTGTGGCCGCTGGCCCCCGTCCGGGAGGCGGCGGACCCGACGTGCACCCGGGCTGGACGACGCGCCTGAGGAGGCACACCGCATGGGGATCGACGACGCATTCGACACATTCCAGAAGACGGTCAACGAAGACATAGACAAGACCAGACTCGCCCGCGAGCGCAGAGACCTGTTCAAAACCGCGCTGCTGAGCGAACCGGACATCCTGGAGACGTTCGGCTCGGGCTCCCTGAGCCGCAGCACGCAGCTCAGGCCCATCCATGATGTCGACGTCGTCATCGTCTACGACTCGGACGAGCACCCCGACTGGGGAAACGACGGCCCGAGCGCCCAGGACGCCCTCGAACACGTCCGCACCCAGGTCAACCGGCTGCTGAGCCAGACCAACGGCACCCATGCCAACGAGGTCCGGCACACTCTCCTGCGCAATCACGCAGTCAAGTGCTTCCTGGACGACACGGAGGACCCGGAGGCCTTCACCGTCGACGTCATGGCGGCCCTGCGCCAGGAGGACGGCTCGCTGCTCATCCCCGAAAAACTGAACACCCGGTGGGTCCCGGCCGACCCGGAGTACCTCATCGACCAAGTCGCCGACCACCAGCGGGACTGGCCGCACTTCCGGCCCCTGGTCAGGGTCCTCAAACAGTGGAGGCTCACCGCCCCGGTCGAGGGACGCATCAAGTCTCTCGTCATGGAGGTCCTCGCCCTCAACTGTATGCCCAGGTCCGGCAACCGCCCGCAGGCGCTAAAGACGTTCTTCACCGCCGCCGCGGTCTGCGTCCACGAGGGCGTGTGGGACCCGGCGGGCCTGTGCGGTCAGATCCAGCCGGACCTGGACCATGCAGGTCTGTCCGACGCCTTCGCCGAGGCAGCAGACCTCGCGGAGCGGGCCTGCGTTGCTGCCGCCGAGGGAGACACAGACAACGCGCTGCGCCTGTGGCAGAAGATCTTCGGCGACGACTTCCCGGCCCCTGCCGCTCTGGCCAAGCCCGCCTCACCGATCACCGGGACACCCGCGCTCATCACCCCGCGGCCCATCAAGGACGCACCCCAGGGATGACCACCGCACACACGCCCAACGGCCGCACGCACCAAACCTGGTGGGCGTGCGAACCGCGCCGACTGCACCGTGACCATGCGGAGATCACCGCTCAGTTCCCCGGCCTCGTCTGGAACGAGGCCGGGGCAGGGAGTTGGGACGGCAGGTTGCCGCGCTGGCCATTTGAGAGGCTCGAGCCCGAGCATCTCACCGCCTGGATCGGCGAGGAAGGGCTCCTTCTGCGTCTGGAGTACAGCCAGGCCTACCCCATGGTGGCGCCCCGGCTCGTTCCCGTGGAGCCACTGCCCGAACCGTTTGAATGGACCCAGCACCGCTGGCACGTCAACGGTGACGCCAGCCTGTGTCTTCTGCGGGACGACGTATGGACGGGCCGCGAGTCGGTTGTCGATCTGTTGCTGAAGGCCGCCGGCTGGCGGATCGAGTACGCGTTGATGAAACACCAGATGATCGAGCAGATGACCGGCAGCGGTATCGTCACCGACGATCGCCTCGACCACTTCCTGGCCCAGCCCCCGCCACCCGAGGACACCACTGGCCCTGAGCCGGACACCGGCGGACAGGACGGTCCCTCGTGCTGATCCTCATCCCACAGGACGCCGCGACCAGACTCCGCGCCTCGGGCGCGTGGGGCCGACTGTCGTTGCGTATCAGCCATCCGGACGACCTAGCGGTGGTGGGCGGTATCTCTGAGGGCGGCGGCTCCATCATCTCGGTCGACCCGCCGCCCCCCGCCCCCCGCCTGCTCGCCGGCTGCGACTCCCGTCCTACCGGCTACTGGTACCAGGCCAAGAGTGAACTGCACGCGCTCTGGCACCTCCTGCGGGCACGGCGGGGCACGTCCATGAAGCTGGACGCCTTCAGGGACGCGGTGCCCAGTGGTTTCAAGACGCCGGGGGAAGGCGGCTATGTGGCCATCACCCACGCCCCCGGCGTGAAGGACGCCTTCCCCGAAAGCGGCCTGCCCGACCTCGTCGCCTGGCACGTCACCCGCGCGGGCTTCCAGCCCATCGAGGCGTCGGCCGAGCCCGAAACTACTGGAATTAGGCAACTCGCCGGTCACTGGCCTGTAGAGGAACTGCAGAACACCCGCATCATGCTGGTCGGGGCGGGCAGCATCGGCTCGGCCACCGCCCACGCTCTGGCCGGCTACGGCGTCGGCCATCTCACCCTCATCGACCCCGACCGCCTCGACTGGCACAACCTCATCCGGCACACCAGCGCCCGCCGACACATCGGCCGACACAAAGTTACTGCCCTCGCCGAGGAACTCGCCGCACTGCGCCCCGACACCACCGTCAGCGCTAAGGCCCTGGACGTCATCGAGCACGCCGACCACATCCGGGCCCTCCTCGCGGACACCCACCTCGTCGTGTGCACGGCAGACGGAGTGGCCCCGCGCCGCGTCACCGGCCACTTGGCCCGCCGCGCCGGCCTCACCGCAGTGCTCGCGTGCGTCCTGCAGGACGGTGCCCTCGGCGAGATCCTGCGACTGCGCCCCTGGCCCCAGCACGGCTGCCTCACCTGCAGACGCCGGAGCCTCGCCGAGGCAGGCGGCCTCGACCCCGAGCCCGCCCTGGACGCCGGGTACGGCACCGGCACCCGCCACCGGCCGATGACCGCCGTCGGCTCCGACCTGCATCTGGTGGCCAAGCTCGCAGCCAAAACCGCCGTCGCCACCGTCCTCCAACGTGCCGGACACCCCGACCAGCGACTGCCGGGAGAGCATGCCCTGTTCGGCCTGCGTCGCCAACCCGACTGGGCCCCACCCTTCGACCTCGGCCACACGGCCGAGCTGCGCTGGCTTCCCGCCACACCACCGAGATCCGGCTGCCCCACCTGCGAAGCCCCATGACCCAGCAGCCCGTCACTGCCGTGCACCTCACCGCCCAAGCCACCCGAATCGTCACCACCGAACTGCGCACGGCCGACCACACCACGGAGACCGGAGGCATCCTGCTGGGCCACCACACCCACGACATCGTCACCGTCCACTACGCCGGAACCCCCGGTGTCCAGGTACTCCTCTGAGTGCACCACCGAGTACGAAGTTATGTGCGCCACTGCTCAGGCCACGTCGGTGTCTCGCTCGATGGCCTGGAGGCGGTTCTTTAGCCGGTAGCTGTTGCCGTTGATCGAGACGACTTCGCAGTGGTGCAGGAGGCGGTCGAGGATCGCGGTGGCCAGTACCTCGTCGCCGAAGACCTGGCCCCATTCGCCGAAGGTCTTGTTCGAGGTGAGGATGATCGAGCCCTTCTCGTAGCGCTTGGAGATGACCTGGAAGACCAGGTTCGCCTCGGCCCGTTCCAGTGGCTGGTAGCCCACCTCGTCGACCACGAGGACGCTGGGGCGGAGGTAGCTGGTGAGCTTGCTGATCAGCCGGCCCTGGTCTTCGGCGGCCTTGCACCATGTCCGGCTCCGGGTGCCGCTGGCCTGTTTTATCGATCTTGGCCTGGGGCTCCCTTGGAGACCGCTGATAGATTCCTGCGGTGAGCGAGCAACTGCCCAGCGGCGGGATTGAACTGTCACCCGGCGAGATCGACGCCCTCCACGTCAAGTGGTCGTCTTGCTGGACCCCGAGTGAGGTTGCGCAGCAGTTGGCCGGGATCGGCACGCCCTGGTACGTGGCCGCGGGCTGGGCGCTGGACCTCTTCCGTGGCAGGCAAACGCGCGCTCATGGGGACATCGAGATCGCGATTCCGGCCGCGCGCTTTCCTGAGGTCCGCTACCGCTTCCCCGGATACGTCTTCGACGCGGTAGGCAGTGGCCGGATCTGGGAGGACGCCATACCGGAGGTGCTGGCGCCGTACATCAGACTTGGCTCCGCGATCCGGCCACCGGCAACTACCTGCTCGACGTGTTCCGCGAACCGCACGACGGCGACACCTGGATCTGCCGACGAGATGAGAGGATCCGGCTTCCCTACAGCGACGTCATCCACCGCACCCGAGACGGCATCCCGTATCTGGCGCCCGAACTGGTCCTGCTGTTCAAGGCAAAGCACGCCCGTCGCAAAGATCAATCAGACTTCAACGCGACCGTCCCACACATGTCCCCGGCTCAGCGCGAGACCCTGGCCGAGCTACTCGACCGCGTACACCCGGGGCACCCCTGGATTGCGGATCTGTAGCTGGCTCCCCGAGGAAGCCAGTCTGCGCCGATCTCCTCGGCCAGGGCGTCGGCCTGCTCGACTGCTCCCGCCGCCTCAACCTGGCCCTGAAAACCGTCAAACGCTACGCCCGCATGCCCGAACCCCAGGCCCTGCGTATCGCCCCGCCTACCGGCCCACCCTCGTCGACCCCTACCGCGAGCACCTGCGCCGGCGCCGTGCCAAAGATCCCGCCGTCCCGGTCACCCACCTCCTTGAAGAAATCCGGGAGTTGGGCTACACCGGCAGCGCCAATCTGCTGGTCCGCTACGTCAACCAGGGCCGCGCCGAAGGCGACCGCCCGTCACCACCCCACGTCACGCCAGCCGCCTCCTGCTCACCGATCCCGAAAACCTGCGCCCGAAGGAAACGGCCCTGCTGGAGAAGATCTCTGCGGCCTGCCCGGAGATGACCGCACTCGCCGATCTCGTACGCGGCTTCGCCACCCTGCTGAAACCAGCCGAGGGCAACGACGTGAAACTCATCGGATGGATCACGACCGCCCGGGCCATCGGCCTGCCTCACGTGCGCAGCTTCACCAATGGTCTCGAATCGACCGGGCCGCCGTGAACGCCGGCCTCACCCTGCCCTACCACAACGGCCGCACAGAAGGCGTCAACACCCGCACCAAGAGGATCATGCGACAGATGCACGGACGCGCCGGATTCCACCTCCTCCGCCACCGCATCCTCCTGCCCTGACGGCTACTCCGCGTTACCATCGACTACGGGCCAGAGCCGTTAAGGTTGACACACCCTCTGGGGGCTGCTGTCAGAGCCGGTCTCCGCAGTGGCCGGCGAGACCCGCCGACGGGCGGCCGGGAACCGTACCGCGCGGCAGACGAGGGGCCAGACTCCTTGCGGGGCGAACCGCACGATCAGGACCAGCAGGAGACCTTCGATGACCAGGGACAGCGTCTGCTGGTCCTGGAGCAGACGGGTCAGCCCGTAGTAGACGACACCCACGCCGACGACAGGTCCGAGCACGGTGCCCGCGCCGCCGACCACGGACATCAGGACGGCGTTCAGGCTCCAGTTGACGCTGGCCACGCCGTCTGGGGAGATGACGACAAACTGGAAGGCGATCACTGCTCCGGCCAGCCCCGTGAGCGCGCTGGTGGGGACCAGTGCGGCGAGCCGGTGCCAGTAGACGGACACACCGAGGCCCGCAGCGGCCGGCTCGTTGTCGCGTACGGCGGTGAGCCGCAGTCCGAAGGCGCTGTGCCGGACGTAGAGCGTGAGCGCCATGGCCAGGGCGGCGACGAGGACCGCGATCTGGTACAGGTTGCCGCCGCTGGGGATCCGCTCCGTGGGGAGAGTGAGGCCGCTGGCACCGCCGGCCCAGTTCCAGTTGCTGAGCAGGGCCTGGATGGCGATGGAGACGGCCAGGGTGCCCACGGCGAAGTAGTCGCCGCGCAGCCGCAGCAGCGGTACGGCGAGCAGCAGGGCGAGCAGTGCCGCGCCGACGCCCGCGCCGAGGAAAGCGACGGGCCAGGGCAGGCCGGTGTGGACCAGGGTCAGGGCGGTGGTGTAGCCGCCGGTCGCCATGAACGCGGCGGCGCCGAGGGAGATCTGGCCGCTGAAGCCGGCGAGGACGTTCCAGGCCTGGGCGATGGTCAGATACGTCAGCAGGGTGACGCTCAGGTCCAGCTGTCCCAGGGAGAGCGCCGGGGCGAGCGCAAAAGCGGCGACGGTGAGGGCCGCGAGGGAGGCCGCGGGCCACAGGGCCTTCGATGCCCCTGTTGGGACGGACGGGGTTTTCATCCGGTGGCCGCCTTTCGGAACAGGCCCTGGGGGCGTACGGCGAGGACGAGGAAGAAGGCGAGGTAGACGACGACGTCGCGCATGCCGCCGCCGAACAGCTGGACACTGGCCGACTGCAGGACGCCGAGAGCGATGCCGGCGAGGAGGACCCCGCCGACGCTGCCGATGCCGGCCAGGGCCATCACGGCCATGCCGGTCAGCAGCAGTGGCAGCCCGCTGGTGGGAGTGAAGCTCTGGGCGACGCCGGTCAGGACTCCTCCGGCTGCGGCCAGGGCCGCGGCTCCGGCGAAGGTCATGGCGTACACCGTCGACACGTTGATGCCGAGCACGGCGGCGGTGGCCGGGTCTGCCGAGGCCGCCCGGACCGCGCTTCCGGCACGCGTACGGGTCAGGACGAGGTGGGTGGCGGCGCACAGGACGGTGGTCAGCGCGAAGGCAATGAGATAGATCGTCTGGATCCGCAGGCCGAGGACGGAGATGCCCGAGTCGGCGTAGGAGGCGGGCAGACTCTTGGGGTGGGTGCCGAACACGCCCTGGAACAGTGCCTGGGCGAGCAGGGACAGCCCGAAGGTGCCCACCAGCGGCGCGCTCTTGTCCCCTCTCAGGAGAGGGGTGAGCAGATACCGCTGGAGGGGATAGGCGATCAGGGCGACGCCCGCCATGGCGAGGGGCAGGGCCAGCAACGGGTCCCAGCCGGAGTCCACCACCAGCAGGGATGCCAAGTAGGCGCCAGCGATGACGAGTTCGCCGTGGGCCAGGTTCATCAGGCCCAGTACGCCGAACACCAGGGAGATGCCCAGTCCGATCAGGGCGTAGAGGCCGCCGGAGAGGATACCGGCGGCCAGGACGTCGAGGGTCACGATGTGCTCCGTTCGTTCACGCTCGTGGCGGGTCGTGGCGCGCTCATGCCGGGCCTCAGCCGAGCCCGGTCAGCGAGGCGAGCGGGGAACCGCCCTTGGCCGGCCAGACCTGCTTGATGGCGCCGCCTTCCCATTGACCGATGAAGGTGGGGGTCACGCTCTTGTTGTCCACGAACTTCACGGGGCCCTGCGCGGAGACGGTGGTGCTCTTGGCCAGTGCCTTGTTGATGGCGTCGGCGTCGGTGCTTCCGGCGGACTTGATGGCGTCCAGGAGGATGGTCGCCTCGTGCAGTCCGAGGGCGACCGAGCCGAGGTCGGTGAGGTTGGTGTACTTCTTGCCGTACTTGCTGACGATGAGGTTCGTCTCCGGCAGGCCGGCCGTGTCGGACCAGTTCAGCTGGACGAGGGTGCCGTCGCCGAGCTTGCCGAGGGAGCCCCAGCCGGGCGTCTGCGCGCACTGCACGCCGACGGCGACCTTGGGCTTGTAGGCCAGGGCTTTCATCTGCTTCCACATCGCGAAGCAGTCCGGAGGGGCCATGGCTGCGATCAGCACCTGCGCGTGCGAGGACTTCCCGGCCTTGATGACGTCGGAGAAGTCGGTGGTGCCGGTGGGGACGGCCTTGGTGGCGGCGATGGTGAAACCGGCCTTCTTGCCGGTGGCACCCCACAGCTTGCCGGTGGAGATGCCCTGTGCGTCATTGTTGGTGACGATCAGCGTCTTCTTGTCGGTCTTGGCCCCGGCGGCGACGGTGTAGAAGTCCTTGGCCCCGTCGGCGAGTGACTGGAAGGAGTCCCAGGTGTAGCCCTTGCCCTTGGGCAACAGCTCGACGGGGAGGGCGCCCATCACCAGCGGCACCTTCAGCGCGTCGGCCTGGCCCTGCATGTCGATGTTCTGTTGGCAGCACGAGCCCAGCAGCCCCACGACGTGGTCCGTGAGCGCCAGGGAACGCACCTGCTGCACCATGGTGTTGGTGTCACTGCGGTTGTCGAGCACCTTCAGCTCGACCTTCCGCTTCTTCCCGCCCACTTCCAGGCCGCCCTCGGCGTTCACCTTCTGCACGGCCAGGAGGTAGCCGTCGCGGATCTGGTTGAGGACGGTGGTGCCGGACAGCGAGATGCTGGTCCCGATGACGATGGGGCCGCCGTCGTCGTTCTTGCCGCCGCTGCTGCTCGAGGCGTTGCCCGCACAGCCCGCGGTCGCGGCTAGCAGTGCGGCCGCGCCGAGTGCGTGGATGCGGCGGCTGGTGGATCTGATCACGAGAGGTCTCCTTCGGATGCGCTGAGCGGATGGGGAGCGGAGGGGACGGGGGGTGGGGAGGAGCCGGCGGCGGATGCGGCGTCGGCGGTGCCGAAGTAGGCGGCGTCCAGGGCCTGGTCGCTGAGCAGGGCCTCGGGGCTGCCGCTGTAGGAGACACGTCCGCGGGAGAGCACGACGGCGTGGTCGGCGATGCCCAGCGCCCGCTTGACGTTCTGCTCCACCAGCACGATCGCGACGCCCTGGGAGTTGATCTCGGCCAGCGCCCTGTACAGCGCGTCGATGGCCACCGGTGCGAGCCCGAGCGAGATCTCGTCGCAGATCAGCACCTGAGGGTCGGCCATGAGAGCCCGTCCCACGGCCAGCATCTGCTGCTGGCCGCCGGACATGGTCCCGGCCGGCTGGTCGGCACGTTCGGCCAGCACCGGGAAGATCGCGTGGACACGCTCCATACGACCGCGTACCTCATCCCTGGCCAGTGCCAGCGGGGCACCGAGCATCAGGTTCTCGGCGACGGTGAGGCCGGTGAAGATACGGCGGCCTTCCTGGCAGTGGGCGATGCCCAGGCGCGCCCGGTGGTGGGTGGCCATGCCGGTGATGTCCTGGCCGAGGGCGTGCACGGATCCCGACCTCGCCTCGACGGCGCCCATGATCGTGGCGCACAGAGTCGACTTGCCGGCCCCGTTGGCACCCAGCACGGTCACAATCTGCCCGGCCTGGACGCGCACCGAGAAGTCCCGCAGTGCGAGCATGTCGCCGTAACCGGCGCTGACCGATTCGAGAGCGAGTACAACAGCGGCATCCGATGCCGTGGGGGTGGCCGCACGTCGGGCGGCAGGCGTCCGCGTCTCGTCGCCGTCGCCGAGGTAAACGGCACGCACTTCCTCGTTGGCGGCGATCTCGGCGGGTGCGCCCTCGGCCATGGGGCGGCCCCAGTTGAGGACCAAGACACGGTCGACGAGTTCTCGTACCACCCGCTCGATGTGCTCGACCAGAAGCACGGTGATGCCCTGGGCGTGGACCTGGCGGATCAGGTCGATCGCCTCGTCCAGCTCGCGGCCGACGAGCCCCGCCGCGACCTCGTCGAACATGAGCAACCGGGGACGGGTGGCCAGGGCCCGCGCCACCTCCAGTCGCTTCAGGTCCAGGACCCGCAGGGAGTCAGCGGGACGGGACGCCTTGATGTCCAGTCGGCACTGAGCGAGGATCTCGTCGATCCCGTCGGAGTGCAGGTGCGGTCGGCCCGCCATGGCTCCGATGCGTACGTTGTCCCGGACGGTCAGTCCGTGGAAGGGCCGCGGGACCTGGTGGGCCAGCGCGACACCGGTGCGGGTGATGCGGTGCACCGGCATCCGGTCCAGTCGCTGCTTTCCCAGCCAGACCTCGCCCTCGGTCGGGCGGTGAACTCCGGAGATCAGTTTGAGCAGTGTGCTCTTGCCCGCGCCGTTGGGACCGATGACAGCGACCGCCTCTCCGGACGCCACCGAGAGGTCGACGCCGTCGAGAGCCGTGACACCGCCGAAACGCTTGGCGAGTCCTCGCACCTGAAGAGGGGCTCCGGGCGAGGTGCCTCGCAGGGTTGCGGACGAGGCTGCGGTACGAGGTTCGGCCCCTGGCGGGGACGACACATCGGCATCGCCACCCCCGGCGTGGGGGGTCGTCTCAGCATCCAGTCTGTTCATGCCGTGACTCCTCACCGCCGCGCCGGGAATGCCCCCGATGTCACGCGGCGAGTGGTTGACCGTAACTTCCGCGAAGCGTACGGTCCCTCATGTCGAAACGCTAGTCCTAATTCACGGGACATTCAGAAGAGGTGCGTCACCACCACCGAGGGTCGCGATGTAGGGTCGGCAGGCAGCGCATCGGCGCCGTAACGGGCCGCCGACTGGCCGACGGATCCGACAGACGGTCCGGGGTGCTGGCTTCCAGGCCAAGGGATACCGGACGATAGACGCCTCGATCTGCGGCCGGCACGTCATCGCACGGCACAGGCGGTTATCCGGCACCACCCCCTGTGGGGGACACCGCGATCCCGCGCATCGCCAGAGGAGGCGACTCCCCGGTGGCCGCCAGAGCCTCTCATTGATGCTAGAGAGGTCCGGGTTATCAGGAGCAAGGTCCGGTCTTTCAGGATTACTTGCGAGCGCGCCCGCGGAACTCGCGCCTGGAGCGCCTCGCCAACCTGCGGCCCTCGCCTCAGGGGCGCGCCTCAGCCCTCGTGGTCGCGCAGCGCCTTCATGCCGCCGGCCCACCTCTTCGAACTCACCTTTACGGGTGGACGAATTCCGATGCAGCCGTCCCGCACATCGCTTGCCGCCGTCCGGCTGCCCCTCGTCCTGGCCGCGGGTGCGGCCGCTTCCTTCGCCGCCGCCGACGGTTCCGGCGGCACCTCGCAGCCGGCCGCCCAGGACAGCTCCGGGGGACGGCGTCGGTCAGACCTGGCCGGCCGACTACGGTGACGACACCGTCTTCGGTCACTTCGCCGCAGAGCTCACGTTCACTTCGGCGAGCCGGATGAACGGGAGGCTCACCGGGGCCGACTGACCTGGCCGAGGGATTCCCTGTACATGTCGGTGAAGGCTTCGTTGAGGCCCGGGCTCGCTTCGATGAGCTCGGTCATGCCGGGAAGGATGTCGCGGGTGTCGAAATAGGCGACACGGGAGTCCGACCCGACGGAGGCCGTGAACACGGTTTCGTACCCTCTCCGGTGCATCGCCTCCACCGCCTCGTCGAAGGCGGTCGTGGCGTAGCCGAAATGGTGGAAGCCGTATCCCCGTTGGGTGATCACGTCACGATGCACGGACGGCAGGTCGTCGACGGGCTGGATGAGTTCGTACTGCATGTGCCCGCCGAAACCGAGCGCCACGTGCGCGCGTGCCTGGGCGGGTTCACCCCGGTAGCGGGGATTCTCGCCCGCGAAGTCGCGCAGGACCGTCCACGGCCCGACCCGGAAGCTCTCGCTGAACCGAGCCATCGCCGCGTCGAGGTCCTCGACGACGAACGCCATCTGGATGAGGCCGTCGGTCGGTTGGCCGAAGTCGAACAACATGGCAAGTCCCTGATGAATCGTGAGCCGGCACAGTCGACCGGCTCCATGACGTATCGGAAGCGTGGTCCGCTCCCGGCCGCTGTCGCACCACTTCCCGCGCTGCGGGCGTGGTGGCAGGGGCACGCTCAGAACGGGCTGCCGCCCATGATCACCCGTTCCTCCGGCGGGATCGGGTCGAGACTCACGTGCACCTCCACGCAGGACGGCCGCCCGCTCTGCAGAGCCTTGGCGAGGGTGGGCGCGAGTTCGTCGAGTGTGCGGACCTGGTGGCCGTCCGCACCCAGCGCGATCGCGGCGGCGGCGTAGGAGCCGTTCTCCAGCCGGTTGTTGACCACCCTGTCCTTGCCGTGAATGATCTCCTGCGCATGCAGAGTGGCGCCCCACGCCCGGTTGTTGAGCACGACGACGACCGCTCCGAGCCCGGCGCGCACCATCGAGTCGAACTCGCCGAGGCTGTAGCCGACGGACCCGTCACCGGTCACGAGCACGACGTTCGTGTCACGAGCGGCCGCCTGTGCTCCCAGCGCTACTCCCATCCCGACTCCCATGGAGCCGAGATAGCCGTGGCAGAGGAACGCGGACACCGGCGTCTCGGAGATCGTCTCCGACAGCCAGAGGTAGGTGAGCGCGCCGTCGGCGACGACCACCGACGACTCGGGCACCGCCGCGGCGATGGCGCGTACCGTGTCGTACGGGTGGATGCGCTCGTCGTGGACGACCTGCGCGGCCACGGCCTCGCGCCGCCGCTGAAGATGCGCCCGCAGGGTGTTCCGCCAGCCCGCCAGATCCGGACCGGTGGCCTGCCCGGCCGCGAGTTCCCGGTTGAGATCCTGGAACACGGGCAGCGGATCTGCGGCGACCGACAGCGCGACCGGCTGCAGGAGTCCCAGCTCGCCACCGGAGGGATCGATCTGCACCACCCGCGCGCCGCGCGGGATCAGCGCACCCGAGCCGTGCGCAGTCGTGAGGCCGAACCGGAGCCCCGCCATGATCACCAGGTCGGGCTCTGCTCCGGACGGCAGCCCGTTCAGCCCCTGCAGCAGACCGAAGTTCACGGGGCTGAGCGTGATCGCGCCAAGGCCCTCGTAGTCCGACATCAGGGGTACGCCGAGTCGCTCGGCGAAGGCCCGTAGCT
>NZ_JAMGBG010000176.1 GCF_023516595.1 Streptomyces neyagawaensis | reverse complement strand
TCAGGGGTACGCCGAGTCGCTCGGCGAAGGCCCGTAGCTCGGCGTCGGCGCCGGATCTCGGCACCTCGGATCCGGCGATGATCACGGGCCGCCGGGCCTCCGACAGCATCCCGAGGATCTGCTGCGCCCCGGCCTGTGAGAGCCCGGGCCCATGATCGGCCCCGTTCAGGAGTTCCGTCGCCAGGTCGGGCAGGTCGATCTGCTCGGTCAGCACGTCCCAGGGGATGTCCACGAGCACCGGCCCGCGGGGCGCGGACAGCGCGGTGCGGATCGCGCGGGCCAGGATGCGGGGGATCAGCGACGCACGTGTCACCCGGTGCGCCCACTTGGTGACGGGCGTCGCGATGGCCACCTGGTCAAGGCCCGCCTGCAGGGTGTTGGTCTGGTCGTCGGCGAGCGGTCCGGACGCGGCGAGGTAGAGCACGGGAGTGCGGTCCAGGTGTGCGTTGGCCATCGACGTCACCGCGTTGGTGAACCCGCCGCCGGCAGTGAGCAACGCGACCCCGAGGGCATTGCGCACCCGGGCGTAGCCCTCCGCCGCATGGCCCGCGTTCATCTCGTGCCGCACGTCCACGATGGGCAGCCGATGGTCGAGCGCGGCTTGGTACACGGAGTCGATGTGCGCGCCGTTGATGCCGAACATCCGGTCGACACCGGCCTGTTGGAGGATACGGACGACGAGGTCGCCGCCGGTCACACGAGTCATGGATGCTGCTTCCTTTCCGGACGCCGGGCGTCAGACGCAGGTTTCGCCGCCGTCGACGGCCAGGACATGGCCGGTGACGAAACTCGACTTCGGTGAAGCGAGCCAGTACGCGGCTTCGGCGACCTCCCGCGGCTCGGCCACGCGGCCGAGCGGGGTCCCGGCGGCGACGGCGGCGGCGTCGAGGTTCTCGTGTTCCTCCAGGTGCCGCAGCATTCCGGTGCGGGTGATGCCCGGGGCTATCGCGTTGACGCGGATCCCGTGCCGGCCGTGCTCGGCGGCCGCGGACCTGGTCAGCCCGACGATGCCGTGCTTGAAGGCGGAGTACGCGGCCCCGCCACCGGGGTTGCCCACCAGGCCGGCGACCGACGAGGTGTTCACGATCGCGCCGTGTCCCTGCCGCACCATGACGGCCAGCTCGTGCTTCATGCACAGCCAGACGCCACGCAGGTTCACCGCCTCGGACAGCTCCCAGCTGTCGCTGCTGAGCTGCTCGATCGGGCCGACCGGCGGCGCGATGCCCGCGTTGTTGAACGCGGCGTTCAGGGCACCGTAGGTGTCGACCGCCGTGGCCACCATGTTCTCGACCTCTTTCTCGACCGAGACGTCCACCTGGACGAAGACGGCCTTGCCGCCGGCCGCGGTGATGGTGGCGACGGTGTCCGCGCCGGATTCGGAGCGGTCTGCCGCGACGACGGAGGCACCGCGCTCGGCGAACAGCTCCGCCGCCGCCCGCCCGATGCCCGAGCCGGCACCGGTCACGAGCACGACCGAGCCCTCCATGTCGTGCGTCGTCACTGTCGGGCCTCCGCCGCGGTCAGGATCTCGTCGTAGATGGGGTTGGCGAGGACCGTCCTCTCCACCGCGGCACGGCGCGGGTCCCCCTGGTCGGTGGGGACCGATGCGAGGATCGCGTCGAACCGGCGGGCGAGCAGTTCCCGATGCTCGGCATGCGTCAGCACGTAGAGCCTTTCCTCTCGGATCGCTTGCAGGACCCGCTCGCCGACTTCCCGCGGCTGAATCGCCGTCTCGTGCAGATCGGCCTCCGCGGTGGCGCCCGGCGCGTGCGGCCGCGGCTCGCCGGGGGGTGGCGGTCCCTTGTGGATGTTGGTTCGGACGATTCCCGGCGTCAGGACGGAGACGTTCACCGGGGTGTCCCAAAGTTCGGCTGCCAGCGCCTCCATCAGCCCCACCACACCGAATTTCGCGGCCACGTAGAGCGCTCCGGGTGTGCCCAGCAGACCGCCGATCGACGCGGTCGAGACGATGTGCCCGGGGCGGCCGGAGGCCAGCATGCGCGGCAGGAAGGTCCGTATGCCGTTGAAGACGCCCGTGAGGTTGATATCGAGCACCCAGTCCCACTGTTCGAACGTCGCCTCGGCCACCGGTGCGAGGAATCCGACGCCCGCGTTGTTGACCAGCACGTCCACGCCGCCGTAGCCACGGTCGAGTCGGTCGGCGAGGGCGGCGAACGCCTCCCGGTCGCGTACGTCGAGCTCGATGGCCTCGGCCTTGCCGATGCGCGCGAGCTCGCGTTGCGCGCTCTGAAGCGTCTCCGGGACGACTCCGCAGATGATGACGTTCATTCCGGCGTGGCACAGCGACTGTGCCACGCCGAGACCGATCCCGCTGTCTCCGCCGGTGATGAAGGCGGTCTTGCCCGCGAGGTCTCGCATGGCCGTCAGTCGTTGCCGCGGTGGACGGCGATGGCGCGGTCCAGGGTGGCGTGGTCGGCCCAGCTGCCGTGGAAGCCGAAGGGCACTCGGCTGGGGAGCTTGACCCGGGCCAGCGGGGTGCGGCGCAGGTCGGCGGCGTCGTGGATCAGCAGTTCGCTGAGGTTGGTGCTGCGATTCCACCACAGGGAGAGCAGGTAGCCGTCGTCCTCGGCGCGGGCGTTCTCGCGGGCGACGAAGACCGGTTCGCCGGGGCTGGTGAGGCCGTCCGGGCCTTCGACGACGGTGGTGCGGTCCAGGAGGTAGTCGTGGCGGGCCAGTCCGTCGGACATGATGTCGTCGGCCAGGCCGCGAGTGGTGACGAAGTAGCCGTAGCGGTTGGGGCGGCCCGTGTACGCGTCGTTGATCTTCGGGAACTCCCCGAGGACGCCGCTGATCATCTCCTCGGTGGCCCTTCCGGTCGCCAGGTCGACGCGCCACCGGTAGGGCTGGGCCGGGGGGAACCACTCGTGGGAGGTCACCGGCGTACCGATGCGGTCGATCGGGGTGCCGAGCCGGCTGATGCGGTGGCCGTCGATGACCAGCCGGCCTTCCTGCTCGTAGGCGTTGAAGAAGTGGGTGTTGGCCCAGTGGCCGCCGAGCTCGTGCCAGGTGACCTCGTGGGTGTGGCGGTTCATCAGGACGATCTGCACGCCGTGTTCGAGGGAGTCCTCGTCCCAGACCACGCCGGGCCTGCTCTGCGCGACCAGGTCGAGGCGGAACTGGGCCGGGGTGACGAAGAAGACGGCGTAGGTGTCGCTGACGGCGAAGTCGTGCATGAGGACCGGCACACCGATGTCGAAGGAGTGCGAGTCGATGATCTCGGCGGTCTTCACGTCGGCGCGGTACCAGGTGATCGTCGGTCCGACGGCGGCGAAGAACAGCATGTCGCCGCTGTCCGGGTCGGTCTTGTAGTGGCCGGTGCACAGCACGTCGATGCCGCCGTGGAAGTCGTACGTGCCAATGGTGCGCAGGGTCTCGGGGTCCAGCGCGTGCGGCAGTCCGCCCTCGAAGTAGACGATCAGGTGGTCGTCGAAGAGGCCTGCGTTGATGTTGGCGACGTTTTTGGCGGGCGGGGCTCCCTCGGGCAGTCGAGCGGGAGTGCCGCCGTTGACGAAGCCGCTGTAGATCGCTTCTCCGGCCTCCACCTCGACCTTCATCGAGTCGGTCTCCACCCAACGTGTGCGGTAGGCGGCCCGGCCCTCGCGCAGGTAGATGCCGCACACCATGCCGTCGCCCTCCCACCAGTGGTAGCGGTCGGTGTTGCGGGGCCGAAAGCGGGGGTTGGAGGAGACGCGGAACAGCGCGCCCGCAAGGTCGGCCGGTATCTCGCCGTCCACCTCCAGGTCATACCCCTCGCTCTCCTCCGTCCAGGGCGCGAAGGGTCCGTTGAGGAACTTGTTGTCGGTGGGCCAGTCGGCCCCCGCGTCGGCTTTCCGCATCTGCCGGGGGACGACGGTGATGGGGTCCATGGGCATGGAACTCTCCTGCAGCTCTGGGGGTTGGGGTGGTCAGAAGGGGTACTGCGGAAGTTCGCCCCGTACAGTGACCCACTGCTGTTCGGTGAAGGCTTCGAGGTTGGCAGCGGCGCCGCCGTGGCGGGATCCGGTGCCGGAGTCGCCGACCCCGCCGAACGGGATGAGCGCCTCGTCGTTGACGGTCTGGTCGTTGATGTGGACCAGCCCGCTGGGCACGCGCTCCGCCAGGGCGAGGCCCTTCATGACGTCCCGGGTGAGGATGCCGAGGGACAGCCCGTATTCGGTGCCGGCGGCCAGGCGGGCCGCCTCGTCGAGGTCCTGGAAGGGGACGACAGGTGCGACGGGGCCGAAGATTTCCTGTGCGTAGGCGGGCGCGGTGAGCGGCACCTCGGTGAGCACGGTCGGCCGGTAGAACAGGTCCTCGTAGGTGCCGCCCGCGGCCAGCCGGGCGCCCGCCTCGACCGTCTCGGTGACGATGCGGTGGATGTTGTCGCGCTGGCCGGCGTCGATGACCGGTCCGAGGGCGACGTTCTCACCGAGCGGATCGCCGACCGGGAGCGCGTCGGCGTGCTGGGCGAGCAGGGCGGTGTAGTCGTCGGCGACCGAGGCGTGCACGAGGTGGCGGCTGCTGGCCATGCAGATCTGGCCGGCATGCACGAAGGATCCCCAGGCGCCCACCGAGGCGGCCTTCTCCAGGTCGACGTCGTCCATGATGACGAGCGCGGAGTTCCCGCCCAGCTCCAGGTGGACCCGCTTGAGGTGCTCGGCCGCGGCGATGCCGATGGCGCGTCCGGCCCGGGTGGAGCCGGTGAAGGCGATGACGGGGATCTGCGGGTGTTCGACGACGGCCGCGCCGACGTCCGCGCCGCCGGGCAGGACGTGCAGCAGACCGGGCGGCAGACCCGCCTCCTCGAAGACCCGGGCGAAGACGACACCGCCGCTGATCGCGGTCCGCGGGTCCGGCTTGAGAACGACCGCGTTGCCCAGGGCCAGCGCCGGAGCGACCGCCCGCATGGCCAGGATGACCGGCACGTTGAACGGGGCGATCACCCCGACCACGCCGACAGGGACACGGCGGGAGAAGGACAGCCGCTGCTGCCCGGAACGCAGCAGCTCACCGTAGGGCGCCCCGGCGAGGGCGGCGGCCTCGTGACACTCCTCCGCACCACCGCTGGTGACCTGCAGGGCGGCGAACGGCCGGATCGCTCCGGACTCCCGCATCAGCCAGGTCTCGATCTCCTGCTGGTTCTCCTCGAAGAGACGCGCTGCTCGGCGCAGCACGGCCGCGCGGTCCGAGTACGGCCGGGCGGCCCACTCCCGCTGGGCCCGCACCGCCTGCTCCACCGCCTTGTCAACGTCGGCCCGCGTGGCAGACCCGACACGCGCCAGTCTCTTGCCCGTTGCGGGCTCGACGGCGTCGTACACCTCGCCGGAGCCGCTGATCCACTCGCCCGAGCCGGAGAAGATGCGGCCGTCCCAGGTGCTGCTGTCCAAAAACGTCATGGTGTCCCGTTCCAGTAGCGCGTCGTGGCGCGAAGGTTATGTGTCGTATCGCGAAAATTGTGTTGCGCGGTGTCTCAGGTCACAGCCGTGGTCTCACCTTGCGGAAGGCTCCAGACAGAGCCAGCGCACCCGGTCCGGCGGCGAAGACCAGCAAGCCGACCACGAGGTACGTGAAATCGATCTCGGCTCCCCCACCCCGTTGGGGCCGAGGACACCGGTGTGCAGGCCGAACTTGTAGAGGCCGTGCAGGACGAACAGCCACCCGGTCACGGCCCGCGGAATCAGGAGCGCGGCGCCGTGCAGCCCGGCCGTCCGGGACGTGGTGCTGCGATAGAAGCGGAACACGGGGATCTCCTTGGGGTGAGTCGGGCCCGCGGGTCGGTGGACGGCCGTGCTGCGGGCGCCCGCGCGGGTCACGGCCGGGCCTGATCGGTCAGTGACTTCGCAGTGCCTCCACGGGACGTCGATCCCGGCGAGCAGCCCGGACGACGGTGGCCGAGCTGGCTCGCCCGGCATCGGAATGGGCCATGAGGCGCCTCCCGTAGTGACTTCAGCGGTCCCGGCAGGCTCCCAAAAGCAGTGCCGACGTCCCGCATATTCGGACATGTATGTCTCGATGCAGGACGCTGCACTGAAAGGGCGTGTGACGTCAAGAGGCAGGACGCTGTTTCCTCACGGTTGACCTCGGCCGCCTGGAGGTCTAACGTCCTGTAAAACGAAACCTTAGTCCTGCAAAAGGAGACGCATCATGGCCATAACCGGACTGGGGCACACCGGCTTCTGGGTCGACGACCTGGAGAAGATGCGCGACTTCTACGAGCGGGTGCTGGGTCTGACCGTCACCGACGAGGACGAGGAGAAGGGCATCGTGTTCTTCTCCTCGTGCCCCGAGGAGGAGCACCACGAGTTCGTCCTGCAGCGGGGCCGAACCGCACCCGCCGGTGCCAAGCTGACCCACCAGGTGTCGTGGCGCGTGGACTCCCTGGAGTCGATCATCGACTTCCACCACCGGTTCCGCGCCGAGGGCATCGAGGTCCAGCAGGAGGTCACCCACGGCAACGCGATCGGCATCTACTTCTTCGACCCCGAGGGCAACCGCAACGAGGTCTACCTCCGGCTGGAGCGTGATGTACGCCAGCCGTTCCGCAAGACCCTCGATCTCGACCTGTCCCCCGAGGAGATCTTCGCCGAGGTCGAGCGGCTGCTGACCGAGGGCGGCCCGGCCTACCAGCCGGTCCAGTAGCCGGCGGAACGACGGAAGGTCCCTCATGACACCGCCACCACCGGACGTGCTCGTCGTGGGCGCAGGCCCGACCGGACTGACGGCCGCCCACCTGCTGGGCTCCCGGGGCGTACGGGTGCTGCTGGTGGAACGCAACACCACCACCAGCAACGACGCCAAGGCGATCAGCCTCGACGACGAGTCGCTGCGCACCCTTCAGTCGGCCGATGGTCTCGACGAGGCCGTCTACCCGATCCTGGTGCCGGGCACCGGGACGAGGTACTTCGGCATCGGTGGGCGAATGCTCTTCCACGCCCGCGGCACCAGCGACCAGCGCTACGGACATCCCTTCAAGAACCCCTTCGCCCAGCCCGACCTGGAACGAGTGCTGCGCGAGGAACTGCGCCGCCTCCCCACCGTCGACGTCCGCTTCGACACCCGCCTGACAGATGTCGTCACCCAGCATTCCGACCTGGTGCGCGTCATGCTGCGTACGGGCGGGGAGGACGGGCCGGTCGAGAAACTGGACGTGTCCTACGTCCTCGGCTGCGACGGCGGCCGCAGCACCCTACGCGACCTGCTGTCCATCCCGATGCAGGGTCGCAGTTTCCCGGACGTGTGGCTGGTGGTCGACACTCTTCAGGACACGCACGACCAGCGTTTCGGCATGCACCACGGTGACCCCGACCGCCCCGTCGTCATCGTCGCAGGACGGGACGGACGTTGCCGCTACGAGTTCCGCCTGAAGCCGGGCGAGTGCGACGCCGGCACCCCGCCGCCGTTCTCGTTGGTGCGCGAACTTCTCGCGCCCTACCGGGAGATCACATCCGAGCAGGTCGAGCGCGCGGTCGCGTACAGCTTCCACGCGCTGCTGGCGGACCGCCTGCGCGACGGCCGCTGCTTCCTGCTCGGCGACGCCGCGCACATGATGCCGCCGTTCGCGGGGCAGGGCCTCAACTCCGGTGTCCGGGACGCGGCCAACCTCTGCTGGAAGATCAGCGAGGTCCTGGCGGGCCGGGCGAACGACAGGCTGCTCGACACCTACGACACCGAGCGGCGTCCCCATGCCCGGGCCGTGATCGACCTATCCGTACGCCTCGGCCGGATCGTCATGACCACCAGCCGCCCCCGCGCCCTCCTGCGCGACCTGCTGATACGCACTGCCATGTACACACCACCCGGACGCCGCTACCTCACAGAGATGCGCTACCGCCCCGACACCCGCGCGACATCGGGCGCCGTCGTCGGCATCGACGGACCGGGCCGCGGGCTCGTCGGCACGATGCTGCCGCAGCCGCGGGTGCTGCGGGGACAGGACCACCACGTCATACGGCTCGATGACGTCTTGGGACAGGGCTGGAGCCTGCTGGGGGTCGGCGTGACCGACGCCGACTGGACCGCCGTAGCACGGACCGGTCTCCCGGACGCCGTCTCCGTGGATGTCCTCCTGGACGACCGCGCACCGCGCGACCGTGCCGGCCGGGCAGAGATCGCCGACGCCGACGGTCAGCTGGACGCCCTCTTCACCGGGCTGGCCGGGCACTTCGTCCTCGTACGCCCCGACCGTCTGGTGGCCGCCGTGTTCACCCCGGATAAGGCCGAGTACGTCGACGCGAAGCTTCGGCACTTCACCTCCCCCTTCCCGGCCCTCACCCTTCCCGACCCCGAGATCCAGCCTGATTCCCCAGGAGTACGCCGATGAGGCTCAGCACCGTCCGTGTCGCCCACGACCACGGGACCGCCGCCGCCCGGCAGGACGGAGACGAACTCGTCCTGCTTCCCTTCTCCGACGTCGGCGCGCTGCTCGCCGCAGGAGACGACTGGCCGCAGCGGGCGGCCACCGCGGACAGCGAGCGCCTGCCCCTGGCCGAAGTGTCGCTCGCCCCGCTCGTCCCTCACCCCAACAAGATCATCTGCCTCGGCCTGAACTACGCCACCCACATCAAGGAGATGGGCCGCCCCACCCCCGCCCACCCCACCCTCTTCGCGAAGTACGACGGTGCTCTCATCGGCGCACACGACGACATCCACATGCCGCCCGTCAGCGACGACCTCGACTGGGAGGCCGAGTTGGGGGTGGTGATCGGACGCCCCGGCCGTCACGTGCCGCGCGAGAAGGCCCTGGAGCACGTCGCCGGATACACGGTCGCCAACGACGTCACCGTCCGCGACTGGCAGCACCGCACCAGGGAGTTCCTCTCCGGCAAGACCTTCGAGGCCACCACCCCGGTCGGCCCCGTCCTCGTCACCACGGACGAACTCCCGCTCGGCGCCTCCGGTTTGGACATCTCCTGCAGCGTCGACGGCCACACCATGCAGAAGTCCAACACCGCCGACCTGCTCTTCGACGTCGCCGACACTATCGCTTACGTCAGCACCATCATCACGCTGCTGCCTGGCGACCTGATCCTCACCGGCACCCCGGGCGGCGTCGGCGCCGGCCGCGACCCGAAGGTCTTCCTGCGCCCCGGACAGGAACTCGTCACCGCGGTCGAAGGCATCGGAGAGCTGCGCAACACCGTCGTCAAGGACCGGCTGTAGACCGGACAGGCGGGCGGATGGGCGCGGCCCGCAACGGCCCGCGACCATCCGCTACAGTGTCTCGCATGTCAGGAAACGCGTCCCCCAGTTACCGCGACCGCAACTCCACGGCCGACCGGGCACTCGACATTCTGGCCATGTTCGACGACGTCCACCTCGTCATCTCCGGAACCGCCGTTGCCGATCACCTCGGCGTGGCACGCTCCACCGCCTATCGCTACCTCCAGAGCCTGGTGAACGGGCGCTTCCTCGAAGAAGCCCCCGGCGGCGGCTTCCGGCTCGGCCTGCGGGTGCTGGAGATCGCCCGGTTGGCCCGCCGCAGCTACGGCCTCTCCGAGGTCGCGCAGCCGTCGATGGAGACGCTTGCCGAGGACGTGCACGAGACCGTGCTGCTGACCCGGCGCACCGGGGACCTGGTGGTCTGCGTCGACCGCGCGGAAAGCACCCGCGCGGTGCGCATCTCCTACGAACGCGGCAGCGCCCTGCCCATCAACGCCGGCGCCTCCGCCCTCGTCCTGCTCGCCTGGAGCCCCGAAGAAGAAGCCCGCAGACTGCTGGAGAACGCCGTACTGCGCCGCTTCACCCCGGCCACCCTCACCGACGTCGACGCCCTGATGGAACGCCTCGGCCGGATCCGCCGCCTCGGCTACTCCGTCACCCGCGGCGAACTCGACCCCGACGTGGTTGGCATCGCTGCCCCGATCCGCGACGAGAACAAACAAGTCGTCGCCGCAGTCAGCGTCGCCGCCCTCGCCTCCCGGATCTACCCGGAAGCCGAGACGGAGATCGCCCAGAAAGTCCTCACCACAGCCGACGAGATCAGCGACCGGATGGCAGTCGTCGCGGGATGACCCCGCCCGCACGGTTGGCGCACGGCCCCGAACCGCGCTGGAGGGGACTGCTTGGTCGCCTTCGACGCGAACCTCTACTCGGTGCCCGCCCGCAGGGTCCGCCCCCGTCAACTGGTCGAGATCCGGGCCACGAAGTCCCAGGTCACGCTGCACTCTACGGTCCCCGGCTCGGACGGTGAGACTCTGCTGGCCGCCCATCCGCGGGCTGTTGGCCGCGGCGCCCGCATCGTCG
>NZ_JAMGBG010000175.1 GCF_023516595.1 Streptomyces neyagawaensis | reverse complement strand
AGGGCGTCGGGGAGGCGGATGAGGGTGGAGGCGGGGACGGTCCAGCGCTGCTGCATGGCGCCGGGGGAGTCGATGCCGATGAAGTCGAGGTGCTGGCAGACGTGTCGGTGACCGGCGCGGCAGGCGGGGCAGGTGTCGTCCCAGCGCAGCGGCATCACGGTCACCGCGTCCCCGGCCTGCCAGCCTTCCACCTCGGGGCCGACCCGGAGGATCCGGCCGGACATCTCATGCCCCAGGACGGCGGGTGTGGTGACGCGGGCGTCCATGTCGCCGTGGAAGATGTGCAGGTCGGTGCCGCAGATACCGACGTAGGCGGGGGCGAGTACCACCTCGCCGGGGCCCGGCTCCACGCTCAAGGCGGGAGCCGTGTCCAGGGTGCGGGCAGCCGTGTAGCGGACGGCGAG
>NZ_JAMGBG010000174.1 GCF_023516595.1 Streptomyces neyagawaensis | reverse complement strand
GTCCATGTCGCCGTGGAAGATGTGCAGGTCGGTGCCGCAGATACCGACGTAGGCGGGGGCGAGTACCACCTCGCCGGGGCCCGGCTCCACGCTCAAGGCGGGAGCCGTGTCCAGGGTGCGGGCAGCCGTGTAGCGGACGGCGAGTGTCATCGTGTTCTCCAAATTCCTCTCGGCACGAGCGCCGTACATCAGCCGCGGGAGGGGAGGCGATAGAAGGCGGTCGCGGTGCCGGCGAGGAGCGCGTGGATCTCGCTCTCCCCGCAGTCGGTGAGCAGCTCGTCCACGGTGGCGGCCCAGCGGTTCCAGCCGCCCGCGAGGTTGGCGACCGGCCAGTCGGAGCCGAACATCAGCCGGTCCGGGCCGAAGGACGTGAGCAGCACGTCCCAGACCGGGCGGATGTCGGAGGTGGTCCAGCTGTCGTGGTCGGCCTCGGTGATCAGTCCCGACAGCTTGCAGAACACGTGCTCGTGCGCGGCCAGCCGTCGTACCTGTTCTCGCCACGTCGCGAGTTCGCGCCCGGCGATGTCCGGCTTGCCCGCGTGGTTCAGCACCTGAGGCAGGTCGGGGAAGCGTTCGGCCAGCCGGACCGCCTGGTCGAGCTGGTGACTGCGGACCAGGACGTCGTAGGAGAGCCCGCGGTCCCTCGCCGCCGCCAACCCTCGTTCGACATCGGGGCGTTGCAACCAGGCCGGTTCCGTCTCCCCCTGGACGAGGTGGCGCAGGGAACGCAGATACGTGCCGCCCGGTCCGGCGAGCAGCCGGTCGAGCGTGTCGCCGATCGCCGGCGAGGTGAGGTCCGCCCAGC
>NZ_JAMGBG010000173.1 GCF_023516595.1 Streptomyces neyagawaensis | reverse complement strand
CGTGTCGCCGATCGCCGGCGAGGTGAGGTCCGCCCAGCCGACCACCGCCTCGATCAGTGGCTCCCGCTCCGCGAGGGCGAGCAGGTCCTCCGTCTCGGGCACCTCCGGCACGCACTGCACGGCCACCGTGCCGTGGAGGTGACGGCCCGCGATGGGGCGGGTCGCGGTGGAGCGCAGGTCGTCGGGGGTGAAGGTGCGGCGGATCGACGTCAGGTCGGGGTCGTCGAGCCAGGGCTGCGGACGCTGGTCGAGGTCCCACAGATGGTGGTGCGCGTCGATGAGAACGGGGGCGGGGGCGGAGGTCATGGCGGTTCCAGTCGGGTCGGTCCGGCGCGGTCCGTGTCAGACGGTGGCGTTCTCGCCGGGCGGGCCGAGGTGCCAGATCTCGGTCAGTTCCGTCCACTGGCGGGAGTCGCCCCGGTCGGGCCAGGGCTCCTGGCAGGGGTCGGTGAGCTTCCACCACTCCTGCGTCTCGGGGTCGGCTTCGAGGACAGCCATGTCTGCCTCGAAGTCGTCGCCGTGGTACTCGAGGTAGCCGAACAGCACGTCACCGTGGAGGAAGATGCCGAAGTTGCGGATGTTCGCCCGGTGCAGGGCGGCCTCCACGCCGGGCCAGACCGCCGCGTGGAGTCGCAGGTACTCCTCCCGGTGCTCGGGCCGGAGCCTGATGGTCTGGGCGATGCGCTTCACGCCGTGCTCTCTTCCGTGCCGGGGGCGGGCTCGCCTGCGTCGGTGTCGAACGGGGTGCGGTAGCTGGGGGTGTTGGCGCGCAGGTCCAGCCGCAGGACGAGCTTGATCCGGGTGGACGCGGGCAGCCGGACGGTCAGGAAGGGGCTGTCGCAGGACAGTTCTTCCTCGGTGACGACGGGCTCGGTGTGGCCGTAGTCGTACATGTCGCCGATCCAGCCGTCGTCCGGGCAGACCGTGTAGCGGACGGCGGTGATGGTGTGCTCGGCGAAGGCGCCGGCCTGGACGATCACGGTGCGGTCCGTCTCGGGGGCGAGGTTGACCAGTTCGACGGTGGTCGCCTCGGGGTCGATGGAGCTGACCAGCGCGGCCACGTCCTGCGGTAGACCGGCGCGGCGGGCCTCGGCGTCGTGGTAGCGCAGTCGGGCCTGCTGCAGGCCGCCGTTGTAGAGCACCTGGGGGCCGCCCCAGGTCAGCTGGACGAGGGCCTCGGTGGCGACGGGGTTGGACTGCTGCCAGACGTGGATGTCGGCCTCGGGCACGTCCAGGTCGCGGTAGCGGTCGACGCGGCGCAGCCGGTGGCGGATCTGGGCCTGTGCGGTGGCGAGGATGCGCTCCGGATAGTCGGGGTCGTCGCCGGCCAGGAAGGCGAACCAGGCCTTCTCGTGGCCGGACTCCTCCTTGGCGCGGAACGGCCGCAGGGTGCGCCAGTCGATCGCCTCGGCCTCGCGCAGGTTCTCCAGCCGCTCGCGGTCGGCGTCCGAGGCCGAGTGGTGCCACAGGGCCACCGGTACGGGCGGGGTGGTCGGGTTGTAGTCGAACCAGCCGTTGTCGTTGTGCCGGAACGGCACGTGGAGCGTGGGGATGTCGGCGTCCGGGCCGAGTTCCACGGCCCACTTGGAGGGCAGGCTGGAGTCCGCCTCGGTGTGGGGCATCACCTTGCCGCGGGCGATGAGCGAGTCGAGCGTGGTGCGGACCATGGACAGGAAGTCGTCGTCCCCGGTGACCGTCGCCGCCGCGAGCGCCGCCACGCAGGCCGCGGATCCGATGCTGTGCCAGCCGTGGGGCCAGGACCAGCCGTAGTGGCCGCCGTACCAGCGGCCTTCGAGGAGTCCGCCGACGACTCCGTCCGGGCTGACGTTGTCGGGGATGACACCGTCGTTCGCCTCGGTGCGCTCCCGCCACGCGCCGACGTACTCGACGATCCAGTCGCGGTAGCGCTCGTCGCCGGTCAGGATCCAGGCGTTGAGGACCAGACCGGTGGCGCCGAGGTTGAGCGCGGTGTCCCCGACGCCCATCCGGTCGCGCATCTGCGCGCCGAGACGCGGGTCGGAGGAGAGCGGGAACGGACCGCCCTGCGCCTCGGGGATCCACTCGAGCGGGTACCCGTAGGTGTCGGCCTCCTTCTGGAGCCAGGGGTAGACGTCGCCGTCGAACAGGCCCGTGCGGTCGGGGTCGCTGCCGTTGTGCGGGCGGGTGATGATGCGGTGCTCGGGGTCGTAGTTGCCCTTGGCCGGGTCGACGTACAACTCCGCGAAGCGCAGGGCGCGTTCCGACCAGCGCTTGGGGTCGGCCATGCACAGGAAGAAGAGCAGCAGCAGGCTCTCGCCCTGGTGGAACCAGTCGTAGCCGCGCTCGAACTCGTCGCGCAGCATGCCCAGTTCGGTGAGCTGCTTGGTCACGCCCTCCCAGTGCTTCTCGCTGGCGGGCAGCAGGTCGTCGGCGCCGCCGAGGAGGTAGAGCTGGGGCCAGTTGAAGAACACCTCGTAGAAGTCGTCCGCACCGTCGCGGGTGGTCAGCTCCCCGGTGTAGTTCAGCCGTCCGTCCGGGCCGGTGAAGTCGCGGGCGAAGCGCCGCCAGGCGTGGTCGAGCAGGTCGAACAGCGCACGCTGCGACACGGCCCAGCCGGGCGGTTCGAGTACCGGCACCCCCGCCTCGATCTCGGGTTGCGGGGCGGGCTGCCCGGAGACCGGGATGTCCCCGTTCGAGGCGGGGCCGGAAGAGGTGAAGGGCATGGGACGGAGCTCCGTTCGGGGGGCGGCGGGGTGCGTGCGCCGGGGTGCGTGCGCCGGGGACGACGGTCGGGCGGACGACGCCGGATCGGTATCAGGGTCGGGACGGCAGGCCGGGGCCTACTCCTTGGTGGCGCCGGCGAGCATCCCGCTGACCAGGAAACGCTGGGCGAAGAGGAAGACGACCAGTACGGGTGTGATGGCCACGAGCGTCGCCAGGGCCAGCTGCGGCCGCTCGATCGCGAGGGCGCCGACGGCGGGATTGAAGGACGGCACATTGCTGAGCAGGGTGCCGACCCCGACCTGGATGGGCATCTGGCCGCTCTCGGGCAGCATCACGTAGGGCAGGAAGTAGTTCGTCCAGTTGGCGACGAAGCTGAAGAACCCGACGAGCGCGACGACCGGTGTCGCCAGCGGCAGGGCGATGTGCCGGAAGACGCCGAACTCCGAGCAGCCGTCCATCCGTGCCGCCGCCAGCAGGTCCTTCGGCACCGCGGTGGTGAAGTAGATGTACGTCAGATACACGCCGAAGGGGTAGAACGAGTACGGCAGGATGATCGACCACATCGTGCCGATCAGACCGACCGCGTTGATCTCCAGGAACAGCGGCACCACCAGCGTGGCGGTCGGCATGAGCATCACGACCAGGGTCGCGACGAGCAGGGCGTGCCGTCCGCGGAACTCGGTCATGGCCAGCGCGTAGCCCGCCGGGATGGCCACACAGAGCGTGATGACCAGCGAGATCAACGCGTACAACGTCGAGTTGCCGAGCCACTGCAGGACGGCGTTGTCCTGGAACGCGGTGAGGGCGTCCCAGTTGGCCTTGAAGGTGTGCCAGGAGCCGAAGGAGAGCGGGCTGCCGTGGACGAGCTGCTGATCGGTCTTGGTCGCCGCGAGGACGAGCCACAGCACCGGCAGCACGAAGAACACCAGGAAGACGAGCAGGACGGAACCGGTCAGCAGACGGGGCACGAGGCGGCGCGGGGAACTAGTCGGCATCGAAGAACCCCGATCGTGCGACGAAGACGGCGGCGACCGACACACTGACGACCAGGAGCTCCACCGAGACCGCGGCGGCGCCGTTGACGTTGTTCATCTGGAAGGCGAAGTCGTACGTCAGCTGGTTCAGCGAGTAGTCGCGTCCGGCCACGCCCACACTGGCGAGGGACAGCAGCTGGGGCTCCACGAAGAGCTGCGCACCGCCCGCGAAGGCCAGGATCACCATGTACACGATCCACTTGCGGAGCATGGGGATCTGGATGTGCCAGGCGGTCTGCCAGGCGCCCGCGCCGTCGATGCGCGCGGCTTCCATGACGTCGGTGGGGATGTTGTTGAGCGCGCCGTAGATGACGACGATCCAACCGCCCGCGCCGGTCCAGAACGCGATGACCGTGAACAGCAGGGGCAGGTTGCCGGGCGCGATCACCTCGCCGAAGGTGTCGTACCCCAGCATGCCCAGGAGCGAACTGACCGGGCTCACCGTCGGGTCGAGCATGAACAGCCACACCAGCACACTCGCGGCGCCGGCGAGCGCTCCTGGGATGTAGAAGAGGAAGCGCAGGGACTTGCTGACGGTGCCGGAGGCGAGGCGGTGCAGCAGCAGCGCCAGGCTCACCACGAACACCACCAGGGAGACCAGCCAGAACAGCAGGTACAGCGCGACATGGCCGACGGCGTCCATGAAGCGGAAGTCCTGTGCGGTGGTGACGAAGTTGCTGAAGCCGGTGAACGTGCCCCCGGCGTCGGTGAACGCGAAGTAGACGGCGTACCCGGTCGGCAGGATGCCGAACGCGATCAGGAGCAGTACATAGGCCGCGACGAAGGCGACGCCGGCGCGGCTCTGCCGGCCGGTGCCGCTGGGGCGCCGACGGGCAGAGCCGGACGGGGAGTGGCTGAGGGTCACTGCTCGACCTTGTATCCGTTGGACTTGGCGTGCTTGACGATGGCGTCCTGCCAGGCCGGCAGCATCGAGACGATGGACTTGCCCTGGGTCAGGCCCGGCTTGACGGTGGCCGCCCAGATCGCCTCCTGGCTGAACTGGCCCGAGCCCCACTCCGGCCACACCTGGGAGGCGGCGGTGGAGAGCGCGCTCAGGTCGCTGGCGAAGTAGCCGGAGGCGTCCTGCTGCTTCAGCCAGTTCTCGGCGGCGGGAGCGTAGGCCGGGAAGCCGGGCGACTTCTCTCCCTGGTAGGCGTTGTCGGTGGTGACCCACTTCAGGAAGTCGGTGGCCGCCTTGAGGTGGGTGGAGTGCTGGGACAGCAGCCAGGTGCCGCCGCCGACGTTGCCCGTGGACGTCTCGGAGTCGCCCTGCCACTGCGGCATGGGCGCCGCCCCGATCTGCTTGGCGGGGACCTTGAGGGTGTCCTTGAAGACCGCGCCGCCGTACCAGGCCGGGCCCGGCATGAGCAGGACCTTGTCGGCCTTGTTCTTGCCGAAGTCGGTGCTGAAGACGCCGCTGATGGACATGGACTTGTTCTTGATCAGTACGTCCAGGAGCTTGGCCATCTTGGTGCAGGCCTCGCTGGTGGTGTTCACCGACACGGACTTGGGGCCGGTGATGTGGTTGGCGCCGCACTTGCTCGCCCACAGATAGATCTCGGGGGTGAAGGAGTCACCCGCGTCACCGACGAGATAGCCCGGGTGCTCCTTGGCCACCTTCGTGCCGAGCTTCTGGTACTCCTCCCAGGTCGTCGGCACCGTGTAACCGAACTTCTTCAGCAGCGGCGCGTTGTACCAGAGCACCGCCTGGGAGAGGTCGTTGCGCAGACAGTAGACGGTGCCGTCGACCGTGCAGACGTCGTTGGCGCCCTTGGCGAACTTCCCCAGGGTCGACTCGGGGATCAGACCCTTGTTGAGCGGAGCGGCGAAGCCCGCGTCGACCGCCCAGGAGGTCTCGTTGTTCTGGGAGCTGAACACGACGTCCGGCCAGCCCTTGCCGGTGCGGTTGAACAGCTGGACCTTCGTCTGCAGGTAGTTGGACCCGTTGGCGTCGCCGTCATAGCTGACGATGTCGAGCTTCACCCCCGGGTGCAGCCGCTGGTACAGCTTCGCGGCGTCCATCCGGGTCGCGTCCACCCAGACGGTCAACGCCCCGTCCTTCTGCGGCGCCTGGGCGAAGCCGTCCTTGGTGGTCTTGCCGGCGGTACCGCCGCCGCCACAGGCCGTCACGGTCAGCAGCACCGTGACCGCGCACCCGGCCAGCGATGCCGCTCGCTTCCTGCCGAGGGCTCTCTTCGCGCTGGACGAGGACTGGTTGACCGTCATGAGTGACTCCACTGGTTGAGCGGGTGCCCCGAGCAGAAGGGGCAGGCGGCGCGAGCAGGTGGGCGAGTGGCGCGAGCGGGGACGACGCTGGGCGGCCCGGAAACGCGACGGAAACGGAAGAGGCGGTGTGCTGCAATCAGCGTGGAAGAAATTAGCCGCCTTATCGAGTGGTACGTCAAGGGTGCGTGCAGCGCCTCTTTGCTGGATTTCCGGCGGCGGGCGAGTAGTTGCGCCAACTATGCCCGATAAGAACTGTTTGCTTACTCGGGTGTCCATGGTTCTCCCTACGGATCTTGGTCAGAATGAGTACGACTTATCTCTGCTGTGCGCTACGATGATGCGGCTCCACCGCGATCAGTCGCGTGAGCAGAAGTCACCCGGGAGGCAGCGCAGATGCACGACACGCCAGCGATCGAAGCGGGCCTGCCGGCTCAAGTCCCTGCTGCCGCGCCCGCGAGGGCGGCCGGCCCGGACGAGCGGCGGGACTACCGCCCCGGGTACGAGGTCGTGGCGGAGCGGATCCTCGCGTACATCGCCGAGCAGCGACTGACGCCGGGCGACCGGCTGCCCACGGAGATCGACCTCGCCCGGACGCTGGACACCAGCAGGGCGGTGGTGCGGGAAGCCGTCAAGATCCTTTCGGCGCTGGGTCGGGTGCGGGCGCACAAGGGGCGGGGTCTGTTCGTCGCGGACGACGAAGGCATGCTCATCACCAGTCGGTGGGGAGGCTTCTTCCGCCCCGTCGACATCGACCACGTGCTGATGCTGTTCGAGTTCCGCAGGGTTCAGGAGATGGCCGCCAGCAGCCTGGCGGCCACCCGCGCCACCCCCTCGGAACTGCGCAGCATCGAAGTCGCCATGGAGCAGTGCCGGCACGGGTTCGTCCACGGCCAGGTCGACGTGTTCAACCAGGCGGACGAGGACTTCCACATGGCCGTGTCGGCGGCCTCGCACAACACCTTCCTCGTCAGCGCCGTGCGGGACGCGCGGCGCCTGCAGCGCCAGTCCAGCGCCATCGGTATCCATGACTCGTTCGGGGAGAACACCCAGGCGGCCATCGAGGAGCACGGGGCGATCTACCGGGCCATCCGTGACGGCCGCCCCGAGGAAGCGGCGCAGGCCACCGCGGTACACCTCGACCGAACCCTGGAGGACTACCGGCGCGAGATCCAGCGCCGCCTGTTCGGCTGACGCCGTCTGTTCTGTTCGGCCGACGCCGCCCGTCGGTGCGCTGTGTGCGCCCCGTCCCGGCCGCCGCACGTCTCTGGAAAAACGCGGACGATCCGTTGACTTCCGTGCGGCCGGGACTCTAACTTCGGCGTCGACCGGTTCGACAAGCCGATAGATGTTCGGAATATCGACCAACTGTCGTTCCGTCCTCGGTCGTCGCGTGTCCCAAAGGACTCGTTGCCCAGGCGTCCGGGGGGTGCCTTCGTCATGCCGCCACCCCCGCACCACGCGGGTGAGGGGCGTCGGCCCGCTGGGACGGCGGGCGCGACGCGAAGGCCGTGCCCCTTCGACGTTCTCCCTTCGACGTTCTCCCTCCCGCGTTCTCCTCGCGGTGTCCACCCGACGCTCCCCGCACCTGATGACCTCCAGCCAAGGACTGCATCGTGGACCTCACCAGAAGACAACTCGGCCGGCTCGCCGCGGTCGGTACCGGCGCCCTCCTCCTCCCGGGCCTGCTCCCGTCGAGCGTGGCGGCGGCGGACTCGTTCCCGGCCGGCACCTGGGGTGACCAGGGCGACGGCACCTACGCCAACCCGATCGTCCCGGCCGACCTCAGCGACTGGGACTGCATCCGGGTCGGTGACGACTACTACGGCATCACCAGCACGTTCGGGTACTCGCCCGGCATGGCCGTCCTGCACTCGAAGGACCTGGTCAACTGGCGCCCGATCGGCGGCTCGGTCGACGACGTCACCCGCATCGGACCGGAGCTGAACTGGGACCGGATGAACCGCTACGGCCGCGGCGTGTGGGCCGGGGCGATCCGCTTCCACGCGGGGCGGTACTGGGTGTACTTCAACACGCCCGACGAGGGCTTCTTCATGACGTCGGCCCCGTCGCCGGAAGGGCCCTGGGAGCCGCTGCACTCGATGTGGCGGACCTCCGGCTGGAACGACGTGTGCCCGTTCTGGGACGACGACGGCCAGGGCTACCTGGTCACCACGCACTACTCGGACGCCTACAAGATCCACCTGTACAAGCTGTCCGAGGACGGCAAGTCGCTGATCGGCCCGGCCCCGGTGATCCACCAGTCGAACCGCAGCGAGGCCAGCAAGCTGTACAAGATCGACGGTGTCTACTACCACCTGTTCAGCGAGGTGAAGCCCGAGGGCCGGGTCCTCATGATGAACCGCGGCTCCAGCATCCTCGGCCCCTTCGAGACCCGGCAGTTGCTGCATGTCAACACCTCTGTCGACCGCGAGCCCAACCAGGGCGGGCTGATCCAGACCCCGGGCGGCGACTGGTACTTCGTGACCCACCACGGCCACGGCGACTGGGAGGGGCGCGTGCTGTCCCTGCTGCCGGTGACCTGGGTGGACGGCTGGCCGATCATCGGCACGGTCGGCTCGGACGGCATCGGCAACATGGCGTGGAAGGGTCAGTTGCCCGGCATCGGCACCCCCGGCCTCCCCGTCGACGCGCTGCCCGCCGTCGTGACCAGCGACTCGTTCACCGACACCCGCCTCAAGCCGCAGTGGGAGTGGTACTACCAACCCCGCGCGGGCTACTGGTCGTTGACCGAACGCCCCGGCTATCTGCGCCTGAAGGCATTCGCGCCGCTGAACGGAAACAACCTGATGAAGGTGGGCAACACCCTCACCCAACGAGTGCTGCGCACCGCGGGTGGCGCCACGGTGACCGTCCGCCTCGAACTCGCCGGCCTCGCCGACGGCCAGCACGCCGGGCTGTGCCACTACGCCGCGACCTACGCCGGACTCGGTGTCCGGCGTACGGGGACCACCACCACGATCGAGCACAACGCAGGCGGCACCCTGACCAGCGGCGCGGACATCACGCAGAACGCCGTGTGGCTGCGCACCACATGGGACGTGAACGGGGTCAGCCGCTTCTCCTACAGCCTCGACGGGAGCACGTTCACCCAGGTCGGTGGCACCTACCAGCTCACCTGGGGCGGCTACCGCGGCGACCGGATCGGCCTCTACACCTACAACGCGGGCGGCACCGGTTACATCGACGTGGACTCGGTGCAGTACACCATCGCCCCCGCGCGGACGTACACATGCGTCAGCGTGCGCAGCGGCAAGGTGGCCGACGTCTCCGGTGGGTCCGGCGCGGACGGCGCCGCCGTGATCCAGTGGACCGGCAACGGTGCGACGAACCAGCAGTGGGCCTTCCAGTCCACGGCCGACGGCTACCACACCATCACCTGCGTCCGCAGCGGCAAGGTGCTCGACGTGGCCGGGTCCTCCACGGCGGACGGCGCGCGGGTCGTTCAGGCGACCCCCGACGGCAGGACCAGCCAGCAGTGGCAGCTGCGCCCGCTGTCCGGCGGTGTGTTCCAGGTGGTCAACCGCAACAGCGGCAAGGTGCTCGACGTCAGCTCCGGCAGCACGGCCGACGGCGCCGCGCTGATCCAGTACACCAGCAGGGGCAGCACCAACCAGCAGTGGACGTTCCGCCGGGTCACCGGCTAGCACACCGATCCCGCCCGCCGGCTGATACGAGCCGGTGCGGTCACGGCCCGGCCCGACGGCTCCTTCGCCGTGGGGTCGGGCCGTCATGCGTGGGGCCGGCCGCCTCTTGCTGGTACCGTGCAGTTGCACATCTGTTGCAATAGTGTCGGAGGATGTTGGACATGGCGGTGTACACGCTCCCGGAGCTTCCCTACGACTACGCGGCGCTCGAACCGGTCATCAACCCGCAGATCATCGAGCTGCACCACGACAAGCACCACGCGGCGTACGTCAAGGGCGCGAACGACACGCTGGAGCAGTTGGCGGAGGCGCGGGACAAGGAGCAGTGGGGTTCGATCAACGGTCTGGAGAAGAACCTGGCCTTCCACCTCTCCGGCCACATCCTGCACTCCATCTACTGGCACAACATGACCGGCGACGGCGGCGGCGAGCCCCTGGAGAAGGACGGCGTGGGCGAGCTGGCGGACGCCATCGCCGAGTCCTTCGGCTCGTTCGCGGCCTTCAAGGCGCAGCTGACCAAGGCGTCGGCGACGACGCAGGGTTCCGGCTGGGGTGTGCTCGCGTACGAACCGCTCAGCGGTCGCCTCATCGTCGAGCAGGTCTACGACCACCAGGGCAACGTCGGCCAGGGTTCCACCCCCCTCCTGGTCTTCGACGCCTGGGAGCACGCCTTCTACCTCCAGTACAAGAACCAGAAGGTGGACTTCATCGACGCGATGTGGGCCGTCGTCAACTGGCAGGACGTGGCACGCCGTTACGCCGCCGCCAAGGAGCGCGGCGACAGCCTGCTGCTCGCCCCCTGAACGGGCTGACGCATGACGCCGCGACCGTGGCGGCGTCCGCACCGACGTCCTGCTCGTGATCGTCTTCTCAACCTTCACCGGCAGGCGGTAGGAGGAAGGGCTCCCACGAGGACGTGACTCGCGGGAGCCCTTCTGCCACCCGGCCGCCGGCAGGACATGGTCGCCGACCAGGCTCTCGGGGCCGTCCCTTCCTCACCGGCGCGCCGTACCCGCTTCACCCGGCTGTCATCGCACAACCATCCACCGTTTCCAGGTGTCTTGGAGGTGAATCACACCGTGCGAGGCATCTCGATGTCGCTCGCGCTTTGAGGAGGAGCAGTGGGAATCCGCCGACCTGCCGTATCGACCGCCGTGGCCGCCGCCCTGATCGGATCGTTCGGCGTGCCGCTCGTCGCGGGCACCGCGTCCGCGAAGGACGGCGTCGCGACCGTGCGCGAGGACTTCAACGGCGACGGCTACCAGGACATCGCCGTCGCCGCCCCGGGCGCCACCGTCGGCGGGCATGCCCGCGCCGGATACATCGCGGTCACCTACGGCTCCCCGCAGGGCCTCGACCCCAAGCGCACCAAGGTCATCACCCAGGACACCACCCACGTGCCCGGCGCCTCCGGCGACAACCACGTCTTCGGCTACGCGATGGTCTCCCGCGACCTGGACGGCGACGGCCTGACCGACCTGGCCGTGGTCGCCCGCGACTACCGGCCGGAGAACAACGTCAACGGGTCGGTGACCGTCCTGTGGGGCCGGAAGACCGGCCTGTCCGGCGACGGTGCCGTCAGCGTCGGCGCACCGGCGAACGCCCAGGTCGGCGACGACCTCACCGCAGGCGACTTCGACGGCGACGGGTACACGGACCTGTTCATGGGCAACGGGGACGAGTACGACTTCCACGACGTCCTCTACGGCCCCTTCGGCCGCAACGGCGCCCCCACCCGCACCCAGCAGGTGCAGGTGTACAGCACCGACAACTCCATCAACTCCACCGCCACCGGCGACTTCAACGGCGACGGCGTCGAGGACCTCGCGACGTTCTACGTCTACGAGAACCACGCCGAGGGCGGCAAGCTGTGGCTCGGCTCCAAGTCCGGCCTGTCCACGGTCCCGCAGCGGCTGAACTCCGCGGCCGGCACCGCCGTCGCCGACTTCGACCGTGACGGCTACGCCGACCTCGCCACCCGCGTCTTCATCAACGGCGACACCGAGGGCACCGAGGAGGACCCGGGCACCGTCAAGATCTACTACGGTTCCGCGTCCGGCCCCAGCCAGACCCGTACGCAGACGATCACCCAGAACACGGCGGGTGTGCCCGGCGCGAGCGAGAAGGGCGACCAGTTCGGCGGACGGCTGCACGCGGGCGACGCGAACGGTGACGGATACCCCGACCTGGCCGTCGGCGTCCCCGGCGAGGCGATCGGCTCCAAGGCCAGGGCCGGCGCCGTGGTGCTGCTCAAGGGAGCCAGGGGCGGGCTCACCGGCAAGGGCGCGCAGGCGTTCCACCAGGACACGACGGGAGTTCCGGGTGCCGCGGAGTCCGGCGACGTGTTCGGCGCGGCACTGCGGCTGCTCGACCTGACCGGCGACGGCAAGGCGGACCTGGTCGCGGGCGCGCCGGGCGAGAACCTGGGCAGCGTCGTGAACGGCGGCGCGGTATGGCTGCTGCGCGGCACGGCCACCGGCGTGACCGCCTCCAAGTCGGTCGCGGAGAACCCGACGGACATCGGGGCCCCGGCGCCGAGGGCGCTGTTCGGCGCGAACCTGAGCGACGACAATGGTGCGGGAGTGGTGATCCCGTAGCCGAGGAGTCGCGACGCCGCATGAGCGACACCGAGCTCGGCACCGTTACCGAGACCGGTACCGATACCGAGATCACCGCAGACCTGGTCCGCGACCTGCTGCGTGAACAGCATCCGGACCTCGCGGGGCTGGCCGTCCGTGAGGTGGCGGGCGGCTGGGGCAACCAGATGTGGCGCCTCGGGGACGAGTTGGCCGTGCGCATGCAGCGCATGGACCCCACTCCGGAGCTTCAGCTGAAGGAGCGGCGGTGGCTGCCGGTGCTGGCGCCGCGCCTGCCGCTCCCGGTGCCGCGCCCGGTCAGGTTCGGCGAACCGTCCGAGCGCTTCCCCAAGCACTGGACCGTGATGACGTGGGTCCCCGGCGAGCCGCTGGACCATGGCCGGATCAGCCGCGGCGACCACGCGGCTGACCGGCTTGCGGCCTTCCTGCGGGCGCTCCATGTGGAGGCGCCCGCAGAGGCGCCGGTCTCCACGGACTTCGGTGCCCGTCCCAGGAACTGCACGGACGGCTTCGAGTACTTCTTCGAGGCCGTCGTCCCCGACGACATCGCCACCGAGGTCCGGGCTGTCTGGGACGACGCCGTCGCGGCCCCCGCATGGGAGGGCCCGCCGGTGTGGGTGCACGGCGACCTCCATCCCGCGAACGTCGTCGTCTCGGACGGAACGCTCTCGGGCGTCATCGACTTCGGTGCCCTGACCGCCGGCGACCCGGCATGGGACCTCGCGGCCGCATGGGTCCTGCTGCCCGAGGGCACGGCCTCACGGTTCTTCGACACGTACGCGGACGCGGACGAGGCGGCGATCCGGCGCGCCCGCGGGCTGGCCGCCATGAAAAGCCTGTTCCTGATACTCATGGGCCAGAACGGAGACCGGGGCCTCCCCGGCGGCAAACCCCACTGGGGCCCCGCGGGCCGAGCCGCATTGGACCGTGTCCTGAAAGGCGTTTGACGCACGCTGCTACGGACCTGGTCGAGAGCCCGCTCCCTGATCGCCGAGTAAGAGCCGCGTGCTGTCCAACGTCGCAGCAGAGCAGATCAGTCAGGGCCATGACCCCGAAGTCCTGGCAAGTCGGTTCCCTGCACGAAGATCCTCACGGGCACGCTGCTCATGCGACTGGCGGCCGAGGGAACGGTGGACCTGGACGATCCGGCGGAACGTCGGCTGTACCCCCGCGGTACCGGCATTACGCTGCGCCGCCCGGCCGACCACACCTCCGACCTTCCTCGCCTACCGCCCAGCGCGCCGTAGACCGGTCAAGGCGGACGGTGGGGGCCATGTGGATGTCACTGAGCCGTTGACCGACCCCTGGGGTTTGGGCCAGAACATCCTGGGCCTCGGTACCGTATTGCGCGGGATCCTTGATCATCTTGGCTGCAAACCGGGTTACCGTGGCGCCTGTCGTATGCCATCTACCGCTTGAAAGGGTAACTCCGTGAGCACATTTGACGGTTCGCAACCGGCGGCGACCGCACAGCCTGGGGACCTTGAGCGGCTACTGGTCACCGCAGCGGATCTGGCCGACGCGGGCCTCGACGACTTCACTGTGCTGGCGTCGCCCTCGTCCGACGAGGACCCGCCGCCGATGACCGGTCCGACCCCGGAGCTCACGGCCCTGCTGAACAGGGCGTTCAGCGACAAGGCCGCGAGAGAGGTCAGGACCTCGTTCATGAACGCCGACTCCTCTCTCGTCGTCGACGAGGGGGTCTCGGAGCGAGTAGCAGGGGCTGCCGTGGCCTGGATGGCCGACATGCGGCAGGTGTACGCCCAGTGCCCCGCCTGGACGATGAACATCGGCGATCAGGAGATCACCGTCCACGTGGTGGATCCGGCCGATGATCCGAGCGAGCCGCTCAAGGTGGAGCAGCGGTTCGGTGACGAGGCCTTGATGCGTACGATGCTCGCCGGTCCGGTCGGGCAGCAGGCCCAGATCACCACCCTTCTGGTGCGGGGTGGTGACCGTGCTCTGGAACTGACGTTCCGTTGCTTGGCGGGCGAGCCCGGTGGGCCCGAGGCGGCGCGGCTAGCCATCGCGATGTCGAAGTTCCTTGAGCTGGCTCCGGCAAAGTTCCTGAATCGGCCGCTCGTCTAGAGTCTCTCGCGACGTGGAGATGTGACGAATGGGCACATGGACAGGGCCGGCTTGAGCTGTTGCCACCGCCTGCTCGGCCCGGAGCTCTTAGGGCTGGTCGGCCACGGCGGCGGTGAAACGCGCCACGAGGGCCGCCACCGCGGCACGCAGCTCTTCTCCGCCCTCGACGCGGAAGGCGAACGGCAGACTCGCCAGCCATTCCTGCGCGTACATCGCTGGGTTGCGAGTGCTGCCGACCAGAACGCATCCGTCCCCCAAGGCTTCGAGCCGTCCCATGGGCGGCCGGATCCAGGGGGCCACCTCGGTCAGGGGGAGGTCGAACACCACGCGGGTGGAGAACTCCCATCCGAGGCCCAGGTTCTCCTCCAGCACCGCCACCGGGTCGAGACCTTCGGGCGGTTCGAACCCATGCCCGGTCCGCCGGACCGCGCGGACCCGGTCGACCCGGTAAGTGCGGATCGCGTCCGCGCGATGGGAGTGGCACAGCAGATACCAGCGCCCGTAGCGGACGACGAGGGACCAGGGATCCACCTCGGCCTCCCACTCGTTGCCGACCTCGCTGCGGTACGTGACCCACACGCGGTGCCGGGCTGCGACGGCACCGACGAGTTCGCTGGTGATGGCCGGATCCGGGCGGGACACGTACGGGTCCGGTGCGGCCGACGCGTACTCCCGCAGCATTGCCGCATGGTGGCCGACGCTCTCCGGCAGCGCCTTGATGACCTTGCCCAGGGCGGTGCTGACCAGGTCGTCGGCACCGGCTGCGCTCGGCTGGCCGCTGAGTACGGCCATCACCAGGCCGAGGGCCTCGGTCTGCGTGAAATGCACAGGGGGCAGCCTCGTCCCGCGCCCCAGCCGGTACCCGCCATGCGGCCCCCGGGCCGACTCCACGGGGATGCCGGCCTCTCGGAGTATCCCGACGTATCGGCGCGCGGCTCGCTCCGTGACGCCCAGCCGTATGGCAAGTTCTCCGGCCGTCGTACCGGGGCGGGACTGGATGATCTCCAGGGCGCGCAGCGCTCGCGCGGTGGGGCTGAGATCGTTCGGCACGGGAGCAGGCTAATCCGCTCCGCCGAGATCCAGGGTCAAAGGAGTCCGCGGGATTCCCCGGGCCCCTGGGGCGAGGGTGGGCGGGGCTGGTTCCCGGACTTGGCCGCCACCGGATGACGCCCAGGCGCTTGGACGGTCGCCGGACAAACCGGCAGTGGATTGTCCGGATCTCCTCCTACGGTGACATCCGTGAAGCAGAAGAAGGGGAACTGACCATGAACATCCTGCTCATCGGCGGCCTGTGGCTGAACGGAGCCGTGTGGGGCCCTGTCGCCTCCGCGCTGCAGGCGCACGGCCATCGCCCAGTGCCGCTCACCCTCCCGGGCCAAGGGGACGGTTCCGCGTCCGCCACGCTCGACGACCAGGTGGAGGCGGTGCTCGCCGCCGTGGACGCAGCGCCCGGCAAGCTCATGGTGGTGGGGCATTCCGCCGCCGCCTCGCTGGCCTGGCTGGCCGCCGACCGGTGGCCGGGGCGGTTGGCCAAGGTCGCCCTCATCGGCGGCTTCCCGTCCCCCCACGGTCAGCTGTACGCCGACTTCTTCGAGGTGAGAGACGGCGTCATGCCCTTCCCGGGCTGGAGCCCGTTCGAAGGACCGGACGCCGCCGACCTCGACGACGAGGCCAGGCGAGAGCTGGCGGCTGCCGCGATCCCCGTGCCCCAAGGCGTGGCCAAGGGCGTGGTGCGGCTGACGGACGACCGGCGGTTCGACGTCCCGGTCGTGGTCGTTTGCCCGGAGTTCACGCCCGCGCAGGCGCAGGAGTGGATCAACGCCGGCGACGTCCCGGAGCTCGCCCGCGCCAAGCACGTCGACTTCGTCGACATCGACTCGGGCCACTGGCCCATGGTCACCAAGCCCACCGAACTGGCCCGGATCCTGGCTGCGGCAGCCAACGCGGCCTGACGGGACGCCTGCCGGGCAGGAGCACGGCACGCCGGGCCTGCACCAAAGTAGCCGCCGCATGGGTCGGGCCGAGCGGCACTCGACCGTGTCCTGAAAGGCGTTTGACGCACGCCTCACGCAGCCGCGCCGCCATGGGTGCGGACACCCTTTCATCCCCCAGCGCCCGAAGTTAATTGCCAGTAACAGAAGTTGATGGCGTGTCAGGCGAGAAGGGGGGTAGCCGCGAAACGGAATCGCTCCCCACGGTTCTGTTCCGTTCGGTCACCCGCTTTGGAAGGACGACGCATGCGCAGATCACGGAGAGTGCTGATCCGGCTGGCCACGGGCTTGATGGCCCTCGCGGTGCTGGGCGGTGTGGCGACACCGGCTTCCGCCGACGAACCGACCTCGTCCCAGACGGGAACACGGCAGTACAGCGCGGCCGACGACTACCACGCCGTCTGGTCCCGCGCGGATGCGTTGAAGCTCCGGCAGAACAGGACCAACACCGCCCCCCGCGTGTCGCCGGACTTCCCGGTGATGACCGACAAGGTGTGGCTCTGGGACACCTGGCCGCTCACCAAGCTCAACACCCGCACCGCCACCTACAAGGGCTGGCACGTCATCTTCTCGCTGACGGCACCGCGCTCCGTGCCGTTCGGCGACCGGCACTGGTACGCGAAGATCGGCTACTTCTACTCGCGTGACGCCAAGAGCTGGAAGTACGGCGGTGACCTGTTCCGGCCCGGCACCTCGTTCGGCTCACGTGAGTGGGCCGGCTCGGCAGCTCTCGTCGGCGACAAGGTGTACTCCTTCTACACCGCCTCCGGGCGCGACAACGGTGGGGTCGACCCCAACGACGCCCTGCAGCGTCTGGCCCAGGCGACCGGCAAGATCCACGCGGACAGGAACCGCGTGTGGTTCAGCGGCTTCCGGGACCACCGCATCATCGCCGAGGCCGACGGCAAGCTGTACCAGACCCTGCAGCAGTCCCAGGCGGGCCCGATCATCTACGCCTTCCGTGACCCGTTCGTCTTCCGGGACCCCCGGGACCGCAAGATCCACCTCTTGTTCGAGGGCAACACGGGCGGTGTCGCCGGCACGTACCAGTGCACCAAGCGCGACATAGGTGACGTCCCGGCCGGCCATGAGGTGCCGGAGGACGCGAAGTACTACACGGGCAACATCGGGCTCGCCACGGCTGCCGACGGAAGCATGGACACATGGCGACTGCGACCCCCGCTGCTCTCGGCCAACTGCGTGAACCAGCAGACCGAACGGCCCCACCTGGTCATCCGTAACGGCAAGTACTACCTGTTCACCATCAGCCACAAGTTCACGTTCGCACCCGGGCTGAGCGGTTGGGACGGCCTCTACGGCTTCGTCGGTTCGTCCCTACGCAGCGACTACAAGCCGCTCAACGGCAGTGCACTGGTCCTGGGCAACCCGGAGGACGCCCCGACGCAGCAGTACTCGCACTACGTGATGCCCAACGGGCTGGTGGAGAGCTTCATCGACACGGTCCCGACCGCCGACGGCGGGACCCGCTTCGGCGGCACCCTGGCCCGCACGCTCCTGGTGTCCCTGAAGGGCGACCAGACCAAGCTCATCACACAGTTGGACTACGGCTTCATCCCGTGACCCACCACAGTCGAGCAACCCGCCGTGGCCGGCCACGCCGCATCGTGGCCCCACGGTGGTGTTGTCGCAGCGACGGGTCTTGCGGTAGCCGGTGGTGCTCTGGCGGTCAGAGCCAGTCCCGCCGTTTGAAGATCACGTACAAACTGACACAGACGATCCCCATCAAGCCGATCGCGAAGGGGTATCCGAAGGTCCAGCTCAGTTCGGGCATGTGCTGGAAGTTCATGCCGTAGACCGTCCCGACGAGTGTCGGAGCGAACAGGATCGCCGCCCACGAGGAGATCTTCTTGATCTCCTCGTTCTGTTCGAAGCCCGCCTCCGCCAGGGCCCGCATCTCCGCGTTCTGTTGCTGGGTCACCAGCGTCGCGTTCACCGTGAGGATGTCCGTGAGGGCCTGGCGGAAGCCGTCGACGCGTTCGCTGGTGTGGGTGACGTGGTCGGCGACGTCGCGGAGGTAGCTCTGGAGTTCGTCGTCCGTCTCGTACTTGGTGAAACCGGCCATGAGGCCGTGCAGCATCCCGACCAGAGGGCGGGTGGCCCGCTGGAACTCGACAACCTCGCGGGAGAGTTCGTAGATGCGGCGGGACACCTCCGGGTCGCCCCGGAACACCTCGGTCTCGATCTCGTCGATGTCGTTCTGCACGCCGGCGACGACCGGCACATAGTCGTCCACCACCGCGTCGAGGATGGCGTACAGCACCGCCTCCGGGCCCAGCTTCAGGAGTTCCGGCGTCTCCTCCATGCGGCGGCGCACCGCCGACAGGTCCGGCGCCGCGCCATGCCGGACCGTGATGACGAAGTCCGGCCCCACGAACACGTGCAGCTCACCGAAGTCGACCTCCTCCGGCGCGTCGAGATAGCGGGCGGCGCGCAGTACGACGAACAGGGTGTCGCCGTAGCGCTCCAGCTTGGGGCGCTGATGGGCCTCCATCGCGTCCTCGACGGCGAGCGGATGGAGGTCGAACTCCGCTGCCAGCGACAGCAGTTCACCCTCGGTGGGGCGGGCCAGCCCGATCCAGGCCATGCCCGACGGTGCCTCCCGCAGTGCGCGGTAGGTCTCGGCGAGCGTCGCGGGCGCGGTGACCCGTACACCGTCCTCGTACAGGACCGCCTGTACGACACTGGCCGCCCGGTCCGGCCGATCCGGTTCCGCCGGTCCGGGGCGAGGCGCCGGCGGTCGGCCCGCGGGCGGCGCGGGCGGGGTCAGCGCGCGGCGCCAGCCCGACACCCTGGCGCTCTTCGAGGCTGGGCGGGCACGTCGTTCGGCCATCGGTTCGCCTCCGGAGTCGCACATCTGTCTGTGTGATCTTCGAACAGGATATCCGGGGCAAACCGTGGCACGGGCCCCGGGAGTTCCGAGCCCGCCGGGCGTCCCCAACGGCTTCTGCCCGTCCCGCCGGGCGTCGCGGACAGAAGCTGTCCGCAAGGGCCGTTAGCGTTTCACCATGACGAAGAAGGCGACCTCGACCGCACCCCTGCTCGGCGCCCGCGCCCTCAACCGCGCCACCCTCGCCCGGCAACTGCTGCTGCGCCGCACGCCGGTGGCCGAGATGTCGGTGAGCGGAGCCGTCGAGCATCTGCTCGGGCTCCAGGCGCAGAACGTCAAACCGCCGTACTACGCCCTCGCCGCCCGCCTGGAGGGCTTCGCCCCCGAGCAGCTGTCGACGCTGATGGCGGAGCGCGCCGTCGTCCGGATCGTCACCATGCGGTCCACCATCCACACCCACACCGCCGAGGACTGCCTCACCCTGCGGCCCCTCGTGCAGCCCGCCCGCGAACGGGAACTGCAACTGTTCCGCAAGGGCCTCGTCGGCGTCGACCTCGACCGGCTCACCTCCCTCGCACGGGAGTTGGTGGAGGAGGAGCCCCGCACCCTCAAGCAGCTGCGCGAGGCCCTGCTCGTCGAGTGGCCTGACGCCGATCCGCTCGCCCTCGGCATCGCCGCGCGCTGCCGGCTGCCGCTGGTGCAGGTCACCCCGCGCGGCCTCTGGGGCAGGAGCGGCCAGGTCGCGCTGACCACCGCCGAGCACTGGCTGGGTCGCCCGGCCGCACCCGCCCCGGCGCCCGAGGCCGTCGTACGCCGCTATCTCGCCGCCTTCGGGCCCGCCTCCGTCAAGGACATGCAGACCTGGGCCGGGGTGACCCGGCTGCGCGAGGCGTTCGAGCGGCTGCGCCCGGAGCTGGTCACCTTCCGCGACGAGAACGGCGTCGAACTCTTCGACCTGCCCGACGCGCCCCGCCCCGACCCGGAGACCCCGGTGCCGCCCCGTCTGCTGCCCGAGTTCGACAACCTGCTCCTCTCCCACGCCGACCGCTCCCGTGTCGTACCGCCCGACCTCAAGGGCCGCAGCTGGCAGGGCAATCAGGCGTACCGGACCTTCCTCGTCGACGGTTTCCTGGCCGGGATCTGGAAGTTCGACGGGCCCGCCGTCGTCCTGGAGCCGTTCGTCCGTCTCACCGCGGAGCAGCGGACCGACCTCGTCGCGGAGGCCGAGCGCACCCTCCGGACACTCCCCGGTGAGGGCGAGAACGAGGGCGAGGGCGAAGACGGCGACCCGTACGACATCCGCTTCGGCACCGTCGCGAACTGACGCGACCGGGACGCGACCCGGACATGGCGGACGTGGCGGACGTGGAGAGGGGGCGCTGCGAACCGCTCGTGGCAGGTTCGCAACGCCCCCTGGTATCACCTGAGGACGTGCCTCAGGAGCTCACGGGCCGGCGTGTTCCGCTCAGGAGTTGACCTGCGCGGCCACCGTGCTGGAGAAGGTGGTCAGCCGGGTGTAGATACCGGGGTACTGCGCGTCGGCGCAGCCGTAACCCCAGGAAGTAATACCTGCCAGGACGCCCCCGATCATCAGGGGACCGCCGCTGTCGCCCTGGCAGGTGTCCACGCCGCCGGACGTGTAACCGGCGCACACCATGTCGCTCGCGATGAACTCGGAGCCGTAGGAACTGGAGCTGCCGCAGACCGAGTTGGCCACGATCGGCACGGTCGCGGTGCGCAGCTGGTTGGAGGAGGAGCCGCCCGAGGAGGTGGTGCCCCAGCCGAGGATGCGGGCGGTGGTGCCGGCCGCGTACACGCTGGTCTGCGACGAGGTGACGTACGAGACCGGGGTGTACGGCATCGACGACGACAGCGTCAGCACGGCCACGTCGCTGCCGTTCTCGGCGGACGTGTAGTTCGGGTGGATCCAGATGCGGCTGACGGACCGGACGGTGCCGTCCGTGCCGTTGCGGTAGGTGCGGCCGCCGACGACACGGGTGTTGCTGGTCGTTCTGCCGTCGACACAGTGGGCCGCGGTGATCACCTTGGTCGCGGACACCAGGGTGCCGCCGCAGAACTGGCTCTGCGAGGAGTTGGTGATCTGCATGACGTACGGGTACGCGCTCGCGGTGGTGGTCGTACCGCCGACGATGGGCTGGGGAGCGGCGACGGCGCCGGGGGCGGCCAGCAGAGCGGCGGCGGAGGCCGCGGCGGTCGCAGCGGCGGCGACGATCGTCTTCCTGGCACGGTTGAACCCGAACATGGTTCTCCTCATGGGGGGAGGGAGTTGCCGGTGGGGGACGCGCGGGTGGGGGTGGTGCACAGGAGCCCTGCGGGTACCGCCCCCGCTCGGGGGAGCCGAGCGGGGGCGGTGGGCCGGTCTGTGTGCCCTGGCGTGCGGCACGGCGTAAAACGTATGACCGGTTGTGAACGTCCCCCAATGGGGGATCCCCCTAAGGGAGTTGGGGAGGGAAAACCCTCGATGACCCGAGGTGTGGTGTGAGCCTAGGCTGGAGCCGGAAGGGCTTCCGCCAGGGCGGGCCGATCGGGCCCCGGCCAGGGCAGGGTCGCGTCAGGGCCGGCGTGAAGCCTTCGCACACGGGTCCCCGGGAGGGGTCGTAGACCGGTCCCGGGGAGGTCAGTTCGTACGGTGTCCCGCCGCCAGTCGCACGATGTCCACACGCGACCGGATCCCCAACTTCCGGTAGACGCGCGTGAGCGTCGCCTCGACCGTCTTCACGCTGATGTACAGCTTCCCGGCGATCTCCCGGTTGGTGGCGCCCTCCATCACCAGCTCGGCGACCTGCCGTTCCGTGGCCGCGAGCCCGGCGAGGGCGTCCAGCGCCGACGGGGCGATCGCGGGCTGCGGCACGGGCGCCGGCGTGGTCGAGATCTGCTCGACCTGACGCAGCCACGGCAGGGCACGGCAGCGGCGGAACAGCCGGGACGCCTCGTCGTACGCGGCCGGACCGGGCACGGGGGCCACCCCCGCGCGCGGAGCGACACCGAGCGCCTGGGGCATGGCGCGCAGAGACGCCAGGGCGTACGCGGCCCGCGCCTCCTCCAGCCCGCAGCCCAGCTTCGCCAGCTGGTCCTGAGCCGACGTCAACTGCCGTACGGCGGCGTCGTGTTCACCGCGCGCCGCACGGACAAGGGCCTCCGCCCGGTCGAGGACGGCGAGGATGCTCTCGCGGCCCAGACGCATCGCCCGCTGCCGGGTGACGTCGATGACGTCCTGCGCCTCGGCGATCTCCCCGACCCGCACCAGCGCCTCGGCGAGATCGGCCTGCCAGCGGCCGCGGGCCGGGTCGGTGACCCCCAGCCCCTCCTCCAACTCCCGTACCCGGCGCAGCGACTGCACGGTGCCGGCCGCGTCCCCGGACACCAACTGGGCGTGGCCGAGGGCGCCCAGGGCGCGCGAGAGGTACATCAGGTCGCCGTCCTGCTCGGCGTGCTCGGCGGCCTCCCGGGCCAGCGCCTGCGCCCGCTCCACATCGCCGCCGGCGGCCTCGGCGAGCGAGGTGAGCATGGCGGAGGCGCCCTCGCCTATGCCGGAGTCGCGGGCGAGCCCGTACCCCTCACGGGCGAGGTCGAGGGCCCGACCGCAGTGTCCGGTGCGCAGTTCGATCTCGGCGAGGAAGCGCACGTAGTGCACCTCGCTCTCGACCATGCCGCGGCGCCGTACCTCGCGCAGCAGCGCGGTGGCCGTGGCCCGGGCGTCGCCGAACTGGTCGCTCATCATCAGCCAGCGGAAGCGGGTCGCGCCCGCCCCGTTGTGGTGACAGGCCAGCTGGGGGTCCTGCGGCTCCTTCAGCGCCTTCTTGATCGTCGCGGGTGCGTCGGGGTGCCCCATCAACGTCTCGACCTGCGCCTGGTGGGCGAGCGCGAGCAGTTCGGTACGGCGGTCCCCGGCCCTCGCGGCCAGTTCCGCGGAGCGCGCGGCCTCCTTGCGGCCCGCCGCGAAGTCGCCGTCGATGACCAGCGCCCGCCACGCCAGCTGGTAGTGGACCAGGGCGAGCAGCCGGGGGTCGTCGCCCGCGTCGGCGAGGGCCTGCGGGTACACGGCGTCGACCTCGGCGATCGACTGGCCGGCCGCCTCGATCACCACCATCCAGGCGCGGACGCGTTCGGCGGGCTCGGTGGCGCGGCTCAGCACCTCGCGGGCGATGTCCCGGGCGAGGTCGTTCTCCCCGGCGGTCAGCGCGTCCTCGGCGGCCTGGAGCCTCCGCTCGTCCGGCGACGGCGTCGCGTCGGCCGGGGTGTGCCGGGCGGCGAGCAGACCCAGCTCGGCGGCGACCGAGGGCGCGCCGCGGTCCCTGGCCACCGCGGCGGCCTCACCGAGCCGGGCGGCGACCTGCGGATCGGCGCCGGTCGTGGCCAGCGCCAGATGCCGGGCCCGCTCGATGGGGTCGACGGCGGCGGTGGACAGCGCGGCGTGGGCGGCCCGCCGCTCCTGGGCGGTGGCCTCCGCGTACAGCGCGGCCGACACCAGGGGGTGCGCGAAGCGCACGCCGGGGCTCTCCCGCTCGGGTGCCAGCAGGCCCAGCTCGACGGCCCGCGCGGTCTCCGCCTCGGCGTTCTCCCGTCCGGCGGCACGCAGCAGGGCCAGGGTGGGCCGGGCACCGGCGCTGGCGACAAGCAGGGTGCGGCGGGCCTCCGCAGGGAGCATGTCCAGCCGGTTCAGTACGAGGGTCCGCAGCGAGGTCGGCACCGGCAGCGGCTCGCCCGGGCGGGGCGGGGTGAGGCTGTCGGCGAGGGCGCGGCCCAGCTCCAGCGCGAACAGGGGGTTGCCGCCGCTGGTGCGGTGGATGTCGCGCACGGTGGAGCGGGGCAGACCGGTGTAGCCGCGGTTCTCCAGCAGCTCGGCGACGTGCGCCCGGGACAGCGGGTTGACCCTGAGGGCCAGGGTGTCCGACGGGGACGCGCGTAGATACCTGTCCTGCTCGTGGCCATGGGGGTCCGTCGAGGTGCGGACGGCGCACAGCATGCGGACCGGCATCTCGCCGAGGCGGCGGGCGGCGAATCCGAGCAGCTCGACACTGGCCGGATCCAGCCACTGGAGGTCGTCCGCGACGATCAGGACGGGGCCCTTGGCGGCCAGGGCGCGCAGGGTCGACAGGACGGCGAGACGCAGGGCCAGACCGTCACGCTGGAGCGTGGACTCGCCCCGTCCGGTGAGCGCCGATTCGAGGGCCGTGCGCTGGGGGGCGGGCAACTGGTCGGAGACCTCGTCGACGACGAGGCCCAGCAGATCGGTCAGGGCCAGGAACGGCAGATGCGACTCGGATTCGGTCGCCGAGCACCGCAGGACCGTACGGGCCGTCGTGTCGTATTCAGCGGCGAGCGCGCGCAGGACGGTCGATTTACCGATACCGGCCGAGCCGTGCACGAGGACGCTGCCGCCGCGCGCGAGCTGCTCCCGCGCCGCGGTGAACAGCTCCTCCCTGCCTATGACCAGGTCGGGGCGGGGTCTCCCAGGCTCCTTGAAGTCCCGATGCACGGGCCACCGCTCCCCTCTGTGTCGTGTCCGGGCCAATATTAGGCAACCAGTCCTTGAATTTCGGAACGCAGCGTGGTGAGGGAAATAACAGGAAGGGTACGGCATAAGGAATTTCACACGCCCGAAACATGAATCCCGAACCACCGCCCAACCCGTCTCTCACCGCCCCGAGCCACCGATGCGCGCCGGCCGTGATCGACCCGGCTCGGCCCCGCGAGGGCCGACAACGGCCTCCGTCCGCCCATGAGGGCCGACAACGTCTGTCTGCCGGTGAGGGCCGACGGCGGACGCCGCTCCACCACCATCCTCCACCCGCCCCGGCACGCGGCGGGCGTCGGCGGAGTCCTACGGCAGCAACCCCGCCCTGCGGGCCGCCACCACCGCCTCCAGGCGGGTGTGGGCCTCCAGCTTGCGCATGGCGGAGCGGAGGTAGCCCTTGACCGTCTCGGGGCGCAGGCCGAGGCGGTCGGCGGTGGTGGCATTGGTCGCGCCGAGCGCCACGCAGGACAGGACGTCCAGCTCGCGGGGGGTGAGGGTGACCCGCGGCCCGCCGGACGGGGCGGGCGCGTCGGGCGTGGCGGGTCCGGCGGTGTCCGCGGCGGCGGCACCGGCCAGCCGACCGCACACCTGGAGGAGCTCCCGCCGGAGCTCCGGGTCGTCGATGCGGGGGGCCAGCGCGCGCAGCGCCCCGTGCGCCTCGCGGACCTCCTCCCACGCCCCAGGTGACCCGTCCTCCGGCGGCCGTGCCGCCGCCAGCAGGTTCCGGGCCTCGTCCTGCACCACCAGGGCCTGCTCCATGTCCCGCGCGGCCTCCATCGCCGCCCCGACCGTGCGGTCGCCCAGCGGCTGGGGTGCGCGCAGGGCGCCGTACAGCACTCCGCGCACCCGGCGCCGTACGACGACGGGGACGGCGAGGACCGAGCGGATGCCCTCGGCGGCGACGGCGGCGTCGTACTCGTGGCTGATCTGCCGGGACGAGGAATAGTCGGTCACCCAGCAGGGGCGGGCCAGCGCCACCGCCTTGCCGCCCAGCCCGTTCCCGGAGTGCACGGACAGCCCGCTGAGCGAGGTCGTCCGGTTGCCCTGGAGTTCGCTGATGCGCAGTTGCCCGGGACCGGGCTCGACCAGCCCGGCGAAGGCCAGCGGCAGCCCGGTGGCCAGCCTTAAGCGGTTCAGCGCGCCGCGCATGTCCGTCGAACCGGATGAAGCAGGATCGACGGGACCGAAGGAATCCACTGCCACGAAGTCGTCCTTTCCGCGCGGCGCACCCCCGTTCGGGGGTAGTGAGACGCGTATCACGCATTACACGATGTCAGGCGACGGTCCGGCAATGAGGAGGACACATGTCGGCGAGGACGAGCGCCACGGAGGAGTTCAGGGCGGCCAGGGACTTCCTGCTGGCCCACCGGGAGGACTACGCCACGGCCTGCAAGGGCTTCACGTGGCCGCGCCCCGACTTCTTCAACTGGGCACTCGACTGGTTCGACGAGATCGCACGCGGGAACGACCGCACGGCCCTGCACATCGTCGAGGAGGACGGCACGGAGACCCGGCTGACCTTCGCCGAGATGTCCGAGCGTTCCTCCCGCGCCGCGAACTGGCTGCGCGCCCAGGGCGTACGGGCCGACCACCGGGTCCTCGTCATGCTCGGCAACCAGGCGGAGCTGTGGGAGACCGCCCTCGCCGCGATGAAGCTGCGCGCCGTCGTCATCCCCGCCACCCCGCTGCTAGGCCCCGCCGACCTGCGCGACCGCGTCGAGCGCGGCCGGGTCCGGCATGTGATCGCGCGGGCCGAGGACACCGCCAAGTTCGAAGAGGTGCCCGGCCGCTACACCCGGATCGCCGTCGGCGGCACCGCGGACGGCTGGCGCCCCTACGAGGACGCCTACGCGGCCCCCGCCGACTTCACGCCCGACGGCGAGACCAACGCCTCCGACCCGCTGATGCTGTACTTCACCTCGGGCACCACCGCCCGGCCGAAACTGGTCGAGCACACCCATGTGTCGTACCCCGTGGGCCACTTGGCGACGATGTACTGGATCGGTCTGAAACCCGGGGACGTCCACCTCAACATCTCCTCGCCCGGCTGGGCCAAGCACGCCTGGTCCAACCTGTTCGCCCCGTGGAACGCGGAGGCGACCGTCTTCATCCACAACTACACCCGCTTCGACCCGGCCCGGCTGCTGTCGGAGATGGAACGCGCGGGCGTCACCAGCTTCTGCGCCCCGCCGACCGTGTGGCGGATGCTGATCCAGGCCGACCTCACCCAGCTGCGCACCCCGCCCCGGGAGGTCGTCGCTGCGGGCGAGCCGCTCAACCCGGAGGTCATCGAGCAGGTGCGCCGCGCCTGGGGCATCACGATCCGGGACGGCTTCGGCCAGACCGAGACCGCCGTGCAGGTCTCCAACAGCCCCGGCCAGGAGCTGAAGACCGGCTCGATGGGTCGGCCCAGCCCCGGTTTCAAGGTCGTCCTCCTCGACCCCGTCTCGGGCGCCCCCGACGTCGACGAGGGCGAGATCGCGCTCGACCTGTCCGACCGTCCCGTGGGCGTGATGACCGGCTACCACGGCGACCCCGACCGCACCGCGGAGGCCATGGCGGGCGGTTACTACCGCACCGGCGACATCGGCTCCCGCGACCAGGACGGCTACATCACCTATGTGGGCCGCGCCGACGACGTGTTCAAGGCGAGCGACTACAAGATCAGCCCGTTCGAGCTGGAGAGCGCCCTGCTGGAGCACGAGGCGGTCGCGGAGGCGGCCGTCGTGCCCGCGCCGGACGAACTGCGGCTCGCCGTGCCGAAGGCGTACATCGTGCTGGCGGCGGGCTGGGAGCCGGGCCCCGACACCGCGAAGATCCTCTTCGAGCACTCCCGGACCGTCCTCGCGCCGTACAAGCGGGTCCGGCGGCTGGAGTTCGCCGACCTGCCGAAGACCGTGTCGGGCAAGATCCGCCGTATCGAGCTGCGCGAGGCCACCGCCGCGGGCTCGGACGCCGAGTACCGCGAGGAGGACTTCCGGTGAGCGGCAGCGGCGGGCCCGCGGGAGCGTCGTCGTACGCGCACGGGACGAGCGGCACGGCCCTCCTCGGCGACACCATCGGCGCCAACCTCGACCGCGCGGTGGCCGCCTGGCCGGACCGCGAGGTCCTCGTCGACGTGCCGTCCGGGCGACGCTGGACCTACGCCCGGTTCGCGGCGGACGTCGACCGGCTGGCCTACGCGCTGGTCGCGAGCGGGATCGCCAAGGGCGACCGGGTGGGCATCTGGGCGGTCAACTGCCCGGAGTGGGTGCTCGTCCAGTACGCCACCGCGCGCATCGGCGCGATCATGGTGAACATCAACCCGGCCTACCGCACCCATGAGGTCGAGTACGTCCTCAACCAGGCCGGTGTCTCGCTGCTGTTCGCCTCGCTCAGCCACAAGACGAGTGACTACCGGGCGATGGTGGAGCAGGTGCGCGGGAACTGCCCGCGGCTGCGGGAGACCGTGTACATCGGCGACCCGAGCTGGGACGCGCTGGTCGCACGCGGCATCCCCGTGCCGTTCGAGGAGTTGTCCTGCGACGACCCGATCAACATCCAGTACACGTCGGGCACCACGGGTTTCCCCAAGGGGGCGACCCTCTCCCACCACAACATCCTCAACAACGGCTACTTCGTGGGCGAGTCGATCGCCTACACCGAGCAGGACCGGGTGTGCGTCCCCGTCCCCTTCTACCACTGCTTCGGCATGGTCATGGGGAACCTGGCGGCCACCTCGCACGGCGCCTGCGTCGTCATTCCGGCCCCGTCCTTCGACCCGAGGGCCACCCTGGAGGCCGTCCAGCAGGAGCGCTGCACCTCCCTGTACGGCGTGCCGACGATGTTCATCGCGGAGCTGAACCTCCCCGACTTCGACTCCTACGACCTGTCGTCGCTGCGCACCGGCATCATGGCGGGCTCGCCCTGCCCGGTGGAGGTGATGAAACGGGTCGTCGCCGACATGCACATGGCCGAGGTGTCCATCTGCTACGGCATGACGGAGACGTCGCCCGTCTCCACCCAGACCCGGCGCGACGACGACCTGGAGCACCGCACGGGCACCGTGGGCCGGGTCCTCCCGCACATCGAGGTGAAGATCGTCGACCCGGCCACCGGGGTCACCCGACCGCGGGGCACCGCGGGGGAGTTGTGCACCCGCGGCTACAGCGTGATGCTCGGCTACTGGGAGGAGCCCGAGAAGACCGCCGAGGCCGTCGACGCGGGCCGGTGGATGCACACCGGGGACCTCGCGGTGATGCGTGAGGACGGGTACGTCGAGATCGTCGGCCGGATCAAGGACATGATCATCCGGGGTGGCGAGAACATCTACCCGCGGGAGATCGAGGAGTTCCTGTACGGCCACCCGGGGATCGCCGACGTGCAGGTGGTCGGGGTGCCGCACGAGCGGTACGGCGAGGAGGTCCTCGCCTGCGTCATCCCGCGCGACCCCGCGCGCCCGCTCAGCCTGGAGGAGCTGCGGGCCTTCTGCGACGGGCAGTTGGCGCACTACAAGATCCCGAGCGCGTTGCGGATCCTCGACGCGTTCCCGATGACGGTGTCGGGGAAGGTCCGCAAGATCGAACTGCGGGAGCGGTACGCGGCCGAGTAGGCGGCGTGCCGCTGCCCGGGACCCCGCCGGGCGCGCGGGGGTTCGGGTGCGGCCCGCGTGTCCGGCGCGCCGTGGCCGAACTGCCCGCCGCCGTGTGCCTGACCGTCCGTCGGCGTGTGCCGAACCGTCCGCCGCCGTGTGCGGGACCGTCCGCCCCCGTCTGGCCAACCGGTCGGGTCAGCGGCTGATCACGTTCCCGCGCCGGTCTCGACCAGTGCCACCGCGGCCGCGTTCACCGGCTGCGGGGTGCCCGTGAGGTCCAGGACGAACAGGGCGACGCCCAGGCCGTCGGCGCGGGTCCGGGCGTCGTCCGTGTATCCGGCGAGCGAGAAGCAGGCACAGTCGCAGGACTCGGCCATCGCGGTCAGCCACAGGCACTCGACGTCACGCGGCGCGGCCGGCTGGACCAGCGGGTGCACCTGCACCAGGACGCCGCGCGCGGCGAGACCGATGCCGTGCGGCTGGCGCTGGTCGGCCCGGCGGATGTCCTTGTAGCCCAGCCAGCGCAGATAGAGGGCGACGGCGGTGACCGCGTCGCGCGCGGTGCGGATCGTGACGGGCTGGAACGTGGCCCGCGACGCGGCGGGTTGTTCCCCTTGCTCCACGGGCGGTTCGGCCGGGTCGCCGCCCCCGATGCCCAACGGCTGGGCGGCGGCCGTGACGGGCACGCGCAGCACGGTCCCGCAGGAGCAGCCCAGCTCCGGATGGGGCCACTGGTCCGCGCGACCGCAGCTCCCGCAGCGGACGGTGACCCAGTCCTCGTCCCAGGTGCGGTGGGTGACGCAGACGGGGGCGGCGCGCCGGTTCAGGGGCGGCGCGACCGGGGTGCCGCACGCACAGGGGTAGGCGGGCGCGGCGTACTGGTGCTCCCGCCCGCACTCCGGGCATCGCACCGCCATGGTCTCGCTCATGTCCCACCCCACCACCGAGCTCACCGGGTCCCGTCGCACCAGCCCCCTCATCGTCCTCCAGCCGGGGGCGCACCGGCAGGAGAACACCACAGGCACGGGCGATTCGGCGGCCCCGCCCTTGACGGCCTCCCCACCGACTTCTAGATTACTTCCAGATAGCAGAAATCAACTTCCGCAATACGGAAAATAGGATCACGGAAGTGCTCGCGGCGGGGCGCGACGGGAGCGCGAGTCCGGCAGCTGAAGCAGGAGTACGCAATGGCTCGTATGACCGCTGCCCGCGCGGCAGTCGAGATCCTCAAGCGCGAGGGCGTCAGCGACGCGTTCGGCGTCCCCGGCGCCGCGATCAACCCCTTCTACGCCGCCCTGAAGGCCGCCGGCGGCATCCACCACACCCTCGCCCGCCATGTCGAGGGCGCCTCGCACATGGCCGAGGGCTACACCCGCACCCACCCCGGCAACATCGGGGTCTGCCTCGGCACCTCCGGACCCGCCGGCACCGACATGATCACCGGCCTCTATTCCGCCACCGGTGACTCGATCCCCATCCTCTGCATCACCGGCCAGGCACCCACCGCCGTGATCCACAAGGAGGACTTCCAGGCGGTCGACATCGCCTCCATCGCCCGCCCGGTCACCAAGATGGCGGTGACCGTCCTGGAGGCGGCGCAGGTCCCCGGCGTCTTCCAGCAGGCGTTCCACCTGATGCGCTCCGGCCGCCCCGGACCGGTCCTCGTCGACCTCCCGATCGACGTGCAGCTCACCGAGATCGAGTTCGACCCGGAGACGTACGAGCCGCTCCCCGTCTACAAGCCGGCCGCGACCCGCGCCCAGATCGAGAAGGCGATCGGGATGCTCAACGCCGCGGAGCGGCCGCTGATCGTCGCGGGCGGCGGAGTCATCAACGCCGACGCGAGCGAACTGCTCGTCGAATTCGCCGAGTTGACCGGTGTCCCGGTCGTGCCCACCCTCATGGGCTGGGGCGTCCTGCCCGACGACCACGAGCTGAACGCCGGCATGGTCGGCCTGCAGACCTCCCACCGCTACGGCAACGCGACCTTCCTCGCCTCCGACTTCGTCCTCGGTATCGGCAACCGCTGGGCCAACCGGCACACCGGGAACCTGGACGTCTACACGGCCGGGCGGACGTTCGTCCACGTCGACATCGAACCCACCCAGATCGGCAGGATCTTCGCCCCCGACTACGGCATCGCCTCGGACGCCGGGGCCGCGCTGGAACTGTTCGTCCAGGTCGCGCGGGAGCTGAAGGGCAAGGGGCGACTGCCCGACCGCTCCGCGTGGGCGGCCGAGGCACAGGACCGCAGGGCCCGCCTCCAGCGCCGTACCCACTTCGACGACGTCCCGATCAAGCCCCAGCGCGTCTACGAGGAGATGAACCGGGCCTTCGGCCCCGAGACCCGGTACGTCACCACCATCGGCCTCTCCCAGATCGCCGGCACCCAGATGCTGCACGTCCACCGGCCGCGCCACTGGATCAACTGCGGCCAGGCGGGCCCGCTCGGCTGGACCGTCCCCGCCGCGCTCGGCGTCGCCAAGGCCGACCCGGAGGCCTCCGTCGTCGCCCTCTCCGGCGACTACGACTTCCAGTTCATGATCGAGGAGCTGGCCGTCGGGGCGCAGCACCGGATCCCGTACGTCCATGTCCTGGTGAACAACTCCTACCTGGGCCTCATCCGGCAGGCGCAGCGCGCCTTCGACATCGACTTCCAGGTCAACCTGGAGTTCGAGAACGTCAACTCGCCCGAGCTGGGTGTCTACGGCGTCGACCACGTCAAGGTCGCCGAGGGCCTCGGCTGCAAGGCGATCCGGGTGACCGACCCGGCCGACCTGGGCGCCGCCTTCGAGGAGGCGAAGAAGCTCGCGGCGCGGTACCGGGTGCCGGTGGTCGTCGAGGCCATCCTGGAACGGGTCACCAACATCTCGATGTCCACGACCAACGACATCAGCGCCGTCGTGGAGTTCGAGGAACTGGCGACGGAGCCGTGGCACGCGCCGACGTCGATCAGGACGCTGAAAGCCTGAAGGTCTGACGGGGCGGCTCGCCCGAACGGGGAGGGTTGCCGGGGGCTTCCGGCAGGGATCCTCGAACGTGGGCGGGGACCGTGCGTCGGTGTGACCTCGCATGATGCGAGCCGCTTTTGTCACACCGCCGCACGGCCCCCGTTTCCCCCGTGCCCCCCGTTTCCCCTGATCCCGCGAACCTCTTTCCCCCGTTCGCCGAACCCGCGATCCCGCGGACCTCGATTCCCCCGTGCCCGCGAGGGCGCGTTCCCCCGTACCCACGGCGGAGCTCTCTCCCCCGTCGAGGCCCGCCGCCCCCGTGCCGGCGGGCCTCGTGTGTCGAGGATGTGCCCGCACCCAGGGGCAGTTGAAGCCCTTCGACGGTGGTTCAGAGGTTGATTTGAGGGTTCCGTAGGCGCTCTACGCCCCCTTGCGTAGACGGGCGGGTCAGGAGCGCGCCGGCCCCGAACATCGGCCCATGAGGGATTGTCGGACCCGGGCCGCACAATCCCTCCATGGCGACACGATGCGACATGGCGCTGGAGTGGCAGCTGGAGAAGGTGGCGGAGGCGGTGGCCGGCCAGGCGGTCCAGGACGCCCTGAGCGCCGTCCTCGCGCACATCAACGGCGGTCCCGGGCGCGGCCGCAGGGGCGGCAAGGAACTGGAACGGCTGCTGGCGGCGGCGCGCGGCACGGCGGCCGACGCGGGGGAGTGGCACGTGGTGCGCATGCTCCAGGACGCTCTGGACTACGCCCAGGGCCTCATCCTCCGGCCCGACTTCGACGAGCGCTACCGGCTCACCCGCGACGGCAGGCGCGACCGGATCAGCCGCGACTACCTCGGCAGGACGGTGTGGGTGACACACCGGTGGATGGTCGAGGAGGGCCGCGCCTACCTGCGGAAGCAGCCCGACGCGAGCGTGGCGGAGTTCCTGGACCACTTCCACGCCCAGGGGGAGGACGCCCTGTTCATGGAGGCCCCCGAGGACCGGCCCGGCCGCTGGGTGATCCCGCGCGGCCGGGCCGAGACGGCACTGTGGCTGGAACGCATCTTCCGGGACGGCCGGGTCGACATCGAGGACCCCGCCCTCGCCGCCCGGGACATCGCCGCCTCTCCGGAGGCGCTGGCTCTGCTCGCGGCCGACCGCAAGGGCCGACTGGTCATCCAGGCGGCCGAGTTGCGTCGTCGCGCCGCCGGACTCGACGAGCTGCGCGCGGTGGTCGAGGACCCGAACGCCTCGGAGCGGGAGCTCCAGCGGGCTCTGGAGGGCCAGCACTGGATCTTCGGCGGCCGGTTCGTCGGCGAGGCCGCGCACCGCAGGCTCGTACCGGGCGACGAGGTCGACATCCCGCTGATACGGGGCGACGGCGCCCTGCACATCGTCGAGCTGAAACGCTCGATGGGCCTCAAGCACCCGTTGGTGGTCCGCCACCGCAATGCCTGGGTGCCCGGGGCGGAGGTGCACAAGGCGGTGGGGCAGGCCGTCAACTACCTGGTCGGGCTGGACGAGGACCGCCACCGCATCCGTGAGGAGTTCGGCATCGAGACCCGGCGGGCCGGTGCCCTCGTCCTCGTCGGCCACCCCGCGCTGCACCCCGAGGTGCCGGAGGAGGAGATCACCGAGGCCCTGCGAACGTTCAACGACCATATGAGCCGCGTCGAGGTGCTCACGTACAAGGAGTTGCTGGACAACGCCCGGCGTTCGCTGGGCGGCCCGGACGAGCGGCGGTCCGAGGCGCCGGCCGCGGTGCCGTGGGCCGGACGGGAGCTGTTGCCGTTGCCGCCGGCCCTGTGACCGGGAGGGGTGTGGGCGGCTAGGACCGCGGCGGCGCACGACGGCATCGGCCCGGCGCCCCTCACGTCGAGACGGGGGGCCGATGCCTTGCGCCACCGCACTGGCGTGCACGCCGCCGCGGTCCTCGCCCTGCCCGCGCGCGCCGGACCGGATGACCCCTCATCCACGTGATCCGGCGGGGTGCGCGGGCGGTGCGTCCGTGCAACACATTCCTGATGGGCAATCAGGAGCCGGACGCAGTCAGGTGGTTCATCGATTTCATCGAGTGTGTCGGGTTCGTCGAGGGTTCCGGTCCGCGGTGGCGCCTGGGCGCGACAGGACAGATGTCGGCGCCGCCGCGGACCGGAAGTTCGGGGAGGCTCCGGCCCTCGGGACTCGGCCCTCGGGTCTCAGAGCCGGGCGCCGGAGAGGCGCTCCACGGTCCGCAGCAGGGCCGAGTGGTCCAGGCCGCCGTCGCCCTGCGCGCGGAGCGACGCCACCAGCTGGGCCAGCACGGCGCCGACGGGGAGCGCGGCACCGACGGTGCGGGCGGCGTCGGTGACGATGCCCATGTCCTTGTGGTGCAGGTCGATCCGGAAGCCCGGCTTGAAGTCCCGGTTCAGGAAGTTGTCCTTCTTGCGGGTCAGCACGGTCGAGCCGGCGAGCCCGCCGTTGAGGACGTCCAGCGCCGCCCCCAGGTCCACACCCGACTTCTCCAGGAAGACCACGGCCTCGGCGCACGCCTGGATGTTCACGGCGACGATCAGCTGGTTCGCGGCCTTCACCGTCTGCCCGGAGCCGTGCGGGCCGCACAGCACGACGGTTGTGCCGAGCGCCTCCAAGAGCGGCCGGGCCTCGTCGAAGTCGACCTGCTCACCGCCCACCATGATGGACAGCACGGCCTCCACGGCCCCGGCCTCGCCACCGGAGACGGGCGCGTCGAGGACCCGGATGCCCTTGTCCTTCGCCGCCCTCGCCAGGTCGATCGAGGTCTGCGGGGTGATGGACGACATGTCGATCAGCAGGGTCCCGGCCCGCGCGTTCTCCAGGATGCCGTCGGGGCCGTACGCGACCGCCTCGACCTGCGGGGACGCGGGCACCATCGTGATCACGACGTCGGCGTCCCGCACGGCCTCCGCGACGGAGGCCGCCGCGGTGCCGCCGGCCGCCGTCAGCCGGTCGAGCTTGTCCTGCTCCAGGGTGTGGCCCGTGACGTCGTAGCCCGCCTTGATCAGGTTTTCGGACATGGGCGAGCCCATGATGCCGAGTCCGATCCAGGCGACCTTGGGAAGACTGCTGCGCATGATGAGGGTGCCTCTCTGACTGCTCTGCTACGTCTGGTCGGTGGCGCTCAGCGTCCCCCGCGGGCCTCGCGGGGGAGCCACTCGAATGCCTCGGCGCTCGGCCGGTCGCCCGGCTTGTACTCCAGGCCGACCCGACCCTCGTAACCCGCCTCGCCCAACTGGTCGAGGAGGTCGGCCAGCGGGAGGGAGCCCGTGCCGGGCGCGCCTCGACCGGGGTTGTCGGCGATCTGCACATGGCCCGTCCGGTCGGTGTACCGCTCGATCACCGACGGCAGGTCCTCGCCGTTCATGGACAGGTGGTAGAGGTCCATCAGGAAGCGGGCGTTGCCCAGGCCGGAGGCCCGGTTGACCTTGTCGACGACCTCGACGGCGGCGGGGGCCGAGACCAGCGGGCAGAGCGGGGACTCCACCTTGTTCAGGGCCTCGACCAGCAGGATCGCGCCCACCCGGTCGGCGGCACGCGCGGCGAGGACCAGGTTCTCCAGCGCGAGCGCGTCCTGCTCGGCGGGGTCCACGCCCTTGACGCGGTTGCCGTACAGGGCGTTGAGGGCCGTGCAGCCCACCGACCGCGCGAAGTCGGCGACCACGTCGACGTTGGCGCGGAACCGCTCCGACTCCTCGCCGGGGATCGACAGGGCGCCGCGGTCCGGGCCCGGAAGCCGCCCGGCGTAGAAGTTGAGCCCCGTCAGCCGGACACCGGCGCCGTCGAGCGCGCGCCGGAGGGCGTCCAGCTCCGACTGCTCGGGGGTGGGGGAGTCGACCCAGGGCCACCACAGTTCGACCGCCGTGAAGCCGGCCGCGGCGGCTGCCGCGGGGCGCTCCAGGAGCGGGAGTTCCGTGAAGAGGATCGACAGGTTGACGTTGAAGCGCTGCGCCGCGAATCCCATGGGGCCTCAGACGCTCCCTTCCATGTCGCTTCCGAGTATTTCCACATTCTGTTTCCATATTGCGGAAATTAGTTTCTGCTTAACGGAAGACTGTCGCTCGTTGTCCGGGCTTGTCAAGAGGGCGCGGCGGAAGTCGGCGTGCCGGACGACCCTCGAACGGCTCAGTGCGCTCCGCCGGAGGAGGCGGGAGAGCGTGAGCGGTGTGACGGTGGTGGAAGGGATGAGCCGGCACGCGAGCAGAAGGAGGGCGCGATGGCGTACGGACCGGTCGAGAGCGGCACGGTGTGCCCGGCCACGGGCATGGACACCGGCCTGCCGCCGGACCCGTCCCACGGCGTCTTCGAGCAGATCACCGCCGTCGCCGACGCCGTCCTCTACGAGGGCTACCTCCTGTACCCGTACCGGCGGTCCTCCGCGAAGAACCGCGTCCGCTGGCAGTTCGGGGTGCTGTTCCCCCGCCAGTGGGTGGAGGCGGACGGCCCCGTCGTCCCCGGTGTGTCCGGCTCCGCCGACTCCTGGTACCAGCGGACCGAGTGCCTGCTGCGCGTCCTGCGGCCCGGCGCGAGCGTCCGGGTGAGGCTGCGTCACCTGCATACGCAGCACAAGCAAGTGGAGGAGGCCGGCCCCGACGGCGGCCACCGCCCGGTCGCCTCGCTGCGGACCGGCGACGGCACCGTCCATCTGACCTTCGACGAGGCGGTGCCGCGCGAGACCGAGATCGTCGCCCAGCTGGACGACCTGCTGCGCGGCGAGAGCACCGTCCCGGTGGAGGCGGCGGCCGGCGAGGACATCGAGCCGCTGCCGGGTCGCGCGGGCCGGGTGGTGCGGCGCCGCGAGGAGGTGAGGGCGAGCGTCACCCTGACGGCCGAGCGACTCGCGGACGACGTGTTCCGGCTCCGCGTACGCACCGCGAACGCCGTGGACGGCCTGGAGCCCCGGGCACCTCGCGACGAGGCGCTGCGGCGGGCGCTCATCGCCACGCACACCCTCATCGGCGGTGAGGGCGTGGAGTTCGTCTCGCTGATCGACCCGCCGGCGGACCTGGCCGACCAGGCGCGGGCCTGCCGGAACGAGTTCACCTTCCCCGTACTCGCAGACGAGCCCCCCGTCGGGCCCGTCGTGCTCTCCGCGCCGATCATCCTGCCCGACCACCCCCAGGTGGCCCCGGAGAGCCCGGGAGACCTGCACGACGCGGCGGAGATCGACGAGATCCTCACGCTGCGGACCATGCTGCTGACCGACGAGGAGAAGCGGGAGGCGCGCGCGACCGACCCGCGGGCCGCCGCGATCCTCGACCGAGTCGACACCATGCCCCCGGAGATCTTCGCCCGCCTCCACGGAGCGGTCCGCTCCCTGACCCCGGTCCCCACCGCTCCCGTTCCCGAGTCCATGGTTTCGGTCCCCGCCGTTCCTGCGGCTACGACTTCGGCCGCCGCCGTTCCCGAGTCCACGGCTTCGGCCACCGCCGCTCCCGCGGCCACGCATTCGGTCACGGCCCCGTCGGCCCCCGCCAACGTCCTGTCCACCACCCCCGCCACCGCCCCGTCGCCCCCGGTCGCCGCCGCGCAGGCCCCGGGCCCGGCCCCGCACACCGACCCGGCAGCCCAGTTTCCGGTCACCACCACCCCGGCCCCCGCACCCCCCTTCGCCGCGTCCGAGGCGGTCGCGGCGTCCGCGTCCGAGCGCCCCGTCTGGTGGCAGGAGGGGGCCGACGACGGGCTCTCGCCAACCACCGAGACCGTGGTCGTCGACGGGATGCCGGTCGGCGGCGGCAGCCGGGTGCGGCTACGGCCCCGCAGGAGTGCCGACGCCCAGGACATGTTCCTGGCCGGGCGCACCGCGGAGGTGGCCGCCGTCTTCCACGATGTCGACGGCAGCGTGCATCTCGCCGTCACCCTCGACGACGACCCCGCGTCCGAACTGCACACCTGGTACGGCCGCTTCCTCTACTTCCGGCCCGACGAGCTCGAACCACTGGAGCCCGCCACATCCCGGGACGAGCCGTCGAAACCGGCTCCCGCCGCAGCTTCGGCGCGGCACACGACAACCGACTCCGAGACCCACCGCAGCGGAGGCCGATGACATGACCACCAGCAGCAGTACCACCGACGTCAGCGAGGAACCCAGCCGCGGCGAGGACCGCGAGGGCTTCGACGAGATCACGATCCTGTGGATCTCCGAAGGCATGAGCTGTGACGGCGACACCGTCTCGCTGACCGCCGCGGGCCAGCCCTCCATCGAGGACGTGGTCCTCGGGCTGATCCCCGGCCTGCCGAAGGTGAACCTCGTCAACAAGGTGCTGTCCCCCAGCCTGGGCGGCGAGGACTTCCTCGCCCCCTACCGGGCGGCGGCACGCGGCGACCTGGCCCCCTTCATCCTCGTCATCGAGGGCTCGATCCCCAACCAGAACATCATCGAGGGCGACGGCTACTGGACGTCCTTCGGCAACGACCCGGAGACCGGTGAGCCACAGACCCTCAACTGGTGGATCGACCAACTCGCCCCGAAGGCCTGGGCGGTGGTCGCCGCCGGCACGTGCGCCACCTTCGGTGGCATCCACGCCATGTCCGGCAACCCGACCGGCTGCATGGGCCTCGCCGACTACCTGGGCTGGGACTACACCTCCCAGGGCGGGCTGCCCGTGGTCAACGTGCCCGGCTGCCCGATCCAGCCCGAGAACTTCATGGAGGTCCTGGTCTGGGTCCTCTACCACGCGGCCGGTTCCGCGCCCCCGCCCCCGCTGGACCACATGCTGCGCCCGCAGTGGCTGTTCGGCAAGACGGTCCACGAGGGCTGCGACCGGGGCTCGTACTACGAGCAGGCCGGCTTCGCCAAGGACTACAACTCGCCCAAGTGCCTGGTGAAGACCGGCTGTTGGGGGCCCGTGGTCAACTGCAACGTGCCCAAGCGCGGCTGGATGGCCGGCATCGGCGGCTGCCCGAACGTCGGCGGCATCTGCATCGGCTGCACCATGCCCGGCTTCCCCGACGCGTTCATGCCGTTCATGGACGAGCCGCCGGGCGGCACCCTGTCGTCGCTCGCCATCAAGCCGTACGGCGCGGTCATCCGCCGACTGCGCGGCATGACCAACGAGCTGGTGAACCACGAGCCGAGGTGGCGCCACAACAAGCGCAAGCTCACCAGCGGCTACAACCCGCGCTACCGCCCCTGACACACCGGGCGCACCGCGTCCCACCGCCCGCGGGACCGACCACCCGCGGCCCCCCCAACACCCCAAGGCACCCCCTACACCCCCATGCACCACCGGACCCCCACCCACACCACGCCGACAGCGAGGGGCAGCACCGCACATGACCACCACCGAGGCCCGGCCCACCGAGCGCAAGCCGCCACAACTCGTGGACATGTCCTGGGATCCGATCACCCGGATCATCGGGAACCTGGGCATCTACACGAAGATCGACTTCGCCAACCGGGAAGTCGTGGAATGCCACAGCACCTCGTCGCTGTTCCGCGGCTACTCGGTGTTCATGAAGGGCAAGGACCCCCGCGACGCGGGCTTCATCACGTCCCGGATCTGCGGCATCTGCGGCGACAACCACACCACCTGCTCCGACTACGCCCAGCAGATGGCCTACGGCGTCAAGCCGCCCCCGCTGGCCGACTACATCGTCAACCTCGGCGAGGCGGCGGAGTACATCTTCGACCACACGATCTTCCAGGACAACCTGGTCTTCGTGGACTTCTGCGAGGCGATGGTCAAGTCCACCAACCCCGGTGTGCTGGCCCGCGCCGAGGCCACCTCGGCACCCCGCGGCGACATCCACGGCTACCGGACGATCGCCGACATCATGCGGGCCTTCAACCCCTTCGAGGGTGAGGTGTACAAGGAGGCCCTGAAGGTCAGCCGCATCACCCGTGAGATGTTCTGCCTCATGGAGGGGCGGCACGTCCACCCGTCCACGCTGTACCCGGGCGGCGTCGGCACGATGCCGCAGCCGACCACCTTCACCGACTACCTCAGTCGCCTCATGCGGGTCATCGACTTCGTGAAGAAGGCCGTCGCCATGAACGACGACGTCTTCGACTTCTTCTACGAGGCGCTGCCCGGCTACGAGGAGGTCGGCCGCCGCCGCATCCTGCTGGGCTGCTGGGGCGCCTTCCAGGATCCCATGACCGTCGACTACCGCTACGAGACGATGAACACCTGGGGCAAGCAGATGTACGTCACCCCGGGCGTCATCGTCGACGGCGAGCTCGTCACCAACAACCTCATCGACATCAACCTCGGCCTGCGCATCATGCTGGGCAGCTCGTACTACGAGGACTGGGTCAACGAGAAGCCGTTCGTCACCCACGACCCGCTCGGCAACCCCGTCGACATGCGCCACCCGTGGAACCAGACCACCGTCCCGGTGCCGCAGAAGCGGAACTTCGACGACAAGTACAGCTGGGTCATGAGCCCCCGCTGGCTCGACCCGCGCACCGGGGACCACCTCGCCCTCGACACCGGCGGCGGCCCCCTCGCCCGCCTGTGGTCGACCGCGCTGAGCGGCCTCGTCGACACCCCGTACGTCAAGGCCACCGGCCACAGCGTGCGCATCTCCCTGCCCAAGGGCGAGACGCTCCCGGAGACGACCTTCGAGTGGCGCATCCCGCAGTGGAGCAACACCATCGAACGCGACCGCGCCCGGCCGTACTTCGTCGCCTACGCGGCCGCGATGGCCCTCCAGTTCCTGGAGGAGGCCATGGGCCTGGTGCGGGCCGGCGAGACCAAGGTGTTCGAGAACTTCGAGGTGCCCGACGAGGCGATCGGCTGCGGCTTCCACGAGGCCGTGCGCGGCGTCCTCTCCCACCACCTGGTCATCAAGGACAAGAAGATCGCCAACTACCACCCGTACCCGCCCACCCCGTGGAACGCGAGCCCTCGCGACAAGTTCGGCACCCCCGGCCCGTACGAGGACGCCGTCCAGGGCCAGCCGATCTTCGAGGAGAACGGTCCCGACGACTTCAAGGGCATCGACATCATGCGCACCGTCCGCAGCTTCGATCCCTGTCTGCCGTGCGGCGTCCACATGTACGTCGGCAAGGGCAAGACGCTGACCACGCTCCACTCGCCGACGTACGGGGCGAACCATGGCTGAGGCCGCCGCCCCCGCACGGCTCGCGGACCCCGATGTCGAGGCCCGGCTGGCCCGCCTCGACGCGCTGCTGGAGGAGGTCGAGTCCGCGCCCGGCCCCGCCGCACGCGCGGCGACCGACGCGGTACGGCTGCTCACCGAGGTCTACGGCGAGGCCCTGGCCCGCGTCCTGGACCAGGCGGACGCGCCGCTCGCCGAACGCCTCGCCGACGACGAGCTGCTCGGCCATCTGCTGGTGCTGCACGACATCCACCCCGAGCCCCCCGAGCAGCGGGCGGCCCGCGCGGTCGAACGCCTGCGGCCCGCCGTGCGGGAACGCGGCGGCGACGTCGAATGGGCCGGAATGGAGGGGGAGGTGGCCCGGGTACGGCTGACGTCGGGCGGCGGCTGCGGATCCGGGTGCGGCGGAGGAGGCGGCGGCGACGACGTGAGTGCCGCCGTCCGCGAAGCGGTGCTCGCCATGGCTCCCGAGCTGACGGCGGTGGAACCGGTCCCGGAGGCCCCGGCCCCCGCGTTCGTGCCGCTGACCACGCTCAAGCGCCGGGTTGCCCCATGAGCACCGAGGGTGCGCTGGCCCGCCTCATCCGTTCCTCGGCCGACCGCGCCACGGCGGCCGGGGCGGAGGTGTGCGACCTGTGCGCCGCACCGGTCGCCGACGAGCACGCCCACCTCTACGACACCGGGCAGGCGGAGGTGCGCTGCGTGTGCGGCCCCTGCTCGGTGCTGTTCGCCGACGCCAAGGCGGCGGAGGGCCACCACCGGCTCGTGCCCCGGCGCCGGGTCCGGCTGCCCCACCTGGACACCGCCGTCCTGGGGGTGCCGGTCGGCCTGGTGTTCTTCGTGCCCCGGACCGACGGCACGGTCACCGCCGAGGGCCCGAGCCCCGCGGGCGCCATGCGGTGGGAGGTGGACGCCTCGGCCTGGAAGGAGCTGACCGGGACATGCCCGCCGCTCGCCGGCATGGAACCCGATGTGGAGGCCCTCCTGGTGAACACCGTCCACGGCCTCGACCACCACTGGATCGTGCCGATCGACGACTGCTACCGCATGGTCGCCCTCGTACGCCGCGAGTGGCGCGGCTTGTCCGGCGGAGGCCGGGTCTGGCCCGCCGTCGAGGAATTCTTCGAGGACCTCACCGAGCGGTCATGACCACGCACTCCGCAGGTCGGAGGCGAGGAAGGAGAACACCGATGGGCAGCATCAGAGTGGGCCGGGCCCAGGCCAGGCCCGACACGCCCCGGCACGTCACCGGTATGCACCAGGGCAACCGGGGACCGTACAAGGACCAGAAGGGACACCACGAGGACGGCACCGCCGACGCGCGCCGTTCCACCGGGATCCAATGGAAGCGGCATGACACCCTCGCGGAGACCATGCCGAACATCTCACCGGGATGAGACAGCAGGGAGTCGCCGCAATGATGACGTACATGCGTGCACGAAGGCCCGCCGCCGCCCACCGCGGACGCGGCGGGATGACCGGACAGCGGGTCCTGATGGCCGAGGCCGCCATGGTCGGCGGTCTGGCCCTGGCGCTGCTCCTGTCGGAGCTGCCCAGCCTGCGGCGCGAGGCGCGGATCTGGCGGATGGCCGGCGGCTTCCGCGCCGGGCACCGGTATCCGTGAGCCGACCGTGCACGAACTGTCGATCGCGACCGCGATCATCGAACGGGCCGATGAGATGGCCCGTGCGGACGGCACGGACTCCGTCTCGGCGGTGACCGTCCGGGTCGGGGAGCTGGCGGGCGTCGTCCCCGACGCCCTCGGCTTCGCCTTCGAGGTGGCCCGTGACGGCACCGCCCTCGCCGGGGCCCGGCTCCAGGTCGAGCAGGTCCCGGCACAGGCCTGGTGCGGCCCGTGCGCCGAGGAGTTCGCGGTGGGCATGCCGCCGTTCTTCTGGTGCCCGCGCTGCGACCGGCCCTCCACCGAGCTGCGCAGCGGCCGGGAACTGGAGATCACCGCGATCGAGCCGGCCCCGGCCACCGCGTAGTCCGAGGACCGGCACCGGCCACCGCATGACACGGGGTCGACACCGGCCACCGCACAGCCCGGGGGCCCCGTCGGGTACCGGCGGGGCCCCCGGACGTCGTCCTCCTCAGCAGATGCGCGGCAGTTGCTCGCCGAGCGGCAGGTCCACCACCCGTGTGCCGCCGAGACCGGTGGCGACCACGACCATCCCCGGATGGTCGGCGACGCACTCGCCGATCAACGTGGCCCCGGCGCCCTGCGGATGGGCGCGCATCGCCGCCAGCACCTCCTCCGCCGCCGACGGCGGCACGAACGCCACCAGGCGGCCCTCGTTGGCGACGTAGAGCGGGTCGAGCCCGAGGAAACCGCAGGCGTTGGCCACCGCGTCCGGCACCGGAATCGCGCGCTCCTGGAGCCGGACGCCGGTCCCGGAGGCACGGGCGATCTCGTTGAGTGAGGCCGCGAGGCCGCCCCTGGTGGGATCGCGCAGCACATGGATGTCGGGGGTGACGGCCAGCATCGCCGCGACCAGATCCGCGAGCGGCGCCGTGTCGCTGGCGACGTCCACCCCGAACTCCAGTCCCTCCCGCACGCTCATGATCGCCACCCCGTGCAGACCGATCGGCCCGCTGACGATGACCGCGTCACCCGGCCGTGCCCGCTGCGGCCGGATGTCCACGCCGTCCGGGACGAGGCCCACACCGGCGGTGGTGACATACACCCCGTCGCCGTGCCCGGACTCCACCACCTTGGTGTCCCCGGTGGCGACCATGACACCTGCGGCCCCGGCCGCCGCCCCCATGGCGCGCGCGATCCGCTCCACGACCGTCAGCTCCACGCCCTCCTCCAGTACGAAGGCGGCGGACAGGTACGCGGGCCGGGCACCGCTCATCGCCAGGTCGTTGACGGTGCCATTGACCGCGAGGTCACCCAGGCAGCCGCCGGGGAAGAACAGTGGCCGGACCACATAGGAGTCGGTGGAGAACGCCAGCCGCGCGCCGCCCAGTTCGAGGACGGCGGAGTCGGCGAGCGAGGCCAGGACGGCGTTGCCGTAGGCGGGGGCGAAGACCTGCTCCACCAGTTCCGCCGACAGCGCGCCCCCTCCGCCGTGCCCCATGACGACGACCGGCTGGTCGCGCAGGGGAGCGGGACAGGTCCAGGCGGACGGATCGACCACATCGGCGAGTTGTTCAGGCAACGGGGTTCATCTCCTCCCGCGCGACCGGAGCGGCCTGCGGTGTCGGGCCGTCGTTCATCCGGCGGTACAGGTAGTACGCCGCGCAGGCGCCCTCGCTGGACACCATGGTGGCGCCGAGCGGGGTGCGCGGGGTGCAGGTGGTGCCGAACGCGCCGCACTCCGTGGGCTTGATCAGCCCCTGCAACACCTCGCCGCTGCGGCACTCGGCCGGCTCCTCGGTACGGATCCCGGTGACGTCGAAGCGGTGCTCGGCGTCGAACGCGCGGAACGCGTCGGTGAGCCGCCAGCCACTCCCGGGGATGCGTCCGATGCCCCGCCAGTTGCGGTCGGTGACCTCGAACACCTCCTCGATCATGCGGACGGCGGCCGGGTTGCCCTCGTCGCGCACGGCACGCGCGTAGGCGTTCTCCACCCGGTGCTCACCGCGCTCCAGCTGGCGGACCGCGCGGCGGATGCCCTCCAGGATGTCCAGCGGTTCGAAGCCGGTCACCACGATCGGGACGCCGTACCGCTCGGCGAGTGCCGGGTACTCGGCCGTGCCCATCACACTGCACACGTGCCCCGCGGCCAGGAAGCCCTGCACCCGGCAGGTGGGCGCCGTCATGATGGCCTCGACGGCCGGGGGCACCCGCACATGCGACACCAGCAGGCTGAAGTTGGTCAGGCCCAGCCGGCGCGCCTGGTGCACGGCCATCGCGTTGGCGGGGGCCGTGGTCTCGAAGCCGATGGCGAAGAAGACCACCTCCCGGTCCGGGTTGCGGCGGGCCAGCTCCAGCGCGTCGAGCGGCGAGTACACCACGCGGACGTCGCCGCCCCCGCCCTTGACCCGGAACAGGTCCCGGTCGGTCCCGGGCACCCGGAGCATGTCCCCGAAGGAGCAGAAGATCACCCCGGGACGGGCGGCGATCTCCAGCGCCTTGTCGATGACCTCCAGCGGTGTCACGCACACCGGGCAGCCGGGGCCGTGGATCAACTCCACCTCGTCGGGCAGCAGACGGTCGATGCCGTGCCGGACGATCGAGTGGGTCTGCCCGCCGCACACCTCCATCAGGGCCCACGGCCGGGTGGCGGTGGCACGGATCTCGTCCAGCAGCCGCCGCGCCAGAGCGGGGTCGTTGAACTCGTCGATGTACTTCACGGGGTTCCCGCCTCCTTCGCCGCCTGCTCCCAGGCGTCGCCGAACTCCTCCTCCAGCAGCCCCAGTTCCTCGAAGAGCTTCAAGGAGGCCAGGGCCGACTCCTCGTCAAGGCGCTGGAGCGCGAACCCGACGTGCACGATGACGTACTCACCGACGCGCACATCGGGCACGTACTCCAGACACGCCTGCTTCTGCACACCGCCGAAGTCGATCAGCCCGGTGAGGGGGTCGGCGCTGTCGTCGATGGCCACGACCTTGCCGGGCACTGCCAAACACATGGGTCACTCCTCTTGTCGTCGGTGAGCCGCGACCACCAGTTGGCCGAGGGCCAGCCCGCCGTCGTTCGGCGGGACCTCGCCGTGCCGCAGCACCGTGAAGCCCGCCCCGGCCAGCAGCCGCGCGCACTCCTCCTCCAGCAGGGCGTTGGCGAAGACGCCGCCGCTCAGCGCGACGACGGCAAGGCCGGTGTCCCGGCGCGCCCGTCCGCAGAGCTCCACGACGGCCCGTGCGACGCCCCGGTGGAAGCGCGCCGCGAGGACCGCGGGCGGGGTGCCCCGGCGCAGGTCGGCGACGAGCGCGCCCAGCACGGGAGCGGGGTCCCACACGCCGTCGCCGATGCCGAAGGCGTACGCCGAGGTGTCCGCGTCCCAGACCGAGGCCGCGGCGGCCTCCAGCTCCAGGGCGGCCTGCGCCTCGTACCCCGCGCGGTGGCACACACCGGCGAGGGACGACACGGCGTCGAAGAGACGGCCCATGCTGGAGGTCGCCACACAGGCCAGCCCGCGCGTCAACTGCCGTTCCAGCACGTGAAGTTCCTCGCGGGTGCAGGCGGTCGTGCAGGGCAGGTCGGGGTCCCACGGCAGGCCCGCCGCCCACAGCCGGGCCAGCGCGAGACGGCAGGGGTTCGCCACACCCGCGTCGCCGCCCGGCAGCGGGGCCGGGGCCAGATGGGCGAGGCGCCGGTGGCCCGCGTAGTCGGCGAGCAGGACCTCACCGCCCCAGACGGTGCCGTCGTCGCCGTAGCCCGTGCCGTCGAACGCGACGCCGATGACGGGCGTCGTGCCGTCGAGGCCGTGCTCGGCCATCGCCGACGCGATGTGCGCGTGGTGGTGCTGGACCAGCACGGGTCTGCCCCCGGCCAGCCGGGCGGCCCAACGCGTGGAGTGGTATCCGGGGTGCCGGTCCGCGGCGACCAGCTCGGGGCTGACGCCGGTCAGGCTCCGCATCCGCGTCTCCGCCCTGCGGGCCGCCTCCAGGGTGGTCAGGTCGCCCATGTCGCCGATGTGCGGGCCGAACCACGCCTGGTCGCCCTCGCCGACGCACAGGGCGTTCTTCAGATCGCCGCCCACCGCGAGCGCGGGCCGCACCGCCACCGGCAGCCGCAGCGGGCGGGGCACGTACCCGCGGGAGCGGCGCAACACCTGCTCGGTGCCGTCGACGCGCACCCGCAGCAGGGAGTCGTCGCAGGGCGCGGAGACCTCCCGGTCATGGGCGAGCCAGGCGTCCGCGAGCCCCGCCAGCCTGGTCAGCGCCTCGTCGTCGTCCGTGACGATCGGTTCCCCCGAGCGGTTGCCGCTCGTCATCACCAGCACGCGCGGTCCCGGCGGATCGCCGGGCAGCCCGAACAGCAGCGTGTGCAGCGGGGTGTACGGCAGCATCACGCCGAGGTGCGGGCTGCCGGGGCACACCCCGGGCGCGAGCACCCCCTGCCCGGCGCGCGGCCGCAGCAGGACGATGGGACGCCGGGGGCCGGTGAGCGTCGCCGCCTCGGCCGCGGAGACGGCGGCGATCCGCCGTACGGTGTCGAGGTCCGCGCACATCACCGCGAACGGCTTGCCGCCGCGTGCCTTGCGGGCGCGCAGGGTGTCGACGGCGGTCGCGTCGCCGGCGTCGCACGCCAGGTGGTAGCCGCCGAGGCCCTTGACGGCGACGATCCGCCCGGCGGCCAGCAGCGCGCGGGCCGCTGCGAGGGCGTCGGCGCCGAGGGCGGGCCGGGCG
>NZ_JAMGBG010000172.1 GCF_023516595.1 Streptomyces neyagawaensis | reverse complement strand
GCCGCCGGGCGCGGCGGCGGCCGAGCGTGGCCCGCCGGCCGCCGGACGGCCGGGCGCGACGTCCGCCGGGGTCCACGCCGCCGAGGGGGTACGACCCGTCCGGCGCGTAGGGGTCGGCGTGCCCGTGGGCGTCGGCCCCGTACGACCCGTCAGCCGGACCGGTCGGAGCCGCGGCCCCGGCCGCGCCCATGGCGGGCGGGGTGCCGGTTCCGTCGGGGGTCCCCCGGAGGTCGTCGAGCACCAGCTCGTCCAGCTGCACGGTGTCGTCGTAGGCGTTCTGCCAGCCGTGGGCGGCGGCGGGGTCGGGCAAGCCGTCGTAGGCGGGCACCGTGGAGGGGTCGCCGAGCGGGTGGTACACGTTCGGCGGCTCCTGGGCGGCCTCACCGTCCCGATCCACATCGTTCACACCGTTCGCCCCGTTCACCCGATTCGCCCCATTCACCGCTTTTTCTTCTCTTCATCTCATGTGGCCTGGAACCGTGTGGGGGGCGGCCGGACCTGGGGGCGGATTCTAGGGAGGAGTGGCGCCGAGGGACAGCGGAGGAACATTTCGGCGTATAGCGACGGGTCTCACGTGGTGGAAAACACGACCCACGAGCCGTTACCGGGTCGTAAGCTCACGGACATGCAGGTGATCCAGTCGACCAAGCTCGCCAACGTCTGTTACGAGATCCGGGGCCCGGTGCTCGAGGAGGCGATGCGGCTGGAGGCTGCCGGTCACCGCATCCTCAAGCTGAACACGGGCAATCCGGCCGCCTTCGGCTTCGAGTGCCCGCCGGAGATCCTGGAGGACATCCTCCGCAATGTGTCGTCCGCCCATGGCTACGGCGACGCGAAGGGCCTCCTGGCGGCGCGCCGGGCGGTCGTCATGCACAACCAGACCCTCGGTATCGAGACGGACGTCGAGCACGTCTTCATCGGCAACGGTGTCTCCGAGCTGATCGTCATGGCGATGCAGGGCCTGCTGGACGACGGCGACGAGGTGCTCGTACCGGCCCCGGACTATCCGCTGTGGACGGCGGCGGTCTCGCTGTCCGGCGGCACGGCGGTGCACTACCGCTGCGACGAGCAGTCCGACTGGATGCCGGACCTCGCGGACATCGAGCGCAAGGTCACCGACCGCACCAAGGCGATCGTCATCATCAACCCCAACAACCCGACGGGCGCGGTGTACGACGAGGCGATGATCCGGGGGCTGACGGACATCGCGCGCCGCCACAACCTCCTCGTCTGCTCGGACGAGATCTACGACAAGATCCTCTACGACGGCGCCACGCACATCCCGACCGCCGCGGTGGCCCCGGATCTGCTGACGCTGACCTTCAACGGCATGTCGAAGGCGTACCGGGTCGCGGGCTACCGCGTCGGATGGATGTCGATCTCCGGCCCGCGCGCGCACGCCGACTCCTACATCGAGGGCCTGACGATCCTGGCGAACATGCGGCTGTGCGCCAACATGCCGGGCCAGCACGGCGTGGTCGCCGCGCTCAGCGGACGCCAGACGATCAACGATCTGGTGCTGCCCGGCGGGCGCCTGAAGGAGCAGCGGGACGTCGCCTACGAACTGCTGACGCAGATCCCCGGGGTGTCGTGCGTGAAGCCGAAGGGGGCGCTGTATCTGTTCCCGCGGCTCGACCCCGATGTCTTCAAGATCAAGGACGACCGGCGGATGGTCCTCGACCTGCTCCGCCAGGAGAAGATCATGGTCGTCCAGGGCACCGGCTTCAACTGGCCCGAGCCGGATCACTTCCGTGTGGTGACCCTGCCGACCGTGGCCGATCTGAGGTCGGCGATCACCCGGATCGGGAACTTCCTGGACGGCTACGGCCAGCCGTGACGCACTCCCCCGGAAGGCTTCCGGACGTCGCTCAACTTTAGACGGAATCTAATGTAGGCTGGTTCTCCGAGAGCGAGCTTGGAGGCCATCCCATGTACGAGCCGATCCGCACCAAGTCGGTCCACACGATGGCCGCGACGACCTCGCCCGACTACCCCCACCGTTCACGCGAGGAGGAGCTGGACATCCAGCTCGCCGGCCATCTGGCCGCCCTGCTCGCGACGACCGACGAGCTCCGCGCGCTCACCCCCGCCGCCGACCTCGACACGGCCGCCGAGCGACTGTCCGAGCAGGTGGCCCGGCTGCGCGGCGGCCTTCCGCCCGTCCGCTCCTCCGCGCCGGCCGGTGGGCACGACCGGGATGCCGCCGGGCTCCACCGGCGCGCCCACGCCCTCGCGGGGCGCGCCCTCGTCGTCGCCGCCTCCCGCGCCGACACCGCGGCCGCGATCCTGGCCGCCGAGCGCATGGACGCCCACGCCGCCGCCGAGCGCGTCGATGCCCGCACCTCCGCCGAGCCCCTCGCCGACCGCGAGCTGGCCGCCTACTGACGTAGGGCCCGGCACACCCCCGAGCCGGGGGCTCACCCCGAGCCCCGGCTCCCCCGGACGGCCCCGGTCCGCGTGCACCCGCAGCGACGCGCGGACCGGGCGCCACAATCCTCCGGCCCCACCCTGCGACCGCCCCGCCACGCGGCCCCCGGCCCGGCCCCCAGAACCACGACCGCTCCACCATGCGGCCCCAGCCCGACGCCGAACACCATGGCCGCCTCACCTCGCGGCCCCCGGCACGACGCCGAACACCATGGCCGCCTCACCTCGCGGCCCCCGGCACGACGCCGAACACCGCGCCGCCTCCGCCTCCGCCCCCGCCCCCGAGGGTGGCCCCCCGGGACGGGCCCCGGAGGGTGCCCCCCGGGACGGGCCCGTGAGACGCGGGCGCACGCCACGCCCGGCTCCCGGCACGACACCGAACACCGCGACCGCCCCGCCACGCAGCCCCGGCCCCGGCCCTGGTCCCCAGACCGCTACCGCCTCGCCTCGCGGCCCCAGCCCGACACGAACACCATGGCCGACCCGCCACGCGGCCCCAGCCCCAGCCCCAGCCCTGGCCCCCAGACCGCTACTGCCTCGCCTCGCGGCCCCAGCCCGACACCGAACACCGCGCCGCCTCCGCCACGCAGCCCCGGCCCCCGCCCCCGAGGGTGGGCCCCCGGGACGGGTCCGTGAGACGCGGGCGCACGCCACGCCCGGCTCCCCCTCCCCTCGTAGCCGCCCCCCTTCCCCCGGAGCGGCGGTGTCCGTTCCGGTTGTGTTCCGGGACGGCGGCTTCACCCCGTGTTCATCCGCCCCGCCCGGGAACGTTGGGTTCCGGGAGCACGCTCCCCGGTGTGAGACGCATCGCAGGGATCGTCCTCGCGGTCCTGCTGATCGGCGGCGTGGTGGCAGCCGTCGTGGCGGGCCGGGACACCGGGGACACGAGCACGGCAACGAAGACCGTGCGAGGAGTGATCGGGTCGGAGAAGGCGGAGTTCTTCGCCGACCCGGAGGTGGTGAAGGCCCTGGCCGCCGAGGGCTACACCGTGAAGACGGAGACATCGGGCTCCTGGGCCATGGACGGGCTGGACCTGAAGGGGTACGACTTCGCCTTCCCCTCCAGCAAGGCCCCCGCCGACGAACTGGCCGAGAAGTACCGGGTACGCGAACCGCTGCCCCGCCCCTTCTACTCGCCCCTCGTCGTGGTCGCCCACCGGGGCGCCGCCGAGGTCTTGAGCCGGAACGGGCTGGCCACGCTGGACAACGACCGCGGTGTCCTCGACATGGACGCCCACCTGAAGGCGGCCGAGGCCGGCCGCACCTGGCAGCAGCTCAAGGGGGCCGACAAGTACGGCGAGTTGTCGGGGCTTCTCTACATCGCCACGACCGACCCGACCAGTTCCAGCTCGGGGGCCCTCTATCTCGCCGCGGCCTCCAACGTCGCCAATGACGGACGGGTCGTCGCGAGCGAGGCGGACATCAAGAGGACCGCGCCCCTCCTGCACGAGCTGATCAGCGTCCAGGGCGCCCAGCAGCCGAGCAGCGACGCGGCGTTCCGCGACTTCGTCAGCGGAGTCGGCAACCCCCTCGTCCTCGTCTACGAGTCCCAGGTCGCCGCCCTGCTCGCCGACGGCCAGAAGGTCGACGACCTGGTCGTCCTCTACCCGGACACCACCGTCAACAGTGACCACACCGTCGTGCCCGTCACCGACGAGGGCCGCGCCCTCGGTGAACTGCTCGGCACGGACCCTGAGTTGCGCCGCCTGGCGGCCCGGCACGGGTTCCGGCCGCAGGGCTCGGCGAAGGAGTTCACGGCGGCGACGGCCGGCCTCACCACATATCTGACGCCTCGGCTCACCGTCCGGCAGGCGCCCGTGCCCACCTCAGAGGTGCTGCACGAGATGGCGCGCCGGGCGCGGGGCCGCTGAACCACGGGGGAACACCACTCATGACAACGGAAGACAGCTTCACCCTCACCCCGCCCGAGCCGGTCGCGGCCGTGCCCCGGGAGAAGGCCGGCGGCCTGGTACCGGTCGAGGAGTCCGTACGGTCGGACATGGCCAGGAAGGCCGAGGAGTACGTCCGCTCGCTGGCCGCGCTCGACGCCCGGTCGCCGGAGTTCGCGGGGAAGGTCGGGGAGATCGCGGCGCTCGGCGCGGGCGAGATGCGTACCGCCGCCGCACAGTCCAACCGCATGCTGGAGCGCACCGTCCGCAGCCTGCCCGACAAGGGCGGGGACGCCCAGTCGCAGGTCGCCGGCTCGCTCGTCGAACTGCGGCGCGTGGTCGAGGACCTGGACCCGCGGGACCTGCCCGCCGGCAAGGGCCGCAAGTTCCTGTCCCGGCTGCCGGGCGGCAACCGGCTGCGGGACCACGTCGCCAAGTACGCCACCGCGCAGGGCACCCTGAACCGCATCGTGGGGTCGCTGCGCGGCGGGCAGGACGAACTGCGCCGGGACAGCGCCGCGTTGCAGACGGAGCGGGTCCGCCTGTGGGAGACCATGGGCAAGCTCCAGGAGTACGTGGTCCTCACCGAGGCCCTGGACACGGCCATCGAGGCGCACATCGTCGCCGCCGACCCGCAGCAGGCCGACACCCTGCGCGCCGACGTCCTCTTCCCCGTCCGGCAGAAGCACCAGGATCTGCTCACCCAGCTGGCCGTCTGCGCCCAGGGCTATCTGGCCATGGACGTCGTCCGCCGCAACAACGAGGAACTGATCAAGGGCGTCGACCGGGCCGCCACGACCACGGTCTCGGCGCTGCGCATCTCCGTGATGCTGGCCTCCGCCCTCGACACGCAGCGCAAGGTCGTCGACCAGGTCAACGCGTTGCGCGGCACCACCGAGGACCTCATCCGCGGCAACGCCGAGATGCTCGCCACCCAGAGCGGCGAGATCCAGCGCATCGCCGCCGACCCGGCCGTCGGCGCGGAGACGCTCCGCTCGGCCTTCCAGCAGATCTACCGCACCCTCGACACCATCGACACGTACAAGGCGCAGGCGACGGAGACCATGGCCGCGACGGTGGAGTCCCTGACGGCCGAACTCCAGTACGCCGGACGCTACTTGGAGCGCAGCCGCGCGCAGGGCGCCCTCGAAGGGGGTGGCCTCGTATGAGACGGACCCTCTCGGTCTCCCGCGGCACGGCCGCGGCCCTCGCGCTGGCCCTCTCGGCGGCCGGATGCACGACCGCCACCGGCACCCCTTCCGACCCGAACACCTACATCCCCGGCACCCTGCGCGTCCTCGCCTCCAGCGAACTCGCCGACATGAAGCCGGTGCTGGAGCGCGTCGAGAAGGACACGGGCCTCCGGGTGCGGCCCACCTACATGGGCACCCTGGACGCCGTCGAACTGCTCGCCGAGGGGCGGGCAAAGGGCGTGTACGACGCCGTCTGGCTGTCGTCCAACGACTATCTGCGGCTGCGCCCGGACGCGGCGCAGCAGGTCGTGTCCGAGACGCCGGTGATGTCCAGCCCGGTGGCGATCGGTGTGAAGGACGCGACCGCGCGGAAGCTGGGCTGGAAGCCGGACCGCGTCTCCTGGTCGGACATCGAGAAGGCCGTCGCGGACGGCGACCTCACGTACGGCATGACGGACCCGGCCCGCTCCAACTCCGGTTTCTCCACGCTCGTCTCGGTGGCCTCCGGGCTCTCCGACGCGCAGTCCGCGCTCACCGACGCGGACGTGGCGCGGGCGACGCCCCGGCTGAAGGAGTTCTTCCAGGGGCAGAAGCTGACGTCGGGCTCGTCGGGCTGGCTGGCGTCGGCGTACGACCGGCGCGGTGACGTCGACGCGCTGCTCAACTACGAGTCGGTACTGAAGGCGCGGAAGGACCTGACGGTGATCCGCCCGCGCGACGGGGTCGTCACCGCCGACTACCCGCTCTCGTCCCTCGCGTCGACCGGCAAGGACGTCCGCGACGACGTACGCCGCCTCACCGACGCCCTGCGCGCCCCGGACACCCAGCGGCTGATCACCGAGAGGACCCTGCGCCGCCCGGTCGTCCCCTCGGTCCGCCCCGCCGCCGGCCTCGACACCACCCGGCGCCGTGAACTCCCCTTCCCCGGCAGCCGTTCCGTCGCCGACGGACTCCTCGACGCGTACGAGAACGAGCTGCGCCGCCCGTCGAGGACCGTGTACGTCCTCGACACGTCGGGCTCCATGGAGGGCGACCGCCTGGACCGGCTGAAGGAGGCCCTCACCGAGCTGACCGGGGACTTCCGGGACCGGGAGGAGGTCACGCTGATGCCGTTCGGGTCGGGGGTCAAGAGCGTGCGGACCCATGTGGTCCGGCCGTCGGACCCGAAGGCGGACCTCGACGGCATCCGCGCCGACACCCGCGGGCTCTCCGCCTCCGGCGACACCGCCATCTACACCTCGCTGCGCAAGGCGTACGAGCATCTCGGCGCCGCCGACCGGGACACGTTCACCTCGATCGTGCTGATGACGGACGGCGAGAACACCGAGGGCGCGAGCCCCGCGGACTTCGACGCCTTCTACCAGGGGCTGTCCGCCGCCGAGCGGCGCGTCCCCGTCTTCCCGATCCTCTTCGGCGACTCCGACAAGGACGAACTGGAGCACATCGCCGACCTGACCGGCGGCCGCCTCTTCGACGCCCAGCAGGGCTCGCTGGACGGCGCCTTCGAGGAGATCCGTGGCTACCAGTAGGTTCATGGCGTACGTCGAGTCCCGCAAGAACCTCACCGGCAGCGCCCTCGGGGTGGCGGGGCTCGGACTGACCTTCGCGGGCCTCGCGGGCCCGTACTGGCCGGTCGTGGTCGCCGGGTTGTACGGCGCGGGCGCGCTGCTCGCCCCACCGGAGCGCCCGCCGGTGCCGGACTTCCCGGACCCGTCCGCCCAGCTCGACGAGGTCCGCGCCGACTTCGCCCGGCTGGGCGACTACCTCGCCGGCGTCGAACTGCCGCCCGCGGCCGCCGGGCGCCTCACCGAGCTGACGGAGCTGCTGACGGCGCTCCTCGACCCCGGCTGGGTCGGAGAGATCCTCGGCCAGGACCCCGAGGGCGTCCACACGCTGTCCCGGGCGGTACGGCAGGACGTACCCGAGGCCGTCGACACCTACGTCCGCACCCGCTGGTGGACCCGTCTGACGCCGGGCACGGAGCCCCCCGAGCGCCATCTGGAACGCCAGCTGACCCTGCTGCACGCCGAGTTGGAGCGGCTCGCGGCGGCCCTGCGCGACACGGAGGCCCGGCGGCAGGAGTCGCACACCCGGTACCTGGAGGACCGCTCGGGCTGAGCGCTCAGCCGATGTTCGTGAGGATCACGATCAGCAGGATCACCGCGATCACCACGCCCAGCACCTTCAGGCCGGCGTACGGGGACGGGGTCTGGTCCGGCGGGGGCGGCGTTCCCAGGACCTGGGCCGGCCGGGGCCCGTTGAACACGTCGTGCCCGGTCACGGAGGCCCGGGTACACCAGGGGCAGGTCGGCAGATGGGAGCCGTACGTGTGCAGGGGCCGTACCGTGCACGAGCGCACCTGCCCGCGCTCCTTGTCGAGGGCGCGCAGCCATGCCTCGGCCGGGGGCCGGGCTGTGGGGGTCTGGACGCCGGGGCCGAAGGCGGTCCTGGCGAGGGTGAGGAGTTCGGGCGGCAGCACGGAGGGGTCGACGGTGCCGCGCGGGATGATGACCATTTCGGGGCGGACGACGTAGGAGATGCTCGCGGCGATGTTGTCCTTGACGGTCGACTCGGAGGCGCTCTCGTGGGGGACGCCGCCGAAGGGGTGGTTGCCCGCGGTGAGCAGCTGGTAGACGAGGACGGCGAGGGCGAAGTCGTCGCTCTGCCGGGTGGCGGGGCCGCCGGCCTGCCGCTCGGGGGCCGAGTAGTCGGTGGTGTGCATCAGGCAGGGGAACAACTCGCCGGTGGCCGGGTCGGTGAAGGCGATGGAGTCGCAGTCGAGGAAGGTGACGAAGCCGTTGCCGTCGACGACGACGTTGCTGCTGGAGAAGTCGCCGATGACGAGGTTGTCGTAGTGCATGCGGGCCGTCATGAACGCGAGGTTCCAGGCGACGCCGAGCAGGAACCGCCAGTCGGCCCGGTCCGGGAACAGCTTCAGCCGCTGGACGCGGGTGAACAGGCCGACGAGCTGCACATGCTGGGGTTCGCCGAAGCGGCGCATCGCGTACCCGAGGAACTCGCCGTTCGTGCCGCGTGCCATGGCCGTCGGCCAGGCCAGCTCGGGCGGCTGGTTGGCGTCGGTGGGGCGGGCGGCCAGCGGGGACATGGTGAGCATGCGGGCCAGCCGCCGCTCCTGGTCGGGGCCCGGCGGATCCCGGTAGATCTTGACGACGATCCCCGCGTCGCCCTCCACGGGGAACACGGCCGCCTGCCCGCCCCCTTTGAGGGGCTGCTCGGCGAGCGTGACCGCCTTGCCGTCGAGGAAGACCCTGCGGCCGCTCATGGCCGTACCTCCGAGTGCTCTCTGGGGCGGACCGGCGTCGGCCGCGGCCCCGGCGCCGCCCGGCCCGCGAGCCGCGCCGACGCCGACCGACCGGACCGCCGTGGGTGGTTGTCCGGGCCGCCGGCCCGCCGGGGCCGGCCCGATTCCGCTGTCATCCGCGGCTCGTGCGGACGGCTCGCAGCAGGGTTTTGTCGTCGGCGTTCAGGGCGGTGAGGCGGTCGGAGCGCAGGAGCGCGGCGAGCTTGCCGTCGGCGTCGTCCGGCGCGGTGTCGAGGGAGCGGAAGACGGCGTCGGCGAAGGACGTGTTCGGGGACTGGGCGCCGCTCGCCGTCCGGTTGAGCATGGCCTGCGCGAGGCCGTCCGTGGAGAGCAGCACCCCGTCGATCCCGTCGTCGGAGAGGCACTCGGTGTGCGTCCAGCGCGCCGCGTCCGGCGAGGTCAGGAACACCGTCTCGTTGCTGTACTCGCTGACCGCCGCCGCCTGCGGCAGCAGATGGAACTGCCGCTCCCCGTCCTCGGTCCCGGCCCGTGCGACGACGAACCCGTCCCCGACGGTCAGGTACCCCAGCCAGCCGGGCGCCAGCACCACCACGGTGAGGGTGGTGGCGAAGTCGGGCGCGTCACTGCCCGTACGGTCCAGGAAGTCGTCGCTGACGTCCTGCAACGCGTCCCGCAGCAGCTCGTGCACGGCCTCGCCGGGCTGCACCTCCACGGCCGCGCCGGCCCGCCGCGCGAAGTGCTCGGCGGCCAGTTTCACCGCCAGCCGGGAGCCCTCCTCCGAGCGTGGCCGGCTCCCGGCGCCGTCGGCGACGGCGAGGACGGCGACGGCGGAGGTGACGACCCAGCCGCAGGCGTCCTGGCAGGGCAGGCCCTGCCGCCGGTGCCGGTACCCCTCGACGCTGAGCCCGTGGATGCGCCACGACGGGACGGTCACGTCACGCCTCCCAGGCCGGGCGCTGCGTCTTGAACTGGCTGAAGATCTTCTCGAACACCTCGTCCCCCGCCCCCTTCTGCTCGGCGTTGGCGCTGGCGGACATCATCTGGAGCAGCTCCCGGAAGGGGAATCCCTGCAACCGCGCGTTGAACTTGGGGGCGAACGCCTGCAGCACCTGCTCCCCGCGGTCCGTGATGCCGCCCACCCCGATGGCGTACAGCCGGAACCGGCGGGACCGCTGCTCCTCGGCGAGGACGGGTATCAGCCGTTGCCAGGAGTCGGTGAGGTGACCGGTCGGGTCGGTGGGCAGCCCGTCCGTGACGAGGCAGATCTGCGGCCGGTAGTACTGGAGTCCGGACGCCCGCAGCTCCGCCTTGCGGGCCGCGACGATGTGCATGGACAGCTCCAGCGCCTCCGTCATCAGGGTGACCCCGGCGGCCGTCAACTGCGGTGCCTGGAAGGCGTGCGCGGGGATGAAGGGGCTCATGCGGGTGCGCGGGTCGAGGAGTTGGGGCCCGCGCCAGGCGCCGACGCCCTGGCCGCCGAAGGTGACGACGGCGACCTCCACGCTGTAGCTGAGGCTGACGTCGTCGTGGAGTTCGCGGGTCCATTCGGCGAGCGCGTTGTTCAGCGCCTGGATCGGGGCGCCCGCCATGGAACTGGATGTGTCGAGGCACAGCACGAGCGGCATGCGCTGGGCGTTGTTCTCGAACTCGATGTCGGCGTACTCCGCCGGCAGGGTGGGCGGGTATTCGCTGTGCATCGCTGGTCCCCCTGATGTTTCCGTTTCGTACGCGGTACGCGTGCGGGTGAGGCGTGGGTGTGGGGCTCGGGGCCGGGAGTGTCGGGCCCTAGCGGGGGGTGCCCTTGGCGTGGCGGGCGGCGGCGGGCGGGAAGGCGTACAGGACGTCGGAGTCGCGTTCGGGTGCCTCGGCGACGTCGACGAGCCCGCCGGGCGCGGGCGGCGGCCGCCCCGCCTCGGCCCACACCGCCCGGTAGAGCACCCGGTCGAGTTCGACGTAGCCCTGGGGGTGGAGTTCGGTGCGGACGATGGCGGTACGGGTGTGGGTGGGGCGGGCGCTCACCTGACGTCCGTGGCGCGCGGTGGGCGCGACGCGCAGCCGGGTGGTGCTCTCGTCGCCGTCGTGTGCGGCCTGGGTGGGGGCGCGTCCGTCGCCACCGCGGGCGGCGCCATGGGTGGGCGAGCGCCCGTCGGCGGGCCGCGGCTCACGGCGGCGCGCGCCACCTCCGGGTGGCATCGCGGCGAGCCGCCCGGAGGCCGTGCGATGCCCGACGGCGACGGGGCCCCGGGAGCGGCGGATCACGACGGCGAAGGCGAGAAGCAGCAGCACGAGCAGGAGTCCCATCCAGAGGGCGGCCCAGGAGGTACTGTCCCCGGCGGCCTCGGTGCCCCCACCGCCGGCCTGCGCGGTGTTGTCCTTGCCGCCCTTGTGGTCGTCGCCCCTGCCGTTCTTGCTGTCCTTGTCGGTGGGGTTGCCAGAGGTGGTGTTCGGGTCGGTGGTCACGCGCTCGACGGTGAAGGCGTGGGTCGCGGGGTCGACGGCGAGCCCCTTGTCGATGAACTGCTTGCCGGTGAGCTTGTTCTTGACGGTTTCGCACAGATCGTTGTCGTCGCGACAGACCCCGGCGTTCCTCAGCTCGTCCCGCGCTTGTGACCGCAGCGGGTCGACAGTGGCATCGGGATGGACGAGACGGCCTTCGGCCATGAGGAGCAGGGCGGTGCCGCCCTCGCCGGTCGATATGCCCTCGGGTACCTGCACGACCAGCGGGTTGGTGTCCTCGTACAGCTTCTTGAGGCTCTCATGCTCCTGTTGGCTGAGCTTTTCGAACTTCAGCGGGCCTTCGAGCGTGATGACGACGGCGCCCTTGGAGATCACCGCCGACCCGCACGTCACCTGCTCACCGAAGCTGTCGCCGCAGGGGTCGGCCGCGGCGGCCGGTGACATCACCGGCACCAGAGCGATCGACAACCCCATGAGGACGCCCAGAGAGGACAAACGCCTGACGGCACCCATCGCACCAACCCCCCGTGGCCTGAAAGGCACGCCCCCGCGGCCCCTGAAAGACCCGTCCCATACTGGAGCAGGGAACAGGGTGGCCGGAAGGGTTTGGAGAATTCCACCGGGCGACTTCCGGCAATTGTCGATCGCCTTGCGTTTCACTTCTACAACTTGAACACCTGGTGACAACGACTGAACATCTGCCGCGCCCGTTCCACCCAATCGTTGGCCAAAGCATCGAAGTCGGCCTGGGTGATACGACAGGTCAGCGGAAGATCACAGACCCCGGCGAGGCACGGACGCGGCCCCCGTACGTCCCACACGGACAGCATGGGGTTCAATTGCTCGGTATTCCACGCGTTCGAAGCGGCGGCGGCGATGGCGAGTTGGTCCTGCCGCAGGAAATTCCCGTCCGTGGCGAACGCGACGAGGAGTTTCTTGGTCGTCATGAATCTGACCGTGACCGTCCGCCCCGCCTCACGGAGATCGAATTGCAGGGAGACGGACACGGTGTCGTGGACCGTGTGGTAATTCCGCCGCGCCACCCAGTTCTGCACGAGTTGCCGCCAGTGCGTCCCGAGGTCGTAGATCTCGGCGCGCCCCGCATACGACTCACGACCGGAGTAGGAGTCACGGCCGGGGTACGAGTCACGGCCGGGGCCCGGGTACGAATCCCGGCCGGGGCCGGGGTAGGAGTCACGGCCGGGGCCGGGGTAGGAGTCACGGTTCGGGTAGGAGTCAGGCACCGTCACGGACCACCGCCTCGGCGACCATCGCATCGGTCAGCCCGGCGTCGAGCAGTGCCTGGGCGTGCAGCAGCAGACAGGAGGGCACGGACTCACTGGTGGTACGCCGAAGGTGACGTTCCTTCAGCTCCTCGTACCGCACCTCGATGGTCCGGGCGACCTGGGGCGGCGGCCAGGCGGCCACCGTGGGCTGCTCCATGACCAGCTCCGACAGGATCTCCGCGAGTTGCGGGCGCTGTTCGGGCCGCTTGGCCAGGCAGCGCGTGATGAGGGGCCGCAGCCCCTCCGGCACACCGTCGAGCTGCGGCTTCCCGCGTATGACCTCGACCCGCACCCCTTCGCCGCCGCCGTGCGGGGGACGCCCGGTGAGCGCGTACACGAGGACGCCGCCCAGGGAGAAGACATCGCTCGGCGGGCCGACCGCGGCGCCGCGTATCTGCTCCGGCGACATGAACGGCGGCGTGCCGACGACGACGCCGACACGGGTCAGCCCGGGGGCACCGTCCACGCGGGAGATGCCGAAGTCGATGACGCGGGGGCCGTCGCTCGCCAGCAACACGTTCGCGGGCTTGAGGTCGCGGTGGACGACCTTGGCGGCGTGGATGGCCTGGAGTGCCTCGACGAGTCCGGCGCCGAGGGAGCGCACCTGGGCCTCGGGGAGGGGCCCGTCCGCGCGGACCGCCTCGGCGAGGGAGGGGCCGGGGACGTACAGGGTGGCCAGCCAGGGCAGTTCGGCGTCGGGGTCCGCGTCGACGACGGCGGCGGTGTACGCGCCGCTGACCACGCGGGCGGCGGCGACCTCCCGCGCGAAACGTTCACGGAACTCGGGTTCGGCGGCGAGTTCCGGTCGGGCGACCTTGACCGCGACCTCGCGGCCGGCGGGCGACCGGCCGAGATAGACCCAGCCCATCCCTCCGGAGCCGAGCCGGCCCACTATCTTGTACGGGCCGATCTTCATGGGGTCACTTACGGGTGTACGCACCCCCGGCTCACCTCATTTCGGGGTTCGGTGCGGATGTCCCGTAGTGTCCCGCGATTTCCCTCGCGGGGCAGCCGTTTTGCCCCGCACCGCCCGTACCTGTTCACCCCGGAGGGTCCACACCGTACGCGGCGCACGGGAGGGGGCCGGGGGCCCGACATGACGCACGCTGCGGGGCGGGGCCGCGCGGTGCGAGCCCGGCCGGTCCGGACGTGATCGCGGGAATCCAGCACCTCTACAAGGCGATGCCCGCTGCGGGCATCAACCTGCGCGACCATTCAGTCCGCTGCTGATCTCCAGAAGGCGACTCTCGGGCAGCGCGAAGGCGTTGTCGGGGTTTCGGTGGGAGTGCGCCCCGTCGTTGATCCGGGCGCCGTCCACCGACCTCCAGTGAGCAGGCGCCCACAGCCCCTGGTTCTCGAGGAGCATGGCGGCCACGTCGGCGGGGTCCTCGATCAGGGTGAGAGCGGCGAGAGCGGCGGTGAGGACAGGAACCGCGTCGTCGGGAAGGAGAGCATCGCCGAGTGTCGGAAAGAGCAGCAGGAGACGTGCGTCGGGGTCCGTGATCCCCTCCGCCGCCGGCTGCCGGGCAGCGAACAGCAACTCCGGCCAAGCCATGCCGGGTCCCATGAAATGACCGTCGACCACGGCAAGGGTCTCCGCTCGGGACCAGGCCGGATGATGTATCAGGTAGTCCACCCCGTAGTCGTCCTCGACGTTGCGGTAGACGACATGAACGGTGTGCCCGGATCGCAGAGGCACGCCGAACACCGGCCACTCATGCTCGGCGGACAGCAGGCGGTACAACTCCATGGCCGCGTCCCAGTCGGCCCCGAACGCGGCACGCTGGGCATCGTCACCACGCAGACCGGCACCCAGGTGGACGGGCCAGAACAACGGATCGTCGAGGTACCCGACACCCGCGACGAGCGGCCCCTCCTCATACCCGGGAATCTTCAGCACGCGAGGATGATGACACGGGGAACAGACACCACGGCGGGGGCGGCAGCCCCTGGTTGTTGAAGACGGAAGTGAGCGTCTGACGCCCCCGGCCCCTCACCTCTCCCGCGGCTGCACCGTGCACAGGGCCCAGATGATGAAGCCGTAGACCGCGATCAGGACCAGCGACCAGACCGGGTAGTACGGGATGGTCAGGAAGCTGGTGATCAGGAGCAGGCCCGCGAGCAGGACTCCGACGGCACGGGCCCAGGTCCGGCCGTTGAAGAGGCTGGCGCCGGTCATCACGGCCAGGGCGCCGAGCAGCAGATGGATCCAGCCCCACCCGGTGGTGTCGAACTTGAACACGTAGTTCGGGGTGTTGACGATGATGTCGTCGTCGGCGATGGCCACGATGCCGCGCAGCACATCGAGGGTGCCTCCGATCATCAGCATGACCGCGCCGAACGCCACCAGCCCGCCGGCCCATGACGCGGAGCGCTGGTGGGACCGGGACGGGGACCGGCGTGTATGTGTCGTCTGAGCCATGGTGTGTCTCCCTGTCACTTGAGCGTGGTTCACCGGTGTCAAGCGAGGATCAGGATGATGAAGACCACGCACACGATGATGTTCACAAGCCAGCTGTGCGTGTTCGTCCAGTCGCGGATCTTGGGCATGGCCGCTTCCGCGTGATGGCCGAACAGCATCCGGATCAGCAGCGGTAGCGCCGCGACGAGGATGGTCAAGCCGATGAACGGCAGCGCCGCGACGAACGACGCGTCGGAGTGGATCAGGTTGACCCCCACGGTCATCATGATCACGAGGTCGGAGGGCATCACCAGGATGACCATCAGCCCGACCTTGAACGCCTTGCGCGGGTCCGCGTTCATCAACGTGCCGAGCCACTTGGGCGGTTCGACGCTCTCGCGCTTGATCCAGTTCTTCAGCGCGGCCGCTGCCAGAAGCGCCACCAGCACGTATTGGATGATGTGACCGACGGAGCCGTTGTCGGAGGAGTCACCGAAGTCGACGACGTTGTCGAGAGCGGCCGCGAGGCCCATCATGATGGCCACGCCGGCCGTCGTCGCGAGGGTGATGCCGGCCAGGAACCCCAGGGACACCTGTATCGCTCTGGGCGTGGTCACGAAGATGATGGCCGAGATGATCTGCGGCCCGACCATCATGGTGATGGCGAGCGGAAGAATCTGAAGTCCGTCCATGACTGGTCGTCACCCGCTGAGAACGGCGCGCTTCTGCTCTTGGAACTCCTCCTCGGTCAGCACCCCTTGCGCCTTCAGCTCACCCAGCTCCTTCAACTGGTCGATCTTGTCCGCCGAGGACAGCACCGAGGACTGAGTCGCGGGTGGTGGAGCCTCCTGTGCCGCGTACGGAGCGGGGGCTGACTGCGGCGCGTACTCCTGGGCGTCCTGCTGAGCCCACCGGCCCGCCTGACGGCGGGACACGCGGTTCGACACCGCCGTCGCCGTGCCCGCGACGACGGCGGTGCGGGCTACGCCGCGAATGAGACCTGGCATGATCGGCACCTCCTGGCTGTGCTCTGCGTACTGTCACGAACCGGTGCCGGCCCCGGTCCCGGCCCCGGCCTCTGCGTCGGCCTCCACCGAGTCCAGCGCCGCGACGAGCTCTTGGACGGGGATCCTTCCGACGGCCACCAGCCGGGCGCCGTTGCGCCGCAGTGCTCGGGCGAAGGGCGCGGCCCAGCGGTTCTCGTACATCAGGATCGCGGCCGTGCTGCCGGCCCCGATCGCCTGCCCGGCCTCTTCGATGTCGTCCTGACCGAGCAGTCCCGACGTCGCGCCCTCGAACACCGTGAGGCCCGTGTCCATCTCCCGGCTCAGCTCGACGATGTCGACCGCCGCCACGGAACCGTCCTCGCCCTTGCGGAGGAAGACGAGGTCGAGGATGCGGATCAGCCCACGGTCGACCAGGTCGACGAGGTACGGCAGGGCCTCTCCCGTGGGGCGTCCGCCCGGGTATTCGACCACCAGGTAGTCAACGGGACCGATGTCGTCGAATACGTCGCTTTCGCTGCTCACGGCAACTCCTCCTGATCCGGACGATCGCGATCCGATCCGAGTACTGCTTGCCCCCCGCATCGCGTAGTGGTTGTGCCGCCGAACTCGAGATGGGTTGGGCAGGGCCGGGAGGGCGGGTCGGCGGGGGGACGGCGAGAGCACCGGGAGGCGCTGGGGCTCGGGAGGAGGGTGGGGCGGGCAAGCCCGGGGTGCGATGACGCCCCCGTCACGCCGCCTCCGGATGCCCTCACGCGCCCCGGCACACCCACCGCGTCCGGCGTTCCCGGCGTGTCCCTGTCGCTTCCCCTCCGACACCACCGCGCCCTCATCCAGTGCACCACCCACCGCCAGGATCCGCATATCGGTCCCCTTCGGCGGCGTGACCTGCGGCGGAGCGCACCCGCACAGCGCAGACGGCACTCGCCATGCGTCACCCGACCAGCCTGGCTAAAGTGGTCAAGTCCGGAGATACCTGCCAAGACACATCGCCGATGGGTCGTGATCGACGATGGATCGGACGGCAACCATGACCGCGTCAACCGTCACCCCACAGGAGGCCAGCCCCCTGCCCCGCAGCACCCCGGACATGGATGCGGCGACACCGAGCGGGGCGGCGGAACACGCTGTCACCCACTACGCCGTGACACTCGACGTGTTCGGTGCCCGTATCGAACTGCTCCCACCCGACCAACTCGCCTTCCTGGCAGGCGTAGGCGTCCTGGCGGCGTGCGAGATCATCGAGTGGCCGGTGGCGCTGGTCCTGGCCGTCGGACACCAACTCGCCCACAGCCATCACAGCCGGATGCTGCGCGAGTTCGGCAAGGCCCTGGAAGAGGCCTGAGGCACCGCCCCCGACCGGCTCGCCGACCCGCTCGCCCAGCCCGCCCCCCGACCGGCTCGCCAGCCCCCCACCTGCTCGCCCGGCCGAACGCACCCGGCCCGCCACCGCCAAGCCGGCTGACTCGGCCCGCCGCGACAACCGCCGGCGACGACGAAGCCGCCGACAGCCGACACCACGACCCCCTCACCTGCCGTACCCCTGCCCCTGCCCTGCACTCAGCCGAGTGCCCGTCCGCCAAGGGGAGTTCCATGGCTGCTTCCGGTGGCTCTTCATCTGCTTCCGAAGGTGCCGGCCGTCCGGTCGGCGAACCTCCGTTGAGTGCTACGGAACGCGACGAGTACGAACGGCTGCGCAAGGCCGCCCACGGCCGCCACCGGCGTCTGCGGTACGCGGTCACCTCCGTACTGCTGCTCGTGGCCTTCCTGTTGGCGCCGCTCGCCGTGGTCGCCGCCTGGGTGGACTCCGAGGTGTCGGACACCGACCGTTACGTCCAGACCGTCGCCCCCATCGCGACGAAGCCCTCCGTCCAGAACACCGTGACCGACCGGCTCACCAAGCGCGTGGTCGACAGCGTCGACGTCGCCGCCTTCACCGACGCCATCGGACGGACCCTGCAGAAGGAAGGGGCGCCGCCCCAGGTGGTCCAGGGCGCCGATGCGCTCACCGGGCCGCTGAAGAGCGCGCTCAGCTCGGCCGTGCACTCCGTCGTGAACAGGGTGGTGACGAGCGACCAGTTCTCCGAGGTGTGGGACAACGCCAACCGCCGGGCCCACGCCGCCGTGGTCAAGGTCCTCACCGGCGAGGGCGACAGCGCGATCCAGGCCGGCACCGACAGCATCGACCTGAATATCGGCACCCTCATCGAGGAGGTCAAGAAAGAGCTGGTGAATGCGGGTTTCGATCAGGCGTCGAAGATCCCTGACGTCGACAAGAAGGTCACCTTGTTGAAGACCGACAAACTGAACGAGGCCCAGGACGCCATGCGCCTGCTGGACATCGTCGGCACCTGGCTCCCCGTCCTGGTGCTCGTCCTGTCGGCGCTCGCCATATGGAGCGCGCCCAGGCACCGCGTGGCGCTGATGGCGACGGCGATCGGCATCGGGATCATGATGATCGTGCTGCTCGTCGGCCTCGCCGTGATGCGGTCGGTCTATCTGGACTCCGTCCCGTCGAGCGTCCTGCCGAAGAACGCCGCAGCCGACATCTACGACACCTTCATCCGCTTCCTCAAGAACAGCACGGTCACGGTCCTGGTCATCGCGGTGATCACGGCGCTGGCCGCGTACCTGTACGGACCCTCGCGCCCTGCCCGGTGGGTCAGAGAGACGGCGGCGAAGGCGACCGGCGCCACCGGGCGGGCCATGGCGCGCCAGGGTCTGCGCACCGGCGAGACCGGCCGCTGGCTGGCCGCCCACGTCAAGTGGACCACCGGTATCGCCATCGGCGGCGGCGCGCTCGCCCTGGTGCTGTGGAACTACCCCACCCCCGGGGCCGTGGCCCTCATCCTCGGCATCGTCGTCCTCGTACTGATCATCCTCGGCATACTCGCGGCGGCCTCCGGGCCGGAGCGACGCCCATCCGCCGACGGCCGGTCGGCACCCACCCCCGCGTGACGCCGAGGGCCGGCCCCCGCCTGACGCCGGCCCTCCCGAAGGCGTACACACACGACAGGAGAAACCATGGAAAGCACCGTGAACCTGGCCTACGACTACCCCCTCCTGGGGGCCTTCTGGACGATCCTGTGGATCTTCCTGTGGGTCATGTGGTTCTTCCTGCTGTTCCGCGTGGTCGTCGACATCTTCCGGGACGACGGGCTGAGCGGCTGGGCCAAGGCGGGCTGGCTGCTCTTCGCGCTCGTCCTGCCGTTCCTGGGCGTCTTCGTCTACGTCATCGCCCGGGGCAAGGACATGGGCCGGCGTGAACAGGACCACGTCCGGGCCAAGCTGCGGGAGACGGACCAGTACGTACGCGAGACCGTCGGCACCGCCGGCCCCGCCGACGAGGCGGAGCAACTCGCCAAGCTCTCCGAGATCCGGGCCAAGGGCGACATCACCGACGAGGAGTACCGCCGGGCGAAGGAGATGGTCCTCCACCACTGACACCACCGACGGCACGCACCCGCCGACGGCCCGGCACGGGCGCCACCGCCGCGTGATCGGCTGCCGTACTAACCCGCCTGGGTGCGCGTCCTCAACGCCTCCCGCACGATCGCCTCCAGCTGCTCGTGGTGCGCGCCCTTCCAGTACGCCCGTCCGCAGTCGCCGCACTGCGCGAACACGTCGTACGACCGCCGCGTGCCGTGCTCCAGGCGGTCGGCGACCTCTTCCTTCGTGGCCGGCCTCAGCAGTCCGTTGCAGGCGGTGCAGCGGGTCCACGGCCGCAGCTCCGGCGCGAAACGGTCCAGTACGTCGCTCAGTTGCTCGTCCGGCTGTGTGCTGTAGATGTACGCCCCCGCCCACAGCTCACGCCGCCGCAGCAGCCCCCGGTCGCGGCTGAGCATCACACGCCGCTCGGCGGCGGACCGCGTGGCGAGCGCCGGGTCGCCGATGTCGGTCGACTCGTACGCCGTGTCGACGCCGAGCAGCCGGAGCCGCCGCGCGAGCGTGCCGAGGTGGACGTCCAGGAGGAAGCGGAGCGGGGCGCCCGGTACGCGTTGGGGGCGCTCGACCGGGCGTACGGTCACGGACTCGCCGGCCGCCGGCACATGCGACACCGGCACCTCGCGGCCGTCCACGACCAGCGTCCCGACCTCCGTCAGCGGGACGCCCAGCGACTCGACGACATGGCCGAGCGTGGAGACTCCGTCCGTGGCGAGGGCGGTCGCGCCGCCGCGGCGATGGTGCGGCACGAACAGGGCCAGCTCGGGAGCGACTTCGACGTGGATCTCGGGACCGTTCACCTGGTCAGGATGGCATGGCGGAGGGCGGGTGACCTCAGGGTTTTCCGGGAGCGAGGCCGTGTTCCAGGACGGCCAGGGCACGGTCGACGAGGTCGGCGGGGTCGTCGCGGAAGTCGTTCTCGGCCCAGTAGAGGGTGATCTCCGCGAGTCCGCCGACGAGGGACATCGTGAAGACCCGCACCTCCAGGCTGTCCCGGTCGAGGCCGGTGCGCGCGGAGACGGCCTCGGCGATCCGCCGGCCGGTGACGGCCATGCTCTCCACCATGCGGCTCCGTACGGCGGGGACGGTGGCCATCAGACGGGCCCGCAGCCGGGTGATCTCCGGCTCCCGCTCCAGCCCGAAGCCGAGGGCCTTCTTCGTGACGTGCCGCAGCGAGTCGACCCACGGCTCGTCCACCGGCCGCCCGGCGAGTTCCGCCAGGAGGACCGGGTCGTACTCGTCGGTGACGACGATGTCCTCCTTGGTGGGGAAGTAGCGGAAGACCGTGGACGGCGAGACCTCGGCGCGGTCCGCGATCTGCTCGATCGTGGTGGCGTCGTAGCCGTGTTCCTTGATCAACGCGTAGGTGGCGTCGCGGATCGCCGTCCGGGTCTTGATCTTTTTCCGCTCACGGAGTCCCAGCTGGGGGCCGTCGGTGGGGGGAGACGTGCGTGCGGGGCTCATGCGGCTCATTCTCGGCCATCGGCCTCCGGCGCCACCATGCCCGCGGACCGCCCCCGCCCGCCCCCGCAGCCCGCCTCCCCAGGCCCTCGCGCCGCCCCCGCCGGCCCGCCCCACGGGAAGGACAAACGGCCACGGCGGGAAGCCGTGGCCGTCAAGGAGCGGAGCGGACGCAACCCGATCCGCTCCGCGTACCGGTTCGTCCGAACCGCTACGCGTGCTGGTACGCCACCAGCGAGATACCGACGTAGTGCACCACGAACGCGGCGAGCGTCAGCGAGTGGAAGACCTCGTGGAAGCCGAACCACCTCGGGGAGGGATTCGGCTTCTTGATGCCGTAGATCACGCCGCCGGCGCTGTAGAGGAGCCCGCCGACCACCACGAGGACCAGGACGGCGATGCCGCCGGTCCGCATGAAGTCGGGCAGGAAGAAGACCGCGGCCCAGCCCATCGCGATGTAGCAGGGCGTGTAGAGCCAGCGCGGGGCGCCGACCCAGAAGACCCGGAAGACGATGCCCGCGAGCGCCGCGCCCCAGATGCCCCACAGCAGCCACTGCCCCTTGGTCTCGGGCAGGAGCAGCATGGTCAGGGGCGTGTACGTACCCGCGATGATCAGGAAGATGTTCGCGTGGTCGAGCCGGCGCAGGATGCCGTCCATACGGGGGCTCCAGTTGCCCCGGTGGTACAGCGCGCTCACGCCGAACAGCAGGCAGGCGGTGAGTACGTAGATACCGCAGGCGATGCGCCCCCGGGTCGAGTCCGCGAGCGCGGTGAGCACCAGGCCGGCGACGAGTACGGCCGGGAACATACCGAGGTGCAGCCAGCCGCGCAGCTTGGGCTTTATCTCGTGGAGTTCGTCCGAGATCTGGTGACTGATCTGGTGGGCGATCTGGTGCGGCAAGGAACGCGCGTCCGGACGGCGGCGATCGGCCGGCGTCTCCGTGTGCGCGTCGGGGACGGACGCAGTCATGTCCGGCATGGTACCTACGGAACCGTAACTTGCGGGACGGTGCGGGCCGTTCGAACGGCCGGAAGTGGCCATCCTCTCACGCGAACGTCGGATCGGGGATGCCTGAGTGAATTCCCGGATACCCACGGTGAAGCAGTGGTGACCCACGGAAACCTCCGGCAACGGAACGGATGAGTGGCGATACTCACGGTGCTCAGGTGTGAGGCCCTCTGGACATATGGGCACTCTCGTCGGATGATCAAATGAGTGCGGTCGGCACCGGATGAGCGCCCAAAGATCCAACCCGTGAAGCATCCGGGCCGCAGCCCCCACGGGGCCTCCAACAAAAAACCCCTCATTTAGGAGCAATCGTGGCGCGCGACATCGCGGCTCCCCCGTCAACCGTCCCCACCACCCACCGAGAACTGATCTCCTGGGTGAACGAGATCGCCGAACTGACCCAGCCGGACAACGTGGTCTGGTGTGACGGATCCGAGGCCGAGTACGAGCGCCTGTGCGAGGAGCTCGTCGAGAAGGGCACCTTCCGAAAACTCGACGCCATCAAGCGCCCGAACTCCTACTACGCGGCCTCCGACCCGACCGATGTCGCCCGGGTCGAGGACCGTACGTTCATCTGCTCGGAGAAGGAGGAGGACGCGGGTCCGACCAACCACTGGAAGGCCCCCGCCGAGATGCGGGACATCTTCCAGGGCGAGAAGGGCCTGTTCCGCGGCTCGATGCGCGGCCGGACGATGTACGTCGTCCCGTTCTGCATGGGCCCCCTCGGCTCGCCGCTCTCCGCGATCGGCGTCGAGATCACGGACTCCGCGTACGTCGCCGTCTCCATGCGCACGATGACGCGCATGGGGCAGCCGGTCCTGGACGAGCTGGGCTCCGAGGGCTTCTTCGTGAAGGCCGTGCACACCCTCGGCGCCCCGCTGGAGCCCGGCCAGGAGGACGTCCCCTGGCCCTGCAACAGCACCAAGTACATCTCCCACTTCCCCGAGAGCCGCGAGATCTGGTCGTACGGCTCCGGCTACGGCGGCAACGCGCTGCTGGGCAAGAAGTGCTACGCCCTGCGCATCGCCTCCGTCATGGCCCGCGACGAGGGCTGGCTCGCGGAGCACATGCTGATCCTCAAGCTCACGCCGCCGCACGGAGAGTCGAAGTACGTGGCGGCGGCGTTCCCGTCGGCGTGCGGCAAGACGAACCTCGCGATGCTGGAGCCGACGATATCCGGCTGGACGGTCGAGACGATCGGCGACGACATCGCGTGGATGCGCTTCGGCGAGGACGGCCGGCTCTACGCGATCAACCCCGAGGCCGGGTTCTTCGGCGTCGCCCCCGGCACCGGTGAGCACACCAACGCCAACGCGATGAAGACGCTCTGGGGCAACTCGGTCTTCACCAACGTCGCGCTGACCGACGACGGCGACATCTGGTGGGAGGGGATGACGGAGGAGACCCCGGAGCACCTCACGGACTGGAAGGGCAACGAGTGGACGCCGGCGTCCGAGACCCCGGCCGCCCACCCCAACGCCCGCTTCACGGTGCCCGCGTCGCAGTGCCCGATCATCGCGCCCGAGTGGGAGGACCCCAAGGGCGTGCCGATCTCGGCGATCCTCTTCGGTGGGCGCCGCGCCACGGCCGTACCGCTGGTGACGGAGTCCTTCGACTGGAACCACGGTGTCTTCCTCGGCGCGAACGTGGCGTCCGAGAAGACGGCGGCGGCCGAGGGCAAGGTCGGCGAGCTGCGCCGCGACCCGTTCGCGATGCTGCCGTTCTGCGGCTACAACATGGGCGACTACATGGCCCACTGGATCGACGTGGCCAAGGACAAGGACCAGTCGAAGCTGCCGAAGATCTACTACGTCAACTGGTTCCGCAAGGACGACCAGGGCAAGTTCGTCTGGCCGGGCTTCGGCGAGAACAGTCGCGTCCTGAAGTGGATCGTGGAGCGGCTGGACGGCAAGGCGGAGGGTGTGGAGACCCCGATCGGCATCCTGCCGACGGCGTCCGCCCTGGACACGGCCGGACTGGACCTGTCCTCCTCCGACCTGGACTTCCTGCTGACCGTCGACAAGGAGGTGTGGCGGGAGGAGGCGTCGCTCGTCCCCGACCACCTCAACACCTTCGGTGACCACACGCCGAAGGAACTGTGGGACGAGTACCAGGCCCTGGTGGAGCGCCTGGGCTGATCCTCTCCCCGCCCGACTCCGCGGCCGGCCGTATATGGGTTGCCCTGACCAGCGACGTCTCCTCGGCCGGCCGCGGTTCACCGCGAAGGACGGTGCCCGCCGCACTCGCTCCGATGGAGTGGAGCGTGCGTTCAGACAAGGCAGGAACGGCGGGAAGCCCTGGTTGGGCACCGCTGCTCGCCTGTCGGTGCCCTACTTCTTCGGGGTGAAGATGAGCAGCCGGTCGAGGAGGAGTGAGGAGAGGGCGGGGCGGGTGAGGGTTTCGGGTTGCATGTAGGCGCGGGCCACGACGCGGAGCGTGCTCGTGTCGACGGGCCGGTCGGTGCCGTACTGCGCGCAGAAGTCTGTGCTGGTGGGTGGGAGTGCGGTGACGTGCGGACCGGAGGGGCCGCTGTCACCGGCGCGGCTGAAGGACCAGGCGTAGAGCTTGTCTGCGTCCGGCTGGTCGGGGATGAAGTCGCGTGCGCTGCCCAGCAGGTCGCGGTTGTTCTTTGCGGACAGGGCCACGGCTGCGTGGGCGTCGGCGTTGAGCGTGACGCTGGAGTAGCTCGCCTGCCCGGTGGCCACGTGGTTCGTGCCGTAGGTGACCACGAAGGAGCCGTCCGGCAGGGAGAAGTTACGGGAGATCGGGTCGTCGGCATCGTTGGACAGCGCGCCCACGCCAGTGGTGGGCGGATCGATCGCCAGGTTGTTCTGCAACCCCGGGTACGACTCCTCAAAGCCACGCTCGACCACGTCGTCGTGCGCCTCATAGCCCGGGTAGGCGTCGATGATCCGCCGGCGTAGCAGTTGCAGGGTGGGGTTGAGGTTGAGTTCGGTGGCCCCGGTCCCGGAGACGCGCAGCTTGGGGACGGGCAGCGGATCGGGCGCGTACACCGGCTTCGTCTCGTCTCCGGAGCTGCTCTGCGGCCGCACCCGCAGGACCTGGACGGGCGGAGTGGCACGGTAGTCGTCGAGTGCCTTCTCGAAGCCGGGCTCGGGGACGGCTGTGCGGATGCCGAGCAGGAACTGGTCGGCATCCTGGTCGAGGCCGAGCCGGTAAAGGGCCGGCGGGATCGTCATGTGGTTGGTCTCGCCGCCCAGCCCCGAGGCGTGCAGCATCCTGTCCACCTCGTCCCGGGTGCGGCCGTTACCGGTGATCACCAGGGCGAACGGCCGGTTGTACGGTTCCCGGCCGGTCGTGCGCACGGTCTTGTTGTTGGTCGGGTCGCCCACGGAGGTCCACACGACCGGGCCGGTGTGCAGGGAGCCCTTGATGTTGGTGAGGTCGAAGGAGAAGTACTCCACGGGCGGTGGCGTCGTGCCGATCAGGACGATGGCCTCGTCCTGCCGGAGGCGCCACGACACGGGCGGGTTGGTATTGGGTGCCTGGCCCGGGACCTCGGGCATGTTGGTGATGATGTAGGGGGACTGGGGGTTGGGCCACATGCCGCTGAAGAGGACGCCTTCGCAGTACCTGCGGTTCAGGTCGAAGACGGCCTCGGTTCCTGACTGCGAGACGTAGCCGGATCCGGCGAGTTGGTGCTTGAACCGCTTCACCTGCCGACTGGTGTCGGCAGGGGGAGAGGGGTGCCCACGAAGCGGGGTCTCCGAGGCGAAGAGGGCGTCCGGAGAGGTGGCTGGGGGCGTGGCTGCCATCGCGGTCGGTGCGGCCAGTAGCACGGCGGCGGCCAAGGAGAGGACGGCGGAACGTCTGCGCGGCGGAGCTGTCGTCATGCCAGACGCTTATCCGGCCTGTCCCCCGAGCCCCCTCCACCACGCCGCTGTCGTCCCGTGGCCTCACTCATTCGGAACACCCGGTGAGCCTCCGGCGATCTGTCACCCCGGGCGCCGGCCGACCAGCCAGCATGTGGGAACTGGCTGACAGGAGTTCGGGGTACGGCTCCGCCATGCGTGCGGCCGTGAGGGTCGACTCGAAGAGCGGCACACCGAGTGGGCCCTCACCCTCGTCGAGGCCGAGCATCTGCACGCCGCTCTGTGTCGTGCCCTCGACGGACAGCCGGTGCCTCCGGCCGCACCGGACTGTCGTCAGTCCGTCCAAGCCTCACCCGGCGCCGCGCACCTCCTCGGTCGCGCTTGAGCCCCGTGCACGTCACCGCGGGCAACCCCAGCGCACGCGACGGCCCCGCACCCGACGAAGTGCCGTCGGATACGGGGCCGTCGGCCCTCAGCTCCGCTTCACATCCCCCTTCCCGCACGCCAGTCCGTCCCCGTTCCGGTCCAGGCCCAGCGGGTCGTCCTTGCCGTTCAGTTTCAGGCGGCCGTAGTCGTTGTCCTTCAGCCAGGTGCAGCGAGACGTCGTCGTCGGCTTGACCTCTGCCGGGAAGGCCGTCGGAACGCACACGTTCGCGGAGCCGTAGTGGCGGTCGCAGCCTGACAGCGTGGGGCTCACCTGCTTCGACTTCGTCTTCTTCTTCGGGCCCGTCGTCTTGCCCTTCAGGCCGTCCGCGAAGTCGTGGACGTGCGCCGACGGGGCCTCGCCGGAGGCCTGCGCCAGGGCCGACGGGCCTTGCAGGTGGACCCATTCCGCCACCGACGGGATGCCGTTGGCGTCGACCGCGAAGAGCATGTACCAGCCCGGTGGGGCCAGGTTCGGGTTGCTCGTCACGTTCAGGTCGACGTTGTTGCCGTCGACCGACAGCGGCAGGTCCACATAGCGCTGGTTCGGGTCGGAGGAGTGCGTCACCGCCGCGGGGCGGATCAGTTCCGCCTTCGCGATCGGGCGGTCCACCGTGATGCGCTGCGTGTCCCCGTACACCCACTCCTTGTCGATCACCGACGTGATCTTCGGGCGGGCGCCCTTCAGGAGGTACGGGGGCGTGTAGATCGACACGTTGTGGTTCCAGGAGCCGTTGCCGGGGTTGTCGCCCGTGGCCATGACGCGGCCGTCGGGGAGCAGGAACGCCGAGGAGTGGTAGCCGCGGGCCTCGGGGTCCGCCGCGACCGGGTCGAACGTGTGCGTCGCCGGGTCGTAGAGCGACGCCTCGAAGACCGGGTTGGCGCGGTTGTGGAGGCCGCCGCCCGTCTCCAGGACCTTGCCGTCGGGCAGGAGGACCGCGGAGACGTACATCTTGCCCTGGTTGCCCGTCTGGGCGACCTTGCCGGCGCCGAGGTCCACCGTGCCCTGCGGGATCGGCGGGCCGGCGACGTACGCCGGGTTCGGGGCCTTGAGGTCGATGATGTCCGTCAGGCGGTTCGCCTCCGGGTTCGACTCGATGTTGCCGCCACCGAGGGTGAGGACCTTCTGGTCCTGGGCGGGGGGCAGGAGCACGCTCGCGGACTGGTCGCGTTCGTCCTTCCGCTGGAGCCCGGACACGGACGTGACCGTGTTCGCGCCGTAGTCGTAGATCGCCGAACCCGTGCCGGGGATGTTGTTGCCGAAGACATGGCTGCCCGAGTAGAAGAGGCGGCCGTCCTGCATGAGGATCATCGACGGGTACAGACCCCAGTACGACCAGGTCTGGTTGACCTTCCAGAGTTCCAGCCACTTCTGCTCGGCGTCCGACCACAGTTCGGCCGTCACCGAACCCGTGGAGTCCTCGCGCAGGCCGCCGAACGAGATGACGTCACCGTTGCCGAGGATCGTCGCCGACGGATACCAGTGGCCGTCGTTCATGTTGTTGGTCTTGCTGTACGTCTCGGTGACCGGGTCGAAGATGTACGAGTCCTTGTAGCCCTCGTAGCCGTGCGAGCCGTTGGCCGCCGGGTACGCCTTGTTGCCGCTCATCACCAGGACACGTCCGTCGTCGAGCTGGACGTGGCCCGCGCAGAACATGTCGTCGGGCGTCGGGATCTGCTTGTACGTGCCCGTCTTCGGGTCGTAGACCGCCGAGGTGAACGTGCCCGCCTCGAACATCTGCTCGCTGTTGCCGGAGCCGGCGATCAGCAGCACCTTGCCGTTGCTGAGGACGACGGAGTGCATGGAGCGTACGGGGTTCTGGGTGGGCAGGACGTCCCAGCGGCCGTTCGCGCACTCCGCCGGTGTGCCGGTGCACACGGGTTCCGGGACGGGGTCGGCGACCTGGTCCATCGTGTAGTCGTCGGTGGTGACCGAGCCGGTGCCGTAGACGGAGACGCCCCACGTGATGCGGTCGGTGCCCGCCGGGATCTCGGGGGTGCGGACGGACGCCTGGGTCCAGGTGCCCGCCATGTCCAGGGTCTTCAGGTCGGTCCAGTACTGCCAGCCGGCGGTGGTGTCGTGCCGGAAGAGGGTGAGGGCCGTGTCCGGGGTCGTCGACTTGTACCAGAGGCTCAGGTCGTACTGCTTGCCCACCGAGACCGACGGGGCGCAGGCCGCCGACTCGGTGATCAGGGCCTTGCGGTCACCCGAGACCCGGCGGGTCAGCTCGACCTTCATGGCCTTGCTGCCGGAGTGGGCGTCCGCGACCGTGGTGAAGCTGAAGTCGTTGTCGCCCCAGCCGGACTTCTCCCAGCAGTACGGCATGTCGGCCGCGCCCGGTGGGCCCGCCGTCTCGAAGCCGGGGTTCTGGACGAGGTTGGCGGCGGACGCCGACGGGGGCGAGACGAGGAGGAGGCCCGAGGCGAGGGCGCCCACGGCCAGCAGGGCCGTCCTGCGTCTGGGTCTGGGTCGTATGCGGATTCTCGTGCGGCTCTTGAGACGGCTCGTCATCGTGTTCTCCTTGCGGACTCGGCCGGACCGGACCGCCGCTCGGCCTCCGTGCTCGCGGCCGAACCGGGCCCCCCGCCGGCCTTCTGCTCCCCGCCGCGCTCCCCACGGCGGGGTTTCCTGCGGGGCAGGTAGATGAGCGCTTCCGTGCCCGCGAAGCGCAGGACGAACGTCGTCACCAGGGCGAGCGCGGTGGCGGGCAGCGCCCCCATGCCGAACTGGCCGACGAACAGGGCGATCAGCGGGATCCGCAGCACCAGGTCGGCGTTGGCGAGGACCGCGAACCGGCCGAGGCGGTCCCAGCCCCTGCGGTGTGCCCGCCGCTCGCGGAAGCACAGGTGCTCGATGAGGTAGAAGTTCCAGAGCACCCCGAGCTGGTTGGCGAGGATCTCGGCGGGGACGTAGTGCATGCCGGCCGAGGTCAGCGCGTACAGGCCGGCCAGGTTCGGCAGGAAGCCGGTGACGCCGATCAGACCGAAGACGATCATGCGGGCCAGGGGGGACGCGGTGCGCAGGCCCGCCAGATGGCGCAGGAACCGGAAGCCCTCCTTCGCGGTCGACTTGGACTCGCCGGCGAAGCGGTCCTGGAAGACGAAGGGCACCTCGGTGACCTGGCGGGGACGGCTGCGCACGGCCAGTTCGAGGAGGATCTTGTAGCCGAGGGGCTGGAGGGTCTCCGCGGTGACGACGCTGCGGCGGATCGCGAAGAAGCCGCTCATCGGGTCGCTGATGCCGTGCAGCCTGCGCGGGAACAGGGACTTGGTGAGCCAGGTCGCGCCGCGGGAGACGGCGATGCGGTAGCTGCCGGCGAGCCCGGCGCGGCTGCCGCCCTTGATGTAGCGGGAGGCGACGACGAGGCCCGCCGACGAGCGCTCCCCCGTCGCGACCAACTCGGGTACGAGGGACGGCGGGTGCTGGAGGTCGCCGTCCATGACGACGATCCAGTCGGAGGTCGCGGCCTTCATGCCCTCGACGACGGCCCCGCCGAGCCCGCCCGTCGGTCGGTCGCGGTGCAGGACGGTCACCGGGAACGGGCAGTCCTGCGCGGCCTCGTTGATGACGTCGGGGGTGTCGTCGGTGGAGTCGTCCACGAAGACGACCTCGCACGGCAGCCGCGTGGGCACCGTCTCGGTGATCTGGTGGAGCAGCTCGCGTACGTTGGCGGACTCGTTGAAGGTGGGGACGACGATGGTGACGGCACCGGGCTCGGGCACCTCGGCGCCGCGCACCGCCGGATCGCCCAGCTCCTTGGGGACGATGGACTCGTAACCGCTGCTCATCGGTCGCCTCCCGCGGCCTGGATCTTGCGGATCTCGATGCGGTCCTCGCCGGTGCCGAAGGTGGCGACCGGTGTCGAGTTCTTCATCGCGGCCCTCACGTTGGGCAGGTCGACCGCGTCGCGCCGTACCGTCGGGGAGGCGACCACGTAGTCGAGGTCGCGCCAGCCGCGGGGCATCGTCTTCGTGACCGCGGGGTCGAGGTCGGCCTTGTAGAACCAGATGACGCCGAGGCCCGGTTTGTAGCCCTCGTGGACGAGGTCGAGCCAGAGGGCGTCGTCGACGAGGACCCGGGTGCGGCCGGGGTCCTCGACCTCGCTGCCGAGCCACTTCGCGGCCTGCTCGTAGGGGGCGTTGGCGTCGGACGTCATGGCGGTGCGGTTGCCGTCGTACCAGCGCGGGACGACGTACAGGGCGGCCGCGGCGGCGAGGGCGACGGCCACCGCGTACCGCGTCCAGGTCAGCGGGCGCCTCTCGGTCGCGCTCCGCCGGCGGCGGAGGACCCCGTGGGTGACGCTCGCGGCGCCGCCCGCGAGGACCAGGGCGAGGAAGGGCAGCGCCTGGATGACGTACATCGCGGGCAGATAGCCGGGGCGCAGGGCCATGCCGGCGAGGATCGCGACGGCCAGGGCGGGCCCGGCGAGGGCGCGGGCCGTCACCGACCAGCGCCAGGTGATCAGGAGCAGCAGGGCGCCGGCGAGTCCGCCGAGGGGCAGGACGCGGTCGTAGTAGAGCCAGGACTGCAGGACGCCGTAAGAGCCGGTGCCCTCGGTGAGGATGAAGCCGGAGCCGGGGCGGCTCATCTGGTAGACGATGCCGTCCCACAGGGACACATGGCCGGCGCCGGGGAACAGCTCGCCCTTGAGGACGGCGAACAGCGGGTACGACACGCCGATCAGGGTGCAGGCCGTGATGGCGCCGGTGAGGGCGAACTTGCGGGTGTCCCGGTGGCTGTGCCGCCACATGGTGAGCAGCACGGCGGGCAGGACGAGGAGCATCGTCTCCTTGGTGAGGACCGCCACGGCGGCGGCGATGCCCGCGCCGAAGTGGTGCCAGAGGTGACGGCTCGGGGAGGCTGCGAGGCAGAACGCGAGCAGCGTCCACATGACCGCGAGGTTGTCGAGGAAGATCTCCCGTTGGAGGACGACGGACAGCGGGGAGAGCCCGAAGAGGGCCATGCCGAGGCCGGCGGCCCAGCGGGGCAGCGACAGACGGCGGCCGAGGACATAGACGAGGATCGCGCTGACGGCGCTGACCAGCAGCATCACGGCGCGCATCGAGCCGACGGTCATCGACTCGGGGGCGAGCTGGGCGGGGATCCAGGTCAGGATGGCGATCTGGATCCAGCCGAGGGGCGGGTGGTCGTACCAGTAGGTGTAGTGGGCGAGTCCTCTGCCCTCCTGCACCGCCCAGGCCTGGGCGAGGTAGGTGCCCTCGTCGTCGCTGAGGGTCGGGTAGTCGGCGATGTTCCAGCCCTGCACGATCATGATCCCCACGAGGAGGAGGCCGCACAGGAGCAGGTCGGGGCGCGATGAGCGCAGACGGCCGGGCGGAACGGAAGGAGTCGTTCGACCGGTCGAACGGGCTGCGGGCGCAGCTGTCCGCTGCGCGGGGACCTTGACTTCCGTCTTGGTCGCCGCGGGAAGTGTGGAGGTCACGCAGGAACGTCCTCTCGGTTCACGTTCGCGAGATGTGCGCCGACATGGCTCGTCAACTCCCAGTCGTTGCGGCCGCGTTGTTCGCGCCAGACGGCGCGTACGGCGGCGAGGGCCAGGAGCACCTGGTAGAAGGGCCCGCCCACGATGAGCTTGACGTAGTGGGAGAACCGGACGCGCAGGCCGTACTGCTTGCCGAAGTCGTGCAGTCCGACGACCTCGAACACGAAGGTCACAAGCGCGGTGACGGCCGGCAGGAAGGTGATGAAGGCGATGCCGACGGGCACGTCGAGGAAGAGCGCGATGGCCACGTTCAGCGGGATGATCACGCCGGACACTGCCTGGAGGTACGGCGTCATGAGGGTGTAGCGGGCCAGCAACCGCTGCCGGAATCCGGGGAGCTGCTTCCAGTCCCGCTTGCGGTAGACCTGGAGGAAGCCCTGGTTCCAGCGAGTGCGCTGCTTCATCAGCGACATCAGGCTGCCGGGGGTCTCCTCACGGGTGACCATGTCGGAGTCGTAGGCGACGACGACCTTCTTGCCGACGCTGGAGAGGCGTACGCCGAGGTCGCAGTCCTCGGCGAGACAGTCGGGGTCCCAGCCGCCGGCGTCGCGCAGCACTCCGGTGCGGACGAAGACGGTGTTGCCCCCGAGCGGGATGAACCCTTTCTGCGCGTGCAGATGCAGCCGGGAGCGGAACCAGAAGAAGTACTCCAGGCAGTTGCGCAGGCTGTACCAGCTGGAGTGGAAGTTGATCAGCTGCACCCCGCCCTGGACGACGTCCGCGCCGGTGGTGCGGAAGGCGTGGTCGACGTGGGAGAGCAGCTCCGGGTGGACCTGGTCCTCGGCGTCGAAAACACCGACGACGTCACCGCGGCAGTGCGGCAACGCCGTGTTCATCGCTTTCGGCTTGTTCTTCTTCTCATGATGGTCGACGACGACGCGGACCCGCGGATCGCGGGCCTCGGCCGACCGGGCGACCGCCGTGGTCTCCGGATCGTCGTGCCCGACGATCACGATGATCTCGAAGTCGTCGTGGCTGGATTCAAGTAGTCGTTGGATGGTGTGATCGAGCACGGCCTGTTCATGGCGTGCGGGCAGCAGCAGCGAGAAGGACACATGTTCGTCCCCGTCGGGTCTGCTGAACCGGGTGGAGGCAAGCACCTCGGGCGTACGCCACGCGTGCATCTGCCACCACAGAGTGAAGGCCGCCATCCAGAACAAGGCCAGCGAGACGACGGCAATGAAGACTGACGTCAGCAAGAAAGATCCCCCCAGATCCCAAAGCCCCCTGTCACGACCGGAGTTCACACTCCTGACGGAGCGTCACTCCGGTCGCGTACCAGTGCAGAGACTAGGGGGAAACTGTGAATCCTGTGGACCCTTCCGATAAATAGCGTGTTTCCGAACGACAGACGCCACAAACGGACGAGTCCGAACACTCACCCACTTCCGGCCAGTTGTTCGACCTCGTCCCCGCACGTCAGGGGCGTTTTTCAGCCGTTCAACGCTGTTCGAAGGGCCGTACGAAGACGGTCGGTGTCCGTCGTGGGCGCGTCACAGGTGAAGTCACGGCAGACGTACGCCGCCGGTGCACCGCCGACGAGCGGACGGTCGGCGAGCAGCGGCAGCTCGTCACTGCCCTCGGCCCCCACGGCGACGACCGCGCCCGGCGCCGTGCCGAGCAGGGCCGTACGGTGCAGCTCCCTCGTCCGCGGATCACCGTCCGGTCCGACGATCGCGACCTCACGGGGCCCGTCGAGCAGGGCCTCCGCGGTGGCGAGCCCCCAGCCGGTGAACCTCGGCGCCCGCGGCCCCAGCGCCTTCACCACGCCCAAGGCCCGCTCGGCGGCGGTCCGATGGGGCTCGGACCCGGTGTGCGCGGCATACCCGAGCAGCGCCCCGGCCGCCGCGCTCCACCCCGAGGGGACGGCGTTGTCGGTGGGGTCCTGGGGCCGCCGGATGAGCTGCTCCGCGTCGGCCGCCGTGTCGTACAGCGCGCCCGACTCCTCGTCGACGAACCGGACGAGCACATGGTCGAGCAGGAACCCCGCGAACTCCAGCCACACACCCTCACCGGTCACGGAGGCGAGCGCCAGGAACCCCTCGGCGACGTCCGCGTAGTCCTCCAGCACCCCCGCGTGGGCCCCGGCCTGCCCGTCCCTGCTGGTACGGGCGAGCCGCGCCTTCTCGTCCAGATGAAGCCGTACGAGGAGGTCGGCGGCGGTGATGGCGGCGTCCACGAGGTCGGGCCGGTCGAAGTAGGCGCCGGTCTCGGCCAGCGCGGCGACGGCTAGCCCGTTCCAGGCGGCGACGACCTTGTCGTCCCGGCCGGGGGCGGGGCGCTCCGCGCGGGCGCGCAGCAGCCGCTCCTTGACCGACGCGATCCGCTCCGCGTCGAACACGCCCTCCTGCTGCGGGAGCTGCAGAACGGAGGCACCGTGCTCGAAGGTGCCCTCCTCGGTGACGCCGAAGTACTGGGCGGCGAGCCTTCCGTCCTCCTCCCCCAGCACCTCGGTCAGCTGCTCCGGGGTCCACACGTAGAAGGCGCCCTCGACGTGCCGGCCGGTCCCGTCGTCGCTGTCGGCGTCCAGCGCGGAGGCGAATCCGCCCTCGGCGGTGCGCAGTTCGCGGACCATGAAGTCGGCGGTCTCCAGCGCGACCCGCCGGGCGAGTTCGGAGCCGGTGGCCCGCCACAGGTGGGCGTAGACCCGGCAGAGCAGGGCGTTGTCGTACAGCATCTTCTCGAAGTGCGGCACGACCCACTCGCGGTCCACGGAGTAGCGGGCGAAGCCGCCGCCGAGCTGGTCGTAGATGCCGCCGCGGGCCATGCGTTCGCAGGTGTCCCGCGCCATCTCCAGGGCGCCCTCGGAGCCGGTGCGGGCGACGTGCCGCAGCAGGAACTCGATCACCATGGACGGCGGGAACTTCGGTGCCCCGCCGAAGCCGCCGTGGGAGGCGTCGTACTCGCGGGTGAGGCCGAGCAGCGCCTGGGCGAGGTCCTGCTCGCCCGGCACCTCCACGCCCGCGAACTTCAGCTCCCGGCCGGCCAGATCCCGGACGATCTTCCCGGCCACCTCGGCGACCTCGTCCCGCCGGTCCGCCCAGGCCGCCCGCACCCCCTCCAGCACCTGCCGGAAGGAGGGCATGCCGTGGCGGGGCGCCGGCGGGAAGTACGTACCGAAGTAGAAGGGCTCCGCGTCCGGGGTGAGGAACACGGTCATGGGCCAGCCGCCGTGCCCGGTGGCCGCCTGCACCGCCTCCATGTACACGGCGTCGACGTCGGGCCGCTCCTCGCGGTCGACCTTGACGTTGACGAAGTGGGCGTTGAGGTAGGCGGCGGTCTCGCCGTCCTCGAAGGACTCGTGGGCCATGACGTGGCACCAGTGGCAGGAGCTGTAGCCCACGCTCAGCAGGATGGGGACGCCGCGCCGCCGGGCCTCCTCGAACGCCGCCGGCTCCCAGGGCCACCAGTCGACAGGGTTGTCCGCGTGCTGCAGGAGGTACGGGGACGTGGACTGCGCGAGTCGATTGGACATGCCTCCATCCTTGCGCACCCGCCGAACCGCCGCCCGTGCGGCACGGGCGTGCGTCCCGGGTCACCCGGTCATCAGGGCCTCGACCTCCTCGCGGAGGGACGGCATGGCGGTGTACAGCGAGCCGGGGCAGTCGGTGTTCGCCCAGTGACGGTGCCCGCCGATCGCGGGGGCGACCCGGCCGGCGCCGCTGACGGGGTTGCGGTAGGCCACCTTGCCCAGGGGATCGATCGCGTGGCGCTCGGCGAGTTCGGCGAGGAGCCGGACCAGCGTGGCGCGTGCGGCGGCGGACGCGGGCCGGTCGGTCAGCGTGCCCAGCAGCGCGATGCCGACGTTCCCGGAGTTGTAGCCCTTCACGTGTGCCCCGGTGACGAGCCGCCCCGCGGCGTCGTGGGCGGGCGTGCCGTCGGTGCCGGACCAGCGTCCCTCGTACACCCTGCCGTTCTCGTCGATCAGGTAGTTGTAGCCGATGTCCCCGTAGTCGTCGGCGCCGACCGCCTCCTCGCGGTAGATCGCCCGCACCCGGGCGGCCGGGTCCGGGTCGGTGCTGCCGTCGGCGGTGTGGTGGACGGTGAGCGTCTGGACCGGGTGGTACTCGGGCGGCCAGAGTTCCCTGCCGTCGGCGGCGAAACGCAGCGTTTCGTCCGCGCCCCAGTCCCTGCGGGACAGCAGCGTGTAGGGGGCCGCCGTGGCGGCCGCCGCCGGCGACGGGCCGGTGACCGCGGCCGAGGCGGCGGCTCCGAGGGCCGTCAGGAACGCACGCCGGGGCAGGAGGGAGGCCGGGGAGGCCCCCTGCCGTCCGCTTCGGGAGCCGGTGGAGTCCGAGTGCCTCATCCTGCGCTTCTCCCTGTCCGTCTCAAGTGTCATGTCCTGTCCGGCCGGCCCGCTCCGGGTGTTCCGGGTATTACGCGTGTTCCGCGGTTACGTGTGTTCCCCCGTTACGGATGCTCCGCCTGTTCGGTGCCTTCGGTGGCGGGGCGCTGGAAGGCGCACTCCGGCTTGGGGGTGTAGAGCCGGGACCAGGTGCTGGGGCCGACGATGCCGTCGGGACCGCCCGTGGTCCCGTTGCAGTTCTGTACCCAGCGGACGGCGTCCTGGGTCCTCAGACCGTAGGTCCCGTCCTCTTCCAGCCAACGGGGGTAGCCGCTGTACTGGTTGACGAGGCACTGCACCTGACGCACGGCGGGGCTCACGTCGCCCGGGCGGACCGTGGGCCGGGCGGAGTCGTCGATGTACTCGCAGTGGGGCTCGGACGGTGCGGCGCTCGCCGTGGGTACGCCGGTCAGGAGCGTTCCGGCTGTCAGTACGGCGATCGCGGCGATACGGCGGCGCTCTGAGCGGTGGGTGCGTGGGCGCATGGCTTCTCCCCCGGGTCGGGTGGCTGCCCCCGCCGAGCGGCGCGCGGCCCAGCCGGGCCGGGGGCGCCGCTCGGCTCGGGACAAGGGCACTAGTAGACGTCCACGCACCAGTTGGCGAAGGTCTTGAACGCCGCCTGGGTCTGCGGCCCCGCCTGGCCGTCGATCTCGCCGGCGTAACCCCAGCCGTTGTTCTTCAGGAAGCGCTGCAACGCGCTCACGGTGCCGCTGCCGACGATCCCGTCGATGGACCCCCGGTAACCGTGGTGCGCCTTGAGGTGACGCTGGAACGCCTTCCAGCTGTCGGTGCCCAACTGCCCGTCGATCGAGTCGTCGTAGGCCCACTCGGCCCTCAGCCAGCGCTGGACGCCCTTGGCCTGGTTGGTGCTCAGACCGAGGTTGACCACCGCGAGAACCGAGGCATCAGCGGTCACCGCCTGTCGCGGAGCCGACTCGGACGCCGCGAAGCCGGCGCTCGCACCGGCCAGGCTCCCGGCGGCAATTCCGACGACGGCGGTGAGGCTGACAAGCGTCCGGGCCATGACATTCGGTCGCATTCGTTCCCCCTTGGGGTCGTAGGGCGGCACCCGGAGCTATTGCCGTACGGGATGCCACGGTCCCTTCCGGATTGGTTTTCGGCCGATCCGGGATCGGGCTCTGTGCGCACCTTGTCAGCCTCCCCACCGCATCGAAATAATTTTGCGCCTGAGCGCAAAAGCCCAGTTCCACGACGGGAATTGAATGCTCCGCATACACTTCACGGACGCCGATCTCGCGCGCGTCCAGGTCGCGCCCCGACCTGATCCGCTCTGGGAGATCTTTTTCAGCCTCCTCCGCTTCCAAAGCCGTCGAGGCCTGTGGTCCTACGCGGACTGGCATCGGACCGCCCGCGTGGATCTGCACGAGAAAGGGCTCGCACCCGCCGTCCGCAAGGTATTGCTGCCCCTTTACCCGCGTGGCGCCTATTTCCCGGATTTCCTGACACCGGGTGAATCATCCGAGGGCCTGGAGGCGGGCCTTGACGCGGTCCTGGGCATTCCCCGCCGACGCGTCCTGCGAGAACTGGCCATTCTGGACCAGGTGAGCGGCGCGCCCACGTGGTCCCGGGGGTTGGCCGACAGCCGCGGGCGCAAGGAGTTCGTCCACACCATGCGGAGCTACTACGACGTCGCCATCCACCCCCACGGCGAGCACATCCAGGCGCACATCGACGCCGACCGCTCCGTCCGTGCCCGCGCCCTGCTGGAGGGCGGCGTCCACGGGCTCCTGGCCGGGCTGGGACCGTACATGCGCTGGCAACCCCCCACGCTGTCGGTGGAGTACGCCGCCGAGGACCGTGATCTGCACTTACGGGGGCGGGGCCTCACGCTCGTGCCGTCGTACTTCTGCTGGGGTGGCCCGGTGTCGCTGGCCGATTCCGATCTTCCGCCCGTGCTCGCCTATCCGCTGCGCCACCGGGCTCCCCGCGCCGACGACGCCGAGGCCCGGCAGGCACGGGCCCCGCTCTCCGCGCTCCTCGGCGCGACCCGCGCCGTCATCCTCCGGGCGACCGTCACCGGCGCCACGACCGGTGAACTCGCCCGTGCCGCAGGGGTCTCGGCGGCCGCCGCCACCCGCCACACCACCGTCCTGCGCGACGCGGGCCTCATCATCAGCCACCGCCAGGGCCAGTCCGTCCTGCACACCCTGGCTCCCGCCGGCGCCGCCCTGCTGCGAACCGGCGACCGAAGCCCTCGTACGGAGCCGATCTGACCCTCCGGCCGCCCGGACCGCCACGGTCGATGCGCGCGGCACGCGGTGTGCCGTGGAGGCGACAGCCGTGAAGGCGGCATACGGGAAACGTGAAGGCGCCATACGGGAACGTCGTCCATGCGTCCGCGCGACCTCCCATGCGCCCGCGCATGGGACCCCGGGCTGATCCAGGCCCTCTCGCCAGTGCGCCCCATCCGCTCCACACTGGCTTGGGAAAGCCGTTTCGGCGAAGGGGGACGTGTGATGCGGGACAGCCACCGGGGGGAGGCCGAACGGCTGTTGGTCCGGGCGGTCGAGGAGGAGGTCCGCAGATCGGGTGGCCGTACCGACGGGGTCGTCCTGCTGGGGCGCGCACGGGCCGCCCTGGACACGATGGCGCAGAACGCGGCGGAGGAGTACGAGGCGTACACCCGCGCGCTGGACGAGTCGGAGGCGGGCCGGCCGACCTTCGGCCAGCGCTACGCACGGGAGGGCTCCGGAACTCCCCTGCTGGTGGCGGCCGTCGCCGCCGGCACCGCTGTGGTGACCGACCTGGCGTTCGGTGTCGACGCGGGCACCGCCGTGAGCACCGGTCTGATCGTCGGCGTCGCGAGCGCCGTCGCGACCGTACTGAAGGTGACCGCCTCGCATCTGCCGGCCGCGCACCACCACGCGGGGGCCCTCGGCCAGCCCGGCGGCCCGGAGCAGCTGCGGTTGCAGTGGCTGACGGCGCTGGAGGTGCGCGGGATACGCCCGTTCCTGGACCAGCAACGCGTGCTGACCGCCTCCACCGCGCAGAAGAAGGCGCCCCGGCTGCGGGGCGCCGACAAGAGCGCGGCGGCCCGCCGGCGCAATGTGCTGGAGCAGTCGTTCGCCCAACTCCCCGAGGCAGACGACCGGTTCGCGGGCCGACGGGCGGAGATGGCGAAGATCCGCCAGTGGGTGCAGGCGGCCCGCGCCGAGACCGAGACCCGGCCGACGGTGGTCGTCCTGCACGGCGTGCCCGGCTCGGGCCGTACCACGCTCGCCGTCCACGCCTCCCACGATCTGCGCGACTACTTCCGCGGTGCCTGCGTCGTCGATCTGCGCGCCGACAGCCCCGGGGAGACCCCGCTGCCGACGCGTGACGCGCTGATGCATCTGCTGAACCGGCTCGGCGCGCCCCGCGAGCAGTTGCTGTTCCGTGAGCGCACCTCGCAGGACCAGCAGGTCAAACGGCTGAGCGAGCTGTACCACCAGCATCTGACGGCGCTGCCGGTCACGATCGTCCTCGACGACGCCTCCGACCCCGAGCAGGTCCGCGCCCTCGTCCCCGAACGCTCCGACAGCCTCGTCCTCGTCACCGCGCGCGCCCCACTCGCGCTGCCCGCCGACCTCCCCGCCTGGGTGCACCAGCTGCCCGTCGAGGCGCTGGACGGCGACGGCACACGGGAACTGCTGGGCACGGCGGCCCAGGACGCCTCCGCCCTGTCGGCCGGGGCGCACGCGGGCACGGCCGCGACGGGCTCTGCGCCCGCGCACGACGTCGAGTCCCTGTCCCGCATCCGGCAGCTGTGCGGCGGTCTGCCGCTCGCACTGCGCGTCGCCGGTTCGTCCCTCGGCCCGCGCACCCCGCGCCGACTCGCCGCGGACCTGGGCGCGTACGGTCCCGTGGAGCCGGTCGAGCGCGCGCTGTGGCTGCGCTACACCGACCAGTCGGAGCCGTCCCGTCGGCTGCTGCGCAGGCTGGCGCTGGCGGGCCGGGCCTCACTGGGCGCGGCGGCGGCCGCGTCGCTGCTCGCCACGGACGAGACGGAGGCGACCCGCCATCTCACCGCGCTGGCCCGCGCCGGGCTGATCGACCATGTGCACGGCAACCGCTACCGGCTGCACGACCTGGTGCGCGCGTTCGCGCAGGCCCGGCTGGTGGACGAGGAGGAACCGAGCGAGCGCACGGCCGCGCAGGAGCGGCTGATCGTCACCTACGCGGACCTCGCCGACTCGGTGCTCCGCCTGGTCGACGGCAACATGTCGACCCGCTCGGACCGTTTCGGCTCGCACGGCTTCGTGTCACTGGACGAGGCGCTGCGCTGGCTGGACGACGAGACGAGCTTCATCACCTCCACCCTGCGGCACGCGGAGGGAGTGAACCAGGCGGCCGTCCTGAGCCTGCTGGGCGCGCTGTGCGACTACTGCCTGCTGCGCGGCGACCTCTACCGCCTCGGTGAGCTGAGCGAGCTGGCCCAGTCGGTGGACCAGGGGCTGCTGACCCGCTCGGTGCAGTGGCGTACGGGTATCGCGGCCCGTCAGCTGGGCGAGCTGGACAAGGCCCGTACGACACTGGCGTCGGTGGTCGACCTGTATATGGAGACCAACCATGACGCGGGCGCCGCCCGGGCCCTGTGCTCCCTCGGCATCACCCTGCACCACCAGGGCAATCTGACCGAGGCGGCGGCCAAGCTGCACGAGGCGCTGGACATGCAGGCGGTCCCCCAGCTGGCGGCCGACCGCGCCTGGACGATGCACGCGCTGGCGGCGGTGGAACGCGACCGCTCCCGGCTCGCCGATTCGCTGGACCTGCTGACCCGCGCCCTCGTCGTCCACCGTCAGCAGGAGTCCCTGCACGGTGAGGGCTGGGCGCACTTCCAGCTCGGCCAGCTGCTGCTGCGCATGGGCGATGTCCCGCGCGCGCAGGGCGAGCTCGGCACCGCCCTGGACCTGTTCGGCCGTACCCGTGACGCGCGCGGCCAGGCCTGGAGCATGACGCAACTCGCGCGGGCCCGTCTCGTCGCCGGTGACCCCTCCGCCGCCGTCGACGGCCTGCGTCAGGCGCTCACCCACCACCGCGACAACGAGGACGCCCGCGGTGAGGCGTGGACCGGCTACTACCTGGGTCAGTCGCTGGAGGAGACGGGCAACCTCGACCAGGCGGTCAGGGAGCTGGAGCGGTCACGGACGATGTTCTCGCGGATGCGTGACGTGTACGGCCTGGCCTGCGCCCGGCACCACTCGGCACGCGTCACCCGGGACCAGCGGGCCGTGCAGACGGGCTCGCTGCGCAACTCGGGCTTCGCCCGTCAGCTGCTGGTCGACGCCCGCGCCGACTTTCAGCGCATCGGCGTCGCCCACGGCGAGGCGTGGACCTGTCTGGAACTGGCGGTCGTGGACGCCGGCAACGCCCGCATCCCGCAGGCGCTCGCCCTGTGCGACGAGGCCACGCGCCTCTTCGCCTCCTACGGCGACCGCCGTGGCGAGGACTGGGCGCGCTTCCTGCGCTGCACGATGCTGCCGTACGGCGCACCGGGCGGCGTCGAGATCGGCACGGCGGTGGCCCAAGAGGAACTCGCCCAGCTCTCCCGCACACCCCATCCGCTGCGTGACGAGAAGCTCACCGAGTACATCGAGGCGTACGAGCTCCTCCTGGAACGCGGCGTGAACCTGGAGGCCGGCTGGCGCGCCTGGACCCTGGGCATGGTCCCGAACCGGCACGCCCGCGAGGTGATGGGGGTGGCGGTGACGGCGGGCCAGTGAGGCAGCACAACATGACCCCATGACCCGGTGCCGGTTCCGATGTCGGTGCGCTGTCTGCCGATGTCGGTGCGGTCGCGGTGTCACGGAATCATGCCGTCGGACCGGCGCGGGGGCTCAGCCCTTCACGAGGGGCTCAGCCCTTCGCCGGGGACGTCTTCCCGGACGCCGGGGAGGTGCCGGCCGTGCCGGCCCCCTTGCCGGAGGCGGCCGGGTCGGGCGTCTCCTCGAAGTCGACCTTGCCCATGTGCTTGTTCATGGACTTCATCAGGCCCCAGACGGCCAGGGCCATCACCGCGAAGACGATGAAGCCGAGGACGCCGGGGGTGACCTTGTCCTTGTCCAGCTCCTTGGCGAGGGGGAGGACGTGCGTGGTGACTGCCAGGCTGAAGCTCATGTCTGGCATTGTCCCCCAGGGCTAGCGGATGCCCGCAAAGAGGTCGTCCTCCGGGAGCGAGGTGTCCACGAGGGACTTCGCGAGCTCGTACTCCTCGGTGGGCCAGACCTCCTTCTGGATCTCCATCGGGACGCGGAACCAGCCGCCGTCGGGGTCGATCTGCGTGGCATGGGCGATGAGGGCCTTGTCACGGATCTCGAAGAACTCGGCGCACGGGACGTGCGTGGTCAGGGTGCGGTTCCTGTGGTCCGACTCGTCCCACCGCTTGAGCCAGTCCCCGTACGGGGACTCCAGGCCGCGGTCCAGCAGGGCGTTGTGCAGGGCCTCGGTGCGGGGGCGGTTGAAGCCCTGGTTGTAGTACAGCTTCTGCGGCTGGTACGCCGGGCCGTACGCGTCCTCCGGGTACTTCTCGGTGTCCGCCGCGCCCTCGAACGCCACCATCGAGATCTTGTGGGTCATGATGTGGTCCGGGTGCGGGTAGCCGCCGTTCTCGTCGTAGGTGGTGATCACCTGGGGACGGAACGCCCGGATCTTTCTGACCAGCTCACCGGCCGCCTTGTCGACGTCCTCCAGGGCGAAGCAGCCCTCGGGAAGGGGAGGCAGGGGGTCGCCCTCGGGGAGACCGGAGTCGACGAAGCCGAGCCACTCCTGCTCGACGCCGAGGATCTCGCGGGCCTCGTCCATCTCCTTCTTGCGTACCTCGTGAATGTGCTCCTCGATGTACTTGTCGCCCTGGAGCTTCGGATTGAGGATGGAGCCGCGCTCCCCGCCCGTGCAGGTCACGACCAGCACGTCCACCCCCTCGGACACATACTTCGCCATGGTGGCCGCACCCTTGCTCGACTCGTCGTCGGGGTGCGCGTGCACGGCCATCAGTCGCAGCTGGTCAGTCAAGACTCATTCCCTCGTAAGTCGGCGCCCGGCCTGTACTTCGGTGACTCGGCCCGGCGCGATCCGGTGAGTCAATACTGCCGTCCCGCGCGGACACCCCCGTCGGGGCGGCCGTCAGGCGCTGGGCGGGAGGCTTCTATAGTGACCGAATCGGGGGACGGGATATTCCCGGTCCGGACCTTGGACCCCCCGTGGGGGACCGTGTTCCGGCCCACTCCGAGAGGACGATCATGAGTACGGCGAGCACTCAGCTGCCCGAGGGCCGCTACGGCCGCTCCGCGGACGAGCGCGCCGACCGCAAGCTCAAGGTCATCGGCGCCGTCCTGGGCGCCGCCCTGCTCGTCCTCATCGGCTGGTTCGCGTACCACTATGTCGCCGGGAACAGGATCAGCGTCGAGATCCTCACGTTCGAGACGTCCGCGAAGTCGGTGAAGGTACACCTCACGGGCGACAAGGACGCCGGTGTCGAGGGCTACTGCACGGTCCGCTCCCAGGCGGAGAACGGCACCGAGGTCGGCCGCGCCGACTTCCGCTTCGACGCCGCCGCCACCGACATCGACGAGGTCGTCACCCTCCAGACCACCTCGCGCGGCACCACGGCGGAACTCCTCGGCTGCCACGTCGGCTGATCCGCTCGAACCTTCCGCGTGTACCGAACCTCCAGCGCGGGACGAACCTCCAGCGTGTGACGCCCGAAACAACACGCTGACCTGCGGCGATGTAATGCTTGTGGTTTATGTCCTCCCCCTTGGGCCGCTGAATTGTTAGGCTCGTGGTTTCGCCCACTCATGAAGGAACATTCTTCTGGGTAGGGCGATGCTTTGTATTCCCAGTACCTACGAGGAGCACCTGTGACCCAGACCAGCGAGAACGTCACCTGGCTGACCCAGGAGGCGTACAACCAGCTCAAGGCCGAGCTGGAGTACCTGTCTGGTCCTGCGCGCACGGAGATCGCCGCCAAGATCGCGGCCGCGCGCGAGGAGGGCGACCTGCGCGAGAACGGCGGGTACCACGCGGCCAAGGAAGAGCAGGGCAAGCAGGAGCTCCGTGTGCGCCAGCTGACCCAGCTCCTGGAGAATGCCAAGGTCGGCGAGGCACCCGCGTCGGCGGACGGCGCGGTGGCGCCCGGCATGGTCGTGACGATCGCCTTCGACGGAGACGAGGACGACACCCTGGCGTTCCTGCTCGCCTCCCGCGAGTACGCCAGCTCGGACATCGAGACCTATTCGCCGCAGTCCCCGCTCGGCTCGGGCGTGCTCGGCAAGAAGGTCGGCGAGGACGCGCAGTACGAGCTGCCGAACGGCAAGCTCGCCTCCGTGCGGATCCTCAAGGCCGTGCCCTACCAGAGCTGAGCGGCACCGGAGCCGGCCCGCGCGACCGCGCCACCGCCTCCGGCCCCCGGCCTCCGGCCCACGACTTACCCCCGAGCCCCCGGCGCCCCTCCGGCGCCGGGGGCCTCGTCATGCCCGCCGGGGGCTGCTTCGGGCCGCCGGTGCCTCTTCCTCGGTTGTTAACCTGGGCCGATGACTGAGGCGTTGGACGAGGGGCCCTTCTACCACGGCACGAAGGCCGAGCTGAACGTCGGAGATCACCTCACCGCCGGTTTCCGTTCCAATTACCGGCCCGAGATCGTGATGAACCACATCTACTTCACCGCCCTGCGCGACGGGGCGGGGCTCGCCGCCGAACTCGCCGCCGGCGAGGGAGCCCCGCGGGTGTATGTCGTCGAGCCCACCGGGGACTTCGAGAACGATCCGAACGTCACCGACAAGAAGTTCCCCGGCAATCCCACCCGCTCCTATCGCAGCAGGGAGCCGCTGCGGATCGTCGGCGAGGTCACCGACTGGACGCGACTGACCCCCGAGGCCCTCCAGACGTGGCGGGACCGGCTCGCAGCGATCCGCCTGGACGACCGCGCCGAGATCATCAACTAGCCTCCCGGCCCACTACGCCCGGCCCACCCCGCCCGGGCCCGCGATGATCAGCCGGCGGCTCGGCGGTACTTGCGGACGGCGAGTGTGCGGAAGACCGCGATGATCACGATCGAGTAGATGATCGAGGCCCAGACGGGGTGGGCCATCGGCCATGCGTCGGACGGGGAGACGCCCGGGTCGCCGAACAGCGTGCGGCAGGCCTGGACGGTCGCGCTGAACGGGTTCCACTCGGCGATCGGCTGCAACCAGGACACCATCTGCGAGGAGTCCACGAACGCGTTGGATATGAAGGTCACCGGGAAGAGCCAGATCAGGCCCCCGGATGTGGCCGCCTCGGGGGTGCGGACGGTCAGGCCGATCAGGGCGCCGATCCAGGTGAACGCGTAGCCGAGGAGCAGCAGCAGGCCGAAGCCCGCCATGACCTTGCCGAAGTTGGTGGGCTCCGCGAAGCCGGGGCGCCAGCCCACCAAGAGCGCGACGGCCGCCAGAACGAGCAGGGTCAGCGCCGTCTGCACGAGGTCGGCCAGGGTGCGGCCGGTGAGCACCGCGCCGCGTGCCATGGGCAGGGAACGGAAACGGTCGATCAGGCCTTTGTGCATGTCGTCGGCGATGCCGGCGCCCGCGCCCGCGGTGGCGAAGGTGACCGTCTGCGCGAAGATGCCGGCCATAAGGAAGTTCTTGTAGACGTCCGGGTCGGTGGAGCCTCCGATGTTCATCGAGCCGCCGAAGACATACGTGAAGAGCACCACGAACATGATCGGCTGGATCAGCCCGAAGATGACCATCTCGGGAATCCGGCTCATCCGGATCAGATTTCTGCGGGCGATGACCAGGGAGTCGTTCATGGTGCTCACGTCGCGGTCTCCTTTCTGCGCCCGCGCCCCTTGGCGTCGGCCGCCTCGCCGTTCGTCTCGGCCTCGTCCTTCACCTCGGCGGTGTGGCCGGTCAGGGAGAGGAACACGTCGTCCAGGGTGGGGCGGCGCAGTCCGATGTCGTCGATCTCGATACCGCGGGCGTCCAGCTCACGGATGACCTCGGCGAGCAGCTTTGCGCCGCCGGTGACGGGCACCGTGAGCTGGCGGGTGTGCTGCTCGACCGTCGTCTCGCCCTTGCCGAAGCCGTTCAGCACCTCGACGGCGGTCGGGATGTGCTCGCGTTCGTGCACGACGACCTCGACGCGCTCGCCGCCGGTGCGGGCCTTGAGCTGGTCGGAGGTGCCGCGGGCGATGACCCGGCCGTGGTCGACGACGGCGATGTCGTGCGCGAGGTGGTCGGCCTCCTCCAGGTACTGGGTGGTGAGCAGCAGGGTCGTACCGCCGGAGACCAACTGCTTGATGACGTCCCACAGTTGCTGCCGGTTGCGTGGGTCGAGGCCGGTGGTCGGCTCGTCCATGAACATCACCGGCGGTGAGACGACGAGCGCGGCCGCCAGGTCGAGACGGCGGCGCATACCGCCTGAGTAGGTCTTGGCGGTGCGGTCGGCGGCGTCGGCGAGGTGGAACTGCTCCAGCAGTTCGCTCGCGCGGGCCTTCGCGGCCTTGGCCCGCATCTGGTAGAGCTGGCCGACCATCTGCAGGTTCTCACGGCCCGTCAGATATTCGTCGACCGCGGCGAACTGGCCGGAGAGGCCGACGGAGCGGCGTACGGCGTCGGGGTTCTTGAGGACGTCTATGCCCGCGACCGTCGCGGTGCCCCGGTCGGGGCGCAGCAGGGTGGTGAGGCAGCGGACGGTGGTGGTCTTGCCCGCGCCGTTCGGCCCGAGCAGGCCCAGGACGGTGCCCTCGGGTACATCGAGGTCGACACCGTCCAGAGCCCTCACGTCACCGAAGGTCTTGACCAGACCTTCGGCATGGATGGCGCCTGGCATGTGATTTCTCCACGTCGTCGGGGTTCCTTCGCAAAGCCTAGGTTTGTGCGTTTCGTTCCGCGCCGGGGCGGACACGACTTTCGCCGCACCAGCGGCGTGACACACACCATAACGCGATGTATCGCGTCTCTCAATGGACTTCCCCGAACGAGTGACACAGAGGCGCGTGACCTCGGGTTTCGCCGAGCGGACGTCAGTCGATGACCGTGTAGCCCGCCTCGCGCAGGGCGTTTCCTACCTCGACGCAGTGGGCGGGGCCCCTCGTCTCCAGGTGCAGTTCGACCTCCACCTCCGTGAGGCCGAGCCGGGGGTCGGTCCGGACGTGGCTGACGTCGAGGACGTTGGCGTCCGCCGCCGACAGCACCCCGAGGAGGGTGGCGAGGGCACCGGGGCGGTCGGTCAGCCGGAGGCGGACCTGGAGGTAACGGCCGCCGGCGGCCATGCCGTGGCGCAGGATGCGCTGCATCAGCAGCGGGTCGACGTTGCCGCCGGAGAGCACCGCGACGACCGGCCCCTCGAAGGACCCCGGTTCGCGCAGCAGGGCCGCGACGGGGCTGGCGCCGGCCGGTTCCACGACCAGCTTGGCCCGCTCCAGGCAGAGCAGCAGGGCGCTGGACAGGTTGTACTCGGAGACGGTGCGGACCTCGTCGACCAGGTCGGCGACGATCTCGAACGGCACGTCGCCGGGCCGGCCGACCCTGATGCCGTCGGCCATCGTCGCCGGGTTCGTGACGGCCATGGGCCTGCCCGCCGCGAGCGAGGGCGGGTACGCCGCGGCGCCCTCCGCCTGCACACCGATGATCCGCACATCGGGCCGTACCGACTTCACCGCGACGGCGATGCCCGCGGCGAGACCCCCGCCGCCGATGCCGACGACGATCGTGCGCACCTCGGGGCACTGGTCCAGGATCTCCAGGCCCACCGTGCCCTGGCCCGCGATGATGTCGGGGTGGTCGAAGGGGTGGATGAACACCGCGCCCGTCCCGGCCGCGTACTCCTGCGCGGCGGTCAGCGTCTCGTCGACCACCGTGCCGTGCAGGCGCACCTCCGCGCCGTACTCCTCGGTCGCGCTGATCTTCGGCAGGGGCGCGCCCTTCGGCATGAAGACCGTGGAGCGCACACCGAGCAGGGAGGAGGCGAGGGCGACGCCCTGGGCGTGGTTGCCGGCGCTCGCGGCGACCACCCCGGCGGCGCGCTGCTCGGGCAGCAGGCCCGCGATGCGCACGTACGCGCCGCGCAGCTTGAACGAACCCGTCCGCTGGAGGTTCTCGCACTTGAAGTGCACCGGAGCGCCGACGAGCTGGGAGAGATGCCTGCTGCCCTCCATCGCGGTGACACGTGAAATGCCCGTCAGCATCTTCTGGGCGCCTCGCACGTCGTCGAGCGTCACCCCCGGCAAGGAGTCAGCCGTGCTGTAGCTCATGACACCAGTCTCGCAGTTCACAGGGTCGGGACGCGGGTGTGACCAAGGCGCGGGACGGGTTTCAGCGGCGCCCGTACAGCCCGCGCCCGGTCCGCGTACTCTGTCCCCCACCACCAGCGCCCCACGCATGAATTGAGCCTTTGGCCATGCCCACAACACCTGAAATGTCGATGGACATGACGACCGTCGGTGACACCGGTCTTCTCGACACGTTGCAGCACGAGGTCGCGGTCTTCGCGCGCCGTGCCGAACAGACCCGGCTCGGCGGTGTAGGGCAGGTGCGCAACTCCATGGACCGCGCCGCGTACCTGCTGCTCAACCGCCTCGACAAGGAGGGGCCGATGGGTGTCAAGGCGCTCGCGGCGAGCATGGGGATCGACTCGTCGACGGTCACGCGGCAGGTGGCGCCGCTCGTGGACACCGGTCTCGTCAAGCGCACCTCGCACCCGGAGGACGGCCGCGCGGTGGTCCTCCAGCTCTCCCCGCGCGGACTCTCCCGACTCGAGGAGGTACGTTCCTCCCGGCGTCAGTTGATGGCCGAGCTGACCCAGGACTGGGCGCCCGAGGAGCGCGAGGCGTTCTGCTCCCTGCTCACCCGGTTCAACACCGCGCTCTCGGCCCGCATGGCCGCCGCCCCCGAGGCACCGTCGCCGTCCTGAGCACCGGGCCGCACCGGTTCGCGGGTACGTGCGCGTGCGCGTGCGCCCGTCCGGTGGCCGCCCCAGTCCTGCTGTGTGCGCCCGAGTCCTGCTGTGTGCCGCCCGAGTCCTGCTGTGTGCGCCCGAGTCCTGCTGTGTGCCGCCCGAGTCCTGCTGTGTGCCGCCCGAGTCTTGACCGGGCGCCCGCTCCTGGCCTCATATGAGATCGGGCCCCGTCGTGCGTGGCCGGGCCCGTCTGCTCAGGTCGGCCTCAGGGGGGAGGCGCGGTGCGCGAACGGAATGTGGCCCAAGCCTCCCGCAGGGACAGGGAGTTCGAGGCGTTCGTCGCGGGTGCGGCGGGGCGGCTGCTGCAGACCGCCACCCTGCTCACGGCGGAGCCGCCGGACGACAACCCGCGCGCGCGGCGGCTGCTCACGCATGCCCTCGCCCACACGTACGCCGTCTGGGACGGTCTGCGCGGCGAGGACCCCTATGACCGGACCCGGCGTGAGCTGGCCCTCCGCTTCGAACGCGGGGCCTGGCACCACCACGGCTTCTTCCGTCCCCCGCCCGGTGGTGTGCTGAGGGCGCTCGGTCCGCTGGAGCGGCTGGTCCTCGTCCTCAGGCTGTACGAGGGGGTCGCCGAGGAGCAGACGGCGGCGCTGCTCGGAATGCCCGCCGAACGTGTCCGGGCGATCTGCCTGCGGGCGATGGCGACGGTCCTGCATCCGCGACGCGAGAAGTCCGTCCCCCCGGTGGTGGAGGTGGCACCGTCATGAACCTGAGGGAGCGGGAGGCCGCCGTACGCCGGATCCTGGACCGTCGGCCGCCGCCGGTGCCGCCCGAGCTGTGCGCGGACGCGGTGCGGCGGGGCGGCCGCATGCTGCGGCGCAGGACGGCGGCCCGGCACGTGATGTGGCTGGTGCTGCTGGCCGCCGTGGTCGCGTTCGCCGTGTGGGCGTCGACGACCCACCCCTGGGTGGAGCCGCCGTCCACGACGACCCCACCCGTGACCGGCTGGTGAGCGCGGCCGGCGCGTACTACGCGGCGTACTAGCCGAGCGCCTGCTGGAGGTCTTCGAGGAGGTCGTCGACGTTCTCGATGCCCACGGAGAGGCGGACGAGGTCGGCGGGGACCTCCAGCGCCGAGCCCGCGACCGAGGCGTGCGTCATGCGGCCGGGGTGCTCGATCAGGGACTCGACGCCGCCGAGGGACTCGCCGAGCGTGAACACCTTGGCGCGGTCGCAGACCGCGACGGCCGCCTCCTCGCCGCCTTCCACCTGGAAGGACACCATGCCGCCGAACGCCTTCATCTGCTTGGCGGCGACCTCGTGGCCCGGGTGCTCCGGGAGGCCCGGATAGAGGACGCGGGACACGCGCGGGTGCCGGGTCAGCATGTCGGCGATCTTCGTGGCGTTCTCGCTGTGGCGGTCCATGCGCACGGCGAGCGTCTTGGTGCCGCGCAGCACGAGCCAGGAGTCGAACGGCCCGGCGACCGCGCCCATCGCGTTCTGGTGGTACGCCAGTTCGTCCCCGAGGGACTGGTCGCTCACGATCAGGGCGCCGCCGACGACATCGGAGTGGCCACCCATGTACTTGGTGAGCGAGTGCACGACGACGTCCGCGCCGAGCGCCAGCGGCTGCTGGAGGTAGGGGGTCGCGAAGGTGTTGTCGACGACGAGCTTCGCGCCGGCCTCACGGGCGATCTGCGCGACGGCCGGGATGTCGGTGATGCCGAGCAGCGGGTTGGAGGGGGTCTCCACCCAGACCGCCTTGGTCTTCGGGGTGATGGCGGCCCGTACGGCCGACGGGTCGCTGGTGTCGGCCACCGACCAGTCCACGCCCCACCGGGAGACGACCTTCGCGAAGAGGCGGAAGGTGCCGCCGTACGCGTCGTTGGGGATGACCACGTGGTCGCCGGGGCTGAGGAGCGTACGCAGCAGGCAGTCCTCGGCGGCCAGTCCGGACGCGAAGGCGAGGCCGCGGCTGCCGCCCTCCAGGGCGGCGAGGTTCTCCTCCAGCGCGGTGCGGGTGGGGTTGGCGCTGCGGCTGTACTCGTAGCCGCCGCGCAGGCCGCCTACGCCGTCCTGCTTGTAGGTCGAGACCTGGTAGATCGGCGGGACGACCGCGCCGGTGAGGGGATCCGCGGTGTTGCCGGCATGGATCGCGAGGGTCTCGAAGTGCGTG
>NZ_JAMGBG010000171.1 GCF_023516595.1 Streptomyces neyagawaensis | reverse complement strand
CGGTGTTGCCGGCATGGATCGCGAGGGTCTCGAAGTGCGTGTAGCTGTCGCTCATGACCCCGAGGGTATGTCTTCCGACGACGAAGGGGCGCGCCGTGGCTCGGGCGGGGCCCCGCGACCGGGGCGACCGCCCCGCGACTCGGGCGGACGCCCGGCGGCTCGGGGCGACACCCGGCGACTCGGGGGATGCCCCGCGACTCGGGCCGACGCCCCGCAGCCCAGGCCTGCACCGTGCGGATCCGGCGGACGCCCGGCGGCTTGGGGCGGGCCCCCGGCAGCCCGGACGGACGCCCGGCGGCTCCGGCCGGCACCCCGCGACTCGGGCCAGCAGCTGAGCCCGCCCGCACGCCGTACAGCGCGCGCTGAGCACGCCGCGGCTCGGGCCGACGCCCGGGCGACTCTGGCGGGCGCCCCGCAGCTCGGGCGGACGCCCCGCG
>NZ_JAMGBG010000170.1 GCF_023516595.1 Streptomyces neyagawaensis | reverse complement strand
CACCTGGCACATCGCACCGGCCGGTACATGACCACAGGGGCTGTCCGGCCTGACGGCCGGACAGCCCCTCACCAAGATCTTCATCGACCTTCTAGCCGTGCCACCTCTCCCACAGCGCCGCGTACGCTCCGCCCGCGCCCACCAGCTCGTCGTGGGTGCCCAGTTCGGTGAGACGCCCGTCCTCCATGACGGCGACCCGGTCCGCGTCGTGCGCGGTGTGCAGGCGGTGGGCGATCGCGATGACCGTGCGGCCCTCCAGGACCGCGGCGAGGGCGCGTTCGGTGTGGCGCGCGGTGGCGGGGTCGAGCAGGGCGGTCGCCTCGTCGAGGATGAGCGTGTGCGGGTCCGCGAGGACCACCCGGGCGAGGGCCAGCTGCTGGGCCTGCGACCCGTCCGTACGGCGACCGCCCTCGCCGAGGCGGGTACCGAGCCCGTCGGGCAGGTCGCGGACCCAGCCGTCGGCGCCCACGGCCGTCAGCGCGGCCCACAACTCCTCGTCCGTGGCGGAGGGTTCGGCGATGAGGAGGTTGTCGCGGACCGTCCCCAGGAACACATGGTGCTCCTGGGTGACCAGGACGACCTGACGGCGCAGCCGCTCCGGGCCGAGGCCGACCACGGGGACCCCGCCGACCGTCACCGAGCCCTCCGTGGGCGCGTCGATACCGGCCAGCAGCCTGCTCAGGGTGGTCTTCCCGGCGCCGGACGGGCCGACCACGGCCAGCCGTTCACCCGGCCGTACGGTCAGGTCGACACCGCGCAGCACCTCGCCGCCCCGCTCGTACGCGTACCGCACGCCGGTCACGTCGATCCGGTCGTCCACCGGCTCCGGCGACCGCACCGGGACCGCCCGCGGCGCGCGGGCCAGCCCCTCGACCCGGGCGAACGAGGCGCCGCTGGACTGCAACTGCTCGATCCGCATCAGGATCTCGTCCAGCGGGCCGCTCAGCTGCTGCAGATACAGGGCCGCCGCGACCACCGCGCCCAGGCTCATCGCACCGCGCTCGTGCAGCACCCCGCCGACCAGCAGGACGGTCACCACCGGCACGAGGTAGGAGACCTCGACGCCCGGGAAGAACACCGTCCGCAGGAACAGGGTGTGGAAACGTCGGCGCCGGGAGACCTCCAGCGCGTCCCGGCTCGCGGCGATCCGCCGCCGCTCCAGTCGCAGCGCCTCCACCGTCCGCGCGCCGGACGCGGTGGCCGCGACGATCTCCGCGACCTCGGAGCCGGCCGCGCCCTCCGCCAGATACCCGGCCCGCGCCCGGCGCAGGTACCAGCGCAGCACGAACCAGATGCCGGTGAGGCCTACCAGTCCGCACACACCGAGCAGCGGGTCCAGGGCGAAGACCGCGCCGATCAGGAACAACGCCTGCACGGTGTTGATGAGCAGCTCGGGGCCCGAGTCGCGCAGGGTCTTGCCGACGGTGTCCACGTCGGCGGTGCCGCGCGCCGTGAGGTCGCCGGTGCCGGCCCGCTCCACGACCGACGCGGGCAGGGCGAGGGCACGCTCCACGAACTCCTCGCGGACCCGCGCGAGGACGCGCTCGCCGAACCGGTGCCCCACATAACGGGCCCAGCGGGCCAGCAGCAGCTGCGCCACCGCGCACAGCAGGATGGCCAGGGCCAGCCGGTCCACCGCGCCGACGCCGCCCCCGCCGCGCACCTCGTCGATGATCCGCCCCAACAGCCAGGGCCCGGCGAGCCCCATCCCGGCCGCGGCCCCGTTCAACGCCAACACGGCGAGAAACGCCCGCCCGTCCCCCCGCACAAGCCGCACAGCGGCCCGCCGCACGTCGACGGACCGGGCGATGGGGAGACGGGAGGAGGACGGGCCGCCGGTGGGGGAACCTTCGGCGGACGCCGGGTACGGGGAGAGATCGTCGGCGGACGCCGGGTATGTGGAGGAATCGTCGGCGGAAGCCGCGGACGTGGGGTCCGTCGTGCCCCCGGGGGAGCGTGCCGTCACCGTACGGCCTCCTCTGCGGCCATCTCGTCCGTGCCCGCGTTCGCTTCCACGCTCTCTTCCGTCCTCGCGTTCTCCGCCAAGGGCCTGGCCCCTGACCCGCCCTCGGCCCTCGCGCCGACGACCGCCCTCCTCCCCCCGTCCCCGTCCCCGTCCTCGCCCGCGTCCCGGGCCACCAGTGCGCGGTAGCCCGGCTCTGTTGCCAGGAGTTCGCGGTGGGTGCCGGTGGCCGCCGTCTTGCCCTCGGTCAGGTAGACGACCGTGTCCGCGTGGTCCAGGACGAGGGGGGACGTGGTGGTGACCAGCGTCGTGCGGCCCTCGCGGGCCGTCCGCAGGCGTTGGGCCACGCGGGCCTCCGTGTGCGCGTCGAGCGCCGACGTCGGCTCGACCGCCAGCAGGATCTCGGCGTCGGCCAGCAGCGCCCGCGCCAGCCGCACCCGCTGCCGCTGGCCCCCGGAGAGGTTGCGTCCCTGGGCGTCGATCGCAGAGTCGAGCCCGTCCGGCAGGCCCTGCACGATGTCGTCGGCGACGGCCGCGCGCACCGCCTTGGCGATCTCCGCGTCGGACGGCTCCGTACGGCCGCCGAGCAGCTCCCGCAGCCGCCCCGCGAACAGATCCGCCTCGTGGTCGGCGACCAGGATCCGCTCCCGGACCATCGCCAGCGGGATCTCGTCGAGGGGGATGCCGCCCCAGGTCGCGGCCGTCGGCATGTACCGTCCGAGCCGGTCCACGATCAGCGCCGCGTCGGCGGGCCGGTCGCCGGCCAGCGCGGTCAGCCGGCCGGGCAGCACCCGTACGCCCGACTCGGGGTCGTGCAGCGCCGACGGCTCCGCGGGCGCGTCCCGCGTGCCATGGTCCGGCAGCGGCTCCAGGTCCAGGAACCGGATGACGCGCCGCGCCGCAACCACCCCGCGGCTCACCTCGTACCCCCAGTCGACGAAGTACGACACCGGTCGCACCAGCACGGTCACATACCCGTACACCGACACCAACTCGCCCACGGTGATGGCGCCCTGGGCGGCCAGCCGCGCCGCCAGCCAGGTCACCACCGCGAGGAACAGGGTCGGCAGCCCCACCCCGAGCGCCTGGAGCCAACTGGTCACCGAGCCGACCCGGTAGCCCTGCGCCCGCAGTCGCTGCGAGTCGCGGTGGAACGCGTCGGCGACGAGGCCCTTGCCGCCGAGGCCGTTTAGGACGCGCAGCCCGCTCGCGAGGTCCGCGATCCGCGCGGTCAGCACCCCCTGCCGTTCCCGGTACTCCGCCTCCGTGCCCTGCAGCCGCCGCAGCAACGGCCCCACCAGGACGGCCATCAGCGGCATCCCCAGCAGCACGACCGTCGCGATGGGCACGGACACGGAGAACAGCAGCCCCGCGACCACCAGATACGCGGCGAGCGCGCCCGCGCCCGGCCCGATGACCGTCAGCGAGGACGAGATCGTGTTGACGTCGCCCACCCCGATCGTGACGACCTCACCGGCGCCGACCCGCCGCGGCAGCGCCGCGCCCAGCCGGACCGCGTGCGCCATCACCACCTTCACGGTGCGGAAGTTGGCGTCCATCCGTACGCGGGTCATGGTGCGGTGCCGCATGACGCTCAGCCAGGCGTTGAACGCGCCCACCCCGAACAGGGCCGCCGACCAGCCGACCAGCGCCCGGTGGTCGCCGGGCAGGAGACCCTCGTCGATGGCCCGCGACAGCATGTACGGCGTCGCCGCGAGCAGCACCATCCACACGCAGGAGATCAGCGAGCCGAGCGCGGAGCGGCCCGCCTGTTTCCGCACCAGCCACCAGAGGTAGCGGGCCCCGCCCCGGCGGTCGGGGACGCCCGGGTCCTCGTACGCGTCGATCATCGGCCCCCCGTTCTCTCCCGCCGGACGGACGTGTCGCCTGCCGGGTCGCATGGCGTGCCGTATGCCGCGCGGGTCGTATGACGGACGTGCTGTGGTCCGGCCTGATCGTATTCCGGACGTTCCTCAGTCCGGATACGGCGGGGTCCGGACCCGTCGTTCCCCGGTCCGGACGCGGTGGGGTCCGGACCCGTCGTTCGCCGTGCGCGGCCGGCCGCCGCGCGCCGCGAGCCTGCTCTACGCCAGACTGTCCCGCCACGCCTGATGCAGGTCGGCGAAGCGGCCCTCGCCCGCGATGAGTTCCGCGGGGGTGCCGTCCTCGACGATCCGGCCGTGTTCCATGACCAGCACACGGTCGGCGATCTCCACCGTCGACAGCCGGTGGGCGATCACCACGGCCGTACGGCCCTGGAGGACCGTGGACATGGCGCGCTGCACGGCCCGTTCACCGGGGATGTCGAGGGAGCTGGTGGCCTCGTCGAGGATGAGGACGGCCGGGTCGGCGAGCAGCGCGCGGGCGAACGCCACGAGCTGGCGCTGCCCGGCGGAGATGCGCCCGCCCCGTTTGCGTACGTCGGTGTCGTAGCCGTCGGGGAGCGCGCTGATGAAATCGTGCGCGCCGATGGCCTTGGCGGCGCGTTCGATCTCCTCGCGGGTTGCGTCGGGGCGGCCGATGGCGATGTTCTCGGCGACCGTGCCGGAGAACAGGAACGCCTCCTGGGTGACCATCACCACCCCGCGCCGCAGCTCGGGCATCGCGAGGTCGCGCAGGTCGACCCCGTCGAGGAGGATCCGCCCCGACGAGGGGTCGTAGAAGCGGGCCAGCAGCTTGGCGAGCGTCGACTTGCCCGCGCCGGTGGAGCCGACCACGGCGACCGTGCTGCCCGCGGCGAGGGTGAGGTCGAAGCGGGGCAGGACCTCGCCGCCGGTGCGGTACGCGAACCGTACGCCGTCGAAGACGACCTCGCGGCCCGGCATCCCGGAGACCGCGGGTGGCAGCTCCCTCGCCTCCCTTGGCTCGGGCACCGACGGCCGCTGGGCCAGCAGCCCCGCGATCTTCTCCAGCGAGGCGGCCGCCGACTGGTAGGAGTTGAGGAACATGCCGAGCCGGTCGATGGGGTCGTACAGCCGCCGCAGGTACAGCACCGCCGCCGCCAGCACACCCAGCGCGAGCGACTCGGACGCCACCCGGTACGCGCCCCACAGCACGATCGCCGCGACCGTGACGTTGGCGACCACGCGGGAGCCGACGACGTAACGCGCCATCTCCAGGATGGCGTCGCCGTTGGTGCGCTCGTGGTGGCTGTTCAGGCGCCGGAACTCGGCGTCGTTCGCCTTCTCGCGGCGGAACGCGCGCACCGGGCGGATGCCGTTCATCGTCTCCGCGAACTTCACGATCACGGCGGCGATCGCCGTGGACCGGGCCGCGTACACCCCGGCCGCCCGCCGCTGGTACAGCCGTACGAGCCCGTACAGCGGCACGAACGACGCCAGCGCGGCCGCGCCGAGACCGAGGTCCAGCCAGAGCAGCATCGCCGAGATGTAGACGAAGGCGAGGACCACGGTGATGAGTTCCTGGAGGCCCTCGTCGAGCAGCTCCCGCAGGGACTCGACGTCCGTGGTGGAGCGCGAGATCAGCCGGCCCGAGGTGTACCGCTCGTGGAAGTCGATGCTCAGAGCCTGCGCGTGCCGGAAGATCCGGCCGCGCAGATCCAGCAGCACGTCCTGGTTGACCCGCGCGGACGCCCCGATGAACGCGAACTGCAGCAAGCCGGCCGCGAGCGCGCACACCAGATACGCGACACCCACGGTGATCAGCGGTCCGTGCCGGCCGTCCCGGAACGCCGGGACGGCACGGTCGATGGCGTACGCCACCAGCAGCGGGCCCGCCTGCACCGCCGCCTGCTGGAGCAGGAGCAGCACGCTCGTGAACGCGACCCGCGCCTTCATCGGCGCGAGCAGGGACCGCAGCAGCGCGAGGGTGGCGCCCGGCGGGGTGGGCAGGTCGTCGTGGTCGAAGGGGTCGGTCACCCCCTGCTCGACGGGGCGTTCGTCGCCGTCCGGTTCCCTGTTCGGCGCGGTGGTCGTGGGCGCCGTCATCGCGCGTCCCCCTCGGTCTCCTCGGTGCCCGACATCAGATGGGCGTACTCGGCGTTCGTCCGCAGCAGCTCGTGGTGGGTGCCCACGGCGGCTACACGGCCGCCGGACAGCAGCGCCACCCGGTCGGCCAGCAGCACCGTCGACGGGCGGTGCGCCACGATGAGGGCCGTCGTCTCCGCGAGCACCCGGCGCAGCGCCGCCTCCACGGCGGCCTCCGTGTGCACGTCCAGCGCCGACAGCGGGTCGTCCAGCACCAGGAAGCGGGGCCGCCCGACCACTGCCCGCGCCAGCGCCAGCCGCTGCCGCTGCCCGCCGGAGAGGCTGAGGCCCTGCTCGCCCACCTGGGTGGCGGTGCCGTCGGGCAGGCTGTGCGCGAAGTCGGCCTGTGCGATGGCGAGGGCGCGGTCCAGCTCGGGCTGTCCGGCGTCCGGCCCGGCGCCCATCAGGACGTTCTCGCCGACGGTCGCGGAGAACAGCGTCGGCTCCTCGAAGGCCACGGCGACCTTCGCCCGCAGTTCCTCTCTCGGCATCCCGGCGATGTCCTCGCCGTCCAGGGTGATCCGGCCGTCGGTCACCTCGTGCAGCCGGGGCACGAGCGCGGTGAGCGTCGTCTTGCCCGAGCCGGTGGCGCCGACGAGCGCCATGGACTCGCCGGGCCGGATGTGGAGGTCGATCCGGTCGAGGACGGGGGGCGTGTCGGCGGGTGCGTCGGGATAGCGGAACCGCACGCCGTGGAACTCCAGGCCGCCCCGCACCGCCTCCGCCGCGGGCCACAGGGCGCTCCCGGTGTCGTCGGCGCCCTCCTGTTCGGCGCCCGCCGGCTCGGCGCCCTCCGGCTCGGCGTCCAGCACCTCGAAGTACCGCTCGGTCGCGGTGGCCGCCTCCTGGCTCATCGCCAGCAGGAAGCCGATGGAGTCCACCGGCCACCGCAGCGCGAGCGCCGTCGACAGGAACGCCACCAGCGTCCCCGCGGAGAGCGCGCCGTCCGCCACCTGCACCACGCCCACGACGAGCGCCGCCCCGATGGCGAGTTCGGGCAGGGTGATGATGACGCCCCAGATCGCGGAGAGCAGCCGCGCCTTGCGCAGCTCCGTGCCCCGCAGGGTCCGGGACAGCTCACGGAACGCCCGCGCCTGGCTGCGGTGCCGCCCGAAGCCCTTGATGATCCGGATGCCGAGGACGCTCTCCTCGACGACCGTGGTCAGATCGCCCACCTGGTCCTGGGCGAGTCGCGCGACCGCCGCGTACTTCCGCTCGAAGGCGACACAGGTGACGATCACGGGCACGGCGGGCCCGAGGATGACCAGGCCGAGCGTCCAGTCCTGCATCAGCATGATGATCACGCCGACGAGGATCGTCACCGCGTTGACCAGCAGGAACGTCAGCGGGAAGGCGAGGAACATCCGCAGCAGCGACAGATCCGTCGTGGCGCGCGACAGCAGCTGACCGGAGGCCCACCGGTCGTGGAAGGCGACCGGCAGCCGCTGGAGATGCCGGTAGAGGTCGGCCCGCATCGACGCCTCGACCCCCGCCAGCGGCCGCGCCACGAGCCAGCGCCGCAGCCCGAACAGCAGCGCCTCGGCGAGCCCGAGCAGCAGCAGGTACAGCGCGCCGAGCCATACGCCCGCCGGGTCGTGGTCCGCGACCGGCCCGTCCACCATCCACTTCAGGACGAGCGGGATGACCAGGCCCACGCAGGACGCGACTATCGCGACGGCCGCGGCCACGGACAGCCGCGCCCGCACGGGCCGGACGTACGGCCACAGCCGCAGCAGGCTGCGTACGGCGGAACGCCCCTCGGCCCGCCGGGCGATGTGCGGCTCGGGTCCCTGGGGCTGCTCGGGGTCCTGGGTCTGGTCGGGTTCCTCGGCGGTTGCACGTGTCGTGGCCATCAGCAGCGAGCCTACGGATCGCCACTGACATCGCCCACCGAGTTTTGGCCGGACCACGCTCGGCCATCGGTTCTAAGACCGCCCGCTGCCGCCCCCTGCAACCACGCGCCTCCGCCCACGCAAACCGCCCGGCCCCCCTACGCCACCACCCGCAGCAGCAGCACCGTCCGCGCCGGCACGTCGACCGCCGCCCCCGCCCGGTGCACCACCCCGGGCGCCTCCGTCTGCTCCTCCCGCGACGTGTCGACGACGACCTCGTAGCGTTCGGCCCACGGCGTCCCCGGCAGGACGAACTCCACGGGCCGGTCGCCCGCGTGCAGGACCGCGAGGAAGCTGTCGTCCAGGACGGCGGCGCCGCGCGCGTCCCGCCCCGGGATGTCACGGCCCGAGAGGTACATGCCGAGGGTCGCGGCCGGCGCGTACCAGTCCCCCTCGGTCATCTCGCCGCCGTGCGCCGTGAACCACGCCAGGTCGCGCAGCCCGTCCGCCGAGTGCGCCCGGCCCGAGAAGAAGGCCCGCCGGCGCAGCACCGGGTGCTCGTGGCGCAGGGCGATCAGCCGCGCCGTCAGCTCGAACAGCGCCTTCCAACCGGGGTCCTCCAGCAGCCCCCAGTCGAGCCAGCTGATCTCGTTGTCCTGGCAGTAGGCGTTGTTGTTGCCCCCTTGGGTCCGCCCCAGCTCGTCCCCGGCGACCAGCATCGGCACCCCCGTGGACAGCAGCAGCGTCGTCAGCAGGTTCCGCAGCTGCCGGCGCCGCAGCGCCCGCACCCGCTCGTCGTCCGTCTCGCCCTCGGTGCCGCAGTTCCAGGACCGGTTGTCGTCCGAGCCGTCCCGGTTGCCCTCCCCGTTCGCCTCGTTGTGCTTGCGCTCGTACGACACGAGGTCCCGCAGTGTGAAACCGTCGTGCGCGG
>NZ_JAMGBG010000017.1 GCF_023516595.1 Streptomyces neyagawaensis | reverse complement strand
CGGAAGGCGAAGGAAGGCGCCCACGAGGTCATCGAGGTGTCGGAGCTGGAGGTCCTGAAGGAGATCCGCGACGCCCTGGTGGCCCAGCGCGGCTCGGGGCACGACCGCGAGTAACCGTACGACCGGCGCATGCCCGGCGAGGTCAGAGGTGGTGGGGCGGCTTCTCGTCGAGGAAGCGCTTGAGGTCGGCCGCACTGTCGCCGCCGTCGCCGGGCCGCTCGCCCCAGCCGTGGTCCGTGTCGTCGGACGAGGGCCGGCTCAGCGGGTCGTCGAAAACCAGCGCGGCCTTGGGGTCACGCGGCTCGGGGGCGGGAGCGCTACTCATGCCTCCAGGGTACGGGCCCCCGCGCGAACGCCCCCAGCCCAGTCACCGGACAGCTCCATCCACCGGTCGAGTAGGTCACCGGCCACCCCCATCCACCGCCCGAGCCTGTCGCCGGACCCCTCCGTGTACTCCCCCGGCCCGCGCGCGCACTCATGAACACCTGAGCGAGAATTCCCCGGGGTTTTCTGGTGTGCTTGGCGCCATGACGTCCAGTTCCACGCCCTCGACGCCCCCGGCGCGGGACCCCGCCCCGGGCTCCGCCCCGGCCACGGCTTCCGGCTCTCCCTCCGGTGCCGGCCGACCCCCGTTGCGTCGGCTCGTCGCCCGTGGGCGCGGGGAGGCACACCGGGTGGCGTCGCCCCTCGAACTGTTCTTCGACCTGTGCTTCGTCGTTGCCGTCGCACAGGCGGGCGTCCAGTTGGTGCACGCCGTCGCCGAGGCCCATGCGGCCGAGGGCATCCTCAACTACGCGATGGTCTTCTTCGCCATCTGGTGGGCCTGGATGAACTTCACCTGGTTCGCCTCGGCGTACGACAACGACGACGTGCTCTACCGGGTCGTCACCCTCGTTCAGATATTCGGTGTGCTGGTGCTCGCCGCCGGGATCGCCCGGGCCTTCGAGGACCACGACTTCCTGCTGGTCTGGCTCGGTTACGCGATCATGCGGGTGGCGATGACCGCGCAGTGGCTGCGGGTGGCCAGGTCGGCGGAGGGCGCCGAGCGCGTCATGGCGCTGCGGTACGCGGCCGGTGTGGCGCTGTGCCAGGTCGGCTGGCTGGGCCTGCTGATCCTGCCCGAGCCGGCCAGACCGTGGCTGTTCCTGGGGATGGCGATCCTGGAGCTGTGCGTCCCGGTGTACGCGGAGAAGGACTTCTCGACGTCCTGGCATCCGCGTCACATCGCCGAGCGGTACGGCCTGTTCACCATCATCGTGCTCGGCGAGACGATCCTGGCGGCCACGGTCGCCGTGAAGTCGGCCGCGGACGAGAACGACGCGCTGGGCGAGTTGCTGCCAATCGCGCTGGGCGGACTGCTGATCGTGTTCTCCGCGTGGTGGATCTACTTCACGGTGCCGATCCACGGCCATCTGCGCTCCAACAGGGAGAGCTTCCTGTGGGGTTACGGCCACTACCTGATCTTCGCCTCGGCGGCCGCGATCGGCGCCGGGCTGGAGGTCGCGGTGGAGGAGGCGGTGGACAAGGCGCACATCTCGACGCTGGCCGCGTCCGCCGCCGTGACGCTGCCGACGGCGCTCTACCTGCTGTCGGTGTGGGCGCTGCACGCCCGTCACTACAAGGTGGGCACGGCGCAGCAGGCCGTGTTGCCGCTGGCCGCGCTGGCGGTGGTGCTGTGCACGTTCCTGGGCCACTGGGCGGTCCTGGCGGCGGGCCTCGTGGCGGCGGGGACGGTGGCGATCGGTGTGGTGTTCACGGCGCGTGGGGCCGGTGCGGAGGAGGCCAGGACCGCCGCGTCCGGGCAGGCTTGAGGGGAGCCACAGGCACGTTCCGACACACGCACGCCCCGGTCGCAGACAAGGACGCACATGACACCCGAGACCTCCGGCACCCCCTTGCCCTCCGACCGCGCCCACCCCGTGGACGCCCTCACCGACGTGCTCGGTCTGCGGGTCGGGCACGCCACCCGGGTCGGCGGCGGCTGGCTGACCGGTACGACCGTGGTTCTCGCTCCGGAAGGCGGCGCGGTGGCGGCCGTGGATGTGCGCGGTGGCGGGCCCGGCACCAAGGAGACGGACGCGCTCGACCCGAGGAACCTGGTGCAGAGGGTCGAGGCGGTGGTGCTGACCGGCGGCAGCGCGTACGGGTTGGACTCGGCGTCGGGTGTGATGGCCTGGCTGGAGGAGCGGCGGCGCGGGGTACGGGTCGGCCCCGATCCGGCGCATGTCGTACCGGTGGTGCCGGCGGCCTGTGTCTTCGATCTGGGCCGGGGCGGCGACTTCCGGGCCAGACCGGACGCGGCGACCGGCCGGGCCGCGGTGGAGGCGGCGGCGGCGAGCGGGCTCGGTGCCCCGGTGGCGGAGGGGTGTGTGGGCGCCGGGACGGGGGCGACGGTCGGGCTGCTGAAGGGCGGTGTCGGCACCGCGAGCACCGTGCTCGGGTCGGGGATCACGGTGGCCGCGCTGGTGGTGGCGAATGCCGCCGGGTCGGCGATGGATCCGGAGAGGGGGGTGTTGTACGGGGAGTTGTTCCAGGGTCGGGTGGAGTATCCGGCGGCCGAGGTGCACGAGGCCGCGCGTCGCAGGATCGCCGAGGCCGCCGCGAAGAGCCCGCCTCCCCCGCTGAACACGACGTTGGCGGTCGTCGCGACCGACGCCGAACTGACCCGCGCCCAGGCCCAGAAGCTCGCCGGGACGGCCCACGACGGCATCGCCCGCGCCGTGCGGCCCGTGCATCTGCTGAACGACGGCGACACGGTCTTCACCCTGGCCACCGGCGCCCGCCCGCTCGCCCCGGACTCCGGTCCGCTCGCCCTGAACGAACTCCTGGCGGCGAGCGCGGACTTGGTGACGCGGGCGATCGTCCGGGCGGTACGGGCGGCCGACCCGGTGGACGGACCGGGCGGGACGTGGCCGTCGTACGGGGAGTTGTACGGGGGCGAGTAGTCGTACGGGGGCGCCCGCGAGGGGGGTGTGAGCTGCACGGGGTCCCGGAGGGCGGTCGGCCGGAGTGTCAGTGGGAGTGGCTAGGTTGCGGCCATGAGTTGGGATGTCTACGTCTACCGGTTCCCGCACGAGGCCCAGTCACCGGCCGACATCGAGGACGGCTGGGAGCCGCCGGTCATCGGCACGGGTCGGGAGGTACGGGCCGCCCTGGCCGGGGTGTTGCCGGGGATCACGTTCGGGGAGGACGGGTGGGGGGAGTACGCGGGGCCGGGGTTCTCGCTGTCCACCACGACCACCGCGGCCGATGACACTCCGGTCACCGGCGTCGGCCTGATCTTCCACGGTGGTGGGGAGGGGGCGGTGCGCGCGGCGCTCGCGGTGATGGACGTGTTGGGGGCGAGGGCCGTCGAGACCGGGTCGGGGGGCTTTCTCAACCCGGAGTCGGGGCTGTCGTCGTTCGAGGCCTGGCAGGCGTACCGGGACGGGGTGTTGAGGGGGTCGTAGAGGTTCGCGCGGGAGGCGATTGTCCCGGTTCTGTCACGTGATGCCGTGTGGGGCGGAAGTGGGGAACCCTGTCGGCCGCCGGTCGCTCTTTCTCCACGTACTGGAGCGGATGACGTAGATCACGTGGACGCGTAGAAGGTGGAGCAGATCGTGACGAGGCCGAAGATTGCTGTGCGGCGTGTGATGGGGGCCTGTGCCGTGCTGGTGGCCGGCGCGCTGACCCTGACCGGCTGTGGCGGGGACGCCCAGGCCGACAACAAGGGCGGGGGCGACAACAAGACGTCGGTCAAGGACTCGGCGGCGCGGATCACGATCTCGGCGAAGGACGGTTCGACGGGCGCGTCGATCAACTCGACCGGTGTGAAGGTCAGCGGCGGCAAGCTGACCGAGGTGAAGATGACCGCGACGGAGGCCGGCACCGAGGTTCCGGGCGAGATCGCGGCGGACGGACGCTCCTGGCAGCCGAAGGGGCAGCTGGAGCGGGGGACGAAGTACCGGATCTCCGCGACGGCGAAGAACGCGGCGGGCAAGACGTCGGCCGCCGACTCCAGCTTCACGACGGTCTCCACCGCCAACAGCTTCATAGGCACGTACACGCCGGACAACGGCACCACGGTCGGCGTCGGCATGCCGGTGTCGTTCACGTTCGACAAGGCGATCACGGACAAGAAGGCCGTGCAGTCGCACATCAAGGTGACGTCGAGCAGTGGGCAGGAGGTCGTCGGGCACTGGTTCGGGGCGCAGCGGCTCGACTTCCGGCCCGAGGAGTACTGGAAGACCGGTTCCAAGGTCACGATGAAGATCGACCTGGACGGTGTCGAGGGCGCGAACGGGCTGTACGGGGTGCAGGACAAGACGGTGACCTTCACCGTGGGGCGCTCGCAGGTCTCCACGGTCGACGTCAACACCCAGACGATGAAGGTCGTCCGGGACGGCAAGACGATCAAGACGGTGCCGATCTCCGCCGGCAGCGCCGACAACCCGACGTACAACGGGCAGATGGTGATCTCGGAGAAGTTCAAGCAGAAGCGGATGGACGGCTCGACGGTCGGCTTCGCCGGGCAGTACGACATCCCGGACGTGCCGCACGCCATGCGTCTGACCACGTCGGGCACCTTCCTCCACGGCAACTACTGGTACGACCGGGGCAACCCGCCCTTCGGCCGGCAGGGCACCAGTCACGGCTGCGTCGGCCTGGCGGACGTCCGGGGCGCGAACGGCGACACGATCGCCAAGTGGTTCTTCGACAACTCGCTCCTCGGTGACGTGGTGATCGTCAAGAACTCCCCCGACGACTCGGTCGCGCCGGACAACGGCCTCAACGGCTGGAACATGTCCTGGAGCGCCTGGAAGGCCGGAAGCGTCGTCTGACCTCGGGTTTCTGAGGATCCGTCAGAGAGTTCGCCGGGCCGCGCGGGAACGAACCGCGCGGCCCGGCCGTTTCACGGGCGTACGTTTTCTCGGTTCCCGGACATGATGTCCGACCGAGGGGCTACGGTATGCACCCACAAGGTGACATGCAGCAACGCCGGGAGAAACCTTGAGCGTTCCGTACGAGACGGCAGCGTACGAACCAGCCGAGTCGCCCGAGTCTCCGGAGGAGCACCTCGCGCGGCTCCTCGGTCGCGCCCTGAACTCGTTCGAGCTGCCCGACGAGACCATAAGGCAGCTCGACTGCGCCCTCGCCCACGACAGCTCACTGCACTCCGCGCACTACAGCTCAGGGCTGCACCGGGCGACGTACCGGCACACATGGCTGCTCGCCGACGGCTCCGCGGTCACCCTGTGGGAGCTGGTGCACAACACGGTGCCCGGCAGTGACACCCAGCACGAGGTGTACACCGACGAGGAGGAGTTGCGGGCCGCGACCGCGCGGCTGCCGCTGCCCCCGGACACGCCGGATTTCGAACTGCCCGCGATCGTGGAGCTGGCGGCATTCCCCGAGCCGCGTCACGCGTACACGCCGGACGACTCCGCGGACCACGCCCGGCGGCTGCTGCGGCGGGCGGAGAACCCGGACCCTCCCGGTGACGAGATCGCCACGCTGCTGCTGCGGACCGCGTTCGCGCATGAGATCACGCAGGCGTTCGGCCGCCCGAGCCGGTCCCGCCGGGGCGGTCGCCCCGGGTTGAGCTTCTCGCTCTACGAGCACGCGTTCCTGCTCACGGACGGGCAGGAGATCTCCCTGTGGGAGGTGGAGCACACGGCGACCCCGGACGGGCGCCATATGTGCGAGGTCTACACGACGGAGGACGCGGCCCGTGACGCGATGGAGCGCCGGGCGGGGTTACTCGGGTAGGGCTCGGAGGCGGACCGGGCCGTGAAGGCCCGGGCTCGGCCGCTCAGGCCATCCGATCATCGGTGAACTGACGGGCCAGGAAGGCGAAGGCGTCCTGCTCGGCCGGGGTCAGTTCCACATGCTCGACGTGCGGGCCCTTGCGGCGCTGGTGGGGCAGGCCGCGAAGGCGCCCACCGCGGCGCCGGGCCAGCTCCATGAAGCGGGCGCGATGCGCCTCGCCGTCCCGGCGCAGAACGCGGACCAGCACGGCGACCCAGATGACCGCCGCGACAGCGAGGGTGGCCACGCCCACCAACTGGAGGATCGACACGTGCTCAGGCATGCCCTCCAGTAGACACCACCAGACGGGACTTTGAGCCCGGATGGTGACGTATCTCGCAGGTACGGCGTACAAGTCACAGGGGTCGTAAAGGCGCCCAAAGGGGCGCATGGGGCTTACAGCGAAACGCGGCCGGCCGCAGCCCCCACGAGGGAGGGCTGCGGCCGGCGGAGGGTCGCGGGGTTCAGGCGGCGACCGGCTCCTTCGTCTGCGACTCGGCGGCGGGAGCGGCCTCGGCGGCCGTGCCCGGCTGGGTCTTGCGCATGCCCTTCAGGACGATGACCAGACCGGCCGTGACCGCCGTGCCGACGGCGATGGCCAGCAGGTACAGGAACGGCTTGCCGATCAGGAAGGTGACCCAGATCCCGCCGTGCGGGGCGCGCAGGGTCGAGCCGAAGGCCATGGTCAGCGCGCCGGTGACCGCGCCACCCGCCATGGAGGCCGGGATCACGCGCAGCGGGTCGGCCGCCGCGAACGGGATGGCGCCCTCGGAGATGAACGAGGCGCCCAGGACCCAGGCCGCCTTGCCGTTCTCGCGCTCGGCGGTGGTGAACAGCTTCTTGCGGATCGTGGTGGCCAGGGCCATGCCCAGCGGCGGGACCATACCGGCGGCCATGACCGCGGCCATGATCTTCATCGCGGAGTCGCTGGGGTCCTGGACGGCGATACCGGCGGTGGCGAAGGCGTAGGCGACCTTGTTGACCGGGCCGCCGAGGTCGAAGCACATCATGAGGCCGAGCAGCACGCCGAGGAGGACGGCGTTGGTGCCGGAGAGGCCGTTCAGCCAGTCGGTCAGCCCCTTCTGTGCCTCGGAGATCGGCTTGCCGATGACCACGAACATCAGGAATCCGACCACCGCCGTGGAGATCAGCGGGATCACCACCACCGGCATGATGCCGCGCAGCACCGGCGGGATCTCGATCCGCTGGATCGCGAGAACCACACCACCGGCGATCAGACCGGCGACGAGACCGCCGAGGAAGCCCGCGCCGATCGTCACGGAGATCGCACCGCCGACGAACCCGGGGACGAGACCGGGCCGGTCGGCCATGCCGTAGGCGATGTAACCGGCGAGGACCGGGACGAGGAAGCTGAAGGCGGCGGCGCCGACCTGGAACAGCAGCGCGCCCCAGCTGTCGATCTGACCCCAGTCGAAGTGCTCGGTGACCGACTTCGCCTCGTTGATCTGGTAGCCGCCGATCATGAAGCCGAGGGCGATCAGCAGACCGCCCGCCGCGACGAACGGAACCATGTAGCTCACGCCCGTCATCAGCCACTTGCGCAGCTTCGTGCCGTAGCCCTCGCCGGGTTCGCCCGCGCGCTCCACGGGGGTGCCCGGGCGGGCGGCGGCCGTGACCTCGCCGCGCTCGGCCTTGCCGCGGACCTCGGCGATCAGTGCGGCGGGGCGGTTGATGGCGGCCTTCACACCGGTGTCCACGGTGGGCTTCCCGGCGAACCGCTCCTTCTCCCGTACGGGGACGTCATGGGCGAAGATCACGCCGTCGGCGGCGGCGATGACCGCCGGGTCGAGCCGGTTGAACCCGGCCGAACCCTGCGTCTCGACGACGATCTCGACGCCGTCGGCGTCCCGGCCCGCGTTCTCCAGCGACTCGGCGGCCATGTAGGTGTGCGCGATACCAGTGGGGCAGGAGGTGACGGCGACGATCCGGAAGGGGCGGCCGGCGGGGGCGGGCTCGTCCTCCGCGCCCGCCTGCGGCGCCACGGGCGCGGCCTCGTCGGCCGACGCCGTGGCGGTCGTCGTGGCCGCCGGTGCCGTCGTGGCCGCGGGCTCCATCGGGGGCGTGCTGCCCGCGGCGGCGTCGGGGGAGGCCGTTCCGCCCGACGCCGCCGCGGAGTCTTCGGTGGTCTCGTCCGTCGCGTCGCCCCGGATGAGGGCGGCGGCGCGGGCCGCGTCGTCCACCGCACGGAGGGCATCGGTGAACTCGGCGTTCATCAGCTGACGGGCGAGCGAGGAGAGGATCGTGAGGTGGGCGTCGTCCGCGCCCGCCGGGGCGGCGATCAGGAAGATCAGGTCGGCGGGGCCGTCGGCGGCACCGAAGTCGATACCGGCGGCACTGCGCCCGAAGGCCAGGGTCGGCTCGGTGACATGCTCACTACGGCAGTGAGGGATGCCGATACCGCCGTCGAGACCGGTCGGCATCTGAGCCTCGCGGGCGGCCACGTCGGCAAGGAAGCCGTCCAGGTCGATGACCCGGCCCTTCGCCACCATGCGCTCGGCGAGGGCACGCGCCGCCGCTTCCTTCGTCTCGGCGGACAGGTCGAGGTCGACCAGATCCGCGGTGATCATCTCGCTCATCGCGGGCTCCTTCGCACGCGTATCGCCCGGGGGGTGAGGTGGGCGGGGGTGGGGACGGAAGTGTGGGGGACGCCGGCCAAGGGGGCCGAGTGAAAGGACCGGCCGGGGCCGACGGGACCGGTGGCGCCGACGGGGCAGCCGGGGCCGACGGGGCTGGGGAGACTACGCCTTCCCGGGCGGAGCCGGAGTAATGCGGAATGAAGGTTCGTTCGCGTTCGCTCGCTCATGCCACCGGCTCCTTCAGGACGCGGTCCACCGGTACCTCCGTCGTCACCGTCACCGCGGACGGGTCGAGGTCGGAGGGGGTCGGCATGACGCTGCCGGGGAGTTGGACGGCGGCGGCGCCGTGGGCCACGGCGGAGGCGAGGGCGTCGGGGCCGTCGCCGCCGGCGATGAGGAACCCGGCCAGGGAGGCGTCGCCGGCACCGACGTTGCTGCGGACTGCGTCGACGCGGGCGCTGCCGAACCAGGTGCCGGAGGCGTTCACGAGGACCTGTCCGTCGGCGCCGAGGCTGGCCAGGACCGCGCCCGCGCCCATCTCCCGCAGTTCCTCAGCGGCCTTGACGGCGTCACCGACGGTCGCGAGGGGCCGGCCGACGGCTTCGGCGAGTTCCTCGGCGTTGGGCTTGACCACGTCGGGGCGTTCACGGAGCGCGGCGAGCAGGGCCGGGCCGGAGGTGTCCAGGGCGATCCGGGCACCCGCGGCGTGGGCGCGGGCGACGAGTTCGGCGTACCAGGAGGGGGCGAGGCCGCGCGGGAGGCTGCCGCAGCAGGCGATCCAGGAGGCGTGGACGGACTGGGTGCGGACGGTCTCCAGGAGGAGTTCCTGTTCGGCGGCGGAGAGTTCGGGGCCCGGCGCGTTGATCTTCGTGAGGACGCCGTCCGCCTCGGCGAGGGCGATGTTGGAGCGGGTCGCCCCGGCCACGGGGACCCGTGCGACCTCGATGCCCTGCGCGTCGAGCAGGTCCGCGACGAGGGCGCCGGGCGCGCCGCCCAGCGGCAGGACGGCCACGGTGCGTTGTCCGGCGGCGGCGACCGCGCGGGAGACGTTGACGCCCTTGCCGCCCGGGTCCATGCGTTCGCCGGTGGCCCGGATGACCTCGCCGCGGTCGAGGGAGGGGACCTCGTAGGTGCGGTCGAGGGACGGGTTGGGGGTGACGGTGAGGATCATGCGCGGGCCTTCCGGCCGGCGGTGCGGCCCTCGACGGAGCCGTTGACGGCCACCTTGCCCGTGGCGTGGGCCGGGGTCTTGCTCGTGGCGTTGGTGCCCGGGGTCTTGCCCTCGGAGGCGCCCGTGCCGGTGCCTGCGCCCGTGCCCGTGCCCGTGCCGGGGACTCGTAGGACTTCGGTGCCGTCGCGTTCGATGGCGAGGGTGTCCTCGGGGCTCAGGCCGCTGTCGGTGATCAGCAGGTCGACGTCGCTCAGGGCGCCGAAGCGGGCGAAGTGCTCCTGGCCGGACTTGGAGGAGTCGGCGAGCAGTACCACCCGGCGGGCGGCGGCCATCGCGGCCCGCTTCACCGCGGCCTCGGCGAGGTCGGGGGTGGTCAGGCCGTGGTCGGGGGAGAAACCGTTGGCCGCCACGAAGAGCACGTCGGCGCGGATCTCGCCGTAGGCGCGGAGCGCCCACGCGTCGACCGCGGCGCGGGTGCGGTGGCGGACGCGGCCGCCGACGAGGTGGAGCTGGATGCCCGGGTGGTCGGCGAGGCGGGCCGCGATCGGCAGGCTGTGCGTGACCACGGTGAGCGTGGCCTCCAGCGGGATGGCGGCGGCGAGGCGGGCGACGGTCGTACCGGCGTCGAGGACGACGGTGCCGTCGATCGGCAGTTCGGCGAGGGCGGCCTGCGCGATGCGGTCCTTCTGGTCGGCGGCCGTGCTCTCGCGTTCGGCGAGGTCGGGCTCGAAGTCCAGGCGTCCCGCGGGGATGGCGCCGCCGTGGACCCGCTGGACGAGGCCGGCGCGGTCCAGGGCCTTCAGGTCGCGCCGGATGGTCTCGGCCGTGACCTGGAACTCCTCCGCCAGCGACACCACGTCCACCCGGCCGCCGTCACGGGCGAGCCGGAGGATCTCCTGCTGCCGCTCCGGTGCGTACATGTCCGTTCGCCTCCGACCGATGCCCGATTCTGTGGTTTCGCTCGGAGGCTACGCCGAGATTTCCGGAAAGTAAACAGGTTCGGGCGCAACTCGGACACAAACGGAGACCGGTCCGGCACCCTCGGGTGCCGGACCGGTCCTGTCCCAGTGGTCCTACCGACCGTCGCCGTATCGGCCGACGTCGTGGCGGCCGTAGCCGGTCAGCGGGCCAACTGCGGCTCGCGCTCCGCGTCTCCCGTTCCGTTCCCGTGGGCCACCGTCTCCTCGGCCGCGTCCTCACCCGCGACCTCGACCTCACCCGCGGCCTCGGCCTCGTGGGCGTCGTGCTCGGCCGTGACGGGGTGTCGGGGGAGGGCGAACATCAGCAGGAAGATCGCGAAGAGCACCGCGGCGACCCAGCCGAGGGCGTGTTCGAAGGCGTCGACGAAGGCGGGGCCGATCTCGGCGGGGACGAGAGGCTCGTCCATGGCGCCGAAGAAGACCACGGCCACCAGGCCGAGTCCGAGCGCGTTGCCCATCTGCTGCACCGTGCTGATCAGCCCGGACGCGGAACCGGCGTGCTCACGCGGCACCCCGGAGAGGATCGCGTCGGTCAGCGGGGCGACGATGAGCCCCATGCCCGCGCCCATCACGATCAGCGGGAGCGCCATCTGCCAGGGGGTGATGGCAAGGCCGTACCGCGCGGACTCCCCCAGGTAGAGCAGTACGCCGGCCGCCATCAGCAGCGCGCCCGCCTGGAGGACCTTGCGGCCGAAGCGCGGGACGAGCTTCTGGACCGACATCCCGGCCGCGACGGAGACGGAGACGGAGAACGGCACGCCGGTCAGGCCGGCCTTCAGGACGCTCCAGCCGAGGCCGGTCTGGAGGTAGAGGGTCCAGACGAGGAAGAACACACCGAGGGCGATGCCGAACACGGTCTGCACGGCGATGCCGGCCGCGAAACTCTTCACCTTGAACAGCGACAGTTCGATCAGCGGGGAGCCGTCGCGCGCGGTCTTGTGCCGCTCGTACGCCACCAGCGCCGCGAACACGACCAGCGAGCCCGCCATCAGGGCGTGTCCCCACAGCGGCCAGTCCAGCTCGTGGCCGCGGGTGAGCGGGTACAGCAGCATCAGCAGGCCGCCGGTGACGAGGGCGACGCCGACGAGGTCCAGCTTGAGGGCGTGCGGGGCCTTGGACTCGGTGATGAAGCGGCGGCCGAGGACGAGGCCGGCGATGCCGACCGGGAGGTTGATCAGGAAGATCGCCCGCCACTCGAGGTCGAGCGGGTTCCACTCGATGAGCAGGGCGCCGAGCAGCGGGCCGGAGACGGCGCCGAGGCCGACGATCGCGCCGAACAGCCCGAAGACCTTGCCGCGTTCGTGCGCGGGGAAGGTGGCGTGGACGATCGACAGCACCTGCGGCACCATCAGCGCGGCCGTCGCGCCCTGCGCGATCCGTGCGGCGACGAGCATCTCCGGGTTGGCGGCGAGGCCGCACAGCGCGGAGGCGACGGTGAAACCGCCGATGCCGAGGAGGAAGATCCGCCGGCGGCCGTGGATGTCGCCGAGCCGGCCGCCGGTGACGAGTCCGGCGGCGAAGGCGAGGGCGTAGCCGGCGGTGATCCACTGGATCTGGCTGACCGTGGCGGCCTCGCCTCGCTGGATGGAGGGAATCGCGATGTTGACGATCGTGACGTCCACGAGGTCCATGAAGGCGGCGGTCATGACGATGGCGAGGGCGATCCACCGCCTGCGGTCGGCGCCGCCGTCGGGAGAGGCGTCGAGCGCCGTACGGGTGTCGCGCCCCTTCAGGGCGTTCGTGGTTGAGGTCATGGAACGAAGGTAGAACCCCAGTAGGTCAGATCATGTCCTACTTCTACGGCATCCTCGAACTCATGACTACGGACACCCCGGCGCGACTCCTTCAGCTCCTGTCCTTGCTCCAGACACCCCGCGAGTGGCCCGGTGGTGAGCTGGCCGACCGGCTGGGGGTGTCGCGGCGGACGGTTCGCCGGGACGTCGACCGGCTGCGGGAGCTGGGCTATCCGGTGCAGGCGAGCATGGGGGCGGACGGCGGTTACCGGCTGGTCGCCGGGAAGGCCATGCCGCCGCTGGTGCTGGACGACGAGGAGGCCGTGGCGATCGCGGTGGGACTGCGGGCCGGTGCCGGGCACGCCGTGGAGGGCGTGGACGAGGCCTCCGTACGGGCGCTGGCCAAGCTGGAGCAGGTACTGCCCTCGCGGCTGCGGCACCGGGTCTCCACGCTCCAGGCCGCCACCACCCCGCTGACCAGCGGTGACGGGGCGACGGTGACACCCGAGACGCTGACGGTGATGGCATCGGCGGTAGCGGGCAACGAACGGCTCCGCTTCGCCTACCGGGCCCGCGACGGCGCGGACTCGCGGCGCCATTGCGAGCCGTACCGGCTGGTGTCGACCGGCCGCCGCTGGTACCTGGTCGCCTACGACCTCGACCGCGCCGACTGGCGCACCTTCCGCGTCGACCGCGTCCAGGAACCCTTCGCGACCGGCGCCCGGTTCGCGCCCCGTGAACTGCCGACGGGGGACGCGGCGGAGTATCTGAAGCAGTCGATGCAGCGCAGGCAGGAGACGTACACGTTCGAGGTCACGTTCGCCGCGCCCCGGGAGGTCGTCGCGGCCCGGCTGCCGGCCTGGTTCGGCAGCCCCGAAGCCGTCGACGAGCACAGCTGCCGGGTGCGGGCGTCGACCGGCGACGCGGTGGAGTGGTTCGCGGTACGGCTCGCCGTGCTGGGCTACGAGTTCACGGTGCACGAGCCGCCGGAACTGGTCGAGTACGTGCGGGAGTTGGGCGCACGGCTGACCCGGGCGGCGGGCGGCGCCGAGGGCTGCGGGTGACACCAAAAGGAGCCGGGCTCCGGCGCCGGGGGGGGGAGGCGCCGAAGCCCGGCTCTGAGGAGTCCCGGCACTGGGGGGAGAGCGTCGGGACTCGGCTTCAGTTGGCTTCGGTGGTGAAGCGGCCTCGATGGCGAGGCGACTTCGCCGGGGTGGGTCGTGTGGGGCTGGGCTGGCTCGGTGCGGGTCGTGCTCGGTGCGCGGCAGGACGGCGGTCGGTCGGCGGTGTACGGACGGCGGCACTGGCTGCGGTGCGGTGCCCCCGGCTCCCCCGGAACATCTGACTCCGGGTCCCGGGCCGTTCGGCTCCGGGCCCGGTGGAGTCGTGGGCCCGCAAGTCTTGTGCCCCGGGATCGGGGAGTTGAAGCGATGGACTACGGCCAACGTGTGGCCGATGGCCGACGTACGACCGTACGGCAGGGCACGGTCCGCGCGACGGGCCGGACGGAGACCGGGCGGTCGAACCGGCGGTCGTCGGGCCGGATGGAGACCGGGCGGTCGAACCGCGGCACGCGGGCCGCGGCGGCGGGCCGGAGGGCGGGGGGCCGGAAGGGCGGGGGGCCGGAGGGCGGGGGGCCGGAAGGGCGGGGGGCCGGAAGGGCGGGGGGCCGGAAGGGCGGGGGCCGGAAGGGCGCGCGGGCCGTCCACCCCACGGGACCTGTCCCGGCTGCGGGCGACGGGACCGGCGGGGGCGGGGTGCGGTGGGACGGGCCAGGGACCGGCGGAGCGGGCCAGGGGCGACTGAGGGGCCGGCGGGGCGCGGCGGCCGCGATCGGGCCGCCGCGTCGTACCCTGCCGGGCGGGTCAGGCCGCCGCGTCGAAGCCCGTGTCGCGGGCGAGCTTCTTCAGTTCGAGCAACGCGTGCTTCTCGATCTGGCGGATCCGCTCACGGGTGAGCCCGTGTTCCTTGCCGACCTCGGTGAGCGTGCGCTCGCGGCCGTCCTCGATGCCGTACCGCATCTTGATGATGGAGGCCGTGCGCTGGTCGAGCCGCCCGATGAGGCTGTCGAGCTCCTCGCTGCGCAGCAGGGTCAGCACGGACTGCTCGGGCGAGACGGCGGAGGTGTCCTCCAGCAGGTCGCCGAACTGGGTCTCGCCCTCGTCGTCCACCGACATGTTCAGCGAGACCGGGTCGCGGGCCCAGTCGAGGACGTCGCTGACGCGCTCCGGGGTGGAGCCCAGCTCGGCGGCGATCTCCTGGGGCTCGGGGTCGCGGCCGTGCTCCCGGTTGAACTCGCGCTGCACCCGTCGGATCCGGCCCAGCTCCTCGACCAGGTGGACGGGCAGCCGGATGGTGCGCGACTGGTCGGCTATGGAGCGGGTGATCGCCTGACGGATCCACCAGGTGGCGTACGTCGAGAACTTGAAGCCCTTGCGGTAGTCGAACTTCTCCACCGCGCGGACCAGGCCCGCGTTGCCCTCCTGGATGAGGTCGAGCAGGGGCAGACCGCTGCGCGGATACCGCCGGGCGACGGCCACGACGAGACGGAGGTTCGACCGGATGAAGATGTCCTTGGCCCGCTCGCTGTCGGCGACGAGGGCCTCCAACTCCTCACGGGTCGCGTCCGCCCTCGCCTCCTCCTCCCCGTCGAGGATCTGCTGTGCGAACACACCCGCCTCGATGATCTGGGACAGCTCGACTTCCTTGGCGGCGTCGAGCAGCGGCGTACGCGCGATCTCGTCGAGGTACATGCCGACCAGGTCGCGGTCGGCGATCTCGCCGCCAGAGGCGCGAACGCTGCTTGCCGCGTCGTTCCCGCCGGCGGCGGACGAACGACGAGCGGCGACGGCACGGGTTGCCATGCGTGCTCCCTTGCGATGGTGGGCTGGCAGGGTCGTGTCTGGTCCTACGTGTCTTGAGGCCGCTCGGACACTCTCCCGAGTGCCCGGCTTCCGAAGGAAACAACGACTGGAATCAGGACAGAATTCCCCAGCAGGCCCACTATTTTTCTGATCTTGCAGTACCCTGTGCGGCCACAGGAGGAGGCGTGATGTCCACGGGGTCCGCAGAGGTGCAGGTCAGACCAGGAGTCGAGGCCGACCTCGCCTCCCTCACCGACATCTACAACCACTACGTCCGTGAGACGCCCATCACATTCGACACCGTCGTCTTCACTCCGGAGGAGCGCCGGCCGTGGCTGCTCTCCCACCTTGTAGACGGTCGGCATCGCCTGATAGTTGCCACCACGGAGGATTCACAGCGAATCCTCGGGTACGCCACGAGCAGCGCGTTCCGTGCGAAGGCGGCGTACGACACGTCCGTGGAGGTCTCCGTGTACCTCGCCCCCGACGCGGGCGGCCGGGGCGTCGGCACACTGCTGTACAAGGCGCTGTTCGAGGCGCTCGCGGGCGAGGACGTCCACCGCGCGTACGCCGGCATCGCCCAGCCGAACGAGCCGTCCACCCGCCTCCACGAACGCTTCGGCTTCCGCCACGTGGGGACGTACCGGGAGGTCGGGCGGAAGTTCGGGCGGTACTGGGACGTGGCCTGGTACGAGAAGGAGCTCTAGGGATCCTTCAGGCCTGGTTCTGTTCCCGCGAGGGGCGCGGGAGCCGGGCCATGGCGGCGCGGACGGTGTCGGCGACGTCGGGCACGTCGATGCCGACGCGGCGGAGTCGGGCAGCGACCTCGGTCAGAGGGATGCCGCGCTTGGCCGAGGCGGCGCAGAGGTGATGGAGGGGGACCTGAGTCCGGGGTGTCAGCCATTGCAGGAGACCCGGCCCGTTGACCGCCGCGGCCCCGAGCTCCGGACCGCTCAGGTCCCTGTCGAGCAACGCGATGTCGTCCCAGAGGTCGGCCCGATCGGACGTCCGGTACATGGAGAGGTCCGGCGCGCGCAGCCCGTACGACTCAAGGCGGGCGCAGATCTCGGGGACGGGCCTGCGCAGTTCGTACGCGGTGATCAGGAGGAGGTGCACGGGGACCTCGCTGTTGTTCGCCTGCAGCATCCGCCAGAGGAAGAGGTCCTTGTCGAGCAGGGCCTGGTCGAGCTCGTTCGGTGCCTCGGGCAGGACCAGCGGACAGGGCACCCCCAGCGCACGCAGTCGGTCCGCCACGGTCGACTGCGAGATCCCCAGCTCGGCGGCCCTCGCCCATACCCAGTACCACGAGTGCAGGCCGCTGAGGGACCGCCCGTGGTCGGCATGCCCGGTCACCTGGCGACCGAAGAGTCTGTGGTCCTGATCCGTCGGCTCGACCGGCGGAGGACTCCCCGGGCGCAGACCGTAGGCGGTGAGGGCGGCAGCGACATCGGTGACCGTCATACCGCACGTCTCCGCGGCGTCCAGAAGGCTCTTGAAGGGCACGAACGCGCCCGCGGCGTGCCAGCGCGGCCGAGCGTCGTGATCGCGGCTGAGCAACCGCAGGTCCTGCGGGCTCTGCCGTTCCGGGGGGTCGGTCACGTCCAGCCCGTGGTTCCGCAGCCGACGGCAGACCTCCGCCACCGGGAGGCCGGTCCGCTCCGCGCTCCACAGCACATGTCCCGGCGGCACCTCACAGTCGCCGCGGAACCACTGGCCCTCGCCCTCGCCGTTCTGGCTCAACAGCACGAGGTCCGTCCGGTCCGGGCGGTCCGGAAGGGTCTCGGCCAGCGAGACGTCGAAGCCGTACGACCGCATGCGGTCGGCCGTCTCCGTGACGCTCAGGCCCAGGTCCACATAGGCGTAGAGGAAGTGGCGCAGCGGCACCGGCCTGGCGGCGGACAGCCACACCGTCGCCTCGTCGAACGGCATGTGGTCGGTGTCGCGCGGGCCGTTCCTCAGCAGATCGACATCCACCGGGTCCGGCTCACCGTCCGGGTACTGTCCCGGATCCAGCGTTCCGACGCCCAGCTCCACGGCACGGGCGACGGCCGCCCGCGGGGTCAGTCCCATGATCTCGGCGGTACGCAGGACGCATCCGGGGCGTACGAGGTCCCTCTCCGGCATGGCCAGCAGCACACCGTCCGACGGGCGGGCCGGAAGGAGCGGACCCACCTTCCCCAGCTCGGGAACGAGATCCACCAGCCGGTCGGCGGCCCCGTGGGCGAGGAGCCGCCAGAGCAGGACCTCGTCGGTCACGCGGACGGTCGGGTAGATGTCGTCGAGCCAGAGGTCGCCGTAGCCTTCGTCGACCCGCGCGAGGATCCCGTCGTCCAGCGGCAGGCACCCCACCCGCGCGGGCCGGAACGCCCGGCCGCCCGCCAGTGTGAACTCCTGGTCGGCCGCCATCGCCGCCTCGGCGATGATGTCGGCGACCTTGGGGTGGGTCTTCGCGACGCGGCACAGCCACGGGTAGCTCAGCAGGCCCTCCGACGAGGAGGTCAGCTCGCCGACCGCCGTGCGGAGCAGCTCCTCCACGTCCCCCGAGATGTCGCTGAGGATCTGGAGGCGGTCGACGGACAGTTTGGGCACCCGGTTCCCGGTCAGGTTCACCACGGCTCCGCGCAGCACGACGTCGTCCTCGTCCCTCGCGTGCTCCCCCGCGAGAACCCCGGTCAGGTGCCTCGGCTGGGCCAGGATCCCGTCCACCAGCACCCCGCCGCCCGACTCGCACCACAGCACCTCGGGAACACCACCCCCGCCTGACGGCCCCGGCACACGCTCCCCACCCGCGTTGAGCGCGGCCGCCCGGTCACCGGATCTCAGGGCGTACTCCCCCGCCGCCCACCTCGCCGACCGCATCCCGTGGTCCGCCGTCGTCTCGAACTCGGCGACACCGAGGAGGCCGATCAGCTCGGTGACACAGGAGGGCGCCCGGTCGCGCAGATACAGGCGCACCGTCGTCCCCGGTTCCAACCGCTCCGCGCTGCGTTCGATGCGGAAGAGGTGGTGCGGGCCGTGGATGGCCACCTTGAAGCACGGTTCCGACGTGGCCCCGTCCTCGCCCAGGCGTCGGGTGATCACCTCGATCTCGTCGGCGATCATGAAGTAGCTGAGCACGCCGATGCCGAAGCGGCTGACGGGGTGCATCTCGATGCCCGCGCGTTCCCAGAGAGCGCGCTCGTTGCGGACGTCCGTCAGGTCGGTGAAGCGGGTTCCCGCGCGAGCGAAGACGCGGCTCAGCTCGGACGCGCCCATGCCGATGCCGTTGTCCTCGCACAGCAGGTACGGGCGGCCGTCCGGGCCGACCCCCTGCTCGAAGCGGATCCGCCCCTCCCAGTCGTCCCGTGCGCGGCCCCCTGGCCTGGTGGCCAGGAACTGGGTGCGGGCCTTGCGGTAGCGGCAGGCGTCCAACGCGTTCTGGTACAGCTCGCGGATCGCGAGGCCGGGGCTGCGGTAGAGCTGATCGCCCATGAGGAGTTCCTGGACCCGGCGGGGGTCGACCTGGAACTTGCCGTAGCTCTCGAACTTGGGCCGGTCGTCGTCGCCGAGGGCGGCCTCCACACCCTCGGCGGACGCCCGCTGGGGCAGCGTCAGCAGCGGGGCGAGCGTGTCGTCGGCTCCGGCCGCGCGGCGGATGTCGTAGAGCAGGAGGTCGACCTGGCCGACATGGCGTCGCAGGGCCTCGACCACCGCCTCGTGGTGGCAGTCGGCGGCCTGGAGGACCATCCGGCCGTTGTCGGTGTGCCAGGCGGCCTGCTCCACGGTCTGCCGCAGGTCGGCGAGGCCCACCGGGTAGGGGATGCCGAGGTTCTCCACCAGGTCGTCGGGGAGCGCGGGGATGTCCAGGGCCCGGGCGCGGGCGACGGCCAGCAGGACGGCGAGACGTCTGACGCGGACCTGCTGCGGCATCCCCATGCCACCCATACCGCCGATGCCGCCGATACCGCTGGTGACGGACGCGACGGCCTCCAGCCGGTCCAGGCGTTCCTGGCGGCACATCTCCCCCAGCGACAACCGCAGCCCGTACAGCAGTTGGCCGGTGCGGCGCCGGTGGAACAGCGCTCCCAGCGCGGTGTCGCCCAGGGGGAGCCGGGCGGTCAGGTCCGTGTACGCCGTCCAGTGGTCCTCCGTGCCCCGCAGCCCGTGGTCCACCCACTGGTGGAACAGCCACCACCCGATGTCCGACTCGGCGCCCCGCCGCTCGGGCAGTTCCAACCGGGCGCGGCGGACGAGGCGTTCGTGCCCGCGGTCGAAGTACCTCTCGAAGTCGCCGCGGTCTCCCCCGGCGCCCGTGAGACGGAGGTCGGTGGGGTCGACACCGGCCCGGTCGGCCGCCGTACGTGCCCACAGGGTCTGCGACAGGTACGGCGCGAGGGTCAGGGTGAGGACCTCGGCGGGGTGGAAGTCCCCGTCGGGGGCGCCCTCCGCGCACAACAACTGGCCGAGCTGGCCGTGGAAGCGGGTGGGGAAGGAGCGGTCCCACCAGGGGTCGCCGGTCGCCTCCCACTCCGTCTCGTCGTGCAGGGCGGCGAGCGCGGCGGCGATGTCGCGGGCTGCGGCCCGGAACGGTGCGGGGTCCCTGTTCGGCGGAAGTCGTTGCCAGAGTGGGGAGTCGGCGACCTCCCGCGCCCAGCCGGGCAGCGGCGTGTCGGTGGGGCCGTCCGTCGAGGTGGGCGTGGGCGTCGCGTAGTGGTTGATCACCACCTGGTCCACGTCACGCGCCTGGAACGCCGTGCCGTGGACCGTGGTGTCGTTGATGCTGTTGTTCGCGCCGCCCGGATCCGTCACACCGTCCAGCGTAGGAGCAACTCGCCCCGCCCTGAGGGGGAAAGCCGCCGCGGCCCATCCTGCCGACCGGCTCCTCAGTGGTCCTTCCTGCCGGCAGGCTCCTCAGTGGTCCTTCCTGCCGGCAGGCTCCTCAGCCGAACTGAACCGACCGCTTCGCCAGGCCCATCCAGAAGCCGTCGATCACCGACCGCTGGGCGTCCAGTTCACCGGCGGCCTCGGCCGCGCCCATGGTCACGAACAGCGGCGCGAAGTGCTCGGTGCGGGGGTGGGCGAGCCGGCCCGCCGGGGACTTGTGGAGGAAGTCGAGGAGGGAGTCCCAGTCGCGGGACTCCAGGGCCCGGTTGCCCCAGTCGTCGAACTCGGTGGACCAGGCGGGGATGCCGCCCTGGCGGAGCGCGGCGAGGTTGTGGGTGAAGAAGCCGGAGCCGACGATCAGGACGCCCTCGTCCCGGAGGGGGGCGAGCTTGCGGCCGATGTCCATCAGCTTCACCGGGTCCAGGGTCGGCATGGAGATCTGCAGGACCGGGATGTCGGCCTCCGGGAACATCTCGACGAGCGGGACGTACGCCCCGTGGTCGAGGCCCCGGTCCGGGATGTCCTGGACCGGCGTGCCGGGAGCCTGAAGCAGCTTGCGTACGGACGCGGCCAGCTCGGGGGCGCCGGGCGCCGGGTACCGGACGGTGTAGTAGTGCTCGGGGAAGCCCCAGAAGTCGTAGACCAGCGGGACGGTCTCGACCGCGCCGAGGGCGAGCGGGGCCTCCTCCCAGTGGGCGGAGACCATGAGGATCGCCTTGGGACGGGCCAGCGTCTTCGCCCAGGCGGCCAGTTCGCCGGGCCAGATCGGGTCGTCGGCGAGCGGGGGCGCGCCGTGGCTCAGATAGAGGGTCGGCATGCGTTCGGCGGTGGCGGTGGACATAGGGGTGACTCCCTCGGCGCACGCGACTCGCGAGGGGCGGGGCCACGGCTCGGTACGTACGGCTCCTGGAGCACGTCGTCCTCAAGCGGGCCGCAGCGGGTCGCTTCAGGCTCATCGGTTGTTTGAGACCTCGCCCCACTCCCCAGTAGTTGAAGTCTCAATATTTCTAGTTTCACCTTACATCTCTATTGTTCAAACTTCAAGAAGGATGCTCGTAGAGTGGAGATATGAAGACACCGTCCGCCGCCGAAGAACCCCGTTGGCTCACCGAAGAGGAACAGCGCATCTGGCTCGCCTACGTCCATGGCACGACCTTGCTCGACGACCACCTCGATCGCCAGTTGCAGCGGGACGCGGGTATGCCGCACCTCTATTACCACCTGCTCGTGGTGCTGTCCGGCGCGCCGCAGCGGCGGCTGCGGATGACCGAACTGGCGATGCACACGAAGATCACGCGCTCGCGTCTCTCGCACGCCATCGCCCGCCTGGAGAAGAACGGATGGGTGCGGCGCGAGGACTGTCCGTCGGACAAGCGGGGACAGTTCGCCGTGCTCACGGAAGGCGGGTTCCAGACCCTGGAGAAGACCGCGCCGGGACATGTGGCCGCGGTGCGGCAGGCGCTGTTCGACCGGTTGTCGCCGGAACAGCAGAAAGCCCTCGGCGAGATCATGGGGATCATCGCCGAGGGGCTTCAGCCGAAGGAGGCCGGGGCGGACCTGCCGTGGCTGCGCTAGGCGTGCTGTCCGGACAGCCGACCTAGCCGCTCAGCTATATGGGGGTGCGCCGGGAGCCGGGCCCAAGGGGAGTTGGGCGCCGACACTCGGGGACCCTCAGGGCTCGGGGACCCTCCGCCGCCGTGAGCCGTACGGGCCGGCCGCGCGGGTCCCCACGCCCCTCAGGTCGGCCCCGACCGCGGGGCCCTCCCGTCGTCAGTGGGCGATCACCGGGACCTTGACCCCGTCCGCCGCGTCCTCGCTCGTACCGGCGGTGGCCGTCATGTCCGGCTTGCCGGTGGTGACGAAGGTGAAGGCGATGGCGGCCGACAGGACCAGGATGCCGACGGCGAACCAGATGGCGTTGGTGTAGCCGTTGACCATGCCCTGGAGCTGGACGAGCTGCTGCTGGGGGCGGGAGGTCGCCGAGGCGATGTGATCCTGGATGTACGACGTGGTCGCGGACGCGGCGATCGTGTTCAGCAGGGCCGTACCGATGGCGCCGCCGACCTGCTGGGAGGTGTTGACCATCGCGGAGGCGACACCCGCGTCACGCGGTTCGACACCGTGGGTCGCGAGGGACATCGCCGGCATGAACGCCGTACCCATACCGAGGCCGAGCAGCAGCTGGGCCGGCAGAAGCAGGGCCGCGTACGAGGAGTCGATCTCCATCTGGGTCAGCAGCAGCATGCCGACGCCCGCGAGCAGGAAGCCCGGCGCCATCAGCAGGCGCGGCGCGACCCGGGTCATGAGGCGGGTGCCGATCTGCGTGGAGCCGACGATCATGCCCGTGATCATGGGCAGGAAGGCGAAGCCGGTCCTGACCGGGGAGTACCCCTTCACGATCTGCAGGTAGTAGGTCAGGAAGAGGAACAGGCCGAACATCGCGATGATCGCGAGGCCGAGGGAGAGGTAGACACCGCCGCGGTTGCGCTCCATGACCACGCGCAGCGGCAGCAGCGGGGCCTTGACCCTGGACTCGACGAGGACGAAGGCCGCGAGCAGCACGGCGGACGTGATGAAGAGGCCGATGGTCAGGGAGTCGCCCCAGCCGTCGGACTCGGCGCGCGTGAAGCCGTAGACCAGCGAGACCAGACCGAGGGTGGACAGGACCACACCGGGGATGTCCAGCGGCGAACGGTTGCGGCCGCCCTCCGGCTCACGGATGACGAAGTACGCGCCGGCCGCGGCGATCACCGCGAACGGGATGTTGACGAAGAACGTCCAGCGCCAGTCCAGGTACTCGGTGAGGAAGCCGCCGAGGATCAGGCCCACGGCGCCACCGCCACCGGCGATCGCACCGTAGATGCCGAACGCCTTGGCACGCTCCTTGGCGTCCGTGAACATCACGGCGAGCAGGGAGAGCGCGGCGGGCGCGAGCAGCGCGCCGAAGGCACCCTGAAGGGCTCGGGCGCCCAGCATCATGGCCTCACCGGTGGCCGCGCCGCCCAGCGCGGAGGCTCCGGCGAAGCCGATCAGACCGGTGACGAAGGTGCGCTTGCGCCCCCACAGGTCGGAGATGCGGCCACCGAAGAGAAGCAGACCGCCGAAGGCCAGGGCATACGCCGTGATGACCCACTGGCGGTTGCCGTCGGATATCCCGAGGTCCTGCTGGGCGGACGGCAGGGCGATGTTCACGATGGTCGCGTCGAGGACGACCATCAGCTGGGCGAGCGCGATGAACACGAGCGCTTTCCAGCGGTTGGAGTGCGAATCGTCCACCGTTTCGGGGACATTCCGGGCTGTTGCAGACATGGCGGTACCCACTTCGGGACTTCGTGACGGAAAAAGTCAGGTGAAAGCGAAAAGTCAGGTGAAAGCGTCGGAGCGCGACACTGCGCCGATACGCGATAAAGGAAGAGACGGAATAAGTCGGATCGGATCGGATCGGGTCAGGCGCGGCGCAAGTCCTCCATCGTGACGGAGGTGCCGGGCAGTTCGGAGCGGGCCGGGGCCCGCAGACCGTCGAGCAACAGCTGCAGATGACGGTGGACGAAACGGTCGACACCCACGCACTGGGTGCCGGCCGGGGGGCGGCTGAGCTGACTGACGGCGAGCATCAGGTCGCCGACGCTGACGTCGTCACGGAGCTGTCCGGCCCGCTGGGCCCGCTCCATGATGGCGGCCATCTGCTCCTCCAGCCGTTCGCGCGCCGCCTCCAGGTCGGGGTGGTTCTTGTCGAAGGCGCTCTGGATCATCGGGCAGAGGGCGCTGATCCGCTCGTCGGCGGCGGCGTGCACGAAGCGGGACAGCGCCTCGAACGCGTCACCGGTCTCCTCGAGCGCGACCTCCGCCGCCAGCGCCGTACGGTCCATGACCGAGCACACGACCTCGCGGACCAGTGCGTCGCGGTCCGGGAAGTTGCGGTACACCGTGGCGTTGCCGACGCCGGCCCGGCGGGCGATCTCGTCGAGCGGCACGTCGGGGCCGAACTCGACGAACATCTCCCGGGCGGCGGTGACGATCCGCTCCCGGTTGCGCAGGGCGTCCGCCCGGGGACGGGACACCTTGCGCACGGGGGTGGCGGTCTGCACGGCGTGCCTCCTGACGATCGAGTGGGGAGCGAGATCCGGGGAGCGTTTCCCCGTTTCGCTCGAACACATGGCTAAACGGGGAAACGATCCCCGGTTATTTCCCGCGATCGAAGAAACTTCATGTGACCTGGATCACACTTGGCCTCTCTATGCGGCGGAGTGACCCAGGTCACACTCCCGCGGTCGGGAACCCCTCGTTCGGCCCATCCAGCGCGCATCCCCGCCGCCCCCGCCACAGGGTGATCGAAAGGGTGCGGCCGTGGCCCGGGCGGCTGCCGTGGAGCGAAGGGCGCGTGCATGCAGCAGCCGTTCCGCCGAAGCGGGATACCCGAGCGCCGGTCGACCTCGTTCGGCCGGCCGCGGCCCCGACGCGCGTGGCGGGCACGCCGCACGGACGGCACCCGTGCGACGAGCGGCAGGGGCGGGAGGGGGGGCATGGGCGGGATGGGGGGCATGGGCGGCATACGCCCCCGCCGGTCCGTCGCGATCGCCTCCGTCACCGCCCTCACCCTCGCGGTCAGCACCCCCGCCGGCACCGGGCACCTCGTGGCGAAGGAGACGAGCACGGCGGCGGGAGCGGTCGCCGTGGCCTCCGGCTCCGGGCTCGACCCGTGCAAGATCCGGGGACGGCTCGGTGTCCAGATGTCCGAGGGCATCCCCACACCGCCCGGATACTCCCGCTCCACCGGCACGGTCCGCGCCCTCAACCTCATGATCGACTTCTCCGACGCGCCCGGCGAGGGCAGCGCGATGGACCGCTTCGCCGAGTTCGCCCCGCAGACCCAGAAGTGGTTCCGGACAAGCAGCTACGGCCGTATCGACTACCGGCCCGAGACCCCGGTCACCGAGTGGCTGCGAATGCCGGAGACGTTCCGCTCGTACGGGATAGAGCGCGGTGTCCCCTTCGAACCCGGCTACCGGCGGCTGGTCCAGGACATGGTGCGGGTCGCCGACCCCGTCGTCGACTTCCGCAAGTACGACCTGGTCAACGTCCTCGTCACCCCGAACGCGGGGCCCTCCGCCCTCGACACGGTGCTGTCCGTGACGTTCGCCGGGAACCGGGAGGCGCCGGTCGCGGACGGCACCCCCGTCGCCAACGCGTCGTTCGTGTACAGCCGCCAGGACGACGGCTCCGGCACGTACCACGAGACCGGCTACCGCGTGCTCCCCCACGAGAACGGCCATGTCTTCGGCCTGCCCGACCTCTACACCCACGAGGGCGGGGGCGCGGTCGGGCACTGGGACATCATGAGCGAGGACTGGGGCGTCGACAACGACATGCTGGGCTGGCACAAGTGGAAGCTCGGCTGGCTCGACGCGGCGCAGGTCGGCTGCGTGTCCGCGCCGGGGGCGGCGGAGTACACGCTCACGCCGCTCGCGAAGGCGGGCGGGCCGAAGCTGGTGGTGGTGCCGCTGACGGCCCGCACGGCGTACGCCGTCGAACTGCGGACCCGGGCGGGCAACGATGTCGCCGTCTGCCGCCCCGGTGTCCTCGTCTACCGGGTCGACGCGGACGTCGACACCGGCAACGGCCCCATCAGGGTCCACGACGCCCGCCGCGACAGCGGGGGGTGCACCCGCAGCCCCAACGTCCACGCGGAACTCTCGGACGCGCCGCTGGTGCGTGGCGAGACGTTCAGGGACACGAGGGCGGGCGTGACGATCACGGTGACGGGGACGGACGAGGCGGGGAACCACCGGGTGGTGGTGAGCCGGAGGTGAGGGGGTGGAGGGTAGTAGGGGTGAGGGGGGTGGGGTGAGGGGGGTTGCGGGGTGAGGGGGGTGGGGGGAAGTGCGCGGGTGCGGGTGGGGGGGGTGGTGTGGGGTGCGGGGGTGGCTCGGGTGAGTGGGCAGGTGCGGGTCGGTGGGGGCCGTTCGCGCAG
>NZ_JAMGBG010000169.1 GCF_023516595.1 Streptomyces neyagawaensis | reverse complement strand
GAGGTCCCGCAGTGTGAAACCGTCGTGCGCGGTGATGAAGTTGACCGACGCGTACGGACGCCGTCCGCCCCACGCGTACAGGTCGCTCGACCCCGACAGCCGGTAGCCGAGGTCCCGCACATCGGGCAGCGCCCCCCGCCAGAAGTCCCGCACGGCGCCCCGGTAGCGGTCGTTCCACTCCGTCCACAGGGGTGGGAAGGCGCCCACCTGGTAGCCGCCCGAGCCCACGTCCCACGGCTCGGCGATCAGCTTCACCCGCCGCAGCACGGGGTCCTGGGCGATGACCGCGAGGAACGGGGAGAGCATGTCGACGTCGTGCATCGAGCGGGCCAGCGCCGCCGCCAGGTCGAAGCGGAAGCCGTCCACCCCCATCTCCGTGACCCAGTACCGCAGCGAGTCGGTGATCAGCCGCAGCACGTGCGGCTGGACCACGTGCAGCGTGTTCCCGCAGCCCGTGTAGTCCGCGTAGTGACGGGCGTCGCCCTGGAGGCGGTAGTAGCCGCGGTTGTCGATGCCCCGCAACGACAGGCTCGGGCCGCGCTGGTCCGCCTCCGCCGTGTGGTTGTAGACCACGTCGAGGACGACCTCGATGCCGGCGGCGTGCAGCGCCCGCACCATCCGCTTGAACTCCCCGACCTGCTGGCCGGCGGTCCCGGACGCCGCGTACGCGGCGTGCGGCGCGAAGTAGCCGATCGAGTTGTAGCCCCAGTAGTTCCGCATGCCCCGCCGCAGCAGATGGTCCTCGTGGGCGAACTGATGCACCGGCAGCAGCTCCACCGCCGTCACGCCCAGCTTCACCAGGTGCTCGATCGCCGCCGGGTGCGCGAGCCCCGCGTAGGTGCCGCGCAGCTCCTCCGGGATGCCGGGGTGGAGCTTGGTGAACCCCTTGACGTGCAGCTCGTAGATGACCGAATCCGCCCACGGGGTCTTGGGCCGCCGGTCGTCCATCCATTCGTCGTCGGGGCTGTCGTCGTGCACGACGACGCCCTTCGGGACGTACGGCGCCGAGTCCCGCTCGTCGCGCACGGTGTCCGCGACATGCTGCTCGGGCCAGTCCCTGACGTGGCCGTACACCTCCGGCGGCAGGCTGAACTCGCCGTCCACCGCACGGGCGTATGGGTCGAGGAGCAGCTTCGCCGGGTTCCAGCGGGCGCCGGTCCACGGGTCCCAGCGGCCGTGCACCCGGTAGCCGTACCTCCGGCCCGGGAGCACACCGGGCACGAAGCCGTGCCAGATCTCGTGCGTCAGTTCGGTCAGCTTCAGCCGTGTCTCCTCGCCCTCCGGGGAGAAGAGGCACAGCTCGACGGCCTCCGCCCCGCCCGCCCACAGCGCGAAGTTCGTCCCGGCGACCCCGTCCGGCCCCACCCGGAAGCGCGCCCCGAGCGGTGTCGGGGCACCCGGCCACACGGGCGGCGGTGGCCCCGCCCCGATATGCCTGCCGTTGAGCACGGCGGCCCGACGCGCGGCCGGCACCCCGCGCGTCTCCTCCACTGCCTCCTGCTCGGCTGCGCTCGACACCACGGCCTCCCGCGACTCAGTGGGCCGACGCGAAAACGGGGCCGGGTGTCCCAGCCCCGGGACCCGCCGCCCCAGGGGGTGTTGTGACAGCCCCGCACAACACCCCCCTCGTGCTGACGGGCAGGTCCCTGCTCCCCGTCGAGTTGTCTCCCATGGTTCTGCCCAGAGCACGCCTCGCACTCACGTTTCCCGGGGGCGTGCGCCGTCGTTGGGCCGCACGTGAACCACGCACAGACGCACGCGCGCCGCCCTGGTGCCGCGCCGGCCGCCGTACTGGTCGCGGCCGGCCTGCTGGCCGCAGTCGCCGGATGCACCCCCACACCCCCACCGACCAGTGAGAAAGCCCCGGACGACACGATCCGGGTCACGCCCGAGGACGGCAGCAAGGGCGTGCGCCCGGAGCAGCGCTTCGAAGTGCGGGTGCCCAGCGGGCGCCTGGAGTCCGTCAAGGTGGTGAAGTCGCAGGACGCCCAGGAGTCACCCGTTCCGGGCCGGGTGTCCGCCGACGGGCTGACCTGGCGCCCCACCGGCTCACGGAAGCTCGCGCCGGCCGCGAAGTACACCGTCGACGCGGTCGCGCTGGACGCCCACGGCCGCCGCTCCGCCCGGCACGTCACCTTCCGCACGCGCGTCCCCGACAAGCGCTTCATCGCGTACGTCGCCCCGGAGAACCGCTCCACCGTCGGCACCGGGATGATCGTCTCCCTGGAGTTCAACCGGGAGATCGAGAACCGCGCGGCCGTCGAACGCGCCGTCCGTGTCACCGCGGAGCCCGCCGTCGAGATCCGCCCGCACTGGTTCGGCGGGGGCCGCCTCGACTTCCGCCCCGAGACGTACTGGAAGCCCGGGACGAAGGTCACCGTCGCCCTGCGGCTGCGCGACGTCGAGGGGGCGCCCGGCGTCTACGGCGGGCAGTACCGGACTGTCTCGTTCACCATCGGCCGCCACCAGGTCAGCGTCGTCGACGCGGCCCTGCACACCATGCGCGTCCAGCGCGGCGACGATGTGCTCGCCACCCTGCCCGTCACGGCCGGGGCGCCCGGCACGACGACGTACAACGGGAAGATGGTCGTCACCGAGATGCTGGAGGTGACCCGGATGAACGGCGCCACCGTCGGCTTCAAGAAGGCGGACGGCAAGGGCGAGTACGACATCCCCGACGTTCCGCACGCCATGCGCCTGACCACCTCCGGCACCTTCCTGCACGGCAACTACTGGGCCCCGGACGCCTTCGGCCGGGCCAACGTCAGCCATGGCTGCGTCGGCCTGCGCGATGTGAAGGGCGGCAGCTCCAGCACTCCCGCGGGCTGGTTCTTCGACCGCAGCCTCGTCGGGGACGTCGTCGAGGTCGTCAACAGCAACGACAAAAAGGTCGCTCCCGACAATGGACTCGGCGGGTGGAACATGGGGTGGAAGGCATGGAAAGCGGGTGCCGCGGTGAAGTGACCGACATAGCCGTACGCGCGCGGCGGGCGTCCGGGGGCGGGGCCGGGCCGGTGACCGGGCTCGGATCGTTCAAGTTGGGACTGAACGGTGACATTCGCCGGGGCTAATCCCATCCGATCATCTGGTTAATGTACGTGCGGACGCGCGTGCTGCGCGGAGGGGTGCGGGCCTGCTCAAGGCCGTGCGAGGGGAGACAAGAGAGTTGAACGGGCGACCGATATCGGGGGCGTCGGTTGGCGCGCGGACACGGGGGAGCAGGGGGGTCCTGGCACTGCTGCTGGGCCTGCTGATGCTCGCCGTCACCGCGTGCGGGGGCGGAGGCGGGGGGTCCGACTCCGGTTCCGACGGCGACAAGGGCAAGGGCTCGGACAAGAGCGCTTCCGGCAAGACGGCCACCGAGCCGTCGCAAGCGGTGGTCTCCATCGCTCCGAAGAACAAGGCCAAGGACGTGGCCACCAGCGGTGCCCTGAAGGTCACCGCCACCAAGGGCAAGCTGTCCGAGGTCACGGTCGAGGACGGCAAGGGCAAGAAGATCGCCGGTGAGATCACGGACGGCGGCGCCACCTGGACGCCGTCCATCCACCTCAACTCGGCCACCGAGTACAAGGTGCACGCCGTCGCGAAGGACTCCGAGGGGCGTGAGGCGGCCGAGGAGTCGTCCTTCACCACTCTGACCCCGAAGAACACCTTCGTCGGCATCTTCACCCCGGAGGACGGTTCGAAGGTCGGCGTCGGCATGCCGTTCTCGATCCGTTTCACCCGCGGCATCACGGCCCCGAAGGACGTCGAGAAGGCCATCACCATCAAGACCGAGCCGCCCGTCGAGGTGGCCGGCCACTGGTTCGGCAACGATCGCCTCGACTTCCGCCCCGAGAAGTACTGGGCGGCCGGCACGAAGGTCACCGTCGACCTCAACCTCGACGGCGTCGAGGGGCGCGACGGCGTCTACGGCGAGCAGAACAAGAAGGTCTCCTTCACCATCGGCCGCAGCCAGGTCTCCGTCGTGGACGTCAAGAAGCTCACGATGAAGGTGAAGCGGGACGGCAAGCTCATCAAGACCATCCCCGTCACCACCGGCAAGCCCGGCATGGAGACCTGGAACGGCCAGATGGTCATCAGCGAGCGCCTGCGCGTGACCCGGATGAACGGCGAGACCGTCGGCTACGGCGGCGAGTACGACATCAAGGACGTGCCGGACGCCATGCGCCTGACGAACTCCGGCACCTTCATCCACGGCAACTACTGGGGCGGCGACGCCTTCGGCAACTACAACGCCAGCCACGGCTGCATCGGTCTGCGCGACACCCGCGGCGGCTACGACCGCAAGGCCCCGGGCGGCTGGTTCTTCGACCACTCGATGGTCGGTGACGTCGTGGTCGTGAAGAACTCCAACGACCGTGTCGTCGACCCGGACAACGGCTACAACGGCTGGAACATGTCCTGGGACAAGTGGAAGGCGTAGTCCTTCGGGTCGGACGGGCATAGCCCTGCCGGTCGGACGCGCGGCTCCGGTGTGCTGTGACGCAGCACACCGGAGCCGCTGTCGTTAGTCCCCGTTAACCTGCCTGCATGACTGTGCATCTCGAAGTCGCCGAAGGCGTCGGAACTATCCGCCTCGACCGTCCCCCGATGAACGCCCTGGACATCGCCGTCCAGGACCGCCTCAAGGAGCTCGCCGAGGAGGCGGCGCGGCGGGACGACGTACGCGCCGTCATCCTCTACGGCGGGGAGAAGGTGTTCGCGGCGGGCGCGGACATCAAGGAGATGCAGGCGATGGACCACGCGGCGATGGTCGTCCGCTCCCGCGCCCTCCAGGACTCCTTCAGTGCGGTGGCCCGCATCCCCAAGCCGGTCGTCGCGGCCGTCACCGGCTACGCCCTGGGCGGCGGTTGCGAACTGGCGCTGTGCGCGGACTACCGCATCGCCGCCGAGAACGCGAAGCTCGGCCAGCCGGAGATCCTGCTCGGGGTGATCCCGGGCGCGGGCGGCACCCAGCGGCTGTCCCGCCTCATCGGCCCCTCCAAGGCCAAGGACCTCATCTTCACCGGCCGTATGGTCAAGGCCGACGAGGCCCTCGCGCTCGGCCTCGTGGACCGGGTCGTCCCGGCCGACGAGGTGTACACGGCCGCGCACGAGTGGGCCGCGAAGCTCGCCCAGGGGCCGGCGATCGCGCTGCGGGCGGCCAAGGAGTCGATCGACGCGGGCCTGGAGACCGACCTGGAGACGGGGCTCGCGATCGAGCGGAACTGGTTCGCCGGTCTGTTCGCCACCGAGGACCGGGAGCGCGGGATGCGCAGCTTCGTGGAGGAGGGGCCGGGCAAGGCGAAGTTCGTCTGACGGCCGGGATTCCGGTCCACGACTTCTGCTGATCCCCTTGCAGTTGACGCGATGTCTTACCCGCGTCCCCCGATGGAGCGGTTTATCGGAGCCTTAAGGCAGTCTTAAGAAAGTTCCGGCCAAAGCTCCGTCCGCTGACCGAAGTTCAGATGGTCCGCGCAGGTCAGGAGGGGCGTCGACAGGTATGTGATGCCTTTGGCATATGACATCAGAAACCCCCGGAATGGTTGGTTCCGGGGGTTGTATTCCTCCGGAACGGCCACGGAGGGCGCTCCGGGCGGCCATGATGGGGGCATGGCGGGGCTGGAGGGTATCGAACAGCCGCGGCGGCACGGGAGTGCGACCGCGGCGCGTTGGTCGCCTGCGATCGAGGACGAACGGGCGCTGAAGGCGCTGGAGTTGTTCGGCAACCCCACGGAGGCGGAGGTTCCGCTCCCCTCCCGCCCCGAGTCCGCGGCCACCGCCCGTCGGCTCGCCCAGGTCGTCGTCCTGCGCGAATGGCGCCTCTCGCCCAAGATGACCGAGGACGCCGTCCTGCTCGTCTCCGAACTGGTCGGCAACGCCGTACGGCACACCGGGGCCAGGGTCTTCGGATTACGGATGAGGCGACGGCGTGGCTGGATCCGTGTCGAGGTCCGCGACCCCTCGCGGGGCCTGCCCTGTCTGATGCCGGTGCAGGAGATGGACATCAGCGGACGCGGACTCTTCCTCGTCGACAAACTGTCGGACCGGTGGGGCGTGGATCTGCTGCCGCGCGGCAAGACCACCTGGTTCGAGATGCGCGTCGCGGACCGCTAGCCCCCGCCAGGACCGCGCCCGCGTGGACCGCCTTCGCCTGGATTGCCTTCGCTGGGACCGCCTTCGCCTGGATTGCCTTCGCCGGGACCGCCTTCGCCTGGATTGCCTCCGCTTGGACCGCCCCTGCCAGAATCGCCTCTGCCAGGACCGCCCCCGGAGACCGGGCCGGGCCGGGACAGCCGGCCGCCGCCTCTCTCCGTCTCGCGACGCGGATCTCCGCCGAACGGGCCAATCGCCGGAAAACCTGCCCGACCTCCCTATAAAGGTGCGCGTGACCACGCCCCGCACCTCCCTCATGCAGCGCCACCTCGTCCAGCGCGCCGTGCTCGCGACGGCCGTTCTCGCCGCCGTGGCCGCGTGCGGCAGCGCGACCGGCACCGACGAGCAGGAACAGCGGATCCGTGCCGACCGTGCCGACCGGGCCGCGGCCGAAGCCGCCGAGCGGAAGAAGAGACAGCGGCCGGAGCCACAGGGCCTGCGCGGCATGCCGCCCGTCCTCGACCCCAAGGACGTCTACGCCGCCGACCGCCCGGGCCGGCTCTCCCCGGTCGTCAAGGACTTCCCGTCGCGGGTGTACGTCCCCAACAGCGAGTCCGACACCGTCTCCGTCATCGACCCGAAGACGTACGAGATCATCGAGACGATCCCGGTGGGCCGCCAGCCCCAGCACGTCGTGCCGTCCTGGGACCTGAAGACCCTGTGGGTCAACAACAACCGGGGCCACACCCTCACGCCCATCGACCCGAGGACGGGCAAGGCGGGCAAGCCGGTCGAGGTGCACGACCCGTACAACCTGTACTTCACCCCGAACGGCAAGTACGCCGTCGTCATGGCCTCCCTCGACCGTGAACTCGTCTTCCGCGACCCGCACACCATGAAGCGGGTCAAGACCGAACCGGTCAGCTGCTACGGCGTCAACCACGCCGACTTCTCGCTCGACGGCAGGTACTTCATCGTGTCCTGCGAGTTCAGCGGCGAACTGCTGAAGGTCGACACCGAGAAGATGAAGGTGGTCGGCCAGCGGAAACTGCCCTTCGAGGGCGCCATGCCGCAGGATGTGAAGATCGCACCGGACGGCAAGCGGTTCTACATCGCCGACATGATGGCCGACGGCATGTGGGTCCTGGACGGCGACACGTTCGACGAACCGAAGCTGCTGCCCACCGGCAAGGGCACCCACGGCCTGTACGTCGGCCGCGACTCCCGAGAGATGTACGTCTCCAACCGCGGCGAGGGCACCGTCTCCGTCTTCGACTTCACCAGGAACGAACTCACCAAGAAGTGGCACCTCCCCGACGGCGGCAGCCCCGACATGGGCGGCGTCTCCGCCGACGGCAAGGTCCTGTGGCTCTCCGGCCGCTACGACTCCGAGGTGTACGCCATCGACACCCGCACCGGGAAGCAGCTCGCCCGCATCCCCGTCGGCAGCGGCCCGCACGGCCTCGCCGTGTACCCGCAGCCCGGCCGCTACTCCCTGGGCCACACCGGCATCTTCCGGTGAGGCGTGACAACCGGACGGCCTGACACGCCGCCGAACGCGTGACGGTCCCCGGCCCGCCGCCCCCCGGTCGAGAGGGTGCTGACCGTGATCACCACTCGTCTGCGGCGCCGGGCCGCCGCCGTTGTCCTGTCCGTCGCCGCCGTCCTCGCGACCTCCGCCGCGACCGTCCCCTCCCAGCCCCAGAACCGGGTCCCGGCCAGGGTCGCAGCCCCCGCCTGTCCCCAGTTCGAGGACCGGATCCACGCCGCCGCCGACCGCCGCGTGGACGTCGACCGCATCACGCCCGAGCCGGTCTGGCGCACCACCTGCGGCACCCTCTACCGCAGCGACAGCCGCGGCCCGGCCGTCGTCTTCGAGCAGGGCTTCCAGCCCAAGGACGTCATCGACGGTCAGTACGACATCGAACAGTACGTCCTCGTCAACCAGCCCTCCCCGTACGTCTCGACCACCTACGACCACGACCTGTACAAGACCTGGTACAAGTCCGGCTGGAACTACTACATCGACGCCCCCGGCGGCGTGGACGTGAACAAGACCATCGGGGACCAGCACAAGTGGGCCGACCAGGTCGAGGTCGCCTTCCCCGGCGGGATCGCGCGGCAGTTCGTCATCGGGGTCTGCCCGGTCGACAAGAAGACCAGGACCGAGAAGATGAGCGAGTGCGAGAGCAACCCGCACTACCAGCCCTGGCACTGACCCCGCCGGGTCGCCCGGCCGAGGGCCTGCCCGGTCGCCCGCCCGGTCGCCCGCCCGGGTGCTCACCCGGTCGCCCGCCCGGTCGCCCGCCCGGTTTCCCGCCCGGTGTCGGCTAGCGGGCGCTCAGCAGGGCCTCCGAGCCCACCGGCAGATAACCGGCCGCCTGGAACGCCCGCAGACTGCGGGCGTTCCCCGCCGACACCTGGGCCCACACGGGCTCGCCCCCGCTCAGCTGCCGCGCCGCCCGCACCAGGGCCCGGCCGAGCCCCTGGTGCCGTCCCCCCTCGGACACCTCGACCGCGACCTCCAGCCGCCCCGCGACCCCGCGCCCGAGGACCAGCAGGCCGCCCTCCGTCCCCCACACCCGCACGTCGTCGCGCCGCCCGCGCGAACTCACCACCCGCGGATGACCGGGATCGGCGACCTCCACCAACGGCAGCTCCGGCACACCCGGCAGGGGTGCGCCCACCGTCATCACGTCGATCGTGTCGTTGCGGCGCCCAGTGCGGTCCAGCAGAGCGGTCAGGAACCGCGCGTTCATGGTCGCGGCCAGCGCGTCGCAGTCGAGGGCCGCCAGCGTCGCGTGCACCCACGCCGGGTCCTCGTCCGTGGCTATGACGGTGTGCGCGGTGAACGCGAAGACCCCGGCGTCCCGGTACGACGGCTGCGGCACGACCGTCGTACGGCCGTCCGGAGGCGGGAAGACGCCGCCCGCCGCCGCGTCGAAAATGTCCCGCAATGTCTCCATCACCACTCCTCGACTCTCCGCCCACCGCAGGGCGCGGGCTCCCGGACACGATCGACGACCGCACCGGCCCGGTGGGCGCCGCACCGCGTGCTCGGCGTGCCGGTTAATCTTGGCCCGCCAACGATGGCTGTATCGCATGAAGAGCACGACGAAGGGGCGGACCGGTGGCGGACATCGAGGAAGCACGCAAGCAGTTCCAGCGGATCGACACGAACGGTGACGGTTTCATCACCTCCGCCGAGTTCAAGACCGCCCTGGCCCAGGAGGGCGACTGGAACGTCACCGAGGCGGTGGCCGAGGCCATCATCAACAGCCGCGACCTCAACGGCGACAAGCTCCTGTCGTTCGACGAGTTCTGGGCGTACCTCGACAAGTGATGTGCCCCGGCGTAGGGGGCGCCCACCGCATACTGCGGCGGGCGCCCCCTTCGCCGTTCCCGCCCCCTCACGCGCCCGTGGCCCACTCCCGGAGGGCGGCCTTGCTTTCGAAGGCGGCGACGTTCTTGTCGAGGGGGCGGTCGGTGTACTGGTGGAACCGCCACTTCGCCTTGACGCGGGGTTTTCCGGCGGTGACGTAGTCGGCGATCCAGAGGGCGTCGCCGGCGTAGGACGTGGTGTCCACGGTGAGCCAGAAGTCGCGGTTGCAGTACAGGACGACCCGGTGGTCCGGGCGGAGTTCCTTGAGCTTCCGGATGAAGCGGTCCTTCTCGGCGTTGCTCGCGCGGGTGCCCTCGCCGGTGGTCTCCCAGTCGACGGCGAGGATGTCGCCGGCCCTCTCCGGGGCCTGGGCGAGGAAGTACTCGGCCTGCGCGGTCAGGTTGCCCGGCCAGAGGAAGTGGTAGAAGCCGACGACCAGGCCGGCGTCCCGGGCGGTCCTGGTCTGGGCGGTGAGACGGGGATTGGTGTAGGTGCGGCCCTCGGTGGCCTTCACGAAGACGAAGGACAGGCCGGTGGTGTCGTAGGAGGAGGGCTGGTATGAGCTGACGTCGATGCCGCGCAGCATGGGGTCTCCGGGATGTGGGGGGAGAGGGTGCGGTCCTGCGGTCAGGGGTGGGGGGCCGGGTCCGTCATCCGCAGGGACAGGGCGGTGATGTCGTCGAGGAGCGCTTCGGGCGGGCGGTCGAGGTGCAGGGTGTGGGCCGTGACGGTGATGCCGGACCGGCGGATGACATGGGGCGTCGGGGTGCTGTGCCGGGACGCGGCGGCGTAGATCAGATGGCCGTGGGGGAGGCCGAGCGCCGTGCAGTAGGCGAGGAGCTGGTACAGGTGGTCGGTGGGAGGGGCGGACGGCTTGAGCGAGGCGTACTTGGTGTCGGCCACGGACACCGGGCGGCCCGCGCGGTACAGGACGAGGTCGGGGCGGAAGGGGACGCGGCCCGCCTCGTCGAGGCGGTGGTGGGTCTCCTGGTCGGCGCAGCGGACGCCGTGCCGGGCGAGCGCGGCGCGGACCGTCGTGGCCACGAACCGTTCGAAGACCTTCGCCATGTCCAGCAGGAAGCCGTCGGCCGTGACCGGCGGGCCGCCCTCCGGCCGGATCGAGCGCCCGGCGAGGAGGAGTTCGGCCAGACGCAGGGCCGGGGCATAGCGGGCGTTGAGGCGGGTCGGGGTCCAGCGGGGGAGCGGGGCACCCGGCCGGAGGGGGCGGACGCCGTGCAGGCGGTCGGCCAGATGGCGGAGGGCGAGCCGGGTCGGGGCGGGCAGGCCCGGCAGCCGGGCGGCCCGGTGCAGGGCCGCGAGGAGGACGCGGTTCTCCGCGATGTCGGGGGTGTGGTCGTCGTAGCGGACGGCGACGGGCAGGGGCAGGCCGACCCGGCGCAGCTGGTCGCCGGTGCGGATACGGCCCCGGACCAGGGGGAGGTCCTCGTCGACTGTGCGGTAGCCGTGCAAGACACCCGACTCCAGGGTGCGGCGGGTGGTGCGGGCGAGGAGGGCCGCGAGCGCAGGCAGCAGGTCGTCGTCGGCGGCGGCCGCGGTGACCGGGTCGGGTAGCCAGAGGTCGTCGGGCGCGTGGGAGAGCAGGAACAGCAGGTTCCGGACGGGCAGTTTGGGGTGCAGCCGCAGGTCGATCGTGTCGCCGGCCGGGGTCCGCAGCCGCACCAGGCCGACCGTCCGGTTCCCGGCCACCCGCCAGCGGCCCCCGGACGCCGGGGTCAGCCGGACCAGACCGGGCACGCAGAGCAGCCCGGCGACCTGGTCCCCGGTCAGCTCGCGCACGGTGCCGGGGCCGGTCTCGTCGACGGACAGCGTCAGGGGGCTCACGGTGCGAGCGCCGCGCGCAGGGCGTCCAGACCGTACTCCGCCTCGACGTCCACGCCCGTGCCGTACAGCTGGTCCTCCAGCAGCGGCAGGATCTGCGTCCGCCAGACGAGGTCGAGGCCCTTCTCGTGGGCCGCGCCGGGCTTCATCAGGTACGAGGGACCGATGGCGCGGTCGGCGTCGCCGAGACGGGCGTTCAGCTCGTCCAGCAGTCGGGCGGCGGTGTCCGGCAGGCCGCGTGCGCGCAGCCAGCGGCCGAGCAGTCCCTGGACCGGCGGCTGCTCCGGGGAGAGCCGGCGGAAGGCGAAGCGGCGGCGCATCGCCGCGTCGACCAGCGCGATCGAACGGTCGGCCGTGTTCATCGTGCCGACGAGGAACAGATTGCCCGGCAGATGGAACGGGTCCTGCGGGCTGTACTGGGTGGTGACCGGTTCCTCCCGGTACTCCAGCAGGAAGTACAGCTCGCCGAACACCTTCGCCAGGTTGGCCCGGTTGATCTCGTCGACGACCAGCACGTACGGGTTGGCCGGGTCGTTGCGCGCCCGCTCGGCCAGCAGCTTGAACGGGCCCGGCACCACGTCGAACACCACCGAGCCGCCCTCGCCCCGCACGGGACGGAACCCCTCGAAGAAGTCCTCGTAGGTGTAGGAGGGGTGGAACTGGATGAGCTGCACCCTGTCCGGGCCCGCCAGATGCCGGGCCAGGGCGCGCGCCAGATGGGTCTTGCCGGTGCCGGGCGGGCCGTGCAGGACCAACTGGCGCTGCTCCTGGAGCTGCTCGGCGGTCTCCCGCAGCCACTCCAGGGGCATGAGGAGCTCGTCGGCCAGTTCCCGTGTCACGGCGGGCAGTTCGAGGGGCTTGGTGACGTCGACGCTCTCGAGCCCCGTGTCGACCTGGTCCTCCAGACCGGCGCGCTCCGCCAGCTCGGCGGCCACACTGCTGATGTCGTACACCGTCGGCGGCAGCGGCAGCCGGGCCTGCACCTTTTCCGGCAGGTCGGCGCGGACGAGGGGCCGCTCGGCGGTGGCCCAGCGCACGGGCCGGCGGCGGGCGTTGTCGAGGCCGTCGGAGGCGTCGTACGTCGGGGGGCCCAGGACCGTGCCGACGTGCACCTCGTCCGGGGTGACCGTGACGACCAGGTCGCCCGGCTGCATCTCGGTCAGGAACACGTGCAACTGGTAGGCGGCCGCCCACCGCAGCTGGGGACTGGCCTCGGGCAGGGCCTCGGCGACGGCCCGCTGCACCTGCTGTTTGGGGGCGCCCGCGGGGATCTCAGGGACCTCCCGCCAGGAGACCGAGCAGTAGCCGTCGCGGATCCACGCCGGGATGAAGTCGTGCCCGCCCACGTTGTAGCCGCGGACCAGCCAGCCGCGCTGCTCGTGCGCGACGGCGCCCTTGCGCCAGCGACCGACCCAGGGCTCGTCGTAGAAGTCGACGGGGGTGTCGTCCCGTTCGGCGAGGAACGTGCTCAGCGCCAGCAGGTCCCTGTCGTCGTCGCCGGTGGGGCTGGGAATCTCGTCCGCGAACGCCTTGACGATCTCGTGCTTGTGGTGGGCGCTGGCGATGGGCTGGAAGGAGTCCGGGAACAGGGCGTGCAGGAGGACGTGGATCTGGGCGCGGCCCTTCTTGTGGCCCACGGAGTCCTGGACGGCGAAGCAGAGGTCGCGGAAGCGCCAGGGATCGTCGAGGAGGGCCTCGCGCTCCGGGCGCTCCAGCCCGGCCAGCCGCTCCACGAGGAGGACCAGGATCTGGAACTGCGCCCAGCGGTAGTTGAGGAAGCCCTGACCGCCGTGGAGGAAGCCCTTCAGGGCGGGTTCCAGGTCGGCGGGTACGGCGAGGAGGCGGAGGAAGTCGGGCACGTCCGGCTCGGCCCAGGACAGCACCTCGTGGATGAGCTGCAACTTCTTCGCCACGCCGATCTGCTCCGGCACCAGCGGGGCCATGTTCACGAACAGCAGCTCGGCGGCGAGGACGATCGTCTCCGCGGGGGCACCGGCGAGCTGGCGGCTCAGTTTGACCACGAAGGTGTCCGACGACTCGTCGGGCCGGTCCACGAAGCGGGCCCGCAGATCGGCGGCGGTGGCGGCGGTCCAGGCCGCCAACTCCGGTGTGAACGCGGACTTCCCGGTCAGCAGCCCGTCCCGGAACACCCGTCGCACCGCCGTCACGACCTCGACGCCGTCCGGTCGTCTCGCCACGGTCCCACCCCGTCCTTGCCGCCCGCCTCGCACGCTCGAAGGGTCCAGCGTAGAAGGCCGCTTGTGCGGGGGCACGAGCCGGGCGGCACCCTTCACGGGGTACGGGGCCGCCCGGGCGGCGGATCAGGTGTTGCTGTTGGAACGGCCGAAGAACTCGATCTCGGCGATCGACACCTGCTTCTTGGCGTCGGCGCCGTAGGCGGAGCGCAGGACGAAGCGGACGGCGGTGACCTCGCCGACGCGGAACGTGCGGCGCTGGCCGCCGGCCCCCTGGTCCAGGTTGATGATCCTGGTGCTCTTCGAACCGTCGGCGGCGGTGATCACGGCCTCGATGCGGTGCGGGCGCGCCGACTGCGACAACTGGTCCACCTTGGTGGACACACCGGGCGTGATGACCACGTCCAGCAGCCGCGTCGGATGGTCGAACCGGGCCTCCAGCCACTCCCCTTCGCCGGTCTGGGTGACACCCGGCCCCCACCAGGTGTTGTTCAGCTGGTCGAAGGCGAGCCGGGCGCCGTGGTCCGGGTATGAGCGGGACGCCTTCACCCGGTCCGGGCCGATCGGGGCGCGCTTGGCGAAGTGGTCCCGGGTCGCCTGGACGGCGTCGTCGGCGCGGAACGCGAGGGTGACGATCAGGGCGAGCACCAGGGCGCCGACGACCCAGTTGAGGGCACGGCCGAAGCCGCGCCGCAGCCGGGGGCGGTCACCCGCCCACGGTGCCTCCGCGCCACCGGGGTTGAGCATCCGCCGCCACCAGGGCTGCCGGCCCGGCACCTCCGCGCGGCCCGCCATCGGCATGGCGCAACGCCCGCAGAAGTGCCGGTCGGGCCGGTTGGGGGTCGCGCACCAGGGGCACGGCACACCGCCCACCGTGCCGGTCTCCGGGCCGGGGGCCCGCACCTGGGGCCGCTGCGCGGCGGGCCGCCCCGGCAGCACGGGCGCGACGGCCGGCTCCGCGGCGGGCCGGGGCGCCGGATCGGCCACCGGGACGAGGAGGGAGCGCGCTCGGTCGGAGGCGGTGGGGGCGGGAGCGGGGGAGGGCTCCGCTGAAGGTGAGGGGGCCGCGGGGGAGTCGGGGGTGGGCAGGGGGGTGGTGCCGTCGGCGGGGTGCGGGGTGTGGGGGGCGGTTCGTGGGGTGGAGGCGGGGGTTGAGGTGGAGGCGGAGGGCGACGGGGTGGGTGTGATGTGGGTGGCTGCGGCTGCTGTGCCTGCTGTCGCGGTCCTGGCCGTCCGCGCGGGCGTGGGCGCCGGTTCCGTCGTCGGGGTCGCCGTGGGGGCCATCGTGGGGGTGACCGTTCCCGCGGGCGCGGGCGCGGGCGCGGGCGTGGGCGTGGGCGCGGGCTCGGGGGACGCGGGGCGCTGAGGGGCGCGGCGGGCGGCCGGGTCGGCGTCGGCGCGGGCCGTCGTGTCGTGGGCCGTGCGGGCGGTCCCTGTGCCGGCGCCGGGGTGGGCGAACGCGTCCCACGCCGGTTCCGTGTCAGCCGTCCCGCGTTCGTCGTCTCCGCCGGCCGGGGCCCGGCCTGGGGTGTCGTCGGCGTTCCGGTGGGCCGGGGCCCGGTCGGGTGCGCGGTCCGTGTCCTGCTGGGCCGGAGCCCGGTCGGGTGTGCCGTCCGTGTCCTGCCGCTCCGGGGCCCGGTCGGGTGTGGGGTCGGTGGTCCGGGGGGCCGGGGGCTCGTTCGTGGGGGTGGACCAGCCGAGTACCGCGCCGCAGGCGTCGCAGAAGGACTGGCCGGGCTCCCCGCGGGTGCCGCACTCGGCGCAGCTGCGGGCCCGGCCCGTGTCGGGGGTCTGGCTGGTCATGTCTCGGGCGTCCTTTCGGCGGCGGTCACGTGGACCGTGTAGGGCATGTGGGCGGGGCGGGCGGCGGCCACGAGGGCGTCCAGCCGGTGTTCGTCCGCGCGGGTCGGGTTCGGCAGCCGCAGCGACACGCGCAGATGGGGGCGGCGGTCGCCGGGGACCGGGCCCAGCGGGCGGGCGTCCCAGTCGGCGCCGCCGCTCTCGCTGATCTCCGGTGTGACACCGAACACCAGCCGTACGGCCTCGGACAGTCCGCGCCGGGTGCCCCGTACCCGGTGCAGATACGCGGCGGCGGCGACGGCCGCGCGCAGTCGGGCCTCCGGTTCCGTGCCGTCGGTCTCGGCGCCGACCCAGCCGGCCAGCCACCGCGTGAAGTCCACCGGGGCGAGGGCGGGCGTGAAGTAGGAGTCCAGGTTGTCGAGCACGGCCAGGACGGGGGCGAGGACCTCGTCCAGGCCGGCGACGAAACGCTGCGCGAGGTCGTCGTCGGCGAAGACGGCCGGGAGCATGTGGCCGATGGGGGAGGACGACCCGAGGCCGTCTATGGAGCCCCTCATGATGTGGCTCCGTCGCTGTACGTGCCGCATGCTTCCACGGCGCCCGGCGCTGCCCGCTGTGCCCACCCGTTCCGCCCCGCGGAACGACTGCCCACAGCGGTGACCGACACGGGAAGGCCCGTCGGCAGGAGCGGTGGCGGCGGGAGCGGCGGCGCCGGCGGCCGGAGTGACGCCATGTCCCGGAGCGGCGATGGCCGGGGCGGCGACGATGGCCGGGGCGGGGTGCTCACTGTTTGTCCCCGATCACTCGGACCCGGTGGTCGAAGGAGAACACCAGGGACGGCGGGCTGAGGTCGATGCGGTCGGTGGGGTCGCCCCGTTTGCCGGTCAGCGGGTCCGCGGGGTGGAGCCGGACCTCGTCGACGAGTTCGACGCCCGGCACGCGCTGCAGGACGGCGAAGACCTCGCCGGACTGGACGGGGCGGCCGAACGGCCAGCCCCGGCCGTCGGCGCCGCCGGTCAGGGGGTCGAGGTGGCGGTAGAGGGCGTCGTGGGCCTGCCGCCGGACCCGGTCGGTGTCGGCGCCCCGGAAGGCGTGCACCGTGGCGACGACGGTGACCCCCTGGTAGAACGGCGGCCCCACCGCCAACCGGGTGCCGATCAGGCGCCGTTCGTCGAGATGCCGGGTGATGCGCCGCAACAGCCCGTCACCGGGCACGAGTTGCTCGAAGCGCAGCCGGCCGCCGGGGTCGGGCACGGCCTGCGGGACCACCAGGACCCGTACCGCGTACGCCCCGTGTTCGCCCTCGTCGCCCTCCAGACAGGTGATGCGGGCCGTGTCGGGGGCGGCGCGCCGCGCGAGTTCCTCGTAGTCGCGCAGGGTGACCGCGCGTTCCTGGGCGCGCAGGGTGATGGGCGCCCGGACCTTCGCCTCCTCCACCGTCTCCCCGTCGACACCGCCGCGTGCGGCCTCCCGGTTGACGACCTCGGAGACGTACGGGATGGAGGTGCGCAGGACCTGGACGGCACCCCGGGCGACGTTGCCCGCGCGGCCGCCGCCGGTGCGGTAGCGGCGGGCCCGGATGACGGCGCCCTTGGGCGCCACGGCCCCGTACTGGCGCAGGGAGCCGTCGGGTTCGCGGACCGCCGGGCCGAAGGCGATCTCACCGGTGGCGGCGTCGAGGGTGATGTGCCGGTCGTACGGGGTGGACGCGGCGAAGGAGGGCACGACCTCCCAGTCGGTCCAGCCCTCGTGCTCGGCGGTCTGCAGCAGCACCGGCGGGGTGTCGCCGACGACGGGCGCGTGGGCCAGCCGCAGCCGCTGGCCCGGCAGGCCCGTGGACTCGCCGAGCGCCTCGTCGTACACCGTCTCCGCGTGCACGGCCGTGGTGGTGCCGCCGAGGGTGAACGCCTCGGCGGCGCGCACGGTCGGGGAGGTGGTGTAGAAGGGCTGGTCGGGGTGGGGCTCGGTGACCCGGCAGCGCAGCCAGCCGGCCTCCTGGCCGCCGGTCCGGGACAGGGTGTGGCCGCCGGGCATGTGCAGGACGACCGCGCCGGGCCGGTTCAGGCCGCCCGTGCCGTCCCGGTCGACCTCGCACGCGGCCCAGCCGTCCTCCGTCCACGCCTCCCACACCAGCGGCGGCTGCCGGGGGTCCACGCCGACACCGTCGACGCGGCTGTCCAGTTCCAGCGCGACCGCGCACGACGGGACCGCCGCGCTCAGACCGAGCAGCATGCAGTCGCCGGGCCGGGGGGCCTCCGCGAAGCACATCAGGTCCTTGCCCTCCGCGAGGTCGGCGGTCCGGTCGGTGACCGGCTCACCGCTGAGCTGCACCACCAGGTGCCGCAACTCGCACGGTACGACGGTCAGTTCGCGCTCGGTGGCGAAGACCACCGCCTCCTCGCTCTCGGTGCGCACGGTGGCGACCTCGGTGCCGAGGGGCATCAGCACCGGCTCCTCCTGCGGCGCGGAGAGCCAGAACGTGACGTCCGTACGGGCGGCGGACGGTGGGAACAGCGTGATGCCCACCAGGTCCAGGAAGGCCAGGTGGTTCTTCTCCGGCACCCGGTTGAGCCGGTAGACGATCTGGTCGGCCATGTGGGCCACCGTCTCCACGAGGGTGACACCGGGGTCGGAGACGTTGTGGTCGGTCCACTCCGGGGCGCGCTGCTGGATGTAGCGCTTGGCGTCGTCGACGAACTGCTGGAAGCGGCGGTCGTCGAGGTTGGGGGAGGGCAGGGCCATCAGCGGTCGCTTTCGGGAGCCTCGGACGTCACGTCCGGCTCGTCGTGGGAGGGGATGACATAGAACGGGAAGACCAGGCTGCGCGGGTTGTTGGTGCCACGGATCGCGTAGCGGACGTCGATGAAGAGCACGCCCTGCTCGGCGCCGGCGGTCACCTCCACCTCGCTGACCTCGATGCGCGGCTCCCAGCGGTCGAGGCTCGCGTACACCTCGTGCTGGATCCGGCCGGCGGTGGCCTCGTTGACCGGGGCGAACACCAGGTCGTGGATGGCGCAGCCGAACTCGGGGCGCATCGGCCGCTCACCGGGCGCGGTGGCGAGGATCAGCCGGATGGCCTCCTCGATCTCGCGCTCCCCGCTGACCAGAGCGATGCCTCCGGTCGGCCCGATGCGCAGCGGGAACGCCCAACCGGACCCGACGAACTGCTCGGCCATCTGCGGGCCGGCCTCCCTTCCTGACGTATGTGTGTGTCTGCGGCCGCTTCGGTGTCGGACGTGCGTGACGTCGCGGCGCCGTTCTCGGCCCTCACCCGAACGGGTACTTGATCTGGTTGACGAAGAACCCGCCGAAGATGTCGACCTTGACGGCCTTGAGGCCCAGCTGGCCCACGGCGTTGATCTGCACGGTCCCGGCCGCGTTGACCGTCGTCGCGCCGGTCGCGCTGAGGTTGAGGGCGCCCATCGCGGAGACGTTGACGGCGCCGGCCAGCGAGCGGAGACCGACCAGCCCCTGGCCCTGGAGGGTGAGCGGTCCGCCGCTCCTGATGGTCACGGACCGCCGCCCGCTCAACGTCAGATCCGTACCGGCGTTCACGGACACCGACGTGCCGCCCTTGATCCGCACGGCGCCCTTGCTGTCGACGGTGATCTCGGTCTTCGTCCGGTCCAGGTTGACGATCAGCCGGTCGTTGCCGGTGGCCAGCCGCACGCCCTGCTTGCGCAGGCCCGTCTGCTGGCTGAGCAGGTCCACCCGGTTGCCGTCCCGGTCGGACAGCGTGTGCCGGATCGCCTTCTTCTTGACCGGGTCGTGCAGCCACACGTCCTTGACCGGCGTCGGCTTGTCGACCCCGTTGTAGAGGCCGCCGATGACGAACGGGTGGTCCAGCGTGCCCCGGTCGAAGGCGACCAGCACCTCGTCGCCGACGTCCAGCGGGAAGATCCCGCCTCCGCCCTTGCCGCCCCACTGCACCGTCCGCGTCCAGTCGCTGACGTACGTGTCGTCCAGCCACGGGAACTGGAGCTTCACCCGGCCCTGCTTCAGTGGGTCCGCGACATCGGTGACCAGCGCGTTGGCCACACTGGGCAGTCTCGGGGCCGCCGCGGAACCCCCCGAGGTCAGGCCGAACAGGGAGCGCCACTGGCGGCCGCTGACCGTCACGAACGTCTCGTAGTGGCTGCCGTCGCCGAAGGTGTGCCGTACGGCGGTGCACGTGTACTTGCCCTCGAAGGGGGTGCCCACGTCGGTCAGCGTGATCGGCACCCCGGGCCGCAGCTCGGGGTTGCCGCGCACCGTCACCTCCAGTTCGGCGAACGCGGAGGTGATGTCGTCGGCGAGGGAGCTCGCCGCGTGCGTGACCTCGGCCTGGACGTCGTACGGATGGTCGGTCTCGACGAGCTTCGCGGCCTTGAACGGGTTCGCGGCCTTCTGCGGGGTGGTGCCGATGGCGACACCGGGGCTGGTGGCCGCCCTCGTCGTCGCCGTGAGCTTCTTCTTCGTGGTCACGTTCCAGCCGCGTGCCTCGACCTTGTCGACCTGGTCGGCGGCGGTCACGGCGGCCCGGCAGCGCAGCACGTCGACACCGGCCTGGAACACGAAGGGACTCTTCTCGCCGGGGGTGCTCGTCGCGGGCGCCCCCGACGCCGGCTTCGGCTCGACGAACTGGAACTTCCCCTTGGAGTCCAGCGACATCACCATCTCGTTCTCGTCGGCGAGCCGCGCCAGGAAGTCCCAGTCGGTGACGTTCGACTGACTGATGAACTCGTAGACCGTCTTCGTGCCCTGGATCCGCCCGACCGGGATGCCGTTCGTCGAGGCCAGCTTGCGGGCGATGTCGGCGGCCGTCTGGTTGCGGTACGCGGCCACCCTGCGCACCCGCATCAGCCGGTGCCCCGGGTCGTAGCCGCGGACGACGGTGAACGTGCCGGTGCCGTCGTAGTCGGTCTCCATCCCGGTGACCTCGCCGGTGAGCAGCGGGGAGCCCGCGCCCTTGCCGTCGGCGACGGACGCGATGACCACCAGCGAGCCGAACCTGATGTTCAGCTTGCCGAGCAGCAGCCCGTGCGGGTCGCGGAACGTCAGCCGGAACGCGCCGGGCACCCCGGCCCCCAGGTCGACCCAGCCGCCGACGAGCAGATCGGCGTACTCGGTCGGCAGCTTGTTGCCGTCGATGGTGACGTGGACGACGTTGGAGTGGGACGGCTTCACCATCAGAGACCCACCTCCTCGGCGGCCGGGAGGACGAGGACGACACCGGTCGTCAGCCGGGTCGGGTCGTCGATCCCGTTGGCCTCGGCGATCGCCCGCCACGCCGCCGCGTTCCCGTACTCCCGCCACGCCAGCGACTGCAACGAGTCGCCCGCCACCACCCGGTGCACGCTTCGCGCGGTCAGCGCGCCCGAGGTCGGGTTCTGGCCCTTGGTCTTGGTGGGGATCTCGTGCAGCCGGACCTGACACGTGGCCCGGATCGGCACGCCCGTCGTCCCGAACAGGGAGTACGTGGCGTCCACGGAGCTGACGTACGCCGTGAACCGGGCCGTGGAGAACGCCCCCCACTGGAACTCCACCCACGGCGGCGAGGGCTGCTTCGCGGCGATGCTCTTCGACGTCACCTCACAGCACCCCATCAGCGACTCCACCTTCTTCAGCACCGTGGTGGCGCCCGGCTTGGCGGAGGAGTCCAGGAAGATCTCGACGGTCATCTCACGGGGCTCCGGCCCCATGAACTCCGGTACGGAACCGTCGCGTACGGCCGCCGTCGGCGTCACCTTCCACAGGGCACGCCGGCTCAGCTGCAACTGCGCCGGGTTGAAGTCGAAGGCGAACGTCTCGATCAGCGCGCCCTTGCTGGTGCTGTTGCCGACCGGCGGCTCGTGGATGGCGAGCGTGGCGCGCACGAGGCTCTTGCCGGCGCCGCCCTTGGTGCCCCTTGCCATGGTCTGTCCCGCCCCCTCAGTCCGTGAACCCGTGGTGGGTGATCTCCAGGACCTCCGTGGCGACGCTCGGGTTGGCCGGGTCCAGGGTGGGGCCCTGCCAGCTCACCGGCAGCACGTCGATCAGCCCCCAGTGCGCGACCTCCGAGCCGTCCGCGCGCAGCGCGGCGATCTGGGCGGTCGGCCGCTTCACGCCGGTGGCGACGGACGAGATCCACGCCGCGACCTTCGCCGTGTCCGGCGTCAGCGGCCTGGTCAGCCGGATGGTGGAGAAGGTGACACGGGACGGCAGCTGCCAGACGAACCCGTTGTTCCCGCCCTCCTGACGGTGCTCGATCTCCACCGTCGACGAGAGTCCCTCGCACCCGTTGAAGTACCCGAGGCTCTCGCCGTCGATGGTCAGCGTGAAGAAGATGGTGGAGCCCGGGTCGAGATCGCGGGGCATCGGGGGCGGCCTTTCTGGGGGCTTGGGGCGGTGGTGCGGGGGCCGGGTGGCGGGTGGCGGCCGCCGGGGGCGTGGTTCGGGGTTCCGGGGCGTCGGGCGTTCGGGGCTCGGAGCTCGAGGTTCCGGGGCTCGGGGGCTGGGCTGGTGGGGGTCAGTGGCGGGGGTCGCGGAGTCTGCCGATGCGTTCGCGGTCGAGGCGGAGTTCGGTACGGACCAGCCGGGTGATCCGGCCGATCAGCCGGTGAGTCAGCTCGTCCAACTGGAAGTCGCTCAGCGCACGGGGGTCGAACTGCCCCTTGGGGATGGCGACGTACTCGGGAGGGGCGTCGGAGGTACCGGTGGATTTGTTTGCTGCGGCAGTGGTTGCGGTCGTGGTCGCGGTTGTGGTTGCGGCTTGGGCTGTGGGGCCGGGGGTGGTGCGGTGGGCGGTCACTGGGGAGACGGCGGTGGTGGTTTGGGCGGGGGTGGGGTGGAGGGGGTTGCGCTGGAGGGGGGTGGGCTTGGGCTTGGGTGCGGGGGTGCCGGGCTGCGGGCTGGTGGTCGGGGGTTTGGGTGGGTTGGGCGACTGCGACTGCGACTGCGGTTGCGGTGGCGTGGGGGTGTGGGGCCTGAGGGGGCTTCGCTGGATGGTTGGCGGTGTGGGGCGTGCGCTCGGCCGTGAGGCGGGTGCGGGAGGGAGTGCCGGGGGGCTGCCGGGGAGTGGGGGAAGGGTGGCGCGGGGGCGCTCGGGCCTGGCGGCCGAGAGGCGTTGGACGGCAGGGGCTGCGGCAGGGGGCGGTGTCTGCGGGGTGCCGTGCTGGGGGGCGGGGCGGCGCAGGGGTACGGCGCCGGGGGTGGCACTGCGCTGGACGGCGGGGGGTGTCGCGGGGGGCATGGACGAGGTGAGGGCGCGGGTGGGGGTGAGAGGGCGGACCGGGGGTGGTGTGGTCGTGCGTTGGACCGGGGGGTGGGGTTGGGGTGTCGGCGTGGGGGGCGGTGTGGCTGGGGCTGTGGGGGTGCCTGCTGCGGGGGCGGCCGGTGCGGGGAGCGGGGAGTGCTCCGGGGCCGTGGGGGAGGCGGTGGTGGGTGCGGGTGTGCCGGGGGCGTGACTGGCTGTGGCACCGGCCGCTGCTGTGGTTGTGGGGGTGGTGGTCGGGCCCGCCGGTGCCGGTGACTTCTTGGTCGGCGTCGGCTTGGAGGGCGGGGGAGTTGTCTGGGTGGCAGGTGACGGCACGTCGACGGAGGTCGGGGCGCCCAGGCCCATGCGCCGGGTCGGGCCGGTGGTGCTCCGCTGTAGGGGGCGGGGGGTCGGGAGCGGGGGAGTGCTGGGCGCGGCGGGGGGCGTCGGCGTCGGGGCGCTCAGGCCGGTGGCTCGCGCGGGGGCGCCGTGCTGCTGGGGCGTGGACCTCTGGACGGTCGACTTGGTGCCGTCGGGTACGGCGGTCATGGCACGGGGGCCTGCCAGTGTGGCGGCAGAGGGGGTGGCCGATGAGCCGGTGGTCGGTGCGGCCGGGGTGGCAGGCGTGGCGGCAGGGGCACTGGACGAGGTACTCGGGGTGACCGTCGACCGCTGAACGCTGAGTGCGGCGTTGGTGGTTGGTGGGAGAGGAGGACGCGGGGCGTCCAGGTTGGCCTTCGAGTTGGTCGGTGTCGGTGCCGGTCCCTGTGGGGCGGTCGCGGCCATCGGGCCGGACGAGTCGGTTGGCGCCGGACGGCCGGGAGTGGTCGTCGTTGGCGTGGGAGCGGTTGCCGTTCGAGCAGGGTGAGGCTGCGCGCCGGTGGGTTCGGCCGGCGTACGGTTGCCGGGAGCCGCGCTCCGCTGGACGTCCAGCCGTCCGCCGACGGGGCCCTTCGACCCAACGCCGGGCCCGTGCGCGCCGTTGCCGTTGTCGTCGCTGCCGGGCGAGTCGGCGGAGGCAGGAGGCGGCGTACCCATCGGGTGGCTCGACGCCCGTTGGACGTCGGCCACTTGAGGGCTCGGCTCCGCAGCCCTCACGCCGTGGTCGCCCCCTTGCGCTGTGTACGGGACGGCCGGGGTCGGCGTACCTGCGCGGGGCCCGACCGCCGAACCGCCGTCGGGCTGAGGGGCCGCTGACCCGCGCCCCTCGCCCACGGCGTTGCTGCGCACCGGCTGCGCACCGCTGGGGCCGGCCGCCGGGCGAGCGGGTTCGCGCGTCGCCCGCTGAACCGTGGCCCCCGTACGACCGCTCTCAGCGACGGGCCCGCCAGGGCCGGTCACCATACGGTCGGAAACAGCGGCCGACGTGCCGTCGGGAGCGGCATCGGGCTGCCCACGGAACACGGCAGCCGGGCCACCGGGGCTCGCCCCCATCCCACCGGAATCAACGGTCGAGCGCTGGACACCGGTACGCCCCGCCGTACCGCCACCGCCCGCCGTGGCGCCGCCAGTTGCCGCCGCACCCCCAGCCGGGGCCACACCGCTGCCGGCCGCTCCGGTGTCGCGCCCCGATGGCGAGGCGCCCGAACCGCTCGGCGACAGCATGCCGCTGCCAACCGGCGCACCGGCCGAGACGCCGAAGCCGTTACCCGGAACTCCCGTCACTGAGCCGTTGCCAGGTTCAGGACCAGGACCATGCGTCACAGCGTTGCGGCCCTCGGAGGCGACGGCCGTCAGGGAGCCGTGGTCTGGAACATCCGCAGTCGAGCCGTTGCCCGTGACGCCCGGTGCCGTGGAGCTGGCACCCAGCACGCCTGCCGTCGTGGAGCCCTCGCCGGCAGCGCCCAAGGCAGCGGGGCCACTCGTCTCCCCACCGGGCCCCGGCCCCTGGTGTCGCACCGCCGGAAGCGCGCGCCGCTGCACGGCGGGCGCTGCGGGGCCCTTCGTCAGCAGAGGCGGCCGAGACGCGTGTGGACGGGCAGGCGGAGTCACCGGAGCAACGCGGAGCCCCACAGGCCGGGAAGCCCGGACGGAATGCGCGCGCTCCGCACGCTGCACCGACCGCTCGGCACGCTGCACGGCCCGACCACCGTCAGCCGCCCGCCTGCCCACAGTCGGCCGCACACCCTCGCTCGGCCGATCAACCCCGGCCGGCCGCACCTCACCGGGCGCAGCGCTGATCGAGTCGCCGTACGTGCCGCCGTACGTGCCGTTGTTCACGTCGGCGGGAGCCTCCCCGGCCGTGCCGAAGCCCGCCCCCTGGCCCAGGGGCTCCGCGTCGGCCCTTGCCACCGGCAGGGTGAGCGAGGGCAGTTCCAGCCCGGACGTGGGCCGTGCCGAAGCCGTGAGGACACCCTTGATCAGCCCGCTAGGGGCGTCGGGCAGGACGGCGTGCGACAGCGACCCGGTGAAGGACGGGTTCTGCCAGGTGGTCAGCCGCCCGCCGAACCCGGCGTCGGCGACAGCCGCGTCGCGCACGGCGGCCCGCTGGATCGGCGCCAACCGCGCCCAACCGGCCACCGAGACACCGGAGTTGCTCGTAGGCACCGAACCCCCGGCAGCCACCGAGTCGCCCAAGGGCCTCGAACCCTCCGCAGACCCCGAACCCTCCGCAGGCCCTGGACGCTCCGCAAGCCCTGGACCCTCCACAAGCCCAGACCCCCCGGCACCCGCCGAACTCCCGGCACCAGCCAGACTCTCGGCACCCGCCGAACTCCCCCCGGCATCAACCCCGCCCCCCACGGAGCCCCACTCGGCAGTCCCCTGCCCCCTGTGGCCCCGACCCGCAGGACCCGAACCACCCCTGAGGCGGTCGAAGAAGCCCACCGCTCAGACCTCCGCCCCGCCCCTGGTCACCAGGGACGCGATCTGTTCCGTGAAACGGCGACGGTCGGGGTGTTCGAGGTCCAGGATCTCCTCCAGGCTCCAGTGGAAGTGGTAGGCGACGTACGCGATCTCCTCGTGCAGCCGGTCGGTCGCGTACGTCACGATTCCCCCAGGCGGCTCCCGCCGAGCTCGACCTCGAAGGGCTCGGAGCAGTGCGGGCACTCCACGGCGGCACGGGTGTGGCCCTCCGCGTTGACCTGGCGGTAGAAGTCCTGAAGGAACGCCAGGTCGGAGGCGAACATGTTCTCCACGATCCCGTCGTGCACCATCGGCAGCGTGCCGAGCCGGGTGATGACCCGGCCCAGCAGCACCACCGACAGGTACGCCGGGTTCTCCTGGACGCGGACGTCGCGCAGCGGGATCAGCTCGTCCCGGGCGGTCGCGAGACGCATCACGCCGTCCCGGTGGACCGTCCCGGACTCGTCGACGTAGCCGCGCGGCAGCTCGAAGGGGAACTCCGTCCGCAGCTGCTGCCGCACCGCCACCGGCTCCGGCACGGAAGCCGGCCCAGGGGCGGAGGTAGGGGCGAAGGCACCGGGAGAGGCCGGGCCGTCCGCCACAGCCGCCGACCCGGGGCCCATCCCCGGGCCCATGCCCGGGTGCATCCCCGGCCCCGTTCCCGTCCCCCCGCCCGGGCCCGCCGCAGGCGCCCCCAGGGCCGTACGTCCTGCCGTACGCCGCATTACTCGATGACCAGTTCTTCGAAGACGATGGTCACGGTCTCGGTGAGCGCGGACGCCTCACCGGCCTTCAGGGTGCTCGCGTCGACCTTGCTGCACCAGGCGTTGCGCATGTTGTAGCGCTTCACCGGGTTGTTCTGGAAGTCCATCATGATGATCGACGCGTTCTTGCGGGCCGAGCTCATCTGCCCCGCGATCGAGTCGTTGATCCACTGCGTGAACGACGCGGACTGCGTCATGCCGCGCACGACGGTGCACTGCCCGCTCCGCTGCACACCGGGCAGCAGGTTGACCTCGGGGCGGCCCTGCGCGGAGTTCTGCTGGTAGGTGATGACGTCCTGCTCCAGGGAGAGGCCGCTGACCTCGGCGAGGTACTCGACCATCACCCCGTCGATCTGGAGGCCGAAATTGTGTGAGGTGAGGCTGTCGGCCTGCATGAGACTCATGGGTTCGCTGTCCTTCTAAGGAGTCGCGTGAGAGAGGGAGAGGGAGGGGGCGGGCTGGTTCGGAGGGGGTCGCCTACTCCTCCAGCTCCCCGCTGCCGCTGGAGAACTGGGCCAGCCGGAAGATCACGAACTCGGCGGGCTTCACCGGGGCGATGCCGATCTCGCAGATGACCCGGCCGAGGTCGACCGACTCCGGCGGGTTGGTCTCCTCGTCGCACTTGACGTAGAACGCCTCCTCGGGCCGCTGGCCGAAGAGGGCTCCGCCGCGCCACTCGTTGACGAGGAACGCCGAGACGTTGCGCCGGATCCGGGCCCACAGGGCGTGGTCGTTCGGCTCGAACACCACCCACTGGGTGCCGATCAGGATCGACTCCTCCAGGTAGTTGAAGTACCGGCGGATGTTCAGGTAGCGCCAGGCCGGGTCGGAGGACATCGTGCGGGCGCCCCAGACGCGGATGCCGCGGCCGGGGAAGGCGCGGATGCAGTTGACGCCGACGGGGTTGAGGAGGTCCTGCTCGCCCCGGGTGATCTGGAGTTCGAGGTCCACGGCTCCGCGTACGACCTCGTTGGCGGGCGCCTTGTGCACGCCGCGCTCGAAGTCGTTGCGGGCCCACACGCCGGCGACATGGCCGCTCGGCGGGACCGTGCGGGACTGGCCCGACGCCGGGTCGAAGACCTTGATCCACGGGTAGTAGAGGGCCGCGTACTTGGAGTCGTACCCGGCGGTCTCCTGCCGCCAGACCCTGATCTGCCGGGCGTTCAGGCCGGGCGGCGGGTCGATGACGGCGACCCGGTCGCCCATCAGCTCGCAGTGCGCGATGAGCCCCAGCTGGACCGCCTTGACGGCCTCCAGGTCGATCGCGCCGCGCTGGTAGGCGGCCATCAGGTCGGGCACGGCCACCATGGAGATCTCGTCGACCGCCTCCAGGCCCCCGAAGCCGGTGCGGTCGGCGGAGTCCCCGAGGTACTCGCGCGGGCCGGGGTGCGTCTCGTCCGCGCCGCTCGCGGCGGGCGCCGGGGCGGGGGCGGCGGGGGCCGCCAGCGCCACGGTCTGGTTGTCGGGGCGTACGAGCTGCGCGGCGGGCGCCGCCTCCTGGAGGGAGATGAGCTTGGAGCGCTCCTTGACCTGGGTGACGACGTAGTTACGGCCGCCCTTCTTGGCCGTCACGTCGAAGGTCTCCACCGCCTTGTCGCCGTCCTTGACGACCAGCCGGAACCGCTCTGCCGGGCCCTCGCCCTCCGGGTCGGTGACCTCGACGCTCAGCGAGCCGCCCGCGATGGCGGCCACGCTGAAGGTGCCCAGCCGCTGCGGCTCACCCGCCGGGAGGGCCGCCGGGGCGGCGGAACCGGTGACGGCGGCCGGGGTGCTGCTCCCGGCCGCCCCACCGTCCGTGCCGCCGACACGGACGACATACGCGGCGCTGCCGCCGTTGTTGAAGAACCCGTACACCGAGTGCGCCAGGTAGTACCCGTCGGTGAACTCACCGAAGGCGGCGACGTACTGGGACCAGTTGGTCACCAGGGTCGGCTCGTTCAGCGGGCCGGTCGGGGCCAGGCCGACGAAGGCCGCCACCGAGGTCCCCACCCCCTCGATGGGGCGCGAGCCGCTGGCCACCTCCTCGACGTAGACGCCGGGCGACAGGTAGGACGGCATGCTCTGCGCTCCTCGGGGTACGAGACAGTTCGTCTGTCACCCTCACGCGCGAAGCGCGTCCCTCGAAACGTCCTCCGGTGCCTGTCCGGGGGCACTCCCGTTGCCCACAGGGGCATCCCACTGTGCCTGGGTGACCGTCCGCCCACCCGCTCTGCCCGCGAGGCTGCCCTCGTGGCTCTCCCGCGGCCGGGGCGGCCTCCGGTAGCCCTGGGAGCACGTACGTCCGGTACGTACCCAGGCCGTCGAGGGAGCCCCGTGCGCGCGCAGGACAAGGAGACCGACCAGACCCGAGGGCGGTCCGGCGCGGGCCGCACCCCCGCGCCGGGCCCCGCCGCCGGACTCCTCGCGCTGCAACGGGCGGCCGGCAACGCGGCCGTGGCCCGCGCCGTCGAGGAGCAGCGGCACGAGCACGACGCCCACTGCGGGCACGGCCCGTCGGCGCAGCGTTCGACGGTGCAGCGTTCGACGGTGCACGAGGTGCTGCGCTCACCGGGGCAGCGGATGGACGAGCCGCTGCTGAACGAGATGCAGGGCCGGTTCGGCGGCCAGGACTTCAGCGACGTACGCCTCCACACCGACGCGGCGGCCCTGGACTCCGCCGCGCAGATCGAGGCGCAGGCGTACACCTCGTACCCGCACGTGGTGTGGGACGGCGGCGACAAGGAGGTCCTCGCCGAGGAGTTGCACCACATCGGCCAGCAGAAGCGCGGGCCCGTGCCCGGCACCGACAACGGCGACGGCCTGATGATCTCCGACCCCGGCGACTGGGCCGAGGTCGAGGCGCGGCAGGCCGCGCGGGAGGCGATGAGCGCACCGGCGCCCGTGCAGCGGTCCGCGGCCGAGACCGCCCCCGTGCGGCGCGACGGCGGGGGCGCGGGCCGGCCGGCCGTGCAGCGGTCGCCGGCCGCCGGCTCCTCGTCCAGGACCAGCGGCGGCCGGGTCACCAAGGCGAAGGGGCGGGCCGGCGCGAAGGGCGCGGCCACCAGCCCGACCGACGCGGTCAAGCAGGCGCTGATCGCCCTCGGCTGGGAGACCCACGGCGCGAACCAGAGCCTGACCCTGCACAAGGTGGACCGCTCCCGGGCCACCGACGAGCAGAAGGCGGCTGCCGCGGGCACCAGCAAGAAGGGGCAGATGTACATCCCCTCGGAGCAGGGCGTGGCACCCCGCAGCTATGCCGGTGAACGCACCAAGCAGGTGCTGCGCTGGATCTCCACGGTCGTCAACCGGGCCATGCTGCAGAAGAACGAACGGCCCGAGGAGGTGCAGGCGGGCATGGAGGTGACCGAGGCCCCGGACGTGGAGGCCGCGTTCAAGCTGTTCGTCTCCACCAACCGCGTCAAGGTCAACAACGTGCTGCGCGAGGGCGCGGGCACGAAGGCCGCCAAGGAGTACATCGTCGAGCTGCTGGAGACGGTCGTGGGGCAGACCGACCGCGAGACCCGGCACATGAAGAAGCTGAGGAGTCTGCTCGCCAAGGAGGCGGAGTCCACACCCCCGGAGTTCTGGGAGGTCCTCCAGGCGCTCACCGGGCCGATGACGGTGCCGGTGCCCACGAAGGACGGCAAGCACGCCGAACGCACCATCATCGGCGCCGCCGCGCCGGGCAGCATCTCGGACGACCACATCGCCGGCGTGAAACGCCCCTGCGTCAGCTGCTTCATCGAGCTGTACGCGGGCTCGGCGATCCGGCCCGGACCGGCGTGGGTGAGCGGCGCCGCCAACACCGACATCGCGGACTTCAGCGTCGAGAAGGCGGCCCAGCTCGCCAAGCGGATCGACGACACCGTGAGCGGCACGTTCGCCACGCTTCTGCTGCGGTGCGAGGAGCACGACGGGGAGACGACACAGGTGCCCGTCGGGGCGACCTGGGACTACAACACCGACTCCGACTCACCGGCCAGCTCCAGCGACCGCGAGCCGGACCCCGCCGACCGCATGGACACCAGCGCCTGACCCTCCCGGCCGGCCACCTCTCCGCCTCTCCGCTTCTCTGACACTCCGCACCTCCGTACTCCTCATCTCCATTTCTCCAGGGGACAGCCGTATGCGAGCACACCAGGACCACGATCCCGGCCGGCAGCCGCGGACGCCCTCGCCCCGGGCCCCGCTCACCGCGGCGCGCGCCCCGTCGGTGCTGGCCCTCCAGCAGTCGGCGGGCAACGCGGCCACCGTGCGGGCGATGCGGCAGGGGACGGCCGGCCCGGTGGTGCAGCGGGCGGAGAAGGACGGATCACCGACCCGGCCGTCCTCCCAGGGCTCCGACCGGTCGTCGGGCTCCGGGAAGTCGATGACCCCGGCGGACGCCCGCAAGATCCGGTTCATCCAGGACAAGCAGCAGCTGTGGAGCCGGATCAACGGCATCCGAGCCCTCGCCGAGATGGACTCCTTCAAGCAGGGCGTCACCGCCTTCCTCGCCAACATCGAGCGGGACCTGGAGAAGGCCGACACCGACGAGACGACCCCGATCGACCACGCGGCCATCGGCGCCGTCATCGCCGGGTTCCAGCACCGGACGGTGCAGGGCAACAAGGTCCAGTACTCCTGGTACAAGCAGAACCAGACCAAGGAGGGCTTCTTCGACATCCTGGACCGGCACGCCGACGCCTCGGCGCAGCACGGCCAGCTCTGGTCGAAGATGGGCTCGGCGCAGGCCACCGAGGATGTCAGCGTGGGCCGCGGCACGGTCCTGGAGGCGTCCATCCAGGGCCGTATCTTCGACGGTCTGCTCTTCGGCCTGCCGAGCTGGAGCGCGTCACCGGCCCTGGGCGAACTGTGGCGGCTCCTGTCGCAGACGTACGTGGAGGGCCTCAAGGGCTGGGTCACCGCCCATGTCCTCGACGGCACCACCCAGAAGAGCGTGCTCACCACGATCGAGTGGCCCCGGCTCAAGGGTCAGATCGCGGCCCACCAGGTCGACGGTCTCGACATCATCGTGTACCGCGCGGTGCCCGGTCCGGGCGGCTCCGACCACGTCCTCGTCCCCGTCGAGTCCTTCCCCGTCCGCACCCAGGACGAGTTCGACGCCGTGCCCAAGGCTCCCGTCGACGGCACCGACGAGACGGCCCGCAAGGAGTGGGAGCGGACGCAGCGCCAGGTCGACCTGGAACAGCGCAAGGCGCTGGTCCGGGTCTACTCGCGGGACGACGAGATCGAGCGGATGAACCACTACGTCACGGAGGTGCTCGGCAGGAAGCACGGCCCGGGGCTCGTCTTCCGCACGTCCACGACCCCCCGGAACACGCCCGCGAGCACGTTCGCGCCGTCCCCGACCGGCTCCGGCCCCGGCTCTCCGTGACGGCTCTCCATGACCCATGACGACCAAAGGGGCACCACCCGGCGCCCGTTGGGGAACGAACGGTGCCCAGGAGCCACCTGACCGGCGGGATCCCCCTGGCTAGCGTCCAGGTGGTGAGCCTGTGGACTTCCCTCGAACCCCGTCCGCGACTGTGGACCCGGGTGCCACGACACACTGATGACCAGGAGTGGCTGATCGCCCGCTCCTCGAAGGGCTGAACGTTGAACCTGTGGACCTCCCTGGAACCCCCGTCGGCCACGGTGGATCCGGGCGCCAGCACGACCGTGCGGCTGAAGCTGCGCAACACCGGCGACGTCGTCGACGAGTACCGATTCGAACCGGTGGGTGACATCGCGCCGTGGGTGACGGTGGAGCCGCAGTCGCTCCGGCTGTATCCGGGGACGACGGGGACGGTGGAGCTGTCCTTCGCCCCGCCCCGGACGTCGGACGCCACGGCGGGGCCGAACCCGTACGCGGTGCGGATCACGCCGACGGAGCATCCGGAGGCGACGACGGTTCCCGAGGGGAACCTGACGATCACGCCGTTCACGGAGGTCCGCGCGGAGTTGGTGCCGCCGACCGTGAAGGGCCGCCTGAGGGGCCGCCCGAAGCTGGCGGTCGACAACCTCGGCAACACCAAGGTGACCGCGTCCGTCAGCGGCAGCGACACGGGTGATCAGCTGTCGTACGACATCCACCCGAGCAATGTGCAGATCGAGCCCGGCCGGGCCGCGTTCGTGAAGGCCACGCTGAAGCCGCGCCAGATCATCTGGTTCGGGTCGAAGGAGGAACGGCCCTACACCTTCGCGGTGAAGCGGTCGGGGGCCGTGCCCCTGGACATCGAAGGCACCTACGTCCAGCGGGGCTTCCTGCCGGGCTGGCTGGCGACCTTCCTCGGGCTCCTCCTCGCGCTGGCGATCACCTTCGTCATGCTGTGGATCACCCACAAGCCGCAGGTCCGCAGCACCGCCACCGAGAAGCTCGACAAGGCCGCCGTCAGCACCGTGCCCCCCAGCCCGCAGGCACCCCCCTCGCCCGCGCCGCCGCCCACCTCCAGCGCTCCCGCCGCGCCCCCGCAGACCGCCGAGCCGGAGAACGAGGGCGGTGGCAGCGGCGGCAACGGCGGCGGCTCGGGCGGCGGGTCCGAGGAGAAGAAGAAGGCCCCGAAGCCGACCGCGGCCACCGCGGTCCGCAAGCTCGCCGCGACCGATCCGGGCGGCAAGCACATCTGCTACCGGGCCTTTGTGGCGGGCAAGGGCTGGACCGCACCGGAGTGCGACGGCGACATGGCCGGCACGGTGGGCCAGAACCGGCCGCTCACGGCCCTGAACATCGCGGTGTTCGGTGTGGGCGGCACCGCCAGCGCCGCCTTCGTCCACAACCCGCAGTCCACCGACGGCAAGGGCCACTACGTCGAACCGTGGTCCGGCGCGCCCGACGGCAGCGACAACTACATCGGCGACAGCAAGAAGGACGCCCCCGCCCTGCTGGGCTTCACCCTCAACGTCGACGACGGCGGCCGTCCGGTCTGCCAGGCCGTCCACCAGCACAACGAGGGCTGGGCCGGCATGGCCTGCGACAAGCCGAACGAGGGAGACCGCTGGACCTTCGGCGGCACCCTCCGCAACGACATCTGGGTGGAAGCCGTCCGCTTCACCGTGTGAGACACCGCCGGCCGGGCTGCGCCCCGGTGACCCCGCTGGCCCCGGGCGTGCGGGGTCGAGGCCGGGCCCGCTCCCCGTACGTTGGCCCGGCCGAACAGCGGCTACCAGCCGCCCTCGCCCGGCACCAGCCGGCCGGCCTTGCGGTACTCGCGCTCCGCGCCGTCCCGCAGGTCGGCCGAGGTGACCCGGTCGTCGCGCCCCGCCGCCGCGTAGGCGGCGGTGACCACCGCGCTGCGGATGGAACCGCCGGCCAGTTCGAAGTCACGGGCCACCCCGCCCGGATCGGTGTCGTCGGCGCATGGCACCGACGCGAGGCTGTGCCGCCACAGCGCCAGCCGCTGACCGGCGTCCGGGAACGGGAAGTCGACCACCATGTCCAGCCGCCGGGTGAACGCCTCGTCGATATTGGCCCGCAGGTTGGTGGTGAGCAGCGCGATGCCGTCGAAGGCCTCCAGCCGCTGCAACAGATAGGCGCTCTCCATGTTGGCGTACTTGTCGTGGGAGTCCTTGACCTCCGAGCGCTTGCCGAACACGGCGTCCGCCTCGTCGAAGAGCAGCACGGCGTCGGTGCGGTCGGCCTCCGTGAAGATCCGTTCGAGGTTCTTCTCCGTCTCGCCCACGAACTTGTCGACGACCGACGACAACTGGACGACATAGAGGTCCAGGCCGAGATCCGCGGCGACGACCTCCGCCGACAGGGTCTTGCCGGTGCCGGACTCGCCCGCGAAGAGCCCCAGCACGCCGTGGCCCCGCCCGCCGCCCGCGCTGAGCCGCCAGTCCCCGAGCACCCGGTCGCGATGCCGGGCCCGCAGCGCGAACTCCCGCAGCTGGGTGAGGGGCTTGTCCGGCAGGACGAGGTCGCCCCAGCCGACGTCGGGTCGGATCCTGCGGGCGTGCCGTTCCAGACCGGACGCCGACTGCTGCCGGGCCGCGCGCCGCAGATGGGCGGCGGTCACCTCCGTACCGTCGAACGCGGCGAGGTCCAGGGCCGCACGGGCCGCCCGCTCGATCCGGTCTCCGCCGAGCCGGTACGGGGCCACGGCCCTGGCCAGGTCGAACCCCGGCCCCTGCGCGCCCGCGCCGAGCGCGGCCGACCAGGCGTCCGCGGCGGCCGCGTACGGGCGGGGCGCGTCGAGGACCAGCGGGTCGACGTCGGCCCACTCGGGGTCGTACGGCCGGGGATCGACGCACACCACGGGCGGGTGAGGGCGTTGGGCGTCGCGCACCCCGGCCGGGAGCAGCGCGCGCAGCAGCGGGCCCGGACGTTCGGGCAGGGGCGACACGACGATCGCGCGTCCGCTCAGCCGGGCCTCGCGCAGCAGCCGGGGGAGGAGGCCGGACCAGGGATCGCCGTCCTGGGCGGGCTCCGGCGCAGGGGTGAGGTGCAGGGCCTCCAGGCCCGCCGCGCGCAGGGCGGCCGCCGCCCACAGCAGCGCGTCCCCCTCGCGGTGCTCCCGCAGATGGACGGCGAGCGGACCGGCGGCCAGCCGGGCGGCCAGTTTGGCGGTGAACGCGCCACCGGGCACGAGCGACTCCGGGGGCGGCTTCAGCGGCCGGACATGAGCGGCGAGCGCGGCGTCCGGGGTGTCGTCGCCGAGCAGATGCGCGACGAGCCGGTCGGGCACGGCCAACGCCCGGCTGAGGAACGGGCGTTCGGGGTCCTCGACGGTCAGCAGGCCGAGCGCGCCGAGCGGCGCCGACGGGTGGAACCGGGCCCGCCCCGCGGCGCGGTGCACCGGCACCCCGCACAGATCGAGGGCGAGCCCCACGCTCGCCCGGCGCCGGCTGACGTCGTCGTTCAGGTATCCGTACAGCTGCTCGAAGGAGCGGTCCACGTCCGGGGCGAGGGCGATGAGCAGGACGGCGGTGTCCAGGTCGGTGAGCCCGAGCCGCCCGGCCAGCCGCGCGAACCGGTCATCCGGCCCGTCGTACACCGCCGCGGGCCCCTCCGGATCCGGCGGCACCGGGACCAGCAGATGCCGTACGGCCTCCTCGGAGAGGTAGAGCCCGCGCAGCGGGTCGGCGGCGGTCGGGTCGACGGCGGCCCGCCGGTCCACCAGCCGCGACACCCGCTCACGGAGCCGGCCCAACCGCACCAGGAGAGGATCGTCGGCGACACCCTGCCGGGCCGCGGCGGGGAGCGTCGCGCCGTCGGGTTCCACGGGGGCGTGCGTGCTCACTCGGCCCGCTCCACCGGGGTCACGGGGCCGCTGCCCGTCGCGGGGGCCGGCGCCAGGTGCCGCGGCCGGTGCCGTCGCTCGGGCGAGTCGGACGGCGTGCCGTCCATGCTGCGGACGCGGACGGCCGCGCCCTCCGTGACCGGGGGACCGGCGTCGTACTCGGGGAAGGCCGGGAAGGGCGCCGTGACCACGAGGTCGAGGGACGGCTTCAGTTCGCCGCCCAGCGCGGACCAGATCTCCGCGAGGGAACGGGACTCGGTGTGCAGCCCCGCCACCGTGAGCGGCACCGACAGCCCCAGCGCGCCCAGCGCGCCCGGCAGTTCGTCCGGCGGCAGCAACTCGCGCGGCAGCAGCGTCGCCAGCACCGCGGAGAGCAGCCGGTGTTCGTCCTGCGGCTGCTTCGTCCAGGCCGTGACCAGGTACGACAGCCGGAACCAGCGGGGCGGCTGACGGCGCCGCACCACGATGTCACGCTCGTCGCGGACGGGCATGTGGCCCCGCTGCCGCCGGGAGACGTCCTCGCGGATGTCGTACAGATACGTGTTGATGGTGGGCGCGTTGCGCCGGGCCGCCCAGTCGCGTGTCGGTGCCTCGAAAGAGACCTCGATACCGGAACCGGCCAGGGCGCCACCCCCGATCAGCCCCTTGAGGACCTCGTCCACCTCGTGGATCACCGTCGTGCTCCCGTGCTGTGCGCCCCGTCGTCCGTCCGTCCGCCGATCGTGCCCCGAGCGGTGCCCGTCCCCGCAGGCACCCCGGGGACGACCCGGGGGCAGAGCACGCTGCCCGGCGGGTCCGATGCGACTGCCTGTTCGATCAGAGGTAGCCTTCCCGGAGGGCATACGCCACGGCATGAGCCCGGTTGCGCAGATGCAGTCGGGTGGTCAGACCATGCATCACGTTCTTGACGGTGCGTTCGGAGTAGGAGAGCTTGCTCGCGATCTCACCGGTGTCCAACCCCTCGGCGACGAGCCGCAGCACGTCGATCTCCCGCGGCACGAGGCCCGACACGGGCGCGCCCGGCCGGCCGGTCACGGATCGCTGCAACGAACCGACCTGGTTGATCAGCCGCCCCAGCAGATCGGCAGGCAGATCCCCGTCACCGCGCGAGGCCGCGAGCACCGCCTGCGACAGCCGGTGCGCGGTCGCCTCGTGGCGCCACACCACCGCCCCGACCCCGCACTCGATGACGTCGAGGAGTTCCGTCTCACGGATCGCGCTCACCACCAGCACCGCCCGCGCGCCGTCGCTGCGCACCAGTTTGCGCAGCGCCGCCAGCAGGGCCTCGTCCGGTGTCTCACCGATCAGGACGGCCACGGTTCCGGGCCTCGGCTCACCGCCCTCGACCAGGTCGATCACCGGGTGTCCGCCCAACTGGCTGAGCACCCCCGCCCGGGAGAGCGGATCCGGGGTGTGGACCACGACCGGGATCCGGCGCCGCGCCACGGTCGTGGCCGTCTCCGTCTCCGCCGTCCGTAATGAGGTGGGCAACCGATTCTCCTGTGTACGCGTGGGGGGAGGCTCCGCCGACGGGTCTACCGGCCGGTTCACCGTGCGGGCCGCGGACCGGGCCGGCCGGCGGAGCCGGATGCACCGCGGGGGCCCAGGTGACCGATGGGCTCGAACCACACTTCTGTGCGCCGACCGCCGTGCGCAATCGTGGAGCACCACGAGATCGACCACGAGATCGGCCACGACACCTCCACGGCGGCCCCCTTCACCACCGCCCGCGCCGCCGTCCCCGCACCGCCGTCACGGACGGCCGGAAAGAGCGCACCGAGTCCGACCGAGATCGGTGCACCACGGCGGGCGTCGGCCCGTCTACCGAACCGAAGACGACACGTCCACGACAGGAGGCAGTGATGTGCGCACCGGATCGGCTCCTCGAACGCCGTGACACCCTGGAGCTGCTGGCTGCCGAGGCCGCCCGCGCCCGCACGGGATCCGGCCGCCTGATCGTGCTCAGAGGGGCCACCGGCACCGGCCGCACCGCGCTCCTGGAAGCCGCGGCGCAGCAGGCGGCGGCCCAGGGCATGCGGGTCCTGCGGGCCCGCTGCTCGCCGGAGCACACCTCCATCCCGCTCGACACCGTCTACCAACTCCTCGCTCACGCACCCGAGTTCGGCGCCGTCGCGGGCGAGTCGCCGGACCCGCCCGGCACCCCGCCGCACCGGGGCAGGTCCGCCCGGCTGTGGCGTCTGCTCCGCTCCTACGCCGAGGAGACGCCGCTGCTGATCGCCGTCGACGACGCGCACCTCGCCGACGCCGCGTCCCGGCGCTGGCTCGTCGAGGCCGTCCGCTGGATCGACCGCTTACCCGTGCTGCTCGTGGTGACCGAACGCAGCCAGTACGACATCGACCCGCCCGCCGACGGCCTGGCGCACGCCCTGTCCTCCGCCCTCGTCCACACCCGCACCCTGGCCCCGCTGAGCCCCGACTCCGCCGCGGAGCTGATCCGTTCGGTGCGGGCCGGCGACACCGCGCCCGAGTGGGTCGCCGACTGCGTACGGGCGGGCGCGGGCAACCCCCTGCTGCTGAGCGCCCTCCTCGACGACCTCCAGTCCACCGACCAGGACCCCCTCCCCGACACCTGCGCCGCCCTGTACCCCGGCTCGTACGCCGCCGCCGTGTCCTGGTGGCTGGACAGCGCCGGGCCCGCCACCATCGAGGTCGCCCGCGCGTTCGCCGCGCTGGACGAGGTCGGCCCCGGCACGGCCGACGCCGACCTGCTCGCCCGGACGGCGGGCGCCGACCCCGGCCGCGTACCGGGCTGGCTCACCGCCATGACCCGCCTCGGTCTGCTCCGCCCGGACCCCGAGGGACGGCCCCGCTACGCGCATCCGCTGCTGCGGGACGCCGTACTCGGCGGGTGGAGCAGCGCCGCACGGCAACGCGCCCACCGGCGGGCGGCCGAGGCGATGCTGCGCCGCGGCGACCACGCCGAGGCCGTCGCCGGGCAACTGCTGCGGGCAGGCCCCGTCGGCGACACCTGGGCGACGGCCGCCCTGCTCGACGCCGCCGACCTGGCCGCCCGCGACGACCGCAGCGACGACGCCCTCGCCTATCTGCGCCGCGCCCTCGACGAGCCGATACCGCCCGCCCGCCGCACCGCCGTCCTCACCGAACTGGGCTCCCTGGAGTACGCGACCGTACGCTCCACGGCCGGGATACCGCGCCTGGCGGAGGCGATGCGGCTGCCCGGCCCGCCCCGCGACCGGGTGCGCGCGGCGGTCGCCCTCGGCACGGCGCTGGCCCGCCGCGGCGACGCGCGCGCCGCGATCGATGTCCTGCGCGGACTGCGCGACGAACACCTGACGGGCCACCCCGACCTGGCCCGCACCGCGCAGACCGCGTCCGCGCTGCTGTCCGACCACGACCAGGGCGTACGGCAGGAGGTGTACCGCCGGCTGCGCGAGACCGCCGAACGGTCACCCGACCTCGTCGGCACGGCCGGGCAGGCCCTCCTGGTGCGCTACGAGTCGACGGCGGGCCTCACCTCGGCGGAGTCGGCCATGGACCGCGTCCGCGCCCTGCTGGCGCAGCCCGCCGACCCGCTGGAGGAGGCGTTCCTGCCGGGTACGGCGGCGGCCGTCGCCCAGTGGGCCGACCAGCTCGACGAGGCCGACCGCCTCGTCCGGCGCGGCCTCGCCGGCCAGCGCACGTCCCTGCTCCACCCCATGCACACAGCCCTGCTGAACGTACGGATCGACCTGGCCGCCGCGCGCGGCGCCTACGACGAGGTCCTCGCCGACCCGGAGGTGCGTCGCCCCGACGGATCCCCGCCGACCTCGGCCAACGCCGTCGCCCACGCCGTCGTCGCCCTCGTCGAGACCGGCCGCACGGAGGAGGCGGCCCGCCTCGCGGAGGGCTTCGACCTCCAGAACGCCCCCGACAGCTGGGAGTTGAACCGCTTCCTCTACGCCCGGGGCGTCCTGCACACGGCCCTCGGCGACCCGGCCGCCGCGCTCGACGACTTCCTGGAGTGCGGCCGCCGCCAAGCGGCGCGGGACGTGGTGAGCCCCGTCGTCACCCCCTGGCGGACCGCCGCCGCCGAATGCCAACTGGCCCTCGGCCGCCCCCGCGAGGCCCTCGCCCTCGCCGAGGAGGACCTGTGCCTGGCCCGCGTCTGGAACACCCCCCGCGTCCTCGGCCGCGCCCTGCGCACCCTGGCCACCGCCACCGGAGGCCGCCGGGGCCTCCACCTGGCCGACCGCGCGGTCCGCATCCTCCACCAGGACGCGCACACGCCGCCGCGTACGGAGGCGGAACCCCACGGCGGAACGACGGGCGAGGCCCCGTACGCCACCGCCGGAGAACCACCGTGCGCCACGCCCGACCGGACGCCGGACGACATCGCCACGAACAGGGAGGGCGCGGACAGCGGAGCGCCGGGCGCGGGCAGAGGGATGCTCGGCGCGGACAGGGGAACGCCGGGCGCGGAGCGAGGGACGCCGGGCGCGGCCGAGACGGAACTGATCGCGGCGTTGACCGCGCAGGGACGGCTGCTCACGGCGGCCGGGGAACGGGCACGGGCCCGCGACGCCCTCCGGGAGGCGGCCGCCCGCGCCGAACGACTGGGCGCGGTCCGCGCCCGCGCGGCGGCGGAGGAGGCCCTGCGCGAGGGCGGTGCCCGCCGTACGACGCCGGCCCTGACCGGCCCCGACGCGCTGACCGCCGGAGAACGCCGCATCGCCGAACTCGCCGCGCAGAGCCGCACGAACACCGAGATAGCGGAACTCCTCCACCTCGCCCGCCGCACCGTCGAGACCCACCTGACGAGCACCTACCGCAAACTCGGCATCCGCCGCAGAGCGGAACTGAGCGCAGCCCTGACCCCACCCCCCGACTCCGCCCGCCCCCCGAAACGGGGCCCCGCCTCCAGATGACCCCCCGACCGGGCCACCGAGGGGTGGAGCGACCAGGGGGCGTCAGCACTCGATGATGTTCACCGCCAGCCCGCCCCGCGCCGTCTCCTTGTACTTGACGCTCATGTCGGCGCCGGTGTCCTTCATCGTCTTGATGACCTTGTCGAGGGACACCTTGTGGGTGCCGTCTCCGCGCATGGCCATGCGGGCGGCGGTCACGGCCTTCACCGCGGCCATGCCGTTGCGTTCGATGCAGGGGATCTGGACGAGGCCGCCGACCGGGTCGCAGGTCAGGCCGAGGTTGTGCTCCATGCCGATCTCGGCCGCGTTCTCGACCTGTTCGGGGCTGCCCCCGAGGACCTCCGCGAGCGCGCCAGCCGCCATCGAGCAGGCCGAGCCGACCTCGCCCTGGCAGCCGACCTCCGCGCCGGAGATGGAGGCGTTCTCCTTGAAGAGCATGCCGATGGCCCCGGCGGCCAGCAGGAAGCGGACGATGCCGTCCTCGTCGGCGCCGGGGACGAAGTTGATGTAGTAGTGCAGGACCGCGGGGATGATGCCGGCCGCGCCGTTCGTGGGCGCCGTCACCACACGGCCGCCGGCGGCGTTCTCCTCGTTCACGGCCATCGCGTACAGCGTGATCCACTCCATGGATCGGGGCAACGGGTCGCCCTCGGCGCGGAGTTGGCGCGCGGAGACGGCGGCACGGCGGCGTACCCGCAGTCCGCCGGGGAGAATGCCCTCGCGGGACATGCCGCGCGCGACGCACGTCTGCATCACCCGCCAGATCTCCAGCAGCCCCTCGCGGATCTCCTCCTCCGTGCGCCAGGCCCGCTCGTTCTCCAGCATCAGCGCGGAGATCGACAGGCCCGTCTCCTTCGTCAGACGCAGCAGCTCGTCGCCCGTGCGGAAGGGGTACTTGAGGGCCGTGTCGTCCAGCTTGATGCGGTCCGCGCCGACCGCCTCCTCGTCCACGACGAAGCCGCCGCCGACCGAGTAGTACGTCTTCGAGAGCAGCTCCGCGCCGGACGCGTCGTACGCCCAGACCGTCATGCCGTTGGCGTGGTACGGCAGCGTCTTGCGGCGGTGGAGAACCAGGTCCTTGTCGAAGTCGAAGGGGATCTCGTGGTCGTCGAGCAGCCGGATCCGGCCCGACTCCTTGATGGACTCGACGCGGTCGTCGGCCGACTCCACGTCCACCGTGCGCGGCGAGGCGCCCTCCAGACCCAGCAGGACCGCCTTGGGTGTGCCGTGGCCGTGTCCGGTCGCGCCCAGGGAGCCGTACAGCTCGACCCGTATGGAGGCGGTCGCGGTCAGCAGCCGCTCCTTGTTCAGCCGGCGCGCGAACATCCGGGCGGCCCGCATGGGACCGACCGTGTGGGAGCTGGACGGGCCGATGCCGATCGAGAACAGGTCGAAGACCGAGATGGCCACGGTGACTCCTCAGAACGGGGGTTGTGCGAGGGGGCGGGGCACCGCGCTCACTGCCCAGTGTGCGCGGTGCCCCGGAAGAACGGCACGGTGTGCCGGTGAAGCCGGGGTCGCATCCGGGAGCGGCGGCCGGAGATCGGACGATCCCCGCCGCCGCTCGGGGTCACTTGCCCAGGGTGGGGTAGAGCGGGTGCTTGGCGGTGAGGGCCTTGACCCGTGCTTTGAGGGCCTCGGTGTCGTGGGACGGCTTGAGGGTCTCGGCGATGATGTCGGCGACCTCGGTGAAGTCGGCGGCGGTGAAGCCGCGGGTGGCGAGGGCGGGGGTGCCGATGCGCAGGCCGGAGGTGACCATCGGGGGGCGGGGGTCGTCGGGGACGGCGTTGCGGTTGACGGTGATGCCGACCTCGTGGAGGCGGTCCTCGGCCTGCTGCCCGTCGAGGTCGGAGTCGCGCAGGTCGACCAGGATCAGGTGCACGTCGGTGCCGCCGGAGAGCACGTTGACACCGGCCGCGCGGGCGTCGGGCGCGGTCAGGCGCTCGGCGAGGATCTTCGCGCCCTCCACGGTGCGGCGCTGGCGGTCCTTGAACTCCTCGCCCGCGGCGACCTTGAAGGAGACGGCCTTGGCGGCGATGACGTGCTCCAGCGGGCCGCCCTGGAAGCCGGGGAAGACGGAGGAGTTGAGCTTCTTGGCGAAGGCCTGCTTGGCGAGGATGATGCCGCCGCGGGGGCCGCCGAGGGTCTTGT
>NZ_JAMGBG010000168.1 GCF_023516595.1 Streptomyces neyagawaensis | reverse complement strand
GGCGACCTTGAAGGAGACGGCCTTGGCGGCGATGACGTGCTCCAGCGGGCCGCCCTGGAAGCCGGGGAAGACGGAGGAGTTGAGCTTCTTGGCGAAGGCCTGCTTGGCGAGGATGATGCCGCCGCGGGGGCCGCCGAGGGTCTTGTGGGTGGTGGAGGTGACCACGTCCGCGTGCTCGACGGGGTTGGGGTGCAGGCCCGCGGCGACGAGGCCGGCGAAGTGCGCCATGTCCACCCACAGGTACGCCTCGACCTCGTCGGCGATCCGGCGGAAGGCGGCGAAGTCCAGCTGGCGGGGGTAGGCGGACCAGCCGGCGATGATGACCTTGGGGCGGTGCTCCTTGGCGAGGCGTTCGACCTCGTCCATGTCGAC
>NZ_JAMGBG010000167.1 GCF_023516595.1 Streptomyces neyagawaensis | reverse complement strand
TAGGGGACGACGTTGAACTGCTTGCCGGAGAAGTTCAGGCGCATGCCGTGGGTGAGGTGGCCGCCGTGGGCGAGGTCCAGGCCGAGGATGGTGTCGCCGGGCTGGGCGAGGGCGAAGAGGGCGGCCTGGTTGGCGGAGGCGCCGGAGTGGGGCTGGACGTTGGCGTACTCGGCGCCGAAGAGGGCCTTGACGCGGTCGATGGCGATCTGTTCGGTGACGTCGACGTGCTCACAGCCGCCGTAGTAGCGGCGGCCGGGGTAGCCCTCGGCGTACTTGTTGGTGAGGACGGAGCCCTGGGCCTCGATGACGGCGAGCGGAGCGAAGTTCTCCGACGCGATCATCTCCAGGGTGGACTGCTGGCGGTGCAGCTCGGCGTCGACCGCGGCCGCGACCTCCGG
>NZ_JAMGBG010000166.1 GCF_023516595.1 Streptomyces neyagawaensis | reverse complement strand
CTACCGCCAGGTGTTCACCAGCAACACCGAACGCGACCACGCGCTGGCGCCGTGGCTGACCTTCTACAACACTCGACGCCGACACACCGCGCTCGCAGGCCAGCCCCCGATCAGCCGCCTGTCACCAAAGTCATGACCGAGTACACCTAGTCGCCGTAGACCGCCCGCAGGGCGTCCCGGACCGCCGCGAGGGCCTCCGCCTCGCCGAGGCCGAGGCGCCGCGCCCGCTCCGCGTACCCCGCGGCGGCCGTCGCCGCCTCCTTCTCCGCGGCCGACCCGGCGGCGGCCACGAACGTGCCGTTGCGTCCCCGCGTCTCGATCACCCCGTCGGTCTCCAGCGCGCGATACGCCTTGGCGACGGTGTTGGCCGCGAGCCCGAGCTGCTCGGCGAGCCCCCGCACGGTCGGCAGCCGGTACCCCACGGGCAGCGCCCCGGACCGGGCCTGCTCCGAGATCTGGGCGCGCACCTGCTCGTAGGGCGCGCCCCCCTCCACGATGCGAATGTTCAAGGTCACGCGGCGATTGTCCCGTACGCACCGGCCCCGGTCGTCGCACGCCCACCGGAAATTCGGAGGCGACCGGCGACACCGTCCGCGTACCGTGCGACCCCATGACAGTGATCGTGCGCGACCTCCGGACCGCGGACCCCGCGGACACCGAGGCCTTCGCCGACGTACGCGGGCGCGCCCTCCCCTTCCTGGTCAGCACCCCCGAGGCGGTCGTCCACGACGCCGCCCACGCGGTCCCCGAGGCCCATGTCGGGCATCTGGTGGCGGAGGCGGACGGCGAGGTGATCGGGACCGCGCAGCTGGGCATCGCCCATGACAGCCCCGTACCGGGTCAGGGCTACCTCAATGTGTACGTGCACCCGGAGCGCGTGCGCCGGGGCGCGGGCTCCCTGCTGGTGCGCGCCGCCGAGGAGCGGCTCGCGGCGGCGGGGGCGACGCGGCTGTTCTCGTGGGTGCTGGACACCCCGGACGACCGGGCGTTCGCCGAGCGGCGCGGCTACACGGGCAGCAGGTCCGCCCACTTCCTGCGACTGGACCTCGCGTCCGGCACCCTGCCCCCGCTGCGGGAGCCCCCGGCCGGTGTGGAGCTGCGGACGGTCGCCGACTTCGCCGACGACCCACGCCCGCTGTTCGCGCTGGACGCGGAGACCACGGCGGACGAACCGAGCGACGTCGGAGCCGAGTTGGACGACTACGAGCAGTGGCTCGCCGGGACCTTCCACCATCCGCTGCTCGACCACACGCTGAGCACGGTGGTCGTGGTGGACGGCACACCGGCCGCGTTCACCGCGGCCCGCACGGACGGCGGGGCCCGCTACTCCACCGGTATGACGGGTACGGCCCGCGCCTTCCGCAGCCGGGGCCTGGCGAAGCTCGCCAAGAACGACTCGCTGCACCGCGCCCGCGCCGCCGGTTACACGGAGGCGTTCACCGGCAACGACGCCGGGAACGGGCCGATGATCGCGATCAACAAGTGGTTCGGTTACGAAGTGTGCGCGACGGAGGTACGCCATGTCCGGGAACTCGGCTGAGCCGACCGGCGAGTTGGAGGTCGTCCTGCTGAAGGCGGGCCGCACGAAGATCCGTTATCCCGCCCGGCTGCTGGGCGACGACGGCGTCCGGGTCGTCGTCCGCGCCGACTGGGCGAGCCCCGGGGTGCGGGACTTCGGCTTCGTGCGGTTCGAGCCCGGCGACGTGTTCACCGAGTACTACTGGCGCGACCGGTGGTACTCGGTGAAGGAGGTCCGCGACGGGCGGGGCGGCCTGAAGGGCTGGTACTGCGACATCACCCGTCCCGCCGTGCGGTCCGGCGGGGAACTCGTCGTCGAGGACCTCGACCTGGACCTGTGGCGCTCAGCGGACGGCACGGCCGTAGTCCGCCTGGACGAGGACGAGTTCGCGGACAGCGGGCTGCCGACCACCGACCCGGAGGCCGCGGCGGCGGCCCTGGCCGCGCTGGACGAGCTGGAACTCCTCGCGCAGGAGGGCGGCTTCACGGCCCTGCTGGGCTGACCGGGAGACCCGCCGGGCGAGGACGCGCGCCCGGCGGGTCAGAGGTCCGCGACCACCGCGTACCGCTCGTCCTCGACCCGCTTGCCCCACAGCCGCGCGTCGTCGTCGAGCCGGACCACCAGCGCGTCGGAGACGAGCGGTGCGACGAGCCCGTGCAGCCGCTCGGCGGGTATGCCGACCGGGCTGAGCGTCCCCCACACGCCCTCGACGAGCACGAGGCGCCCCCCTGGCCGCAGCAGCCCGCACCAGCGCCGCAGGACGCGGGCCGGGTCGGGCAGGGCCCACAGGACATGCCGGACGAGGACCACGTCGAAGCGCTCCTCACCCACGGGCGGTGCCGCCGCGTCGCCGACCAGGAACACGGCGGGGTGCCCGGCGAGTTTGGCGCGGGCACGGCCGACCATGGCCGGGGAGGAGTCCACGCCGGTCACCCGGTGCCCCTGCTCGGTCGCGAGGAGCGACAGGCTGCCGGTGCCACAGCCGAGGTCCAGGACATCGGCGGGGCGGCGCGGCAGCCAGGCCCGCAGGCGGGCCGCCCACGCCTCCCGGACGACGGGATCCCGCAGGCCGTGATCGGGTTCGTCGTCGAAAACGGCAGCCTGCGCGTCCCAGTCGACGGGCGGGGGCGGGTCGTTCGGCACGGACTTCTTCGCGGTTTCGGGGGTCCGGGAGGTTTCACCGTCGTCGATGTTGGTCATGCCGCCAGAGTGACACCTGCCACTGACAGTCCAGAGGGTGACAGCCGCCACTGACACAGCACGACCCGATGAGTAACGCTCCCGGAAGAGGTCTACCTCCGTGAAATCGCGGAACACGGGTAGACGCAAGGAGGCAGCCATGCGCCGTACGACCGTGCAGAAGCCCCTGAGGAAGTCCGACTCCCGCCGGGTGCGGGAAGAGGCCGACGAGCGCCCCGTCGAGCGCCGGGAAGTGCGGAAGGACATCGCGCGCACCTGGTGGCCCGACGGCTGACCCCGCTCCCGGCCCGTCAGCCGAGCCGCTTGCGGTAGTGGATCCTGTCGTAGGGCCCCTCCACCCGCCGCTCCACGACCTCGTATCCGAACTTCGGATAGATCTTCCGGTTCTCCCACATCATCGCGTTCGTGCAGAGCCTGATCTCGGGCAGACCCAGGGCACGCGCGTGCGTGTCCACGAAGTCCAGGAGCCGTCGCCCGACGCCCCGTCCGTGGGCGTCGGGGTGGACGGCGATGGCGTCGAGGAACAGGTGGTCGTCATGTGCCTCGACGACCACCAGGCCGGTCACGGGGTCACCGGTCACGAAGACGCGGCCCGCGGCCACGTTCGCCGCGTGGTCCGCCTCCATGGGCTGCGGGACGACCCCGATGCGTTCGATGTAGGGCCGGAACGCGGCGTCCGTGACCGCCCGCACGGCGTCGACGTCCGCGAGCACCGCCCTTCTGACGCCCTCGCCGACCGCCCCTTCCGCCCCTTCCGTCCTGTCCGTCCCGTCCGTCATGGGCGGGGGCGCGCGAGGGTGCGGCCGAGCAGGTCGAGCAGGGCCGTCCAGTGGCGTTCCGCCGCCTCGGCGTCGTAGGCGGCGGTGTCGGCCTGGGTGTAGCCGTGGGGGGCTCCCGCGTACACCTCGGTGCGGTGGGTGACGCCCGCCTCGTCAAGCGTCTTGTCGAGCAGCTCGATCTGTTCCGGTGTCATGGACGAGTCGTTGTCGGCGTAGCCGAGGTACACCTCGCCGGTGATGCGGTCCGCCGTCAGGTGCGGGCTGTCCGGGGCGTCGGTCGCCAGCCGGCCCCCGTGGAACCCGCCCACGGCCGCGACCCGCTCCGGGAAGGCGCCCGCGGTGCGCAGGGCGAGACCGGCGCCCATGCAGTAGCCGGTGATGCCGACGGGCCCGTCCGTCGTGTGCGGGCTGTCCGCCAGCCACGCGAGGTAGGTCTCGGCGTCCCGTACCGCCAGGTCCGGTGTCAGCGCCAGCATCACGGGGAGGATCCGGTCCCACAGCTCGGGGCGCGCACCGGGGTCGATGAAGTCGGGCAGGTCGAAGACCGGGGTGCGTCCGCTGCGGTAGAAGACATTGGGTACGAGGACCGCGTAGCCGGCCCCGGCCAGCCGGTCGGCCATCGCCCTCAGGTGCGGCCGCAGTCCGAACGCGTCCATGTAGAACAGCACCGCGGGGTGCGGGGCGTCGTCGTCGGGGCGGACGAAGTAGGCGTCGGCGGTGCCGTCCTGGGTGGTGATGTCCACGGTCGTTCCGTGTACGGCGGTCATGGATGCTCCTCTTCGTCACTCCGACAGGTCGTCAACCGGTCGTCAACCATCGCGGGCGGTCGCATTGTTCCGCGCCCGGGTAAGAAAGGGATCATCGACGGCTCGGCGGCCGGTGTTCCTGAGCCCCCGGTTAGCCCATCCTTAACGCGACCATAAGGATCTCCCGCACCCGCCCTCAGCAGGCGATGTCGCGGTTCCCTGGGGCTAGCTTGCTGATCGACCGGCAACCCGGCCCGCCCGGAGAACCCGGTGACCCGGAACCGCTTCGAGGAGTACCGCCATGCCCGCTGCCCGCCGCAAGGCCGCCGCGTTCGTCACCGCCGGTGTCGTGGGTGCCGCCCCGTTCGCCCTGACCGTGTGCGCCGCCGGGTCCGCCGCGGCGCACGGTTCGCTGGGCGACCCGGTGAGCCGGGTGGCGCAGTGCTACGCGGAGGGCCCCGAGAACCCTCGGTCGGCCGCGTGCCGGGCGGCGGTCGCGGCCGGGGGCACGCAGGCGCTGTACGACTGGAACGGCGTGCGGATCGGCGATGTCGCCGGCCGGCACCAGGAGCGCGTACCGGACGGGGAGTTGTGCAGCGCGGGGAACGAGGCGTTCAAGGGCCTCGACCTGGCCCGCGCCGACTGGCCGGCGACGAGCGTGCGCCGCGGCTCGTACACGTTCAAGTACCGGGTGACCGCGCCGCACAAGGGGACGTACAAGGTGTACATCACCAAGCCCGGGTACGCCCCCTCCCGGCCGCTCGCCTGGGACGACCTGGATCTCGCGCACCCGGTCGCGACCTCCACCGACCCGGCCGCGTCGGGCGGCTTCGCCACGTTCTCCGGGACGCTCCCGCAGCATTCCGGCAGGCACCTGCTGTACACGGTCTGGCAGCGCTCGGACAGCCC
>NZ_JAMGBG010000165.1 GCF_023516595.1 Streptomyces neyagawaensis | reverse complement strand
TGCTGTACACGGTCTGGCAGCGCTCGGACAGCCCCGAGGCGTTCTACTCCTGCTCGGACGTCACCTTCGGCGGCACAGGCACGGGTACGGGCTCCGGTTCCGGCTCCGGCTCCGGCTCCGGCGGCGAGACGTCCGCGCCGCCGAGCGCGCCCTCCGACGAGCAGATCGCGGACGGCGCCGACAAGTCGACCGTCGAGCACGGCGGCCACGGTGACGACGACGCGGCCACGACGACGGACCCGACCCCGGCGAGGTCCGCGAAGTCCTCCCCCGGGACCGACACCGAGGGTACGGCCGCCAGGTCGGCCGACGGACCGGTCGACGGCGGTGACGCCCCCGGCGAGGAGGAGCCCGTCGGCGCCCGGGAAAACCTCGCCGAGACGGGTGGGTACGGCGTGACCCCGTATGTGGCGATCGGCGGCGCGGCGGTCCTGGCGGCGGGTTCCTCGCTGCTGTTCGCCGCGGCCCGCCGCCGTGCGGCCAAGGATGGCCCGCACGGCGGGTGACGGACTCCGGGGCCTGCCCGGCGGCTCAGGTCGGACAGGCCCCGGCGGTGTACGTCCGGGTCACCCGCGCCACGGGTGACCCGGCGTGTGGGCACGTGTCAGCCGACGACCGACAGACAGGTCGTCGGGGTGGCGCGGGCCGGGTCGAGGGCGTTGGTGACCTCGTGGAAGGCAATGCGGTCGAGGAGCCCGATCGCCGCGTGCTCGGAGAGGTCGACGGCGCACAGGTCCTGGATGACGACGTTGCGTACGTTCGGGCCGTCGAGGAACTGGGACCGGTAGGGCGTGACGACCTCGTCGTACTTGGTGGCGAGGACCGTGTAGGTGACGCCGGGCACGGTGTCGCCGCCCGCGTTGAGCTTCGTCAGGAACGGGGAGCCGACGACCTGGTCGGCGAGGGCGGGGGTGGCGGTGGACAGCAGATCGCCCGCGCCGGGGAAGTAGTCGAGGAGTTGGGTGAGGCCGCCCAGGGTGGTGCCGTGGTTGGAGGGGGCGATGCCGATGAGGGCGTTCACCTCCGCCGCCCCGCCGAGGAACTTGAGGTAGTAGCGGGGCATCATGCCGCCCTGCGAGTGGCCGACGAGGTCGACCTCGGCGGCGCCGGTCGAGGCGAGCACCTGGTCGACGAAGGTGTCGAGCTGTCGCGCCGACTTGTCGATCGGGCCGAGACCGTGGAAGAAGGGGACGCCGGGGAGCTGTCCGTAGTCGAGCGAGTAGACGCAGTACCCGCGGTTGACCAGGTACGGGGCGAGGCCCAGCCAGTTGTCGACGGAGTTGGCGAACGTTCCGTGGACGAGGACGACGGGGCGGGGGTGGGCGCTGGAGGGTTTGCACGCATAGTCGTTCCAGCCACGGCTGGAGGTGGCGGCCGTGTCGGCGGCCGCGGCGGAGGTGGCGGGGACGGTGGTCGCCGCGGCGGCGAGGAGCAGGGCGGCCAGCGGTCTGATCAGGCGCTTCCAGGGCAGCATCGGGTGATCTCCTTGCGGCTCAAAGGGGACGTGCGACGGCGTTCGCCCTGTGATCCGGATCACGAGGATGCTGTTCTATCCAGCCAAGTTACGGGTGGGTAGTAAAAGTGGGAAGTTACGCGTCAGTAAAAACTTCAAGCGGTGCCCGTGGATGCTGATAGAGGACGGCGAAACCGTCACCAGGCGGGCCTGATGGGGCCATAGGGGGCGATGCGCGCCAACTGTTCGCGCAGCGCCCGCACTTCCGCCTCCCCGCCGAGCGCGCCGCTCCACCCCTCGACCACCTCGGCCGCCGCCTCCTCCGCGGCCCGGGTGCAGGCCCATCCCCGCTCGGTCAGCACGACCAGCCGGGCGCGGGCGTCACGGGGGTGCGGCCGGCGCTCGACATACCCCTTGGCGACCAGTTCCTCGACGAGCTGACTGGCGCCCTGCTTGGTCACTCCGAGATGACGGGCGAGCTCGGTGACCGTCGCACCGTCCGGGGCGAGCCGGGTGAACGCGAACCCGTACGCGGGCCGCCCCTCGAAGCCGCGGGCGACGACCCCGTCATGGATGCGCTGCGTCAGCTCACCCGCGACGGCGAGCAGGGCGGCGGTGAGCCCGAGGGCCTCGGAGTTCTGCATGCCCGCATTGAAACACTCTTGACGAACTGGTCAAGCGGCTTGACCATCGAGGCATATAGTCAAGCTGCTTGACCATCTTTCCAGGAGGCCCGTATGCCCGTCGTCCGTTCGTCCGACGCCGTCGCCCATGAGATCCACGGCGCCCGCTTCGTCTCGTACGCCACGCCCCGCACCGGCAGCAGGGAACTGGCGGCCTGGCGGGGCGAGATCCCCGCCGGCACCAAGGCGCCCGCCCACACCGTCACCAAGGAGGAGATCCTCCATCTGCTCGACGGGGAGCTGCTGATCACGCTCGACGGCCGCACCGAGCGCGTCGGGGCGGGCGACACCCTGATCGTCAACGCGGGGGCGACCCTCACCGTGGAGAATCCGACGACGGAGACCGCCGTCACCTGGGTCACCACCTCCCTGGGCCTGGAGGCCGAGCTGACCGACGGCACGCGGATCGTGCCGCCGTGGGCCAACTGACGCCTCTCCCGTGGGGATCCCCCGTCGACGTCCCCCGTGGGGCTCCCCCGTCGGTGCCCCCTACGCGTGTCATGCCGCCAGCGTCCCCGGCAGGATCGCGCGTGGGCCGAACTTCGCCCGCGCCCGGTCCGCGACCTCCTCGATCCGGCGGAGCTTGTCGTCGGTGGGGTCGAAGGCGAGCTGGTGGGAGGCCTCCTCGGCGGGGGTGAGCCCCTCGGCGCGCAGGGCGATCGCGCGGACGCGGGCGCGCTGGAGGCCGAGGGCGCCGTACATCCCGTAGGCGGCGCGGGCGAGTTCCGGCGAGTGGGCGGTCGGCTCCGGGAGCGTGCGGGTGCGGGTCGTCGAGGACCGGTCGGCATAGCGGACGGTGAGGGTCAGGGTGCGGCACACCTTGTCCAGGGCGCGCAGCCGGGAGCCCAGCTCCTCGGCGTCGAGGAGCAGCGCGCGGCGGTGCCGGTCCGGGTTCAACTCGTCGTGCGGGAAGGGGTGTTCGGCGGCGAGGGAGCGCGCGACGGCGTTGGGGACGACCCGGCCGCGGTCGACGCCGTTCGCCTTCTCGTGCAGTTCGCGGCCGGTCCGCGCGCCGACCAGGCGCTGGAGTGCGGACAGGGGCGCGGCGGCGACCCGGCCGAGGGTGTCGAGGCCGTACTCGCACAGGGTGCGGGCGGTCGCGGTGCCGACACCGGGCAACGCGGCAACAGGCCGCTCGGCGAGGAAGTCCACGACCAGGTCCTCGGGGACCGCGCACGGTTCGCCGGGCTCGGCCTGGCCCAGGGCCATCCGGGCGAGCAGCGGTCCGGGCCCGGCGCCGATCACACAGTCGATGCCGTAGAGCGCGAGGGCGCGGACCCGGATCAGCCGGGCCAGCTCCTCGGCGCCCCGGCCGAAGTACCGTTCGGCGCCCCGCAGATCGGCCAGCGCGCCGTCGGGCGGCAGCGCCTGGACGACCGGGGTGAAGTCCTCGAGCAGACCGAGCAGCCCGGGCAGGGCGGCCTCGTACTTCGGCGGCAGCTGGAAACGTACGCAGAGGATCGTCATCCCGCACTCCCTGGACTCTGGTGCCACAACTTCCGTACTTTCGAGGGCTCTTCGCCCGCGGGCCGCAGATCGGCCCACGGGTGCATCTCGTAGCCGGTGGGCAGCTGGATACGGCGGCCGTGCGTCGGGTCGCCGCCACTCGTGGGCACCGGCTCCGCCAGTCGCGGGGCGACCGCGTCGAGGCCGCCCTCGCGCCGCAGCTCCACCAGCTCGGCGAGGTTCCAGGCGGCCGACCCCACCACGCTGAGGCTGCGCGGGCCGCGCCGCTGCACCACTCCGCGCACCAGGAGCAGCCAGGAGTGGAAGACGGTGTGGGCGCACGCCTCGTGGGAGTCGTCGAAGAAGGCGAGGTCGACCAGGCCGGTGCCGTCGTCGAGGGTGGTGAAGACGACCCGTTTGCCGGAGCGGATCGGCGGGGTCTGGGTCGCCGCCTTGGCACCCGCGACCAGCACCGTCTCGCCGTGGCGCGCCTCGCGCAGCCGCCGCGCCGACACCACGCCCAGCTCGTCGAGGAACACGCGGTGGTCGTCCATCAGATTGCGGGAGACGTCCATCGACAGCACGCCCAGCTCGGCGCTGAGCCGCTCCGCCGAGGAGAGGTCGGGCAGCCCGGCCGGGGCGGTGCCTCGGCCGCCGGACAGCGGGAGCTGTCCCCCGCCGCCGCCCATGCCCCGGGCGCCCCGGTGCAGTTCGGTGAGGTGGAGCTGCAGATCGCGCCGGTTGGCGCCGAAGGCGTCCAGCGCGCCGACCTGGGCCAGCCGCTGGGCGAGCGGACGGCTCGGCCGGGCCCGCTCCCAGAAGTCCAGCAGCGAGGCGTACGGCTGCCCGTCCGCGATCCGCGCCGCCTCGGCCTCACTGATGCCGTGCACATCGGACAGGGCCAACCGCAGCCCCCAGATTTTCGTGGAAGGCCCCTCCGGGGAAGGCCCTTCCGACCCCCTTGATTCAGACACCAGTTCGATACGGTGGGCGGCCGCCGACCGGTTCACGTCCACCGGGAGGATCGGCACCCCCCGCCGCCGCGCGTCCGCCAGCAGCAGCCGCTTCGGGTACATCCCGGGGTCGTGGGTGAGCAACCCCGCGTAGAACGCCGCCGGATGATGCGTCTTCAGCCACGCCGACTGGTACGTCGGCACCGCGAAGGCCACCGCGTGCGCCTTGCAGAAGCCGTACGAGCCGAAGGCCTCGACGATCTCCCAGGTCCGGGCGATCGTCTCCGCGTCGTACCCCTTCGCCGCGGCGTGCTGCGCGAACCACACCCGGATCCGCCCCTGCGACTCGGGGTCGGAGAGCCCGCGCCGCACCCGGTCCGCCTCGTCCCGGCCGCAGCCGGTCATGAGGTGCACGATGTCGATGACCTGCTCGTGGAAGACGACGACGCCGTACGTCTCCCGCAGCGGCGCCTCCAGATCGGGGTGCGGGTAGCGGACCGGCGCCCGTCCGTGCCGGGCCGCGATGAACGGCCGCACCATGTCGGCGGCGACCGGACCGGGCCGGAACAGGGAGATGTCGACCACGAGATCGTGGAAGGTCGACGGCTGGAGCCGCCCCACGAGGTCCCGCTGGCCGGGCGACTCGATCTGGAAGCAGCCCAGCGTCTCGGTGGACCGGATCAGCCGGTACGTGGCCGGGTCGCCCTCACCGCGCTCGAAGTCGAGCGCGTCCAGGTCGACCCGCTCCCCCGTCGCCCGCTCCACCTCGGCCACCGCGTGCGCCATCGCCGACTGCATCCGCACGCCCAGCACATCGAGCTTGAGCAGCCCGAGGTCCTCGACGTCGTCCTTGTCGAACTGCGACATGGGGAACCCCTCGCCGCTGGTCGGCATCACCGGCGTACGGGCGAGGAGGGAGGAGTCGGAGAGGAGGACCCCGCAGGGATGCATGGCGACCCCGCGCGGCAGGGCGTCGAGGGACTCGACCAGCTCCCACAGCCTGCCGTACTTCTCCTTCTCCCCCGCCAGCTCCCTGAGTTCGGGCAGCTCCTCCAGCGCCGCGCGGGCGTCGCGGGCCCGGATGTGCGGGAAGGACTTGGCGATCCGGTCGATGTCGGCGGGGTCCATGGACAGGGCCGCGCCCACGTCGCGGACGGCGTGGCGGACGCGGTACGTCTCCGGCATCGCCACCGTCGCGACCCGCTCGGCGCCGAAGCGGCCGATGATCGCGCGGTAGACCTCCAGCCGGCGCGCGGACTCCACGTCGATGTCGATGTCGGGCAGCACGACCCGGCGCTTGGACAGGAACCGCTCCATCAGCAGCCCGTGCTCGACGGGGTCGGCGTGCGCGATCCCGAGGAGATGGTTGACGAGGGAACCCGCGCCGGAGCCCCGCGCGGCGACCCGGATGCCCATCCGCCGTACGTCGTCGACGACCTGGGCAACGGTGAGGAAGTAGGAGGCGAAGCCGTGGTGGGCGATGACGTCCAGCTCCTGGTGCACGCGCTCCCAGTAGTCGCGCCGGGTGTCGTAGCCGAGCCGCAGCATGCCCGCCGCCGCCCGCGAGGCGAGGACGCGCTGGGCGGTGCGGCGGCCGGCGCCGACGAGGTGCGGCTCGGGGAAGTGGACGGTGCCGAGGCCGAGGTCGTCCTCCGGGTCGACCAGGCACTCGGCGGCCGTGGCGCGGGTCTGCTCCAGCAGGCGGTACGCGGTGTCCCGGCGGTAGCCCGCGGCCTCGACGATCCGTTCGGCGGCGGCCAGCATGGCACCGGCGTCCTTGAGCCAGGCCTCCCCGGAGTCCAGCTCGCCCCGGGGGTCGACGGGGACCAGCCGGCGGGCCGCGTCCAGCACATCGGCGACGGGACCCATACCGGGGTCGGCGTACCGGACGGCGTTGCTGAGCACCGGGCGGATCCGCTGCTCGGCGGCGAAGCCCACGGTCCGGGCGGCCAGCCGCAGCGAGCCGGGGCCGGTGCCCTGACGGCCGTGCCACATCGTCTCCAGCCGCAGGGCGTCACCGAACCGCTCCCGCCAGGGGCCGAGGAGCTTCGCAGCACGGTCGGGGCGCCCGGCGGCGAGCGCGCGGCCCACATCGGAGGCCGGGCCGAGCAGCACGGTCAGGCCGTCGCCGACGCACTCCGTCCAGGGCAGCAGGGGCGGCCCCTCTCCCCGGCCGGCGGCCGCGCCCCGAACACCGGTCGCGCCCCGTCCACCGGCCGCGCCGCCGCCCGTGCCCCGGCCGCCGTCCTCATCGCTCCCCCCATGCGCCGCAGAAACGATTCTGCACAGCTCGGCCCACCCTTTGGCCCCCTCGCGGGCAAGGAACGTCACCCGGGGAGTCGACTCATCGACAAAGGCACCACCCCGGACGGGAGCCCGGCGTCGCGCCTGCCGCGCGGAGGGCTCGGGTGCCCCCACCGCCAGCTCGGCCCCGAACAGCGGACGGACACCCTCCGCCGCACAGGCCTTGGCGAACCGGACCGCGCCCGCGAGGGTGTCCCGGTCGGTGAGCGCGAGGGCGTCCATGCCGCGCTCGGCGGCGCGCTCGGCCAGCCGCTCCGGGTGCGAGGCGCCGTACCGCAGGGAGAACCCGGAGGCGGTGTGCAGATGCGTGAAGCCTGGCACCGCACCTCCCGCACTCGATCAATCGAACATCAGTTCACAGCCTGCCCGTCTCCACCATAGACCACTTTTCGAACCTCTGTACGACATCCGTTCGGCCCCACCCCACCTGCGCAAACACGCGGCGCCTCGGACCGTGAGGACATGACACAGCCGGCCGACAGCCCCCACCCGTCCCCCGCCCCGGACCCGGCCTCCCCGCCGTCCTTCCTCGACGAGCTGCGGGACGGGGTCACCCCGCGGGCCACCCTGCTGGTCGTCGGCGTCCTCGCCCTCCAGCTGCTTTTCATCGCCTCGTACGTGGGGGCCCTGCACCACCCGAAGCTCCGGGACGTGCCGTTCGGCGTGGTCGCGCCACGGGCGGCCGCCGAACAGACGGTGGCCCGACTGGAGGGGCTGCCGGGCGAGCCGCTGGACCCCCGCACGGTGACCGACACGGCGGCGGCGCGCGAGCTGATCCTGGACCGGGAGATCGACGGCGCCCTGCTGATCGACCCGGCCCGCACCACCGACACCCTGCTGGTCGCCTCCGGCGGCGGCCGTTCCCTCGCAGGCGCGCTGGCCGCCCTCGTCGCCACGTTGGAGCAGTCCGAGGGACGCACCCTGCGGACCGTGGACGTGGCCCCGGCCGGCCTCGGGGACGCCAACGGGCTCACGTCCTTCTATCTGGTCGTCGGCTGGTGCGTCGGCGGCTATCTGTGCGCGTCGGCGCTGGCGATGAGCGCGGGGGCGCGGCCCACCAATCTGCGGCGCGGGGTGATCCGGCTCGCCGCTCTGGCGGTGTTCTCGGTCCTCGGCGGGCTCGGCGGCGCGGTGATCGCCGGGCCGGTGCTGGGCGCCCTGCCCGGAAGCGTGGCGGCGCTGTGGGGTCTGGGGGCACTGGTCGTCCTCGCGGTGGGCGCGGCGACGCTGGCGCTCCAGTGCGCCTTCGGGATCGCCGGTATCGGGGTCGCCGTGCTGCTGGTGGTGGTCGCCGGCAACCCGAGCGCGGGCGGCGCGCTGCCCCCGCCGCTGCTGCCCCCGTTCTGGGCGGCGATCGGTCCGGCGCTCCCGCCGGGCGCGGGCGTATGGGTGGCCCGCTCGATCGCGTACTTCGAGGGCAACGACACCACCGTCCCCCTGCTGGTGCTCTCCGCCTGGGCGACGGCGGGGGCCGCCATCACCTTGGTGATGGCGGCCCTGAAGAGGAAGCCGGAACGCCGGCCCTCCGAGGTGTGAGCCGTGGGCCCCGGTCGTACGGCAGCCCGCCGGCGTGCCGGGCTCTGCACCGATCCGGAGGCCGATCCGGAGGCCCGGCGCGCGCTCGGACTCAGCCGATCTGCGTGCCCGTAGCCGACAGCGCCTCGGTGACCGGCTGGAAGAACGTCTCGCCGCCCGAGGTGCAGTCGCCGCTGCCGCCGGAGGTGAGGCCGACCGCCTTGTCACCCGAGAAGAGGGAGCCGCCGCTGTCGCCGGGCTCGGCGCAGACGTCGGTCTGGATGAGGCCGTTGACGATGTCGCCGTTGCCGTAGTTCACGGTGGCGTCGAGGCCGGTGACCGTGCCGCTGTGGACCTGGGTGGTCGAGCCGCTGCGGGTCACCTTCATGCCGACGGTCGCCTCGGCGGCGCCGCTGATGGCCTGGGTCGAGCCGTTGTAGAGGTTGACCTCGCTGGGGTGGTCGACATCCGCCGTGTACTTGACCAGGCCGTAGTCGTCGCCCGGGAAGCTGGAGTCCGCGTTCTGGCCGATGACCTGGCCGCCGGCCGACCATGTGGAGATGCCCTCGGTGCAGTGACCCGCCGTCAGGAAGAACGGCTCGCCGCCCTTGACCACGTTGAAGCCGAGGGAGCAGCGCCCGCTGCCGCCGGTGATGGCGTCGCCACCCGCGACGAAGGTCCTGAACTCCCCCTTCGTGCGCTTGAGTTCGGCCGTGGCGCCGAGGCCGTCCACGACCTCGGTCAGTCTCGCCAGCTCGGCCTTGGAGACGGTGCGGTCGGCGGTGACGACGACCTTGTTGGTGGTGGGGTCGGTGGCCCAGGACGTGCCGGGGATGGTGGCGTCGTCCTTGAGGGTCGTACGGGCGCTCTTGAGCTCGGCGAGGGAGTTCTCGACGATCCGGGCCTTGGCGCCGGCCGCCTCGACGGTCTCGGCGGCGGCCTCGTCGAGCACGTTCACGACGAGGAGCTTGCTCTTCGCGTCGTAGTACGTTCCCGCCGCGTCGGCGCCGAGGTCCTCACCGAGGGTCGAGGCGAGCTTTCCGGCCGCCAGCACGGAGAGCGCTTTCGGCTGGGCGGTCGGCGCGGTCTCGCTCGCGTTCGCAGTCTGGAAGGTCACTCCCGCGGCGACCAGCGCGGCGATGCCCGCACCCGTCACGACGGCACGGCGCCTGGGTATGCGTCGGTGCTTCAACTCACGTCCTCCTGTGGGGGGTCGACCGAAGAGGTTGTGGGGACCCCGTTCGGCCGTAAGGAATACGGACATGGAGGCGGCGGACGATAAAAACGCCGCGTCCATGCCAACTGTGCGGCGCCAACTATTCCTAGGCGCACAGGGGGCACACAAGGTCGACTTCAGGACGAGCACACACCGTGGGCGCACGCCCCCCATGTCATTACCTTCCGGTAACGCCCCATGCGAATTCACAATGCAAACACAGGACGCAACGACCCCCTGCGCAATGGGTGAGGTCTAGTCCTGTCTTGAAGTCGCCCCTCCGAGGTCCGATTCCCTACGGGGCGCCCTGTGCCGGAAGTTGCTCCCGCACCGGCTCCGGCGCCACGGCCGGGACCGGCGGCACGGCGCTCGGCGCCGACTGCTGGGCCTTCTCCAGGAAGCGGAGCAGCTCCACCGGGAACGGCAGGACGAGCGTGGAGTTCTTCTCCGCGGCGACCGCCACCACGGTCTGCAGCAGCCGCAGTTGCAGCGCGGCGGGCTGCTCGGACATCTCCTTGGCGGCCTCGGCGAGCTTCTTCGACGCCTGCAACTCGGCGTCGGCGTTGATGACCCGCGCCCGGCGTTCACGGTCGGCCTCCGCCTGCCGGGCCATCGAACGCTTCATGGTCTCGGGCAGCGAGACGTCCTTGATCTCGACCCGGTCGATGGTGACGCCCCACTCCACGGCGGGGCTGTCGATCATCAACTCCAGCCCTTGGTTGAGCTTCTCGCGGTCGGAGAGCAGATCGTCCAGCTCGCTCTTGCCGATGATGGACCTCAGCGAGGTCTGCGCCATCTGCGAGACCGCGAACCGGTAGTCCTCCACCCGCACGATCGCCTCAGCCGGCGAGGTGACTTTGAAGTAGACGACCGCGTCCACCCGGACGGTGACGTTGTCCCGGGTGATGCCCTCCTGCGCGGGCACCGGCATCGTCACGATCTGCATGTTGACCTTCTGCAGCCGGTCGACGAACGGCACGATCATCGTGAACCCGGGCCCCCGCACCGTCGACCGGAGCCGGCCGAGCCGGAACACCACCCCCCGCTCGTACTGCTTCACGACCCGCGCCGCGCACGCCGCGTACGCCGTGCCGACCGATGCGAGAGCCACCCCCGCCGTCACGAGCTCCTCGACCATCACGGCCCCCCAGGGTCCGAAGTGGGCGTATGAGAGGGAGAACCGGCGCACACGGCGCACGGTGTCTCGACGGTAGTCCCGCCGCCGCGACAGGGCGAGCCCCCGCACGTCGTCACGTGCGGGGGCTCGAACTACTGACCGCGATACGCCGTACGGTCGGACGCGGGTGCCGGGGGAAGAGCACCCGCTCGGGGCCGGCCTGCCCGACCGTCACGGCGGCCGGTCGACTGATCCGGTCGGCCTAGTAGACGCTGACGCCGTAGGCGCCCAGGGCCTCGGTGACCGGCTGGAAGAAGGTCGTGCCACCGGAGGTGCAGTTGCCGCTGCCGCCGGAGGTGAGACCGTACGCGACGCCGTTGCTGCCGTAGAGCGGACCGCCGGAGTCGCCGGGCTCGGCACAGACCGTGGTCTGGATCATGCCGTAGACGATGTCGCCGCCACCGTAGTTCACGGTCGCGTTGAGAGCGGTCACGCGTCCGGTGCGGGTACCGGTGGTGGAGCCGGTACGGATGACGTTGGTGCCCACGCTCGGGGTGGCCGCGCTGGTGATGTCCACACTGCCCGCGGTGCCGTCCTTGGCGATGGACGTGTTGCTGTAGCGCACGATGCCGTAGTCGTTGGTCGGGAAGCTCGACCCGGCGGTCGGGCCGAGGACCGTCGTACGACCGGAGTTGGAGTACCAGGTGCCCGCGCCGTCGGTGCAGTGACCGGCGGTCAGGAAGTAGTAGGTGCTCCCGCTGCGGACGTTGAAGCCGAGCGAGCAGCGCCAGCTACTCGCATAGATGGCGTCGCCGCCCTTGATGAGCTTGTTGAACTTGCCCGGCGTCCGCTTGATCGTCAGAGCGCCGGCCTTGTCGCCCGCCGCTTCCTTGATCTTCAGCAGTTCGGCCCGGGAGACGGTGCTGTCGACGGTGACGACGAGCTTGTCCGTCTTCTCGTCGATCGCCCAGGCGGTACCGGGGATGTCCGCCTTGAGCACCGACGCGCTGGCGCTCTTGAGCTCCGCTGCGCTGAACGTTCGGGCGTCTGCCGCGGTGGCGGTGGGGACTGTCGCGGCGGCCGCGGCCACGAGGCCGGTGGCCACGGCGATCAGCCGGGTCCGTCTCGCGATACCGCTGCGGGGAGTGGTGCGCTTGATCCTCACTGTTCGTTCCCTCCTAAAGGGAAGTCGGGGGCCCGCGTGGGGTTTTGGGCCCGTGAGGCGCGAATCAGGGGCGCGTGTCCGAATGACAAACATGCCGTGCTCCTGACAAGGCGCTGCGGGGAAGTATTCGGTCGTAGCATCGATCCCCGCAAGAGTGCCTTTCGGCCGCTCGAACACCAATCGGCCCTCGCCGACGGAGTTGTGGAGATTCTGTGTGAATCCCGGACGCCCCACACCCCGTGCCGGCACGCCCATGACGCTGCCCGCTCATGACACCCCGTCGGGCAGGGCCGCCACGGCCCTGCGGCCGTGCCCGTCGGCCGGGCGGGCGAGGCCCAGGTGCTCCCTGAGGGTGCTGCCGGGATAGAAGGTGCGGAACAGACCACGGTGCTGGAGCAGGGCCACGGTCCCGTTGACGAGCCGCTCCAGGTCACGGCGTGGTTCGACGGGGGTGAAGTGGAAGCCGTCGACGACACCGGCCCGGTGCCAGGCGGTGGCCAGTTCGGCCAGGTCGACGGGCCCGCCCCGGTACAGCGGGCCCTGTGCGCTCCACCGGGGTCCTCCGCCGCCGTGACCCGGCTCAGCCGCGTGCTCACCGCCCCCGAGATCGACCCGCAGCGCCGCGAGTATCCGCATCTCGTCGGGGTCACGGCCGAACCCGGCCGCGGCACTCCGCACCTCCTCCCGTACGGCGGCGGCCTGCTCGGGGGCGGCGGCCCGCACGAGCACCACGTCCGCGCACCGGGCCGCGGTCCCCCGCGCTTCGCTCCCGGTCGCGTCGACGACCCGTACGGGGCGCCCCTGAGGCGACGGGGGCACGGCCGACGGCCCGGTACCGGGGCCTTCACCACCCACCACCCCGGCGGGCCGGGCGTATCTCTGCTCGACACCCCCCACGGCACCACCCTTGGCACCGCCCTCGGCGCGATCCCCCTGCGTCACGTTCCCCGTCTCGGCACGGCTGTCCTCCGCACCGTTCCACCACCGGCCGGCACCGTCCTCCGCGCTGCTCCACCACCGGGCGGCGGCGTCCGCGACCTCACCGGCCTCCTGCCACAGTGCTTCACCGAGCCGGGCGGGCCCGCGCCCGGGCGGCCGGGCCTCCGCGTCCGTGGCCGACACATCGATCCACCAGCCCGCGCGGCCCCGGCTGACCCAGTCGAGCGTCGCCACGGCGGCCGCCACCCGGAGCGGTTCGGCGTGTGTCGTCGTGAGCGCGGGCACGAGCCCGATCCGCCGGGTCTCCGGTGCCATGCGCGCCATCACCGCAGACGGGTCGGGCCCCGGCCGCCCGACCGTGGTCCCGAGCGTCACGAAGTCCAGGGCCCCCCGTTCCGCGAGCCGCCCCAACTCGACGAACGCGCCGCCCTCCCAGGCCCCCCGAAGATCCACCCCCGCCGCCAGATGCAACACCCCCCGCCCGAACCCCGACCCCATACGACCAGCCCCTTCCACCGCTCACCACCACCGCTCGACAACTCCCGACCGACACCCGCTCCCGCCCCACCGCCTCACCGCCCACTCACCCGGGTCGCCCCGCCGCTCCCCCGGCCCTCACAGGGCCCCTCACCGCAGCCGGCCCCTCCCTCTCCCCTCACGCCACCGCCCGATACGACGACTCCCCGAGGAACGCCAGGACGGCGCGGGCGGTCGCGTCGTTCTGGCGGAAGGCCGGGCCGCCGGTGCGCGGCCGGGTGAAGGCGCCCGGTGCGCGGCTGTCGGTGTACGGCCCGAGCGCGAAGCGCCGAGGGTGAGGGCGCCCCTTCCGGTCCAGCAGCCGTCCGTCCGCCGGGTCCACGGCGAGCAGCCCTTCCGGTGTCTCGGCCACATCCCCGTCGTCGTAGAGCTCGCGCAGCAACGCGTCCCGCGCCCGCGCGACCGTCGGCTCCGGCAGCCGCGCCTCCACCAGCGCCCTCGCCTCGACCGACACGCCGGGCACCGTGGGACTCGACGCGCGGAACACCCCGTCCTCCGCGGCGACGGCCATGTCCGCGCCGACGAAGTGGAGGACGCCCGCCCGCGACAGCGCGAGCAGTTGCCGCAGCCGGGGGCCGGGCGGCCCCGACGCGAGGTAGCTGAAGAACCCGTGCCACCAGGAGCCGATGTCCCCGAGCCGGATCAGCTGTCCGTAGACCGACAGCAGCCCGAGGAAGACGCCGAGGTCAGGGCTGTACGCCGGGTCGTGACGGCGCGCCAGGTCCCCCTCGACATGGGCCCGCAGGCCCTCCTGGAACTCCTCGTACGACCCGTAGCGCGCCCCGGCCAACGGTCTGTCCAGCGCGGCCAGGTCCAGGCGGTCGGCGGGGTCCGGCACCGCGGACGCCACCAGGACGGCCCGCTCCGCCGCGTCCGCGATCGCCGCGTACCTCTCCTCGAAACCGGCCCGGTCCATGGCCGTCCGCTCGGGGTGGGCCGTGTACAGCCGGTGGTAGTGCGCGAACCCCAGCTCCTTCTCGATCAGCGGCCACACGTCGCGGCGGAAGTCGAACCCGCCCTGACGCGCGAGCAGTTCGTCGACCTCGGCCGGTCCGAAGAAGCGGGGCAACGGCGGCCGCTCGCCCTCCAGCCCGTACCCGATCTTCGAGCGGTACGGCACCCCGCGCCGCGACCCGACGTGCAGGACGGGCTCCCGCCCGGACGGGACGTAGGTCAGCTCGCCGTCCGGGTCGCCCTCGTACCGTCCGCCGCGCCCCTCCGTCAGCAGCGCCATGAGGTCGACGAAGGCGAGCCCGAAGCCCCGCACGAGCACCGGTTCACCGGGCGCGAGCCGGGACAGGTCGCTGTCCGCGGTGAAGTCCGGCGGCAGATGGACCAGTCCGTGGGCCCCGGCGTACACACCCAACGCACGCTGCTCGTCGTCGAGTTCGGCGTCCAGATGGCCGAGCGCGAGGATGACGAGGTCCGCGGGGAGCGGCCGGGGACGTCCCTCCAGCCACACCCGCTGCCGGCCGTCACGGGGACCGTCCACCCGTAGGGCGCGACGCGGATGGTGGCGGACGGTGACTGCCGGCGGCAGGTCGGCGACGGCGCGCTCGTACACCCAGTTCAGATAGGCGCCCTGGATCCGCCGGTCCGGGAAGTGCCGGCCGTCGAGTCCGGCCCACTCGTGCAGTGTGGGCCCCTCCCGTACGGGGCCGTCCATCCGTACCGTCTCGTCGGTGAACATCGTGACGTCCTCGGCCTGCGAGTTCATCCACAGCAGCGGCGACTGGTCGGCCCGCCAGATGCGTCCGGCGCCCGGCGGATACGGGTCGACGAGATGGATGTCGAAGCCGGGTCCGTCGTGGGCCCCGCCCAGGTTGGCGGCGATGCGTTCGATGATCCCGGTCCCCCGCGGCCCGGCCCCGACGATCACCAACGACGGTCGCGGCGGGCTCCCCCCGGTCTCGCTCATCGCGACCGCCGGGACCCGGAGAAACGCCCGGGGGCAGCGGAAGCGGCAACAAGGCGGCCGGAAAGGGGAGGAGAAAATGCAAAGGGCATGCGAAAGGCTCCGAGGCACGTCGAGTCGAACACGGTGCCTTCACACGCGGCGCGTACCAGGACGCGCGCGACCGAGCCCCTCAGCAGCGGTCTGTGCCGAGAGTACGGGGGCGGTTCCCCGCGCTGTCAAGGCTGTCCGCACTGTGAGCGCTACGTCTCAAGTCGGTTGACGCGCAACCGGATGCCTGTTCCACTGGGGCTCATGTATGCGCAGCAGTGGCTGGTCAAGCGCTCCCACATCGACTTCGGTCGCGTGTGGTCCTCTTCCTGTTGAGCCGACCCCACCGCGCGCCCCGCCCGTGAGGCGGGGCGCCGCTCGCGTTCTCCCTCAATCCCGCACGCTCGCCTTCACACGCGCACCCCTCACCGCGCACCACGCATCGCGCACCACGCATCGCGCTCACCCGCGACGACGCACGCGCGGCCGGTAGCCGTACCCCCGGCCCGGCCGCGGGTCAGCAGTCGCAGCAGTCACACGCATCGCAGCAGTCGCAGTCCCGGCAGCAGCCCTCCCGCTTCTTCCGGGACCAAGGCCCTTCGTACTCCTTCGCACAGCACAACTGGCAGGTGCAGCACAGCAACCAGAACATCCCGCAACCGGCCCAGAACCCCCGCCGCCTGGGCGGCTGCGGCTGCGGCACTCCGCCGAAGCCGCCGGGCCCGCCACCGCTGCCGCCGTACGCGCCGCCGCCCCCGTACGGGGTTCCGCCGGGCCCGCCATAGGGATTGTTTCCGCCCGCCCCGCCGTACGGGTTCTGGGCGCCGCCCCCGTACGGGTTGCCGTGCTGCGGGGGCCCGCCGTGCTGGTGCGCCGCGCAGACCGGCACCGTGCCGAACGCCCGGTCGACGGAGCGCCGGAGTTCGTGCACGAGCAGCAGATGGGCCAGCTTGCCGTCGACGAAGTCGACCTCGCGCAGGGCGAGCCGGATGCCGTGCAGGGCGTCCTCGGCGAGCCGCCGGGCCTCGGGCAGGGACGTCCCGGTCGCGGTCAGCGGGTTCCACGCGCCCGAGGCGGCGTCGTCGGCCCGGTCCTCGACCGCGTCCAGCAGATGCGCGAGCCGCCCGAAGAGCCGGCCGGCCTCGGCGAGCGGTTCGAGGTTGTCCGGGCGTCCGGCGAGCACCGCGGTGTGCGCGAAGGCCGCCGCGGTCGCCGTCTCGGTCGGCTCGGTCACCGTCAACAGCGGTGTGCCCGGCCCGGCGAGCGCCTCGATGCCGAGCTGCCGGTCCACTGCGTCGACCAGCACCGCCGTGTCGAAGCCGAGGTCCGAGCCGGTGCGCGCGCCCGCGCGCCCCCAGCTCGTCGCGACCCGGCGCGCGGCGGACGCGACCGGCTTGCGCGCCAGCAGTCCGTCACCGTCGGCCACGTGGTCGCGCACCTTGGCCGAGGCGAGGACCAGCGAGACGGCGGCGGCTAGCCGCGCGCCCTCGCCCTGCGCGACGGACGCGGTGCGCATCCCCCGCAGCGGGCAGGGCCCGGCGGTGCGCCGCCAGTCGGTGGTCCGCTCGGCCTGAGCCTCCGTCAGAACCGAGACCAGCAGGCCGTCGTAGTTCGTGACGATGCGGGCGAACTGCCCGTGGTCCCCGCGCAGCGCGAGGCAAAGCCCGCACAGATGTGCCATCCACTGCGTCTTCAGCCCCTCACCGAGCCGATGGCTACAGGGCCTCACGATTCCGAACACGACATCCCCCGTGTCTGTCGCGCGCTCCGAACGGCCACGCGCACGTGCCTGAACTGCGCCGCATCGTAGCCGCCGGAACGTTCACCCGGACGCTCGACACTCACCCAAACGCCGCGAACAATATTATTTCACTCTCAGTCAGCAGACGTGTACGGCGCAGCCCTTGGGGCACATGGACTCTCGACGAATTCGTTCTGCACCAGTACCGTCACGAAACCCCCGTGCGGCGTCTATCCACTTGGCGAGACATCCGCATCATGGACGACGATAGGGATGCGGAAAGAGAAAAAGACCGCTGTGAGAGGAGGCGTCCATGGGATCGGTGCGCAAGGCGAGTGCCTGGCTTGGCCTCGTCGACGACAACGATGACGAGCGTTACTACGACGACGACTACGCCGATGAGCGGGAGTCCGGGTCCGGCGAGGCATGGGTCACCGACCCTCGCGTGAAGGTCGCGTCCGAGTCCGCCCACGAGCAGGGCCGCCGGATCGGCACGGTCACCCCGGACAGCTTCCGCGACGCACGGCACATCGGCGAGCTCTTCCGGGACGGCGTCCCGGTCATCATGAACCTCACGAACATGGAGCCCGCCGACGCCAAGCGTGTCGTCGACTTCGCCGCCGGCCTGATCTTCGGTCTGCGCGGCTCGATCGAGCGGGTCTCCAACCGCGTGTTCCTGCTGACCCCCGCCGACACGGAGATCGTCAGCGGCGAGGCCGTCGGCCGTCCGGCCGACGGCTTCTTCAACCAGAGCTGAGGCAGGGCGGCTCACCGCCCTGCCTTCCGGTGCCCCCGGTCACCGGAAGGCGTCGAGTCCGGTGAGCGCCTTGCCCAGCACGAGCTGGTGCATCTCGACGGTGCCCTCGTAGGTGAGCACGGACTCCAGATTGGTCGCGTGCCGCATCACCGAGTACTCCAGGGAGATCCCGTTCGCACCGAGGATCGTGCGGGCGGTACGGCAGATCTCGATCGCCTCTCGTACGTTGTTCAGCTTGCCGAAGCTGATCTGCTCGGGACGGAGTCGTCCCGCGTCCATCCGCCGCCCCAGATGGTGGGCGAGCAGAATCCCCTTGTACAACTCCACCGCCATGTCGGCGAGTTTGGCCTGGGTGAGCTGGAAGCCCCCGATCGGCCTGCCGAACTGCTCCCGGGTCCTGGCGTAGTCGAGCGCGGCCTCGAAACTCGACCGCGCCGCCCCCATCGAGCCCCACACGATCCCGTACCGGGCGTGCGACAGACAACTGAGCGGCCCCTTGAGCCCCTTGACCTCCGGCAGTACGGCATCGGCGGGCAACCGGACGTCGTCGAGGACGAGCTCGCTGGTGACGGAGGCCCGCAGGGACCACTTGTGCTTGATCTCCGGCGCCGAGAACCCGGCGGTGTCCGTCGGTACGGCGAATCCGCGGATGCCCTCGTCCGTCTGCGCCCACACGACGGCGACCCCGGCGACGGACCCGTTCGTGATCCACATCTTGCGCCCGTTGAGGACCCAGTCGGTGCCGTCGCGCTTGGCGTACGTCCGCATCGAGGCCGGGTCGGACCCGTGGTCGGGCTCGGTCAGCCCGAAGCATCCGATGATCTCGCCGGTCGCCATCCGCGGCAGCCAGTTCTCCTTCTGCTCCTCGCTGCCGAACCGGTGGATGGCGTACATGGCGAGGGAGCCCTGCACGGAGACGAGCGACCGGATCCCGGAGTCCGCGGCCTCCAGCTCCAGGCAGGCGAGCCCGTACTGCACGGCGCTCGCCCCCGCGCACCCGTACCCGTCGAGGGACATGCCCAGCGCCCCGATCGCCCCCAGCTCCCGGGCGAGCTCGCGGATCTCCGGCAGCTCGCCCCGCTCGTACCACTCCGCGACGAACGGCAGCACCCGGTCCGCGGCCCAGCTCCGCACGGTGTCCCGCACCGCGAGATCCTCGGGTTCGAGCAGGTCGTCGATGCCGAGCGGGTCGGCGGGGTCGAAGGAAGGCGACTTCGCGGGCACGGACATGAGGGCAACCTCCGGCTCACTAAAACTAGCAACGCTAGGCAGGTTACCCACACGCCCCGGCCACGCCTAGGGCCCTTCTGATCGACCTCCGTGGGAGGAGGAGCGGCGTTCGGTGCGTGCTCCCGGTGCGCCGGACGGAAGCCCTCGTAGCGGAGCGACCAGGGCTTTTGTCCGGTGCGGCGGGTGGCGGTACCCCCTGCTCGAAGAGCTTGGGGGAACGTGCCGGGCGTCGCGACGCCGCGGAGGTCCACCAGAAGGGCCCTGGTGCCGGACGGCTCAGCGCACCGACTCCGCCCGGACGGGCGTCGCCGTCGCCTCCCTCGGCCCCGGGACGTCCGCCTCGCACTCCATGGCCCGCGGCAGCCGCAGCGCCATGACCGCGCCCAGCGCCAGCAGGCCCGCGCTCACCAGCAACGTCACATGCAGACCGTGCACGAAGGAGTCCCGGGCCGCGTGCCGCAGCGCCTCCCCCGAGGGCCCGCCCAACCGCCCGGCGACCTCGTACGCCTCCCCGAGCGAGTGCCCCGCCGCCGTGGACGCCGACGAGGGCACCCCCGGCACCGACGACAACCCGGGCGCGTACGCCGCGTTCATCACGCTGCCGAGGAGGGCGATGCCGATGCCCGCGCCCAGTTGGTAGGAGGTCTCACCGATCGCCGCGGCCCCGCCGGCGGACGACGCGGGCGCCTCGCTCAGCATCGACTCGTACGCCGCGAACAGGGTCGTCTCCAGGCCGAAGCCCAGCAGGACGAACCCGGTGAGCAGCAGCGCCGCGTTGTCCTGGCGGCCCATCGCCGTGAGCAGCACCACCGCGAACGCGGTGAGGCAGAAGCCCAGTGACACCATGCGGCGCGGGCCGAAGCGGTGCAGCAGATGGGAGCCGACGAGCCCGGCCGCCATCGCCGCGATGGTCAGCGGCAGCAGCCGCAGCCCGGTCTCCAGCGGGGAGAGCCCGAGGACCAGTTGCAGATACTGCGCGGCGATCAGTTCGAGGCCCACCAGCGCCAGCATGGCGAGGACGATGCAGCCGACGGACGTGCTGAACGCGGGCCGCGCGAACATCCGCAGGTCGACCAGCGGATGCCTCCGGCGCCGCTGCCGGCGCACGAACGCGGCCAGCAGGACGCCGCCCCCGAGCAGCGCCACCGCCGTGCCCGGGTCGAACGGCGGGTGCCCGCCGCCGAGCCGCTTCACACCGAGGACGACACCGAAGAGTCCGACGGCCGCCATCAGCGCGCCCACGACGTCCCACGGTCCGTCGCGGTCACCGGTGGACTCCGGCAGCAGCAGGCGGCCGACGGGCAGACTGACGAGCATCAGGGGGATGTTGACGAGGAAGACGGAGCCCCACCAGAAGTGCTCCAGCAGGAACCCGCCGAGCAGGGGTCCGACGGCCGCGCCGACCGCGGCGACGGCGCTCCAGACGCCGATGGCGAGGGCCCGCTCGCGCCGGTCGGGGAACACCTGCCGCAGGATCGACAGCGTCGCCGGCATGATCATCGCGCCGCCGACGCCGAGCAGTGCCCGGGCCGCGATCAGGACCTGCGGGTTCTCGGCGAAGGCGGCGAGTGCGGAGGCGACACCGAAGAGGGCGTAGCCGAGGAGCAGGACGCGTCTGCGGCCGACGCGGTCGCCGAGGGTGCCGAAGAGGATCAGCAGCGAGGCGCAGACGAGCGGGTAGACGTCGACGATCCAGAGGAGCTCTATGGCGCCGGGCTTGAGGTCCTCGGTGACGGCGGGCACCGCCACGTGCAGCACGGTGGCGTCCACGGCGACGAGCAGCAGGCTGACGCAGAGGACGACGAGGACGACCCATCGGTTTGCACCGGCCCCGGCCTCCCTACGGCATCGCGAGGCGGCCGTGGGCGTCCCGGACATGTACGTACCTCCCAGATGCTCTCGCGTTCGGCGGGACCGCGGGGCGGGGACTCCCCGGCGGCTGCGGCCCGGGAGAGCGGCGGCCCGGACCCGCGCAACGAAAGGCGAGTGAGCCGTCAGGGTACGCGAGTTCCGGCCGGTGAAGCGTGGTGGGTGTCTCATGGAAGGCTTCCGCGGTGTGTGGCGTGCGACACCCCGCCGACCGTCCACGCGTTCTCCGCGGCTCCTCCATCGCTCGTACGTGGGCCGTCCGTCACGGTCCCTCACCGACCATCACGTGCGGACCACCCGGCCGGTTCCGGGCACCGCCGATAATCGAGCGCGTGACCGATCTTGCTACGCGCCCGGCGCCGCCCCTCCTCCGGCGGGCCGCCCCCGCACTCCTCGGGTACGCCGCGGTGCGCGCCCTGGGGGTCGTCGTGCTCACCCTGTGGAGCGCGGCGCGCGACAAGAGCGCCCTGACGCTGCTGTCGGCCCGCTGGGACGCGCTCTGGTACACGAGGGTGGCCGAGCTCGGTTACGGCTACGAGGTGCGCCTGCCCAACGGCGACGTCCACTCGAACCTCGCCTTCTTCCCGCTGCTGCCGTGGCTGGAGCGTGGGGTGTCGGCGGTGACGCCGCTGTCGTACGCGCACGCCGGGCTGGCCGTCGGCACACTGGCCTCGCTCGGGGCGGCCTGGGGGATCTTCGCCGTCGTCGACCTGGTGTACGGCCGGCGGGCCGGGGTGTGCGCGGTGCTGTTGTGGGCGGTGCTGCCGGTGGGGATCGTGCAGTCGATGGCGTACACGGAGGCCCTGTTCACCGCGCTGGCCGCCTGGTCCCTGTATGCCGTCCTGACCGGCCGCTGGGTGACGGCGGGCGCCCTGGCCGCCCTCGCGGGCCTCACCCGCCCGGTGGGCCTGGCGGTGGTCGCGGCGGTATGGACGGCGGCGATCACGTCATATGTACGGCAGCGACCCCACGCCCCGACCACGGCGCCCTCCCCGGCCGGCGCCCCCGACCCCGCTCCCTCGTTCGTACGGAACCGGAGTCCGGAAGCGTCGGGGGGCACTCCTTGGTGGCCGCGCGCCCTCGGCATGCTCCTCGCTCCCCTGGGGGCCGCCGGTTACGTGCTGTGGGTCGGCGAGCGCACCGGCAAGGGGCCGCTCGGCTATCTCGACGTCCAGGCGGGCTGGCGCAATGGCTTCGACGGGGGCTACGCCTTCGCCCGGTTCGTCGCCGACAAGTTCACGTCGTTCCCCTCGGCCCTGGCGGGCGTCGGCCTGATAGCCGGAGTGGCGGCGGTGGTGTGGCTGTACGTGATCTGCGTCCGGCAGGGCCAGCCGCTCCCGCTGCTGGTCTACGCGGGGGTGGTGACCGCGCTGGCCCTGTGCGCGTCGAGTTACTTCGGCTCGAAACCGCGGTTGCTGATGCCCGCCTTCCCGCTCCTCCTCCCCCTCGCCCTGGCCCTGGCCCGGGCGAGGACCCCGAGGTCGGCGGCGGTGCTCGGCGGCGTCGCGGCCGTGTCGGCGGTCTACGGGGCGTTCTGGCTGAACGGCTCCGGTCCGCCCTGAGCGTCACCCGGCCGCGGGAAGCGGTTGCGTAATTCGGCGCAAGCGGACGGTGAACGAATTCAAAAGGACCGCAAAACGACGGCCCCTCATTCGGCCATGGAATTGAAGGCCGAGCAGCCCATCCATTCACCATTCAGCAGAAATAAACATCAATCTGAGAGCAATCCCACATCACGGCGTCATCACAAAGCCGGTGATTCACGCCGCACCGGAGCTCACTCGCTGTAACGTCGATTGAGTGCGTACCGAACTAAAGCCGACCCGTCTGGACCGGGTCTTCTCCAGGCTGGACCGCGAGCCTGAACGACCGGCCCACATCGACGTGCCGGTGATGACGCGGCACCGCGTGGTGCTGTTCTCGTCGACCCTCGCCTTCTACGGGGCCATCGTGTGGGCCGTGATCATCACCTCGTGGCTCGTGCGGCTCGACTGGCAGATCATGTTCTTCCGGCCGTACCAGCAGTGGCCGGAGATCCACGCCTTCCTCGACTACTACGTGGTCCTCGGCCAGCGCGGCCCCACCGCCGTGATGGTCGCGGCCTGGCTGGGCTGGCGCTCCTGGCGGCAGCACACCCTGCGCCCGCTGCTCGCGCTCGGCGTCTCGCTGCTGCTGCTGAACATCACGGTCGGCGCCGCCAAGCTCGGCATGGGCAGACTCGGCCCGCACTACGCGACCGAGATCGGCTCCAACGAGATGTGGCTGGGCGGCGACATATTTCCTTCGGGCCACACCGCGAACGCCGTGGTGACCTGGGGCATCCTGGCGTATCTGGCGTCGACCCCACGGGCCAGGCGCTGGCTGTCCGCGCTGTCGGCCGTGACCTCGCTCGGCGTCGGCCTCACCACCGTGTACCTGGGCACGCACTGGCTCAGCGACGTCCTGCTGGGCTGGGCCGCGGGTCTGCTGATCCTGCTGGCGCTGCCCTGGTTCGAGCCGCTGATCTCCCGCGCCGAGGCCTGGATCTTCTCGCTGCGGGACACCTGGCGCGACCGCCGTACGACGGCCCCCGCGCCGGCCCCGACCCCCGCGCCGGTGGGGACGAGCACGCTGCGCACACCCGGCGAGGAGGCGGCGGGCGTCCGCGACACGGGGATCGCGGCCCGCGCCGCCCACGCCCCGATCGGGCCGCTGCACCTGCCCTCCACCCCGCATCTGGCCAGGTCGGAACGGACGCCGATCACCCCGCTCGGCCACCGTCGGCCGCCCCACGCGGACCGTATGACGCGAGGGACCTCCACGGCCCGACCGGTCGCGGGCGGCTGACACGAGACAGCGGGGCAGGTACGCACACTCCACGCCCCGCACCGCGAAGGCCCGGCTCACCACGAGCCGGGCCTTCGCCCGTTCTGCCTTCTGGCTTCTGCCTTCTGCCTTCTGCCTTCTGCCTTCTGCCAGGCCGGGGATCAGCCCTTCCAGGCGCGCTTCACCCGGCCGTCCTCGACCTCCAGGTTGAGCCGGCCGAAGCGGTACTCCATGGTGATGATCGCGCCCGGCGGCAGCTTTCTGACGGTGGACCAGCCGTGTTCCAGGGCGCGTCGCTCGGCGCTCGGCGCCTCCAGACCGACGTAGGAGTCTGGGTTGTCCCGGGGCTCTTCGGGCGAGTGCGGAATCGGTGCCATGCCCGCCACGTTAGGCGGCCGAAGGGGGCGCTGTCCCCCCGCAGTCACGCTTCTGTCACAGAACGACGACACGCGTTTCGGCCCAACTTCGTCACACGTACGAGCGGTTCCGCGGGCCTTGCCCGCGCTGGCGAACACAATTCCGGAGCGCTTCGGCACCATCTCGAATAGCCCGTAGGAAAGCAGGTCCGGGGCCGTGTGCGCGGTGCATGTCCGGCCTTTTCCCACCGATTCCCGGACGGCTCCGGGAAGCGGGGACCTCATGGGAAATACACGGTTCCCGCACACTTCCCCCGTACGCCCCCTGTCGGAGCGGCCGGGGCGCGAGCATCATGGCGTGCATCACGGGCCCGGGACGCGGCAGCGAAGGGGCGAGCGATGGGGACCGAGACCGTATCGGCGTCGGCACGACCCGTACGGAGGGGCAAGCGGCCCGGCCGGCTGGTGGTCGACTGGCTGACCACCACGGACCACAAGAAGATCGGCCACCTCTATCTGGTCACATCGTTCCTGTTCTTCCTGGCGGCCGGCCTGATGGCCCTGGTGATGCGAGCCGAACTGGCTCGGCCGGGCCTGCAGATCGTGGACAACCAGCAGTTCAACCAGTTGTTCACGCTGCACGGCACGATCATGCTGCTGCTCTTCGCGACGCCGACCTTCGCCGGGTTCGCCAACGAGATCATGCCGCTGCAGATCGGCGCGCCCGATGTCGCCTTCCCCCGGCTGAACATGCTGTCGTACTGGCTGTTCCTCTTCGGCGGGCTGATCGTCATGGCGTCGCTGCTGGTGCCGTCCGGTCCCGCCGCCTTCGGCTGGTTCGCCTACGCGCCACTGAACAGCCTGGAGCGGTCACCGGGCATCGGCGCCGACATGTGGATCATGGGGCTGGCGCTGTCCGGGTTCGGCACGATCCTCGGCGCGGTGAACTTCCTGACCACGATCATCGGGATGCGCGCCCCCGGGATGACGATGTTCCGGATGCCGATCTTCACCTGGAACACGCTGTTCACGTCGATCCTGATCCTGATGGCGTTCCCGGTGCTGGCGGCGGCGCTGCTCTGCCTGGAGGCCGACCGGCGGTTCGGCGCGCAGGTCTTCGACTCGGCCAACGGCGGCGCGCTGCTGTGGCAGCACCTGTTCTGGTTCTTCGGGCATCCCGAGGTCTACATCATCGCGCTGCCGTTCTTCGGGATCATCACGGAGATCATCCCGGTCTTCAGCCGGAAGCCGATCTTCGGCTATCTCACCCTGGTCGGCGCGACGATGGCGATCACCGGGCTGTCGGTGGTGGTGTGGGCGCACCACATGTTCGCCACCGGGGCGGTGCTGCTGCCGTTCTTCTCGTTCATGAGCTTCCTGATCGCCGTGCCGACGGGGGTGAAGTTCTTCAACTGGACGGGGACGATGCTGAAGGGCTCGCTGTCGTTCGAGACGCCGATGCTGTGGGCGACCGGGTTCCTTGTGTCGTTCCTGTTCGGCGGTCTGACGGGGGTGATCCTGGCCTCGCCGCCCCTGGACTTCCACGTCACGGACTCGTACTTCGTGGTGGCGCACTTCCACTACGTGGTGTTCGGCACGGTCGTCTTCGCGACGTTCGCGGGGCTGTTCTTCTGGTGGCCGAAGTTCACCGGGAAGATGCTGGACGAGCGGCTCGGCAAGATCCAGTTCTGGACGCTGTTCGTCGGGTTCCACACCACGTTCCTGGTACAGCACTGGCTGGGCGCGGAGGGCATGCCGCGGCGGTACGCGGACTATCTGGCCGCCGACGGCTTCACCGCTCTCAACACGGTCTCGACGATCGGCGCGTTCCTGCTGGGCCTGTCGACGCTGCCGTTCCTCTACAACGTCTGGAAGACCTCCCGGTACGGCGTACCGGTGCGGGTCGACGACCCGTGGGGCTTCGGGCGGTCCCTGGAGTGGGCGACGTCGTGTCCGCCGCCGCGGCACAACTTCGTGACGCTGCCCCGGGTCCGCTCCGAGTCCCCGGCGTTCGACCTGCACCATCCGAGGTTCGCCGCGATCACGCCGCCCCAGACTCGGAAGGGCCAGGAGCGGACGCCGCATCCGCGCTTCGGTCAAGAGCGGCCGTCAGACGGTCGCGAAGGGTCCTGATCGTCTCGGTCAGCGCCTGCGGTTCGACGACCTCGAACGCGATGCCGGTCATCATCACGTGGATGGCCATCACGTCGAGGTTCGCCGCCCCGGTGCGCAGCAGACAGCTGTCGTCGTCGAAGGGCTCCAGGGTGCCCGCTGCGGGCGAGAGCCGAGCGGCGGCCTCCTCGGCGGGGACGAGCAGTCGGACGACGGCGTGGGCGGCGTACGCGCGCGTGGAGATCCCCTCGGAGACGTACGCGGCGAGGTCGGCGGCCGGGGCCTCGCGGGGGGTGAAGCGCGGCCCGTGCGGCGGCCTGGGCGTGACGCGGTCGACGCGGAAGGTGCGCCAGTCGCCGCGGTCGAGGTCCCAGGCGACGAGGTACCAGCGCCGCTCGGTGCACACCAGGCGGTGCGGCTCGACCGTACGGCGGGTGGTGGCGCCGCCGTGGTCGCGGTACTCGAAGCGCAGGCGTTCGGCGTCCCGGCAGGCGTTGGCGAGGTCGGTGAGGACCGCCGGGTCGACGGCGGAGGGCTGGGGGCCGCGCAGCAGCGGCACGGTGAAGGCGTTGAGGGCGCCGACGCGGCGGCGCAGCCGGTTCGGCAGCACCTGTTCGAGCTTGGCGAGGGCCCGTACGGAGGACTCGCCGATGCCCTCGACGCCCTGGCCCGCGGCCGTGCGCAGCCCGACGGCGACGGCGACCGCCTCGTCGTCGTCCAGCAGCAGCGGCGGCAGCTGGGCGCCGGCGCCGAGTTGGTAGCCGCCGCCGGTGCCGGGGCTGGCGTTGACGGGGTAGCCGAGTTCACGCAGCCGGTCCACGTCCCGGCGGACCGTGCGGGCGGTGACGCCGAGGCGGTCGGCCAGCTCGGAGCCGGACCATTCGCGGTGGGCCTGCAAGAGCGAGAGCAGCCGCAGCAGACGTGCCGATGTCTCCAACATGGGGGCGAGTCTGCCAGCGGTCGAGGACAGTTACTGTCCTCGACCGTCGCCGGCTCTGTGCGGCTCGGCCCACGGCGGCGACCGTGACCGACAGATCGTTGTCGACCGTGTAGTGCCGCCAGCCGGACGCCGGGCAGCCGCATCTTGGTGCCGTACGCGCGGGCGTCGGCCTCGGTGGCCGTGGTGAACCCGTCCAGCCGGGGGTAGGCGCCGCGCAGGGCCGGGGAGTGGCTGTCCAGGGTGAGGTGTTCCTGGCCGACGCGCACCGGGCCGCGGCGGGTCTGCCGCTCGCGGATGTCGACGAGGGCGCGGAGCCGGACTCTCGGGTCGTGCCGGAAGACCGGCTCGTCGCGGTGGCGGAAGAGCGGGGGATGGTTGGGCTTCCACATCAACTTGTCAGAGAACGGTTGCGCGATCGGTAGCCGGTTTCGGGAAGCCGTCGGGGCCGTTTCGCATCAGGGCCGGTAGGGCAACTGCGGTACCACGAAGCAGTTCTGGTCCATGTCCCCCTGGCTCACCCAGCCGCGGTCGTCCTGCCAGCGACCGACCGACAGACAGGTCCTGCGGGTGGCCGGCGGCTCGGCGAGCCGCTCGAAGCGGACGGGCAGGAGGAGTCCGTCGGCGGTGTACGGCTCGTCGCGGTTCATGAACCGGTCGACGCACGCGCGCGTGACGCCCTCCTCGGTGCCGGCGCAGGAGCGCGCCGCGTCCGTGAACCACATGGCGGCGGCCCAGCCCTCCAGCTGCCACTGGGAGTGCGTTTCCAGTCCCTCGGTGGCGTCCCTGAACTCCCGTACGGCCGCCTGGCCGGTGTCCTCGTAGTTGCGGCTGGAGCCGGTGGCCCACAGGGCGTTGCGGCAGCGCGGGGCGTCCGCGTAGTCCTCGGCGACCGTGGAGGTCCAGTTCTGCACATGGGTGACCTTGGCCGTCACCTCGGCGCCGACCTCGTCCATCGCCGCGCAGAGCCGGGCGTTGCCGTGGCCGTCGATGGCGTCGAAGACCAGGTCGGCGCCCCGCTCCTCGATGTCGGCGGCGGCCGCGCGGAAGTTGGGCAGCGCGAAGTCGAGCTGCTCGGTGACGACCTCGTACCCCTCGGCCTTCAGTCCGTCGACGATCAGCCGGGCGTACGCGGCCGACGCGGCCTGGTTGTACGACACCACGGCGGCGGTGCGGGCGCCGTGCTCGCGCTTGAAGTAGCGGTAGACCTCGGTGCCGCCGTACTGCTTCCCGTCCCAGCCGGTGGTGCCGTCGCGGGGCGCGAGGCTTCCGTAGATGCCGTAGAGGTGCGGGTAGGTGTCGTAGGCCGGGCCGATGGGCTGGCCGCCGATGTCGGGCACGCGCGCGTGGGAGACGCGGGGGGCGCCCGCGTAGTCGAGGGCGGTGGTCGCCACCAGGGCGACCACCCGGTCCTCCTCGACGAGCTTGTGGACGCACTCGTTGTTGCCGACGCCGCTGCCGCCGTCGTCGCACTCGCGCACCTCGACCTCGCGGCCGTCGATGCCGCCGCGCGCGTTCAGGGCGGTGAACCAGGCCTTCGCCCCGTCGCGCGGCCCGGTGAAGGCGTCACCGCCGACGGGGCTGGTGGCGCTGGCGATGATGCCGACGCGGATCGGGGCGCCGGCCCGCCCGGTGGCCGGCGGCGCGGTGGACCGGTCCTCGAAGTCGCTCTCCGGGAGGCGGCTGCCGCAGGCTGCGGTCAGCAGCAGGAGCAGGGCCGCGGCGACGGTCTCAGCAGCCCGGGACCGCCGACGCACCGCTCAGCCCCACCAGCCCGCAGAGTGTCTTGACGGAGACCTTCCAGGTGCCGTCCTGCTCGACGGCCGTGCCTGACGAGTCCGGCAGGACCGTGGCGCCCTTCATCAGGAGCGAGTACGTCACGTCCGCGTCCGTCGCCGACGTGAACTCGACCTTCGTGACCTTCGCCTCGACCCGCTGTCCGCGTTCGTCGCCGCTGAAGGCGTCGAGGACCGGGCCCAACCGCTCGCCGTTCTCCAGGACGGCCTGCCGGTCCTCCTTGGAGCTGGTCGGGTCGAAGAACGTCGCCCAGTTCTGGCGGATCTCCTTCTCGGCCGCCGCCGCGTCCGCGGGTCCGCTCGCACTCGCCCCGTCCGGCTCGCCCGTCGTCCGCTCCACCGTGGGGGTGGGCGGTGTCGCGTCGCCGCCCCCGCCGCTGTCGTCGCTGCACGCCGCGAGGGCCGGAGCGAGGAAGAGGGCCAGCGCGGCGGCCAGCGCCGTGGCCTTCCCGCTTCCCCCAGGGCCGCGGCCCCGCCGTGCGTTCCCCCGCCTGAGGTCGCTCCCGAGAACCATCTGGCTCACCACCGGGTGTCGGTCCGGGCGGTAGGCGCCCGGTTCTTTCAGGGTCAGCTCGCACAAGGCATAGTGCAACTCCATCGGCATATCTGAGAACCCGTCAGACACGACGTGTGGGAGCCCCGGATGCGGACACCCCTTCCACGGACCGCGCACCCCGTCCTCTGGGCCGGCTGGGCCGCGCTCGCCGGCGGCGCGGTGCTCTGTGTCGTGGGCTGGTACGGCGTCTCCGGCGAGCGCTTCGCCGAACGCCAGCTGCCGTACCTCGCCTCCTGCACCGTCCCCGGCGCCGCCCTGATCGTCGCGGGCGCGGTCCTCCTCGCCCATGGCCGGGACGCCCTGGCCGCGACCCGGGTCGAGGAGCTGTACGGCCTTCTGGTCGCCACCGAGCCCGCCGACGCCGACGCGTCCGGGCGGGCGGCGGCCACGCCCCTCGCCACCAGCGACGAACTGCTCCGCGTACCCGGCGGCACCCTCTGGCACCGGGCGGACTGCCCGCTGGCCGCCGGGAAGGCCGACGCGGTGCCCGTGGACGCGGGGGCGCTGCCCGGGAGCGGACTGCGCCCGTGCCCCGTCTGCGACCCGCCCGGACGCGACGACCCGGCCGGCCCACCGGAGGGCTGATGGCGTCCCTGACGTACGACCTCACCCTGGCCGGTCTGTCCGTCGGCGGCGCGGCCGCCCTGACCGGGATCGGCCTCGTCGTGACCTACCGGGCCACCGGGGTGCTCAACTTCGCGCACGGGGCGATCGCCATGGTCTGCGCGTATCTGCTCCGCCAGTTCACCGTCGAGTGGCACTGGCCCCTGTGGCCGTCCGCCGTGGTGACCCTGCTGGTGGTGGCCCCGGCGATCGGCCTCGCCCTGGAGCGTTGCGTGTTCCGCCCGCTCGCCGTGCTCGGCGGTGACCCGGCGCAGACCCTGGTGGCCTCGATCGGCGTGTTCGTGCTGCTCGTCGGCGGGGCCGCGCTGCTGTGGGGCCAGGGGGCGCGGGACGACGCGCCGACACTGGTGGCGGCCGACCCGTGGGGGCAACTGGGGGTGGCCCTGGCCGTCGCGGCGGTGGTGGGCGCGGTACTACGGCCTTCCGGCGGGCGCTGGGCGCCCCGGCGCTGGACGCGTTTCGGGCGGGAGCTGAGAGCGGTCGTGGACGACCGGTCCCTCGCAGTCCTCGGCGGGATCGACGCGGACCGGGTCGCCGCCGCGGGCTGGGCGTTCGGCTCGTTCACGGCCGGCCTGACGGGCGTCCTGCTCGCCCCCTACGTCCGCCTCGACCCGTACGGCATGCCGCTGCTGGTGATGGAGGTGGTGGCCGTCGCGGTCGCCGCCCGGATGCGCAGCCTGCTGGTGGCCGTCCTGGTGGCGCTGGGCATCGGCGTCGCGCAGAGCCAGCTGACCCGGTTCCATCCGTCGGGGCGGGCGGAGCCCCTGGTCCAGGCCGTGGGCGCCAACCTCTTCGTCGTGGCGCTCCTCGTCGCCGCCCTGGTCCTGCCCGGCGTCGGCACCCGCGACGCGCTGCCGCGCCCGGCGACCGCCCGCGCCCGGACACCCGCCGGGGCCTGGATCGTGGCGGTGCTCCTCTTCCTGATCCCCCTCGGCTTCGCGGGCCGCGACCTGCACACGTCCGTCCAGGTCCCGGCGCTGGGCGTGATCCTGCTGTCCCTGGTCGTGGTGACGGGCCGGGGCGGCCAGATCTCCTTGGGGCAGGCGGCGTACGCGGGCCTGGGCGCCCTGTTCACGGCGCTGGTGGCGGCGGGCCGCTTCCCGCTGCTGCCCTCCCTGCCGGAGCTTGCCGCCCTCGTGGTGGCGGTCCTGCTGGTCGCGCCGCTGGGCCTGCTGACCGGCTGGCCCGCCATCGGCCGCCAGGGCCTGGCCCTGGCGCTGGCGACCTTCGCGGTCGGCGTCGGGGTGAGCCGTTTCGTCTTCGCCCAGCCGTACGCGACGTCCGGCCTGACCCTGGACCGCCCGGCGGGCCTCGACGGCGACCGCGCGTACTACGTCCTGGAGCTGGGCCTCCTCGGGTGCGCGCTCCTCGCCACGCACGCGTTGCGCCGGGGCCGCACCGGCCGGGCCCTCGCCGCGATGCGGGACGACGAGGCCGGGGCCGCGGCCGCGGGCGTCCCCGTCCCCTCCCTCAAAGTGGCCGCCTTCGTCGCGGGCGCCGCCCTCGCCGCCCTCGGCGGCGGCATGCTCGCGATGGGCGTCCGTGCCTTCGACCCCACCGCCTTCGACCCCGTGCGCGGTCTCCTGTGGTTCGCCGCGATCGTCGTCCTCGGCGCCGACAGCACGCTCGGCGCGCTCGCGGCCGCCGCCCTGCTCGTCGGCCTGGACGCGGGCACGCGGGGCGGCGTCGCCGCCGCGGTGATCGGCGTCCTGGCCGCCCTGATCGGCCGCTTCCCCAGCGGCCCCTACGAGGCGGCCCGCACGGCCCTCACCCGCCTGCGCCCGGAGCGGAACCCCACACCGACACCGCTGGGGGCCCGGGTACGGGCCAGACTGCGGGCCAGGGCGGGGACCGCTCGTCGTCCGACGTCCGCCGCACCGGCGAGCGGGGCGACGGCGGCGGGCCCGGAAGCGGTACCGAGGGGCTTCGCAGGGCCGGACGACCGGGCTGGGCCGGTGGGCGGGCGGAGGGCCGAGGAGAGCAGGCGGGGACACGAGGAGAGCAGTCCCGGAGACGAGGAGAGCAGGCGGGATCACGAGGAGAGCGGGCGAGGAGACGACGACAGCGGGCGGGGACGCCGGGAGGAACCCTCCGTCCCCCGCCAAGAACCCCCCACCCCCCTCCAGGCCCGCGCCCTCCGCGTCAGTTACGGCGGCTTCATCGCGTTGGACGGTGTCGATCTCGATGTCCTCGCGGGGCGGGTCAGTGCCGTCGTGGGGCCCAACGGGGCCGGGAAGAGCACGCTCTTCCACTGTCTCGCCGGGACGCTGCGGCCGAGCCGGGGAGAGGTGCGGCTCGGCGGGCGGGACGTCACACGCGTGCCCGCGCACGCCCGGACCCGGCTCGGTGTCGCACGGACGTTCCAGCAGCTGGCCGTCTTCCCGTCGTTGACGGTGGCCGAGAACGTGAGGGTGGGCGCCGAACAGGGCCGGATCGCCGACCCCGGGGCCGTGGAGCGGGCGTTGCGGCTGCTCGGGCTGGACGGGCCGGTGCGGTCGCTCCCGGCCGCCGCACTGCCGACCGGCACCCTGCGCCGGGTCGAACTGGCGCGGGCCCTCGCCGGGTCCCCCCGCGTGCTGCTGCTCGACGAACCGGCAGCCGGGCTCGACACCGACGAGGTCGCCGCCCTCGCCCGGGTCCTGCGCGCCCTCGCCGACGACGGCACGGCCCTGTTGGTCGTCGAGCACGACCTCGACCTCGTCGCCGGGCTCGCGGACGTCGTGCACGTCATGGCGGCGGGCCGGATCGTGACCTCGGGCCCGACCTCCCAGGTGCTGCGCGCCCTCGGCTCCACCGACCCGCGCGACCCTCTCGACCCGGCGGCCGGACGATGACCCTCATCGCGCTCCGGGGCGCCCGCGTCCGCTACGGCCCCCTGGAGGCCCTGCACGGCCTCACCGTCGCCGCGCCGGGCCCCGGTCTGACCGTCCTGCTGGGCCGCAACGGCTCCGGTCGGACGACCGCGCTCGGGGCCCTCGCGGGCACGGTCCCGCTCTCCGCCGGGGCCGTGGAGTGGGACGGCACCGACATCACCCGGCTGCCGGCGTACGAGCGGGCCAGGCGGGGCCTCGTCCTCGTACCCGAGCGGCGGGCGGTCTTCGGCTCGCTCACCGTGCGCGAGAACCTCGAACTCGCCGCGCGGGACGTCTCCCCCGCCCTGGAGGCGTACCCGGCGCTCGAACCGCTGCTCCCCCGCCGCGCCGGAACCCTCTCCGGCGGCGAGCAACGCATGCTCGCGCTCTCCCGTGCCCTCCTGGCACGCGCGCGTGTCGTCCTCGTCGACGAGCCGGCCCAGGGCTTGTCACCGGCGGTCGCGGCCCGCACCTACGCCCTGCTGAGCGGTCTGGACGCCTGTGTGGTCGTCGCCGAGCAGCGCCTGCCGTCGGCACTCCGGGAGGCTTCCGCGCTGGTCTACGAGCTGCGGCGCGGCACGGTGGCGTTCTGCGGCGAGGCCGCCGAACTGCCCTGAGCGCGGGAGAAGGGCGCGGGTCCCGTCCGGGCGGCGCGCCGGACGGGACCCGCGGGCACGGTGCCGGGAGGGTGCTCAGAGGTCGAGGCGCTGACCGGGCACGATCAGACCGGGGTCGGCCCCGATGACGGCCTTGTTGGCGGCGTAGATCTTCCGCCAGGTGGTGCCCTGCCGGGCGGCGATACCGCTCAGGGTGTCGCCCCGGCGGACGGTGTAGTCGCCCCGGGAGGCGCTGCGGTCCGGGTGGCCGGTGGAGCGCGACGGCGTCGTCGACGGGGCGTTCTTGGAAGGCTTGGCGGCGCTCCCTGCACTGTCGGCCGGGACGGACCTGGTGGTGGCCGAACCGTTCGAGGGCGCGGCGGGGGCACTGCCGTACGCTCCGGCGCGCGCGGAGCAGACGGGCCAGGCGCCCCAGCCCTGGGCGCGCTGGACCTTCGTGGCGATCGCGATCTGCTGGGCCTTGGACGCCTTGTCGGCGGTGGGCGCGTAGGCGGTGCCGCCGTAAGCGCGCCAGGTCGTGGCGGCGAACTGGAGTCCGCCGTAGTAGCCGTTGCCGGTGTTGATGCGCCAGTTGCCGCCGCTCTCGCACTTGGCGATGCGGTCCCACACTCCGCTGTCGGCCGCGGCGGCGTTGCCGGCGGCGGTGAGCAGTCCCAGCGGGGCGAGCAGTACGGCCCCGGCGACGACCGCCGTCGTACGTGTCCTGCGGGCGTCCTGCGCCTTCGCCCTACGGGCGTTCCGCGTGGTGCGAATGTTCTCGCGTGTGTTGTCGGCACATGCGGACATGTAGTTCCCTCTCGAAGGACTCGGGGTCCCCCAAGGCGGGGCGCGCTCCGCGTCGCACAGGACGTGGGGGCGCGCTCAGCCCCGTCCGCCAGCGGGGTGGTGCGGTCGAGCTGGCTGTGGTGCGGCCGGCGGACGTACCCGAGCGGTGCTCGTTGCACACGGCGGGGAATCTAGGGAACTTGACTGGTTGTCAGCAACTGATCGCCCGTCCTCCGAGGCCAGTTCATCGTTACCGCCAGTAGCGACCAATTCCGGCCACCCACTTCATTCGCTGATTTCCGGATTTGTCGGCCAGGTGCCTTGATGATCTGTGAGCCACTTCACCGGGGCAAGTGCCTGGACAGTTCAACGAGTTGACGCGGAGTAACCGATTCCGCGAGCGGATTCACCCTGCGCGCCGGATGGTTCGATTCCATTCGTTCTCGAGCGTGACTCCGGCCACAGAAAGCCCGTTGTCTCCTTCATGAGCCGGAACCTCCGCGCTCACGGGCCGGGCGCCACCCGGCATCCGACACGCACCGCATCCCGAGGAGCCACCCGTGCCGCGCATGCTCGAGGTCAGCGACGAGGTACGCGCCGAGATCGGCGACGAAGAAGCCGACCGGCTGCTCGCCGGAGAGAACGCCCCCGGCAGCTACGACTGCACGTCCTGCCGTACCCCGGGGGACTCCGAGCAGGAGCGCACCAGCACCGTCCTGTTCGTCGGCGACGAGACCGCCGTGCTCGCCTTCGCCCACGCCACCTGCCTGCCCTCCCAGGTCGTCCAGGTCACCGAGGAACAACTGCAGGGCGCCGCCCGGTCCATCGCCGGATCGGCGGCCCCGCAGGCCGCCCCCGAGCAGGCCGTGCTCGGCGTCACCAGTGGACTGATCCTGCTCAGCGGTGAGTTGCACCCGGCGCTGGTCGTCGAGCCGACCGCGCCGATCGCCCGCCCGGGCACCACCGGCGCCGGCGACGACTTCCTGCCGCTGCTCATCGAGCAGGGCTTCATGCCGCTCCCCCAGATCGACTCCGTCCCGCCCGTGCTGCACGGCTGGTCGGTGCTGCTCGCGATGGGCCAGCTGCACGCCATCCTGCAGCCGGGCCCCGTCGGCGGCACCCCGGTCGCCTGGTGGCAGGCGCACCAGGCGCTCCAGGTCGCCGACAGCTGGCGGGCCGCGGCGAACAAGCACCAGCAGGTGCTGCTGTTCGCGGCGCCGGTCGGGTCGATCGGACGGCAGCCGCGGGAGGACCTGCTGCGGGAGGCACTCGACAAGGCCGCGGCGAACGGCAAGTTGGTGGCCGCGACGCTGCCGCTCGCCGGGACCTGACGGCCGGCCCGACCCCGGGCAGGGCCCCGCGGATCCCCGCACGGGGCGCGGTCCCGGGCCGGAGGCTGAATGGTGTACGGCCCGCATCCCTTGCCCGGCGGGGTCGTTGGCACAGACGTGCACGCATTTGACGTTCCCCGCCGCCAGTCCTACTCGTCGATCCCGTCCATGCGGCCGGCGCAGGACCCTTCGGGCGGCCCATCGACCACACCGATCTACGACACGCTCTACGCGGAGTGGGTCAGGTCCTATCGGGCCCTGCCGGGTGACCGGCACGGCGAGGAGGAGCTGGGGTTCACCGGGTTCGGGAACCTCCAGCACGGCTCGGGCGGCCAGCGCACCGGCTCGTACGGTTCCCGGCACTCGACCGGGCACCTCGCGACCCAGCGCGACAGCCAGTCCGCGCAGACCACCACGACGACCACCGTGTGGCAGGCGGTCGCCCGTATCCCCACCGGCCACACGGGAATGCACCACATCCCGTCCCCACTGCCACCCAACCCGCGCCGGGGCCTCTAGGCCGTGTCCGCAAAGTCCCGTCTGCCCCGCGACGCCTGGCACGTCCTCCCGCCGCACCGGACGAAAGCGCAAGTACATCCAGTACGAGGACTTTCGCCCGGCACTCCCCCAAGCTCTTCGAGCAGGGGGTACCCCCAGAGCACGCACCAGACGCCGTGGGGCCCGCCCTCCGGGCGGACGACGCGACTTTGCGGACACGGCCTGGACCGGGGACTCCCGGCGACGCGGACACGTACGAGGAGGGCGGCTCCCCGTAGGTCGGATGACCTGGGGGGAGCCGCCCTCCTCGTACGTGTCCGATCAGACGTGTACGCCCATGCGCCCTCGGGCGTGCCCCGTCGCCGTCACTTCTTCTTGCCGCGCTTCTCGCGCACGCGGACGGAGATGTGGATCGGAGTGCCCTCGAAGCCGAACTCCTCACGCAGCCGGCGCTCGACGAAGCGGCGGTAGCCCGCCTCGATGAAGCCGGAGGCGAAGAGGACGAAACGCGGGGGCTTCGTGCCCGCCTGGGTGCCGAAGAGGATACGGGGCTGCTTGCCGCCGCGGATCGGGTGCGGATGGGCGGAGACCAGCTCGCCGAGGAAAGCGTTGAGGCGGCCCGTCGGCACCCGGGTCTCCCAGCCGGCGAGGGCCGTCTCGATCGCGGGGACCAGCTTCTCCATGTGCCGGCCGGTACGCGCCGAGACATTGACCCGGGGCGCCCAGGCGACCTGACCGAACTCGGTCTCGATCTCCCGCTCCAGGTAGTAGCGGCGCTCCTCGTCGAGGGTGTCCCACTTGTTGTAGGCGATGACCATGGCGCGGCCCGCCTCGACGGCCATCGTGACGATCCGCTGGTCCTGCACCGAGATCGACTCGGAGGCGTCGATGAGGATGACCGCCACCTCCGCCTTCTCGACGGCGGCCGCGGTGCGCAGCGAGGCGTAGTAGTCGGCGCCCTGCTGGAGGTGGACGCGCTTGCGGATGCCCGCCGTGTCGACGAACTTCCAGGTGACGCCGCCCAGTTCGATCAGCTCGTCGACCGGGTCGCGGGTGGTGCCCGCGAGTTCGTTGACGACGACGCGCTCCTCGTTCGCCACCTTGTTGAGGAGGGAGGACTTGCCGACGTTCGGGCGGCCGATCAGGGCGATCCGGCGGGGGCCGCCGACGCCGGTGCCGAAGCTCTGCGCGGGGGCCTCGGGCAGGGCCTCCAGGACCGCGTCCAGCATGTCGCCGGTGCCCCGGCCGTGCAGCGCGGACACCGGGTACGGCTCGCCGAGGCCCAGCGACCACAGGTACGCCGCGTCGGCCTCGCCGCTCGGGCCGTCGACCTTGTTGGCGCACAGCACCACGGGCTTGCCGGCCTTGCGCAGCAGCCGGACGACGGCCTCGTCGGTGTCGGTGGCGCCCACCTTCGCGTCGACGACGAAGACGACGGCGTCGGCGGCCTCGATGGCGTACTCGGCCTGGGCGGCGACGGAGGCGTCGATACCGAGGACGTCCTGCTCCCAGCCGCCGGTGTCGACGACCTTGAAGCGGCGGCCCGCCCACTCGGCCTCGTAGGTGACACGGTCGCGGGTGACGCCGGGCTTGTCCTCGACGACCGCCTCACGGCGGCCGATGATGCGGTTCACGAGCGTCGACTTGCCGACGTTCGGGCGGCCGACGACGGCGAGGACGGGCAGCGGGCCGTGGCCCGCCTCGTCGAGGGCGCCCTCGACGTCCTCCAGGTCAAAGCCCTCTTCCGCGGCGAGCTCCATGAACTCCGCGTACTCGGCGTCGCCAAGCTCTCCGTGCTCGTGCTCGGAGGGAAACTGGTCGTTCATGAAGTCCGTACCTCGTCGTTCATCGTGGTGATCGGTGGAGCGGCCGGCAGGTCCGCCGGCCAATCCACTACTCAGTGTCGCCCAGCGCCCGATCGGACGCCCGGCGTTTTAGGCGCGGCCGGTGAGCCGCCGTGCGTGGTCCAGGTGGGCGCCGAGCTGCTTCTGGATGCGCTCGGTCGCCTCGTCGAGGGCCTTGCGCGTCCGGCGGCCGCTGCCGTCGCCCGCCTCGAACGGGTCGCCGAAGACGACGTCCACGCGGGAGCGCAGCGGGGGCAGCCCCTTGATCAACCGCCCGCGCCGCTCCGTGCTTCCCAGGACGGCCACCGGGACGATCGGCGCGCCGCTGCGGACGGCGAAGTAGGAGAGCCCGGCGCGCAGCGAGGCGAAGTCGCCCTCGCCCCGGGTGCCCTCCGGGAAGATGCCCAGCACACCGCCGTGCTCCAGGACGGCGAGCGCCTGGGTGATGGCGGTGCGGTCGGCGGTCGAACGGTCCACCTTGACCTGTCCGATGCCGAGCAGGAAGGGGTCGAGGGGACCGATGAACGCCTCCTTCTTGATGAGGAAGTGCGTCGGCCGGGGCGCCACACCCATGACCATGGGGCCGTCGATGTTGTGGGAGTGGTTGACCGCGAGGATCACCGGGCCGGTCGTGGGGACCTTCCAGGCGCCCAGCACACGCGGCTTCCACAGCCCGTACATCAGACCGACGCCGATGCGCCGGCCGACCTCGGCGCCCCGTACCGAGGGGGCCTCGGCAGACCGGGTGCGGCCCGAGGGGGCGCGTTCCGAGGACGCCTCGCTCACTTCGCCGCCCGCTTCTCCTCGACGAGGGTGACGACGCACTCGATGACCTGCTGGAGGGTGAGGTCCGAGGTGTCCACCTCGACCGCGTCGTCCGCCTTGGCGAGCGGCGAGGTCTTGCGGCTGGAGTCGGCGGCGTCCCGCTTCAGGAGGGCCTCGCGGGTCGCCTGGACGTCGGTGCTCTTCAGCTCGCCGCTGCGGCGGGCCGCGCGGGCCTCCGGGGAGGCGGTGAGGAAGATCTTCAGGTCGGCGTCCGGCAGCACGGTCGTGCCGATGTCGCGGCCCTCGACGACGATGCCGTTCTCGGCGTCGGCGGCGATGGAACGCTGGAGCTCGGTGATCCGCGCGCGGACCTCCGGTACGGCGCTGACCGCGCTGACCTTGGAGGTGACGTCCTGGGTGCGGATCGCGGCGGCGACGTCCGTGCCGTCGACCGTGATGGTCGGCGCGGACGGGTCGGTGCCCGAGATGATCTCCGGCTTGCCGGCCACGGCGGCGATGGCCGACGGGTCGTCTATGTCGATGCCGTTGGTGACCATCCACCATGTGATCGCCCGGTACTGGGCGCCCGTGTCGAGGTAGCTCAGCCCGAGCTGTGCGGCCACGGCCTTCGAGGTGCTCGACTTGCCCGTGCCGGAGGGGCCGTCGATGGCAACGATCACTGTGGCGCGTTCCACTGGGGGGCACCTTTCCTGTTCCGAGGTGGCGGGGCGAGACGGAAGGCGCCCCGGACAAGGGTACTGGGTGCGCGTAGCCCGTCCGGCCCTGCCCGCGACGGCACCCCCGCTCCGGGCCGCCCGACGAGCGGACGGGCCGGTGTCACTGCCGCAGCGCCCACCCGCGCTCGCGCAGGGCGCCCGTCAGCACCGGCACCGCCTTCGGCTCGACCATCAGCTGGACCAGGCCGGCCTGCTGGCCGGTGGCGTGCTCGATGCGGACGTCCTCGACGTTGACCCCGGCCGCGCCGGCGTCGGCGAAGATCCGGGCGAGCTGGCCGGGCTGGTCGTCGATGAGGACGGCGACGGTCTCGTAGACGCGCGGCGCGGAGCCGTGCTTGCCGGGGACACGGACCTGGCCGGCGTTGCCGCGGCGCAGGACGTCCTCGATGCCGGTGGCGCCCTCGCGGCGCTTGGCCTCGTCGGAGGCCTGGAGGGCGCGCAGGGCCTGGACGGTCTCGTCGAGGTCGGCGGCGACGTCGGTGAGGAGGTCGGCGACGGGGCCGGGGTTGGCGGAGAGGATGTCGATCCACATGCGCGGGTCGGAGGCCGCGATGCGGGTCACGTCCCGGATGCCCTGCCCGCACAGCCGTACGGCGGCCTCCTCGGCGTGCTCCAGTCGCGCCGCGACCAGGCTGGAGACCAGGTGCGGCATGTGGGAGACCAGGGCGACGGCCCGGTCGTGGGCGTCGGCGTCCATGACGACGGGCACGGCCCGGCAGTGCGAGACCAGTTCCAGGGCGAGGTTCAGGACCTCGGTGTCCGTGTCGCGGGTCGGGGTGAGCACCCAGGGCCGGCCCTCGAAGAGGTCGCCGGTGGCGGCCAGGGGGCCGGACTTCTCCCGGCCCGACATGGGGTGGGTGCCGATGTAGGCGGAGAGGTCCAGGCCGAGCTCCTCCAGCTCGCGCCGGGGGCCGCCCTTGACGGAGGCCACGTCGAGGTAGCCGCGGGCGAGGCCCCGGCGCATGGCGTCGGCGAGGGTCGCGGCCACGTGCGCGGGCGGGGCGGCGACGACCGCGAGGTCCACGGGCCCGGCGGGCGGCTCGTCGGTGCCGGCGCCGAGCGCGGCCGCCGTCCGGGCATGCTCGGGGTCGTGGTCGGTGAGGTGGACGGCCACACCGCGCTGGGCGAGGGCGAGCGCGGCGGAGGTGCCGATGAGGCCGGTGCCGATGACGAGTGCGGTTCTCACTGGGCGATGTCCTTGCGGAGTGCGGCCGCGGCGCCCAGGTAGACGTGCGCGATCTCGGAGCGGGGCCGGTCGGACTCGATGTGGGCGAGGATCCGTACGACGCGGGGCATCGCGCCCTCGATGTCGAGTTCCTGCGCGCAGATCAGCGGGACGTCGACGATGCCGAGCTTGCGGGCCGCGGCGGCCGGGAAGTCGCTGTGCAGATCGGGCGTGGCCGTGAACCAGATGCTGATCAGGTCGTCCTGAGTGAGCCCGTTGCGCTCCAGGACCGCGGTGAGCAGTTCACCCACCCGCTCGTCCATGTGCGCCGCCTGGTCCTCGTCGAGTTGGACGGCGCCCCGGACCGCTCGTACCGCCACGGTTTGGCTCCTTACCTGCTGTGCGTCACGGCTCCTTGCCCGTCCAGCCTAGTGAGCCCGCCCTGACCGGGCGCGCGGCGCCCGCCTGCCGAGACACCTACAGGTGACGTCATTTATGGCACTCTGTCCTGAATTGAAGCTTCTGCGGTGTTCTTCGGAGTGACGACATGACGATGGGTACGACACGGCGCGCGGTGCTGGCCACCGGTGCGGCGGGCACGGCGGCACTGCTCGCGGGCTGCGGCGGAGGCGGCGACGGCGGCTCGGACGGGACCTCGACCCCGGAGGGCACGGGCGGCGGGGGCGAGGCACTGGCGAGGACGGCCGACATCCCGGTCGGCGGCGGCAAGATCTTCAAGGACGAGAAGGTCGTGGTCACCCAACCCCAGGAGGGCGACTTCAAGGCGTTCTCGGCGGTCTGCACCCACCGTGCCTGCCTCGTGACCACGGTGGAGGACGGCACGATCAACTGCCCGTGCCACGGGAGCAAGTTCAGCGTCACCGACGGCGCGGTGGAGCACGGCCCCGCCCAGCGGCCGCTGCCCTCCGAGCAGATCACGGTCTCGGGTAATTCGATTCGGCTGGCCTGAGCCGGCCCCGTACGCTCCCGGCATGCAGCCCTCGCACGCCCACGCCCTGGTCCGCGACCACACGATCTACTCCTGTGTGATGGGTTCACGCGCCTTCGGTCTCGCGACGGACGACAGCGATACGGACCGGCGGGGTGTGTTCCTGGCGCCGACCTCCCTGTTCTGGCGCTTCGAGAAGCCGCCGACGCATGTGGAGGGGCCGGCCGAGGAGCAGTTCGGCTGGGAGCTGGAGCGCTTCTGCGAGCTGGCCCTGCGCGCCAACCCGAACATCCTGGAGTGCCTGCACTCCCCCCTGGTGGAACACCTCGACGACACGGGCCGCGAGCTGCTGTCCCTGCGCGAGGCGTTCCTGTCCCGCGGGGCTCATGAGACGTTCGCCCGCTACGCCCTCGGCCAGCGCAAGAAGCTGGAGGCGGATGTCCGCACGCACGGCGCGCCCCGCTGGAAGCACGCCATGCATCTGCTGCGCCTGCTGATGAGCTGCCGCGACCTGCTGCGCACGGGCACGCTCACCGTCGATGTGGGCGAGCAGCGCGAGCCCCTGCTGGCGGTCAAGCGCGGCGAGGTCTCCTGGGAGCGGGTCGAGGCGTGGATGGCCCGGCTGGCCACGGAGAGCGAGGAGGCGGCGACCCGCTCCCCGCTGCCGGTCGAGCCGGACCGGGCCCGGGTTGAGGACTTCCTCGTCCGCACCCGGCGCGCGTCAGCCCTGCGGTCCGTCGAGGCGGACCCGGATCACGAAGTCGTGCAGGGCGTCGTACGCGGAGGGGTTCTCGGGAAGCGCTGACAGGGCCTGCTCCTCGTCGAGCGTCTTGTGCAGCCGCTCCACGTCCTGGGCCACGCGGTCCTGATCCACCTCGGCCTTGCCGTGCTCCTGTGCCACCTTCGCCGCGACGAGGTCCGGCAGATACGCGGGGGCCTCCTCCACCAGCGGCAGCAGGCTCGGCAGATGGGCCTGCACCTCCCCGCCGCGCATGAGGTGGATGCCGGTGAGCAGCACCCGGAACGTGTAGAGCAGCGGCTTGAGTTCACCGGTCTTCTCGAACAGCCGCCACTGGGTAATGGCGAAGCCTCGGTAGTGGTGGGCGTGGTGCCGGGTGAGGACGCCCGGCGCGAGGGAGATCAGTTCGCGGTGCGCGTCGCCGGTGTGCACGACGAGCGGGGAGAGCAGCTGCTCCAGCACATAGCCGTTGCGGCGCAGCATCAGCCGTACGAACTTGCGCAGGTCGTGCGTGACGAGGTCCATCTCGACACCGTCCCGGTCCCACATCCTCGACCGTGTCTCTTCGGGCTCCGTCAGTCCGACCAGGTGGGCGGCGGGCAGGAGATGCACACCGCGCAGGTCGACGTCGGAGTCTCGGGAGGGGAAGCCGTACAGGTGGGCTCCGGAGACGGTGGCGAACAGCAGGGGATCGGGCTGTTCGGCGACCACCGGTGCCAGGTCGATGTCGAGGGCGTCGGTCATCCCTCAAGCGTCCCAGAGCGCCCCCAGCGACACGAGGTCGCCCTGGTACTCGATCCGGTCGGCCCACTCCACGGGCCAGGCGGCCGGGCCGTGGTGGGCGCCCGCGAAGGCTCCGGTGAGGCAGGCGATGGAGTCCGAGTCGCCGGAGGTGCAGGCAGCGCGGCGCAACGCGGTGACGGGCTCGTCGACGAAGAGGAGGAAGCACAGCAGTCCGGTGGCGAGGGCCTCTTCCGCGATCCAGCCCTCCCCGGTGGCGAGGCACGGGTCGGTCTCCGGGGACGGGGTGCGCAGGGCCTGCTGGACACGGTCCAGGGCGTCGAGGCACTCGTCCCAGCCGCGGGCGATGTACTGCTCGGGCGAGGGGTCCTGGCTGTAGGTCCACAAGTCACCGAGCCAGCGGGCATGGTAGCGGGAGCGGTTCTCGTAGGCGTACGAGCGCAGCTGTCCGACCAGGCCGAGCGGTTCGACGCCCTGGGCGAGCAGGCGTACGGCGTGGGCGGTGAGGTCGGCGGCGGCGAGCGCGGTGGGGTGGCCGTGGGTGAGGGCGGCCTGCAACTGGGAGGCGCCGGCGCGCTGTTCGTCGCTGAGCGGGCCGATGAGGCCGAGGGGCGCGACCCGCATGTTGGCGCCGCAGCCCTTGGAGTGGATCTGGCTGGCGAACTGCCAGGGATGGCGCTCCCGTGCGAGGAGGTCGCAGGCGACCAGGCAGGTCTGGCCGGGGGCGCGGTTGTTCTCCGGGGAGCGGGACCAGTCGACGAACTCCTTGCGGACGGCCTTCTCCAGGGCCTCGGGGCCGAGCACCCCGCGGTCCATGGCGGCCCGCAGCCCGTGGCCCAGGGCGAGGGTCATCTGGGTGTCGTCCGTGACGATCGCGGGCCTCGGCAGCTCCATCTTCCGCCAGGGGCCGAATTTCGCGAGGATCGAGGGTACGTCGTTGAACTCGGTGGGGAAGCCGAGCGCGTCCCCGAGGGCGAGGCCGAGCAGGGATCCGGTGGCGGCGCGCTTCGCGAGCAGCGTCATGGTCATCGGGGCCGTCCTTCCGTGGTGGGTCGCAGCAGGGGCGGGTGCAGGGCGGTGGCCCCACCCGCTCGGTACAGCGCGGCGGGCTTGCCGCGTCCGCCGGTCAGGCGGGCGGCGCCGGGCACCTGTTCGACGAAGCCCGGCGTGGCCAGCACCTTGCGCCGGAAGTTGGGCCGATCGAGGGGAGTGCCCCACACGGTCTCGTAGACCTGCTGCAATTCGCCGAGCGTGAACTCGGGGGGACAGAAGGCGGTGGCGAGACAGGTGTACTCGAGCTTGGCGCCGACGCGTTCGTGGGCGTCGGCGAGGATGCGGTCGTGGTCGAAGGCGAGCGGTCCGACGGCGTCGAAGCGCAGCCACTGGGCCTGGGCGGCGTCGCCGCCGCCGTGCGGGACGGGCGGGTCGGGCAGCAGGGCGGCGAACGCGACGGTGACGACCCGCATCCGGGGGTCCCTGCCGGGCTCGCTGTAGGTGCGCAACTGCTCCAGGTGGAGCCCCGAGGCGTCCGTGACACCGGTCTCCTCCGCGAGCTCCCGCCAGGCGGCCTCCTCGGCGGACTCGTCCGGCAGCACGAACCCACCGGGCAGCGCCCAGCGGCCGGCGTAGGGCTCCTCGCCGCGCTCGACGAGCAGCACCTGGAGGGTGCCCGCGCGGAGGGTGAGGACGGCGAGGTCGACGGTGACGGCGAAGGGCTCGAAGGCGTACTTGTCGTAGCCCTCGGGTGAGGTCATGGCCGTCGCCCCCTTTATGGTCACCCTGACTAATAGTCATGCCGACTATAAATGCGTGGGGGTGGGGGCACAACCCCTTTACGGAGAAAGGAACGCCAGGACCGGGGCCCGAAACGGCAAAGGGCCGGCCCCGGGCACAAGACCCGGGACCGGCCCACCGCTGAACTCCGGGAGGTCTAGAGGTCGACCTCCCCCATCAGCATCCCGACCTCGGTGTTCGACAGGCGGCGCAGCCAGCCCGACTTCTGGTCGCCGAGGGTGATCGGCCCGAAGGCGGTGCGGACCAGCTTGTCGACGGGGAAGCCGGCCTCGGCCAGCATCCGGCGCACGATGTGCTTGCGCCCCTCGTGGAGGGTGACCTCGACGAGGTAGTTCTTGCCGGTCTGCTCGACGACCCGGAAGTGGTCCGCGCGCGCGTACCCGTCCTCCAGCTGGATGCCGTCCTTGAGCCGCTTGCCCAGGTCACGCGGGATCGGTCCCACGATGTGCGCGACGTAGGTCTTCTTCACCCCGTACTTGGGGTGCGTCAGCCGGTGCGCCAGCTCGCCGTGGTTGGTGAGCAGGATGACACCCTCGGTCTCGGTGTCCAGGCGGCCCACGTGGAACAGCCGGGTCTCCCGGTTGGTGACGTAGTCACCGAGGCACTGCCGGCCCTCCGGGTCCTCCATGGTCGACACGACCCCGGCGGGCTTGTTGAGGGAGAAGAACTGGTACGACTGCGTCGCCACGGTCAGACCGTCGACCCTGACCTCGTCCTTCTCCGGGTCGACCCGCCGGCCCTGCTCGGTGACGATCTCGCCGTTGACCTCGACGCGGGCCTGCTCGATCAGCTCCTCGCAGGCACGCCGGGAGCCGTAGCCGGCGCGGGCGAGCACCTTCTGCAGCCGCTCGCCCTCCTGCTCGGCGCCCGGGAAGGTCTTGGGCAGCTTGATGTCCTTCTTGCCCGCGTACCGCTCCCGGTTGCGCTCCTCGGCGCGCGCGTCGTACTCGCGCGAGGTCGCCGGGGCCGAACGGCCGCGCCCGCGGGGCTGCTGCGCCTGTTTGGGGCCGCCCTTGGCGCCGCCGCGCGCGGAGGCGCCCCGCCCGGACTTCGGGCCGTCCTGCGTCCCGCCGGGGCCCACGTCGTAGCGGCGCTCCTCGGGGCGGGGCTTGCGGGGACGGCCCTGGCCGCCCTGCTTCTGGTCCCTGTTGTTGCCGGCACCGCGGTGGTTACCGCGCCCGCCGCTCTTGCCGCTACCGCTGCTTCGCATCAAAGTTCCGTCGTCGTCGTGTCAGTCATGGCCGACGTGGGTCCGTCGTCCGCGTCCGGGGCATCCGGATCGAACGACGGTACGGCTTCCTGGGTCTCGGCCTCGATCGCCTCGGCCTCCGGGAGGAAGGGCGCGAGTTCCGGTAGCTCGTCCAGGCCGCGCAGGCCCATCCGCTCCAGGAAGTAGTTCGTCGTCCTGTACAGGATCGCACCTGATTCGGGTTCCGTGCCCGCTTCCTCGACCAACCCGCGCTGGAGCAGGGTCCGCATGACCCCGTCGCAGTTGACCCCGCGCACCGCGGAGACGCGGCTGCGGCTGACCGGCTGGCGGTACGCCACCACGGCCAGCGTCTCCAGCGCGGCCTGGGTGAGCCGGGCCTGCTGACCGTCGAGCACGAACTTCTCCACGGCGGCCGCGTACGCGGGGCGGGTGTAGAACCGCCACCCCCCGGCGATCAGCCGCAGCTCGAAGCCGCGCCCCTGCGCGGTGTAGTCGTCGGCCAGTTCCCGCAGCGCCTTGGTGATCTGCCGCTTCGGGCGCTCCAGGATCTTGCTCAGGTGCTCCTCGGTCGCGGGTTCGTCCACGACCATGAGGACGGCCTCCAGGGCGGGCTTGAGGTCGAGGTCGGCGACGGTACGCAGCCCCCCTGACGCCACGGTCGCCTCGGTCGTCTCCTCACTCACGCCTTCTCCTCCTTCGGGGGCTCGGGCGGCCGGTCGAACTCGTCCGTGACCACGGGCTCCGCGTCGCCGTCGCCGCCCGTCCAGCGGACGATCAGGTCGCCGAGGGCGGTCTCCTGGTCCAGGGCCACGGCCTTCTCCCGGTACAGCTCCAGCAGCGCCAGGAACCGGGCCACGACAGTGAGGGTGTCGTCGGTGTCCTCGACGAGCACGCGGAAGCTGGCCTCCCCCAGCTCCCGCAGCCGCGCGACGACGATCCCGGCCTGTTCCTGCACGCTGACGAGGGGCGCGTGGATGTGGTCGACGTACACCTGCGGCTTGGGCTTCGGCTGCATGGCCTTCACGGCCAGCCTGGCGAATCCTTCCGCCCCGATGCTGATGACCACCTCGGGCAGCAGCTCCGCGTGCTGCGGCTCCAGGCCGACGGTACGAGGGTAGCGCCGGGCCTCCTCCTCCAGCCGCCCGTTGAAGATCTCCGCGATCCGTTTGTACGCCCGGTACTGCAGCAGGCGGGCGAACAGCAGGTCCCGGGCTTCGAGGAGCGCGAGGTCGCCCTCGTCCTCCACCTCGGCGGCGGGCAGCAGCCGGGCCGCCTTCAGATCGAGCAGCGTCGCGGCGACGACCAGGAACTCGGTCGTCTCGTCGAGGTCCCAGTCCGGTCCCATACCGCGGATGTGCGCCATGAACTCGTCGGTGACCTTGGACAGCGCGACCTCGGTGACGTCCAGCTTGTGCTTCGAGATCAGCTGAAGCAGCAGATCGAACGGCCCCTCGAAGTTGGCGAGCCGAACCTTGAAGACCCCGTCCTCGACGCCCTCGCCTTGCCCGGCCCCGACGGGGGCATCGGCCCCGGCCCCGACGAGGGCATCGGCCCCGGCCCCAGCGAGGGCATCGGCCCCGGCACGAGCGTCCATCTCGGACTCCGGCGCGCCGGTCACCACCAGCGACCGGGCAACCGCCGACTCACCCCCGGCATCGCCCCCGGCGACCACCTCGGTCCCGGTCCCCGCCCCGGCCCCGTCCCCGGTCCTCGGCGCGGCGTCGGCGTCGGCGTCGGCGTCGGCGTCGGCGTCGGCGTCGGCGTCGGCCGCGGCGTCGGCGTCGGCGTCGGCGTCGGCGTCGGCGTCGGCGTCGGCGTCGGCGTCGGCGTCGGCGTCGGCGTCGGCGTCGGCGAGGGGATGCTCGTCACCGCCGCTTGCGTTGGGGGCAGTCGTTCCGCGGGGCGGAACGGGTGGGCACAACGCCCCACCGGCCTCGGCCGGGCCACGCTCCTCGGCCGACGACTCGCCCACCGGCGAACCCGGCGGAGCCACCGGCCCCCTCCCCAGCGCACGCCGACGGCCGGCGGGACCGCCGGGGGGCGCCGCCGACGACGAGGGGTCATACGAGGTCATAGCCCCCGCAGGCTACCCCTACCGCCCCCGCAGCCGTCGTACGAGGATGCTCGCGTCACCGCGGGACTCCAGATCCGCCAGCACCACGGCGACGGCCTCCCGGACGATCCGCCCGCGGTCGACGGCCAGCCCGTGCTCCCCGCGCAGCACCAGCCGCGCGTGCTCGAGGTCCATCAGCTCCTCGGCGGACACATACACGGTGATCTTCTCGTCGTGCCGCTCACGTCCACTGGGCCGGCGCCCGGCGGCCCGCCCCCGCTTGCGCGGCGCGGCCCCGGCGGCCGCGCCCGGCGCGGCAGAACCTTCCTGCGGCTTCGGCTGGCGCCCGG
>NZ_JAMGBG010000164.1 GCF_023516595.1 Streptomyces neyagawaensis | reverse complement strand
CTCCGACGGCACCCCTCAGACCCGGTGACACCACCCCCCAGGTCATGCGTTCGACAGGGGGCAAAAGTCATGCCGGGCCCGGAGGCCAGCGGTCCTCTTGCAGGACCGCAAAAAAACATAACGGGGGCGGTGCGGCAGCGGCCCGTGTTCGGGTGGTTCGTGGTCGCCGGTTCCTGCACGGGCCTGCTCAACCAGGCCGGCCATCCGGACATCACCATCTGGGGCGACCGGCTGATCGTGGTGGCGTGGCTGCTGCCGGTGCTGGGGCTGGCGCTGCTGCTGGAGCGGCTCACCGCCCCGCGCGCTTCACTCGATGGGGTGACGGTCAGCTAAGCGGATGACCTGATCCGGGAAGGGACGGCAAATGCCCTACACCGGATCTGGTTCCGTCTCCCTGGACGGCGGCGCACGCCCCCGGCGCCGCCCCCGCGGCGCACTCGGGGCCACCGCGCTCCGCGGCGGCCGCACCCGTCTGACCCGACGGCCGAGCCCCTACGTCGTGCTGGGCGGGCTGTTCTGGCTGGTGATGACCCTGGCGTACTGGCGGCTGCCGATGTGCTGCGACACCGGCCAGCACGCGGCGGTGATCGAACGCCTCCGCTGGGATCTGTGGCACCCGGCCCATCCGACGGCGGACCTGCCGGGCGCGGGCAGCCCGTACTACTCCCCGTACGCGGTCGTCCAGGGTGTCCTCGTCCGGCTGACCGGCCTGAGCGGCTGGGCGCTGGTGAGGCTGGCCGGGCCGCTGAACCTGCTGGTGCTGCTCACCGGGGTCGGCCGGTTCGTCAGGGTGTTGACGCCCCGGCCGTGGGCGCCGGTCCTCGCGCTGCTGTTCATGACGGTGCTGTGGGGCACCGAGCGGATCGTGTGGAGCGGCCACCTCGCGCTGATGTCGATGACGACGAACCTCGGCTACCCGTCCACGTTCGCGATCGGTCTGACGTTCTGGGCGTGGGCGTGGACGGGCGCACGCGCGCGGGGCGGCGGTCTGGCGCGCGGGGTGCGGTACGTCGGCCCGAGCGGACTCGGGAGCGCCTGGGCGTACGCGGGACTGGGCGCGCTGTACGGGCTGATCGTGCTGACGCACCCGATCACGGCCGTGGCCGCGTTGGCCGGGGCCGTCGCTCTCGTGGCGGCTTGGCAGGGCGGCTGGTGGGGGCCGGTGGTGGGGCGCTGGGCGCTGACGGGCGCGGTCGCTCTGGCGGTCGCGGTGGCGTGGCCGTACTACAGCGTCCTGTCGCTGGCCGGGAACACGAGCGTGGACGGCATGCATCGGCTGCTGTACACGGACATGGGCGGGCATCTGTGGCTGGCGCTGCTGGGGCTGCCGGCGCTGTGGGCGCGGGCGCGCAGATCGCCGCGGGATCCGCTGGTGCTGATGTTCGGGGCGCAGTGCCTGGTGGTGGCGTACGGCTGGGTCGGCGGGCACTACACGTGCGGCCGGATCCTGGGGCTCGCCGCGGTGCCCGCGCAGTTCGCCCTGGCGGTGGAGCTGGCGGCGCCCCGGCCGTGGGGGTGGGGGCGGCGGGTGCTGGGCGCGGTGGCCGCGGCGGGGGTCTGCGTGGGGTTCCTGACCGTGCAGGCGGGGGCGGTCGTCCCCCGGTCGCTGGACCCGGTCGGTTTCGCGCAGCCGCCGCGCTGGCCGGCGTACGCGTGGGCGGCGCGGCATGTGGGCGCGGGTGAGGTGCTGATCACCGACGGGTACTTCGCGGGGCACGCGATGGCCGGGTACGGGGTGAACCTGGCGGCGCCCACCTGGCCCGATCCGGCGCTGGACGAGAAGGAGCGCGCGCGGCGCCACGCGGACGTCCGGGCGTATCTGGACCCGGCGGCCACGCGCGCGGAACGCACGGAGATCGCCCGGCGGTACGGGGTGAGGTGGCTGCTGCTCACCCGGTCGCGCGAGGCGCCTCAGGAGGCGGTGGTCGTGGACTTCAGTCCGCGGACCGGGGAGGTGCTGGCGCGGATCGCTCCGTAGGGCGCGGATCGCTCCGCCGGGGTGATGCGGAGGCGCGGATCGCTCCGTAGGGGTGGTGCGGAGCGATCCGCGCGCGACGGCCGTGCGGCGACGGGTTACTCGATGACGAGCTCGACCGGGATGTTGTTGCGCGTGGCGTTGGAGTAGGGGCAGACCTGGTGGGCCTGCTCGACGAGCTTGCGGCCGGTGGCCTCGTCGACGCTGTCGGGGAGCTCGACGCGGAGGGTGGCCTTGAGGGCGAAGCCCTCGCCCTGCTTGCCTATGCCGACCTCGGCGGTCACGGCGGCCTCGCTGACGTCGACCTTGGCGGCGCGGCCGACCAGGCCGAGGGCGCTGGCGAAGCAGGCGGCGTAGCCCGCGGCGAACAGCTGCTCCGGGTTGGTGCCCTGGCCGTTGCCGCCCAGCTCCACCGGGAGGGCCAGGCCGAGGTCGAGCTTGCCGTCGTTGGTGACGGCGCGGCCCTCGCGGCCGTGGGTGGCGGTGGCGACAGCGGTGTAGAGCGCGTCCATGGGAAACCCATCCCTTTCACAGTTCACGTCACGTCCGGCGATCCGTCCGATCGCCGTGCACGGCCCCAAGTAGAGCACACAATTCAATTGGGCACAACTAAATGGTGGGCGGCGAGGTACTCTGGGGGCATGACCAGCGCCATCCCATTGCCCGAGGGGGTCTCCGAGGAGGAGTTCCTCCGCCTGGACCGGCAGATCTGCTTCTCCCTGCACGCCGCCTCGCGCGCCTTCAACGGCGTCTACCGGGTGGTCCTCAAGGAGCTGGGGATCACCTATCCGCAGTACCTGGTGATGCTCGTGCTGTGGGAGCAGGGCGAGCTGCCCGTCAAGAAGCTCGGCGAGTATCTGCGACTCGACTCCGGGACCCTGTCCCCGCTGCTGAAGCGCCTGGAGGCCGCCGGTCTCGTCCGGCGGGAGCGCAGCGCCCGCGACGAGCGGTCCGTCGAGGTGCGGCTGACCGAGGAGGGCACCGCCCTGCGGGAGCGCGCCCTGGCCGTGCCGCGCCGGATCTTCTCCGCGACCACGTTCGACGTCGACGAGATCCGCGACCTCCGCGACCGCCTGGACCGCCTCACCGCCGCCCTGGACGAGGCGGCACTCCAGGACCCCACGACCCGCTGACCGTCCCCGTCCCTCTGCCGGCGAAACCGCCCCCGGACGCCCCGGCGGACCACCCTCGGGCGCGGAGGGTTGCCGTCGGGCACGGCCGGCCGCCGTCGGATGAGAAGCACGCCCCAGGTGGCCCCCGTACTGCCCATCGGTCGGTCTTGATCGCTCTTGTCGGCCTTCGACGGCGTATCGCCGCATTCCCGGCTTTCGCGCGCCTTACGATCCGGCCGATGAGATCTCTCACCGTCGGCTGGCTCGCCACCCGCGCCCTGATGCTGTGGCTGCTCGCGCACGACCACCTCGGCCCGCTCGGCGAGGGCGGGGTCGCGCGCGAGGTGCACCAGCTGTACGCCCGCTGGTACGGCGTCCTCACCACCGGCACGTACCCGTCGGGGGACCGGCTGTGGCAGTACCCGCCGGGCGCGGGCCCGGTGCTCCTCTCCCCCGGGCTGCTGCCGGGGCTGACGTACTTCCAGGCGTTCGTGGCCCTGACCCTCGCGGCGGACCTGGTCGTCACGGTGGCCCTCCTGCGCGCGGGACGGCGCCCCGGACGCAGTCTGCGCGGCGCGGCCCTGTGGACGGCGGCCCTACCGCTGCTGATGTTCCTGCCCCTGGTGCGCTACGACGTGCAGGCCACCGCCTTCGCCGTCGTCGCCCTGCTCGCCCTGTCGCGCTCCACGCGCGCGTGCGGGGCGCTGGCGGCGGCCGGCGCGCTGGTGAAGGTGTGGCCGGCACTGACGCTGATCGGCATGCCGAGGGGCCGTACGACGCGGGAGGCGTGGACGGCGGCGGTGGTCACGGCGGGTGTGCTGCTGGGGGCACTGGCCGCGCTGTTCAGGGATCCGTTCGACTTCCTGCGGCAGCAGGGCGGGCGGGGCGTGCAGATCGAGTCGCTGGGCGGCACCGCCCTGGGGCTCGCGCGCCGGGCGGGCTGGCCGGGGACCGTGCGCCATCGCTACGGCTCGCTGGAGTTCGTCGGGCCGTATGTGTCGTCGGTGGCCGCGGCCCTGCTGGGGCTCACCGTGCTGGCACTCGGCGCGCTGCTGCTGTGGCGGACGCGGGCCCGCCGCTGGTCGCCGGCGACACCGTACGACGCCGCCCTGGCCGCCGTGCTGCTGTTCACGGTGACCAGCCGGGTCATCAGCCCCCAGTACCTGGTGTGGCTGCTCGGACTGTCCGCCGTGTGCCTGACCTCGCGGCACACCACCCAGCGGCCGGTGGCCGTCCTGCTCGTGGCGGCGACCGCCCTCACCACCGTGGTCTATCCGGTGCTCTACGACGACGTGGTCGCCTCCACCTGGCGGGGCTGTCTGCTGATGGTGGCGCGCAACGGGCTGCTGGTGATCGCGGCGGGCCTGTCGTTCGCCCGGCTTTGGCGGGGTACCACCGGGAATCCCCACCCGGTCGGCACGAACGCCACCGACGATCCGACGGAATCCCACACGCCCGAACGGAACCCCGACTCCACACGGGCCATCTTCCCGACGGGGCCGCGAAGTCCCTCTTAAGGGAAGATTGCACACAAACCTCTCATAGGTTCGGGGCAACGATGCTTCTTCAGCAGGCGCAGGTCACCGTCGTCGTCATCGGGTACGACGATGCCCTTCACGTGGCGGACGCAGTGCGCTCGGCGCTCGCCCAGGGGCCGGCCGTCCATGAGGTGATCGCGGTCGACGACTGCTCGACGGACGGCAGCGGCGATCTGCTGGAGGAACTGGCCGCCGCCGAACCCCGGCTGAGAGTCGTCCGGCGCGGGACCAACAGCGGCGGCTGCGGCACCCCGCGCAACGACGGCCTGGACGCCGCGACCGCCCCGTACGTGATGTTCCTGGACAGCGACGACGTCCTGCCGCCGGGCGCCGTCACCGCACTGCTGGACGCGGCGGTGGAGGACGACGCGCCGGTGGCGGCCGGGCTGTGCGTCCGCAGGGAGCTGCCTTCGGGGCGCGAGACGCCCTGGCAGCCCGAGGTGTACGCCCGGCGCGCGCTGGTCACCCATCCGGCCCGGCGCGAGCGCCTCGTCCACGACACGCTCTGCGTCAACAAGCTCTACCGAACCGCCTTCCTGCGCGACCACGGCATCCGCTTCCCCGAGGGACGCTTCCCGTACGAGGACTTCGTGTTCGTCGCCCGCGTGCTGGCCGCCGGGCCGCGCGTCGCGCTCGTCCCCGACCCCGTCTACGTGTGGCAGGTCCGGCGTTCGGCGGCCCGGCTCTCGCTCTCCCTCGACCGCTCCGACATCGCCAACTGGCAGGCCCGCATCCAGGCCGACCGGCTGTCGTACGACATCCTCCTCGGCGCCGGCGAGAAGCGCCTCGCGCGGGCCACCCGGACACGCTTCCTCGACCACTCGCTGCGCATGTACGTGCGCGAGCTGGACCTGCGCAGCGCGCACTACCGGCGCGAATGGTGGGGCCTCACCCGCGCGTACCTGAGCTGCTTCGACGAGGGCGACTTCACGCCGGCGCCCGCGCCCGGCCGCGTCGTCGCCCGGGTGATCCTCGCCGCCGAGGAACCGCGCGACCTGGGCCGCCTCAAGGAGATGGCGGCCCGACCGGCGCGGCTCAACCCGCCGTACGCGCGCGCCGGCGACGGCACACCCGTCTGGTCGGCGGACCTGCCCCAGGTGGAGCTGGACCACCTCCTCGTCCGCCCCGTGCACCTGCTGCCGGCCGCCGTCGACGCGGAGCTGCGGCCCCACGCGCGGAGCACCGTCCTCCGGCTGCGCCTGCACGAGCTGTACGGACGGATGGCGGACGCGGGCCCCGAGACGGTGGAGGTGGAGTTCGTCGAGCGGGACGACGGCCGCGTGGGCCTCGCCCGCACGGTGCCCCTCACGGCCTGCCCCGGGGCCGAGCACTGGGCGGCGGAGGTCCCGCTGGACCTGGCGGCGCTGGGCAGCGGCACCTGGGACCTGCGGCTGAGACTGCTGTTCCAGGACGGCAGCCGGCGCGAGACCACCGCCCACGCGGTCTCGGGTGCCGGGCTACTGCGCCGTCGCGCGCTCCCGAGCACCCGGCACGGAGTGCTCCTGGTGCAGCCGTACGCGACCCACGCGGGCGCGCTCGCACTGCGGCTCGCGCCCGGTTGGCGCGGATTCACCGAGGTGGTGCGCCGTCGTCTCAAGCGCCTGCTTCACTGATGACCGACCTGGTCGCACCCGCGCCGTCACCCGACGCGCGCGGCCTCACCCCTGGCAGGACCCCGCGGGTCCATCGACGAGAGGACAGTCGTCCATGACCTGGCTGATCACCGGTGGCGCCGGATACATCGGAGCCCATGTGGTGCGCGCGTTGCTCGACGCGGGCGAGGAGGCCGTCGTCTACGACGACCTGTCCACGGGGATCGCCGAGCGGGTGCCGGAGGGTGTGCCGTTGGAGATCGGCTCGACCCTCGACGGGGAGCGTCTGGCGCGGGTGATCCGCGGCCACGGCGTCACCGGCGTCGTGCACCTCGCGGCGAAGAAGCAGGTCGGCGAGTCCGTCGAACGGCCCCTGCACTACTACCGGGAGAACGTCGAGGGCCTGCGCACCCTGCTCGGCGCCGTCACGGACGCCGGTGTCCCGTCGTTCGTGTTCTCGTCCTCGGCGGCTGTGTACGGCATGCCCGACGTGGACCTGGTCACGGAGGACACGCCCTGCGCGCCCATGAGCCCGTACGGCGAGACGAAGCTGGTCGGGGAGTGGCTGGTGCGGGCCACGGGCCGGGCGACGGGCCTGTCGACGGCGTCGCTGCGCTACTTCAACGTCGCCGGGGCGGCGGCCCCGGCCCTGGCCGACACCGGTGTGTTCAACCTCGTCCCCATGGTGTTCGAGAAGCTCACCGAGGCGGCTCCGCCGCGGATCTTCGGCGCCGACTACCCCACCCCCGACGGCACCTGCGTCCGCGACTACATCCACGTCGTCGACCTGGCCGAGGCCCATGTGGCCACCGCCCGGCGGCTGCGGGAGGCCCCCGGCACCGACCTCACCCTCAACATCGGCCGCGGCGAGGGCGTCTCGGTACGGGAGATGATCGACCGGATCACCGCCCACACCGGCCACTCCCTGTCCCCGGTCGTGGTGGACCGGCGTCCGGGCGACCCCGCCCGCGTCGTCGCCTCGGCGGACCGCATCGCCACCGAACTGGGCTGGAAGGCCCGCCACGGAGTCGACGAGATGATCGCCTCCGCGTGGGAGGGCTGGACGCACCACCACCCTGCCCGGTGAGGGAGGCACCACGGCCCTGACCGGCGAGAGTCGGCCCCGCCGCCGATGGCCGCCCCCGTACCCGTCGCCGCAGCCTTGCCCGTGGCTGTGAGGCACCTCACCGCATTGACGTTGCGCTCGTAACCGCCCCTTTGGTACCAACGATTGACGTGCGCGCCCGTGCGACGGCCGTGAAGTCCCGCTCTCCGGTGGGAACCGAACGGTGCCGGTTGCGCGTGTGTACTGAGGGAAGCGAACGTTACGGGGGTAACGACGATGCCGGCTTGGGACATCGATCCGGTCAACGTGCAGAGCACGCTGAACTCGACCGGTGAGGCGGCGGGCGGTCTGGAGAAGGCCGCCAACTCACTGGTGACGAACATGGCGAGCGCGGCCGAGTCGGCCGGAACAGCCGTACCTGGCGGGCAGTTCAGCGGCCCCATGATCGGACCGGTCGCCGCCGGCACCCCGCGCGTGCCGGTCGGCCCGGTGGCGGCGGCGCTGAGCAAGTACCTGGAGGAACGGCAGAACAAGCTGGCGTTCATGGCGCAGCGGACCATCGACTCCGTACAGGGCGCCGCCAAGGCCACCAACGCGTACGTCACCGGTGACCTGGACATGGCCGCCCAGCACCAGGCCAACGCGCTCAAGGCGACGGTGGTGCCCCCGCCGCCCGGCGTCGGCGGCGACGGCGGGCAGGGGCCGAAGTGAGCGACGACATCCCCGTCATCCCGGAAGAGGTCCCCGAGTTCACCGGCAACCTGGAGCTGCTGGACCAGCACATCAGCGGCATCCGGTCGGCCGGGACCTCGCTGAAGGACTCGGGCTCGGCGATCGACACCCGCTTCGGCGGCCTGTCGGCGTACTACAAGGCGCCGGAGGCGGACCAGTTGTTCGCGACGACGGCGCCGGTCGCGGCGAAGGGCGAGGAGTTCTCCACCGAGTTGGGGACCGTGGCCTCCGCGCTCGACGACTACGCGGCGGCGGTCGGCCCGCTCAAGCAGAAGTTCGAGCAGCTCCGCCGGGACGCCATCGCCTTCCGCGCGAAGATCGCGGACGATGACGAGTGGCGTGCCGACGGTGACCTCGTCGAGGAGAACAACAACCGCCGTTCCGACATCAACGCCGCCTACGCCGCGTTCCAGGCGGCCGAGCGCGACTGCTACAACAAGATCGTCGCGCTGGTCGGCGGTGAGCCGCTGGTCGTCAACGACGGCTCGAACAAAGAGAACATGTACGGCTACCGCGGCGAGGACCTCGACCACGCCGGCGGACTGCCCTGGGGCGACCCGGTGGAGGAGTCCAACCCCTGGTACTACATCCACGAACACGTCTGGGACTTCGCCGTCGGCTTCGTCGTCGACGGCGTCTGGGGCACCATCAAGGGCCTGGGCACCCTCGTCGGCTTCAGCGGCTGGGACGCGGCCGGCCAGGCATGGACCGGCCTGGGCAAGCTCCTGACCGGCATCGCCATCACCGCGACCCCGCTGGGCGCGGCGTACTGGCTGACCCCGGCGGACAAGCTGCCCTCCTGGCTGCGCGACTCCCGCACCGCGGTCGTGGAGACGGGCAAGGCGCTGATCGCCTACGACGAGTGGGGCAAGAACCCCTCCCGCGCGGCCGGGGCGGTCACCTTCAACGTCGTCACCACCATCTTCACCGGCGGAGCCGGCGGCGCGGTCTCCGGCGCGGGCAAGGCGGGCGCCATCGCCAAGGCGATCTCCTTCGCCGGCAAGGCCGGCAGGATCGTCGACCCGATGACGTACATCACCAAGGGCGTCGGCGCGACCGCCGTGAAGATCAGCGACGTCATGGCGAGCCTGCGCGGCATCACCGACGGCACCCACATCCGCCTCGGCGAGGGCACCTACCGCATCGCCGACACCCCGAACCTGACGGACGAGCTCCCGGCGGGCCTGAACCCCGAGAACAGCGTCCGCATGGAAACCCCCAAGGGCGAGGTCGTCTACCTCGACACCAAAACCCTGATCATGCACAACGCCGACGGCACCGTGCGCGAGTCCCTGGACGGCATCAAGCACGAGGGGACGGCGGCGGAGCGGGGCGCCGAAGTACGGACTCCGGAGCAGGAGTTGGTGGGGGCCGGGGCCAGGGTCGGTGACGGCAGTACGGCTGCGGGGCGAGTCGGGGACGACCTGAGCGGCACCGCGCGCGTGGGTGACGACCTCGGCGGCACCGGGCGGGTCGGGGACAACGGCCTCCCGGGTGGGCGTGCCGATGATCTGGGCCGTGGTCCCTCCGCGAGCCATGAGCCGCCGACCGGTCCGCGGGACCCCTCCACCCCGCCCCCGCATGGCGACGGCCCCACGGCGAACGGTCATGCCGACGACGGGGCCCGCCCCGGCACGGGGCACGAGCCGGGCCCCGTCGGACACGGAGACGACGGAGTTCGTCAGGGCGGCCATGGCGATGGCCATGGCTCGGGTAGCCATGCCGACGACGGCACGTCACCGCATGGGCAGCCCGACGGTGCCCACCACGGCGACCGGGACGTACGGGAACCGGGCGGTTCGATCGCGGAGGACGCCGCCCGCCGGGCCGCGCCCCCCACCGAGATCGTCCCGGGACAGCCCTTGCCACCAGCCGGGCCCGGCACGAAGATCCTCGGTCAGGTACCGCCGGGCCGCGTGGAGACAGTGGAAGTCAACGGCTACAAGGTAATTACCAAGGTCGATGGCAAGAACGTCGAGCATTTCCTCAAGGAGCTGGGATATCAGCGTGCCGCTTCCTATCTGGAGGCGAAAGAACTGGGGACGTTTCCCAGGAAGCAAACAGGGGCCTGCGCCGGCCCGGTCATGGATCTGCGGACAGGCATAGTCGCCGAAGGAATCAACGGCAAGGCCACCAACATCATCCCGCCGGATCACGTCCACCCGACCATCGCGGCCCGATACGGCGAAATCGGCGATCCCCCACCGGGGCCGGACCACCCGCTCGGGCACGCCGAGGTCAAGGCAGTCAACGAGTTGCTGTGGGAACGGCAGAAGCGAGGCCTTCCCGACGGGGAGGAAGCGCTCGCCGACATGATCGCCTCCATCGAGTTCCCGTACCTGAACCATATGAAGACGGGGCTTCCCGTACGGCCCGCGGCTTTCTGCGTGAACTGCCACCATATGCTTCACGGTGTGGACAGCCTGCACGGCAGGTTCACGGGCTCCCCGCCGACCGATGACAATTGGATCCCGCAATGACTTCAGTACCACGAATCGACATCGACGACCCCGAGGTCGATATGGATTACGAGCAACGTCTGCTGTATCGGGGGCGCCCCTTCACCGGAGAAGTCGAGGAGCGCTCAGGCGGTGTTGTCATCAGTCTGGACTCGTACGTCGACGGCCTCCAGGACGGTCCCAGCCGCGAGTGGTACAAGGACGGCACCCTTCGCTCCGAGGCGACGGTACGCAAGGGGCGCCCGGTCGGAGTCGCCAGGGAATGGCACCCCAACGGCACGCTCGCCTCGGAACAGGTGTTCGCCGAGAACGGCCTGACCATGCTGCAGGACTTTCACTGGGACGAGAATGGGCAGCCCACCAAGACTTGGCGCAAGGAACCTGAATGACCCTGCCGGTCACCGGCATCGATGCGCTGTAGAGGAACTCTCGGGACGGTGCTGAGTGATGTCGACGCTCCTCCGCTCTCCGAGAGAGTGCGCGTCATGGACGTGGGATCTCGAAGAGTACGCGCCTCCGGGCCTGGAATCCGCGCTGTCCGTCGCCGCTCGGATGTCCGCCGTTCTGCGTGAAGCCGAGCTCCTTGCACCCGAAAGCCTCGAATGGGACTGGTTCGTGGACGGCAGCGGCGGCACCGGGCTCATCACTCGTATGTCACTTCTGGGTCCGATCGACGATAAGGAGGTACCCCCTGCGCGTCGCGCGGAGCCGCCCCGTGGGCTTCCCCGACGCCCAGGTCGGGAGCATCCTCGTCGCGGGTTCCGGGACCTGGATCGACGCGAGGGGGGAGAAGCGCGGGGAACACCGGCTGGTCGAATTGACGGTGGCGCCCGACGCGCCCGGGATCTGGGCTGAACTGGCCGTCTTCCACGACGTCTGGGGCCCCTTCGACTTCCGGGGCCTGCCACATCCGGAGGTCGAGGAGCAGAACGCCCCGCGCCTCGCGGTGGCCCTTCAGACGCTCGACGCCCTGCTGGGGGGTCTGCGCCGAGCCCGGCGACGGTTGGCCGCGTAGAGCCGTTCGGTGCGGCGGTTCCGGCGATATGCGCTTGCGTCGGGCTGGTCGTCCAAGGCAGCGTCTGCGGCCGGCCCAGAAGAACAGGAAGAGGACCATGCGGAGCGACGACGTCGATCACGAGCTGATCCGGGCGGCGGCGCACGTCGCCCGTACCCGTTGTCAGGGCGACAACCACACCATGGCCGCGGCGGCCCGCGCCCGGGACGGTCGGATCGTCACCGCGGTGAACGCCTATCACTTCACCGGTGGCCCCTGCGCCGAGCTGGTCCTCATCGGCGCGGCGGCCTCCCAGGGCGCCTACGAGCTGGACACGATCGTCGCCGTCGGGGACCGGGACCGTGGGGTCGTGCCCCCGTGCGGCCGGTGCCGTCAGGTGCTGCTCGACTACTTCCCCGACCTCAAGGTCATCGTCGGCCGGGCCGACCGCCTCCGCGCAGTCCCCGTCACCGCCCTGCTCCCGGAGAGCTACATCTGGGCCGACCACCAGCTCGACACGGACTAGCTCCAGCCACAGGCCCAGCCGCAGCCCCAGCCCCCAGCCCCCTACAACGCCCGCAACGCCGCCGCCGTGGCCCGCGTCAGCCCCTCCAGATACCCCTTCGGCAGCTTCGGCGTGCGCACCACCACCGACCGCCAGTACAGCGGGCCGGAGATCAGATCCAGCGCCAGGTTCTCGTCGACGCCCTCGCGCACCTCGCCCCGCGCGACCGCCGCCGCGACGATGCCCGTGGCGACGCTCTGCTGCCCCTCGCTCAGCGCCTTCTGCATGGCCTCGGCGATATCGGGGTTGCGGGCGGCCTCCGCCTGGAGGTCGGGGATGATCTGGCCGGCCACGGGGTGCCGCAGGGCGCGCGACGTGACCTCGTACAGCAACCGGAGGTCACCCTCCAGGGACCCCGTGTCCGGCGTCGGCAGCCCCTGGACCGCCACGGCCGACACGAGGTCGAGCACGAGGTGCAGCTTGGAGCGCCAGCGGCGGTATACCGCCGTCTTGCCGACGCCCGCGCGCCGCGCGATCCCCTCGATGGACATCCGGGCGTAGCCGACGGCGGCCAGCTCCTCGAACACCGCCGCCCTGATCGCCTCGGTCACGTCCTCGCGGAGCACGGCCGCCCCGGCGGGCGCCCGGCGGGGCGGCCGGGGCGGCGGCTGGGCCGCGGAGGAGTCGGCGCTGGTCGTCATGCCGACCAGCATAGGGGCGTCACGACGAAACGGTTGCGTTCCGACGTCAGATCCGCTTACGCTCACGTAACGACGATACGGTCCCGTCCCGACGTAAGGGCGGGGCAAGAGAAGTACCGGGAAACACCGAGAAAAGTAAGAGCGGCACCCGCCCCGTCGCCCCACCCCGCCCCGCCCCGTCGCCCGCCCCCACCTAGCGAAAGCAGCGGATGTGAGCCAGGTCCTCGACACACCGCCCCCGACCGACACCGGCACCCCGACCGCCACCGGCACCCCGGCCCCCGCCAAGACCACCGCCGAGACCCCCGCGCAGCTCGCCGCGCGCCACGGCCTCACCGTCAGCGGGGCCCGCCCCTCCCTGGGCGCGTACGTGCGGCAGCTGTGGGCGCGGCGGCACTTCATCACGGCCTTCGCCACGGCGAAGCTCACCGCGCAGTACAGCCAGGCGAAGCTCGGCCAGATCTGGCAGATCGCCAACCCGCTGCTCAACGCGGCCGTGTACTACTTCATCTTCGGCGTCCTGATGGGCACGAAGCACGGTGTCCCGGACTATGTGCCGTTCCTCGTGACCGGCGTGTTCGTGTGGACGTTCACCCAGAGCTCGATCATGGCCGGCACCCGGGCGATATCCGGCAGCCTCGGCCTGGTCCGCGCCCTGCACTTCCCCCGGGCCTCGCTCCCCGTCTCATACTGCCTCCAGCAGCTCCAGCAACTGCTGTTCTCCATGGCCGCGCTGGCCGTGATCCTGCTGGCCTTCGGCGTGCCGGTCACCCTCTCCTGGCTGCTGATCGTGCCCGCCCTGGCCCTGCAGTTCGTGTTCAACGCCGGTGTCGCGATGGTCATGGCCCGCATCGGCGCCAAGACCCCCGACATCTCCCAGCTGATGCCGTTCGTGCTGCGTACGTGGATGTACGCGTCGGGCGTGATGTTCAGCATCGACAGGATCCTCGCCAACCGCGATCTGCCGTACGCCGTGCATCTGTTCCTGGAGTACAACCCGGCGGCGCTCTACATCGACCTCATGCGGTTCGCGCTCATCGACAGCTTCGAGGGCGGCCAACTCCCCCACCACGTCTGGGCGGCCGCCGCGGGCTGGGCGCTCCTCGCGGGCGTCGGCGGATTCATCTACTTCTGGAAGGCTGAGGAGACCTACGGCCGTGGCTGACACCAACACCCTCCCGGGTACACGGCGGGACACGCCGGGCACCACCGACGCGCCCGCCCCCACCGCCGAGCACGAGCACGTTCCCGCCGTCGGGGACGAGCCCGTCCCCACCGTCGTCGTCGACGGCGTCGACATCGTCTACCGGGTCAACGGCACGGGAGCCGGGCGCGGCAGCGCCACGGCCGCGCTGAACCGCATGCTCCGGCGGAAGAAGAGCGAGAGGGCGGCCGGTGTGCGCACGGTGCACGCCGTGCGGAACGTGTCCTTCACCGCGTACCGGGGCGAGGCCATCGGGCTCATCGGCACCAACGGGTCCGGGAAGTCGACGCTGCTCAAGGCGGTGGCGGGACTGCTGCCGGTGGAGAACGGCCGGATCTACACCGACGGCCAGCCCTCCCTGCTCGGGGTGAACGCGGCGCTGATGAACGACCTCACCGGCGAGCGCAACGTGTACCTCGGCGGGCTCGCGATGGGGATGTCCCGTGAGCAGGTCCGTGAGCGGTACCAGGAGATCGTCGACTTCTCCGGCATCAACGAGAAGGGCGACTTCATCACGCTGCCGATGCGGACGTACTCCTCCGGCATGGCGGCGCGGCTCCGGTTCTCCATCGCCGCGGCCAAGGACCACGACGTGCTGCTGATCGACGAGGCGCTGGCGACGGGCGACCGGTCGTTCCAGAAGCGGTCCGAGGCGCGCATCCGCGAGCTGCGCAAGCACGCCGGGACCGTCTTCCTCGTCAGCCACAACAACAAGTCGATCCGCGACACATGCGACCGGGTGCTGTGGCTGGAGCGCGGCGAGCTGCGCATGGACGGGCCGACGGACGAGGTGCTGAAGGAGTACGAGAAGTTCACCGGCGGCAAGAAGTAACCGCCCTCCCGGCCCAGCCCCCCGAACGGCCCGGGCCCCCAACAGCCCGGGCCCCCTCCGACCCGCCCCCCGTCACCTCTCCAGGAACGCGAAGAGGTTCTCCCACCTGTCCACGATCTCGGCCGTCCCGTAACGCCGTACGTTCTCCCTCGCCCTGTCGCCCATGCGGTCCCGCAGGGCCTTGTCCGACATCAGCAGGTCCAGCTTGCGGGCCAGTTCGGCGGTGTTGCCGGGGGGTGCCAGCAGGCCGTCCTCGCCGTCGGCGACGATCTCGTGGACGCCGGGCGCGCAGTCGAACGCGGCGCACGGGACGGCCATCGCCATCGCTTCCATGAGGGCGAGCGGGAAGCCCTCGCCCCGCGAGGAGAGCGCGAAGACGGAAGCCTCCCGGAGGGCGGCCGGGACGTCGGCGGTACGGCCCATCCAGGCCACCGAGTCGTCGAGGCCGAGTGCCGTGCACTGCTTGCGCAGGAGTTCCTCGTCCTCGCCGGACCCGTAGATCCGCAGGGTCCAGTCGGGGTGGGAGGGGGCGACCTCCGCCCAGGTGTCGAGGAGCATGTCGACACCCTTCTCGTCGCTCAGCCGGCCGATGCTGACGACGGCCTTCCCGGTGCGCGGCGAGGGCACGTCGGGCAGCCAGGGCACGGCGTTCGGCATGAACGAGGCGTTGTTGAGGCCCTCGCCGATCCACAGGTCGGCGTCCTCGCGGGTGAGGACGAGCATGCGGTCGACGTCCGCGTAGTACTTCAGGACGCGGCGGAAGCGGGAGCTGGCCTTCGCGGTCTCGTACGACTCGTGGCTCATGCCGATGACGGTCAGTCCGCGGGTGTCGGCGAGCCGCACCCACTCCATCGCCCACACCTGGGTGACGACGACGACCGCTCCCGGGCGGGCGGCCTCGAAGATCCGGGTCAGCCGAGCGGCCCGGTCCCGCATGCTCGCGTCCCGCGCCCGGCCGGGGGCGGGCGGCTGACCGTCGTACAGCCTGGTCGTCGGGTAGGGGAGGTCGCCGAGGTCGTACGGGTCCTCCGGGGTGGCGATGCCGATGACGTGGACGCGGTGGCCCCGCTCGGTGAACAGCCGGGCCATCTGGTGGGTCCAGCTGGTCACCCCGCCCAGTTCGTCGACGCTGTTGGCGACGAGGAAGATGTCCCGCCGCCCGTCCCGCTGCCCGGTCACTTGCGCCTCCAGTCGGAGAAGAACTCGTCGACGATCCGCCGCGCGGCCGTGCCCTTGTCGTACTCGCCGAATGCGGCCGTGAACCGCTCCCGCGCGGCCGCGTACTTCACCGACTGCTCCTCCAGCGAGGAGCCCGCGAGGACGGCGTGCAGCTCGTCCTCCGTGCGGACCACCGGGCCGGGTGCCCGTTCCATCAGGTCGAAGTAGGTGCCGCGGCCCTCGTGCACGTAGGCGTCGTAGTCGTACGTGAAGAACAGCATCGGGCGGTCCAGGAGCGCGTAGTCGAACATCACCGACGAGTAGTCCGTGATCAGCGCGTCGGCGAGGACGAGCAGGGGCGTCACGTCGTGGTGGCCGGAGACGTCGATGACGCGGCCCCGTACGGAGGGCGGGAGCACGACGTGGTTGAGGTAGTGGGCGCGGACGAGGAGGACGTACTCGTCGCCGAAGGTCTCCGCAAAGCGCTCCACGTCGAACGGCAGCGCGAACCGCTTCTGCCCCGACTGGCGGAACGTCGGCGCGTACAGCAGGACCTTCTTGTCGGCCGGGATGCCCAACTCGGCTGCCAGGGGCGGGCGTTCGGTGGCACCTCGGGTCTGGACGAGGACGTCGTTGCGGGGGTAGCCCACCCGCAGCAGAGCCTTCTCGCGGAGGCGGAAGGCCTTGGCGAGGGTGCGCACGTCGTGCTCGGAGCGGATCAGGAAGCGGTCGAAGCGGTCCAGGGTGCGCTGCTGCTCCGCCTGCGCGGCACGGGACTTGAGCCTCCAGCTCGGCTCGTCGAAGCCCATGCGCTTGAGGGCGGAGCCGTGCCAGGTCTGGAGGTACGTCGTGCCGGGCCGCTTGGTCAGCTTCAGCGGGTAGCTCTGGTTGTCGATCCAGAACTCGGCGCGGGCCAGCGCCCTGAGGTAGGGCAGGGACCAGCGGCGTACGAGGGTCGCGTCGGAGGGGAAGCCGTCCGGGCGTCCCGCGTACGACCACACCGCCTCGAAGTCGAGGCCCTGGCGGCGCATCTCCTCGTAGATCGCCCGGGGGCTGTCGCTGTACTGCCGGCCGAGGTGGCTCTCGAAGACCACCAGGCGCCGGCGCGGGGGCAGCCGAAGGAATGCCTCATGATAAAGGCGGATTTTGGTGTCCCCGGAGGTGGCCTTCTTGCGTAGTGCCTTGGCCTTGCGGTAGCCGGTCTTGGCCAGTCGTCCGGGGGTGCCGCGCAGGCCGCGGACGACGAGGTCGTTGGCCTTCTTGTCCGGGACCAGCCGGAAGGCGAGGTGGCCGCGGGCGGAGATGTGCGGCTCGACGCGGTCGGCGACCAGCCGGGTGAGGCGGGGGCGGACCGGCAGCTGCCCGGTCGCGAGGCCCGGTTCGGCGGCGGTGAGCCGTGTCGACGTCCGCTCACCGTCGACATCGAGATGGAGGCGGACGTCCCACACGGCGTCCACGATGCCGAGCGGCCGCAGGACCTTCTCGATGTCGGCGGTGGCCTCCCACGACACGTACGGGCCCTCGTGCCGTACGGCGGCCACCGGCACCCGGAAGGTCCAAAAGCGGACGCCGGGGCGGCGGGCGTAGAACTCCAGCTCGGCGGTGAGCCGGGCGCCGGGCGGGATGACCCCGAGGGGGTTGGTGACGCGGCCGGCGAGCCGGACGACTCCGCTGCGCCCCGGCCGGGAGTACTCGGTGAGCTCGTTGCGCAGGAACATCTTCCCGACCGGCCGTGCGTGGTAGCCGAGTTCGGTGACGTCCAGGATCCGCCGCGCGAAGGGGTCCTCCTCGATGTGCTCGGCACACCAGTAGATCCGCCCGTCGCGCTCGACCATCGGAGCGGACACCTTGTCGCGGTTGGTGAGGGTGTCCACGGCGGGCAGCAGGTTGTCCCAGTCGCGCTCGCGCAGCAGATAGGCGCAGATCGCGTGGATGGGCTCGACCTCGTCGTACGCGGCCGGGTCGATGGACGCCAGATAGGCGTTGGCCAGCGCGGCGAACTCCCGACGGTAGGCGGCGTCCCGGAACGGCAGATCGCGCAGGTGCAGCACCAGGTCGTGCTTGAGGAACTTGACGTCCTTGGCGAACTTCAGCTCCGGCAGCCCCCGGTCGGCGAGGAGCCGGTCGACCCTGCGGTGGATCTCCATGCGGTGCGCGAAGTTGGCGATCTCGGCCCGCCGGTTGCTGATCGACTCGGCGCCGGGCCGCTCGACGACGTTCCAGTCGTAGACCCGGTTGGGGATGAGCGTGATCCGGCGGGCGGCCGCGTACACCTGGGCGGAGAAGAACAGGTCCTCGTAGTGGATGCCGACGGGGAACTCCAGACCGCCCTCGACCAGGAAGTCACGCCGGTAGCACTTGTTGGTCGACAGGGTGTCGTACACCAGCAGGTCGGGCAGCTCGGAGACGGAGTCGAGCGTCCGTGTGCGGGAGTACAGCCACGGATACCACTTGACCTCCTTCTTCGTACGGGTGTCCACGTGGACGCGGACGCACAGCCCGGAGACGAGGTCGGCGCCGGTCGTCTCGGCCGCCTCCAGCATGTTCCGGCAGGCGTTGCGCTCCAGGACGTCGTCGCTGTCGAGGAACAGGACGTACTCCCCGCGGGCCCGCCGGATGCCCTCGTTGCGGGGCGCGCCGCAGCCGCCGCTGTTCTCGGGGAGCCGGTACGCCCGTACCCGGTCGGGGTGGCGGGCGGCGAGCCGGGCGGCCACCTCGTACGAGCCGTCCGAGCTGTGGTCGTCGACGATCACGACCTCGACGCTGCGCAGCGTCTGCTCCAGGACCGACCGGACGGCCGTGGGCAGCCTGGCCTCGTCGTTGTAGACGATGACGACGACGGACACGGCCGGCCCGGCGGGTACGGCAGGCCCGGCGGGTACGGCAGGCCCGGCTGTCGCTGATTGCGGCTGCTGCTCCACGTTCACCCCAAACATCATGCTTTGCTCCCTCTATAAGGCATAGCGCCGTTGAGGGCCACTCAGGTAGAGGCCATGGGAGGTACCCGGGTTGCGTCCGGGGCGGGGTGGGGCCGCGTCCCCCGCGATACCCTCCGAGGGGACGTGGGAGCGGGAGCAGAGGGGGCCGGTCGATGCGCGGGGTGGTGCCTGGGCCGCTGCGGGCGGACGATCCGCGGGAGATCTCCGGGTATCCGCTGTACGCCAGGATCGGCGAGGGCGGCATGGGAACCGTGTACCTCTCCCGCAGCCGGGGCGGCCAGCCGGTCGCCCTGAAATTGGTCCGTCCGGAGTACGCCGACAGCCCGGCCTTCCGGGAACGCTTCGCCCGCGAGGTGGCCGCCGGCCGCCGGGTCTCCGGCTACCACCTGGTGCCGATCGTCGACCACGACGCGGCGGCGAGGCGCCCCTGGCTGGCCACGCGCTACGTACCGGGCGTCCCGCTCGGCGAGGCCCTGGACACCCACGGCCCGCTGCCGATGCCGACGGTGCTGCAACTGCTGGCCTGCGCCGCCCACGCGCTGGACGCCGTGCACACCGCCGGGGTCATCCACCGCGACATCAAGCCCGCCAACCTGCTCCTCGCCACCGACGGGCCCTGGCTGCTCGACTTCGGCATCGCCCGGGCCGCGGGGGCCGCCACCCTCACCACCGCCGGCCGCCTCATCGGCACGCCGCGCTACATGTCCCCCGAGCACGCGCTGGGCCGCCGGGTCACCTCCGCGTCGGACGTGTTCGCCCTCGGCCTGCTCGCCGCGGTCGCCGCCACCGGACGCCACCCGTACGGCCGGGGCAACCCGCTCGCCATCGCGACGCGCATCGCCGCGACCGACGTCGACCCGCCCGCCCTCGACGGCATCGACCGGCCCCTGCTCGACGTGATCCGCCGTTGCCTCACCGCCGACCCCGTCGCCCGCCCCTCGGCCGCCGACATCGCCGAGCACTGCGCGGGAGCGGCCCGCAGGGACGTCCGCGACTTCACCGGCTGGCTCCCGGCCCCGTTCGCGACGTCGGTGGCCATCATCGAGACGGCGTTCCACACCCTGTCGCTCACCGAGGCCCCGACGGCTCCGGTCCCCCCGAGCCTGGCGCAGGCACCGACGGTGCGCGGGGTCCCGGCGACGGCGCCGATCACCGTGCGGGACGAGGAATGGCAGCGCCGGGTACGGCGCGAACCCTAGGCCCTTCTCCGGCATCACGTACCTGTACTCACACGGAACCGTAACGCCAGCTCCAGGTGTCGTAAGTGCCGTATAAGCTTCGGAACCGCTTCAAGTGCCCGCACGCGGCACAGGAGTTCGGCACCGTACCGGGGGAGGCTCCCATTACCACCAGCACTGGCGACATCCTGAGCCCTCTGGGACCGCAGGACCCACGAGAGACCGCCGGCTACCACTTGCAGGCCCGCATCGGCGAGGGCGGCATGGGCACGGTCTATCTGTCGCACACCCGAGGCGGCCAGCCGGTCGCCCTGAAGGTCATCCGCCGGGAGTACGGCCAGGACGCGGACTTCCGCCGCCGCTTCGAGCAGGAGGTGCAGGCGGCCCGCCGCGTGCAGGGCTATCACATCGTCCCGGTGGTCGACCACGACACCACCGGCGAACTGCCGTGGCTGGCCTCCGCGTTCATCGCCGGCATCCCCCTGCACGACGCCCTCGTCGCGTTCGGGCCGCTGCCGCTGCCCGCCGTCTTCCAGTTGGTCGGCTGCGCGGCCCGCGCCCTGACGTCGATCCACGCGGCCGGCGTCATCCACCGCGACCTCAAGCCCAGCAACATCCTGCTGGGCACCCAGGGCCCGTACGTCATCGACTTCGGCATCGCCCGCGCCGCCGACGCCACCCAACTGACGCAGTCCGGCGGCCTGATCGGCACCCCGCAGTACATGTCCCCGGAGCACGCCCTCGGGGAGCAGGTCACCCCGGCGACCGATGTGTTCTCCCTCGGTCTGATCGCGGCGGTTGCCGCCACCGGACGCCACCCGTACGGCGACGGCGGCGCCATCACGATCGCCGCGCAGATCGCCAACACCGCCCAGCGCCCGCCGCAACTCGGCGGGTTCGACGAGCAGTTGCGGCCCCTGCTGGAGCGCTGCCTGACCGCCGACCCGGCCGAGCGCATCGGCACGGAGGAACTGGCGGCGCTCTGCCAGGAGTTGGCGGGCCGCGGCCTCAGCGACTTCAGCGGCTGGCTGCCGGAGCCGCTCACCGCCGAGATCGCCCGGCGCGAGCAGTCCGCGCAGACCCCGCCGCAGCCGACGGCACCGCAGCTGCCCGCGGCACCCCCGACCGCACCTCCGACCGCACCTCCGGTCACCGCTCCCCCGACGGCGCCCCCGGCGACCGCACCTCCGACCACGCCCCCGCCGCACGACCCGGCGGCGGGCACCACCCAGGGCGTACCGCAGCCGACCCCGATGGCGGGCTTCGGCCCCGCCGCCCAGGGCCCGGCCCCGGGCTACGGCTACCCGCAGCCCGCCGCCCAGACGTACAACCTCACCCCGCAGGCCCCTGCCCCCGCCCCGACGCCGCCCAAGAAGAGCCGCCGGGGTCTGAAGGCCGGGCTGATCGCCCTCGTCCTGGTCCTGGCGGTCGGCTCGGGCGCGGCGGCCGCGGTGTACCTGATGAACGGGCAGGACGACGACAAGAGCTCCAGCAACACGGCGAACGGCGATAAGGCCAAGAACGAGGAGAAGGGCAAGCCGAGCCCGACACCGACCGAGTCGGAGACGGGAACGGACGACGGTCAGGGGGACACCACCGGGGGCACCGGTACGACCCCCACGGGCTCCGCGCCGCCCGCCGAGGGCGCCAAGTACACCAAGATCGTCGACAGTGTGCCGATCACGGTCCGGGGCCCCGACTCCGGCCTCGACAGCACGTACGTGGACCTCGACCAGCCGCTGGTGGACCCCACCAGCTCCCAGATGGACTACGAGGACGCGGAACTGCGCATCGACGGCTCGGCGGTGTCGTTCGGCACCTCCATGGGCGAGGCCAGCGGCTCCACGGACAAGGAGTGCCGCGCGGGGGCGGACCAGAACCCCTACACGGACAGCCTGTCCGCCGAGTCCATCAACCGGGACGAGCAGATCGCCAAGGGCGACTACCTCTGCACGATCACCAGTGACGGCAACCTCGCGCTGTGGGAGGTCACCGAGGTGAAGTCGCCCCAGGACCAGGACTACATGCCCGACATCCGCGGCACCGTCACGGTCTGGAAGATCACGACCTGACGCACCACATACAGGGGGGGCGCCCTCGCGTGCGCGCTACGAGTGGCTGCGCAGCAGGGTGCGCATCGTGCGCATGGCCACCGACAGGTTGGCCAGGTCGAACGCGTCGGAGCCCTGGATCTCCTCCAGCGTCGTCCGGGCGCGGCCCAGGATCGGCGCGTTCTTCTGCTCCCACACCTTGAACCGCTGCTCCGGCGTGGACGAGCCGTTGCCGGCGGACAGCACGTCGGCGGTGAGGGAGGCGTGCGCCGCGTACAGGTCCTCGCGGATCGCCGCGCGGGCCATGGACTGCCAGCGGTCGGCGCGCGGCAGCTCGATGATGCGGTCCATGAGCTGGGTGATGCGCAGCCGGTCGGCGAGGTCGTAGTACACCTCGGCGACCTCCATCGGCGTCCGGCCGACCCGGTCGGCGACGGCGACGATGTCGAGCGTCGGGAACGCCGAGGAGAAGCCCGCCACCCGGGTGGCCAGTTCCTCGGGGACGCCGGCGCCGGCCAGCTCGTCGTAGATCTGCTGGTACCACTCCAGGTCCGCGCCGCGCAGCAGCTTGGGCAGCTCGCCCCAGACGAGGTCCACGCCGTCCTTGAAGAAGGCGATGGTCTCGCTCAGTTGCAGCGGCTGCGGCCGGTTGTTGAGCAGCCAGCGCGTGCCGCGCTCGACGAGGCGCCGGGAGTGCAGCCGGATCCGGGTCTGGACGCCGGCGTCGACCTTGTTGTCCAGGCCCTCGACGGCGTCCCACACCGCGCCCGACCCGAAGATCGCGCGGGACGCGGTCTGCGCCCGGACGATCTCCTCCAGCGATGCCCCGGTCTCCTCCCGAAGCCGGTGCAGGAAGCTCGTACCGCCCGTGTTGACGGTGTCGTTGACGAGCAGGGTGGTGACGATCTCCCGGCTCAGCGGGTGGCTGTCGATGTGCTCGGAGAACTGCTGGCGCAGCGCGGTCGGGAAGTACGTGTGCAGCAGGGTGCGCAGGTACGGGTCGTCCGGCAGCGAGGTGTGCAGCAGCTCCTCGGCGACGGTGATCTTCGTGTACGCGAGGAGGACGGCCGTCTCGGGGCCGGTGAGGCCGTGCCCGGTGTTCAGCCGCTCACGGATCTGCCGGTCGGTGGGCAGGAACTCCAGCGCCCGGTCGAGGTGGCCCTCCCTGACCAGGTGGCGCATGAAGCGCTGCTGGGCGTGGAGCATGTCCTTGGACTGGGCGAGGGCGTTGGCGATGGCCGTGTTCTGCGCGTAGTTGTTGCGCAGAACCAGCCGGCCGACCTCGTCGGTCATCTCGGCGAGCAGTTTGTTGCGCTGCTTGACGGTCATGTCGCCCTCGGTGACCAGGCCGTTGAGCAGGATCTTGATGTTCACCTCGTGGTCGGAGGTGTCCACGCCCGCGCTGTTGTCGATGGCGTCGGTGTTGACCCGTCCACCGTTCTGCGCGAACTCGATCCGGCCGAGCTGGGTCAGGCCGAGGTTGCCGCCCTCGCCGACGACCTGGACGCGCAGGTCGCCGCCGTTGACGCGGATGGCGTCGTTGGCCTTGTCGCCGACGTCGGCGTGGGACTCGGCGCTCGACTTGACGTACGTGCCGATGCCGCCGTTCCACAGCAGGTCGACCGGGGCCTTGAGGATCGCCTTCATCAGGTCGGCCGGGGTCATCTTGGAGATCTTCTCCTCGATGCCCAGGGCGTCCCGGATGTGGCTGTTGATCGGGATGGCCTTGGCGGTGCGCGGGAAGACGCCGCCACCGGTGGAGATCAGCTCGGCGTTGTAGTCCTCCCAGCTGGACCGCGGGAGTTCGAAGATCCGGCGCCGCTCGGCGTACGAGGTGGCCGCGTCCGGGTTCGGGTCGATGAAGATGTGGCGGTGGTCGAAGGCGGCGACCAGCCGGATGTGCTCGCTGAGCAGCATGCCGTTGCCGAACACGTCACCGGACATGTCGCCGATGCCGACGACGGTGAAGTCCTCGCTCTGGGTGTCGACGCCCAGCTCCCGGAAGTGCCGCTTGACGGACTCCCAGGCGCCGCGGGCGGTGATGCCCATGCCCTTGTGGTCGTAGCCGGCGCTGCCGCCGGAGGCGAAGGCGTCCCCGAGCCAGAAGTTGTACGACTCGGCGACCTCGTTGGCGATGTCGGAGAAGGTCGCGGTGCCCTTGTCGGCGGCGACGACGAGATAGGTGTCGTCCTCGTCGTGCCGGACGACGTCGGCGGGCGGGACGACCTCTCCGGCGACCATGTTGTCGGTGATGTCGAGGAGCGCCGAGATGAAGGTCCGGTAGCTGCGGATGCCCTCGGCGAGCCAGGCGTCGCGGTCCACCGACGGGTCGGGCAGCTGCTTGGCGACGAAGCCGCCCTTGGCGCCGACCGGCACGATCACGGTGTTCTTGACCATCTGCGCCTTGACCAGGCCGAGGATCTCCGTACGGAAGTCCTCACGCCGGTCGGACCAGCGCAGACCACCGCGGGCGACCTTCCCGAACCGCAGGTGCACGCCCTCGACGCGCGGCGAGTACACCCAGATCTCGAACGCCGGGCGCGGCGCCGGCAGATCGGGGATGGCCTGCGGGTCGAACTTCATGGAGACGTAGTCGTGCGGCTTGCCGCCCGCCGCCTCCTGGAAGAAGTTGGTGCGCAGCGTCGCCTTGATGACGGTGAGGAAGGACCGCAGGATGCGGTCCTCGTCGAGGGAGGCCACCTGGTCGAGCGCGGCGTCGACCTCTTCGAGGAGGGCGTCGACGATCTCGCGTCCGGCCCGCTGCCGGTCGGGCGACATCCGCGCCTCGAACAGCGACACGAGCAACCGGGTGGTGTGGACGTTGTTGCGGAGGGTGTCCTCCATGTAGTCCTGGCTGAAGGTGGACCCGGCCTGCCGCAGGTACTTGGCGTACGCGCGCAGCACCATGGCCTGCCGCCAGGTGAGCCCGGCGCTCAGCACCAGGGCGTTGAACCCGTCGTTCTCGGCCTGCCCGGTCCAGGTGGCGGCGAACGCCTCCTGGACCCGTTCGCGGGCGTCGCCGCCGAGGAAGTCGCCGGCCGCCGACCGGGGCATGCGCAGCCCGAAGTCGTAGATCCAGGCGGTCGTACGGTCCTCGCGGCGCAGCTCGTAGGGCCGCTCGTCGATGACCTCGACGCCGAGCCGGTTGAGGACGGGCAGCACCGCGGAGAGCGAGACCGAGCCGCCCTTGCGGTAGATCTTGAACCGCCGTTCGTCGGGCGCGGCGCCCACGGGCTCGTACAGGCTGAGCGCGAAGTCCTCCTCCTCGCCGAGCTGTTCGATGTTGACGAGGTCGGCGACGGCGGAGCGGGGGCTGTGGTCGGCCTTGTAGCCCTCGGGGAAGGCGTTGTGGTAGCGGCGCAGCAGTTCGGCGGCGCGCTCCTCGCCCAGTTCGGCGTTGAGCGCCTCGCCGAAGCCGTCGGCCCAGGAGCGGGCGGCCTCCACCAGGCGGGCCTCGACGCGCTCCTTGTCGGCGTCGGTCAGCTGCGGCAGTTCGGTGCCCTGCGGGACGCGGACCACGAAGTGCAGCCGGGAGAGGATCGACTCGGTGTTCCAGGCGGTGAAGTCGACGCTGGTGCCGCCGAGTTCCTCCTTGAGGATGTCGATGATCCGCAGTCGTACGCCGGTGGTGTACCGGTCGCGCGGCAGGTAGACGAGGGCGGAGTAGTAGCGCCCGTACTCGTCCTGCCGCAGGTAGAGCCGCAGGCGCCGGCGTTCCTGGAGGTAGAGCACGGAGGTGACGATGGACCGCAGCTCGTCGGCGGGCGTCTGGAACAGCTCGTCGCGCGGGTAGGTCTCCAGGATCTGGAGGAGGTCGCGTCCGTCGTGGCTGTTGGGCGAGAACCCGGCGCCCCTGAGGACCTCGTCGACCTTGCGGCGGACGACGGGGACGCGGCGGACGGACTCGGTGTAGGCGGCCGAGGAGAACAGTCCGAGGAACCGTCGCTCACCGACGACGTTCCCCTCGCTGTCGAACTTCTTCACGCCCACGTAGTCGAGGTAGGACGGCCGGTGGACGGTGGCGCGGCTGTTGGCCTTGGTGAGGATGAGGAGCTTGTGCTCACGGGCCTTGGCGCGGGCGTCGGCGGGCAGCCGATCGAAGGAGGAGCTGACGGGGTGGTGGTCGGGCCCGGCGTGGTGCGGGTCGGCCCGCAGGATCCCGAGCCCGGTCCCCGGCACGGCGGCGAGCGTGTCGTCGGAACGCAGTTCGTACTCGCGGAACCCGAGGAAGGTGAAGTGGTCGTCGGCGAGCCAGCGCAGCAGCTCGCGGGCCTCCTCCACCTCCTGGTCGCGCAGGTCGTCGGCGGTGGGTTCGGTGGGCAGCCCCTCGGCGATCCGCAGCGCCGCGTCCCGCATCTTCTCCCAGTCCTCGACGGCCTCCCGCACGTCGGACAGCACCCGCAGCAGGTCGTTGGTGATCTGCTTCAGGTCGCCCCGGTCGGTCTCGCGGTCGATCTCGACGTGGATCCAGGACTCGATGTGCGCGTCGTGCGGAAGCGTCTCGCCGGCGGCCACGGCCGCCGCGGCGGCGGCGACGGCGGACGGCTCGCTGACCAGCTCGACGAGCTTGCCGGTCACATCGCGTCGGACGACGACCTGCGGGTGGATGACGACGTGGATGCCCCGTCCCTGCCGTGACAGCTCATTGGTCACGGAGTCGACGAGGAAGGGCATGTCGTCGGTGACGACCTCGACGACGGAGTGGCTGCAGGTCCAGCCGTTCTCCTCCACGGTCGGGGTGTGGACCCTCACATTGGCCGTGCCCTGAGGGCGATTCTCGGCCAGTCGGTAGTGGGAGTAGGCGGCTCCGAAGACGTCGACCGGGTCACGGCCGCTCAGGTCCTCCGGGGCGGTGTGCAGGTAGTAGCGCTGGAGGAACGCGAGCACGGTGTCGTGGTCCGGGGTGTCCGGTGCACCCGTGGCACTCTCGCTCGTCGTCCCAGTCGGTAGGTGCCCCCCGACCGGGCTGTTCTCAGCTACCCGGGCGGCCCTCTCGAGCAACTCGGCCTTGGCTTCGTCCAGCTTGGTCTGCATTGTCCTCTGGCTCCTGTCGCGCGCCGTTGCGTGACGTAGAAGGAAGTACGGCCTCGGCCCCTCCGACGCGACGGCACAACACGGGGTGTCCGGTCTGCTCCGACGCTATGCCGCGGGGTGAGATGAGCGGGAGGGAATCGGCCATTCTGGCCGCCGAACAGGGGTGTGACGCTGCTCTCGGCGTCGGCCTCGTGACGTCGTTCGGCGCCTCGGGGGCCTTCAGGACCCCCACCCGCCCGCAAGGACCAGCGACCGCCGCCCGGTCACGGATGTCGTCCGTGCTCACCGGGCGCGGGGCAGGGACGACGACGTCCCCGCGAACTATCGCGCTGATCACGCCACTAAGGCTATCGCTCCTTACAGGCCCCCCGTCATGAGCCGTATGTGTACAAAACCGGGGCCAGAACTTTGACATTCCACACAGAGACAAGCACCCGACCTCCACACTCACCCCGCCCACCCGAGCATACTCCCGCTCAACTGTGCCGCCCGGACAGGGCGCGGTCAGCGTTTCTCCCCAGGAAAGGGCCCGATCCGGGGGCGGGGCCGGACGCCGGGTGGCCGGAATGCGCCGGGTGACGGGTCGAGGCGACAATCGGAGAGTGAGGTCGCCGCCAAGCAGGTGGCGAAGGCCCGCGCCGGCACCGCACCGCCGCACACCCCCTTGGCAAACCCCCACCCTGGATGCACGTTGCCCAGGACACCCCGACGAGACGAACCACCACGAGGCCGAGGGGAACCCGCCATGACAGCCAAGATCCTCATCATCACCGGCGACGCGGCCGAGTCACTGGAGGTCCTGTACCCCTACCAGCGCCTGCGGGAGGAGGGGTACGAGGTCCACATCGCCGCCCCCAGCCGCAAGCAGCTCCGCTTCGTCGTCCACGACTTCGAGCCCGGTTTCGACACCTATACGGAGAAACCGGGGTACACCTGGCCCGCGGACCTCGCCTTCTCCGAGGTCGACCCCGGCCAGTACGTCGCCCTCGTCATCCCCGGCGGCCGGGCCCCGGAGTACCTCCGCAACGACCCGGAGCTGCGCAAGATCCTGAAGTCGTTCTTCGACACCGACAAGCCGGTCGCCCAGATCTGCCACGGGCCGCTGCTCACCGCCGCCGTGGACGCGCTCCACGGCCGCCGCGTCACGGCGTACCCCGCGCTGGAGCTCGACATGCAGTCCGCGGGGGCGACCTTCCAGGACACCGAGACCGTGGTCGACGGCACCCTCGTCTCCGCACGCGCGTGGCCGGACCACCCGAGCTGGATGCGCGAGTTCCTGAAGATCCTACGGACCAAGGCGCCGGCGACCTGAGGTCGACGGGGGGCAGGAGCGGGCGGCGCCGGTGACGCGCTACGCCGCCAGCCGCTCGGCCTCCACGACCGCCTCCTCCAGGGTGTCCACCACGGGCACCCCGGGCACCGTCTCCAGACTCGCCCGGCTGTGGGACCCCCCGGTGTAGAGGACGGCGCGCGCCCCGACGTGCCGGGCGGCGACGGCGTCGTCCGCGGCGTCCCCGATCACGACGGTCCGCTCCGGCTCCACCCCGACGAGTCGGCGCAGGTGCCGCACCATGTGCTCGGCCTTGCTGCCCCCGGACGGCCCCCGCCGCCCGTCGACCCGTATGAAGTGCGGCTCGATCCCGAAGCCCCGTACCAGCGGCACGAGTTCCTCGTGCACGTACATGCTGAGGATCGACTGGCTGTGCCCCTCGGACCGCCAGTCGGCGAGCAGCGTGGGCACCCCGTCGGTCAGCCCGCACGCGACCCGGTGCTCGGCGTAATACCGATGGAAGACGACGTCCATGGCCTCCCACTCCTCATCGGTGGGCAGCCGCCCGATCAGCCGCTCGTAGAACTTCGGCACCGGCACGCAGTACAGCTCCCGGTATCGCTCCAAGGTGAGCGGCTCGATCCCCAGCTCGGCGAACGCCGCGTTCGTCGCCCCGATGATCGCCTCGTTGTCATGGAACAGCGTGCCGTTCCAGTCCCAGACGATGTGCGCCCCAGCGCCGTGCTTCCCCATACCGAAAAACTACCCCTCACCACTGACAACGCACCGTGACCTTGAGTGCGCACCCCGCAAACGCGTACGCGTCACCGGCCGCGCGGCGTCGGAGTCACTCCCCGAGCCCCACCAGGTTCGGGATCTCCTGCGTCGCGTACCACAGCAGCTCGTGGTCGTCCGCGCCGTCGACGATGAACTGGGCGTCGTCGTCGCCCTGGTCCGCCGCGCCGAGCGCGTCCGCCGCCTCGGCCACCTCGGCCTCGGCCTCCGCCGAGTCGACGTGCACGGCCGCCGCCTTGGACAGCGGCACCGGCCCCGCGACCCGCACCTCGCCGAGCGCCGTCGGGTCGAGCCCCCGGTCGGGGTCGGCGACCGCGTCCCGGTCGGCCACGTCCACCGCCACGACGACCCGGCGCCGAACGGCCCCCGGCTCCACGGCGACCAGCCGCAACGACGCGAGCGCGGCGCGATTCAGGGCGGCGTACTCCAACTCCTCGATGTCGTCGGACAGGTACCACTCGCGCAGCGCCGGCGTGACGGCGTACGCGACGAACGGCCCCTCCCCCAACTGCCCCGTCTTGTACGCCTCGGCGAGCCCGGGAAGGGTCAGGGGGACGTAGACGCGCATGGCAGGCCGCTTTCGTAGTCGTGTTCGCTGTCAAGGCTCCGCGGAGGGCTCCGACGTGGGGTCCACCCCCACCGGGAACGATCCGTACCCCGCAGGGATCGCTCCCGCACCCCGGAAGGCGCCCGGGGCCGTACGAGGAGTCGGTCCCGACGGTCCTTCAGGATACGTGCGGCGTCCCCTTTCGAGCCCCCGCCCGCCCCTCCTGCCCCGTCCACCCCGCACCCACCGCCTCACCCGGCCCACCCTGACCGCCACGGGCCGGAACACCGCCTCCATCACCCTGATAGGTGAACATTCCGGGGCCTCCGCCGCTCGTCGCCGTTCCTTGCGGCGCCGGCCTCCCGCCTCGTACAAGATCCCCAACGCGAAGTTACCGAGTGGTACCAGCGGCTCACCGACTCCGAGGAACGGGGACCCCGATGAACAAGGTCATGACCAGGACCCAGCGCCGCCCCGGCACCCGCCCGCCCGTACGCCACGACACCCGCCGCCCCGGCCGCACCCCCGCCCGCACGACACCGGGCGGCGGCCGGTCCAGGGCACGCGACGGCCGTGTGTCGACCGCCGAGCGGAGCACGACCGCCGCCCTCCTCCCCGAGGTCCTCACCGCTCCCGCCGCCCAGCGGCCCCGCCCCACCGACCGCTTCGCGGATCTCCTCCTGGCCGTCCTGAGCGGCCGCCGCCCCGTCCACAGCATGCTGCGCCACACCGCGGGCCGCGCCTACGACGAACTGGCCTGGCTCGCCGAACAGGGCCCCCTGCGCGCCGTCCACGGCGCGGACCCGGTCATCCGCGACATCGGCTACTACGTGGCCGCTCCCGGCGCTCTGGAGGTCTTCGCCCGCGTCAGCGCGGGCGACCGCCTCAGCGCCATGGCCTTCCGCCTGGAGCACGGCCCGGACCACCGCTGGCGCTGCACAGCCGTGGAACTGGGCGGCCCCAGGCGCCCCCACACAGACGACTGACCCCCATCTACCGAGCCTTCAGGGGCGCGGGCAACTGCGCGAGAAACCACACACCACCCGCACCCGCCAACGAACCCGCGCACCCACCCGCACACGAACCCGCGCACACAGAAGGGCCGGGCACCCGAAGATGCCCGGCCCTTCCCTGCCTCACGGCCTGCGGCCCACCGCCGGCCTCGCTCCCCGCGGAGCGGCCCGCCCGCTACTTCTTGCGGCGGCGGCCGCCCGCCCTGCCCTGCTGCTTGCGGCGCTCCGCGCGGGTGAGGCCGTCGGCCTCGGAGCGGATGGGCTCGTCCTCGGGGAGGTCACCCTCCACGATGCCGCCCTCGCCGTCGACGGTCGGCGCGGAGAAGTGCAGACGGTCCCGGCGCTGCGGGGCCTCCAGCCCCTTCGCACGGATCTCCGGCCGCGACGCACCCGCCTGGGCCGGCACCGCGTCGCCCTTGTCGAGGGACGGCTTGGTGTCCTCGACCGGGACCTCCTCGACCTGCTGCTCGACCTGGACCTCCAGGTTGAACAGGTAGCCGACGGACTCCTCCTTGATGCCCTCCATCATCGCGGTGAACATGTCGAAGCCCTCGCGCTGGTACTCGACCAGCGGGTCCTTCTGGGCCATCGCGCGCAGGCCGATGCCCTCCTGGAGGTAGTCCATCTCGTAGAGGTGCTCACGCCACTTGCGGTCCAGGACGGAGAGGACCACCCGGCGCTCCAGCTCACGCATGATCTCGGAGCCGAGCTGCTCCTCACGAGCCTGGTACTGCTCGTAGATGTCGTCCTTGATGGACTCGGCGATGAACTCGGGGGTCAGCCCGGCCCGGTCGCCGGCCGCCTCCTCCAGCTCCTCGATGGTGACCTTCACCGGGTAGAGCTGCTTGAACGCGCCCCACAGCCGGTCGAGGTCCCACTCCTCGGCGAAGCCCTCGGCGGTCTCGGCGGCGATGTACGCGTCGATCGTGTCGTCCATGAAGTGCTGGATCTGCTCGTGCAGGTCCTCACCCTCCAGGACGCGGCGCCGCTCGCCGTAGATGACCTCGCGCTGCCGGTTGAGGACCTCGTCGTACTTGAGGACGTTCTTACGGGTCTCGAAGTTCTGCTGCTCGACCTGCGACTGGGCGGACGCGATCGCGCGGGTGACCATCTTGTTCTCGATCGGCACGTCGTCCGGCACGTTGGCCATGGACATCACACGCTCGACCATCTGGGCCTTGAACAGGCGCATCAGGTCGTCACCGAGGGAGAGGTAGAAGCGGGACTCGCCCGGGTCGCCCTGACGGCCGGAACGACCGCGCAGCTGGTTGTCGATACGGCGGGACTCGTGCCGCTCGGTGCCGAGGACGTAGAGACCGCCGAGGGCCTCGACCTCCTCCTTCTCCGCCTTGACCGCCGCCTCGGCCTTCGCGAGGGCGTCGGGCAGGGCCGCGGCCCACTCCTCGATGTGCTCCTCGGGGTCGAGCCCGCGCTGGCGCAGCTCCGCCTCGGCGAGGTCCTCCGGGTTGCCGCCGAGCTTGATGTCCGTACCACGGCCGGCCATGTTGGTGGCCACGGTCACGGCGCCCTTGCGGCCGGCCTGGGCGACGATGATCGCCTCACGGTCGTGCTGCTTGGCGTTCAGCACCTCGTGCTGGACACCGCGCTTGCTGAGCTGCTGGGAGAGGTACTCCGACTTCTCGACCGACGTCGTACCGACGAGGATCGGCTGGCCCTTCTCGTGCTTCTCGACGATGTCGTCGACGACCGCCTCGAACTTCGCGACCTCGGTGCGGTAGATCAGGTCGGACTGGTCCTTGCGGACCATCGGCCGGTTCGTCGGGATCGGGACCACGCCGAGCTTGTAGATCTGGTGGAACTCGGCGGCCTCGGTCATGGCCGTACCGGTCATGCCGGACAGGCCGGGCTGCTCCTTGCCGTTGTGGTCGTGGCGCTTGTAGAGGCGGAAGAAGTTCTGGAGGGTGATCGTGGCGAGCGTCTGGTTCTCGTCCTTGATCGGCACCCCTTCCTTCGCCTCGATCGCCTGGTGCATGCCCTCGTTGTAGCGGCGGCCGGCGAGGATACGGCCGGTGTGCTCGTCGACGATCATGACCTCGCCGTCGATGACGACGTAGTCCTTGTCCTTCTTGAAGAGCTCCTTCGCCTTGATGGCGTTGTTCAGGTAGCCCACCAGAGGCGTGTTCACCGACTCGTAGAGGTTGTCGATGCCGAGCCAGTCCTCGACCTTGGAGACACCGGACTCGTGGATGGCGACCGTGCGCTTCTTCTCGTCGACCTCGTAGTCGCCGGTCTCCTCGATGCCCTTGAGGGGATTGCCGGGCTCGCCCTTCTTCAGGCGCGTCACCAGCTTGGCGAAGTCGCCGTACCACTTGGTGGCCTGGTCGGCGGGGCCGGAGATGATCAGCGGCGTACGGGCCTCGTCGACGAGGATGGAGTCGACCTCGTCGACGATCGCGAAGTTGTGGCCGCGCTGGACGAGCTCGTCCTGGGACCACGCCATGTTGTCGCGGAGGTAGTCGAAGCCGAACTCGTTGTTCGTGCCGTACGTGATGTCGCAGTTGTACTGCTCGCGACGCTGGGCCGGCGTCATGTTGGCGAGGATGCAGCCGACGCTCAGGCCCAGGAACTTGTGGACGCGACCCATCATCTCGGAGTCGCGCTCGGCCAGGTAGTCGTTGACCGTGATGAGGTGGACGCCCTTGCCGGACAGCGCGTTCAGGTACGCGGGCAGGGTGCCGACGAGGGTCTTGCCCTCACCGGTCTTCATCTCGGCCACGTAGCCGAGGTGGAGGGCGGCGCCACCCATGATCTGCACGTCGTAGTGACGCTGGCCGAGGGCGCGCTTGGCGGCCTCTCGGACGGTGGCGAACGCCTCGGGAAGCAGGTCGTCCAGGCTCTCACCGTCGGCGTACCGCTGCTTGTACTCATCGGTGAGGGCCCGCAGCTCGGCGTCGGAGAGGTCGACGAAGTCCTCTTCGATGGAGTTGACCTGGTCCGCGATGCGGTGCAGCTTGCGCAGGATCTTGCCTTCGCCTGCACGCATGATCTTCGAGAGGACGGACACGGGGGTTTGTCTCCTTGCCGGTCGGGCCTGGGACGGTCGGTTTCAATGACAGATTCAAATCACAGCTTGAGCAACGGCCATCGTAAGCGAGGACCCCGCCGTGCCGGGAGGTCTGGCCCTGACAGCCACTAGGACAACGGGCGGGCGTCGCCGATGGTGCCGCGTTCCGCCCACGAAATGCACGAATTGTGACTGCCTCGCCCCTCCCGCGTCACGGGCCCGTTCACAGAACGGGCGCAAATGAGATGGCGCCCTTCCGCCGCCCCGAGCACAATCACCCGATGGACCCCGTCACCCTGACCACCGAGCGCCTGCTGCTGCGCACCGTGGACGCGCGCGACACCGACACGGTGTACGCCGCCGCGCAGGACCCGGAGATTCAGCGCTGGACCACGATCCCCTCGCCGTATCTGCGCGAGCACGCGGTGTCCTTCGTGGAGCACGCGGTCCCCGAGGGCTGGGTCAACGCCTCCATGTTCACCTTCGGGGTCTTCCTTCCCTCCGGGGTGCTGACGGGCATGCTCGGCATCACCATGCGGTCGCTCGGCACCGCCGAGATCGGCTTCTGGACGGCCAAGGAGCACCGCCGCAACGGCTACATCACCGAGGCGACCCGGGTAGCCTCCCGCTGGGCGTTCACCGCGCTCGGCGTCGACCGCCTCGAATGGCGTGCCGAGGTCGGCAACACGGCGTCCCGCTCGGTCGCCGAGAACACCGGCTTCACCGTGGAGGGCACCCTCCGTTCCGCCCTCAACAACAACGGCACCCTCCGCGACTGCTGGGTGGGCTCCCTCCTCCCCTCCGACCTGAGCCTCCCCTCCGCGTCCCCCTACCTACCGGCCCCGCGCTGATGCCCGGCCTCCCCGATCACCGACGCCCGGCCTCCCGGTCTCGGGGCGGGTTCTCCCAGCTCAGCCCCGCTTGTCAGTGCCCTGGCCTACCCTGCGGACCATGACTCCCCTGCCGCCTCCCACGATCGAACTCACCGCGGACGAGGCCCGCCGCATCGCCCTGCGGGCCCAGGGTTTCCTCGGCGCCCCCGACCGCAGAGCCGGCGTCCGCGGTGTGCTCCGCCACCTGGGCGCGGTCCAGCTCGACACCATCTCGGTCCTCGCCCGCTCCCACGAGCTCGTCCCGTACGCCCGTCTCGGCGCCATAGGCCGCTCCACGGTCGACCGGGCCTACTGGGCCACCGCCCCCGCCGGCGCCCCGGCGCGCCCGCACGCCTTCGAGTACTGGTCCCACGCCGCCTGCATCCTCCCCATCGAGGAGTGGCCCCACTTCGCGTTCCGCCGCCGCGCCTACCGCGCCCGCCCCCAGTGGGGCCATGACCTGCCCGACGGCGCCTACGACCGCGTCATCAAACAGCTCCGCGACGAGGGCCCTCTCACCGCCACGGAGCTGGGCGGCGCGAAGCGCACCAGCGAGTGGTGGGACTGGTCCGGCGAGAAGGTCGCCGTCGAACGGGCCCTGATGTACGGCGAGGTGGTCTGTGTGGAGCGCCGCGGCTGGAAGCGGGTGTACGACCTCGCCGAGCGCGCCGTCCCCACCGAGCTGCTCCATGACGAGCTGGACGACACCGAGTGCCTGCGCCGACTGGTCCGCCTGGCCGGTGAGGCCCTCGGTGTGGGCACGCGCGCGGACATCGCGGACTATCACCGCCTCAAGGGCGAGCAGTTCGACGCGGTGGTCGCCGACTCGGGCCTCGTCCCGGTGACGGTGGAGGGGTGGGCCAAGCCCGCCTGGGCCGACCCGGCGGCCCTGGCCACGCCCGCGCGTGGCCGCCACCGCACGACGCTCCTGTCCCCCTTCGACTCCCTGATCTGGGAGCGGGCACGCACGGAACGCGTCTTCGGCTTCACCCACCGTCTGGAGGCCTATGTCCCCAAGCAGAAGCGGGTGTACGGCTACTTCGCGATGCCGGTCCTGGCCGGCGGCCAACTCGTGGGTCGTGTCGACCCGGCCCGTGACGGCCGCACCCTGGTCGCCAAGCAGGTCACTCTGAACGGCCCGAAGGCGGTCCCGGCGATCGCCCAGGCCCTGCTGGAGGCGGCGAGCTGGGTGGACTGCACGAACGTCCGTGTGGAGCGGGTGGACGCCCCCGAACTCCGCGACCGCCTGGTCGGGGAACTCACCCGCGCCCTGGACTGACCCGGGTCAGCGGATCTCGAGGATCTTCTCCCGCATCGCGTACACCACGGCCTCCATCCTGGAGTGCAGTTGCAGCTTCTCCAGGATGTTCCGTACGTGGTTCTTCACGGTGTTCTCGGAGATGAACAACTCCTTGGCGATGTCGCGGTTGTTCATCCCGGTGGCCACGAGTTTGAGGACTTCCAGCTCCCGGTCCGTCAGTCGCGGCGCCGGCACGAGCCGCCGCTCGTCGGTCCGCTGGATCATCGACTTGAACTCGGTGAGCAGCTTCGAGGCCATGGACGGGCTGATCTGCGACTGCCCGTCGGCGACGGCGCGGATCGCGGTGGCCACCTCGTCGGTGGAGATCTCCTTGAGGAGGTAGCCCGTCGCCCCGGCCTTGATCGCGTCGTAGAGGTCGGCCTCCTCGTCGCTGATCGTCAGCATGATGATCTTCGCGCTGGGGGCCACCTCCTTGATGGAGGTGCATGCCTCGATCCCGCCGCGCTTGGGCATGCGGACGTCCATCAGCACGATGTCGGGGAGCAGATCGGCCGCCTTGTCCACGGCCTCGGCCCCGTCGCCGGCCTCACCGACGACCTGGATGTCCTCCTCGGCGGCGAGCACGATCTCCAGACCGCGGCGGAAGAGCGCGTGATCGTCGACGACGAGGACCCTGATGGGCTCCTTGCGGGAGCCCGCCGCGGGGCCCATGCCGACGGAACCCTCGTCGGCCGCCGCGTCTCGCATCGGTCCGAAGCTGCTGTCCGCCATCGTTCCTCCCCCTGAAGGCCGTGGCCTGTGTTTCTGTGCCATCGCCAACCCAAGGCAACGACCCGCCGGTTGGGGCCGGTTCGGCCATGATTTCATGCCGGGGCGACCGTGCGGTGACAGAGCGGGCCTCTGGGGGTCGCACACCGGTGCCCCTGGGGGCGCACGCGCGCTCCAGGGGCACCTGCTCAGCTGTCACCCGGCATGGTCAGCCGCCGAGCGTGCCGCCCGCGGCGTTCGAGTGCGCCTCTGCCACCATCGGGTCCGTGCTCAGGTGGATGACGCCGTAGTCGTAGGCGTGCCGACGGTAGACGACGCTCGGTTCCTTGGTCTCGGAGTCGACGAACAGATAGAAGTCGTGCCCGACCAGTTCCATCTCGTAGAGCGCCTGGTCGAGGCTCATCGGGGACGCGACGTGGGTCTTCTCGCGGACGACGAGGGGGCCTTCGCCCTTCACTTCGAGCGAGCCGATCCGCTTGGTGGGTACGCCGTCGGCCTTCTCCTCCTCGACGACATATCCGTTGCCGTTGAGAGTCGCCACGCCCGGAACGTGGTCGGCGACCTCCGCGGCCGTGAGCCTGCGCGCGCCCCTGCGCGTGTAACGCTTGTCGTGCTGCTTGCGCAGCCGGGCCTCGAGCTTGTCCGCCGCCAGGTCGAGCGCCGCGTACGGATCGCTCGCCGCTGCCTCCGCCCGGATCACCGGTCCGCGGGAGCGGAGCGTGATCTCCACTCGGTCACTGCGGTCGGCCTGTCGGGGGTTGGGCTCCTTGGACACCTCGACGTCGAGGCTGATCACCTTGCCGTCGAGCTTCTGGATCTTCTCCAGCTTCAGCTTCTCGGCCACGTGCTTGCGGAACCGCTCGGGCACCTCGGTCTTGCGGCCCTTGACGACGATGTCCACGCAGAACTCCGTTCCCGGATCGCTCCGCTCCACTGGCGGAGCATCTCCCTTGTGCACCAGGTTCCGGCTACTTCCGGAACCGCGGACTCGGTGACTCCACCTCCTCCTCCCCCGTGGACAAGATCTCCACCCCACCGCTGCGGGTGATTGCAGAAAACCCGCAGTACAGCATCCGGATATGTGGTGAACGGCCGGGGCCATTCCCTCACAACCGAACATATCTCGCCCGGACGGATGTCGTCACCCTCTACCGAGACGTACCTCCGTTCAGGTGAATTGACCCTCTCATTACCTGCAACGATGCAAGTTCTCCGTCAGTTCCGGTTTATGTGGAAAGCATCGGGCGACGCGGCGACCACCGCCGCGCACAGCCCCTCACCTGCATGGTGGACCCCGTACATTCCCTTGACGCCTCGCATCCGGACGGCCTCCTGAACCGTTAGCCCAGCGTCTTTCCCGTCTGCCGCCGACGACACCACCCTTCTGTGCCGCGCCGCCCGGACCGCCCGTGCCGCCTCCGCGAGCGAGGCCCCGGTGGTCATCAGGTCGTCGACGAGCACGACCCGGCCGCCGCCGAGCAGCGGGACGCCCCCGGCGGCCACCTCCAGGGCACCCGCGAGGTTGTCCAGCCGCTGCCGGGAGTCCAGCCCCGCTTGATCGGCCACGGCACGCCGCTGCCGCAGCACCGCGAGCACCCGGGCCGGCGTCCCGGCGCGCCGCAGCACCCGGGCCGCCGAGAGCGCGATCCGCCGCGCCGGGTCATGACCGCGCGCCCGCACCGCCCGCCGCGCGGACGGCACCGGAACGAGCAGCACGTCCCCGCGTGGACCTCTCCCGTCACCTCCCGACGAGGCGCCACGCCCCGGCGGGAAGTCCTCGGCGCCCCCGCCCCACACCTCGCCCAGCCCGGCCCGTACGGCCCCCGCCAAGGCCGTGCCGAGCGGTTCGGCGAGCGCCAGGGCGCCCCTCTCCTTGTGCGCGAGCAGCGCCGCCCGTACCGCGTCCTCGTACGGGGCCGCCGCGTGCACCTCGGGCAGCCCCACCGGCTCCGGCGCCGGTCGCACCCGGCTCGGTGCGGCCCCCATCAGGGCTGCGCGGCACTCCGGGCAGAGCACCTCGCGAGGCCTGCCGCAGCCTCCGCACTCGGCCGGCAGCACCAGATCCGTGAGGTCCTGCCACCACGCCCGCATGCCCCCACTGTGCCAACGCGCACGAAACCCTGCCACCCCTGTGGAAAACCCCCTGTGGACAACGCCCCGATCACCAACAGGCCTGTCACCCACACGAGTTAGCGCCAGCCGCGGAAGGCCACGAGCACACGACGGAACGGGGTCGGCTGCCTCGGCGGGCGCCCCGTGGCTCACCCCGGAACGGGCTCGGCTCCCTGCCGGCCGACGCCCCCGGGCTCACCCCGGATAGACCGGGGCCGACCCCTCCTTGACCACCGTCTGCCACTGCTCCCCGGGGGCGAGCCGGACGATGCCGTCCGCCGAATGGGCGACCAGCGGCTGGCTCTCGTCCTCGGACGCCGCGATCTCCTCCACACCGGTCAGCGCGGAGGGCGCCGGACCCGGCAACGTGGAGCCGTCGACCTGCACGTACCGCGTCTGCTGCACGCCGCCGGGCTCCCGGCCGACCACCACGAGCCGGCTGTCACCGGCCCACGACATGGCCGAGACGTCCTCGAGGTCCGGTGTCACGGACCGCGGATCGACGATGGAGACGGTGGTGCCGTCCGCGTCCGCGTCCCGCTCGACGCGCCCGATGAACAGCGACCGCTTGCCGTCCTTCTCCACGATCAGCGCGGCTCGTACCCCGTCGGCGGCCACGCGCACCGCCTCGATACGTCCGTCGAGCCCCGTCGTCCGCACCTCCAGCGGCTCGCCCTTGCCGTCCGCGAGGACCAGCAGGCGCGGCTTCTTGGGATCGCGGTCGGCCACCCACAGATCGCCGCGCCCGTCCCAACTGGGCGTCGTCAGCCGATCCTTGGCGGTGGCACCCGCGCTGCGCAGCACGGGTTCGCCGATGGCGCCGCCCGAGGTCAGCGGCGCCACGTACAGCTCGCTCCCGTCGGCCGACACCCCGGCCGCCCGCTCCTGGTCACGCGACACGGCGGCCGAGCGCAGCTGCTTCACCCCCTCGCCGAGGTCGCCCGGCACGGGAGTCGGCGTGCTCTCCCCGGCGGACAGCCGTACGAGCCGGTGCTCGCCGTCGATGAAGTACTCGTACTCGATGCCCTTGCCGGGCCGGTTCGCCGCGTCGGTGTCGGTCTCGTCCTCTCGGAACGCACACAGCTGCGCCCCGGTCGACCCCTGCAGCTCCACCTCGTCAATGCCGTTGGGCATGTAGTCCTGAAGCGTGAACAGCAGCTGCGCGGCCATCTCCTGGCACCGGCTCGCCGAGACCCGGTCGGCCTTCGCGTTGAGCGGCACGACCAGCTTGTTCTGCTCGTCGGGCGTCAACTGGGCGGTGCCCTTCCGCAGCGCCGTACCCGAGGGGAAACTGGTCCGCGCGACCCAGTTCAGCCAACGGGTGGGGCCGTTCAGCAGGTCCCGCACGATCTGCGTCACCGGGTCGACCTGGCTGCGCACGTACACCGGGTCGGCGACCCTGCCCGCCTCACCGGACTGCGCGGCGGAGGTGAAGTAGTACTTGTTGATCGACTTGTAGTTGCGCTCGAAGTCGGACCTGCCGAGCATCACACCCTGGGGCAGCTTGTCGATGCGCCACTGCTCCGTGTCCTTCACCTTCGTGAGGTGCACGGTCTCCTCGTACTCGCCGCTGGCCGGCGTGTACGCGTGCTGCCCGTCCACGCGGGCGACCTTCTCGCCGGTCAGCTCGTACCGGTACGAGGTGCTGTCCGGCTCGCTCCCCGTGACCTTCGTGAACGGGGTCGGCGCCTCGACGAGGACCGTGGTCGACGTGCCCGGGTCCCACGTCTTCAGCGCGCCACCGGTCAGGTACTTGCGGGCCGTCTCGTAGTTGGGGTCGTCGCTGGTCAGGGCCTCCAGGAAGCCCTGCACGATCTCCAACGGTTGGGCGTCCTCGGCGGGCGGCAGCGCGAAGACCCGCACCTGCGCGTCCTGCCGCGGGGTCGACTCGACGTCGCGCATGTCCCCGCTGTCCGGCATCGAGGCGCACCCCGCCAGCAGTACGGCACCGATGCCGACGTACGCCGTCGCCCGCACCGGACGCCTGCGGCCGCGTTTCGCGCGGTCAGCGCCCACGGAATGCCTCCCCCTGCTTCTCCTGCTGCTGCCCGGAGCCGGCCTCGGAGAGCCGTTCCTCCGCCTGCCCCGCACCCTCGCCGCTCCGCTGCGCGGGCGGTGCCGTGGGCGACGCACCGGGCCGGGACACCACACGCGCGCCGTTGCCGGGCAGCGCCGTCGGATCGGCCGTGGGCACCTGCCCAGCGCCCGGCAGCGGCCCTATGGGCGCCCTGGTGACCCCGTGCTCCCCCGCCTGCACCGGCACCGTGGCGAGCTTGCCCCCGCCGTGCCGCACAGCACCGTCGCCGGCACCGCGGCCACGCCGGGAGTCCTTCGGTTCCAGGGGTATCGGGGAGCCACGCAGCGGCTCGTCCGCCGTCCGCGGCAGGGTCAGCCGGAACTGCGACCCGCCACCGGGCTCGCCCCACGCCTGGAGCCAGCCGCCGTGCAGACGGGCGTCCTCCAGAGCGATGGACAGTCCCAGTCCCGTGCCGCCGGTGGTACGCGCGCGTGCCGGGTCGGCCCGCCAGAAACGGCTGAAGACCCGCGTCGCCTCGCCCGGCTTGAGCCCCACGCCGTAGTCGCGCACCGCGACCGCGACCGCTCCGCCCGCCGCGGCCAGCTTGACCACGACGTCCTTGCCCTCGCCGTGCTCCACGGCGTTGACCACGAGGTTCCGCAGCACCCGCTCCACCCGCCGGGCGTCGGCCTCGGCGACGACGGGCTGCTGGTCGCCGAGGACCCGTATCCGTGTCCCCTTGCGCTCGGCGAGCGGCTCGGCTCCGCTGACGACCTTCCGCACGACCTCGCGCAGGTCTATCGGCTCGGCCTCCAGGGCCGCCGCGCCCGCGTCGAACCGGCTGATCTCCAGCAGGTCCGCGAGCAGCGACTCGAACCGGTCCAGCTGGTCGGCGAGCAGTTCGGCGGACCGCGCGGTCACCGGGTCGAAGTCCACGCGCGCGTCGTGGATGACGTCGGCCGCCATCCGTACGGTCGTCAGCGGGGTGCGCAGCTCGTGCGACACGTCGGAGACGAACCGCCGCTGCATCCGCGACAGGTCCTCCAGCTGGCTGATCTTCAGCTGCAGGTTCTGCGCCATCTTGTTGAAGGCCTCACCGAGACGCGCGATGTCGTCCTCGCCGCTGACCTTCATCCGCTCCTGCAGGCGCCCGGCGGACAACCGCTCGGCGATCCCCGCCGCCATCCGCACGGGCGTGACGACCTGACGCACCACGAGCCAGGCGATGGCCCCGAGCAGGACGACGACGAACAGCCCCGCCGTCGCCAGCGTGCCCTTGACCAGGCTGAGGGACTTCTCCTCCTGGGTGAGCGGGAAGAGGTAGTACAGCTGGAACGGCCTGCCGTTCGGGTCGTTGATCTGCTTGCCGATGATCAGCGCCGGCTGCGACTCCTGGCCGTTGGTGTAGAAGATCCGCGTGTAGCTCTGGACGGCGCTGGTGCCGTCGTCGACCCGGTCGCGCAGCTCCACGGGCACGCTGGGGTCCCAGGCCACTCCGCCGGAGGCACGCGGTGCGAGCCCGCCGGTCTTGCCGTCCGCGGAAGCAGGGCTGAGCGTCACGACGTCGAACGCTCCCTGGCCACCGCTGGACAGCGACTTCACCAGGTTGGTCATCCGCTCGACGACGTTCTGCACCCGATCGCCGTCGTCGGTGCCGTCGTTCCCCGCCAGGCCCGCCGCGCCGTCGGACCGCTGCTGGGCCACCGTGAACCCGCCCGTGGCCTGGCTCTGCGAGGCCTTGACCTTGGCGTCCAGCAACCCGTTGCGCACCTGGCCGATGACGACGAAGCCCAGCAGCAGCACCACGCTGAGCGACATCAGCAGGGTCGTGACGACGATCCTGAGCTGGATGTTGCGCCGCCACAGCCGCATCACGGGCAGCAGCGGACGGCGCACCCAGCGCATGAAAAGCCTCAGGAACGGGCTGCCCTGGACTCCGCCATGGAGCAGCCCGCCCTCGAGAAAACGCCCCCAGCGGGAACCCGACGCCTTCCGGCCGACAGGCCGCTCCGTGCGGGTCCCGGACTGGCCGGGCGCCGAAGCGGCGCTGTCCCCGGACATGTCAGCTGGGTCCTGCCTTGTATCCGACACCACGGACAGTCACCACGATCTCCGGCCGCTCCGGGTCCTTCTCGACCTTGGAACGCAGCCGCTGCACATGAACATTCACCAGACGGGTGTCCGCCGCATGGCGGTACCCCCAGACCTGCTCCAGCAGGACCTCTCGAGTGAACACCTGCCACGGCTTCCGCGCCAGCGCCACCAGAAGATCGAACTCCAGCGGCGTCAACGCGATCGACTGCCCGTCCCGCTTCACGGAGTGCCCCGCCACGTCGATGACCAGGTCTCCTATGGCGAGCTGCTCCGGCGCCGGCTCCTCCGACCTCCGCAGCCGCGCCCGGATCCGGGCCACCAGCTCCTTCGGCTTGAACGGCTTCACGATGTAGTCGTCCGCGCCCGACTCCAGGCCCACGACCACATCGACGGTGTCGCTCTTCGCCGTGAGCATCACGATCGGCACCCCGGACTCCGCCCTGATCAGGCGGCACACCTCGATCCCGTCCCGGCCCGGCAGCATCAGATCGAGCAGCACCAGATCCGGTTTGACCTCACGGAACGCGGCCAGCGCCTTGTCGCCGTCGGCTACGAAAGACGGCTCAAAACCTTCACCACGCAGCACGATGCCGAGCATCTCGGCCAGTGCGGTGTCGTCGTCGACGACAAGGACTCGTCCCTTCATAAACGACATCATCCCATTAACTAAATCGTTACCTGTCGTGACCTGCCACACAGCTCCGCAAGAGCACCAGCCGTCACCGGCGACACAGCCCCCTCCTCGGTGACGATCGCCGTCACCAACTCCGGCGGTGTCACATCGAACGCCGGGTTGTACGCCTGGGTCCCCAGGGGTGCCACCGGGATACCGCCTCCCGCCTCCGCTCCCGCCACCGGCACCTGAGGTGCTGTGATCTCCGTCACCTCATGGCCTGCGCGCTGTTCCACCTCGATGGACGCCCCGTCCGGGGTGTCCGGGTCCACGGTCGTGACCGGCGCCACCACGATGAACGGCACATGGTGGTACCGGGCGAGCACCGCGAGCGGATAGGTCCCCACCTTGTTCGCCACCGAACCGTCGGCGGCGATCCGGTCGGCCCCCACCAGTACCGCGTCGACCTCCCCGGCCGCGAACAGCGAGCCCGCCGCGTTGTCCGTGAGCAAGGTGTACGCCATCCCGTTGCGCGCCGCCTCGTACGCCGTGAGCCGGGCGCCCTGCAGCAGCGGCCGCGTCTCGTCGACCCACAGCCTGCGCAGCCGCCCCACCCGGTGCGCCGCCAGCGCCACCGCGAACGCCGTGCCCTCACCGCCCGACACCAGCGCCCCGGTGTTGCAGTGCGTGAGCACCCGGTGCCCGCCGCCCGGCAGCAGCTCGTCGAGCAGCGCCAGCCCATGCCCCGCCATCCGGGCACTGGCCTCGGCGTCCTCCCGGTGCAACGCCCGCGCGGCGGCGAGCGCGGCGCCCGCGGCCAGCTTCTGGTCACCGGTCCGACCGAGCTCGTCCCGGTACGCGCCCTGCGCACGCCGCACCCCGACGGAGAGGTTCACCGCGGTCGGCCGAGCACCGGCCAGCGCCTCGGCGGCCTCCTCCACGGCGAAGCCCCGCGCGGCGGCGAGCGCGACACCGTACGCCCCGGCGATGCCCAGCAGCGGCGCCCCTCGCACGGCGAGCGACCGTATCGCCTCGACCAGCACGGACGCGTCCGTGCACACCAGCTCGACCTCCTCGGCCGGCAGTCTCGTCTGGTCCAGCAGGACCACGACGGGGCCTTCGGGTGGCTCCTCCCATCGGATCGCAGGGGTCTCGGTCGGCCGGGTGTCGTCGCCGGTTCGCGCGTACTGATCAGCCATGCGGCCAGTCTGCCCCGTATCCGACGGACAATTGAAGGTGCGCAGCCCATACGGCCCCCCGCCCCTTCCCGGACACCGCGTGGCACGATGGGCGCCAACCTGCCGCCGCGACCGCGGACGAGCACCGTGAAGGAGCGACGATGAAGGACACTCCGGGCTGGGCCTCGCCCGGATCGACCCCCTCGGACGGTCAGGACGCGGGCCGGCAGGACACCCCGCAGCCGGCCGACCAGAGCGGCGCGGACCAGACGCAGCCTCCGTCCAAGTGGTCCAAGGAGCAGCCCCCGCCCGCCCAGTGGAGCAACCCGAGCCCGCAGGGCCCCGGCCAGGCCCCGCCACCACCGCAGCCCACCCCGGGCTGGGGCGGCCACCCCGGCGGCCCGTACCCCGGCCCCGGCGGCTACGGCCCGCCCGGCGCCTACGGAGCCCCCGGCGGCCATCCCGGCCACGGCGCCCCCGGCTGGGGCGGCGGATGGGGCGGTCCCCCGCCCGCGGCCAAGCCCGGCGTGATCCCGCTGCGCCCCCTCGGCGTCGGTGAGATCCTCGACGGCGCGGTGTCCACCATGCGCACCCACTGGCGCACGGTCCTCGGCATCTCCCTGACCGTCGCCGTCGTCACCCAGATCGCAGTCATCCTGCTCCAGGGCTTCGTCCTCAACGACGCCGCGAACGCCGACGTCCTCAACGACCCCACCGCCACTCCCGGCGAGCTGAGCCGCGCCCTCGGCGAGACCCTGCTGAGCACCTCCGCCGTCCTGGTGATCTCCCTGCTCGGCACCATCATCGCGACGGCCCTGCTCACGACCGTGACCAGCCGAGCCGTCCTCGGCAAGAAGGTGACCACCGGCGAGGCCTGGCGGGACGCCCGCCCGCAACTCCTCAGGCTGGGTGGCCTCACCCTGCTGCTGCCGCTGATCGCCGTGGTGGTCATGACCGTCGGCATCCTGCCCGGCATCCTCCTCGTCGCCGGTGGCGCGGAAGGGGCGGGCGTGGTCCTCGCCGTGTTCGGTGGACTCGGCGGTTTCGTCCTCACCGTGTGGCTGGTGATCCGCTTCTCGCTCGCCTCGCCCGCGCTGATGCTGGAGAAGCAGGGCGTCCGCAAGTCCATGGGCCGCTCCGTCAAGCTGGTGCGCGGCTCCTGGTGGCGTGTCCTCGGCATTCAGCTGCTGGCCGGGATCATCGCCTACGTCGTCGCGTCGATCGTCGTGATCCCCTTCGCCGTCCTCGGCACGGCCCTGGACGGCGAGGGCTTCTCCGGCCTCCTCACCGGCGGCACCCAACTCGGCTGGACTTACCTCGTGATCAGCGGCGTCGGCTCGGTCATCGGCTCCACGATCACCTTCCCGATCAGCGCCGGCGTCACCGTGCTCCTCTACATCGACCAGCGCATCCGCCGCGAGGCCCTCGACCTCGAACTGGCCCGCGCCGCCGGCGTCCAGGACTACGGCGGCAACGCCTCCACCGCCACTCCCGGGAGCTGATGCGGTGAGACTCTCGGGGGGAGTTCTGACCGCCGTACCCACCGGCTGGCGCTCGGCGGACGAACCACCGGTCACCCTCCCGCGCGACCCCGCGCGGGAGGCGGCCCGGCGCGAGCTGTCCAAGGGCATGTACCACGAGAACGACCGCAGTTGGTACGAGCGCGCCATGGACGCCTTCTGGGACTGGATCGGCAAACTGTTCGACACGGCCTCCGCCGCCACCCCCGGCGGCGCGATCGGCCTCACCGTCATCGTCCTGGCCGTCCTCGCCCTTGTCGGCGCCCTGTGGTGGCGCCTCGGCACCCCGCACCGCACCCCCGTCTCCTCCGGCCGACTCTTCGACGACCGTCCGCGCAGCGCCGCCGAACACCGAGCGGCAGCCGAGGCACAGGCCGCCCAGGGCCACTGGGACCGGGCCCTACAGGAACGCATGCGCGCGGTGGTCCGTTCCCTGGAGGAACGCGCCCTCCTCGATGTGCGCCCGGGCCGCACCGCCGACGAGGCCGCCTCCGAGGCGGGCCGTGCGCTTCCCGCCCACGCGGACCGACTCCGCACCGCCGCCCAGGACTTCGACGACGTCACATACGGTGGCCGAGCCGCGGCCGAAGGAACGTACCGCCACCTCGCCGCCCTCGACGACGACCTGGAGCGCGCCAAGCCCGCACTGGCCGGCAGCAGCGCCAGCAGCACGACGAGCACGGCCCACCACAGCCGCCAGGGGGCCGCCGAATGACCACCGAGGCCACGCTCCCGAACACCTCGGCCTCGCCCACCGCCCGTCAGCTGTGGGGTCACGCACGAGGTGTCGTCATCGCCTTCGTGATCCTCCTGACCGCGGCCATCGTCATCGCGGTCATCCGCTCCGGCGGCGAGCACGGCCGTCTCGACCCGCGCTCCGCCGACCCCAACGGCAGCCGCGCGATCGAGCAACTCCTCGACGACAACGGCGTGTCCACGCGCGTGGTCACCACCCTCGACGAGGCGACCGCCGCCGCGGCCCCCGACACGACGCTCCTGATCGCCGTCCCGGACCTGCTCACCGAGTCCCAGCAGCGCCGCCTGCGCACGGCGACCGCCACGTCCGGCGGCCGTACGGTCCTCGTCGCCCCCGGCACCCCGTCCGTCGGCACCCTCGCCCCCGGCGTCACGGCCGACCCCGCCCCGAGTTTCGACTCCACACTCGCGCCCCGCTGCGACCTGCCCGCCGCCCGCCGTGCGGGCACCGCCGACCTCGGCGGCGTCCGCTACCAGGTCACCACCCGCGACGCCGACACCTGCTACCCCGAGAGCGGTCTGCCCAGCCTCGTACGCCTCCCGGCGGCCGAAGGGGGCGGCGACACCGTCGTCATCGGCGCCCCCGACATCCTCTACAACGACCGCCTCGACGAGCAGGGCAACGCCTCCCTCGCCCTCCAACTCCTCGGCTCGCGCCCCCATCTGGTCTGGTACCTCCCCTCTCTCTCCGACGACTCCGCCGCCGGCACCGGCGACCGCAGCTTCTTCGACCTGCTCCCCTCGGGCTGGCTCTGGGGCACCCTGCAACTGTTCGTCGCGGGTCTGATCGCGGCGCTCTGGCGGGCACGCCGACTGGGCCCCCTGGTGCCCGAGAAACTCCCCGTCGCGATCCGTGCCTCCGAGACCGTCGAAGGCCGCGCCCGCCTCTACCGCAAGGCCAACGCCCGTGACCGCGCGGCCGCCGCTCTTCGCTCCACCACCCGCACGCGCCTCGCCCCTCTCGTGGGTGTCCCCGTCTCCCGGGCGCACGCGCCCGAGGCCCTGCTCGCCGCTCTGTCCGCCCACCTCCACGGCGACGGACAGACCCTGCACGCCCTTCTCTTCGGCCCGCCGCCCAGCGACGACACGGCCCTCATCGCCCTCACCGACCAACTCGACGCCCTCGAAAGAGAGGTACGCCGTTCATGATGGACCCGACCACTGACAACGCCGGGACCACCGGGGACCCGGGCTCCGCCCGCGCCTCCCTGGAGGCCCTGCGCGCCGAGATCGCCAAAGCCGTGGTCGGCCAGGACCCCGCCGTGACCGGCCTCGTCGTCGCCCTTCTCTGCCGCGGTCACGTCCTACTGGAAGGAGTCCCTGGGGTCGCCAAAACGTTGCTCGTCCGCGCCCTCGCGTCCGCACTCGAGTTGGACACCAAGCGCGTCCAGTTCACCCCGGACCTGATGCCGAGCGACGTCACCGGCTCCCTCGTCTACGACACCCGCACCGCCGAGTTCTCCTTCCAGCCCGGCCCGGTCTTCACCAACCTCCTCCTCGCGGACGAGATCAACCGCACCCCTCCGAAGACCCAGTCCTCCCTCCTGGAGGCCATGGAGGAACGCCAGGTCACGGTCGACGGCACCCCCCGCCCCCTCCCGGACCCGTTCCTGGTCGCCGCGACCCAGAACCCGGTCGAGTACGAGGGCACGTATCCCCTGCCGGAAGCACAACTGGACCGTTTCCTGCTCAAGCTGACGGTTCCGCTCCCGTCCCGCCAGGACGAGATCGACGTCCTCACCCGCCACGCCGCCGGCTTCAACCCGCGCGACCTGCGCGCCGCCGGCGTACGCCCCGTGGCGAACGCCGCCGACCTCGAAGCCGCTCGCGCCGCCGTGGCCAAGACGACCATCTCCCCCGAGATCACCGCCTACGTCGTCGACATCTGCCGCGCCACTCGCGAGTCGCCCTCGCTCACCCTCGGTGTCTCTCCCCGAGGCGCCACGGCCCTCCTCGCGGCGTCCCGCGCCTGGGCCTGGCTGACGGGCCGCGACTACGTCATCCCCGACGACGTCAAGGCGCTCGCGCTCCCGACCCTCCGCCACCGGGTCCAGCTCCGTCCGGAGGCGGAGATGGAAGGCGTGACGGCCGACTCGGTCATCAACGCGATCCTCGCCCACGTCCCCGTTCCCCGCTGATGGCCCCCACCGGACGCGCCGCGCTCCTCGCGGCCCTCGGCACCCTCCCGGTGGGCATCTGGGAGCCCAGTTGGACGGGCGTCCTCGCGGTGAACGCCCCACTGGCCCTCGCGTGCGCCTGCGACTACGCCCTGGCCGCCCCCGTGCGCCGTCTGGGCCTCACACGCTCCGGGGACACGTCAGCGCGCCTCGGCGAAACCGCAGAGGTCACGCTGACGGTCACCAATCCCTCCAAGCGCCCCTTGCGCGCCCACCTCCGTGACGCCTGGCCTCCGAGCAGCTGGCTGCCCGGCAGCGAAGTGGCCGCCTCCCGCCACCGGCTCACCGTCCCCACAGGCGAACGACGCCGCGTCACGACTCGGCTGCGCCCCACGCGACGGGGCGACCGCCAGGCCGACAGGGTCACGATCCGCTCGTACGGTCCGCTGGGCCTGTTCACCCGCCAGGCCGGCCACAAGGTTCCCTGGACCGTGCGGGTCCTTCCTCCGTTCACGAGTCGCAAGCACCTGCCGTCCAAGCTGGCCCGTCTCCGCGAACTGGACGGTCGCACCAGCGTCCTGACGCGGGGCGAGGGCACCGAGTTCGACAGCCTTCGCGAGTACATCCCCGGCGACGACACCCGCTCGATCGACTGGCGTGCCACGGCCCGACAGTCTTCGGTGGCGGTACGGACCTGGCGCCCCGAGCGCGACCGTCACATCCTGCTCGTCCTGGACACGGGCCGGACCGCGGCGGGCCGTGTGGGCGACATCCCCCGCCTCGACGCCTCGATGGACGCCGCCCTCCTCCTGGCCGCCCTCGCTTCCCGCGCCGGCGACCGCGTGGATCTCATGGCCTACGACCGCCGCGTCCGGGCGCTCGTTCAGGGGCGTTCGGCAGGCGACGTCCTTCCCTCCCTGGTCAACGCGATGGCCCCACTCGAACCGGAACTCGTCGAGACGGACGCCCGAGGTCTCACCGCCACCGCGCTACGGACGGCCTCCCGCCGTGCCTTGATCGTCCTGCTGACAAGCCTGGACGCGGCCCCCATCGAAGAGGGCCTCCTCCCGGTCCTGTCCCGCCTCACCCAGCGCCACACGGTCCTCTTGGCTTCCGTCTCCGACCCGCATATCGCCCGCATGGCGAATGCGCGGGGCACCACGAACGCCGTCTACGAGGCGGCGGCAGCGGCGCAGGCCCAATCGGACCGCCACCGCACCGCCGAACAACTCCGTCGGCACGGTGTCACGGTCGTGGACGCCACCCCGGACGACCTGGCACCGGCTTTGGCAGATGCCTATTTGGCACTGAAGGCGGCTGGACGCCTCTAATTCACTCGGAACAGCCCCGAGGAAGGGGCGGCACTCCCCGACAGGTGCCGTGAAAAGATGCCGGAAACGCAGAAAGCCCCCGCCGGTTTCCCGGCAGGGGCTTTCTCAAAAATTGTTCGGCGGCGTCCTACTCTCCCACAGGGTCCCCCCTGCAGTACCATCGGCGCTGTGAGGCTTAGCTTCCGGGTTCGGAATGTAACCGGGCGTTTCCCTCACGCTATGACCACCGAAACACTATGAAACAATCAACCGCACCACGCTCTGTGACAAACGCGGGGTTGTTCGTGGTTTCAGAACCAACACAGTGGACGCGAGCAACTGAGGACAAGCCCTCGGCCTATTAGTACCGGTCACCTCCACACGTTACCGTGCTTCCAGATCCGGCCTATCAACCCAGTCGTCTACTGGGAGCCTTACCCCATCAAGTGGGTGGGAGTCCTCATCTCGAAGCAGGCTTCCCGCTTAGATGCTTTCAGCGGTTATCCCTCCCGAACGTAGCCAACCAGCCATGCCCTTGGC
>NZ_JAMGBG010000163.1 GCF_023516595.1 Streptomyces neyagawaensis | reverse complement strand
ACACAGTGGACGCGAGCAACTGAGGACAAGCCCTCGGCCTATTAGTACCGGTCACCTCCACACGTTACCGTGCTTCCAGATCCGGCCTATCAACCCAGTCGTCTACTGGGAGCCTTACCCCATCAAGTGGGTGGGAGTCCTCATCTCGAAGCAGGCTTCCCGCTTAGATGCTTTCAGCGGTTATCCCTCCCGAACGTAGCCAACCAGCCATGCCCTTGGCAGAACAACTGGCACACCAGAGGTTCGTCCGTCCCGGTCCTCTCGTACTAGGGACAGCCCTTCTCAAGACTCCTACGCGCACAGCGGATAGGGACCGAACTGTCTCACGACGTTCTAAACCCAGCTCGCGTACCGCTTTAATGGGCGAACAGCCCAACCCTTGGGACCGACTCCAGCCCCAGGATGCGACGAGCCGACATCGAGGTGCCAAACCATCCCGTCGATATGGACTCTTGGGGAAGATCAGCCTGTTATCCCCGGGGTACCTTTTATCCGTTGAGCGACGGCGCTTCCACAAGCCACCGCCGGATCACTAGTCCCGACTTTCGTCCCTGCTCGACCCGTCGGTCTCACAGTCAAGCTCCCTTGTGCACTTACACTCACCACCTGATTGCCAACCAGGCTGAGGGAACCTTTGGGCGCCTCCGTTACTCTTTAGGAGGCAACCGCCCCAGTTAAACTACCCATCAGACACTGTCCCCGATCCGGATCACGGACCCGGGTTAGACATCCAGCACGACCAGACTGGTATTTCAACGACGACTCCACCTGAACTGGCGTCCAAGCTTCACAGTCTCCCAGCTATCCTACACAAGCCGAACCGAACACCAATATCAAACTGTAGTAAAGGTCCCGGGGTCTTTCCGTCCTGCTGCGCGAAACGAGCATCTTTACTCGTAGTGCAATTTCACCGGGCCTATGGTTGAGACAGTCGAGAAGTCGTTACGCCATTCGTGCAGGTCGGAACTTACCCGACAAGGAATTTCGCTACCTTAGGATGGTTATAGTTACCACCGCCGTTTACTGGCGCTTAAGTTCTCAGCTTCGCCCACCCGAAAGTGAGCTAACCGGTCCCCTTAACGTTCCAGCACCGGGCAGGCGTCAGTCCGTATACATCGCCTTACGGCTTCGCACGGACCTGTGTTTTTAGTAAACAGTCGCTTCTCGCTGGTCTCTGCGGCCACCCCCAGCTCGAGGAGCACGTCCTCTCACCAGTGATGGCCCCCCTTCTCCCGAAGTTACGGGGGCATTTTGCCGAGTTCCTTAACCATAGTTCACCCGAACGCCTCGGTATTCTCTACCAGACCACCTGAGTCGGTTTAGGGTACGGGCCGCCATGAAACTCGCTAGAGGCTTTTCTCGACAGCATAGGATCATCCACTTCACCACAATCGGCTCGGCATCAGGTCTCAGACTCAATGAGCGGCGGATTTACCTACCACTCGTCCTACACCCTTACCCCGGGACAACCA
>NZ_JAMGBG010000162.1 GCF_023516595.1 Streptomyces neyagawaensis | reverse complement strand
ATCACTCACCTACTACCACCTTGGGTCAGCGGCTCCACCACTCCCCTTTGCCCGAAGGCTCCGGGGCGGCTTCACGGCCTTAGCATTAATGGGTTCGATGTTTGACGCTTCACAGCGGGTACCGGAATATCAACCGGTTATCCATCGACTACGCCTGTCGGCCTCGCCTTAGGTCCCGACTTACCCTGGGCAGATCAGCTTGACCCAGGAACCCTTGGTCAATCGGCGCAAACGTTTCTCACGTTTGTATCGCTACTCATGCCTGCATTCTCACTCGTCAACCGTCCACAACTCGCTTACGCGGCTGCTTCACCCGGCAGACGACGCTCCCCTACCCATCACGATCCCCGTTGGGGGTACATATCGCAATGACACGACTTCGGCGGTACGCTTGAGCCCCGCTACATTGTCGGCGCGGAATCACTAGACCAGTGAGCTATTACGCACTCTTTCAAGGGTGGCTGCTTCTAAGCCAACCTCCTGGTTGTCTCTGCGACTCCACATCCTTTCCCACTTAGCGTACGCTTAGGGGCCTTAGTCGATGCTCTGGGCTGTTTCCCTCTCGACCATGGAGCTTATCCCCCACAGTCTCACTGCCGCGCTCTCACTTACCGGCATTCGGAGTTTGGCTAAGGTCAGTAACCCGGTAGGGCCCATCGCCTATCCAGTGCTCTACCTCCGGCAAGAAACACACGACGCTGCACCTAAATGCATTTCGGGGAGAACCAGCTATCACGGAGTTTGATTGGCCTTTCACCCCTAACCACAGGTCATCCCCCAGGTTTTCAACCCTGGTGGGTTCGGTCCTCCACGAAGTCTTACCTCCGCTTCAACCTGCCCATGGCTAGATCACTCCGCTTCGGGTCTTGAGCGTGCTACTACAGCGCCCTATTCGGACTCGCTTTCGCTACGGCTACCCCACCCGGGTTAACCTCGCAACACACCGCAAACTCGCAGGCTCATTCTTCAAAAGGCACGCAGTCACGAGAACAAGGCAAGCCTTGTTCCGACGCTCCCACGGCTTGTAGGCACACGGTTTCAGGTACTATTTCACTCCGCTCCCGCGGTACTTTTCACCATTCCCTCACGGTACTATCCGCTATCGGTCACCAGGGAATATTTAGGCTTAGCGGGTGGTCCCGCCAGATTCACACGGGATTTCTCGGGCCCCGTGCTACTTGGGTGTCTCTCAAACGAGCCGCTAATGTTTCAGCTACGGGGGTCTTACCCTCTACGCCGGACCTTTCGCATGTCCTTCGCCTACATCAACGGTTTCTGACTCG
>NZ_JAMGBG010000161.1 GCF_023516595.1 Streptomyces neyagawaensis | reverse complement strand
AAGAGAGATCCCACAACCCCGTATACGCAACCCCTGCCGGGTCTCACACGCATACGGTTTGGCCTCATCCAGTTTCGCTCGCCACTACTCCCGGAATCACGGTTGTTTTCTCTTCCTGCGGGTACTGAGATGTTTCACTTCCCCGCGTTCCCTCCACTTGCCCTATGTGTTCAGGCAAGGGTGACAGCCCATGACGACTGCCGGGTTTCCCCATTCGGACACCCCCGGATCAAAGCCTGGTTGACGACTCCCCGGGGCCTATCGTGGCCTCCCACGTCCTTCATCGGTTCCTGGTGCCAAGGCATCCACCGTGCGCCCTTAAAAACTTGGCCACAGATGCTCGCGTCCACTGTGCAGTTCTCAAACAACGACCAACCACCCGTCACA
>NZ_JAMGBG010000160.1 GCF_023516595.1 Streptomyces neyagawaensis | reverse complement strand
GGCCGCTCCCCGGGCCGCTCCACCGGCCGCCCCTCCGTCGGCCCCGCCCGGCACGCCTCCACCGCCGCCGGGGCCGGCCGCGGGCGTGCCCCCCGTCGGGCCGCCGCCACCTCGTCCCGAGTTCGCGCCCGTCCCCGCCCGCCCGTCGCCGCTGGGCGCCTTCCTGGGGCGGGCCTTCCGCGGTGACTGGGCCGGGTCGGCGCTCGCGGCGCTCTGGCCGGTGCTGTTCCTGCTCGGCAGCGCCGTCGCCCTCGCCATCCCCGACTACGGCCAGGACGAGGAGGACATCGTCGGCTTCGGGGACCGCATGGGCATCGCCCTCGCCTCGCTCCTCCAGGGCGTCGGCGGCGGCTTCGAGGTCTCCGAGACCGGCGGCGGCTACTCCGGCGAACTCCGGACCATCGAGGCCGGCTTCACCCTCACCCTGGTCCCGCTCACGGTGACCCTCCTGTTCGCCGTCGCGCTGTACCTGGGTGTACGTCAACTCCGTACCCGTCTCGCGACCCGTGCCGGGTACGCGGGCTTCGCCGGACCCGGCGTCGGCTGGACCGTCCCCGGCGGCGTCACCCCCGGCGTCCCCGGTGCACCTGGCACTCCCGGTGCACCTGGCGTCCCCGGCGGCCCCGGCGCACCCGGTGTCCCTGGCCGTTCCGCCGGGCTCGAAGCGGCCCTGCGCGTCACCCTGCTGGTGACCGTCGCCGTTCTGCTGCTCGGGCTGTTCGCCCAGCCGACCGTCGCCCTCGCCGAGGTCTCCACGTCCCCCTGGCTCGCCGCGCTCGGCGCGCTGGTGCTCACCGCCGCCGTCTCGGGCGGGGTGCTGCAACGCGACGACCTCGCTGCCTGGCTGGCCGTGCGCCCCGGCCCGCGCTCCCTGTTCCGGGCGACCGGAACGGCCGTACGAGCCATGGCGATCGTGCTCGCCCTCTGCTCGCTCGTCGCCCTCATCACCCTCGCGTCGAGTGACGACCTCCGGGCCGACTGGGAGGACGACGTCAATCCCCTGCTGATCGCGCTGTTCATCCTGCCCAACATCGCGGTCACCTTCCTCGGCATCTCCTGGGGAGCGTCCGTCGAGGGCGAGGCGGGCCGTTCGCGGTACGGGAACGACTCGTCGTCCGGCGACGACTCGTACGGGAACGGTTCCTACGGCGACGGCTCCTACGGGGGCGACTCCTCCGGCGACTACGGCCTCGGCGGGTCCAGCCCCTACGGCGGCTTCGAACGCGAGTCGTTCGGGCTGTCCGAGCTGGGTGACGCCGTCAACGACTGGGCGGTCGTGGGCGCGTTGGCGCTCGGCGCGGTCTGCGCCCTGGTCCTCGGCGTCCTGGCCGCCCGCCGGTCCTCGGGCCGGGGTGAGCAACTCCTCGCCGCCGGTGTCTTCTTCGGCCTCTTCCTCCTGCTCGCCGGCATCAGCGGCTTCGGCATGGAGGCGTCCGGCTCGGCCACGACCGACTTCGGAGGCGGCCTCTCCGCCGCCGGCCAGGTCGACGTGGGCCTCAACCTCGCCGAGGCCATGCTCTTCGGCCTTCTCTGGATCTTCGCGGCGGCGTTCCTGGCCCCCTATCTGGTGCAGATGGCCGGGGCCCGCACGGGCGTGCTCGCACCCCCGTTCCCGGCGATGCCGAGCGGCCCCGCGGCCTACGGCGGCCCGGTGCAGGGGGTGCCGCCGGTCCAGAGCCAGCCGACCCAGAGCCAGTCGACCTCGCAGAGCTACCCGCCCCCGCAGAGCCAGCCGACCCCGCAGAGCTACCCGACCCCGCAGAGCTACCCACCACCGCACAGTCAACCGACCTCGCACAGTCAACCGACTCCGCACAGCCGGCCGACCCCGCAGGACCAGTCGGCGGCGCACCCGTCCCAGCCCGTCGAGCCGTACGAGGTTCCGATGGTCGAGATCGGCCATCAGCTCCCGGCGGGGCCCGTGGCGAAGCCGCGCGGCCGGGCGCTGATGTGGATCCTCACCATCGCGGCGGCCTTCGTGGTCGGCGGGGGAGCGGCGGTCGCGATCCTGTTCCTGCAGAAGTAGGGGAGGTCCGGCGCGGCGGTGGGGCGCGCCGCGCCGCCGCGGACCTATCGCCGCAGCGAGAACGGTTCCCCCGGCTCGTCCAACTCCCTGCGCAACCCGGGGGGAGGGCCACCGCGCCGGGGTTCGCGCACACCCCCGCCGTCGTCGCCGAGCTCGAACCAGACGGTCACCACCGCGCCTCGCGGAACCTCGACGCCCGGCGGCGGGTACTGCCGTACGACGTAGTCCACGACGGCGAGTTCGACGTCGGGCCGGTCACCGGCGGCCAGCCCGACTCCGCTCGCCGCGGCCGTCTCACGCGCGTCCACGGCCATCAGACCGACGAACCGAGGCACACGCACTTCGAATGACTTGGGTGTCAAGCGCACAGACGTTCACCCCCAGCGGTACCCGCAGGGTAGCCGCCGGGGGTGCCCATTCGGAAGCAGTGCGTGGCGATCTGCCGAAAATCGCTACTCTGCGTCACGAAATGAGGGTTGGGTGGGCCTGGAAATGCCGGTCGGCGGCTCAGAGGGCCAGCCGGTAGCAGTGGCCCACCTGTTGGGAGACGGGCGTCGTGAAGGTCTCCGCCAGCTCCATGCCCAGTCGTCGGGTGACCGCTATCGAGCGCTCGTTGCGGGCGTTGACCATGGCGACGACGTTCTGGACGCCGGCCGCCCGTACCCGCTCCAGGGTCAGCAGGGCGGCGGCCGTCACATACCCCTTGCCCCAGTGGTCGCGGGCGAGCCGCCAGCCGATCTCGATCTCGCCGGCCGGCCCCCAGGTCTGCGGCCACGGCTGGGCGCCGGTGAAGCCGATGGCCCGGCCGTCCTCGTCGAGCATGGTCCACAGGCAGAACCCGTACTCGGCGTCGTGACGTCGCTGGCGCGCCGTGAGCTCCTCGTAGACGGACAGCTCGGCGGCCCGGCCGCCGTGGAACTCCATGACGTCGGGGTCGTCGAAGATCCGGTGCCACGCGAAGGCGTCCTCGTCGGTGGGGACGCGCAGCCGTACGTCGGGCAGAGCTCGGTTCACAGGGGCAGCCCTTCAGCCGATGATCAGGTTCCGCTGAATAGACTGCCCATGTCCGATGCCTGTCGGCACATGTTTTCTGGTCTTCCAGTGCTCCAACTATCTCTTGGGGAGAACCCGTCGTGACCGAGCCCCAGCCCCTTACCGAACACACCGCCGATGTGATCGTCGTCGGGGCCGGGCCAGCCGGTTCCACCACCGCGTACTACCTGGCGAAGGCCGGGCTGGACGTGCTCCTGCTGGAGAAGACCAGCTTCCCGAGGGAGAAGGTCTGCGGCGACGGCCTCACGCCCCGCGCGACCAAGCAGCTGGTGTCGATGGGCATCGACATCTCCGAGGAGGCCGGCTGGCTCCGCAACAAGGGGCTGCGGATCATCGGCGGCGGGGTCCGCCTCCAGCTCGACTGGCCGGATCTCGCCTCGTACCCCGACTACGGACTCGTCCGCAAGCGCGACGACTTCGACGAGCAGCTCGCCCGCCAGGCCCAGAAGGCCGGCGCCCGCCTCCACGAGAACTGCAACGTGAGCGGTCCCGTCGTCGACGACCGCACGGGCCGCATCATCGGCGTCACGGCCAAGCTCGGCGACCCGGACTCGGGTGAGAAGCAGGAAGTCACCTTCCGCGCGCCGCTGGTGGTGGCCGCCGACGGCAACTCCAGCCGTCTCTCCCTCGCGATGGGCCTGCACCGCCGCGAGGACCGCCCCATGGGCGTCGCCGTCCGGACGTACTTCACCTCCCCGCGCCACGACGACGACTACCTGGAGTCCTGGCTGGAGCTGTGGGACCGGCGCGGTCCGGGCGAGGACCGTCTGCTGCCCGGCTACGGCTGGATCTTCGGCATGGGCGACGGCACGTCGAACGTCGGCCTGGGCGTCCTGAACACCTCCGCCGCCTTCAAGGAACTCGACTGGCGCGAGATCCTCAAGGCCTGGTGCGCATCGATGCCGGAGGAGTGGGGCTACACCCCGGAGAACATGACCGGCCCGATCCGCGGTGCCGCCCTCCCCATGGCCTTCAACCGCAAGCCCCACTACACCAAGGGCCTGCTGCTCGTCGGGGACGCCGGCGGCCTCGTGAACCCGTTCAACGGCGAGGGCATCGCCTACGCCATGGAGTCCGGCCAGATCGCCGCCGACGTCATCGTCCAGGCGCACGCCCGCGCCACCCCGGGCCAGCGCGAACTCGCCCTCCAGCGCTATCCGCAGGTCCTCAAGGACACCTACGGCGGCTACTACACGCTGGGCCGGGCCTTCGTGAAGCTCATCGGCAACCCCAAGATCATGAAGCTCGCCACGCAGCGGGGCCTCACCCACCCGATGCTGATGAAGTTCACGCTGAAGCTCCTCGCCAACCTCACCGACCCCACCGGCGGCGACGCGATGGACCGCGTCATCAACGGCCTCTCGAAAGTGGCCCCCAAGGCCTGACGGGTCGAACACGCCCCGCTCCGGGCCCCGGACGCGAAAGCTCCGGGGCCCGGAGCCCTTCGGGGCCGTTCACCGGCGCCCCGTCACCGGCGCCCCGTCACCGGCGCCCCTTTCACCCGCGTCCCTTTCGTCATGCAACGCCCGGAAGTGTCAACGGTTGTGGGGCCGGGACGCCTGAAGCATGCCGACGAGCGCTCTCGCCGCCTCGGCCCTCAGCGCACCCTCGTCCCGGCCCGAACGGCCCTCCCAGGGCCCGCCACGGCCCGTGCGCGGGCATGCCGGAGGGCCGCCTGCCCCCAAAGGGGGTGGACGGCCCTTCCGTACGGCGAGCGGTCGGCGACCGGCTCAGAGCACGCGCACCGCGCCCGACGCCGGGTAGCCCGACAGGTCCTGGATGACGACACCCTTGGAGGGGTTCGCCGCGTCGAGGTACTTGCCGCCACCGAGGTAGACACCCACGTGGTAGGCGGAACCCTTGCCGCCCCAGTACAGGATGTCGCCGCGCTGGATCTGGGACAGCGGGATGTCCGTGCCCTGCATCGACTGGTCCTGCGAGACCCGCGGGAGGCTCACGCCGACCTGCTTGAACGCGGCCTGCACCAGCGACGAGCAGTCCCACGCGTTGGGCCCCGTGGCGCCCATGACGTACGCGTCGCCCAGCTGGGCCTCGAGGAAGGAGATGACCGTCTCGACGCTGCCGCTGGCCGGCGGGGCCGTCGAGGCGGAGTTCGTGGTGAGGGTCGTGCGCGTGCTGTCCCGCGAGGCGCGTTCGGCGGCCGCCTTGCGCTCCGCCTCCTCGGCGGCCTTCTTGCGGGCCTCTTCCTTCTTGGCCTTCGCCAGGTCCTTGTCGGCCTGCTTGGCCGCCGCCTCCGCGGCCGCGTCACGCTCGGCCTGCAGCTGGTAGTCGGCCGCCATCTGCTGCGTCGCGTCCGCGGACTGCGCTGCCTGCGTGGCCAGGTCGGCCGTGAGGGTGGGCAGTTCGAGGGTCTGCGTCACCGACTCCGCGGCGACGGCCTGCGCGGACGCGCCGGCCACTGCCACGGTGCTGAGGATGCCACCGGCGACTCCGGCGCGCACCGCGATCGAGGACGACGCGTTGCGGCGAGGCTTCCGGTGGCTGCGTATGTGAGCGGTGTGGGACATGGGTACTAGCGGTACCAGGGGCTCCTCCATACCTTCAAGCAACGTGTGGTGCGCCACAGTTGTTCAACGGACGCCCCAAATTCCCTGCGCGTCACTCTTTATTGACGGCGTAACGGGCAAAGTGGACATGGCCGGTCAGGCCCGTGATCATGCGCTTTCGTGATTACGTCCGAATTGCCCTGCGCTTACCATCGATCGCACCGAGTGGCCAAGCCTGGCCCAGGTGATCTCGATCCGATGTGGTGCAGGTCACAGAGTGATCACCGGCGCGGTCGCTTCATGCTCATGATCGCCGGTCGTGCCCGCTCGTGAATGTGTGCACGCGTCCACATTCGTCATCGCGCCTCCCACTGATGTGTGAACGCGGCCTCTAGCAAGCGCTCCCGTCCAGCGCCAATTTGCATGCAGAGGAACCCTCTTGATATAGAGACGCCCTCTCTCACCTGCGACGACGATCGAAATTGTCACTTCTGGTGATCACTCTGGCGCTTCGTGTATGAAGATCGCCGCTCATCCGACTTCATGATCCTTCGTCAGGTGGTGGAGATCACAAACTCGGTGCCGCACCCCGTGTCGCAGATCACAGACCCGCAGGCATAAGATGCGGGGCAGTTGGGCTTGTGACCTGCTTCACATGTTCGCGATCTTCGTCGGGACGGGCGGTGTTCGTGGGACAGGTGAGGCGGAGAGCCGGTCCACGCAACCGCCAGCAGTCAGTGCCGACTGAGAGGAGCGAGGAGCGGTGAACGCCTATGCGCCCATCCTCGTACTGGGAGCCCTCGGGGCAGGCTTTGCGATCTTCTCCGTGATCATGGCCAGTCTGATCGGCCCGAAGCGCTACAACCGGGCCAAGCTCGAGGCCTACGAGTGCGGAATCGAGCCCACCCCCACGCCGGCCGGCGGCGGGCGTTTCCCCATCAAGTACTACCTGACGGCGATGCTCTTCATCGTCTTCGACATCGAGATCGTCTTCCTCTACCCCTGGGCCGTCACCTTCGACGCCCTGGGTGTTTTCGGGCTCGTGGAGATGCTGCTCTTCGTGCTCACCGTCTTCGTCGCCTACGCGTACGTCTGGCGTCGCGGCGGCCTGGAATGGGACTGAGGGGCCTTTAAGACCATGGGACTCGAAGAAAAACTGCCGAGCGGTTTCCTGCTGACCACCGTCGAGCAGGCCGCGGGCTGGGTGCGCAAGGCGTCCGTCTTCCCCGCCACCTTCGGCCTCGCCTGCTGTGCCATCGAGATGATGACCACGGGCGCGGGCCGCTACGACCTGGCGCGCTTCGGCATGGAGGTGTTCCGCGGTTCGCCGCGCCAGGCGGACCTGATGATCGTGGCCGGCCGGGTCAGCCAGAAGATGGCGCCGGTGCTGCGGCAGGTCTACGACCAGATGCCGAACCCGAAGTGGGTGATCTCCATGGGGGTCTGCGCGTCGTCCGGCGGCATGTTCAACAACTACGCGATCGTCCAGGGCGTCGACCACATCGTCCCCGTCGACATCTATCTCCCCGGCTGCCCGCCACGGCCCGAGATGCTGATGGACGCGATCCTCAAGCTCCACCAGAAGATCCAGACGTCCAAGCTCGGCGTGAACGCGGAGGAAGCGGCCCGCGAGGCCGAGGAAGCCGCGCTCAAGGCACTCCCCACCATCGAGATGAAGGGGCTGCTGCGATGAGCGCCGCGAACGGCAACGGCGGACCCAACCCGGAGAAGGACCTCTCCGCCTCCAACCTCCCCGGTCAGCGTGGCGACGGTGGCGAGGAGATCCGCGTCCAGCGCGGCATGTTCGGCGCCGACAAGGGCGGCGACACCTCCGGCTACGGCGGCCTGGTCCGCTCCATCCGGCTCCCCGGCCCGGCCACCCGCCCCTACGGCGGCTGGTTCGACGAGGTCGCCGACGAACTGGAGGGCGCCCTGGAGGAACAGGGTCTGGTCCCCGAGAACGTGATCGACAGGACCGTCGTCGACCGCGCGGAGATCACCTTCCACATCGAGCGCGAGTACCTGCCGGCCGTCGCCCGCACCCTCCGCGACGACCCGGCCCTCCGCTTCGAACTGTGCACGGGCGTCAGCGGCGTCCACTACCCCGGCGACAAGGGCCGCGAACTGCACGCCGTCTACCACCTGCGCTCGATCACCCACAACCGGCTGATCCGCCTGGAGGTCTCGGCCCCCGACGCCGACCCGCACATCCCGTCGCTCGTCGCCGTCTACCCGACGAACGACTGGCACGAGCGCGAGACGTACGACTTCTTCGGCATCGTCTTCGACGGCCACCCCGCGCTGACGCGGATCATGATGCCGGACGACTGGCAGGGCTTCCCGCAGCGCAAGGACTATCCCCTCGGCGGCATCCCCGTCGAGTACAAGGGCGCCCAGATCCCGGCTCCGGACCAGCGGAGGTCGTACTCATGAGCGCCCACCCGTCGCCCGACCACCGCCCCTCAACGACTCCCTTCGGGAGGCCGCAATGACTACCGCAACTCCGCGCGAGACCACCGAGGGCACCGTCTACACGGTCACCGGCGGCGACTGGGACGAGGTCGCCGAGACCGCGGCGAGGTCCGACGACGAGCGCATCATCGTCAACATGGGCCCCCAGCACCCGTCCACCCACGGTGTGCTCCGGCTCATCCTGGAGATCGACGGCGAGACCGTCACCGAGGCCCGCTGCGGCATCGGCTACCTCCACACCGGCATCGAGAAGAACCTCGAGTACCGGACGTGGACGCAGGGCACCACGTTCGTGACGCGCATGGACTACCTGACGCCGTTCTTCAACGAGACGGCGTACTGCCTCGCGGTCGAGAAGCTCCTCGGCATCGACGACCAGATCCCCGACCGCGCCTCGATCATCCGTGTGCTCCTGATGGAGCTGAACCGGCTCTCCTCCCACCTGGTGTGCATCGCCACCGGCGGTATGGAGCTGGGCGCCACCACGATCATGATCTACGGCTTTCGTGATCGTGAACTCATTCTCGACATCTACGAGCTCATCACCGGCCTGCGCATGAACCACGCGTACATCCGGCCCGGCGGACTCGCCCAGGACCTTCCGCCCGGCGCGGTGGACCAGATCCGCGAGTTCGTGAAGAAGATGAAGAAGAACCTCCCCGAGTACGACAAGCTCGCCACCGGGAACCCCATCTTCAAGGCCCGTATGCAGGACGTCGGCTACCTCGACCTGGCCGGCTGCATGGCCCTCGGCGCCACCGGCCCGATCCTGCGCTCCGCCGGCCTCCCGCACGACCTGCGCAAGGCACAGCCGTACTGCGGCTACGAGACGTACGACTTCGACGTCCCGACCGCCGACACCTGCGACTCCTACGGCCGCTTCCTGATCCGGCTGGAGGAGATGCGCCAGTCGCTCAGGATCGTCGAGCAGTGCCTGGACCGGCTCCAGCCCGGCCCGGTCATGGTCGAGGACAAGAAGATCGCCTGGCCCGCCCAGCTCGCCCTCGGACCGGACGGCCTCGGCAACTCCCTGGACCACATCAAGAAGATCATGGGCACCTCCATGGAGGCCCTGATCCACCACTTCAAGCTGGTGACCGAGGGCTTCCGCGTCCCGCCGGGACAGGCGTACGCGGCGGTCGAGTCACCCAAGGGCGAACTCGGGGTGCACGTCGTGTCCGACGGAGGCACCCGCCCCTTCCGGGTCCACTTCCGCGACCCGTCCTTCACCAACCTGCAGACCATGGCGGCGATGTGCGAGGGCGGCCAGGTCGCCGACGTCATCGTCGCCGTCGCGTCCATCGACCCCGTGATGGGAGGCGTCGACCGGTGACCACCACCCCCGAGGGCGTCAGCCTGGGCATGCCCCAGCTGCCCGCGCCCGACTACCCGGACGACGTTCGAGCCCGGCTGGAGCGGGACGCGGCCGAGGTCATCGCCCGCTACCCCGACTCCCGGTCCGCGCTGCTGCCGCTGCTGCACCTCGTGCAGTCCGAGGAGGGCCACGTCACCCGCACCGGCATGCGGTTCTGCGCCGAGGTGCTGGGCCTGACCACGGCCGAGGTCACCGCGGTCGCCACCTTCTACACCATGTACCGGCGCAGGCCGAGCGGTGACTACCAGGTCGGCGTCTGCACCAACACCCTGTGCGCGGTGATGGGCGGCGACGCGATCTTCGAGGCGCTCCAGGAGCACCTGAGCGTCGGCAACGGCGAGACCACCGACGACGGCAAGGTCACCCTGGAGCACATCGAGTGCAACGCGGCCTGCGACTTCGCGCCGGTCGTGATGGTCAACTGGGAGTTCTTCGACAACCAGACCGTCGACAGCGCCAAGCGGCTCGTGGACGACCTGCGGGCCGGCGTACAGGTCGAGCCCACGCGCGGGGCGCCGCTGTGCACCTTCAAGGAGACCGCGCGCATCCTCGCCGGCTTCCCCGACGAGCGGCCCGGGGCCGTAGAGGCGACCGGCGGCGCCGGACCCGCCTCCCTGGTGGGCCTGCGCCTGGCGAAGGGAGAGGCCGCGACGCCGCGTGTGGTCCACCCGCGGGACGGCGGCCCGCACGACGAGCCGCAGGACAAGGTGCACGAGCCGTCGCCCGCCGAGCACATCAGCTCGCACGACGCGCCGCAGGAGACATCGGCCTCCGACCCGGCCCACCCGGCAGGGCCCACCGCCGAGGAGGGGGAGTGATGACGTTGGCACCCGAGATCAAGGGCACCAGCCCCGAGAAGCTGCTCGCACCCGTGCTGTCGGCCTTCTGGGACGAGGACAGGTCCTGGACGCTGGACGTCTACCGGCGCCACGACGGGTACGAGGGACTCCGCAAGGCGCTCGCCATGACGCCGGACGACCTCATCGCGTACGTCAAGGAATCCGGTCTGCGCGGCCGCGGCGGGGCCGGCTTCCCCACCGGAATGAAATGGCAGTTCATTCCGCAGGGGGACGGGAAACCGCACTATCTCGTCGTCAACGCCGACGAGTCGGAGCCCGGGACGTGCAAGGACATCCCGCTCCTCTTCGCGAACCCGCACAGCCTCATCGAGGGCATCGTCATCGCGTGCTACGCCATCAGGTCCTCGCACGCCTTCATCTATCTGCGGGGTGAGGTCGTCCCCGTACTGCGGCGGCTGCACGAGGCCGTACGCGAGGCCTACGAGGCGGGCTACCTCGGCGAGAACATCCTGGGCAGCGGACTCGACCTCGACCTCACCGTGCACGCGGGCGCGGGCGCGTACATCTGCGGTGAGGAGACCGCGCTGCTCGACTCGCTCGAAGGCCGCCGTGGTCAACCGCGACTGCGTCCCCCCTTCCCTGCCGTGGAAGGCCTCTACGCCTGTCCCACTGTCGTGAACAACGTCGAGTCGATCGCGTCGGTTCCCGCCATCCTTCACCGGGGCAAGGAATGGTTCCGGTCGATGGGCAGCGAGAAGTCCCCCGGCTTCACGCTCTACTCCCTCAGCGGCCACGTCGCCAGCCCCGGCCAGTACGAGGCCCCGCTCGGCGTCACCCTGCGCCAGCTGCTGGAGATGAGCGGCGGCATGCGCCCCGGCCACCGCCTCAAGTTCTGGACACCGGGCGGCTCCTCGACCCCGATGTTCACCGACGAGCACCTCGACGTCCCCCTCGACTACGAAGGTGTGGGCGCCGCGGGCTCCATGCTCGGCACCAAGGCGCTCCAGTGCTTCGACGAGACCACCTGCGTCGTCCGGGCCGTCACCCGCTGGACCGAGTTCTACGCCCACGAGTCCTGCGGCAAGTGCACCCCCTGCCGCGAAGGCACGTACTGGCTCGTCCAGCTGCTGCGCGACATCGAGGCCGGCAAGGGCGTCATGAGCGATCTCGACAAGCTCAACGACATCGCCGACAACATCAACGGCAAGTCGTTCTGCGCCCTCGGCGACGGCGCCGCCTCACCGATCTTCTCCTCCCTGAAGTACTTCCGCGAGGAGTACGAGGACCACATCACGGGCCGGGGCTGCCCCTTCGACCCCGCCAGGTCGACCGCCTGGGCCGACCAGGACAAGCACGCGGAGGTGAACGCATGACCGTGACCACCGGCGCTCCCTCCGGGAGCGGGGAGGCGGCGGTCCCGCCGGAGGATCTCGTCTCGCTGAGCATCGACGGCGTCGACATCAGCGTGCCCAAGGGCACCCTGGTCATCCGGGCCGCCGAACAGCTCGGCATCGAGATCCCCCGCTTCTGCGACCACCCCCTCCTCGACCCGGCCGGCGCCTGCCGCCAGTGCATCGTCGAGGTCGAGGGCCAGCGCAAACCCATGGCGTCCTGCACGATCACCTGTACGGACGGAATGGTCGTCAGGACTCAACTCACCTCCCCGGTCGCCGAGAAGGCCCAGAAGGGGGTGATGGAGCTCCTGCTCATCAACCACCCCCTGGACTGCCCCGTCTGCGACAAGGGCGGCGAGTGCCCCCTGCAGAACCAGGCCATGTCGCACGGCCAGTCCGAGTCCCGCTTCGAGGGCCGCAAGCGCACCTACGAGAAGCCCGTACCGATCTCCGCGCAGGTGCTCCTCGACCGCGAGCGGTGCGTGCTGTGCGCCCGCTGCACCCGCTTCTCCAACCAGGTCGCCGGCGACCCGATGATCGAACTGCTGGAGCGGGGCGCGCTTCAGCAGGTCGGCACCGGTGAGGGCGACCCGTTCGAGTCGTACTTCTCCGGCAACACCATCCAGATCTGCCCCGTCGGCGCGCTGACCTCGGCGGCGTACCGATTCCGCTCCCGGCCCTTCGACCTCGTGTCCTCGCCGTCCGTGTGCGAGCACTGCTCCGGCGGCTGCGCCACCCGCACCGACCACCGGCGCGGCAAGGTCATGCGGCGGCTCGCCGCCGACGACCCCCAGGTCAACGAGGAGTGGATCTGCGACAAGGGCCGCTTCGGGTTCCGCTACGCGCAGCGCCCCGACCGGCTGACCACCCCCCTCGTCCGCAACGAGGAGGGCGTCCTGGAACCGGCGTCCTGGCCGGAGGCCCTGGAGGCCGCCGCCCGGGGGCTGCTCGCCGCGCGCGGCAGGGCCGGTGTCCTGACCGGCGGCCGGCTCACCGTCGAGGACGCCTACGCGTACAGCAAGTTCGCGCGCGTGGCGCTCGACACCAACGACATCGACTTCCGCGCGCGCGTGCACAGCGGTGAGGAGGCCGACTTCCTGGCCGCCCGGGTCGCCGGCCGCGGCCACGACCTCGACGGCAAGGGCGTCACGTACGCCGGCCTGGAGAAGGCCCCCGCGGTCCTCCTCGTCGGGTTCGAGGCCGAGGAGGAGGCACCCGGTGTCTTCCTGAGGCTCCGCAAGGGCTGGCGCAAGCGCAAGACGCGGGTGTTCTCGCTCGCCACGCACGCCACCCGGGGCCTCGAGAAGGCCGGCGGGACGCTGCTGCCCGCCGCGCCCGGCACCGAGACCGAGTGGCTGGACGCCCTCGCGAGCGGCGCCGGACTCGAGGGGGACGGCACCGAGGCCGCCGCCGCGCTGCGCACCGAGGGCGCCGTGATCATCGTCGGCGAGCGGCTCGGCGGTGTGGCCGGCGGACTCACCGCCGCCGTACGGGCCGCCGCCCTCACCGGCGCCCGCCTGGTGTGGATCCCCCGCCGGGCCGGGGAGCGCGGTGCCATCGAGGCCGGCGCGCTGCCGTCGCTGCTGCCGGGCGGCCGCCCGGCCACCGACCCCCGCGCGCGTGAGGAGATCGCCTCCGCCTGGGGCGTCGCCCAGCTCCCGCTGCGCTACGGCCGTGACACCGGGCAGATCATCGAGGCCGCCGCCACCGGAGAGCTCGGGGCCCTGGTGGTGGCCGGCGTCGAGGTCGCCGACCTGCCCGAACCGGCACGCGCGCGTGAGGCGCTCGCCGCCGTGGGCTTCCTGGTCTCCCTGGAACTGCGGCCCAGCGAGGTCACCGACCACGCCGACGTCGTCCTCCCGGTCGCCGCCGTCGCCGAGAAGGCGGGCAGCTTCATCAACTGGGAAGGCAGGGTCCGGCCGTTCGAGGCCGCGCTCAAGCCCGACCAGATGACCCGCCGTCTGGCACCCAGCGACGGGCGGGTGCTGCAGATGCTCGCCGACGCGATGGACGTCCACCTCGGACTGCCCGACCTGCGCACCACGCGCGCGGAGCTGGACCGGCTCGGCGCCTGGGACGGCTCGCGGGCCACCGAGCCCGTGGAGATCGCTGCCGGGCTGCCGCGGCCCGCCGCCGGGGAGGCCGTCCTGGCCGGACACCGGCTGCTGCTCGACCAGGGCCGCCTCCAGGACGGCGACGAGGCGCTCGCCGGCACCCGGCACGCCGCGCACGCGCGTCTGTCCGTCGCGACGGCCGCCGAGGCCGGCGTCAAGAACGGTGACCTGCTGGCGGTCACCGGGCCCGAGGGCGTCGTCGCACTCCCGCTGCAGATCACCGACATGCCCGACCGCGTCGTCTGGCTGCCGCTGAACTCCGCCGGCTCGGGCGTCGCCTCCGACACCGGGGCGCTGCCCGGCGCACTCGTCCGCATCGGCCCCGCGACGCTCGCCGCCGAGGCCCCCGAGGAGGTGGAGGCATGAGCGCGTACTACCTCGCCGCTGAAGACCTCTCGATGTTCGGCCGCGACCCATGGTGGCTGGTCGTCATCAAGGCCGTGTTCTGCTTCGCCTTCCTGATGATCACCGTGCTGTTCTCCATCGTGTGGGAACGCAAGGTCGTCGCCTGGATGCAGCTGCGCATCGGCCCCAACCGGCACGGGCCCTGGGGCATGCTCCAGTCGCTCGCCGACGGCATCAAGCTGATGCTCAAGGAAGACGTCATCGTCAAACGCGCGGACAAGGTGGTCTACGTCCTCGCGCCGATCGTCGCGGCCATCCCGGCGTTCATGGCGATCGCGGTGATCCCCTTCGGTCCCGCGGGCAACGAGATCTCGATCTTCGGCCAGCGCACCACGATGCAGCTCACCGACCTGCCGATCGCGATGCTCTACGTCCTCGCGGTCGCCTCGGTCGGCATCTACGGCATCGTCCTGGCGGGCTGGAGCTCCGGATCCACCTACCCGCTGCTGGGCGGCCTGCGGTCCTGCGCGCAGATGATCTCCTACGAGATCGCCATGGGTGCCGCGTTCGCCTCGGTGTTCCTCTACTCCGGCTCGATGTCGACGTCGGCGATCGTGGAGGCCCAGCAGGACCGCTGGTACATCGTGCTGCTGCCGGTCTCGTTCGTGATCTACATCGTGACCATGGTCGGCGAGACCAACCGCGCCCCGTTCGACATGCCGGAGTCCGAGGGCGACCTGGTCGGCGGCTTCAACACCGAGTACTCGTCGATCAAGTTCGCGATGTTCATGCTCGCCGAGTACGTGAACATGGTGACGGTCTCGGCGGTGTCGGTGACCCTCTTCCTCGGCGGGTGGCGGGCCCCCTGGCCCATCAGCACCTTCTGGGAGGGCGCCAACCACGGCTGGTGGCCGATGCTCTGGTTCGTGGTGAAGGTGCAGCTGCTGCTGTTCTTCTTCATCTGGCTGCGCGGCACACTCCCACGCGTCCGCTACGACCAGCTGATGAAGCTCGGCTGGAAGGTCCTCCTGCCGGTCTCCGTGGTCTGGCTGATGCTGGTCGCGACCGTGCGGACCCTGCGCAACGAGAACTACGACTTCGCCCAGATCGCGCTGTACGTCGCCGGTGCCGTCGTCGTGCTGTTCCTGCTGTCGTTCGTCGCGGACATCTTCCGCGACAAGCGCGAGGCCCAGGACCAGCCCGCCGAGCCGGCCGCCTTCGACCCGATGGCCGGCGGATACCCCGTACCGCCCCTGCCCGGACAGAACCTCCCGCCGGTGCCGCGCAGGCGTCCGCGCCGCGAGCGGGAGCTGATTGTCAGTGGTGGGTCCGATACTGACAGTGACGGATCTTCGAATGGGAGGGAGGCGTCCGATGGCTGATGAGCCCAAGGAGACCAAGCCGGGTTTCCAGAACCCCGTCGCCGGCTTCGGCGTGACCTTCAAGGCCATGTTCAAGAAGCGGCTGACCGAGCAGTACCCGGAACAGGAGAAGACCACCGCCCCGCGGTTCCACGGCCGGCACCAGCTCAACCGCCATCCGGACGGCCTGGAGAAGTGCGTGGGCTGCGAGCTGTGCGCCTGGGCCTGTCCCGCCGACGCGATCTACGTGGAGGGCGCGGACAACACGGACGAGGAGCGCTACTCGCCGGGCGAGCGGTACGGCCGCGTCTACCAGATCAACTACGCCCGCTGCATCCTGTGCGGCCTGTGCATCGAGGCGTGCCCCACCCGCGCGCTCACGATGACCAACGAGTTCGAGCTGGCCGACTCCAGCCGCGCCAACCTCATCTACACCAAGGAGCAGCTGCTCGCCGGGCTCGACGACGGCATGGTCGACACCCCGCACGCGATCTACCCGGGCACCGACGAGCAGGACTACTACCGGGGCCTGGTCACCGAGGCCGCGCCCGGTACCGAGCGGCAGGTCGCCCTCTCCAAGGGTGAGGTGCCGCAGGAGGGCTCCTCCACCTCCGGTGAGGACGAGCCCGCGTCGGAGAAGGTGATCCGCCGATGACGCACCAACTCGCCGCTTACACGACCTCCACCGGGGAGGCCTTCCAGTTCTGGGTGCTCGGCACCGTCGCGGTGATCGGCGCCCTGTGCACCGTGTTCATGAAGAAGGCCGTGCACAGCGCGCTCTGCCTTGCCGGCACCATGATCGTTCTGGCGGTCTTCTACCTCGCCAACGGCGCCTACTTCCTGGGCGTCGTGCAGATCGTCGTCTACACCGGCGCGATCATGATGCTGTTCCTGTTCGTGGTGATGCTCGTCGGCGTCACCGCGGCGGACTCCCTGAAGGAGACCATCAAGGGCCAGCGCTGGCTGGCCCTGCTGTGCGGCCTCGGCTTCGGCATCCTGCTCGTCGCGGGCATCGGCAACGCGGCGCTCACCGAGTTCAACGGCCTCGGCCAGGCGAACTCCGGGGGCAACGTGGAGGGCCTCGCCGCCCTCATCTTCACCGACTACGTGTTCGCCTTCGAGCTCACCGGCGCCCTGCTGATCACGGCCGCCGTCGGCGCGATGGTGCTCACCCACCGCGAGCGCACCGAGCGCGCCAAGACCCAGCGGGAACTGGCCGAGCAGCGCGTCCGCGAGGGCAAGCACCTCCCGCCGCTGCCGGCCCCCGGCGTCTACGCCCGGCACAACGCGGTCGACATCGCGGGCCTGCTGCCCGACGGCACCCCGTCCGAGCTGACCGTCAGCAAGACGCTGCGGGACCGCGGTCAGGTCCGCGACGTGTCGGCCGAGGCGCTGAGCGACCTCAAGGCCCTGGAGCAGCGCGCCGAGGACCGCCTGGAGCGCACCAACAGCGGCAAGAGCGGGGAGGCATCGAAGTGAATCCCGTCAACTATCTGTATCTCGCCGCCCTGCTGTTCACGATCGGCGCCACCGGCGTCCTGATCAGGCGGAACGCGATCGTGGTGTTCATGTGCGTCGAGCTGATGCTCAACGCCTGCAACCTCGCCCTCGTCGCGTTCTCCCGCATGCACGGCAATCTCGACGGCCAGATCATCGCCTTCTTCACGATGGTCGTCGCCGCCGCGGAGGTCGTGGTCGGACTCGCGATCATCGTGTCGCTGTTCCGTTCCCGCCACTCGGCCTCGGTCGACGACGCCAGCCTGATGAAGCTGTAAGGGGTCGGAAGAATCGTGGAGAACCTGATTGCGCTGCTGATCGCGGCGCCCCTGCTCGGAGCCGCCGTCCTGCTGTGCGGTGGCCGGCGCCTCGACGCCGTCGGCCACTGGATCGGCACCGTCCTCGCCGCCGCCTCATTCGTCGTCGGTGTGGTCCTCTTCGCCGACATGCTCGGCAAGGACCCCGAGAACCGTGCGATGCACCAGTTCCTGTTCAGCTGGATCCCCGTCGGGGGCTTCCAGGCGGACGTCGCCTTCCAACTCGACCAGCTGTCGATGACGTTCGTGCTGCTGATCACCGGAGTCGGCTCGCTCATCCACGTGTACTCCATCGGATACATGGAGCACGACGAGCGCCGACGCCGCTTCTTCGGCTATCTGAACCTGTTCCTCGCGGCGATGCTGCTGCTCGTCCTCGCCGACAACTACCTGCTGCTGTACGTCGGCTGGGAGGGCGTCGGTCTCGCCTCCTACCTCCTCATCGGCTTCTGGCAGCACAAGCCCAGCGCCGCCACCGCCGCGAAGAAGGCCTTCCTGGTCAACCGCGTCGGCGACGTCGGTCTGTCCATCGCCATCATGCTGATGTTCACCACCTTCGGGACGTTCGCCTTCGGGCCGGTCCTGGAGGCCACCGGTGAGGCGACCGAGGGCAAGCTCACCGCCATCGGCCTGATGCTGCTGCTCGCCGCGTGCGGCAAGTCCGCCCAGGTGCCGCTCCAGTCCTGGCTCGGGGACGCGATGGAGGGCCCGACCCCGGTCTCGGCCCTCATCCACGCCGCGACCATGGTCACCGCCGGCGTCTATCTGATCGTCCGCTCCGCCGACATCTTCAACGCCGCCCCGGACGCCCAGCTGGTGACCACCGTGGTCGGCGCGGTCACGCTGCTGTTCGGTGCGATCGTCGGTTGCGCGAAGGACGACATCAAGAAGGCCCTCGCCGGCTCGACCATGTCGCAGATCGGCTACATGGTGCTCGCCGCGGGTCTCGGGCCCATCGGCTACGTCTTCGCGATCATGCACCTGGTGACGCACGGCTTCTTCAAGGCCGGGCTGTTCCTCGGCGCCGGTTCGGTCATGCACGGCATGAACGACGAGGTCGACATGCGCAAGTACGGCGGCCTCCGCACGTACATGCCGATCACCTTCATCACGTTCGGCCTCGGCTACCTCGCCATCATCGGCTTCCCCGGCCTGTCCGGCTTCTTCTCCAAGGACAAGATCATCGAGGCGGCGTTCGCCAAGGGCGGCACCGAGGGCTGGATCCTCGGCGGCGTGGCCCTGCTGGGCGCGGCCATCACCGCGTTCTACATGACGCGCGTGATGCTGATGACGTTCTTCGGCGAGGAACGCTGGCGCAACCAGCCGACCGCCTCCCCCGCGGAGCCGGACGTGGAGCCCGCCGCCGAACACCACGGCGCTGCTGCTTCTGATCATGTCGCTGCCGCGACGGGCGAACCGCACCCGCACGAATCGCCCAGGGTCATGACGATCCCGATGATCGTGCTGGCCGTCGGATCGGTCTTCGCGGGCGGGTTCTTCAGCATCGGCGACCGGTTCATCCACTGGCTGGAGCCCGTCACCGGCCACGCGCACGGGCACCCGCCGATCGGCGCCGCGGCGGTCACCGCCTCCACGGTCGCCGTGATGGTCCTCGGCGTCGGTCTCGCCTGGCTCCAGTACGGGCGCCGCCCCGTCCCGGTCGTCGCCCCGCGCGGATCGCTGCTCACCCGGGCCGCCCGCCGCGACCTCTACCAGGACGACTTCAACCACGTGGTCCTCGTCCGCGGCGGAGAGCACCTCACCCGATCCCTGGTCTACGTCGACCACACCCTGGTCGACGGTGTCGTCAACGGCACCGCGGCCGGCATGGGCGGCCTCTCCGGGCGGCTGCGCCGCATCCAGAACGGCTATGCCCGGTCGTACGCGGTCTCGATGTTCGGCGGCGCTGCGATCCTCATCGCCGCGACCCTGCTGATGAGGGCGGTCTGATACCGATGTCCTTTCCTCTGCTGACAGCGACGGCGGTGCTCCCGGCCCTGGGGGCGATCGCCACGGCCGCCGTACCGGCCGCCCGGCGGACCGCCGCGAAATGGCTGGCGCTGATCGTCTCGCTGGCCACCCTGGTGCTCGCCGCGGTCGTCCTGGTCCGCTTCGACCCCGACGGCGACCGCTACCAGCTCACCGAGTCCCACGCCTGGATCAAGGACTTCGGGGTCCGGTACGAACTGGGCGTGGACGGCATCGCCGTCGCGATGATCGCGCTCACCGCGCTGCTGATCCCGTTCGTCATCCTCGCGGGCTGGCACGACGCCGACCCCCTGGAGACCGGCAGCAAGCGGTGGCGGCCCACCCAGGGCTTCTTCGCGCTGATCCTGCTGGTCGAGGCGATGGTGATCATCTCCTTCGAGGCCACGGACGTCTTCGTCTTCTACATCTTCTTCGAAGCCATGCTCATCCCGATGTACTTCCTCATCGGCGGCTTCGGGGACCGTGCCCACGAGCACGGCGAGGCGGCCGCGGCGACGCAACGCTCGTACGCCGCCGTGAAGTTCCTCCTCTACAACCTGGTCGGCGGCCTGATCATGCTGGCCGCGGTCATCGGCCTGTACGTCGTCGCCGGGAACTTCTCCCTCACCCAGATCGCCGAGGCCCGCGCCAACGGCACCCTGGACATGGCGACCAGCACCGAGCGGTGGCTGTTCCTCGGGTTCTTCTTCGCCTTCGCGGTGAAGGCGCCGCTGTGGCCGCTGCACACCTGGCTGCCCAACGCCATGCAGGAGTCGACGGCCCCGGTCGCCGTCCTGATCACGGCGGTCGTCGACAAGGTCGGGACCTTCGCGATGCTCCGCTTCTGCCTCCAGCTGTTCCCGGAGGCCAGCACCTGGGCGACGCCCGCGATCCTCGTCCTCGCCCTGATCAGCATCATCTACGGGGCGCTGCTCGCGGTCGGCCAGCGCGACATCAAGCGGCTGGTCGCCTACGCGTCGATCTCCCACTTCGGGTTCATCATCCTGGGTATCTTCGCGATGACCAGCCAGGGTCAGTCGGGCGCCACGCTCTACATGGTCAACCACGGCATCTCGACCGCGGCCCTCATGCTGGTCGCCGGCTTCCTGATCTCCCGGCGCGGATCGCGGCTCATCGCCGACTACGGCGGTGTCCAGAAGGTCGCCCCGGTGCTCGCCGGCACCTTCCTCATCGGCGGTCTCGCCACCCTGTCGCTGCCGGGGCTCGCCCCGTTCGTCAGTGAGTTCCTGGTCCTGGTCGGCACATTCGCCCGCTACCCGGTCATCGGGATCATCGCCACCGTCGGCATCGTCCTCGCCGCGCTCTACACCCTCGTCCTCTACCAGCGGACGATGACGGGCCCGGTGAAGGCCGAGGTCGAGGGCATGCCCGATCTGCGGGTGCGGGAACTGGTCGTGGTCGCCCCGCTGATCGCTCTGCTGATCTTCCTGGGTGTCTACCCGAAGCCCGTCACCGACATCGTCAACCCGGCGGTCAAGCAGACCTTGTCCGACGTACAGAAGAAGGACCCCCAGCCCGAGGTGGAGGCGTCCAAGTGAGCGCATCAGCCGTCCACAGCCTGTGGACAACGGCGGCCGAGCCGATCGACAAGATCGGCGCGCCGGACATCGAATACGGGCAGCTGTCGCCCACCTTGATCGTCATCGGGGCGGCCGTCCTCGGTGTGCTGGTCGAGGCGTTCGTCCCCCGCAAGAGCCGCTACTACGCCCAGGTCTTCCTGTCCGTCGTCGCGCTCGCCGCCGCCTTCGCCGCGGTGATCGGGCTCGCGGCGGGCGGATACGCCACGACCAAGTCGGGCATCGTCGCGATGGGCGCCGTCGCCGTCGACGGACCGGCCCTGTTCCTCCAGGGCACGATCCTCCTCGCCGGCATCCTCGGCGTGTTCACCTTCGCAGAACGGCGCCTCGACCCCGCGGCGCACGGCAACCGCGTCGACTCCTTCGCCGCGCAGGCCGCGTCCGTGCCGGGCAGCGACAGCGAGAAGGCCGCCGTCAAGGCGGGCTTCACCACCACTGAGGTGTTCCCGCTGCTGCTCTTCGCCGTCGGCGGCATGCTGATCTTCCCCGCGGCGAACGACCTGCTGACCCTGTTCATCGCGCTGGAGGTGTTCTCGCTCCCGCTGTACCTGCTGTGCGCCGTGGCCCGCCGCAAGCGGCTCATGTCGCAGGAGGCCGCCGTCAAGTACTTCCTCCTCGGCGCCTTCGCCTCCGCGTTCACCCTCTTCGGCATCGCCCTGCTCTACGGCTACGCGGGCTCCGTGAAGTACGGCACCATCGCCCGGGTCGTCGACGGCACCGTCGGGGAGGTCAGCCCCGCCCTCGCCGGCACCATGGGCAACGACGCGCTGCTCCTCATCGGCGCCGCCATGGTCGTCATGGGCCTGCTGTTCAAGGTCGGCGCGGTGCCGTTCCACATGTGGACGCCCGACGTCTACCAGGGCGCCCCCACCCCGGTCACCGGATTCATGGCCGCGGCCACGAAGGTGGCGGCGTTCGGCGCGCTCCTGAGGCTCCTGTACGTCGTCCTGCCCGGTCTGCGCTGGGACTGGCGGCCGGTCATGTGGGCCGTCGCCATCGTCACCATGCTGGGTGGCGCGATCGTCGCCATCACCCAGACCGACATCAAGCGACTGCTCGCGTACTCGTCGATCGCGCACGCGGGCTTCATCCTCGCCGGTGTCATCGCGACCACGCCGGACGGTGTCTCGTCGGTGCTGTTCTACCTGGGCGCCTACTCGTTCGTGACGATCGGCGCGTTCGCCGTGGTCACGCTCGTGCGGGACGCGGGCGGCGAGGCGACCCACCTCTCCAAGTGGGCCGGGCTCGGACGCAGGTCACCGCTGGTCGCGGCCGTGTTCGCGGTGTTCCTGCTGGCCTTCGCGGGCATCCCGCTGACCTCCGGGTTCGCGGGCAAGTTCGCCGTGTTCAAGGCGGCCGCGGAGGGCGGCGCCGGCGGGATCGTCGTGGTCGGTGTGATCTCCTCGGCGATCGCCGCGTTCTTCTACATCCGCGTCATCGTGCTCATGTTCTTCAGCGAGCCGCGCCCCGAGGGGCCGACGGTCGCCGTGCCGTCACCGCTGACCATGACCGCGATCGGGGTCGGCGTGGCGGTCACGCTCGTCCTGGGCGTGGCGCCGCAGTACTTCCTGGACCTGGCGAGCCAGGCGGGAGTGTTCGTGCGCTGACGCTCCGCTCGGTGGCGACGAGGCGAGAGGGACCCGGCCCTCGGGGGGCCGGGTCCCTTTCGTGTGGGCGGCGCCGGTGTCCCCTCCCAGGACTCCGGGGAGTGGGCCACGGTCTCCGAAGAGTGGAGCCTGTGGATAACTCTGAGGCTGTCGGTGCGGGCGCCTATCGTGGCAGGGGCTGGAGGAAGCGCGGACGGCACGGAGCCCGGGGCGCGAGGCACGGGGCACGCAGGCACGGGCGACGGACGATGATCGGGACGGGCGGGACGAGTGTGATGGCGGACGAGGGCAGGACGACGGCAGGACCGGACGACGGCGAGGCCGCCCCGACCACCCCATGGCCGGACGACAGCGGGACGACGCCGGCGGCAGGCCCGGGTGCGGGGCGGCCGGCGGAGAGCGAGGCCCTGGCCGTGCTCCACCGCGTCTTCGGCTACGACGCCTTCCGGGGCGAGCAGGAAGCGATCATCAATCATGTGGTGGCGGGCGGTGACGCCGTCGTCCTCATGCCGACCGGCGGCGGCAAGTCCCTCTGCTACCAGATCCCGGCCCTGGTCCGCCCCGGCACGGGCATCGTGGTCTCCCCCCTGATCGCGCTGATGCAGGACCAGGTCGACGCGCTGCGGGCCCTCGGCGTGCAGGCGGGGTTCATCAACTCCACGCAGGACTTCGACGAGCGGCGCGTCGTCGAGGCCCAGTTCCTCGCCGGTGAGCTGGACCTCCTCTACCTGGCCCCCGAGCGGCTGCGCGTCGACGCCACCCTCGACCTCCTCGCCCGCGGCAAGATCTCCGTCTTCGCGATCGACGAGGCGCACTGCGTCGCCCAGTGGGGGCATGACTTCCGGCCCGACTACCTGACCCTGTCGCTGCTGGGGGAGCGCTGGCCCGACGTTCCGCGCATCGCGCTCACGGCCACCGCGACCCGCGCCACGCACCGGGAGATCACCGAGCGGCTCGCCATGCCGCAGGCGCGGCACTTCGAGGCCAGCTTCGACCGGCCCAACATCCAGTACCGGATCGTGCCCAAGGCCGACCCGAAGAAGCAGCTGCTGTCCTTCCTGCGGCAGGAGCACCCGGGTGACGCCGGCATCGTCTACTGCCTGTCCCGCAACTCGGTCGAGCGGACGGCCGAGTTCCTGAGCGGCAACGGCATCCAGGCGGTGCCGTACCACGCGGGGCTCGACGCGGGCACCCGCGCGGCGCACCAGTCGCGGTTCCTGCGCGAGGAAGGGCTCGTGGTCGTCGCCACGATCGCCTTCGGCATGGGTATCGACAAGCCCGACGTACGGTTCGTCGCCCACCTGGACCTGCCGAAGTCGGTCGAGGGCTACTACCAGGAGACCGGCCGAGCCGGCCGCGACGGGCTGCCGTCCACGGCATGGATGGCGTACGGGCTGAACGACGTCATTCAGCAGCGCAAGCTCATCCAGGGGTCGGAGGGCGACGAGGCGTTCCGCCGTCGGGCCGCCGCCCACCTCGACGCCATGCTGGCGCTCTGCGAGACCGCCCAGTGCCGACGTGGTCAGCTCCTGCGCTACTTCGGCCAGGAACCGGACCCCGGCGGCTGCGGCAACTGCGACACCTGCCTCGTACCGCCGGAGACCTGGGACGGCACGGTCGCGGCGCAGAAGGTGCTGTCCACGGTGGTGCGGTTGCAGCGGGAGCGCGGGCAGAAGTTCGGGGCCGTGCAGATCGTCGACATCCTGTTGGGCAAGCGGACGGCCAAGGTCATCCAGTTCGACCACGACCAGCTGTCCGTCTTCGGTATCGGCGCGGAGCTGTCCGAGGGCGAATGGCGCGGTGTCGTACGGCAGTTGCTCGCTCAGGGGCTGCTCGCGGTGGAAGGGGAGTACGGCACGCTGGTGCTCACCGAGGACAGCGGGGCGGTGCTGCGGCGGGAGCGGGAGGTGGCGCTGCGCAAGGAGCCGAAGAAGCCGGTGACCTCGCGGTCGGCGTCGGGCTCGGGTTCGGGTTCGGGTTCGTCGGGGTCCGGGCGCGGTGAGCGGAAGGCCAAGGCGGCTGTCGCGGAACTGCCGGAGGAGTTGCTGCCGGTCTTCGAGGCGTTGCGGGCGTGGCGCGCCGAGCAGGCCCGGGAACAGGGCGTCCCGGCGTATGTGATCTTCCACGACGCGACGCTCCGGGAGATCGCCGCGACCGCACCCGTGTCGGTGGCCGAACTCGGCACGATCAGCGGCATCGGCGAGAAGAAGCTGGCCACGTACGGGGAGGGCGTGCTCGGGGTGCTCGCGTCGCTCGGCGGCGGGACGTCCCAGGAGACACCGCCGACCGCGTCCACGGGGACGGCCGACTCGGCGACGGCTTCCGGAGAGGCGTCCTCCGGGGGTTCGGGAGGCTCGGCGGCGGGCTCCCGAAGGGCGGGCGGCTCGGCGCGTGAGGGGGGCGCCGGGGGTGCGGACAGCTCCTTCGACTGGCCGGAGGACGAACCGGAACCCGACTACGACGACTGGGCCTAGGCCGTGTCGGCCGGCTCTTTCGGCTCGGCGCCGAGCAGGGCCGCGACCGCTGCTCGGGCGTGATGGGCCGGGGCCGGGTCGCCGCTGATGCCGGCCGTCACTATGGCCCCCTCGGCGAGGAGGAAGACGGGTTCGGCCACCGGTACCTCGGTGGCCCCCCGCTCGTGGGGATCCGGGACCTGCTGCACATGGGCGGCCAGGTCCCCCTTCACCGCTGGTCGCGTCGTTGGAGTATCGCCACGACGAGATCCTCCTCCGCCGCCCGCTCTCCCGCCGTGCTGAGGCGGTCTGGTGTTCGAGGGTGCTTGTCGTGGACGATGTGCGGATGCGTCCGTCCCATGGTGCCGAAGAGGCGTTCCGGGCCTGGCAGTTGGCAGCTGCGAGCGGTGATCTGCAAGGAGGTGTGCCGCACCTGGAGTTGGCCGCCGAGCTCGGTCATCCGCTGGCGATGACCGATCTCGGTGTTCGGCGGATCCAGAGTGGGGACGACGCCGGGGCGCGGGAGTTGTGGCGCCGGGCGTCGGAGGCGGGAGCTTCCAAGGCCACGGTCAACCTCGCGGCCGAGGCCGAGTTGCGCTTCGACATGGCCGAGGCCGAGCAGTGGTGGCGCAAGGCGGCCGAACAGGGGGAGCCGGAGGGGATGCGCGGGGCGGGTGTTCGCGCCTACCACCGCGGTGACCTGGCCGAGGCCGAGAAGTGGCTGGCCCGCGCGGCGGCCGGCGATGACGGGGAGGCCGCCCACTACCTCGCCGTCGTCCGCAGACAGAGGGCGGCCGAGGCCGGGGCCGTTGAGGCGGACGCCGGGCAGCGGGTGGCGGAGGTCGGGCAGGCGGTACCGGATGCCGGGCAGCGCGTGCCGGGGGAGGAGATCCTCACGGAGGAGTGGGTCCTCGCCCGGCTGGCAGAGGGCGACACGGATCTCGCCGAGCGGCTCTTCCGTCGGCCCGCGATGGAGGGCAGCGCCGAAGCCGCCTACAACCTCGGCGCGTTCTACCAGCAGACGGGGAACCCGTCCGCGGCCCAACCCCTGTGGCTGCTCGCGGCGGAGCTGGGTCTGCCCCTCGCCATGTTCGCCCTCGCGGTCCTGTACGAGCAGAGCGGCGACCGGACCGTGGCCGACGCCTGGATGGACCGGGCCGCAGAGGCCGGGCTCTTCCAGGCCCAGGCGGCGGTGGGCGAGCGGATGCTCCGGGCCGGTCGCCACGAGGAGGCCGAGGGATACCTGGTGGCCGCCGCCCGGCAGGGCAGTGTGCCGGCCACCTGCGCCCTCGGCTCGCTGCTCGCCGCGCGCGGGGAACTCCCGGACGCCGAGGAACTGTGGGAACACGCGGCACACGAGGGCGACGGGTACGCCGCCCAGCAGTTGGCCCGGCTGCACGAGAACCGTGGCGACACCGCCGTGGCCGCGCACTGGCGCGCCGCCGCGGACCGCGCGGACGAACCCTCGCAGCACGAACCCGGCCCACCGGCACCCCTGTTGGCGCGCCGCTACCCGCAGTAACCCGGCGGGACCCGGTAACCCGGCGGGGCCCGCAGCGGCCCGGGCGGGACCCGCACAAGGGCCGGTGGCGTCACAGGGCCCGTGCGGCGTAGGCCCTGACGTCGGCGTCGGAGTCCTTCGTGGCTGTGGTGAGGGCCGTGCGGGCCTCCTCGGCGGTGGTGTGGCGGGTCAGGGAGAGGACCGCGGCCTTGCGGACGTCCGCGTTCGGGTCCGTGAGGGCCCGGGCCAGGGCCGGGACCGCGGCGGCGGTGTCCGCGGCGGACAGGGCGGTGGCGGCGCCGGCCCGCACCTGCCAGGTGGGGTCGGACAGGGCGGTCACGGCGCGGGCGGCGAGAGGCGGTGGGCAGCCGACCGTACCCAGGGCGCCGTAGGCGGCGGCACGCACCAGGGCGTCGAGGTCGTCGACGAGGGCGGTGAGGGCCGTGAGCGCGGTGAGAGTGGTACGGGGAGTCGTACGCGGGGCGGTGGTCGTGGAGGGTTCCGTGTGGTTGGTGACCACCGTGGCCAGCGCCTTGGCGAGGGTGACGCGGACCTCGCGGGACGGGTCGGTGGTCGCCGCGCGGGCGAGTTCGTCGGCCGCGTCGACGGAGACGAGGGCGCGGACGGCCTCGATGCGGACCGCGGTGTCGGCGTCGGTCAACGAGGCCGCGAACAGCGCGGTGTCACCGAGGCGCAGCGCGCGCAGTACGTCCAGCGCGGCCGCGCGGACGGTCGCGTCGGGCTCGGCCACGGCGGCCGCCAGACCGTCGCGGAGGGCCGGTTCGGGCGGGAGCGTCTCGACGAGTTCCCGGAGCGAGGCCGCGGCGGCGGCGCGTACCTCGGCGTCGTCGTCCCGGAGCGCCTCGGCCAGGGCGGGGCCGGTGCCCGGCGGCAGTGTCTCCGTGAGGACGGCGACCGCCTCGCGCCGCACGGCAGGCGAAGGGTCCGACAAGTACGTCCGCAAGGAGGGGAGTTCGGGCTGCTCCTCGGCCAGGGCGACGAGTTCGAGGAGACGGGCGGAGGGATCGGAGGAGGGCGGGGGAGCTGCGTGCGCGGCCACAAGAGAGTCGGACGCGTCGGGTGAGCCGGGGCCGTCCTTCGGGCTCGCCCCCGCGTCCCGTGCCACCGGTGCCGCTTCTCTCGCCCCGGCCGTGGCCACGTCCTCCGCGTGGACCTCGCCCAGGAGGCGGGAAGGGCCGCCGAGCGGGGTGAACTCCTCGACGGGCACCAGGTAGGGGGCCACGGGGCGGGCGGTGAACTCCATGGCGCCCGACGACGGGGACTTGTACAGGTCGAGGTGGTGGAACCACGAGGCGTCGTCGCGGTGGGGGTGGTCCAGACGGTCGTGGTAGAGGCCCCAGCGGGACTCGGTGCGGGCCAGGGACGCACGGGCGGCCATCTCGGCGCAGTCGCGGATGAAGGTGACCTCGGCGCAGCGCATCAGCTCGTGCGGGGTGCGGGCACCCATGGCGGCGATGTCGTCCCGCATACGTTCGAAGGCGTTGAGGGCGAGGGAGAGACGGGCGCCGGACTTCGGGGGCGCCACATAGTCGTTGACGAAGCGGCGGAGCTTGTACTCCACCTGGGGCTGCGGGGGCCCGTCCGGATTACGCAGCGGGCGGTAGATCAGCTCGTGCGCCTCACAGAGCTGCTCGGAGGGCAACTCGCCCTCGTACGGGGTGTACCGGGAGGCGTCCGCGCCCGCCAGGTCGCCGAAGACGAAGGCGCCGATCATGTAGTTGTGCGGGACGCAGGCGAGGTCGCCCGCGGCGTACAGGCGCGGGACGGTCGTCCGGGCGTGGTCGTCGACACGGACGCCCGAGGCGGAGTGGCCGCCGCACAGGCCGATCTCGGAGATGTGCATCTCGATGTCGTGGGTGCGGTAGTCGTGCCCGCGCCCCGCGTGGAAGGTGCCGCGAGTGGGGCGTTCCGTGGTGTGCAGGATCGACTCCAGCGCGGAGACCGACTCCTCCGCGAGATGGCTGAGCTTCAGATAGACCGGGGCGCGGTCGGAGGCGATCTCGGCGGCGAACTCCGCCATCATCTGGCCGGACCAGTAGTCGGAGTCGACGAAGCGTTCGCCGTGCCGGTTGACCTGGTAGCCGCCGAAGGGGTTGGCGACATAGGCGCAGGCCGGGCCGTTGTAGTCCTTGATCAGCGGGTTGATCTGGAAGCACTCGATACCGGTCAGCTCGGCGCCCGCGTGGTACGCCATGGCGTAGCCGTCGCCCGCGTTCGTCGGGTTCTCGTACGTGCCGTACAGATAGCCGGAGGCGGGCAGGCCGAGGCGGCCGCAGGCGCCCGTCGCGAGGGTCACCGCGCCGGCGCGGACCGTCACGAACCGCCCGGTGCGGGTGTTGAAGCCCGCAGCTCCCACCGCCCGCCGCTCCGCGCCCTCGCCCGCCGTCAGCACCCGCACCGGCATCACCCGGTTCTCGATGCGGATCCGCTCCCGCATCTCGCGCCGTCGCAGCTGCCGGTAGAGGACCTTCTTGACGTCCTTGCCCTCCGGCATGGGCAGCACGTACGAACCGGAGCGGTGGACCTGCCGGACGGCGTACTCGCCCAGCTCGTCCTTCTCGAACTTCACCCCGTACGACTCCAGCCGCCGCACCATGTCGAAGCCGCGGGTCGCGGTCTGGCGGACCGTGGACTGGTCGACGATCCCGTCGTTGGCGCGGGTGATCTCGGCGACGTAGTCGTCGGGTTCGGCGCGGCCGGGGATGACGGCGTTGTTGACGCCGTCCATGCCCATGGCGAGGGCGCCGGAGTGCCGGACGTGCGCCTTCTCCAGGAGCAGGACGTTCGCGCCGTGCTCGGCGGCGGTCAGGGCGGCCATGGTGCCGGCGGTGCCGCCACCGATGACGAGGACGTCGCAGGTGAGCTCTTCGGCGTCGGTGAGGGTGGGAATCTCCACCAGAGGGCCTTTCGGGAACCGGGGAACCGGGGAACCGGGGAACCAGGGTGTCGGGGCGTCAGGAAGGCGGGGGCAGGGCGTCAGGAAGCGAGGGAGGCGAGGACCTCGTGGCGCAGGGCCGCCAGGGCGGGGGCGTCGTGGGCCGCGCGGTCGCGGGGGTGCGGGACGGCGCGTACGGCGGTCAGGCGGCCGGCGCCGAGGAGGGCCACGCGGTCGCCGAGGAACAGGGCCTCGTCCACGTCGTGGGTGACGAAGACGACCGTGGCGCCCGTGCCCGCCAACACCTCCACCAGCAGGTCCTGCATACCGGCCCGGGTCTGGGCGTCGAGCGCGCCGAACGGTTCGTCCATCAGGACGGCGCGAGGGCGCCCGGCGAGGGCGCGCGCCAGTTGGGCGCGCTGGCGCTGGCCGCCGGAGACACGGTGCGGCAACTGGCGGGCGTACTCGGCGAGGCCGACCCCGGCCAGCCACGCCTCGGCCTGCGTACGGCGCTCGGCGCGCGGCAGGCCCCGTATGGCGAGGGGGAGTTCGACGTTGGCCCGCAGGGTGCGCCACGGCAGGAGGGCGTCCTCCTGGAACACCAGGGCGCGGTCGGCGGACGGGCCGACCAGCGGGCGTCCGTCCTGGGCGAGCCGTCCGTCCAGCGGCGGCAGCAGACCGGCCAGCGTCCGCAGCAGGGTCGACTTCCCGCAGCCCGACGGGCCGACCACCGTGAGGATCTCACCGGGGGCGACGTCCAGCTCGACGTCCGTCAGGGCCACGGCGTCGGGACGGCCCAAATCGGCGGCGTGCAGCGAGAGCCGGGTGCCTTGGCCGCCTTGAGTCCCGTGGGCGCCTTGAGTTCCGCCGGTGCCTTGAGTCCCGTGGGTGCCGCGCGTGTCAGACGAGGTGCTCATCGCGTGCCTCCTCGGGCTTGGGGCCGGTGCCGGGCCTGTCGGCCGCGCCGTCCCGGGGCGCGGGGGCCGGAACGGATGACGCGGGGGTGGGCCGGGGCAGGCGCGGCCGGGGCGCGGGGGCGTCCGACGTGCGGGGCAGCCAGTGGGTGAGACGGCGGCCCATCAGTTCCACCGCCGTCGACGTCAGCCAGCCGAGCACACCGATCGTGGCCATGCCGACGAAGACCCCCGGATAGTTGACGATCGTGTAGTCCTGCCAGGTGCGGTAGCCGACGCCGTACTGGCCGGAGATCATCTCGGCGGAGATCACACAGATCCACGAGACACCGATCCCGACCGACAGGCCGCCGAAGATGCCCGGCAGCGCGCCCGGCAGCACGACCGAGGCGAGCACCCGCCACCGGCCGCCGCCCATCGTGCGGACCGCCTCCTCCCACACCGGGGTGAGCGCCCGAACGGCGTGCCGGGTGGAGACCAGGACCGGGAAGAACGCGGCGGTGAACGTGATGAAGACGATGCCCTGCTCGTTCGACGGGAAGAGCAGGATCGCGACCGGCACCAGCGCGATCGCCGGGATGGGGCGGATCACCTCCAGGACGGGCCCGAGCAGGTCCTCGGCCAGACGCGAGCGGGCGATCAGGACGCCCACGGCCACACCGAGGACCGCGGCCAGCAGGAAGCCCGTCACGATACGGGTGAGGCTGTCGGCCAGGTCCGTCCAGTAGTCGGGGCCCGACACCCGGTCCGCGAAGGCGTGCGCCACGTCCGTGACCGTGGGGAACTGCGAGAACCGCAGCCACAGGTCGACGTCCAGGCTCGTCAGCGCCTGCCAGAGGGCGAGCACCGCGAGGAGGGCGAGGGCGCGCAGGGCGTAGCGGGCGGCGGGGCGGGGGCGGTTGCGGCGTCGCGCGGGGCGCGACCCGGGTCCCGTCGGTGCTCGGTCGGCGGTCACGACGCCTGCTCCAGGGCGGTCGCGTACGTGATGACCCGGGCTCCGGGATGGGTGGTGACGTACGCCTTCGCCGTGGCCGGGGCGACGAACGGGAGGAGTCGGCCGCCGTCGGCCACCCAGACCGCCTTGTCGGCGAACCACTGGGTGCCGGTCGTCGCGTCGGGCACATACGCGGCGCGGATGTCGTCCTTGTGCCCGGCGACGTGGGCGAGCAGCTCTGCCGGGGTCTTGAACGTCCTCGTCTCCCCGGCGTCCTTCGGCCAGACCTCGCTCTGCGCCGGCGCCGGCGTCGCGGCCAGCCGCTTCGCGTACGACGGGCCCAGCGCCTTGCGCACATAGCGGTCATCGACGAAGGCGTCCACATCGACGTCGCCCGTCAGCTTCGCCGCCTTCAGGATCGGGACGTCCTTCTTCAGGGCGGCGATCAGCGCC
>NZ_JAMGBG010000016.1 GCF_023516595.1 Streptomyces neyagawaensis | reverse complement strand
GGGGGTGGCTCGGGTGAGTGGGCAGGTGCGGGTCGGTGGGGGCCGTTCGCGCAGTTCCCCGCGCCCCTGAACGACCGGCCCTGCGGGCCGGCCGACAGGGTCTGGGGGGCGGCCGGGACGGTGACGGATGAGGTAGACCGGCAGGGGGAGAGCAAGCGAAACCGAGCGGGCGGGCTGCGGACGGGCGGGCTGCGGACGGGCGGGCTGCGGACGGGCGGGCTGCGGACGG
>NZ_JAMGBG010000159.1 GCF_023516595.1 Streptomyces neyagawaensis | reverse complement strand
TTCAGGATCGGGACGTCCTTCTTCAGGGCGGCGATCAGCGCCGGCTTCAGCGCCGGGTCGAACGTGGCGATGCCGTGCGCGCCGTTGTAGAGGTAGACGACCTCCGCGGGGAGCCCCGTCGCCTCGGCGACCTTCTCGGAGGCCTCCACCGGGTGGGCGTTCAGGTAGTCCGTCGCCCTGGCCTGCGCCTTGAGGAACGCCTCCAGCACGGCGGGCCGCCGCTTCGCGAAGTCCTCGCGGGCCGTCACGCCGTGGAAGGTCGGCAGGTTCAGCTGCGCGCCGTCGTACAGGGCCTTCGCCTTGCCCTGATAGGCCAGCAGGCCCGGCCAGGCGACGAACTGGGAGAGCGCGTCCGCGCTGCCCGCGGAGAGGGCGGACGCGCCCACCGCCGGCTGCTGGTTGAGCTTCTCGATGTCCTCGTTCGCGTCGAGGCCGGCGTCCCGCAGGGCCCGTACGAGGGTGCCGTCGGCGGCCGAGCCGACGCTCGTGGAGACCTTCCTGCCCTTCAGGTCCTCAAGGGTGCTCAGCTTCGAGCCGGGAGCCGTGACGATCGTGTTGAGGCCGCCGCGCAGGTTGTAGCCGGTCGTCGCGACCAGCCGCGTGGGCCGGTTCAGCTGCTTGCCGCGGGCCGCGTTGATGAGGAGCGGGAAGTCGCCCATCGAACCGATGTCGATCTTCCCGGCGGTCATCTGGGCGGTGATGGGGGCGCCCGTGGCGTAGTCCTGCCACTCGACCTTGTAGGTGTGGCCGTCGTGCAGGGCGTTGAGCTGCTTCTCGAAGTAGCCCAGGGAGCGCAGGAGGGTGCCGGCGGTGACGGTGTTGATGGTCTTGGACTGGTAGCCGACGGTGACGGTCACCGTGGAGCCGTCACCGCCGGCCGCCGCGTTGCCGCCGCAGGCCGTCAGGGGCGCCAGTACCAGGAAGGCGGCGACAACTGGTTTGATTTTCATGGGAGTTCGGGACCTCTCACCGGAACGTTCAGCGGAGCAGATAGGGCATGTTGACGGTGACGGCGCCGGTGGGACAGCGGGCCGCGCACGGGCCGCAGTACCAGCACTCGTCGACGTGCATGTACGCCTTGCCGTTGCTCTCGTCGATCGCGAGGGAGTCCAGCGGGCACATGTCCACGCAGAGGGTGCAGCCGTCGATGCACTTCGACTCGTCTATGGTCACGGGCACGTCGGCCCGCTGGGGCACCAAGGGCATGGGTGTCTCCAGGGAGGGGCGGAACAGGAGGGTGAGGCGCTACGGCGAGCGCTACCAGCGGGGGCTACAGCGAGCGGTGCGGCGGGGGCTACAGCGAGCGGTGCGGCGGGGGCTACAGCGAGCGGTGCAGCGGGGGCTACAGCGAGCGGTGCAGTAGGCCGCTCATCGAGATGCGGTCGCCGCGGAAGCGGATGAACTCCAGGTCGACGGGGTGGCCGTCGGCGAGGTGGGTGAGCCGTTCCAGCATCAGGACGGCCGAACCGCGCGGGGCTTCGAGCACGGCGGCGGAGTGGGTGTCCGCGTTCACCGCCTCCAGGGTGATCTCGGCGTGCCCCAGGGGGCGTCCGGTGATCGTCTCCAGCAGGCGGAAGACGTCCGTGTTCTCCAGGTCGGCGCCGAGCAGCGCCGTGCCGAGGTCGAGGGTGCCGAGGGTGAGCGGGATGTAGGTGAGGTCGAGGGAGAGGGGGAGGCCGCTGAGGCGGCGCAGACGTTCGATGTAGAGGACGTCGGTGCCGGGCGGGAGGTGCAGCCGGTCGGCCACGGGGGCGGGGGCCGGGGCGGGGCCCATCGTGCGGACCTCGTTGGTGACCGTGCCGTGTTCGCGGAGGGTCTCCGCGAGGCCCATCAGGCGGTCGAGGCCGTGGGGGTACTTCCGGGCGACGACGACCGTGCCGACGCCGGGGAGGCGGTCGACGAGACCCTCGGCGCGGAGGAGGTCCAGGGCCTCGCGGACGGTGTTGCGGGTCGCGCGGTAGTCGGTGGCGAGGACGGACTCGTGGGGGAGCGTGCCGGAGCCGAAGCCGCCGGTGAGGATCTGGCGGCGGAGGAGGTCGGCGAGTTGGCGTGCCTGGTCCGCGCGCAGCCGGCGACGTACGCGGTGGGCGGCGACGGTGGTCGCGCCCTGGCCGGCGTGGTCTCGGATGCGGTCGGTGGGTGGCATGTTTCGAACCATACCGATGTGGTGGGGAAAGCGTTGTTGCCGGAGTGTTGCGCCATCTGACGGGGTGGTGGGGAGGGGGCTGACCTGGGGCTTCGTGGGGGGTGGGGGGAAGTTCTGCCACCGGGTGGGGGTGGCCGGGGGTGCGTCGGGGTGCGTTGGGGGCGGCGCGTCGGGGTGCGTCGGGGTGCGTTGGGGGGCGGGGCCGTGCCGGTGTGTCAGCCCGTCGCTTGGTGCCCTACTGCTCGGGGGTTTGTTGGGAGCTGTTCTCTGGGCTTCTCTACGCGACGGGCTTGACACACCGGCACGGCCCCTCCCGTCCGTTGGCGGCCGCCCCGCCGTGGCTCCGGCCCATTCCGGGAGGCGTTGCGGCCTGCCCGTCGTGGTTCTGGGCGTTTTCGGGAGGCGTTGCGGCCTGCCCGTCGTGGTTCCGGGTGGGTTCGGGAGCCGTTGCGGGGCGGGGCGTGCGGGCGATTCGGCGGCCGCCGTCGGGGGGCTACGGCTCCTGCGGTGGCGGGGTGACCCTGCCTGTGACCTCGCCCAGGGCGATGTTCGTGCCGTTGGGGCCGGGGGCCCAGGCCGTGAGGGTCACCTCGTCGCCGTCTTCCAGGAACGTGCGCTTGCCGGTGGGGAGGTCCAGGGGGTCGCGGCCGTTCCAGGTGAGTTCCAGGAGGGAGCCCCGCTGGTTCGCGGCGGGGCCGCTGACCGTGCCGGAGCCGTAGAGGTCGCCGGTGCGCAGGGAGGCTCCGTTGACCGTCATGTGGGCCAGTTGCTGGGCAGCCGTCCAGTACATGGTGGAGAAGGGGGGCTCCGCGACCACATGGCCGTTGACGGCGACCGAGATGCGGAGGTCGTAACCGCCGGGGTCCTCGGCGGAGTCGTCGAGGTAGGGCAGCAGGTCGTGGGTGCGGGGCGGCGGGGTCACCCGGGCCTCGTCGAGGGCGTCCAGGGGGGTGATCCACGCGGAGACGGACGTGGCGAAGGACTTGCCGAGGAAGGGGCCCAGCGGGACGTACTCCCAGGCCTGGAGGTCGCGGGCCGACCAGTCGTTGAGGAGGGTCACGCCGAAGACGTGGTCCCGGAAACCGGAGAGGGGGACCGGGTGGCCCATACGGGTGGGCGTGCCCACGACGAAGCCGACCTCTGCCTCGATGTCGAGGCGGACCGAGGGGCCGAAGACCGGGGCCGGGTCCGCGGGCGCCTTGCGCTGGCCCGAGGGGCGTACCACCTCGGTGCCGGAGACCACAACGGTGCCGGACCGGCCGTGGTAGCCGATCGGCAGGTGCTTCCAGTTGGGGGTCAGCGGGTCCGGTGAGTCGGGGCGGAAGATCTGGCCGACGTTCCGGGCGTGGTTCTCCGAGGCGTAGAAGTCGACGTAGTCGGCGACCTCGAAGGGGAGGTGGAGCGTGACCTCGGTGAGTGAGTGGAAGAAGGGGCTGATCGTCTCGCGGTGGGAGGGGACCGTCACCCAGGCCGTGAGGGCCCGGCGGACGTCCGACCAGGCGGTGCGGCCCGCGGCGAGGAGGGGGTTGAGGGTGGGGTGGCCGAGGAGTGCGGCGTACGGGGAACCCAGGGCGCGGGCCGCCGCCGCCGCGTCCAGGACGTGGTCGCCCAGGCGGACGCCGACGGTACGGGTGTCGGAGCCCGAGAGGGAGAAGACGCCGTAGGGGAGGTTGTGCGGACCGAAGGGGTGGCCTTCGGGGACGTCGAAGGGGGGCATGGGGTGCTGCCTCGCTCTCGTGCGTGCCGGCGTTCCGTCTGGTCGCGGCACACGTTACGGGGCGACGACGGGAACGGGGAGTGTCTAAAGAGTTCGCAATGTCCTGATAGGGGAGGGTCGGAGGGGATGATTCCGGCTTAGCTTCCTGTGGGGGCACGGACGGGGTGGGTCCGGGTCCGGTAAGGGGGACACGTGGGGGGACCCGTGGCCAGGGGCGCCGGGCATGCGCCGATCCCGGTGGATCGGGATGTTCCCGGGCTCATCGTCAAGTTCGGTGACTATCCGCTGCACCACGGCGGCGTCGGGGCGATCCGCAGCCTGGGGCGGCTCGGTGTGCCCATGTACGCGATCACCGAGGACCGTTGCACGCCGGCCGCCCTCTCGCGGTATCTGCGGCGGGCGTTCGTATGGCCCACCACTGGGACCGAGGAGCCCGAGCTGCTGGTGGAGGGGCTGCTCAGGATCGGGCGGGAGATCGGGCGGCCGAGCGTGCTCGTGCCGACCGACGAGGAGGCCGCGGTGCTCATCGCCGAGCATCAGGACGCGCTGGGCGCGGTGTTCCTCTTCCCGCGCGTCGACGCCAAGCTGCCGCGCCGCCTCGCCAGCAAGCAGGGGCTCCACGAGCTGTGCGTCGAGCACGGCGTCGCCAGCCCCGCCGCCGCCTTTCCGCAGTCGTACGAGGAGGTCGAGCGGTTCGCGGGGCGGGCCCGCTTCCCGGTGGTGGCCAAGAACCGGGAGGCGTTCGAGCGGCGCCGGCAGCCCGCCGTCAACGGGACGACCCGGATCGAGAGCCCTCAGGCGCTGCTGCGGCTCGCCCGCGGATGGGGCGAGCGGCCCGGGGTGATCCTCCAGGAGTACCTGCCCCGGGAGGACGCCGAGGACTGGATCGTGCACGCCTACTTCGACGCGGAGTCCACGCCGCTCGCCCTGTTCACCGGGGTGAAGGTGCGCTCGTGGCCACCGCACGCGGGGATGACGGCGAACGCGTACATCGTGGACAATCCGGAACTGGCGGACATCGCGGCCCGGTTCATCAAGCAGATCGGTTTCAGCGGCGTCATCGACCTGGATCTGCGCTTCGACCGGCGGGACGGGCAGTACAAGCTGCTCGACTTCAATCCGCGGATGGGCGCGCAGTTCCGGATCTTCGAGAACGAGGCGGGCATCGACGTCGTGCGCGCCATGCACCTGGATCTGACCGGACGCCCGGTGCCGGAGGGGGAACAGCTCGCCGGGCGGCGGTACATCGTGGAGAACATCGACCTGCCGGCCCTGCTCGCCTACCGGCGCAGCGGGTACACCACACCGCACGCGCCCGCCCGCGCGAACGGTACGGAGCTGGCGTGGCTCGCGGGTGACGACCCGCTGCCGTTCCTCACGATGCTTGCGCGCTTCGTGCGACCCGGCGCGAAGCACCTCTATCAACTGTGGCGGGCCAGCCGGTCCAACCGGTCCAACCGGGCGGGCCGGAAGGGGCGGGGCGATCGCGTCGGGCGGGGCGATCGCTTCGGGCTCCACCGTTAGGCAGCACACGAAGTAGGCACATCGCGTCCTGGGGAGGGACTTCGTGATTCAACCGGTAGCAGTCATCGGCGCCGGGCCGTTCGGTCTGTCCACCGCCGCCCATCTGCGGGCGCACGGCATTCCGGTCCGCGTCTTCGGCGAACCCATGGTCAGCTGGCGGGACGGCATGCCCGCCGGGATGCTCCTGAAGTCGACACCGGCCGCGTCCAGCATCGACGCGCCGCAGCGCGGCAACACCCTGCGCGACTACTGCGACGCGGCGGGCATCCGCCGGCTGGTGACGGACGAGGACATCATCCCCGTGGAGACCTTCATCTCCTACGGCGAGTGGTTCCAGCAGCGGCTCGTGCCCGAGCTGGAGCGGGTACGCGTCGTCTCCGTGGACCGCGGCAGGGGCGGCGGCTTCGAACTGAAGCTGGACTCGGGGGAGTCGTTCACCGCGCGGGCCGTCGTCGTGGCCAGCGGACTGTTCGGGCTCGCGCACGTGCCGCCCGAGCTGGCGGGGGCGGCCGGTGACGGGCCCGCACCGAGCGGCCCGGTCTCCCACAGCTCCCAGCACCACGACCTCGGACGGTTCGCCGGCAAGGAACTGATCGTCGTGGGGGCGGGGCAGTCCGCGCTGGAGACGGCCGTCCTGGCGGCCGAGGCGGGAGCCCGGGTACGGGTGGTCGCGCGCGGCCGGGGCGCGGTGGCGTTCGGGGCGCCGCCGTGGAAGCAGCCGCGGCTGCGGCCGGAGTCACCGTTCGGGCGGGCCTGGTCGCTGTGGGCGCTCAGCTACTACCCGCACCCCTACCGGTATCTGCCCGCCGAGGCCCGGCACTACCTGGTCCGCCGGGTGCTCGGACCGCTCGGGGCGTGGTGGCTGCGCGAACGCTTCGAGGGGCACGTCGAGGTACGGGAGGTCGACCGGGTGGTGCGCGGCGGCATCATCGACGGGGGGCCGCGGCTCGTGGTGCGGGGGCACGACGGGCGTACGGAGGAGATGGCGGCCGACCATGTCATCGCGGCGACCGGGTACCGGGTGGACCTCGGGGCGATGGGCTTCCTCGGCCACGAACTGCGGACGGAGCTGGAGGTGAGCCGGGGGACGCCGGTGCTGGGGGCGGGATTCCGGTCGTCGATCCCCGGGCTGTACTTCACGGGGCTGCCCGCGGCGGCCTCGTACGGGCCGGTGATGCGGTTCGTGTGCGGCACGGAGTTCGCCTCACCCCGACTGGCCAAGCACCTTGCGGGGGCGCACGGCTAGGGGCTGCCGTTCGGGGTGCGGGTGCGGGTGCGGGTGCGTCGTGGTCGATCGCGTGGTTCCCCGCGCTCCTCTGGGGGTGCCGTCAGTGTCCCGGCGATGAACACGGGTTCGGGCAAAGGGAGTTGACGTCGGCTGGTTCCGGGCGAACCGATGGGGGGCGACATCCGTATTCTCTGATCATGGCCGCTCCCACCGCATATTCGCTCATCGCCACTGACCTGGACGGAACGCTCCTGCGCAGTGACGACACGCTCTCCGACCGGTCCCTCGCCGCATTGGCGCAGGCCACGGGGGCCGGTGCTCAGCACCTCGTGGTGACGGGACGGCCGGCGCCGAGAGTGCGCCCCCTCTTCGACGACCTCGGAAGCAGGGGGCTCGCGGTGTGCGGGCAGGGCGCCCAGTTGTACGACCCCGGCGCGGACCGGCTGCTCTGGTCGGTCACCCTCGACCGGGAACTCGCCGAGACCGCGCTCGGCAAGATCGAGGCGGAGGTCGGCCAGGTGTACGCGGCCGTCGACCAGGACGGAGTCGACGGCCTCACCCTGATCGAGCCCGGCTACCTCATGCCGCACCCCACGCTGCCCGCCCTGCGCGTACCGCGCCGGGACGACCTGTGGTGCGAGCCCATCAGCAAGGTGCTGCTGCGCCACCCCTATCTCTCGGACGACGAGTTGGCCTCGGCGGCGCGCATGGCGGTCGGCTCGCTGGCGACGGTCACCATGTCGGGGCCCGGCACCGTCGAACTCCAGCCGTGCGGCATCACCAAGGCCACCGGTCTCGCCCTGGCCGCCGAGCACCTCGGGCTCACCCCGGGCGAGACCATCGCCTTCGGGGACATGCCCAACGACATCCCGATGTTCGACTGGGCCGCGCACGGGGTCGCCATGGCCAACGCCCACCCCGAACTCAAGGCCGTCGCCGACGAGGTGACCCTGTCGAACGAGGACGACGGGATCGCGGTGGTGCTGGAGAGGCTGTTTCTCTGAACGCCCGGTCCCCCCGGGTCGGTGACCAGGGGGGACCGGACGAGGCCGAGGGCCCGGTGGGATCAGTACGCGCCGAAGACGTTGTCGATCGAGCCGTACTTCGCGGCGGCGTAGTTGCACGCCGCCGTGATGTTCGCGACCGGGTCGAACGGGTCGAAGGCGGTGCCGGGCACGTGGTACGCGGCGAAGGTCGGGTCGATGACCTGGAGCAGGCCCTTCGACGGGGTGCCCGCGGCGGCGTTGGAGTCCCAGTTGTTGATGGCCTGGGGGTTGCCCGAGGACTCCCGCATGATGTTGCGGTAGATGCCGTCGTACGAGCCGGGGATCCCGTTCCTCGCCATGATGTCCAGCGACTCCCGGATCCAGCCGTCGAGGTTGTTCGGGTACGTCGTGGCGGACGCCGGGGTGGCCTTTGCCACCGTGCCGGCCGGCTTGCTCGTGACCGCCGGCTTCTTCTTCGTCGGCGTCGTCTTCGGCGCCATGAGCTTCAGCTTCAGGCCCGGATGGATCAGCCACGGGTTGTCGCCGACGGTCTTGCGGTTGTCCTTGTAGAGCCGCTGCCAGCCACCGCTGACACCGTGCTTCCGCGCGATCGAGGACAGCGTGTCCCCGGAGGCGACGGTGTAGGTGACGGACTTCGGCTGGACGACGGCCGGCGCGGTCCGCGCGGCCGACTGCACGGAGGCGGCGGCCTGGGTCGGCTGGGCGGCGCTCGCGGTGCCGACCGCGGTGAGCGGCAGCACGAGGGCGGCGCCGCCCGTTCCGGCGGCGACGACGCCACGAGTGAGGGGGTTGGTTCTGGGACGGCGGTGCTTGCCTCGTCCGGGCATGGCGGATTCCTCTCCGGCGCCTGCGAGGTGAGCTGTCGGGTTCGGGCGGGAGGCGCCCGGCCGCACTCGGCCGCCCGGCGTGCGCCGTGCGTGCGGCGCGTGTCGGTGGTCCGTGTGTGGCTTCACCCCGAGCCGGTCCGGTGGGGAAGGCCGGGCCGGCGGCTTACCTGGTTCCCCCGCTCCTGCCGTGCGTGGTCGAGTGGTCGGGTGGGGAGTCCGGGCGGCGGCAGGATTCGGCGATCCGTCCGGACGGGGTGTGAACGTATGCGAGAGCACACGAGGGGAACAAGCCCCGAATCCGGATATGGGGGTAGTTGACCTTGAGTTTGCCCGAAATGGGCGTCGGGTTCGCGCGCTTTGCGCACCTCAACTTGCCTACTGCAAAGGGAGAACGGGGTGGGTGTGGAGAGGTGTGGCACCCGGCGCGCGTGACTCAACTCACGGGAGGAGTGGGGTGAAGTGCGGGTAACGCGCAAAACGGTCAACTCGGGTTGTCCGAAAGGCCGGTTTGGGGTGATGTGGGGGGTGGGGCGAGAGTGGTGCGCAAGGGTGGATTTCGGTCATCACGGACGGTGTGATCGGAGTCGATCGTGCGGGTGCGTGAGTGGGTGCGTGAGTGGGCGGGTGAGTGGGTGTCTGGGTGGGTGTGTGGGCGGGGGTTCGGCTGGAGTGTTTCCGGTGGGCGCGGACTCCACTGGATAAGCGGACATATCTCCTGATCAGGAACATTTCGGGCGTCCATCCGTGTTGTCCAGGTCGAACCCGTGGGCGCTCGTGGTGATCGAAAGGTGACCGGATACGCTGACTCGGGTGATGGCAGCGACAGATCGACAAACTGTGTCATCGACCGTGAGACCGACCTAGACCGACCGTGTGATCGTCAGCAGACGTCAGCAGACAGGAGAACCCTCGTGACCGTCGTCGAGCCGTTCGGGCTGAGCGCGCGGGACCAGGCTCTCGAAGCCGATGTCCAGGCCGGACTGGCTGCCGTCGAGGAGGGTCTGCTCGAGGCCACCAAGAGCGAGGTCCCCTTCATCCAGGAGGCCGCCCAGCATCTGCTGCGCGCGGGCGGGAAGCGGTTCCGCCCGCTGCTCGTGATGCTCGCGGCCCAGTTCGGCGACCCGTACGCGCCCGGGGTGGTCCCCTCGGCCGTGGTGGTCGAGCTGACGCATCTCGCCACGCTGTACCACGACGACGTCATGGACGAGGCCGAGGTCCGCCGGGGCGTGCCCAGCGCCAACGCGCGGTGGGGCAACTCCCTGGCCGTCCTGACCGGCGACTTCCTCTTCGCCCGTGCCTCCCACGTCCTCGCCGACCTCGGCCCCGACGCCGTCCGCATCCAGGCCGAGGCCTTCGAGCGGCTGGTCACCGGGCAGATCCTGGAGACCGCGGGCCCCCGCGACGGCCGCGACCCCATCGACCACTACCTCGACGTGCTCGGCGGCAAGACCGGCTCGCTGGTCGCCGTCGCCGGACGGCTCGGCGCGCTGATGGCCGGCGCCGACGAGACCGTGGTCGACGTGCTCACCCAGTACGGGGAGCGGCTCGGGGTCGCCTTCCAGCTCGCCGACGACGTCCTCGACATCGCCTCCGACTCGCACGAGTCCGGCAAGACCCCCGGTACGGATCTCCGTGAGGGCGTGCCCACCATGCCGGTGCTGCGGCTCCGCGAGCGGGCGGGTCGGCTCGGCGAGCCCGACGACCTCGCCCTGTGCGAACTGCTCGACTCCGACCTCACCGACGACGCCCGCCACGCCGAGGCCCTGGCCCGCCTCCGGGTGCACCCCGCGCTCGAACAGGCCCGCCGGGACACCGTGCGGTACGCGGAGGAGGCGCGGGCGGTGCTCGCACCCCTGCCGCAGTGCGGAGCCAAGGAGGCCCTGGTCGAGCTGTGCGACGCGGTGGTCCACCGGGCCGGCTAGTCCCGGCCTTCCGGCTCCGGCTCCGGCTCTGGCCTCCGGCCCTTGGCCTCCGGCCTTTGGCCTGCGGCCCCCGGCCCCGGCCTGCGGCTCCGCCTTGCGGCCTCCGGCTCCGGCCCCCCGGCCCCCGGTTCCGGCCCTGGCCCTGACCTCCGGCCCTTGGCCTCCGGCCTTTGGCCTGCGGCCCCCGGCCCCGGCCTGCGGCTCCGCCTTGCGGCCTCCGGCTCCGGCCCCCCGGCCCCCGGTTCCGGCCCTGGCCCTGACCTCCGGCCCTTGGCCTCCGGCCCCCGGCTCCGGCTCCCGGTCCCCGGCTCTGGCCTTCCGGCCCGCGGCTCCGGCCTTTGGCCTGCGGCCCCCGGCCCCGGCCTGCGGCTCCGCCTTGCGGCCTCCGGCTCCGGCCCCCCGGCCCCCGGTTCCGGCCCTGGCCCTGACCTCCGGCCCTTGGCCTCCGGCCCCCGGCTCCGGCTCCCGGTCCCCGGCTCTGGCCTTCCGGCCCGCGGCTCCGGCCTTTGGCCTGCGGCCCCCGGCCCCGGCCTGCGGCTCCGCCTTGCGGCCTCCGGCTCCGGCCCCCCGGCCCCCGGCTCCGGCTCGCGGTCCCCGGCTCCCGGTCCCCGGCTCTCGCCTTCCGCCCCGCCGCTCCGGCCTTTGGCCCGCGGCCCCCGGCCCCGGCCTGCGGCTCCGCCTTGCGGCCTCCGGCTCCGGCGCCCCGGCCCCCGGTTCCGGCCCTGGCCCTGACCTCCGGCCCTTGACCTCCGGCCCCCGGCTCCGGCTCGCGGTCCCCGGCTCGCGGTCCCCGGCTCCCGGTCCCCGGCTCCCGGTCCCCGGCTCCCGGTCCCCGGTCCCCGGCTCCCGGTCCCCGGGCCCCGGCTCCCGGTCCCCGGCTCCCGGTCCCCGGGCCCCGGCTCCCGGTCCCCGGCTCCCGGTCCCCGGTCCCCGGCTCCCGGTCCCCGGTCCCCGGCTCCCGGTCCCCGGTCCCCGGCTCTGGCCTTCCGGCCCGCGGCTCCGGACTTTGGCCTCCGGCCTTTGGCCTGCGGCCCCCGGCCCCGGCCTGCGGGTCCGCCTTGCGGCCTCCGGCTCCGGCCCCCCGGCCCCCCGGCCCGCGGCTCCGGCCCCGGCCCGCGGCTCCGGCCCTTGGCCTCCGGCCCCGGCTTTTGGCCTCCGGCTCCGGCCAGCGGCCCCGGCCCCCGGCCCCGGCTCCGGCCCGCGGCTCCGGCCCTGCGGTCTGCGGCCCCGGCCCTTGGCCTCCGGCCCTTGGCCTCCGCTCCCCCGGCCATCGCCCGGCGCGGAAGGGCCGGTTCTGTTGACCCCTACGGGTTTCCCCGGGTGTCGTCGGCCCGTGTCATCCCGAGGCAGTCGTCGTGTCATCCCGTAGCAGTACGTGGAGTTGAGCCCCGAGTCTGACGACTCCCTCCGGCTGATTTGGTCAGATGGGTATCACCACTCCTCACCGATTCGGGTGAGAATGGCGGCTCTAAGTGGACGCCGCCGCCGACGACGGAGGTAAGGCACACATGGCACCGTACGAATCCGACGACAGCGCCCGCGCCGGTGACGCGGCCGTGCTCGCGGCCGAGGCCGAGGAGATGCGTTCGGCGCGACGCCGCAAGGCAGCGCGGTACGTCGTCCCGGCCACCGTGCTGGGCGTGGCGGCGGCGACCATCGGTCTCGTCCCGGCCTTCGCCGGCTCCGGCGACCCCGATCTGCCGAAGATCAGCGCGCAGGAACTCATCGAGAAGATCGCCGCCTCGGACGTACAGCGCGTGTCCGGCACGGTGAAGATCACCACGGATCTCGGCCTGCCCGACCTGGGCGGTCTCGCCGACAGCCTGGGGGCGCAGGGCTCCTCCGGCGGCGACGGCTCCTCCGCAGACCCGTCCTCCAAGCTGCTCGAACTCGCCTCCGGCACCCACACGTTGCGGATCGCCACCGACGGCCCGGACAAGCAGAAGCTGTCCCTGCTGGACAAGACCTCGGAGTACAGCCTCATCCACAACGGCGACGAGGTGTGGGCGTACGACAGCGCCTCGAACGAGGTGTACCACGCGACCGGCGCCGGCGAGGAGGGCGAGGGAGGCAAGGACGGCAAGGGTCGCGAGGGCGCTCCCGAGGACGTGCCCGCCACGCCGCAGCAGCTGGCCGAGGAGGCTCTGAAGGCCGTCGACGACACCACGTCCGTGACCGTCGACGGCACCGCGCAGGTCGCCGGGCGCGACGCGTACAAGCTGGTGATCGCGCCCAAGCAGTCCGGTTCGACGATCGGCGCGATCTCCATCGCCGTCGACGCGAAGACGGGGCTGCCGCTGAAGTTCACGCTGACCCCGGCGAGCGGCGGCGCGGCCGTCGTGGATGCCGGCTTCACCGAGGTCGACTTCGGCAAGCCGAGCGCCTCCACCTTCGACTTCACCCCGCCGAAGGGTGCGAAGGTCACCGAGGCCGACGAGATGGAGGAGTCCGGCCACGACGACGTCAAGGTCGACGGGTTCGGCAAGGAGTTCGGGAAGGACTTCGAGAAGGAGTTCGGGAAGGACTTCGAGAAGGAGTTCGGCAAGGACTTCGAGAAGGAGTTCGGGAAGGACGCGGACCGCAAGGGGGCCGGGGGCGCCGAGGAGGAGTTCGCGAGCGGACTCGGCGGGCTGAAGACCATCGGCAAGGGCTGGGGTGCCATCGCCGTGATCGACAGCGGAGCCGAGGGCGGCATGCCCACCGGTGGCTCCGAGTCGTCCGGTGACAGCCGCGTCGACGGGTTCCTGAACTCCCTCGGCGACCAGGTCAAGGGCGACTTCGGCTCCGGCACGGTCTTCAAGACCCGCCTGATCAACGTCCTGTTCACCGATGACGGCAAGGTGTACGCGGGCGCCGTCACCAAGGACGCGCTGGTGAAGGCGGCCGACGCCGCCAAGTAGGCCCGTGCGCCGTAGGCCGTATACCCGAACGGGTGTACGGCCGTACGGCGTGCGCCTGTACGTGAATGAGGGAGCGATGCAGGAACAGTCCGCTGCTGCGGCGGTGATCTCCACCCGTGCGCTCACCAAGCGCTACCGCGGCGGGCAACTCGCCGTGGACGGGCTCGACCTGACCGTCCCGGCGGGCAGCGTCTTCGGCTTCCTCGGCCCCAACGGCTCCGGCAAGACCACCACCATCCGCATGCTCATGGGCCTGATCGAGCCGACCTCCGGCACCGCCGAGGTCCTCGGCAGGCCCATGCCGCGTGCCGCCCGGACCGTACTGCCCGAGGTCGGCGCCCTCATCGAAGGGCCCGCGCTGTACGGGTTCCTCTCCGGCCGCGACAACCTCCTCCGGTACGACGCCGCCGACCCCACCGCCGACCCCCGCACCCGGCGCGCACGCGTGGAGACCGCACTGGACCGGGTCGGGCTCACGGCCGCCATCGGCAAGAAGGCGAAGGCGTACTCGCTGGGCATGAAACAGCGGCTGGGCCTCGCCGCGGCGCTGCTGCGACCGCGCCGTCTCCTCGTCCTCGACGAGCCGACCAACGGGCTCGACCCGCAGGGCATGCGGGAGATCCGCGCCCTGGTCCGCGCGTTGGCGTCCGACGGCACGACCGTCTTCCTCTCCTCGCATCTGCTCGACGAGATCGAGCAGGTGTGCACGCACGCCGCCGTCATGGCGCAGGGCCGGCTGATCACCCAGGGCCCGGTCGCCGAACTGGCCGCCGGGGCACGGGGACGGCTCGTCGTCACCACGCCCGACCCGGCGGACGCCGCCCGGGTGCTCAAGGAGCAGGGGGTCGGTGACGTCGTGGTGACGGAGGACCGGGTGACCGGGGAACCACCGGACCGCGACCTCGCCGAACTGAACGCGGCGCTGGTCACCGCGGGCGTCCGCGTCCGCGGCTTCGGCGTCGAACGCGCCTCCCTGGAGGACGCGTTCGTGGCACTGACGGGGGAGGGCTTCGATGTCGCGGGTTGAGCAGGGTGACACCACGGCCGACGGGGCCACCGCTTCCGACGCGGCCACGACCTCCGCCACAGCCACCGCTTCTTTTGCGGTCGCCGGGGCGGGCGGGTCGGGCAGGGTGCCGAGTCTGCTGTGGACGTTCGGGCTGTTCCGCAGTGAGCTGGTCACCACCTTCCGGCGGTGGCGGACGCTCGCGCTGCTCGCCGTGCTCGCGGCCGTGCCGATCCTCGTCGGGATCGCCGTGAAGATCGAGACCGGCGACGGGTCGTCGATGGGCGGAGGTCCGGGCGGCGGGGGCGGGGGCGGCGAGGGCCCGGCGTTCATCGCGCAGATCACCAACAACGGGCTGTTCCTGGTGTTCACGGCACTGGCCGCGACGCTCCCCTTCTTCCTGCCGATGGCGGTCGGCGTCGTCGCGGGGGACGCGATCGCCGGTGAGGCGGGCGGGGGCACCCTCCGCTATCTGCTGGTCGCGCCCGCGGGCCGCACCAGGCTGCTGCTCACCAAGTACGCCTCGGTGATGACGTTCTGCCTGGTCGCGACCCTGGTCGTGGCGGCCTCCGCGCTGGCCGTGGGGGCGCTGCTGTTCCCTCTCGGTGAGGTGACGACGATCTCCGGGACACGCATCGGCTTCGGCGAGGGACTCTTCCGGGCGCTGCTGATCGCGCTGGCGGTGGCCGCGTCACTGATCGGGATCGCCGCGCTGGGACTCTTCGTGTCGACCCTCACGAACAGCGGCATCGCCGCGATGGCGACCACGGTCGGGCTGCTCATCACCGTCCAGATCCTCGACCAGATCCCCCAACTCGACGCCCTCCACCCGTACTTCTTCTCCCACTACTGGCTGTCCTTCGCCGACCTCATGCGCGAGCCGGTCTACTGGGACGAACTCCAACGCAACCTCGGCCTCCAGGCCCTGTACGCGGCGGTGTTCGGCTCGGCGGCCTGGGCACGGTTCACGAGCCGGGACATCACGACGTAGCGGCTCCGCCGGGCGGGGGCCGGGGCCAGGGCTTGGCCTCGGTGAGGGGGAGGTCGGCTGTGGGTGGTCCGGCTACATGCGGGCTGCTTCGGCCGCGCGGGCCACGTCGAGCAGCAGGTCTTCCTCGCCGTGGCGGGCCACCACCTGGAGGCCGACCGGGCAGCCGTCGGGGCCGAAGCCCGCGGGGAGGCTCAGGGCGGGGTGGCCGCTGAGGTTGAACGCCCAGGTGAGGGCGGTCGAGTAACGGTCACCGGGGCCTTCGTGGCCGTGCGGGGCGTTGGGGGTGGCCGGGGTCAGGAGCAGATCGGCGTCGGCGAAGAGCGCGGCGAGCCGCCGGTCGTTCCCGGCACGGAGCGCGTCGACGGCGGTGCGCCCGGCCGGGGCATCCGGGCCCGAGGAGTCGCGCAGAGCCAGCCAGGCGGGGGCCGGGTCGTCCAGACGTACGGGCCGCGCGGGTTGTACGAGGCGCAGGAGGCCGGCGTCCACGAGGCGGAGCGCGGCGGCGTGGGCGACAGCGACGGGCTCGGGGTCGGGGCCGGCGAAACCGAGGTCTGCCGACCAGACGGCGGTGAGGGGTGTGACGGGGGAGGGGGTGCTGTCGGCGGGCCGGGTGCCGTCGCTGCAGAGGTTGCCCGCGACGGGTGGGGCGCCGTCGCCGGGCGGCGGGCTCTCGCCGGGTGGGGTGCTCTCGGAGGGTGGTGCGGCGTCGCCGGGTGGGGTGTTTTCGCCGGGCGACGTGTTCTCGGTGGGTGGGGTGCTCCCGGTGGCTGAGGTGCTCCTGCCGGGCGGGTTGCTCTCTGCTGGGGGTGTCGTCTCCAGGGGCGGGGTGCCGTCGCCGGGTGGGGTGTTTTCGCCGGGCGACGTGTTCTCGGTGGGTGGGGTGCTCCCGGTGGCTGAGGTGCTCCTGCCGGGCGGGTTGCTCTCTGCTGGGGGTGTCGTCTCCAGGGGCGGGGTGCCGTCGCCGGGTGGGGTGCTGCCAGTGGCTGGGGTGCTCCCGGCGGGTGGGGTGCCGGCTCGGTCGAGTGCGGTGGTCGGCGGTCCTGCGGACGGCTCGGCGCGTTCGGGGTCCTCGCCGCGGACGCAGTGCCAGTACGCCGCCGCGTCCGCCGCGTACCGGGTGAGGACGCCGGGTGCTGCCAACCCCGTGCGGTCCGCGGACGGCAGTCGACCGTTCGTGATCTTCAGGCCGAGGACGCCGCACCACGCGGCCGGGATCCGCACCGACCCGGCACCGTCGGTACCGGTCGCCATCGGTACGAGGCCGGCGGCCACCGCCGCCGCGGAACCGGCCGAGGAGCCGCCCGGGGTCCGGTCGGACCGCCAGGGGTTGACGGTACGGCCACCGGCGCCGAGGCCCCACGTCTGCCAGGGGGTGCCGCGACCTGGCACCGACGTCGCGCCGACGGGGACGCAGCCCGCCGCGACCAGCGCCCGCGCCGGTGCGGCACGCAGCCCCGACCGGCCCTTCACCCCGATCGGCACGCCGGCCAGCGGCAGAGGTTCACCTGCCGCCACCCGCCGGTCCACGTCGGCCGCCCACCGCAACGCGTCCTCGGCCCACACCTCCGTGAACGCGCACAACGCGGGCTCCGCCGCCGCGATCCGCCCGAGACACTCGGCGACGACGTCGACGGCCCGTACGTCCCCGGCCCGCACGGCGGCGGCGATCCCCACGGCCGACGGCATCGGGAAGCCGCCGGGTGGGAGGGCGCCGGCGCCGAGGGGCGGGGGGCCAGGGGAGAGGGTGTGGAGGAGGGAAGGGCGGAGGGACGTCGCGCCGCGGGGCGGTGAGTCGGGGGAGGGGACTGAGGGCGGCGAGGTGCCGGGGGCGGGGACATTGTGTGGTGCCGCGCCGCGGGAGGAGGCGCTGTCCGGCGTGGTGTCGGGGGAGGTGGTGGTGGGGCGGGTGGTCTCCGGGACCTGGGCAGGGGGCGGCGAGGAGGAGGGCGTCGCGGCGTGGGGCTGGGAGCGGTGCGGCTGCATGGCCTTCTCGGGTTCCTATGGCGGAGGGGTACGCGGTGTGCATGGGGGCGCGGGTGGCAGGAAGCCTGGGCGCTGCACGCTGGGCCTGTGGCGTGCGGGCGGGTACGTGTTCCGTGGCTGGTGCGGGTGCGTTGGGGCTGCGCCCCCGCTGGCTGTGCGTGGTGCGGGCTTCCCTGCCTTCCAGGGTGCCTCCCTCATGGCTCGCCCGCGTCGCTCGCCAACCGGGGGTGGGGCCGTGGGGTGCGTGGGCGGGTGCGGGTGCGTGGGGGCTGGTCGCGCCCACGCGGCGGAGCCGCATGTGTCACCGCCCCGCGCCCCTGGAAAAGCAGGGGCCTGCGGCCCCGTGCTTCTCCGCTGAAGGGCGGGCCGCAGGCCCGACCCTTCAGGGGCGAGGGGAACTGCGCGAGAAACCACGACGCACCCGCACCCGCCGACGAATCCGTACCCCCGAGCTGTGAGGCGCCCTTGGACAACGTCGGCCGGTTCCACCGCGTGTTCGTGCACGCTCGGTGCCGGCGCCCGTGCTCAGCGGCCCGGCCCTCCGGGCGTCGGCGGCTTCGGCGGGACCGGTGACTGGGCGCGGGTCGGTGCGGATGGCCCGGCGGTCGGGTTGACCGTACCGGGGCCGACACCCCCGTGCCCGGCCCCGGTACGGAGTCTCGCGGCCTGCGCGATCGGATTGCCGACGGACGCCTGCTGACCGGGCCCCTGTGAGCCACCGGCCCCCAGCTGCCCCGCCGCCTGCTGCCCGGGCGTCTGCTGCCCGACCGACTGCCCACCCCCCACAGCCCGCTCGCCGCCCACAGCCCGCTCACCCACCACCTGCCGGCCCTCGCCCACCTGGGCCGTCTGCGTCGCCTCGGCCGTCTGCGTCGCCTCGGCCGTCTGCGTCCGCTGGGCCGCTGTCACCGTCGCGGGGGACGGTTCGTGGAACCCCTGGACTCCCTGGGTGAGCTGGTCCTTGGTCAGGTAGGGGCGGGGGTCCACCTTCCAGGAGGGCGCGTCGGGGTCGACCTCGCGGCGGACGACGCGTTCCATGAGCGTGGCCATCTCGACCGGCCCGATACCCCCCGGCACCGGCGTGAGGTGCTGCGGGATGTCGTACGCCTCCCGCTGGACGTCCCCCTTCACACTCCCGTCCGCCTGCGGGACGAACCCGGAGTCGACGACGAGCCGGTGGTGGGGCCGGAGGTGGTCGGGGCCGAGGATGCCGGGGTTGCCGGTGACCGAGACGACGATGTCGGCGTCGCGCACCCGTCGCAGGTCGTCACCGGCGTCGAGCTCCATCAGCCGGTGGCCCTGCTCGCGCAGCGTCGTGACCACGCCCTGCCCGACGAACCCCTTGCTGCCGACCACCGCGATCACCGGGTCGTCCTTGGCGAACGGTTCCACGACCCGGCAGATGCCCTCGGCCGTCGCGCACGCGTTGTAGGGGGAGCGGCCCTTGGTGAGCGCGTCGATGTCCTTCGCCGGGTCCATCCGCTGGACGAGCGGCTGGAGATGGGCCGGCGGCGGGAACTGCACGATGATCGCGCGGGTCTGCGGATCCTGGTTGGCCCGCTCCAGCACCTCCGCGAACTGCGCACGCGTGGTGCCCGGCGGCATCACCACATGGTCCGCCTGGAAGCCGAGGTGCTCGAAACTCTTCACCTTCTGCTCGGCGGAGACCTTCGACGCCTCCAGCTTGATCTTCCAGTCCGGGGGGTCGTTCTCCGCGGGCTGGAACCGGATGATCGCCACACGCTGCCCCGTCGGGGCCACGTCGTTCCGGTAGGGCTCGTACAGCTCCTTCGCCTGGCGCAGGACATCGCGCCCCGACACGTGCTCGGTCATCGCCGGCTCACCCCCGGGTCGCTTCGTGGTCGATACGGGCGAGCACCCGGTCGACGGGTTCGAGGGCGCGGCCGAGGAGCTCCTCGACGTCCCGGACGGTGAAGGTCCGGTCGCCCGTCAGGTCGTCGACGTGGCCGTTCGGGCCAGCCGTCAGCAGGATCTGGGTGAAGGACTCCGGCCCGGTCGGGTCGTGGTACGAGAACGCGCCGAAGTGGGCGATCCAGAACACCTCGACCGGCTCCGTGCCGAACGCCCGCCGCAGCGCGGGCAGTACGGCGTCCGCGACGCTGCCGAAGTCGTCGGTGACGCCGCGGTCGTCGGGGTTGCTCGCCAGCTCGGACACGACCGCGACCACCCGCCCCGTGGTGGTCGAGTGGACGGCGCGCACCAGCGTGTGCGCCCGCCCGGCCCGCCGATGGCGCCAGTCGACGACGTCCTCGAAGTACCGGAGGGTCGGGTTGGTGAAGCCCCCGGAGCCACCAGGGCCGCTGGTGCCACCGGGGCTGCTGGCGCCCTCGTGGTGGCCGTGGTTGCCGTCGTCGCTGGGGTTGGTGGGGCTGTTCGGGGTGGTCGGAGTGCTCATGGTGTTTCTCCTGTCGGCCGCGTGACGGCGGCCGTCGGTGTGTCCGGGAACCCGCGTACGGCAGAGGCCGGGACCGCGTTCCCGCTGCCGGCCGCGCGATGATCCACCGCGCGCCGGTCCAGGGTATTGAGGCCGGCCACCGCGCTCAGGGGTCCGTCCCGTACGGTTCGGCGGCCGGCGGCTGCTTGGCCCGGTGGCTGCCCGCCTTGCAGCCCGCGAACGGGCCCGCCGGGGAGCGGAGTTCGGCGAGTACGGGGCCCAGGTGGTCCCGGTGCCAGACGGCCGGGCCGGACAGGCCCGCCGACGGGTCGGTCAGCTCCTGCCAGGCCAGCCACAGGGCGTGCAGCCGGGCCACCGCCTCCAGGTGCTCCCACCAGCGCGGGCACCAGGGCTGCTGGGAGCTGACCTCACGGCCGTACACGGGGAGCAGCAGATCACCGACCCAGACGGCCAGGCTGTGCATCTCCTCCGCGTACTCGGCGCCGTCGAGGTAAAGGATGAAAGGCGGTGAGGCGGACACCGCTTCCTCCACGCCGGGCTGGTCCACAGCCGTGGTCATCGGGGGCTCCCTTCCTGGGGGTCGTGGGCCGCGCTCATCGGACGAAGCTCTCCGTCGCGCGGGCCGTGATGGCCTTGACCTCGGCCTGGGCGGCCAGGGCGATACGGTCGGCGCCGGGCTCGGCGTACCAGGGGCGCAGCCGGACCAGGGCAGGCTTCACCCCGGTGGCGAGCAGCAGCGCGGTGCCCTTGGGGAGGGCGCGGATGCGGTCGGCGGGCAGGATGCGCTCCAGGCGGTACGACGTGGAGCGGGACCTGCCGTCCTTGCTGCGGGAGTAGCTCACCGTCGACACGTCGTGCTCGCCGACCAGGCGGGAGACCTTCTCCACGAAGTCCGCGTCGTCGAGGCCCGCGCCGAGCAACTTGATGGTGGCGGCGCCCCACAGCGCGTCCATCCCGGCGTCGCCCCACACGCGCGTGCCCTGCCGGTAACTCTGGAGCAGCGTCACGACGTTGATGCCGCGCGAGCCGAAGTGGGAGTACAGGTCGGGCAGGTCGGAGATGCGGCAGACGTTCGCGGCCTCGTCCAGCACGGCCGTCATCGGCGGGTCGAGACGGCCGCCCATCCGCTCGGCGGCGACGACGCCCGCGCGCAGCACGGAGTCGGCGCACGCGGCGATCACACCGGCCGCGGAGCCGCCGCCGTCCTTGGAGAGCAGGTAGAGCGTGTCCGAGGAGAGGACGTGCCGTTCGGGCAGGAACTGCGGGAGTTCCGGGTCGGGGCTCACCCAGGCCGCGATCGTCGGGTCGAGGAGGCAGGCCACGCACTGGCGGGCCGTCTCGTAGATGCCGTCGCGGGTCTCCACCGCGCCCTGGACGGTGCCCTGGAGCTGGTCGGCGAGGGCCGCCATGCCCGCGTCCCGCAGCAGGTCGACGGGTGTACGGTCGGCCGGGTCCGCCAGCCAGGCCAGCACCTCCCCGACCTGCCGTCCGCCGCGGTTGGCCGCGTGGAACAGGGCCGTGAGGGTGTTCTGGGCCGCGGAGATCCAGAAGTCCCGCTTGGAGGCGTCGTCGTTGACGGCGCCCACGAAGTGACCGGCGAGGCGGCGGGCGCCCTCGATCGTCGCGGCGTCGGCGAGCATGTCCCACCACAGGCCGCGCGGGGTGTGGGCGATGCCCTGCGGGTCGAACGTCCACACGGTGCCCGCGCGTTCGCGTTCGGCGCGCGTCACGCTGTAGACGTCCGCCTTGTTCGAGGTCAGCAGGACACTGCCGCGGGCGCGCAGCACACGCGGGACTGCGATGCCGGTGGACTTGCCCGCCCGCGGCGCCATCAGGTCCAGTTCCACGTCCTCGTAGCTGCTGCGCAGCTCCGGGCCGCCGGGTTCCAGGTTGCCGAGGAGGTTGCCCGTGTCGTCCGGGGCGAGGCGGCCCGACTTCGGCAGGGACGGGCGGAGTTGGCGGGCACGGGCGGCGGCGCCCTTCGGGAGGAGACCGGCGAGTTCCCTGCGGCCGGCCAGACCGGAGGGCTTCGCTCCGCGGCGGCGGATCAGGACGACCGGGGTGACGAGGAGGGCGACGGCCGCGCCGAACACGGTGCCGATGCCGGCGGTGATCGCGCCGGTGGACGTCGTCGGCCAGACGGTCGCCGGGCCCTCCTTCACGAGGGTGGACATCGTCTCCAGGGTGAACGGCGGTGGGTCCCAGCCGTTGCCGGTGAGCGCGGCGCCGAGGGAGCCGCCGAGCCAGGCGGCGAGGAAGAGGGTGCCGGCGAGGAGGGCGACGCCGGGGACGACCCATGGGAGGAGATCGTCGGCGGTGCTGTGCGGCTTCTTGCGTGTGCTCATGTCGTGGTTCCCCCGTCAGTCGGTTGATGTGCTTTCCTCGCCCGCGCCGCGCCTTCGACCCCGGTCGTGCGCGGTAGGGGGTGGAGCCGTGGGGGGTGCGTTGGCGGGTGCGGGTGGTGTGTGGTTTCTCGCGCAGTTCCCCGCGCCCCTGAAGAGAACGGGCCTGCGGCCCGCCCTTCATCGGAAAAGCACGGGGCCGCAGGCCCCTGCTTTTCCAGGGGCGCGGGGCGGTGACACATGCGGCTCCGCCGCGTGGGCGCGAACAACCCCCACGCACCCGCACCCGCTAACGCACCCCACGGCCCGAGCTACAAGGCGCCCTTGGACAACGTCGGCCGGTTCCAGCGCGTGTTCGTGTTGTGCAACTCCCGCTCCGTGTCCGTGATCGACACCTTGATCGGGATGCCCGGACGCCCGCCCACCTTGATGAGGAAGCGGCCACGGCCCGGCGGTTCCTCGTTCCCGCCCGTGCTGGCCCACCCCGGCGGGGACGACCAGGACGAGACGAGTTCGATCTCGCGCTCCGACAGGCCGACGATCTCGCCGAGTTCCCTCATCTCCGTACGCGGCAGGCCCGCGCACACCACCATCCCGGCCCGCTCCACGAAGCCCCGCGCCTTCGCCCGGTCGGCCTCGCTGCCGAGCGCCTCCGCGTCCTTCAGCGTGTGCGTGATCTTGGCGTCGCCGAGGCCGAGGGAGCGGTTCAGCCGGGTCAGCGCGTCGATGCGTTCGACGATGCCGGAGGCGGCCCGCAGGGGGCGCCACAGCTCGTCGAGGACCGTGAAGAACCAGCGCTGGGGGGCGAGGCCCGCGTCGGCGAGGGCGTGGGCCGCCGCCACCGTGCCGAGCCCGTCCGACCATGCCGCCAGCATCGCCGCCGCCGTGAGCTGCGTGTCCGCCTCACCGATCCGGGAGATGTCCACGCAGACGGCGGGCGACGCCGGGTCGATACGGGTCGACGTCTCGGAGGCGAACGTGTCGCCGAGCGGCCCGTCCAGCACGCCCAGCAGCGAACGGTGCAGCGGGTCGACGGCCTCCTGGTAGCGCGCCTCGTTGCCCCGGTCCAGCGTCACCGCGCGGACCCGGTCCGGGCCCTCGTCGAGGACCTTCAGCAGATCGGGCAGCAGCGGCGCCCGCCCCTTCCTGGTCCGCTCCGTCAGATGGTGCAGGCACGCCGACAGCACCGACTGCTCGTGGTCGTCCATGGGGCGGCCCCGCACGATCGTGATGAGCGCCGCGACCATGTTCAGTACCCGGCCGTGGGCCTCGGCCGCGAGGATCCGGCCGCGTTCGCCGCCGATACGGGCCGCCGCCTCGCCCATCGCGCCGGGGTCGAGGACGTTGATGCCGCCGACGCCGCGCCCGATGGAGATCACCTGGCCGCCGAGCGCCCGCACCGTGTCCGCGTAGTCCGGCTTGAGGTCGCCCAGCACCAGCGGCGTCACCCCGGTCGCCGACATGCCGATCAGCATGCGGTTGACCAGCGTGGACTTGCCGAGGCCCGGCATGCCGAGCATGAACAGCGACGGGTTGGAGATGTACCGGGCGCGGGTGAACCAGGAGATGGGGTCCCCGCACACCGTGGCGCCCGTCTGGAGGTGCTGCCCGAGCGGCACCCCCGTCATCGGCGCGCCGGAGCCCGCCGCGAAGGGCCACAGACCGCACGCCTGGACCGTGGTGGCCCGCCACAGCGCGGGCGGGTCGACGTGCCCGACCTGCCCGCCGCCGGGGCCGGGCCAGCCGCGCGCGGGCGCCGTCTGGGGTCGTGCGGGACGAGTGGCGGACGTGCTGGACCTGGTCACAGCGCCTCCCGGATCTGGTACGGAACGAGGGTGTGCTCCCACGGCAGCAGGCCGACGGGGAGCGTGCAGGTGAACGCCGAGGCCTGCATACGGTCGGCGGGGCGCATCAGGATGCGTGAGGACGCCTGGAGGTTGCGGACGGTGATCGCCGCGTCCGGGAGCTGCGCCTCGTCGTCGACGGTGACCGTCACCATCAGCGAGAACTCCACGAGCCCGGCGCCCGCCGCCTCCTCGGCCGCGGTCTGCTCGGCCGCCTGCATCTCGGAACTCGCCCGCGCCTGGACGAGACCACGCTTGGAGCCCGCCATGAAGTGCGCGGCACGACGGTCGGACTCCACGATCCGCGCCGACGTCGCCGGGTCGATCGGGCGGTAGATCAGCGAGACCCGCTTGCGGCGCGTCCCGGCGGCCGGTTCGAGCAGCCCCCGCAGCACGCTGGAGCGGACGGTGCCGCGCGGCGCGAGCGTCAGCATCCAGGTGCGGGAGACACCCGAGTCGTGCTTGTACGACTGCACCGACTCCACGGCCGCCGCCGGGCCCGCGTCCGCCCACTCCAGGCCGGTGGTGGACTGCTCGGCGCGGGTGCTCAGCACATCGGGCGCGACGGCCGGGTCGTACGCCACCCGGACGACCTCCGAGAGCCGCTCGGCGGACAGCGGGTAGGCGGAGCCGCCGCCGGCCGCGACCAGACCCGACAGCAGGCCCGGCAGCCGCATGGACAGATCGGTGATGACGTCCTCGATGCTCCGCTTGGGGCCGCCGGAGGGGCCGTAGGTCAGGGCGATGTACGTGTGCATCTCCGACGAGGCGGACGGGTAGCGGGCGACGACCTCCTCCATCACCGCGCGGGCGGCGGCCGGCGCGTCCGGCGAGATCCGCGGCAGGACCTCGGCGGCCAGCCGCGTCCCGGTGTCGGGCGCCGTCTCGACGACGACCTGGGCGCCGCGCAGGCCCGGCTCGTGCGACAGCCGGGCGAGCCAGTCGCCCCAGGACGCCACCCAGATGTCGACCTGCTCGGGGTCGACCAGCGAGCCGCCGTCCGGCTCGCACGCCAGTACCACGGTGTAGAGGTTGCGGCCGGGGTGGTGGAGCACGCCGAAGGAGCGGTTGTAGGCGTCCCGGCCCTCGTGCATCCGCGTCCGGGCGAGCAGACCGGGCGGGTGGTAGCGGCCGCCCGTACGGCGGGAGAGCGGGCCGGAGACGTAGGTGTGGGAGCCGTTCGCCTTGCGCCTGAACCAACCGATACGCACCGCGACCACCTGATAGACGTTGCGGCCGTCGACCGTGCGCAGCGCGAGCGGCGCGAGGAAGAGGCCGACGGGGATGAGGACGACGATCGCCGCCGTCAGCGAGACGAGTGAGGCGAGCAGCGCGACGAGGAGTCCGCCGAAGGCGACCACGGTGCCGAGGAGGCCCAACGGGCCGAGGCCGGGGCGGCGGGGCCGGCGCCAGTTTCCGTAGGTGGGACGCGTGAGGGCGTCGGTGGACATGGGGAATCCTTCTTCCGGCTGTGGTTCGTGGGTCCGAGTGCCTACGAGCTCGGGGGTTCGGGGAGATCGGGCGGCCGCGGGGCCGTCGTGGCTGGTCGCGCGGTTCCCCGCGCCCCTGGAAGGGACGCGCCCCTGGAAGGGACGGGCTTCGCCCTCCTTCCCGGGGCGCGGGGTGGGCTACTGGTTGTGCCCCTTCATTCCGTCGTTGTCGCCGAGGGAGTTGGTGATCTCGCTCGCGGCCTGCATGCCGGTCTGTACGACGACCGCGGCTGCCTGCACCGCAACGGCCGCGCCCGCCGTGGCCGCGCCCGCGGCCGCCGTACCGGCCGCCGCGCCCGCGCCACCGGCTCC
>NZ_JAMGBG010000158.1 GCF_023516595.1 Streptomyces neyagawaensis | reverse complement strand
GCGCCGCGGCGGCGGGCGCGTTCGTGTGAGCGTGGGGCGGGGCGGCGGGCGTCCCCGACTGCCCTGACGGCCCTGACTGAGCGGCGGGCTCGGCGGGCGGGTTGCCCGGCGGAGCCTCCTGCGGGGCAGCCGCGGCGGCCGGGGCGACCCCGGCCGGGCCACCCGCACCCGGCCCTCCGAAACCACCGGCGCCCCCGGCACCGTACGCGTCCGAACCCGGCCCACCAGCGGGACCGGTACCTGCGGCCGCGGGCGCTCCCTGAGCACCGGGCATCCCCGAACCCCCGGGCGCCCCGGCCGCTCCCGGCACTCCCTGTCCCCCAGGCGCCCCCGCGCCCCCGGCACCGCGCACCGCGGCCCGAGCCGCGGCAGGCCCGCCCCCCGGCGGCACCGGCGGGCCGGGAGCGACCTGCGGGGCCATGCCCATCGGCGCGCCCGCCCCCCCGTGGACGTCGGGCCCGGGGACGTACCCCATGGCCGGGCCGGGGCCGGACGCGGAGAAGTTCACGCCGCGCTCCAGCCGGTCCAGGCGGGCCATGACGGAGCGTTCGTCGCCGTAGGTCGCGGGGAGGAGGACGCGGGCGCAGATCAGTTCCAGCTGGAGGCGGGGGGAGTTGGCGCCCCGCATCTCCGTGAGGCCCTCGTTGACGAGGTCGGCGGCGCGGCTCAGCTCGGCGGCGCCGAAGACACCGGCCTGGGCCTGCATCCGCTCCAGGACGTCGACGGGGGCGTCGATGAGCCCCTTCTCGACGGCGTCCGGCACGGCGGCAAGGATCACCAGGTCACGCAGCCGCTCCAGCAGGTCGGCGACGAACCTCCGCGGGTCGTTTCCCCCCTCGATGACGCGGTCGACGACCTCGAAGGCGGCGGCGCCGTCGCCCGAGGCGAAGGCCTCGACGACCGAGTCGAGCAGCGACCCGTCCGTGTAGCCCAGCAGGGACGTGGCCATGGCGTATGTCACACCCTCGTCCGTCGCGCCGGCCAGCAGCTGGTCCATGACGGACATCGAGTCACGCACGGAACCGGCGCCCGCGCGCACCACCAGCGGGAGGACGCCCTCCTCGACGGGGATCTTCTCCTTGCCGCAGACCTCGCCGAGGTAGTCGCGGAGCGTGCCCGGCGGGACGAGACGGAACGGGTAGTGGTGCGTACGCGAACGGATCGTCCCGATGACCTTCTCGGGCTCGGTCGTGGCGAAGATGAACTTGAGGTGCTCCGGGGGCTCCTCGACGACCTTCAGCAGCGCGTTGAAACCGGCCGACGTGACCATGTGGGCCTCGTCGATGATGTAGATCTTGTACCGGCTGGCGGCCGGTCCGAAGAACGCCTTCTCGCGCAGCTCACGGGCGTCGTCGACACCACCGTGCGAGGCGGCGTCGATCTCGATCACGTCGATCGAACCCGGGCCGTTCCGCGCCAGGTCCTGGCACGACTGGCACTCGCCGCACGGGGTGGGCGTGGGCCCGTTCTCGCAGTTCAGGCACCGGGCGAGGATGCGGGCGCTGGTCGTCTTGCCGCAGCCGCGCGGCCCGCTGAACAGGTACGCGTGATTGACCCGGTTGTTCCGCAGCGCCTGCTGCAGCGGGTCGGTGACATGCTCCTGCCCGATGACCTCGGCGAACGACTCCGGGCGATAGCGGCGGTACAGCGCGAGAGACGACACGCCTACGAGGTTATAGGCGCCCACTGACAACCCGGACGCGACCGAAGCCGGACCGGCCGCCGAGCGGACCGTCCCAGGACCACTGCCCCCGGCACGCTTCCCTGGGACCACCGCCCCCGGCACGCTTCCCCGGGGGTCTTCCCAGTCCCGCTCTCCCGTCCCGCTCTGCCGAGTCCGCGACCCAGGACAACGAAAGACCCCTCACGCACCCGCCAGAGCCGACCTACCCTTGCTGCCTTCCGGCCCTGGGGGAGTTCAGTCAGATAGCGCCGCGTGAGGGGCTACGCCCAGCCTACCCGATCCCCCGACCCCACCCGCCCGCCTCCCCACCTCGACACCTCCCCCTCGTCACCCACCTCGAACGAGTTCGCAAGCACCCTCCGCCGTCATGTAATGTTTCCGGCGGAGGATTCGCCTAGAGGCCTAGGGCGCACGCTTGGAAAGCGTGTTGGGGGCAACCCCTCACGAGTTCGAATCTCGTATCCTCCGCAGCCGCCTGAACAGGCGAAACGAGAACCCCGGACCGCTTCGGCGGCCGGGGTTCTCGGCGTCCCCTGGTCTCAGTTGCAGTCTCATTCATTTCCGACACCTGCGGCATTCTGTGCGGCATGACGACGCGCCTCCGGCGACGACGGTGGGTCGTCGTCCAAGCGTTCATGCGCCGACATGCGCTCTGAAGGCCGACGGCCAAGATCAGCCTCAGATGACGCTTGCCCCACATCACGGGACATGCCCCCAGAAGCAACCCGAAGCCAGGTAGTGCACTGACCATCCATGTCCGCCCTACAAGCTCTTCCATGTCGCACGCCTCCCCCAGAGGGGCCGAGCCGTTTGCGCGGCCCGACCCTGTGACCTTGCACTCAGCGTCCGGCGACCGACCCTCAGTCCCATCGCCTCGCGAACTCAGCACCGGCCAGCAGGTCGCCCGTCCGCACGATCGGATCGTCGATCCCCAGGGCCACCGTCACATCGGCGGGAAGGGCCACGTACTTTGCTGCTGCACGGTCACAAGCACGCGATCGATGCCGTGCTCGCTGTCATCGCACGCCAACAGAAAGGGCAGGTCACAGTCTTCACCTCGGGCGTAGACGACCTGGAGAAGCTCTTCCCGGACAACGTCGTCGTCAAGAAGGTATGACCCGGCGCCCTGGTCTCAACATGGGAAAGCGTGTGGGGGCAACCCCTGCGACCACACGTGGATGAGTCTGGTCCGTCGCATCGTCCCGCCCGCGCTGCCGCCTCGCTGACTCGGATCATGTACGAGGAGGGGGCCAGGAAGCGCGTGTCCCTCTACGCTTCTGCTACCAGCGACCAACGGGGGGCGGCAGCGTGGGGCTCTTCCTCGGCGTACTCGTGATCGGCATCGGGCTTCCGGTGCTGGGCGTCCTGAGCCGCAAGGTCGGTGACGGGCGGCTGTGGCAGACCGGGATGGCCCTTTGGTTCGTGGGTTCGCCGGCGGTGCTGGGTCTTGGCGGTTGGCTGATCTACCGGGGGCTTTGAACCATCCCGGCAGGGCGGAGGCCGCCGTATGGCGGAGGTGTGCGGAAGAGGCATGAGCGAGGCATGAACAGGACCGCGTCCCACCGTACGACCGGCGTTCTGCCCGACGCCGCCGCCGTGCAGCGCCGTGTGCTGCGGGTGTTGGTCGCCTCACAGGTTCTTTCCGGGGCCGGTCTCGCCGCCGGTGTCACCGTGGGGGCGCTGCTCGCCCAGGACATGCTCGGCGCCACCGGCCTCGCCGGGTTGCCGAGTGCGCTGTTCACCGCGGGGTCCGCGTTGACCGCCGTCGTCGTCGGTCGGGTCTCCCAGCGCCACGGGCGTCGGCCCGGGCTGGCCGCCGGGTATCTCACGGGAGCCGTCGGCAGCCTCGGTGTCATCACCGCCGCCGTCCTGGACAACCCCGTCCTGCTGTTCGTCGCCCTGTTCGTCTACGGTGCCGGAACCGCCACCAACCTCCAGGCCCGCTACGCCGGCGCCGACCTCGCGCCCCGCGACCACCGCGCCCGGGCCGTGTCCACCGTGCTGGTCGCCACCACCCTCGGGGGCGTCGCCGGGCCCAACCTCGCCGCCCCCACCGGCACCTTCGCCGAGAAGCTCGGCATCCCCGGGCTGGCCGGCCCGTTCCTGCTGTCCGGCGCCGCCTACGCGCTCGCCGCGCTCGTCCTGGCCGTCCGGCTGCGCCCCGATCCGCTGCTCACGGCCCGTGCCCTCGCCGACGCCGGGCCGGAGGGCGCCCCCGCCGACGGGACCACCACGGCCACCGAAGTCCGCGAAGGCCGCGGCGGCGTGGTCCTGGGTGCGCTGATCATGGTCCTCACCCAGCTCGTCATGGTCGCGATCATGACGATGACGCCGGTACATCTGCACGACCACGGCCACGGCACCGCCGCCTCCGGCGTCGTGATCGCCGTCCACATCGCCGCCATGTATCTGCCCTCGCCGCTGACGGGACGGCTCGTCGACCGCTTCGGCCGGCTGCGGATCGCCGCCGCCTCCGGCCTCACCCTGCTCGCCTCCGGGGTGCTCGCCGCGACCGCGCCCGGCGACTCCGTCGCGCTCCTCGCGCTGGCCCTGGCGCTGCTGGGCCTCGGCTGGAACTTCGGCCTCGTGTCGGGCACCGCGATCGTCACCGACGCCGTGCCGCTCGCCACCCGCGCCAGGACCCAGGGCATGGTCGACGTCTCCATCGCCGTCGCCGGTGCCACCGGCGGCATCAGCTCGGGCCTGGTCGTCGCCGCCTCCGGCTACCCCGTCCTCGCCCTCACCGGCGGTGTCCTCGCTCTCGCCGTCCTGCCCGCCGTCGCCGCCACCGCCTACCGTGCTGAGCCCCGGCGGTCGGCCGCCTACCGCCGCTGAACCCCGGCGGTCGCAGGGCTCCGCTCCCGGCCGCGGTTCACATGTCTCCCGGCCAGTCCCCCGGCTCCTGGGGGCGGGGCAGGACGCTGGTGGTGAGGCGGCGGTAGGCCGCTCGGGCCTGGAGGAGGCGGGCCAGGGCCGTGCCGGTGAGGGCCGCCGTGAGGAGGCAGACCAGCCAGAACGTGTCGCGGGGGTTGGCCCAGGTGAGGACGCCGGCCGGGGGTATGGCGAAGCCGTTGAGGAAGAGCCAGCACAGGGCGGCCGTGCCGGGGGCGGCGGTGAAGCGGGCATAGACGCCGAGCAGCGCGGACAGCAGGGAGAGCGCGGTCAGGGCCAGGCCGGGGCGGTCCGTGCCGACCAGGGCGTTGAGGACGGCGACCAGCGCCATCGCGCCGGCGAACGCCGTGGCCCACACCAGCGGTGTGGAGACGGGCTGGGGTACGGGGCGGGGGCCGGTGCCCAGGGACACCCACTGGATCATGCCTGCGCTTCCTTTCGGTCCTTCCCCCGCTGCCCGGGCGGAGCCGCGGCCGGAGCGGACGCGGCGGCGGACGTCGACGGCCTCGGTCCGCATGGCCGCCGGCACCATCCGCATGGCCACCGACACGGTCCGCATGGCCGTCGGCACGGGGGTACTGGGCAGATCACCGGCGTGAACGCCGGAGGGGCCGGACGGGGATTGTCCCACCGGGGACTCAACCTCGGCCCGGCCAGGCCGTACTCGGGTCTCGTTAGGGTGGCACCCATCGGGTTTCCGAAGACATGTCCGAACCAGACAGGGGGCCAGCCGTGGGTGCTCCGCGCCTCAGCAGTACACCGTTGCCGGGGATCGGCGTGCGATACGACCTCAACACCCGTGAGCACCGGCGGCTTTCCGTCGTGGCGCACCGGGACGGGTCACGGACGTTCAGCGCGTACCGGGAGGACGATCCCGACGCGTGCGCGCTGTCGGTACGGCTGACGGGGAGCGAGGCGACCGCCCTCGTGGACGCGTTGATGCCGGACCACCACAGCCCCAACCTGCTGTCCACGACCGAACTGGGCCTGGTCGCCGAGCGGATCGAGCTGGCCTCGACGTCGTACTGGAACGGACGGGTCCTCGGGGACACCCGGATGCGGACCGACACGGGCGCGTCCATCGTGGCCGTACTGCGGCGCGCGGAGGCGATTCCGTCACCGGCGCCGGACTTCCGGCTGGCGGGCGGGGACACCCTCATCGTGATCGGCACCCGTGAGGGTGTGGAGGCGGCCGCCGCGATACTCGGCCGGGAGTGAGCGACCCATGCACTTCTCCGCTCAGCTCTCCGCGCCCCTCGCCGCCCAGGCTCCCCCGGGCCTCGCCTCGCCCGTGCGGCTCGCCGCCGAGTCCTCCGGGCACTCCTCCGCCGTCTTCCTCATCGAGTTCGGCGCGATCATCCTCGGACTCGGGCTGCTCGGGCGGTTCGCCGCCCGGTTCCGGCTCTCGCCCATCCCCCTGTATCTGCTGGCCGGGCTCGCCTTCGGGGAGGGCGGGCTGCTGCCGCTCGGCACGAGCGAGGGGTTCGTGGCGATCGGCGCCGAGATCGGCGTGATCCTGCTGCTGCTCATGCTCGGCCTGGAGTACACCGCCAGCGATCTCGTCTCCAACCTCAAGACCCAGTACCCGGCCGGTCTGGTGGACGCCGCGCTGAACGCGCTGCCCGGCGCGGCAATGGCATTGCTGCTGGGCTGGGGCCCGGTCGCCGCCGTCGTCCTCGCCGGCGTCACCTGGATCTCCTCCTCCGGTGTCATCGCGAAGGTCCTCGGCGACCTGGGGCGGCTCGGCAACCGCGAGACGCCGGTCATCCTGAGCATCCTGGTCCTCGAGGACCTCTCCATGGCCGTCTATCTGCCGATCGTCACCGCCCTGCTCGCCGGGGTGGGCCTCGCGGCGGGCAGCGCGACCCTCGCCATCGCCCTGGGCACGGCCGGGCTCGTCCTGCTGATCGCGGTGCGGTACGGGCGTCACATCTCCCGCTTCGTCTCCAACGACGACCCCGAGAAGCTGCTGCTCGTCGTGCTGGGGCTGACGCTCGTCGTCGCCGGACTCGCACAGCAGCTCCAGGTGTCGGCGGCGGTCGGCGCGTTCCTCGTCGGCATCGCGCTGTCAGGTGAGGTCGCCGAAGGGGCGCACAGTCTGCTGGCGCCCCTTCGGGATCTGTTCGCCGCCGTGTTCTTCGTCTTCTTCGGCCTCCACACCGACCCGGCGAGCATCCCGCCGGTGCTGCTGCCCGCGCTCGTACTGGCCGTCGTCACCGCGCTGACGAAGGTCGCCACCGGGTACTGGGCGGCCCGCCGGGCCGGGATCTCCGCGAAGGGCCGCTGGCGGGCGGGCGGCACGCTGGTCGCGCGCGGCGAGTTCTCCATCGTCATCGCCGGGCTCGCCGTCACCGCCGGCATCGAACCGTCCCTCGGGCCGCTGGCCACCGCGTACGTCCTGATCCTGGTCATCGCGGGCCCGCTCACCGCCCGCTTCACCGAGCCGGTCGCCCTGTGGGTGGCGGGGCGGCTGGGGAAGCGGAAGCCGTCGGACGGGCAGTCGGCCGTCGCCGCTGCCGCGGCGGACGGCGGTGCGCCGTCGGATTCCGCGTCCTTGACCGGGGCGGCGCACGAGGTCCTGCCGACGGAGGAACGGGACACCGCCGAGCGGTCCTGAGGTCTCGGGCGAGCGGTCCTGAGGTCTCGGGCGAGCGGTCGTGAGGTCGCGTGAGGGGGCTCGGCGCGGGATAGGGCCTCGGCGTGGGAGGGGGCCTCGGCGCAGAGTAGGGCCCCGGCGCGGGATAGGGGGCCCGGGAATAGCGCCCCGGGGCGCACGCGGGGATAGCGCCCCGGATCGGGATAGGGCCCCGGCGCGGAATGAGGCCCTTTACTTCTCCGCGGCCTCGTCGAAGCTGGCGAAGTACGCGGCGGCCATGTCCTCGTCGGCGTGGCCGTGGGCGGCGGCGCGGGCGAGGCGTTCGGCGCCGGCCTCGGCCACGTCGAGGCGGACCCCGTGGCGCTGCCCCGCCTCCACGATCAGCCGGGCGTCCTTGGCCGCGGTGGCCACGGCGAAGGACGCCGGGGAGAGCCTGTCGTCGAGGATGAGCGCGGACTTGGCGCGCAGATAGCCCATGTCGAGGGGGCCGCCGTCGATGATCCCGAAGAAGGACCGCGGGTCGACGCCGAGGACCTTGGCCAGGGCGAGTGTCTCCCCGGCCGCGTTGGTGGCGGCGAGCACCCAGCTGTTGGCGACGAGCTTGAGCCGGGTGGCGGTGCCCGCCGCGCCGTCCTCACCGGTCCACACCGTACGGGCGCCCACGGCGTCGAAGACGGGCGTCACCGTGTCCCGCCCCGCCACCGGCCCGGCCGCGAGGACCGTCAGCTGCCCGGCCTCGGCGGGCTGCCGGGTGCCGAGGACCGGGGCGTCGTAGTAGGCCAGGCCGTGTTCGCCGGCCAGGGCGGCCAGTTCGGCCACGTCCTCCAAGCCGGCGGTGGTGGACTGAACCCAGGCGGCGCCCGCGCGCAGGGCCGGGGCCGCCTCGCGCATCACGTCCCGCACGGTCGCCCCGTCGTACAGCATCGTGAGGACGACATCGGCGCCCCGGACGGCCTCGGCGGGGGTGTCGACGACGTGGACGCCGTCGGCGGTCAGCGGCTCGGCCTTCTCGCGGGTGCGGTTCCAGGCGCGGACGGGGTGTCCGGCCCGGGCGAGGTTGCGTGCCATCGCCGCCCCCATGATGCCGGTGCCCAGGACGCCGACGGTCGGGTGGTCGCTCATGACGTGATCTCCCCTCAACTTCCATCAACTTCCCGGATCACCGGTCGACTTCTCGCACTCGGAGCCTACGTCTCCGACCGCGCCGGTCGGCGTCTCTCCGCACGGCGCGGCCCGCCGGGCTCGTGCCCGGCTGAAAGAGGCCGCCGGGCGGGTAGGACGGGGTACGACAGACGTGCCGAGCAGGGAACGGCGAGCGATGAAGGGCGAGCGATGAACAGCGACAGCACGGGAGCCGTCGACGGGCTCGACGTACGGCCCGCCTCGGGGTACATCGGCGCCGAGATCCACGGCGTGGACCTCTCCGGGCCCCTGGACGACCGCACGGTCGACGGCATCCGCTCGGCGCTGCTGCGCTGGAAGGTCGTGTTCTTCCGGGGGCAGCGGCTGGACCACGCCGGGCAGATCGCGTTCGCGCGGCGGTTCGGGGAGCCGATCCGGCTCCGCTCGCGCGGCTCGGTGTCGCCCGCGGAGTACCCCGAGATCGAGACGACCGCCGACCGCCAGGAACTGGGCCGCAAGCACGGCATGGACCAGGCCGAATGGCTGGAGCGCCGCCGCCACTCCACCCTGCGCGGCTGGCACGGCGACCACACCGCCCGCATCGACCCGCCCGCCCTCACCCTCCTGCGCGCCGAACAGGTGCCCCCGTACGGCGGCGACACCACCTGGGCCGATCTGGCCACCGCTTACGCCGGACTCTCCGAACCCGTACGCCGGTTCGCCGACGGGCTGCACGCCGAGCACCGCCTCGGCGTCGGCTACCTCGCCCGCTCCGGCCCCGACCCGTATCTGCGCCACCTCCAGGACCATCAGGTCGCCTCGGTGCACCCGGTCGTCCGCGTGCACCCCGAGACCGGCGAACGCGTCCTCTTCGTCAACCCGTACTACGTCGAGAACATCGTCGACGTCAGCCGGGCGGAGAGCCGGCTTCTCCTTGAGATGTTCGTCGAGCAGATCACGCGCCCCGAGTACACCGTCCGCTTCCGCTGGGAGCCGGGCTCCGTGGCCCTCTGGGACAACCGGGCCACCGTCCATCTGGCCCCCAACGACACCGCGCACCTGGGCTTCCCGCGCATCATGCACCGGGTGATGGTGGCAGGTGAGCCGCCCGTCGGTGTGGACGGCACCGCGTCGAAGTCCCTCGTGGGAGCGCCGCTGCACGACCCCCACGACGCGTAGCCACTCGCCTGGTCGTCCGCTTGGACGTCCGCTTGGCCGTCCGGCAGGGGCCGCGTGCGCACGAGCTGAGTCGAGCCTCGCCGCGCCGTGCCGCATGGCGCCGAGTAGTCGTCCGGCCGAATCCGGGTAACCGGCACCGCATGGGTGAGCTGCTGGTCGGTACCTGCTCCTGGACGGACCGCGCGTTACTGGCCGGCGGCTGGTATCCGCGCGGTCGGCGCGACGCCGAGTCCCGACTGCGCTACTACGCCGAGCAGTTCCCGGTCGTCGAGGTCGACTCCAGCTACTACGCGCTGCCCAGCCGTCGCAACGCCGTCCTGTGGGCCGAGCGGACGCCGCCCGGATTCCGGTTCGACGTCAAGGCGTTCTCGCTCCTGACCGGCCATCCGACCCGGCCGACGGCGCTCCCCGAGGACCTGCGCGACCGGACGTCCCCGCTGCCGGGCCTGCTCGACCGGATATGGGAGCGCTTCGCCCACGCCGTGGAGCCGCTGCGGATCGCGGACCGGCTGGGGGCCGTGCTGTTCCAGTTCCCGCCGTGGCTGGCGCCGGGTCCACGGGCGGAGAAGACGCTCACGGAGTGCGCGGAGCGCACCGCGGGCTGGCCGGTCTCCGTGGAGTTCCGGCACCCGGCGTGGTGGCGCCCCGGGCAGGCGGACGAGACCACGGCCCTGCTGTCCCGGCTCGGCCTGGTCGCCGTCGGCGTGGACATGGCCCAAGGGCTCGGCACGTCACTGCCGCCCCTCGCGCCCGTCACCACGCCCGAGCTGGCCGTCGTACGGTTCCACGGCCGGAGCCCCGCCTGGGGGACCGGCAGCAAGGAGGACCGTTTCCGCCATGACTACACGGAGGCCGAACTCACCGCGTGGCTGCCACGGTTGCGGGCCGCCGCCGAGCAGGTCGACGAGCTGCACGTCCTGTTCAACAACTGCTGCGCCGACGCGGCCGTCCGAGCGGCGGAGACGATGCGCCGCCTGCTGGCCGGGGACGGGGAAGCGGGCGGGGGCGCGGGCCGAGGGGCGGCTGGGTCCTAGGACAGGCCCTAGCCCACCTTGACGTTCTTCTCCACCGTCACCTGGTCGATGTCCGTCGTACGGACCGTCAGCTTCATCGTCCAGGTGCCCGGCAGGGGAATCTGGAGGGTGTCCGTGGCCCAGTACCCGCCCCGGTCGGTCAGCTTGGCGTCGATCGGGCCCACCTTCTGCGCCTTCAGCGTGAACGTGAGGCGCAGTTCGGGGACGGTCGCGATGCCGTCGTCGGGGCCGAACACCACAGCCTGAATGGAGTTCTTACCGACCTTGCCGGGGCCCAGGTCGATCTGGACCTTGCCGTGCCCGTTCGGGGTGCCCATGTCGAACGGCACGACGGTCGAGGAGGCCGTGACCTCCCCCGGCGCCGCCGCGCCCCCGGTCCCCTGCGCGCTCTCCGCCGCCGCCCGGCCCGGCAGGGTGCCCGTCAGCACGGTGGTGATCACCAGCACCACCACCGCCACGGTGAACTCGGCGAGCACGCTGCGGCGCAGGGCGAGACGGTGGGGGTCGGCGGGCTCAGTGGGGGCGTTGGGGGCGTCGGTACCGGGACTCTTACCGGAGTCCGAGCCGGAGCCGGCACCAGCGTTGGTGCCCTTACCGGTACCCGAGCCGGAGCCGACGTCGGTGCCCTCGTCGGAGCCGGAGTCGGAGCCGGAATCGGCATCGACAGGGGAAACCGCCGACGCCGCCTCGGCTGCCGCCCCGCCGTCCACGCGGGCCACCGCCCCCACCGGTTGAGGCACCCGCGCCTCCGCCACGACGGCCCCGCCGGTTCGGGCACTCTCGTCGTGCTCGCTGTTCTCCTCGTTCTCGCCGTTCTCGTCGTTCCCCCCGACCGCCGCCGCACCCAACCCCGCCGTCCACCGGCGGGAGAACGCGGCCGCGGCCAGCAGCAGGGCGACCGCCGCCAGCTTGGCGAGGAGGACCTGGCCGTACGCCGTGGTGGTGAAGGCGGACCAGGAGCCGAGGCCGCGCCAGGACTGGTAGACGCCGGTCACGACCAGGACGACCACCGAGGCGAAGGCCAGGCGGGAGAAACGGGTGACGGCAGCGGCCGACAGTGTCTCCGGGTCCCGGTACAGCACCGTCAGCAGGGCGGTCAGACCGCCCAGCCACACCGCCATGGCGAGCAGATGGAGCACGGAGGAGGTCATCGCCACCGGCACCTGAATGCCCGCGGAGGCGTGCTCGGCGGCGGCCCAGGTCCCGGCGAGCCCGACCGAGAGCAGCACCCCGGCACCGGCCTCGCCCCGACCCCAGCTCTCCTGACCGCGGGCCCGGACGAGGAGGAAGAGGACCACCGCGAGCAGCGTCAGTCGGGCCAGCAGCGCGAGCCCCGGACGCGTCCCGACCGTGCCGCCGAGGACGGACGGGTCGAGGACGGCGCCGACGCCGCTGCCCCGTTCGTACGGTCCGCGCAGGAGCAACAGGACCACCGAGGACAGCGTCAGGGCCAGCCAGCCGGACAGGAGCAGTTTGCGGAGCGTGTCGTCGGCCCGGCCGAGGACCGCGGTCACGAAGACGGTGACGCCGATGAGCAGGGCGAGGGCGCCGTACGCGAAGTAGCGGGTGATGTCGTAGAAGGAGGCGGTGAGGGGGTCCTCGGTGAGGTCGGCGGGGAGGGTCGCGGAGGTGGCGGAGGGTTCGCCGACGGAGAAGAGGAGCGCTCCGGAGATGGGGTGGCTGTCTGCGGAGATCACCCGCCAGGCGACGGTGTACGTGCCGTCGGGCAGCCCCGCGGGCAGGGTGACGCGGGCCGTGTCGGACCGGTCGCCGGACCGCCCCGGCTTGCTCGTGTCGACCGCGCGGTTCTCGGGGTCGATGACGCGGATGGAGTCCTGGAGGAGGCTCACCGGTTCCGTGAAGGTGAGGGTGACGTCCTTCGGCGCGGAGTCGAGGACGCTGCCGTCGGCGGGATCGGTGCCCTTGAGCGCGGCGTGCGCCGACGCGGTCCCCGCCCCGCCGAGGAGGAACAGGACCAGCACGGTGCCGAGCAGCACCAGGCGCCGGACATACGGCCGGACATGCGGGAGGCCCCTCACGCCCCTCCCGCCGGTTCCGCCCTGTCGACTCTCGTCCCTGTCACTGCGTCGGCCCACGTCGCGCTCCGGATCCACTGTCGCCGGCTCGGTTCCTCCGAGTAGGTACGGGAGCCGGGAAGCGTGTGTTCACCACTCATCCCGGGCATCCGCTCATCCCGGGCATCCGCTCATCCCGGGCACCCGCCCATCCCAGGCATCCGCCCTCATTCCCTCCCCAGCTCCGCGATCAGCGCGGCCCGCTCGGGGTACCGCCGCGCCAACTCCCCCGCGTCGCCGTGCTCGTACCCCTCGAAGGTGAACCCCGGCGCCATCGTGCAGCCGAACAGCGTCCACGCCCCGTCGCCGCCCAGCACCCGTGCGCCCATCCAGGTCCCGGCGGGCACGACGTACTGCACGTGCTGCCCGCCGAGCACGTCCGGCCCGAGCACGACGCTGTCGGAGGAGCCGTCGGGGCGCAGGAGGAGCAGTTCGAGGGGGTCACCGAGGTGGAAGTGCCAGATCTCGTCGGTCGGCAGCCGGTGCAACGCCGAGTAGTCCCCCGGCTCGGTGGTGAGCAGAGCGACGATCGCGGTCCCCTCAGGCCGCCCGTCGCCCCGCTCGGGCCCCGCCCACGTCTGGCGGAAGCGTCCACCCTCCCGGGGGATGGGCTCCAACGCGTA
>NZ_JAMGBG010000157.1 GCF_023516595.1 Streptomyces neyagawaensis | reverse complement strand
CGTCCACCCTCCCGGGGGATGGGCTCCAACGCGTAGTGCGCGATCAGGTCCTCAGGAGTCACCCGCACACGCTACGTCCGAACCGACCGCCCCGACACCGTCTCGCGCCGCAGGAACGCCAGTTGCGCCCGCTTCTCCGGCAGGTACACGTCGGGCAGGTCGATCTCCGGCAGTACGACCACCGGCCCGCGTTCGAAGCCCTGCCGCAGGAATCGCTCGATCGCCTTCTCGTTCCGCACGTCCGGGTCGACGACGACCCGCCGCCGGTCCAGGCCGACCAGTACGAACGCCGTGAGGGCCGCCAGCACCGAGGCCGACCAGCCGGGCCGCACCCCGTCCCGCCCGGCGGGCGCCAGCAGGACGTGCACGCCGATGTCGCCGGGCTCGACGTCGTAGCACTCCCCGACCCGGTCGGCGTCCGGCTCGTACGTCTGGAGCAGTCCGACGGGCTCGCCGTCGTGCACCGCGAGGAAAGCGTGGTGGGTGTCGAGGGTGTCGAGGTGGTCGTAGACCTCCCGGACCTGGTCCTCGGTGAGCCCGTTCATGCCCCAGAACGCGGCCCGGGGTTCGCTCACCCAGCCGTGGACGACACCCGCGTCGGCCTTCGGGTCCAGCGGCAGGACGCGGACGGTCCCGAAGCCGTCGATCACCTGCTCATGGACGGCCACGCGACCGCCGTACGCGTCAACGCTCATCGTCGTTCCCCTCGCTGAACTTGCTGACCTGGCTGTCCTGGCTGTCCTGGCTGTCCTTCTGGTGCTCGCCGTGGTCGGTGAGCCCGGTGTCCCTGGTGAGCCGGTCCCAGTCGGTCACGACCGGTACGAGCTCCCCCCGGAGCCAGAGGGGGAGCTGATCGCGGTGGTGGGCGGAGCCGGTCGTGCCGGACGCCCCGAACGGCACCACCCAGAGGCTGTCCTCACGCCGGGCCAGGTCCCAGACGTAACGGGCGGCGGGGCCGCGCGCGCTGAGGTCGGTGATCCCGGGGACGGCGGAGGTGCACAACACGCAGTCGTGGTCACCCGCGAGCCCCGGCTCCACGTGCGCGGCGGACGGGTCCGTGGGGCCGAGCGCCCGCCACGGCGCGAGCCGGTGGCTGTCGGCCCACGGCCCGAACGCACCGCCCGCCACCTCCTCCAGCGCCTCCCGCACCAGCCCCGCACGGTCGATCCCGTACAACTCCTCGGCCCGCAAAAGATGTTCGAGCGCGAACCCGATGCGGACGGTGAGCGACAGCCAGGGCCGGAAGACGTCCGGGTACCCCGGCGGCGCGGCCAGCGCCGCGAACGCGGGCTGGGCGGCGAGCCGTCGTACGACCGCGCCGCGCACCGCCGCGTACGCCGTGGCCTCGACGCTGTCGGCCGCCATCCGCCGGTCCCAGCCCAGCAGCCGCGCGCGCAGGTCGGCGGCGGCAGGGGTGAGTCCCTCGGAGCCGTGGGAGCCCTCGGGGAGGGCGGCCAGGTGATCCAGCAGGGGCTCCGCGGAGGCGAGATACGTGTCCATGTGGATGGCCGGCATGTCCGGCGCCGACCAGACCGGCCGCTCGGCCAGCAACTCCCGGATGCGGGCGGCCCGGTGGGGCGGCGCGAACTCCACGCCGAGCGGGGTCGCCGGGCCCCGCTGGTTCGCCATGACGGCGACCCCGTCCTCGAACGTGCCGTACGGCGTCTCGTGCCAGCCCTCCCAGGCATGGCCCGGCTCCCAGGCAGGAACGATCCTCTGGCGGTTGTCCGCGCTCCGGACCGGCACCCGCCCCGCCACCCGGTGCAGCACGCCGCCCCGGGTGTCCGCGGCCTGCACGACGTTCACCGGCTCGGCCCACAGATCCAGCGCCCGGTCCACATCGGCGACCTCACGCGCCCGGAGGAGGGGGAGCAGCGCGCTCATCCCGAGGTCCTCGGTGACCCGCGGCGGGTAGCGGAGGCTGATGGGACCGACGGAGAGGATGCCGGAAGCGGCGCTCGCGCCCGCGTCGGCCGCGGAGGCGATGCCCGCGCCGATGCCGGTGTCGGCGTCGGCATCGACATCGACATCGACATCGACATCGGCGTCGATGGCCGTGCCTGTGTCGGCGTCGTTGGCCGAAGCGGTGAGCGTGCCCGCGTCGGCGTATGTGTCGGCGTGAGTGCCCGAGGCGGTGGCTGTGTCCGAGGCGGTGGCCGTGTCCGCGTCGGTGTATGTGCCGGCGTGAGTGCCCGAGGCGGTGGCCGTGCCCGAGGCGGTGGCCGTGCCCGAGGCGGTGGCCGTGTCCGAGGCGGTGGCCGTGTCCGCGTCAGCGTCGGCCCCCGTCTCGCAGTCCCCGATGACGACCGGCCCCCGGGCGGTCTCGACGATCTCCACCTCGACGGGAGCCCCGCCGGCGACCTCGACGCTCTCCACGTGGCGGTGCGCGGCGCGCCACCGCCCGTCCGGGTCGAGCGCCTCGACGCCCCCGGTCGCGGTGCGCCGCAGCCGCTCCCGGTAGAGGTCCTGGTAGTCGGCCATGGCGTTGGTGATCGCCCAGGCCACGTGCCCGGTGTGGCCGAAGTGGGCGACGCCGGGCATGCCCGGGACGGCGAGCCCCACGACGTCGAACTCGGGGCAGGAGAGGCGGATCTGCTGGTAGACCCCGGGTTCCTCGATGAACCGGTGTGGGTCACCGGCGATGACGGCCCGCCCCGTGGCCGTACGGGACCCGTCGACCAGCCAGCCGTTGCTGCCGGCGGTGCCGAGCCCGTCGGTGGCGAACAGGCCCACCGCGTGGGCGCCCAGGTGCCGGACGACCTCCTCGCGCCAGAGCTTCGCGGGGAACCCGGCGAACAGGATGTGCGTGGCAAGCCACACCCCGAGCGGGTGCCAGTCCTCCCAGCGCCCGGGGGCGAGCCCAACCCGCTCGAACTCGGGTGCGCGCCGGGCCCCTTCGACGAGCCCCTCGTTGACCCCGTCGACATACGCGCGCACCCAGTCGGCGGTGCCGGGATCCTGTCTCTCCAGCCGGGCGAAGCAGCGTCTGGCGGTGTCGTCGAGTCTCGCCCGTCTCGCGAACAGGTCCCAGCCGAGCGCGTCCGCACCGAGGAAGGCCGCCGAAGTGCCCTGGGACCGGTGGCGTTCGACCTCCAGTTGCCAGGCCCGGTCGTGTGCGGTGACCCGGCCCTGGGCGCGGGCGAGGGCACGGGCGTCGGCGGCGCGGAGGTGGGGGATGCCCCAGGCGTCCCGGTAGGTCTCGGTGCTCATGTCTGTCCCTGACGTGAAACTGTGGTTTAGGTTAGCCTCACCTAAGCAATTCTGAGCGAAGCGTACGTGAAGGGTGCGGGCGTCATGGGGCAGGGTCACGGCTGGGAGGGCGCGGTCCTCAAACTGCTGCGCGCGAAGGACTTCGTCTTCACCGTCACGGGCGCCGAACAGGTCACCGACGACTACCGGCGCATCCACCTCACCGACGGCGGCATGCTCGCGACGACCGGCGTCCACCCCACGATGTGGGTACGGCTCTGGTTCGCGCCCACCCGGGAGACGGGGGCCGCCGCCCGCCCGCACCAGCGGGCGTACACCCTGGTCGACCCCGACCCGGCCGCCGGGACCTTCAGCCTGGAGTTCGCCCTCCACGAGGGCCGCGCCAGCGACTGGGCGCGGTCCGCGAAGCCGGGCGACACGATCGAGGCGACCGTCCACGGCACCGGCTTCACCGACCCCGACCCGGCCCCCTCCCACATACTCGCCATCGGCGACCCGGCCTCGCTCCCGGCCATCAACTCCCTGCTGGGCGCGCTGCCCTCGACCCCCACGACGATCTGGTTCGAGACCCCGGCCGAGAACGGGTCCGACGGCGTGGGCGGCCTCCCGCTGCGCCGCGACCCCGACCACCACGAACTCCGCCCGGTCCCCCGCCGGGACGCCGGCGCGCACCTCGTCACGCGGGTGCGATCGGACGCCCCCGCGTTGCTGGAGGGCACCCCCGACCCGTACGTCTGGATCGCCTGCGACACCGCCACGACCCGCTCCCTCACCACGTACTTCCGCAAGGAACTGGGCCTGCCGAAGCAGCGGATACAGGCACTGGGGTACTGGCGGCCGTAGGCGAACGCCGAGCTGCGGCGGGTCGGCGCCCTGGAGGCGGCCGGGCTGCGACGGGTCGGCGCCCCAAGGGGTGGCCGGGCTGCGGTGGGTCGGGGTCCGCGCCATCATCGGGGCATGGACGTCACCCTTCACCTCGCCCAGGATCCCGAGGCCGACGCGCTCCTCGGGCGCAGTCCGCTCGCCGCGCTGGTCGGCATGCTGCTGGACCAGCAGGTGCCGATGGAGTGGGCGTTCAAGGGGCCCTCGACCATCGCCGGACGGCTCGGCGCGGACGACCTCGACGCGCACGAGATCGCCGCGATGTCCCCGGAGTCGTTCGCCGAGATCCTCTCCACCAAGCCGGCGGTCCACCGCTACCCCGGCTCCATGGCCAAACGGATCCAGCAGCTGTGCCAGTACCTCGTGGAGCACTACGACGGTGACGCGAGCGGGGTCTGGAAGGACGCGGGGACCGGCCGGGAGCTCCTGGCCCGGCTGGAGGCCCTGCCCGGCTTCGGCCGCCAGAAGGCACAGATCTTCCTCGCGCTCCTCGGCAAGCAGCTCGGTGTCCAGCCGGAGGGGTGGCGGGAGGCGGCGGGGGCGTACGGCGAACCTGACTCCTTCCGTTCCGTGGCCGACATCAAGGGACCCGAGTCACTGGCCAAGGTCCGGGCACACAAGCAGGAGATGAAGGCGGCGGCCAAGGCGAAGAAGCAGAGCGCGGGGTAGGGGGGCCGCGCCGGGTGAGGGGCGCCGCGCCGCATGAGGGGCGCCGCGCCGTATGAGGGGCGCCGCGCCGCGCGGGACGAGCCAGACCGGATGAGTGAAGCCACGTCAGATGAGGGGCGCCGCGCCGGCCGGGGGAGCCGCGTCAGCGGGGGATCCATGCGCCGCGTGAGAGAGCCGCGCCGGTGGGAGGGCAGGCCTCCGCCGCCGTCGCGTACGGGGCCCTTCGGCGCGAGGGTGGCGTCGACACGCCGTAGGGGTGGGGCGGCCGGGGCTGTGTGGCGGGTGCGGCGCGCAGTTCCCCGCGCCCCTGGAGGGCGCTCCGCCCCCTCCTCGGGGGCCGGTTCCCGTACGCCGAACAGCCCGTACGCCGAATAGGGGGTTCTTCGGGCGGCTCGATGCGAGAAGGGCGCTCGGCGGGCAGACAGTCACCGTGAGCACGACCCCGCACGCCCCCGTCGCCGTACGGCTGTGGCTGCGTGCGCTCGTGCTGGCCCTCGCCCTGGTTCTCCCGGCCGCCCACGGCACCGCTCACGCGAGTGGCGCGCCGCCCGTGGCCGGCGAGACGGCCCTCGTCGAGTACGACCTCGTGGAGACCGCGCCCCGGCCGCCGTCCCGGCACCACCAGCCTCCCGCGACCGCGACACGCCCGGCGGCCCCCGCCGCCGCCTCACCGGCCCCGGCCACGGCGGAGCGCCCCCCGCTCACGCCGGCCCCGACCCGGGCCCCGTCCGCCCCGCACGTCCTGCGTTCCGTGGTCCTGCGCTGCTGAGCGAGCCGTTCCCGCAGCTCACCCCCCGCGAGAAAGCGCGGCGGGACACCGGCACAGAACCCCGCACAGGACAGGACCACAGCCATGCCCAGCGACCCGTACACGGTCCTGCGCGCCCTCCTCCGCGCGGAGGCCGTGCGCAGCGCACCCAAGGCACGCCCCGAGCAGCACCCGGAACGCGGCCGGGACCCGAAGGGCGGGGAACGACACCGCCCGAAGGCCCCCGAAACCGACTGAACCGGGCTCCGCCCGAGTGCCCTGGAACCACGGGTTCCAGGGCACTCGGACCGCGAGGACAGCGGGGATCACACGCCATCCACCCCCAGGGATTGCGTCGTTTGACCGATTCACGGAACCTTTTCCCGGGTCGCACTCCGTCGCCATGGCTGCGCCCGGAACGTCTCGACCGGTAGGCTTTCCGTGTGATCTTCAAGCGCATCGGAAACGGCCGGCCGTACCCCGACCACGGCCGGGAAAGCACCCGGCAGTGGGCGGACGTCGCGCCGCGCCCGGTCCGCCTCGATCAGCTCGTGACGACCAAGGGGCAGCTGGACCTGGAGACCCTCCTCGCCGAGGACTCCACGTTCTACGGCGACCTCTTCGCGCACGTGGTGAAGTGGCAGGGCGACCTTTATCTGGAGGACGGCCTCCACCGCGCCGTACGCGCGGCCCTCCAGCAGCGCCAGGTCCTGCACGCCCGCGTCCTCGAACTGGACTGACCGGACACCCACGTTCCGGTGGGCCGGGGCACCGGTTGGCCCTTTCGGGTTGGACTGCCGCGCGGTCAATGATCATCTAGTAGGCATCGCCGCCCAACGGCACTACGCTGCGCCCATGAGCATGCTGACTCCTCCCGGCATGGGCGGCCAGTACCGGATCACGGGGGACAAGTACCCGCGGCTGCGCCGACCGAAGAGGCGCCGCAGGCTCGTGCTCGCGGTCGTCGCGTCCACGACCGCGCTGGGCCTGGCCGGCTGGGGAACCCTGCAGCTCATCGACGTCTTCACCGGCGGCGACGACCAGGCCGCCGCGGCCGGCCCCAAGGCGGACTGCTCCGCCCGGGTGAGCCCCTCCCCGACAGCGGGCAAGGCGGGCCGCAAGCCGTCCGGCACCCCGGAGTCGTACCCGGCGCCCGGGAAGATCACCGTCAACGTCCTCAACGCGACACCCCGCTCCGGGCTCGCCAAGGACACCGCCGAGGAACTGAAGAAACGCGGCTTCCGCATCGGGAACGTGGGCAACGCGACCGAGGAGTACGACAAGAAGGTCAAGGGCACCGCCCTGCTGCTCGGCGCGAAGGCGGCCGAGGACACGGCGCTGCCCGTCCTCAACACCCAGCTCCCCGGCGCCCGGCTGAAGACCGACGGCCGCAAGAAGGCCACCGAGGTCGACCTCGTCATCGGCACCAGGTTCAAGGCCCTCAGCAAGCAGAAGGACGCCGACGCGGCCCTGGCCGAACTGACCAGGCCCAAGCCGACGCCCACTCCGACGAAGACCTGCTGAGCCCCGCGAGGGACCCGGGCGGTCCCTACTCGGGGCTGAGCCCCGCGAGGGACCCGGGAAGTCCCTACTCGGCCGCCCCGTACAGCCGGTCACCCGCGTCGCCCAGGCCCGGCACGATGTAGCCGTGCTCGTTCAGGTGCTGGTCGACCGCGGCCGTCACGACCGTCACCGGGGTGCCCGCCAGCTCGCGCTCCATGACCTCCACGCCCTCCGGCGCGGCGAGGAGCACCACGGCGGTCACGTCGTCGGCGCCCCGGGCGATCAGCTCGCGGATCGCGGCGACCAGGGTGCCACCGGTGGCGAGCATCGGGTCGAGGACGTACACCTGACGCCCCGAGAGGTCCTCGGGCATCCGCGTGGCGTACGTGGAGGCCTCCAGCGTCTCCTCGTTGCGGATCATGCCCAGGAAGCCCACCTCGGCGGTCGGCAGCAGCCGGACCATGCCGTCGAGCATGCCGAGGCCGGCGCGCAGGATCGGCACCACCAGGGGGCGCGGGTGCGAGAGCTTGACGCCCGTGGTCCGGGCGACCGGCGTCTCGATGTCGACCTGCTCCGTGCGCACGTCACGGGTGGCCTCGTAGGCGAGCAGGGTGACCAGCTCGTCGGCGAGACGACGGAAGGTCGGGGAGTCGGTGCGCTGGTCGCGCAGCGCGGTGAGCTTGTGGGCGACCAGAGGGTGGTCGACGACGTGGAGACGCATGACCACAACAGTAACGGGGGTGACAGCGGCGGGCTCCCCGTCCCCGGCCGCGGAACCGTTCACTCACCGCTCAGCAACCCCGACCCGGGCGGTTCACCCTTCCGATGGCATCAAACCCGCCGCCGGAGGGAAAGTGGGAGGGACATGGCGGGGGTGGTGAGCCGATGCCGGACGGTGGTGAGCCCATGGCGGGAGTGGACGAGGAGTCCCGGCGTCCGCGCAGGACCGGCGGGACCCGGTCGCGGGGGACGAACCGGGAAGGGCAGCGAGGAGCGGAAGGGGATCCGCGGCGCGCGACGGACGGGGAGCGCCCGCGGGGCACGGACCTACGGGAACCCGCGGAGGCCAACACTGACGCAGGCGCCGCCGACCCCGACGAGCAGGGCGATGCCGCGCGGAGGCGGCGCCGGGCCCAGTTCCTGCGGGAGCTGACAGAGGCACGGGAACTGCGCGACCGGGTGCAGCCGCGCCGGGCCAAGGCGGCCAGGCTCCGGCACGCGATGCGTATGCGCACCTTCCGCTGGTAGCCGGGCCGGCAGCCCCGCGAACAACACCCGTTCGACACACCCCGTACGCCCCCTCTCGGGGTCTTCGCGAGGTGCTCACGGGGCATGCTCGGGGCGCTCACGGGGTGGCCGTGCATATGCGGCGGGGAAGTCCGCGTACGATCCGCAGGTGGCGGCAACAGGTGCGCAGGTGAACGCCTTGCCCGGCCGGCGATCAAAACTGCCGGACACAGGGAGCCGAAGACGTCCCCTGGGCGCTCTGTTTCTGCCACGATTCCGAGTGGGTGGGGCTCGGAGGACAGCACTCCCCGCCCATCGACCTCCGCCGGGGGGACCCCCAACCGGCACGCCTATGACCAGTGGGAGAGTCACGGTGTACTTCGCCGCACTGCTCGCGCGCACCGAAGACGGGTGGGAAGCGAGCGACACAGAGCTCGACGATGTGGAGACCCTGTCGGATCTGGCCGACCTGGCCCGTGAAGCCTCGCCCGACGACGACACGGTGCTGGTGCTCATCGAGCAGGAGGACGCCTGGTTCGGCGTCGTCCGCATCGATGGCGAGGACGACCCTCGTATCTATGTCTCGGACGCCGCCGCCGCTGCCCGCAGCAGTTACGGCGAGATCCTGCTCACCGCCGAACTGCTCGGAAAGGAGCCGGGAGACGACGGTCCCGACCTGGACTCCCTCGACCTCGACGGTACGGAGGACGGTGAGCCCGACGACGATGACGACGACACGGCCGCCGAGGCCGTGCCGCACAGCCCCGTCGGCGACACCGAGATCCTCGACGACCTCGGCGTGAGCGAGAAGGAACTGCGCGCCCTCGACGCCGACGACGCACTCAACTCCATCGCCGAGGCCCTGGGCGCCTCGGAGGTCCTGGAGACGGTCCGCTAGGTCGTCGTCGGGCTCCGCCAGGTCGTCGCCGGGCCCGCCTGTACGACGGCCCGGCGGCGGGTCTCTCGCGGCGGGTCCCGGGCGGCGGGTCCCGGGGCGACTCCCGGACGGCTCGCCGGCGGCCGATCCGCTAGGTTCCCCGGGTGACCGAAGCAACCGACGCAGAGGCACCGGGCCCCGATCCGGTACGCGACCGCTGGCGGCCCGCGATGCGGCTCGCCCTGGACGAGGCCGGGCGGGCCGCCGCGGGCGGAGACGTCCCGGTCGGCGCCGTCGTCCTGTCCCCGGACGGCACGACCGTCCTGGCCACCGGGCACAACGAACGCGAGGCGACCGGCGACCCGACGGCCCACGCCGAGGTACTGGCCGTCCGCCGGGCCGCCGCCGCACTCGGCGAGTGGCGGCTGACCGGCTGCACCCTGGTCGTCACCCTCGAACCCTGCACGATGTGCGCCGGCGCGATCGTGCAGTCCCGGGTCGACCGGGTCGTCTACGGCGCCCGCGACGAGAAGGCCGGCGCGGCCGGTTCCCTCTGGGACGTCGTCCGCGACCGCCGCCTCAACCACCGCCCCGAGGTCGTCGAGGGCGTCCTCGCCGACGACTGCGCCCGGCTCCTCACGGACTTCTTCCGCCTCCGCTGAACCGCCCGCGGCAGCGCACCCCGGCCTCCCCCCATATCGATTTCAAAGCACGCCCCACCTTGCTGTAAGGTCTCCCTCGGTAGCGTGTCCGAGCGGCCGAAGGAGCTCGCCTCGAAAGCGAGTGTGGCGCAAGTCACCGAGGGTTCAAATCCCTCCGCTACCGCAGATAGACGAAGGGCCCGGTCCGATGGACCGGGCCCTTCGCGCTGCCCGTCTCAGCAGGCGCGTCACCGTTCCGTCACAAGGGTCGCCGCACGGAACCCTGTCGCTCTCCCGCCCTATCTGCACTCACGTACAACGACCACCCGTACCGCGGGGCAACAACCGACGACCGAAACCCGCGGACGAGACGACTCAGGGGGACGACAGCATGCGGCACAGCAACGGCATTCGCAGGGCGGCTCTGGCGACGACGACGGCGGCCACGGCCATCGCGGCGGCGGTGACCGGCATCCTGCCCGGCACCGCCATGGCGGCGAGCACCACCACCTCCACCCCGCCGCCCGCCTGCCGGGCCTCCGCCCTCGAGGTCAGCGCCCGGCAGGCCGCCCACCCGCCCGTCGGGACCGGGACCGGGGCGGCGGTCGTGAAGTTCACCAACGTCTCCGGGAGGACGTGCGTCCTCAAGGGCCATCCGACGGTCGCGGGCGCCGGCAACGGCTCCCCCGCCCACAACACCCCGCTCAAGGTCACCCGCACCGGCAAGGCGGCCACCGTGAAGGTCCGGCCGCACGGCAAGGCGTGGGTGAAGCTGACCTTCGTCCAGGTCCAGGGGGAAGGCGACGGCTACTGCAAGTCGGGCAAGACCCCGAAGACCTATCCGACGATGGTCATCGGGCTGCCGCGCTCCGGGAAGCACCAGGTCGCCCTGAAGGACGGGGTGTGGGCCGAGTGCGACGACAAGGTGACCGTCACCCCGGCCTCGGCGGTCAAGCCTTCCTGACCCCACCGCCCCCACAGACCAAGCAGCCCCCCGCTACCGCTGAAGAAGGGTCCCGCCGTCAGGTGGGGCCCTTCCCGCTTTCCGGGGATCTCCTGCGAACGCTTGATCGGGTTACACTCGCCGCCGGTGGACAGGGACATATGAGGCGGGGGAGGCCGCTGTGGCGGTGCAGGGGAAGAAGATCGCGCTGTACGTGCTCGTGGTCTTCGTGCTGTACGTGATCATCACAGACCCGGCCAAGGCCGCGGACTACGTCCAGATAGGGTTCGAGGGCGTCTCGACCGCCGCCCAGTCCATCGGCGACTTCTTCACGTGGATCGCCGACGGGGCCGAGTAACCAGCAGCACGCATGCGTCGTACGACCTTCCCGGAGCACCCATGATCCGCCATCTGGTCCTGTTCAAGCTCAACGAGGGCGTCGAGCGCGACGATCCGCGGGTCGTCGCGGGCGAGAAGGCCTTCCGGGCGCTCGACGGCACCATCGCCGAGCTGCGCCACTGGGAGCTGGGCTGGAACATCAGCGACCGGCCCATCGCGTACGACTTCGCGATCAACTCGGCGTTCGACGACGCGGACTCCCTGCGCCGGTACGTCGAGCACCCCGACCACCAGGCCGGCGTGGCCCTGTGGCGGGAGTTCGCCACGTGGGTGATCGCGGACTACGAGTACTGAACCGCCGGGCTTCCCGCCCATACGCCCGTACGGCCCGCCCCGCACCACTCAAAAGGTGCGGGGCTTCGTCGTGCCCCGTTTCCCGGTTCCCCCGATTGCCCGGCACGGTCTCAACTCTCCCTCAACACGGCGATATGCGGTGCTTGATCACAGTGCACATGTCTTGTGATGCTATGACCGCTTTTGACGGTTGAGTTGATGAGTTGATCGATGAAGAGGTGGCGTTGACCGTGTCGGCCAGTACTGCGCCACCCCAGGAAGAAACCCAAGCGCCCGTTCAGGAGAAACGTCGCGGCGCCGACACCCGCGCCCTCACTCAGGTCCTCTTCGGTCAGCTCAAGCACCTGGAACCGGGCACCCCGGAGCACAACCGCGTACGCGGGGCGCTCATCGAGGCGAACCTCCCGCTCGTGCGGTACGCGGCCGCCCGTTTCCGCTCCCGCAACGAGCCCATGGAGGACGTCGTCCAGGTCGGCACCATCGGCCTGATCAACGCCATCGACCGCTTCGACCCCGACCGGGGCGTGCAGTTCCCGACCTTCGCGATGCCGACCGTCGTCGGCGAGATCAAGCGCTACTTCCGCGACAACGTCCGCACGGTCCACGTCCCCCGCCGACTGCACGAGCTCTGGGTCCAGGTGAACGGCGCCACCGAGGACCTCACGACCGCCTTCGGCCGCACCCCCACGACCGCCGAGATCGCCGAGCGGCTCCGGATCACCGAGGACGAGGTCCTGTCCTGCATCGAGGCCGGCCGCTCCTACCACGCGACCTCGCTGGAGGCCGCCCAGGAGGGCGACGGGATGCCGGGACTCCTCGACCGGCTCGGCTACGAGGACCCCGAGCTCGACGGCGTCGAACACCGCGACCTCGTACGGCACCTCCTCGTCCAGCTCCCCGAACGCGAGCAGCGCATCCTGCTGCTCCGCTACTACAGCAATCTGACGCAGTCGCAGATCAGCGCGGAGCTGGGCGTCTCCCAGATGCACGTCTCCCGACTGCTGGCCCGGAGCTTCGCGCGACTGCGGTCGGCGAACCGCATCGATTCCTAGGCGGGCATCAAGGCCTGGGCGGCATCGAGTCCTAGGCGGCATCGAGTTCCGGGTGGAGGCGAGCCCCGGGCCGCGGCGACGTCCGGGCCGCGGCGACGTCCGGGCCGCGGCGGCGTCCGGGCCACGGCGATGACCGAGCCAGGGCGATGACCGAGCCGTGGCGCGGCCGAAGTGGGCCCTTTCGGACACCCCGCGACCGGGGGGCCGGCGTGACCGCCGGTAACCGGCAACCCCCGTTCCACCTCGGAGGGACCGTGGGGCACGCGGGGCGCACAAAGGCAGGCGGGGCGCACAGAATGGGCCACGAGCACACGTGCCCAGGCCATCTGGCCTAACCGAATGCGCTGTCGAGGCATCACCGCCGAGAGCGAATCACTCACAGCAACTCTTTCCGACAGCAATAGGCCGAAACACCGTCAGACCGCCTGTTTCCAGGGCCAATCACCCCTCTCCATGTCGACATGTCACTACATCGCGTTGCCGACGTGTGACATTCTTCCCCCAGCGCGTTTGCCGTGGCCTCGCCGCCGGTATTCAGGTGGAGGCTGCGTTCCCTACGACGGAGCGTCCGCCGCGACCGTCCGCGACCCAAAGGGGGTGGCATGTCCGCAGACCAGGGCAGCTCGAAGGTGCTCACGCTCGCCAAGAGCGAAACCGCGCCCGACGCTATCCAGGCCCCTCAGGACCTTCAGGAGCTCGAGGACCTTCCCGGCACCGAGGCTCCGCCGGCGCCTGAGTTCCCGGCCGTGCCGGCCTCGGCGAACATCGACACCCGCACCCTGTCCCGCTCCCTGTTCCTGCGGCTCGCCGCACTCGACGAGAACAGCCCCGAGCGCGCCTACGTCCGGGACACCCTCATCGAGCTCAACCTCCCGCTGGTGCGCTACGCGGCCGCTCGTTTCCGGTCACGCAACGAGCCGATGGAGGACATCGTCCAGGTCGGCACCATCGGCCTGATCAAGGCGATCGACCGCTTCGACTGCGAACGGGGCGTGGAGTTCCCGACGTTCGCGATGCCGACGGTCGTGGGCGAGATCAAGCGGTTCTTCCGCGACACCTCGTGGTCGGTCCGGGTCCCGCGCCGCCTCCAGGAGCTGCGCCTGGCCCTCACCAAGGCCAGCGACGAGCTGTCGCAGAAGCTCGACCGCTCCCCGACGGTCACGGAACTCGCCGCCGTCCTGGGCGTGTCGGAGGAGGACGTCGTCGACGGCCTCGCGGTCGGCAACGCGTACACAGCGTCGTCGCTCGACTCACCCGCCCCCGAGGACGACGGCGGCGAGGGCTCGCTGGCGGACCGCCTCGGCTACGAGGACACCGCGCTCGAAGGGGTCGAGTACCGCGAGTCCCTCAAGCCGCTGCTGGCCAAACTCCCGCCCCGTGAGCGCCGGATCATCATGCTCCGCTTCTTCGCGAACATGACCCAGTCCCAGATCGGCGAAGAGGTGGGCATCTCCCAGATGCACGTCTCCCGCCTCCTCACACGCACCCTGGCCCAGCTGCGCGAGGGCCTCATCTCCGACTGAGCCCCCGTCAAGAGGGACAGGGAGCCCCCAGACAGAGAAACGACCGCCGGGATGTCCGTTCGTTCAGGACATCCCGGCGGTCGTCGTGCGCGCGGATGGATATGCGGGGGGGGAAGTAACTGGGTGGGGGCGGAGCAGCTGGGTGGGTGGGTGCGGGTGGCGGGTGGTTGCTCGCGCAGTTCCCCGCGCCCCTTGAGGGCGCCGGGCGCCACCCATGCCCTCAAGGGGCGCGGGGAACTGCGCGACCAGCCACGGACCGAGCCGCAGCCGCAAGATCACAGTCACCCGGCAGACGCGACAGGCACCCGGCAGACGCGTAGGCGCCCACCGCCCCACCGGAGGCATCCGGCCGGCTTAGCCCAGCGCCAGCCACACCACCGCCGCGACCACCGCCACCGCCGCGACGATCCCGACGATCAGACCGACGCGGGGCCCGGAGGAGGCCACCTCCGCACGGCCACCCCGCGGGGTCTCGTCAACGAACGCGCGGAACATCTGCGTGCTCCCGGCGGGGTCGTAGTTGCCCTGGGGGCCCTGGTTGTCAGCCATGGCCCGAGACCTTAGCGAATCCGCGAGGGGGCACCCAAGTGGGGTGGGGCGGAGCGGCCCCCGCCGCAGCGCCCTCCTTTACCAAGACTTGGGCCGCAACCTCCCAGATTCGCTTGCCTGCGACAACCATCCAGTTCTATGGTTGCCCTAAGCAACAAACACGGGAGGGGCTCCCATGGCCGAGCGAGCGCAGTACGAGGAGCTGGCCCGCCAGCTCAGCGCCATCGGGGTCGTGAAGCGGGAGATCGCACGGATGCTGCCGTACGACTGCCCCGGCGGATCGGCGGGAGTCCTCACACTGCTCGACCGGAACGGCGAGATGCGGATGAGCAGGCTCGCCGAGCTGCTCTCGGTGGACATGTCGGTGACCAGCCGCCATGTCGCGCACGCCGCCGAGCGGGGCTGGATCGAACGGCTCCCCGACCCGGCGGACAGACGCTCGCGCATCCTGCGCCTGACCCCCGAGGGCCGCGCCCTGGTCGCCGAACTCCACCGGCGCACCAGCGGGGTGATGGCCCATCGGCTGAGCGACTGGTCCGACGACGAGGTCGGCGAGCTGGTCCGGCTCCTCGGCCGGCTGCGCCACAGCTTCGACACGGCCCCCGCCTCCCGCCCGGCCCCCTGAACGACACCCGCCACAACCCGTACACCCGCGAAGACCACGTAAGAGAAGGAAGCCCATGGCAACGACCACACCAGCCGGTGTGCGGGCTCACGCCAAGCACGGCCACGGCCCCGCCAAGGGGGCCTCGCACGGCGACGGCGCTCCGATGACGCACCGGCAGATCATGGAAGCGCTGACCGGGCTGCTGCTCGGCATGTTCGTGGCGATCCTGTCGTCGACGATCGTCTCGAACGCCCTGCCCGACATCATCAAGGACCTGGGCGGCGGCCAGAGCGCGTACACCTGGGTGGTGACCGCGTCGCTGCTGGCGATGACCGCGTCCACCCCGCTGTGGGGCAAGCTCGCCGACCTGTTCTCCAAGAAGCTGCTGATCCAGCTGGCGCTCGTCATCTTCGTGCTCGGCTCGGCCGCGGCCGGACTGTCCCAGAACGCCGGGATGCTGATCGGGTTCCGCGCGGTGCAGGGCGTCGGCATGGGCGGGCTGTCGTCGCTGGCACAGATCATCCTGGCCGCGATGATCTCCCCTCGGGAGCGCGGCCGGTACAACGGCTACCTCGGCGCCACCTTCGCGACCGCCATGGTCGGCGGCCCGCTGGTCGGCGGTGTCATCACCGACACCGACTGGCTCGGCTGGCGCTGGTGCTTCTACGTCGGCGTCCCCTTCGCGGTGATCGCCCTGATCGTGCTCCAGCGGACCCTTCACCTGCCCGTCGTCCGGCGCAAGGTCAAGGTCGACTGGGCGGGCGCCTTCCTGATCACCGCCGCGGTCTGCCTGTTGCTGATCTGGGTGACCTTCGCCGGTGACAAGTACGACTGGGTGTCCTGGCAGACGTACGCGATGGTCGGCGGCACGGTGGCCCTGCTCGCGCTGTTCGTCCTCGCCGAGGCGAAGGCGAGCGAGCCGATCATCCCGCTGCGGCTGTTCCGCAACCGGACGATCACCCTGGCCTCGCTGGCCTCGCTCTTCGTCGGTGTCGCGATGTTCGCGGGCACCATCTTCTTCAGCCAGTACTTCCAGCTGGCCCGCGGCAAGTCGCCGACCATGTCCGGCGTCCTGACCATCCCGATGATCGCCGGCCTGTTCGTCTCGTCGACCGTCTCCGGCCAGGTCATCACCCGCACCGGCCGCTGGAAGGCCTGGCTGCTCGCCGGCGCTGTGCTGGTGACCGCGGGTCTCGGTCTGCTGGGCACGCTCCGGTACGACACCCCGTACTGGCACGTGGCGATCTTCATGGGGCTGCTCGGCCTCGGCGTCGGCATGATGATGCAGAACCTGGTGCTGTGCACGCAGAACCAAGTGGCCCCGGGCGACCTGGGCGCCGCCAGCTCCGTCGTCACCTTCTTCCGCTCCCTCGGCGGCGCGATCGGCGTCTCCGCGCTGGGCGCGGTGCTGAGCCACCGGATCACCCACTACGCGGAGGAGGGCCTCGCCAAGCTCGGGGTGTCCGGCTCCTCCATGGGCCACGGTGAGATCCCCGACCTGGACGCGCTGCCCGCGCCGATCCGCACGGTCATCGAGAGCTCCTACGGCCACGGCATCGGCGACGTCTTCCTGTACGCCGCCCCCTTCGCCGTCCTCGCACTCGTCTTCTCCGCCTTCATCAAGGAGGTCCCGCTGCGGACCCACGGGGCGCTCGCCCAGGCGGTGGCGGAGAAGGGGACGGCCGGTACGGCTGGGGCTGAGGCTGGAGCTCCTTCCGCCGCGGCTCCCTCCACCGTGGCGGCTTCCTCCACCGTGGCGGCTTCCGCCACGATGGATGTCGCTTCGTCTGATGTCGCTTCGGCGGCCGCCGCCTCGGGCTCCGTCCCGGCGTCGGCGGGCGGCGGGGTGCCCGTGCGCGGGCACGTACGCGGGGCCGAGGAGGCGCCCGTGCCGGGGGCCGCGGTCACGCTGATCTCGCTCGAGGGCCGGCAGCTCGGCCGTTCGGTCGCGGGGGCCGACGGGGTCTACGCGGTGGACGCGCCCTCCGCCGGGTCGTATGTACTGATCGCCGCCGCCGACGGGTTCCAGCCGCAGGCGTCCACGATCGTCGTGAACGGCGAGCCGGTCCCGTACGACATCCTGCTGAGCGGCACGAGCGGGCTGAACGGTGTGGTGCGGGCCGCCGGGGACGCGCTGCCCGTCAAGGACGCGATGGTCGTGGTGACCGATGTGCGCGGGGACGTCCTGGCCACCGGAACCACCGGTGAGCAGGGCGAGTTCGGCTTCGGGGAGCTGGTGCCCGGTCCCGTCACCGTCGCGGTGAACGCCGCCGGGTTCCGTCCGCGCGCCCTGCCCGTCGAGGTCGGCGGCACCGGCGTCACCCGCGTCGAGATCGACCTGGAGGCCGGGGCCCGGCTCCAGGGGGTCGTCCGGGCACCGGGCGGACCGCTGGCCGACGCCCGCGTGACGCTGGTCGACGCGGCGGGCAACGTCGTCGCCACCGCCACCACCGGTTCGGACGGGGCGTACGCCTTCGCCGACCTGGACGGCGGCGACTACACGGTCATCGCCACCGGGTACCCGCCCGTGGCCACGGCCCTGACGGTCTCCGGCACCGGAGTCGACGGCCACGACATCGAACTCGCCCACACCGGCCAGTAGTTCACACCCGGTCGGCGGGGCGGCGCCTGAGCCCCGCCGACCGGTCGCACCCGAGGAGTGACGCGCACATGGGACTGACCGCGAGGATCCGCACGAGGGACGGCTGGGCCGTGTCGCACGCGGTCGTCACGGTGACCGACAGGGCCGGTACGCAGGTGATGCGGGCCGAGGCCGACGCGGAGGGAGCGGTCCACGAGCCCACGGCGCTCGCGCCCGGCGCGTACACGGTGATCGTCACCGCCGTCGGCTACGGGCCGGTCGCATCGAGCGCCCTGGTGACCGCGAGCGGGCGGGCGGAGGTCGGCACGGTCACCCTCGCCCGGCCCGGCGGCACCGAACTCCCGCCGCCCGGCCCCTGGACCGTCGACCCGGCCCACTCGTCGGTCGCGGCGGTCGCCCAGCACCTGGGCATCTCCAGTGTCCGCGGGCGGTTCACGGAGTTCTCCGGTTCGATCGAGATCGCCCCGGCGCCGGACGAGGGCACCAAGTCCCGTGTGGCGGCGGTGATCCGGGCCGCCTCGATCGACACGGGCAACGGCATGCGCGACGACCATCTGCGGTCCCCTGACTTCCTGGACGTGGAACACCACCCGGAGATCACCTATGTGTCGACGGGCCTCACCCCCGTCGCCCCGGACCGCTGGACGGTGCACGGCGAGCTGACCCTGCACGGCGTCGTCCGCCCGGTCGACCTCGACCTCGCGTACCTCGGCACCGGCCCCGACCCGTGGGGCGGCACGCGCGCCGCGTTCCGGGCGACGACGGAACTGCGCCGCGAGGACTTCGCGATGAACTACAACCAGGTCCTCCAGGCGGGCATCGCGGCCATCGGCACGACCCTCAAGGTGGAACTGGACGTCCAGGCGGTGCAGGGGGAGAGCCTGCCCGGTGGCCTGTAGGCGCCCCGGCCCTACGCTGTGCGCATGGCACGGAACATCGCGACCAACACCAAGGTCTCCCTCGACGAGCTCCTCGACTTCGTACGCCCCCGGCACCGGGCGCTCCTGCTGACCCGACGGGCCGACGGCGGGCCGCAGGCCTCACCGCTGACCTGCGGTGTCGACGACTCGGGCCGCATCGTGGTCTCCACGTACCCCGAGCGCGCCAAGACGCGCAACGCCAAGCGCGACGAGCGGGTCAGCGTCGTCGTCCTCAGCGACGACTGGGACGGCCCCTGGGTCCAGATCGACGGAACCGCCGAGGTCATCGACTCCCCGGAGTCGGTGGAGCCGCTGGTGGAGTACTTCCGCAACATCGCGGGCGAGCACCCGAACTGGGACGAGTACCGCGAGGCCATGGTCAAGCAGGGCAAGTCGATCATCCGCATCACCCCGGACCGCTGGGGCCCGGTGGCGACGGGGGGCTTCCCGGCACGGCTGGTGGAAGGGGACTGAAGGCCGGGGGAGAGAACTGAGGCCCCCCGAGGGACGGGACCGGCGGTCGAGGGCCCCAGCCCAAGGGTCAGCGGCGCAACTCCTCGGTGAGCGAGCGGATCGCCACGTTCAGCACGGTGTTGTCCAGCAGCACAACGAGCCGGTTTCGGCGGTGTACGGCAAGGCGGTGGCCCGGGGTTCCGTCCTCGCCCCGGGCCACCGCCCACTCCGCGTCGGCCGCGCCTACTTCGTCTGCGTCAGGTCGTAGAACGTCGTGCCGTCGACCGTCACCGTCTCGAAGTTCTCCTGGACCCAGGAGCTGATCTGCGCGGAGGTGCCGTTGCTCCCGCCGCCCATGCCGCCGCGGGAGCCGCCGGCGATGAAGTAGTGGATCTTCCCTTCCTCCACGTACTTCTTGAACTCCGCGAGGGTGGGGGACGGGTCGGTGCCGTTGAAGCCGCCGATGGCCATGACGGGTTCGCCGGTGGAGAGCTGGTAGCTGGCCGCGTTCTGGGCGCCGATCGCGGCGGCCGCCCAGGTGTAGTCCCCTGCGTTCTTCTCCAGCAGTTCCTTGACCTCGTCGCTGACGCTCGCGCCGTTGAGCAGACCGCCCATGCCGCCGCCACCGCCGCCGCCCATCCGGCCGCCGTCGCCGTTCTGGGTCTGGCCGTTGCCCTGGCCCTGAGGCTGGGTCTGCGTGGACCCGTTGCCGTTCTGTTGGCCCGGCTGACCCTGTTGGCCCTGCCGGCCGTTCGGGCCTCCACCGAAGCCACCGGTCGGGGGCTGGCCCATCTGGCCGTTTCCGTTCTGGCCGTTTCCGTTCTGGCCGCCCTGCTGGTTGTTCTGGCCCGGCTGGCCCGGCATCCCGCCGCCACCGGGGCCACCCGGGCCACCGGGGCCGCCGCCCATGCCGCCGCCGGGGCCTCCCCGGCCGCCCTGGACGGACGGGCCGGCCGTGACGATCGAACCGGTGTGGCCCTCGCCGAGCGTGGTCAGGGTGTACGCCGTCGGGCCGGCCAGCGCGGTGACGAAGCTCAGGCCCACGACCGCGAGGGCCAGTTGACGTCCCAGCCTGGCCGCGAAGACCAGGCCGAGCGCGGCGACCAGACCGCCGATCAGCACGACCCACCTCAGCCAGGGGAGGTAGTCGGAGGAGCGGGTGAGGAGGACGTACCCCCAGACCGCCGTGGCCGTCGTCGCGGCGGCCAGGGTGAGCGACGCCCACACCTCGGCGCGTCGCTCCCACAGCAGGGCCGCGCCCATGCCGACCAGCGGCGCGACGTAGGGGGCGAGGGCCACGGTGTAGTACTCGTGGAAGATGCCCTGCATGAAGCTGAACACCACCATGGTGATGAGCAGCGAGCCGCCCCACAGGAGGAACGCGGCGCGGGTGCCGTCGGTGCGCCGCAGCTTCCGCGTGGCCCAGATCGCCGCGCCGAGCAGGATCAGCGCGGCCGGGATCAGCCAGGAGATCTGGCCGCCGATGTTCGAGCTGAACATCCGGTCCCAGCCGGTCTCGCCCCAGTTGCCGCCGCCGTCGCCGCCACCGCCGCCGACGCTGCCGGTCTCCTCGCCGTTGATGCGGCCGAGGCCGTTGTAGCCGAAGGTCAGCTCCAGGAAGGAGTTGTTCTGCGAGCCGCCGATGTACGGGCGGGACGAGGCCGGCCACAGCTCGACGACCGCGACCCACCAGCCACCGGAGACGACCATCGCGAGCCCGGCGACCAGCACCTGGCCGACGCGTTTCTTCCAGGTGCCGGGGGCGAACGCGACGTACACGAGTGCGAGCACCGGCAGGATCAGGAAGGCCTGGAGGGTCTTCACGAGGAAGGCGAGGCCGATGGCGGTACCCGCCCAGACCAGCCACTTCGTCTGCGCCTTCTCCATCGCGCGGAGGGTGCAGTACACGGCGGCGGCCATCAACAGCGCGAGGGCCGCGTCCGGGTTGTTGAAGCGGAACATCAGCGCGGCGACGGGCGTGAGCGCGAACACCGCCATGGTGAGGAAGCCGGCCGTGGCGTCGAAGCGGCGGCGGACGGCCGCCCACAGCACGCCGGCGGTGGCGACGGCCATCAGGACCTGCGGGAACAGGATCGCGAAGGAGTTCAGGCCGAGGAGCCGTACCGACAGGGCCATCGGCCACAGCGACGCCGGGGGCTTGTCGACGGTGATGGCGTTGGCCGAGTCCAGCGACCCGAAGAAGAGGGCCTTCCAGGACTGGCTGCCCGCCTGCACGGCCGCCGAGTAGAAGGAGTTGGCGTACCCGGACGCCGTGAGGTTCCAGGTGTAGAGGCCGCCGATGAGGAGCAGGGTGAGGAGGAAGCCGGGGCGCACCCAGCGGTTGTCCTCCGGGCGCCCGCGCCACATCCGCCGGCCGAGGGGCTGCCGGGGTTCACCCGAGCCGGGTGCCGTGGGCGTGCCGGGCGGGTCCGCGGCCGCCGCCCCCTGGACGTCTGTTCTCGTCGTGGGCGGTCCCCAGCCGGGGTCGGCGGGGCTCGCGCCCCCTTGGTGCGTCGTGTCGAAGCGCGTGGTCATCGGGTGTTCCTCGAATCCTGGTCGTGCGGGCGCACCGGCCGCATCCGCATGGTCGCGTCGCCCCAGGTGCGGTCCGCGGCGTCACCGGCGCGGAACGGGGTCGTGGGGTACGGGGTGGTCCCGTACGGGACGGTCGGGACTGTCGGCGCCGCCGCGCACTCGGCGCGCGGCGCGGTGTGGGCCGCCGTCGGGCCGCTGGCCGGTGTCGGCGAGTGAGCCGCCGTCGGTGAGTGGACCGCCGTCGGGGGGTGAGCCGCCGTCGGTGAGTGGACCGCCGGCTGGAACCGGTCCTGGCGGGCGTAAGGCCCGGGCCGCCCCGGTCGGACCGCGGCCGTGCTCGCGTACCCGGCGGCCGTGTGGCCGGACACAGCGGCACGCCGGTCGGGGAAGACCCAGGCCCGGAAGAGCAGGAACCGCAGCACCGTCGCCGCGAGGTTGGCGGCGATGAGGACGGCCAGCTCCGTGGAGTGCGCGGGGTCGCTGGTGGCCGCGTTCAGGGCGGCGAGCGAGCCGCTGGTGAGGGCGAGGCCGATGCCGAACACCACCAATCCCTGCGCCTGGTGCCTGACGGCGCCGGCCCGGCCCCGGACGCCGAAGGTGAGGCGCCGGTTGGCCGCCGTGTTGGCGATCGCCGAGACGAGCAGGGCGAGCGCGTTGGCGGTCTGCGACCCCGCCAGGCTGCGGAAGCCGCTGTAGAGGAGCAGGTAGAAGAGGGTGGACAGGCCGCCCACGACACAGAAGCCGAGGAGTTGGCGGGCCAGGCCGCGCGGCACGTCCTCGATGTCGCGGTCGCGGGGGTCGTCCCCGAAGGGGCGGGCGAGCCGGTCGAGGGCGATCGACCCGGTGGCGAGGGCCCTGCCGACCCGCCACACGCCCTTGAGGTCGTCGGTGGCCGTCTTCACGATGTGGACGGTCGAGTCGGGGTCGTCGACCCAGTCGACCGGCACCTCGTGGATCCTGAGCCCTGCGCGCTCGGCGAGCACCAGCATCTCGGTGTCGAAGAACCACCCGGTGTCCTCGACGAGCGGCAGCAGCACCTGCGCCACGTCCCGCCGTATCGCCTTGAACCCGCACTGCGCGTCCGAGAAGCGGGCCTGGAGCGAGCCGCGCAGGATCAGGTTGTACGCGCGGCTGATGAACTCCCGCTTGGGACCGCGCACCACCCGCGAGGAACGGGCGAGCCGGGAGCCGATGGCGAGGTCCGAGTGACCGGAGATCAGCGGGGCCACCAGCGGCAGCAGGGCGTTCAGGTCGGTCGACAGGTCCACGTCCATGTAGGCGAGGACCGGGGCGTCGGAGGCGGACCAGACGGCGCACAGGGCCCGCCCGCGCCCCTTCTGCTCCAGCCGGAACGACCTGACACTCGGCAGCTCCGCCTCCAGCCGGGCGGCCACCTGGGGGGTGGTGTCCGTGGACGCGTTGTCCGCGATCGTGATGCGGAACGCGTACGGGAAGGTCCGCGCGAGGTGCTCGTGCAGTCTGCGGACGCACGGCTGGAGGTCCTTCTCCTCGTTGTAGACAGGGATCACTACGTCCAGGACAGGCGTACCGGCGTCTGTGGCCGGGAGGTGCTCCCGCGCCGGCAGGGTGCCGGGAGAAGAGTGGGTTCGCATGACACGTACATTCGCGACCCGCTCTGTTATGCCCGTGTGCTGACGCTGTGCTGTGCCTGTGAGTCCGGCTGCCGGTGCGCCGCGTCGACGAGATCGTGGCCGAAGCCGCCGACGTCCTGGGCGAAGCCCGGTTCGGCGTCGTGTCGGGTGTCGTGTCCGGCGTCCGGATCGGCGTCCGGATCGGCGTCGTGGTCCAGGTCGTCGAGCTGCCAGTTGGCGGCGTCGTCGAGCAGGGATCCGGGCCCGCCGAGGACGGGCAGATGCACGGTGAACACGGTCCTGCCGGGCACGCTGTCGACGGTCACGGCACCGCCGTGCGCGTCGGCCACGGCCTGCACGATGGCGAGCCCGAGACCGGTCGAGCCGGACGCCCTGGACCGGGAGGAGTCCCCGCGCGCGAACCGTTCGAAGACATGCGGCAGCAGTTCCTCGGGGATGCCCTGGCCGTCGTCCTCGACGTCCACGCACATCCACGGCCCGCGCCGCTGCACGCGCACGGTGACCGTGGTCCCGGGCGGTGTGTGCGTACGGGCGTTCGCCAGCAGATTGACGAGGACCTGCTGGAGCCGCGCCGCGTCCGCCGACACCAGTGCCGGCGCGTCCGGCAGATCGAGCCGCCAGTTGTGGCTCCGCCCGGCCGCCCGCGCGTCGCTGACGGTGTCCACGACCAGCGGGATCAGATCGGTCCGCTCGAACTGCAACGGCCGCCCGGCGTCGAGCCGCGCCAGCAGCAGCAGATCCTCCACGAGCAGCGTCATCCGCCCGGACTCGGACTCGATACGGCCGAGCGCGTGCCGGGTGTCCGGCCCGATCTCCTCCCGGCCACGCCGGGTGAGTTCGGCGTAGCCCCGGATGGACGCGAGTGGGGTCCGCAGCTCATGGCTGGCGTCCGCCACGAACTGCCGGACCCGCGTCTCGCTCTCCTGCCGCGAGTGCAGCGCGCCGTGGATGTGGTCGAGCATCCGGTTGAGGGCGGCGCCGACCTGTCCGACCTCGGTGTGCGGGTCGGTCTCGGACTCGGGCACCCGTTCGTTGAGGGTGACCTCGCCGGTGTGCAGGGGCAGTTCGGAGACACGGGTGGCGGTGGCCGCCACCTTGCGCAGCGGCCGCAGGGCCACCCCGACCAGCGCGGACCCGGCGATACCGGCGGCGACGAGCCCGGCGCCGGTGACGCTGAGCTCGACGATGACAAGGGTGTTGAGGGTGTTGTCGACGTTCGTGGTCGGCAGCGCGACGTAGTAGGTGCCCTTGACGCCCGTGACGTAGGTGACCCGGTAGTCACCGAGCCCGGTGAGCTCCACCGTGTCCATGCCCGTCCTGGACGCGGCGGCGAGTTCCTTCGTCGTCGCGGCCGGGAGTTCGGTCCCGTACATACGGTCGAAGCCGCCGGAGTCGGTGGACTTCTCCCGCGCCACGACCGCCTTGCTGACCTTGCCGCTGTCGTCGACCGCGGCGATGACGGTGTTCTCCAGCGTCGGGCCCCTCACGAAGTCCTCGAGCTTCTCGTCCGTCGTCCGAGCCGTGAACGCACCGGAGTTGTCAGCCGCCGCGGAGCCGTTCGGCTTCTGGAAACCGGGGTAACCGCCGCTCGGCTTGAGCCCGTCCAGCGCCTCCTGGGGAGGACCGGACGCCCGTTCGCCCACGTCTCGCACCTGACGGTCCAGCTGATTGTTCAGGTGCTCGCTCAGCGCGATGGTCGTCACCGTCCCGATCACCGCGCCCACCACCGCGATCAACGCCACCGCGGAGACGACGAGCCGCGTACGCAGTGTGCGCGGCTGCCGCTTGACTCGTCCCGGCCCGAGCTGCGACCACCACCGCGTACGCGTCCGTCGTCGCCCGCTCATGACGCGGCGGGCTTGATCAGATAACCGGCTCCCCGCCGGGTGTGGATCATCGGCTCGCGTCCTGCGTCGATCTTCCGTCGCAGGTACGAGATGTACAGCTCGACCACGTTCGCCTGGCCGCCGAAGTCGTACGACCACACACGGTCGAGGATCTGCGCCTTGCTGAGCACCCGCCGCGGGTTGCGCATCAGGAACCGCAGCAGCTCGAACTCGGTGGCGGTGAGGTGGATGTTGTCCCCGCCGCGCGACACCTCGTGGCTGTCCTCGTCGAGCATGAGGTCTCCGACGACGAGCACCGAGTCGGAGCGCCGGTCGGCGGCGCCGGAACGCCGGATGAGGCCCCGCAGCCGGGCCACGACCTCCTCCAGGCTGAACGGCTTGGTGACGTAGTCGTCGCCGCCGGCGGTGAGTCCGGCGATCCGGTCCTCGACCGCGTCCTTCGCGGTGAGGAAGAGGACCGGCACGTCCGGCAGGTCCCGCCGCAGCCGCCCAAGGACGGTCAGCCCGTCCATGTCGGGGAGCATCATGTCCAGGACGACGGCGTCGGGCCGGAAGTCGCGCGCGGTCTGGAGGGCGCCGGTGCCGTCCCCCGCACTCCGGATCTGCCATCCCTCGTAGCGAAGGGCCATGGACAGCAGTTCGGTGATCGACAGCTCGTCGTCCACCACAAGCACTCGGACGGGGCTCCCGTCCGGCCTCAGCAGTTCGGTGCGCCCCTGGGGCGAGGTCGTGGTCATGCCGGACACCTTGTCGGGGTCCTCTGAGAACACCCTTTCTGGAACCTGTGATTTTTCTGAGAAACACACAGGAGCCTCTCAGGGAACACCTGGGAAGATCCCCGACTTCCGGGACAGACCCCACGCCGACCAGGGATTTCCCGCCCCGCCGCAGGGCTCTCTCCTGGGCGCCTCACCGAGATCCCACAGCCTCCCGCCCCACAGGAAACGGGACGCGCACCCCCGCCCTGACCCCCTCCTTATGCAAGCGCGGTCATGCTCCGCCCCTACCCACCGACCCGACTGCCGGTCCTTACTCCTCCTCCTTCACGAACCCGTGGCTGCGTTCGACCTTGGCGACGTGCAGGGAGTAGCTCCGATACCACTCGGCGCGCCCCCGCTTCTGGGCCGCCCGGTGCTCCGTGTCGCTCCGCCACCGCTCCAGGGCGTCGGCGTCCCGGAAGTACCCCACGGTGATGGCAAGGCCGCCGGGCGTCTGTGCGTGGTCCATGCCGAGGTACCCCGGCACGTCCTTCACCAGTTCCTCCATCCGCTCGGCCGTCTCCCCGTACCCGCTCTGATCCTCGGTCCGCGTGGAGGTGAACACCACGGCGTAGTAAGGCGGTTCGAAGGCAGGGACAGGTGCTATCTGCTGATCACTCATGTCGTCCACTGTCGCGTCGGTCATCGACCACCGTCCAGCGCCTTTCCGTACGGGATCCAAAAGGGATCGAAGTCTTTACCCGAAGCGCGTCGACCACGGCCAGGGCGGAGCCCCCTCACCGCCCGCAATCCCACCCCTAGCCCGCTCACCCCCTGGCCCCCACCTCCGGCCTCAGAACAGCCGGTCCTGCATCCCGGCCTCAGAACAGCCCGTCCTGCACCCCTCCCCCTCGCTCCCGCACCTCCCTGACCGGTACCGTGACCGCGTCACGCGTGCCCTCGCCCGTGGGAGCGGTCAACTCCCACCCGGTCATGAGCCGTGTGTCCAGGACGACGACTCCCCGTCCGGTGGCGAGATGCAGATCGGGCCCGGCGACGGCGAGCACCTCACCGCCCACCACGCCGCCCGCGACCAGCTCGCTCACCACCCCGTCGGCAGCCGGCAGCCCGTCCAGCCCGAACACCCCGAAGTGATCGACCGCGTGGAACGCCACCGGTTCCAGCGACTCCGGCCACCCCGGCAGCGCAAGGGCCCGCCCGTGGACCACCGCCAACTCCCCCTCGCGCTCCGCCCGTTCCGGCAGGGCGGCCCGCAGCAGCCTCTTCTCGGCGTACGGAATCCGGTCCGGCACCTTCAATGCGGCCCGCAGCACCTCCTCGGCCCGCCGCGCGGCCATCAGCGGCCCCCGCCCGAGCCACGCGAAGCACACCGCCCCCTGCTCCAGCAGCCGCGCCGCCCCCCGTTCGACGGCCGTGATCCCGACCTTCACCATGCCGGGCCCGAACCACGCGAGGTACACGTGATACGGCCGCGGATCATCGGCGAAGGTGTCAGCCGCGACGGAATGCGCCCGGTCCAGCCGCGCACACTCCTCGCACCGCGCGCCGGTACTCCGTCCCGGGACGCCCGCCCGCACCGGACACGCGTGCCCCCGGGCTCCGACACAGGTCCGTCCGCCCCCGTCCACGACTCCGAAAACCACCGCCTTCCCCCGAGGCAGAGGACTCCTCCGCCCGCCTTCCCACACCAGAGAGGGCTCGGCGCCGCCCCACCGCAGCCCAGTACATCTCCACGCGTGTGCCATCCCTCACGACATTAGAGGGCACCACTGACAATGCGACCGACCTGCGGAAACGGCGCGACCGCCGGGGGGGCGCGGCCTTGGAGGAACGATGCGAGGGGGCAACGAGGACGGACAACCCCCTACTCCTCCCTCCTCCCTCCTCCCTCCTCCCTCCTCCCTCCTCCCCCCGCCCCACGCGGAAGCCACTCACGGGCTGTCGGGTCGGGCGGTATGGGCGGGGTGGCCGGCCGTACGGCGGGCCTCCTTCATCTCCGCCTCGTAGAGATGGTCCCGGCCGTCGGCCAGCTCGTCCACGGCGCTCTTCTCCAGCGCCTTGAACGGCTCGTAGTAGGTGTCGTTGTAGGCCTCGACGATCTGGAACGTCCAGTGCCCGGGGATGACATTGCGCCCGAGGATCTCGGTCCGCACCTTCTCAGCCCACTCCGGGTGCCCGGCCTCCCGCAGCAGGCGCACGGCCCGGTCCAGTTCGAGATCGGCACCGCCGGTGAGCTGGTGGAAGTCGTAGAGGCGGCCGCGGGCCCGCTCGGTCATCTCCAGCGCCTTGGAGAGCGATCCGAGCGCCTCCACCGTCGTGTCGCTGAGCCCCTCGGGCCGCTGGTGAGCGCGGTCGGGGCCGTCGTGCTGTGCGTTCATGATTCCCGAAGTGCCCGTTTTCTCCGTATCCCATTCGGTCGACGTCAGGATGTGTCAGGGCCGCTGGCGCGGTACTCGTGAGGCCACCATGCAGACGTTCCTGCCCTACCCCGACTTCCGGGCCTCGGCGCTCACCCTGGACCGCCGCCGCCTCGGCAAACAACGGGTCGAGGCGTTGCAGGTGCTCCGCGGCCTCGTCGTACCGGGCTACGGCTGGCGCCACCACCCGGCGGTACGGATGTGGGCCGGGTACGAGGAGGCGCTCGTCCGGTACGGCCTGGACGTGTGCGCGGTGTGGCGCGAGCAGGGCCACCAGGACAGCTGCGCGGCCACCCTGGTCGCCGACCTCTTGGCGTTCCGCCCCGGAACGCAGGTCCGCACCCAGGCCGCGCTGAGGGAGGCTGCGGAACTCCCCCCTTGGCTGGGTGACGACTCGTTCCACCGCAGCCACCGCTCGGCACTCCTGCGCAAGGACCCCACCACGTACACCCCCCTCTCTCCCGACGTATCGCCCGACCTCCCCTACGTCTGGCCCACGTCGGACAGAACGACGACCCAGCCCCAACCGTCAGAGACATGACACGGCGATAACTCGGGTAAGGTAGCGATCTTCGGTCGGCGGAAGCCGTACGGAGTCCTCCTCGGAGGCTGGGCACATGCAACTCGCCGACCATCCCGCACGCCGCCGCCTCAGCGCCGCTCTGGACAACCTCTCCGCCACCTTCCGCGGCATGACCGCGCACCCGGACGAGCACAACTGTGATTGCCACTGGGGCAGTTCCGAGGAACTTGCCCTGCTCAAGACGCCGGACGTGGAGCTGGAGCCGGATCTTCTGCGCAGGAGCTGGGAGGCCGTCGACTGGACCGATCACGCGGCCGTGCTGCGCCGCATCCTGCCGCAGTTCGCCGCAGAGCTGGTCGCCGGTCGCGTGAATCCCCTCTATGACGCGCTGGAGGAGGCCGGGTACTCCTTCGCCCGAGGCCGCTGGCAGCAGTGGCCCGAGGAGCACGCCGGTCCGGTACGCGAGTTCCTGCATGCCTGGTGGGCACAGAGCCTCACCGATCCGGATGCGGTCGTCCCGGCACACCGGGTCTTCGTGCTGTGCGCCGAGGCGTCCGGAACGGTGGGGCCGTGGCTTGCCGCATGGGAGAAACACACCGGGCCCCTCAGCGACCGCCGCCTGGCCGAGGCAGCGACCGAATGGGAGTACGAGCTCCTGGGAGACCGCCTGCCCTGGAGAGTCGGCTGGTACGAGCACGACGAGGAGAAGATGCGCACCGACCTGGCCACCTGGCTCCTCGACCACGCCGCGATGCGGCTCCGCGAATCAAACGCACCGGAAGACCTACAGCACCGGATACGGCTCCTGGGCCTCACCGACGAGGACCGCTGGACAGACCCACACTGGCCCGGCCACCGCTACTGACGACCGGCCCTCCACTGCATGAGCATGGTCTGATCCGCTGAAGGCCCCAAGCCACGCCGCCAGCGAATCAGACCATGCCGACTGCGGTACACCACGACAAAGCCCCCTCCGGGATGATCCCGAGGGGGCTTTGACCTGTGTGCACTCGGCAGGATTCGAACCTGCAACCTTCTGATCCGTAGGCGCGTTCACCCCGGATGCGCGTTCCGTCGACCAGCCATTCAGCGCCGTTGATCCACGCTGCCTGTCCGACACTGGTCCGGGCTTGTGTCCCGTTGTACGTGACTGTTGATGTCAGGTACTGATGTCAGACGGCCGAGCCTTGCCGTCTGTCTGACCAGCGCCTTAGCCCCTCGGAAGCGGCACCGCGACGCTCGGGGCCACGTCCCCGCGCCACCCTTCGAGAAGACCGACGGACAGGAGATCATCGGGCATGGTGAGTTCGCCCGCCGGGCGCTGCGCGAGCCACCCAGAGCGCCTATGTGACGGTGTCTCAGTACGCACGTGCTTGAAGCCAAGCCGTTCGTAGTAGGCGTGCAGCCCCGTGTTTGTACGCCATGTGTCGATGCGCACCCAGGTTCGCCCCTCCAGCGCTGCAAGGCGGGACATCCAGTCAATGACCCGTGCGCCAAGCTGTCGCCCTGACGCGTTGCGCGCGACCATCAGCTTGTACAGGTACAGCGCCGTTTCGGGACGGTCGTCGTCCGTCCAGAAATCTCGGTCGACGGGGCCCCGACTGACCGTTGCGAGCACTTCGTCAGACTCGCTCACGACGACCCACGCGCGCCCCTCGTCTATGCTGGCGCGCCATTTCGAGATGGCCCGTTCGCCGGTTTCAGGGTCACTCCACTGGTCGGTGCCCTTGGTGCGTAGCCACCCCTCGGCCTCAACGCGCAAGGCCAAGAGGGCGGGTACGTCGTTCGCCGCCGCAGGGCGGAGGTACTCAGTCCGTGTCGACTTCATAAAGGATCTTGTGCCTGTCTCCGGGAAGAATGGTGACCATGCAGCGGAGGGGCCGACCGTCCGCGTCGTAGCCCGTTCGGGTGTGCTCTGCGACCGGCGTTGCTGCTGGAAGGGCAAGTAGCTCAGCCTCCTGACGAGTTGGCATTCGGACTGAGATCTCGTCCTTGTACTTGGTTTGCACGAGGCCCACGGAAGCCAGTACCCCGCCCGGCGCCGATACGTCACGTGGCTCCATCAGCGGTGTACCGCTGACGAGTTCCTGGGGGAAGTACGAATCAGCGAGCGCATAAGGCTGGTTGTCTATGAACCGGACGCGCTTGCGCGCCACGGCCAAGCCATCGGCTGGTAGTTCGAGGCATTCGCGCACGTGAGGCGGGGGTTCCACAATCGAGACGGTGATGTCTTGGCGGGGGGCGTTCCCGTTCTCGGCAATCGCGCTTGCCCACTGGTCACCAGCGGTTCGCCCTTCAACCGCCGTGGCGTGGCGGCTCCGGCTCTCCAGAGTGGTCCAGTTCCACACGACCGGCGGATAGTCCTGCCGGACGTACTTCCCTTGGCCCTGCCCCGTGACGACTAGGCCCTCATCAATCAAGATGCGGACGCCAGCGCGAACCGTCTCGCGGCTGTAGCCGTACTGGCTCATCATCTTCGACTCGCTGGGGAGTGCCTCACCCCCCACCAGTCGGCCGGACTGGATCTGTTCGCGCAGGTCATAGGCGATTTCTTGCGCCTTCGTCAAACCGCGTCGCATCGGCAATGTGACTCCTCCACTCCGACTCCTCCGTACAAGTTAGACCAGGGGGCTTGACTCTCCAAGCGCGACTCGTGCAGTCTCTTGCTCAGCGGCACTCCTCCAGACAAGTCGGATGGGGTGTCCCGTACGGTTCTGCCGTACAAGAGTGCCCGGAGGAAAACCCGCAGGGGTGAGTACGAAGGAAGCGCCTGCTACTTGACAACTCCACACAGGGAACTGCCGGTAACCCGTGGTCCGCCTGCCCGAAGGGGTCGGAAACAAGGCGGAGAAGACCGGCGCGCCCCGTACGGCATCCGACCGGTTCGACTCCGGTGCGGGGCACTTCGGCCGCTGCTCAGTGGCCGCGACCGCGCACAACGCGCGGCTTTCCCATCAACGGCGAGCACCCCCGGAGTTGCAGCTCCGGGGGTGCGGTTCGGGCCGTTCCACCCTGCGAGAGGAATCACGACCCATGAGGCACATCGGTGCTGTTCAGGCGGTTGTTACCGCCGCCGACGAGTTCGACCGCGAGCCAACGTCCGCGGAGCTGGACGCGATCGCGGTCGAGACGCCGCTGATCGTGGCAGAAGTCGAGTTGCTGGACGTGCGGATCAGCCTGCTGGACCGGACGCCGACCGAGGTCGACCACCAGCGCATCCGCCGGGCCCGGCGCAAGGTGCTGGCCGCGCGTCGCGAACTGGCGAACCGGGCCGTCACGGTCCTGCCGGGGGTGGGCGCGTGAGCGAGACCCTGACCCTGGACGACCTGGCCGCCGCGCTGCGGGTGCTGCGCGTGCTGGCCGTGGACTTCGGTCACCTTCCGGCGCCGGACGTGCAGGTGTCCCCGATCTACCCCGATCGGCTGGAGCTGCGGTTCCACCGAGACCTGCCGGACTTCGAGGCGTGGCGGGAGGCGCTGGGTATCGCCCCGGACGCGGTGGTCTACCGCGAGCAGAACGCTGGCCGGACGCGGGTACTGAAGGCGTCCGCTGACTACGCGGGCGCCACGTTGGAGCTGACCGGTTACGGCGACGTGCGGGCCCCCGAACTGGTCGGGGGTGCGGCATGAACCGGACCGGGAAGACGCTGCTGGTGCTGGCCCTGGTCGCCGTGGTCGTCATGGCGTTCCGGGTGTCGTGGAACGCGCTGAGGGACGTGGCGCGCGTGGTCGGCGCGGACGCGACGGCCGCGACGCTGTATCCGTTCGTGGTCGATGGTCTGATGGCGCTCGCCCTGGTGGCCACGCTGGTGCTGACCAACGCACGTGACAAGCGGTTCGCGCTGCGGGTGCTGGCCGTCTACACCCTCGCCTCACTCGTCCTCAACTACGTCCACGGACTCGTGCCGGAGCTCCACGGCAAGGCTGTGGACTGGGGGCGGCTGGCGGACTGGGACCCGGCAAACTGGGCCCTGGTGCTGCTGGCCACCTCCCTCCCGGTCGGGTCGATCTACTTCGGTTCCGACCTGGTGGCCAAGGTGCTCCACCACCAGCCCACCACCGCCGTGCGCGAGCCGGACGGAGAGCGTGCGGATGAGCCCGCACAGCGTCCGCACACCCCCGCCGACACCCCGCCCGACCTGACCGACACCGCCCCCGCAGACACGCGGCCGGACGCTACTCCGGCCGTATCGTCGCAGGTGGACGGGAGTGCGGATGCCGTGCGGACCGAAGACCCGCACACCCCGCACACCACCCGCACGGCGGAGCTGACCGATGAAGAGGAAGCCGCACGCCAAGCTCAGTTCGAGGATGCGGAGCTGGAGCGTGTGCGGCAGGACGCACGCCGTACGTACGCCGAATCCGTACAGGCCGCACGGCCTCTGTCCGCCCGTGCGCTGGGTGAGGCGTACGGCATGAGCGAGTCGTGGGCGCGTAAGCAGATCCTCGCCGTCCGCAGCGCCGACGAGACCGACCGGCCGCATCTGGTCGCCGTGGGCGGTGAGTGATGGCCGCCCTGCCGGTCTACCCGTGGCGGCTGGCGCCGGAAGGGCTGGCCACCCTCCGTCAGCTCCGCGCGATGGACCTTCGGCCGGGTGGTCAGGGCGTGGTCGCGCAGATCGAGCGTCCACGCCGTCGCCGTCCGCCGCTGGTCGCCTACCTCTACGAGGTCGAGCAGGCCAAGCCCGTCCGGCCCATGACCCCGGCCAAGTGGGCGGCGCTGGACAAGGCCAACGCCGCCCGCCGCACGTGCCCCGAGTGCAGCCGGGATGCCGGTTACGTCATCCCGGTCTCGCTGGGGGTGTGCGTGCCCTGCGCGTACCCCGACGACGAACAGCGCGTCGCCTGAATCCACCCCGTCCACCTGGGAGTTTCGCTGTGTCCAGCCGTACCCGTACCCGCGCCGTGAAGACGGCCGCCGGTGTCCACACTGTCCGTATTCCGCGTCAGCGCGGGCGCCGCTCCGACCCGTTCGTGATCGTTGTCCCCGAACGTCCCTCCCTGACCCGCGAAGCGCTCGGCTTCGTCGGCCGCACGCTGTGGCGCTTCCGCCGCGCACTCGCCCCCACTGCGCTGGCCGTGCTGGCGTGGCCGGTGACCGCCGTTCTGCATGTGATCGGCTGGTGGTCCGGTCTCGTCCTCGCCCCCGCCGCCCTGGTCCCGGCGCTGTGGGTGCTGCTCATGCAGCGCCGCCGCCCCGTGTCCGGCTCCGTGCTCGGCTGGCGGATCGGTCTCGCCGTGCTTGCCACCCTCGCCGCGGCGTGGCTGGCGCTGGCCGCCGGGTTCGGCCCGCTGGCGGGGCCGCTGGCGCTGCTGTGGCTGCTGACCCTGATCGCGGCTCAGACCACCTGGTTCTTCGTCCGCCCCTCCCGCTGACCTGAGGAGATCAACTGATGGCGCAGAACAGCAACGGCCAGCGTGCGCGCGGGCCGGTGAACGACCCGAAGACCGGCAAGTTCGCCAATGCCGGGGCCGCCGCTGGCGGGTTCGTCGGCGCGCTCGGCGGCTCGATCGTCCCGCCGATCAACGTCACCGTGAACAACAACAAGCGCCAGGCCGGGGCGAACGGCCGCCGCCCGCACGCCGAAGCGCTGCTCCCGTCCCCGGAGTTCACCTCCCCCGCCCACGTGCGGCACTACTGCAACACCCTGCGCGCCGCCGCCGTGACCTTGTCGATTGAGGTCGCGATGGGTGCCGAGATCCTCAAGGGCGTGCTCGCGGCCGTGCCGGACCCGGAGGGCCGTGCGTTCGGCTCCCGCGTCCGCGCCGCGAAAGTGGCCCGCAAGCTCAACCGCGCCGCGGACGACCTGCGGGACGCGGCGAAGAACGCCGCCGCCTGCTACTCCGCCTTTCAACAGGAGTACGAGGAGGAGATCAACCGCGTCCGTCACCGCGCCCGCAAGCCCCAAGCCCCGGTCATGCGCTGGGACCAGCAGTAAGAGGAAGGGGATCACCTCATGACCAGCAGCAACCGGCGCGGGCGTCGCGCCGAATACCTGGACGGCGGAGTCACCATGGCCACCTACAACGTGCCCGACCACGCCCCCGGCGGCGGGGGTGTGGGCGCCTACCTGCTGCACCGGGCCATGCCCCACATGCCCCCGTGGCTGGGAGTCGCAGGGGTCGGCATCGCGGGCGGGCTGGGCAGTCTGGAGTGGGCCGAGAGCGCGGCGGCCGGAGTCGGTCTGACCCTCGCCTCTGTCGCGCTGACCGGCGCGACGTGGTGGATGGGCAAGGCCACCACCCAGCAGCGCCGCCTGCACTCCGCCGTCACCGTGGCCGCCGCCTCCGCATGGACCACGGCCGCCTGCCTCGCGGGCCCGATGGCCGGGCCGCTGCCCGACATGTATCTGATCGGCGGGCCGGTGCTGGCGCTGTCGTGGAACGTGCGGATGATCCTGCGCCGCAACGACGAACCCACCGGCCAGAACACCGACAAGGGCCTGTTGGAAAAGGTGGGGCTCGCCCGCGCGCAGATCGGCAACGTCAAGGTCGAGCCGAACCGGGTCACCGCACCGATCGCGCTGGAGCCGGGCGAGCAGACCAACGACGACGTCTCCAAGACCCTGGCCCGGCTGGCGTCCGCGCTGGATCTGCCGAAGTCCGCCGTCCGCTACATGCCCGACCCGGACTCCGAGCGGCGCGGCGAGCTGGTCATCGTCCCGGAGGACATGCTGGCTGAGTTCGTGGAGTGGGAGGGCCCGTCGAACCTGGGCGGGTCGATCGCGGAACCGCTGGTGATCGGCCGCTACGACGACGGCTCCCCCCTGCTGCTGTGGCTGCCCGGCGCCCCGGAAGCAAAGCGGAATTCCACGCACGTCCTGATCGCCGGGGGCACCGGCTCCGGCAAGGGTGACGCGGCGCTGAACCTCCAGACGGAGATCCTGTCCCGCCGGGATGTGCTGCTGTGGCTGTCCGATCCGAAGATGTTCCAGGACTTCCGCCCGCTGCTGCCGGGGATCGACTGGGCCGCTGAGGGAGGCACCCCGACTGAGGTCATGGTGGAAGGGGTCAAGGCCGCCATCCCCGCCCGTACGGCGTGGCTGGGCAAGCACTCCTACCGTCAGTGGCTCCCCGAGTGCGCGCAGCGGCAGACCAGCACCGAGCACACGTGCCGTCCGGACGGGCGGGCGTGCGGCTGTGAGGGGATGCCGTTCCTGGTGGCGTGGATGGAGGAGGCCGCCAACACCCTCCGTGCTCTCGGGGATGACGTGTTCACGGGGATCGCGCAGGAGGCCCGTTCTGCCGGCGTCTCGCTGATCGTGTCGCTTCAGCGGCCGTCGTACGACCAGATGTCCACCAGCACCCGCGCGTCTCTGCCGTCCGTGATCGCGCTCGGCTGTGACCCGCGCGACGAGGGGTTCAGCCTGCCTGAGGCGGTCATCGACGCGGGCGCCCACCCCGGCGCGTGGGGCAACCGTCGCCCCGGCTACTGCTACGTGGTCAGCCCCGGCATCGACGAGACCCGCTACCCCTCGCCGGGCCGGACACGAGCCTTCACCCACCGGTCCGTCTCCCGCATGGAAGTGCTGGCCGCTTGGGCGCAGCGCAACGGCGCCACCGCCGACCCGGTCACCGCGGGCGCCGCCTCCAGCGTCGCGGGCCGCGCCTACACCGGCCGCCCCGCCGCCGACGACGACGACCCGAGCGGCCACCGGGCCGTCGTGGAGGAGGACGACATAGACGACACCGGATACGGGCCGCTGGTCGACCCCGAGGACGACCACATCGACCCCGAGGCCGAACTCCCCGACGACGAGCCGGGCGACGACGCCCCGATCTTCGGCCAGGAGTCCGGCCACAAGCCCACCCCCGAGGAAGCGCGCCGTTTGTTCGACCAGGCGCTGACGGAGTTCGAGGAGCAGGGGCTCATGGTCGTTGGCCCGAAGGACTTCATGGACTGGTGCGACCAGCACAGCCTGTCTCGCTCGTGGGTGTCCAAGCGGCTCAAGGATGCCGCGCTGGAAGGCCGGTTGGAGGCGACGAACACGACCGGCCGGTGGCGGATCGTCCCCACCCTCACGGCCGCCTGACACCCGTCACATGTGACGGGTCCGTCACACCCAAACCCCTAGGCAGACGCGGGTGTGACGCGCCGTCACAGCGGCCCGTCACACCCCCGCACACCAACCCGTCACACCCGCCCGCGGGCCCGCGTCACACCCTCGACGCGGGCCCGCGGCCCACCCGGAAGGACCACCCATGGCCCACCCCGAACAGCCCGGCGCCCTCGAAGTCCACCACCCGCAACCCATCACCCTGCACCCGGCTACGGCGCCGCTCGTCCCCGTCGAGCCGGGCACCGTCCCGGCGGTGCAGAGCATCGTCCTTCCCGATGGCCGGGTCGTCACCGGCTACACCCTCGCCGCCGCACCCGCCCCGGCCGCCGAGGCCCGCCCGGCCGTCTCGCGTACGGCGGTGAACATCGCGCTCGGGGGCATCGGGTTCGCCGCCGTGTGCGGCGGACTGGTGCTGCTCACCTCGTTCATCGCGGCGCTGGCCGCGTTCGTCCAGCAGCTCATCATCCTCGCCGCCGTGATCTTCGGCGGCTGGATCGCCGTGCAGGTGCTCGGCCCCCGGCCGACCGGCGGCGGGACCACGGTGAACATCCGCAAGGCCGTGATCAAGCGGAACCGCTTCTACCAGTAGCTACGCCAAGGGCGGCCCCCATCTCGCCAAAGAATCCGGGGCCGCCCTTGCTCGCCAGCATCCATCGAAGGAACTGGAGACATCCAGCATGACCCATGATGCCCGTCACGTGCTGCTGCGCGCGGCGCTGGACGCCGCCGAACGCGGCTGGCACGTCTTCCCCCTGCGCCCCCACACGAAGCGCCCCGCTCTCCACGGCGAGAGCGCATGCCCCCGCACCGGACCGTGCGCGACGGGGCACCGCAAGTGGGAGCAGCGCGCGACCACCGACCCCGACCTGATCCGGGCCACGTGGGCGCGGGCCCCGTACAACGTCGGCATCGCGACCGGCCCGTCCGGGCTGGTCGTCGTCGACCTCGACATGCCCAAAGGCAAGGGCAGTTCGGACGCGCCTTCCGGCGCGACGACCTTTGCGGCGCTCTGCGAGCGCACCGGACAGCCGGTGCCCACGACGCGCCGGACGCGGACCGCGAGCGGCGGAGAGCACCTGTACTTCACCGCCCCGGCCGGGGCGCGGCTGGGCAATACGGCGGGCACCCTTGCCCCGCTGGTCGACACCCGCGCGTGGGGCGGCTACGTCGTCGGCGCGGGCAGCACCACTCCCGCCGGACCGTACGAGACCGTAGGCGGCTCCGGGGTGGCTGAACTGCCCACGTGGCTGGTGAGGCTGCTGCAACCCGCCCCGGTGCGATCCGTGGGGCCGCTCCGGCTCCCCGCCGTCAGCGGGAGCCGCGCGGCGCTGGCCGCGCTGGAACGGGAGTGCGCCACGGTCGGCACCGCGCCGGACAGGCAGCGCAACATCACGCTCAACCGCAGCGCCTTCCTGGTGGGGCGCTTCGTCGCGTGGGGCGACATCCCCCGGCACGTGGTGGAGGAGGCATTCCAAGCGGCTGGGGAGGCGCGGGGACTCACCGCCGCGGAGTGCCGCGCCACCATCCGCAGCGCTCTGGACAGCTCCATCCGCAAAGCCCGACCCCGGGAGGCGGCATGAGCACCCGGCCCCATCCCCCCTTGGAATGCCAGCAAGCCACCCCCACCTGCCCGCGAGCCGCCCAACGCGGCACGCTCCGGGCGGCCGTGGGCGAGCCGAAAGGCGCCGCCCGCAAGGGCGTCCCTTCTGTTCTTCGCCCTGGCCCGCGGGCCGGTGACGGCCGGTACCCCGTGGCGTGGCTGCACATCGTCGCTCCGCGCGGCGCCGTGCCCACTGCCACCTCAAAGTGCCTGTGCGGCCGGGATCGCAGCGCCGTCGGCCGCGCCAAGGTGCTGGCCCTGATCGACGACCACGCCGCTCACCGCGACACCTGCCCGCTCCGGAGCTCCCAGGAAGGGAGGGCCGCCGCATGAGCGACCCGACCCCCACCACCCCCGCCCTCGACGGCGCCGCGCTGCTCGACGACGTAGAAGCCTTCCACCGCCGCTTCAACGTCTTCCCCACCGAAGCCGCCTACGTCGCCGTCACCCTGTGGGACGCCCACGCGCACCTGCTCGACGCATTCGACTCCACCCCCCGACTCGCCTTCCTGTCCCCCGAACCGGGGTCGGGGAAGTCGCGGGCACTGGAAGTCGTCGAAACGCTCGTGCCGCGCGCCATGGCGGCCGTGGACGCCTCCGCCGCCGCACTGTTCCGGTCCGTGTCCGGGGTCGACGGCGGACGGCCCACCATCCTCTTCGACGAGATCGACACCATCTTCGGCCCCAAGGCCGGGGAGAACGAACAGCTCCGAGGGTTCATCAACGCAGGCCACACCCGTGGCCGGGTGATGTACCGGTGCGTGGGAGACGGCGCCAACCAGCAGGTACAGGGCTTTCCCTCGTACTGCGCCGTCGCGGTCGCCGGACTCGGCAACCTCCCCGACACGATCATGACCCGCTCGGTCATCATCCGCATGCGCCGCCGGGCCCGCAACGAGAAAGTGGAGCAGTTCCGCACCCGCATCCACGTGCGTGAGGGGAACCAACTCCGGGACCGGCTCGCCGGGTGGACGGCGGCCGTACAGGACCAGGTCACCGACTCCTTCCCCGAGATGCCCGACGGGGTAGCCGACCGACCGGCGGACGTGTGGGAACCCCTGATCGCCATCGCAGACGCTGCGGGCGGTGACTGGCCGCACCGCGCACGGGAAGCGTGCCTGACCCTGGTCAAGGCATCCCAGGTCAACGACAAAGGCAGCATCGGCATCCGGCTGCTCACCGACCTACGCGACCACGTGATGATCGGCATCGACCGCTTGCCCACCGTCGCCATCCTCGACCGGCTCAACGCGCTCGATGACGCCCCATGGGCCGATCTGAACGGCAAGCCGCTCGACAACCGGCGGCTCTCCCGGATGCTCTCCGAGTACGTCACCGCCGACGGCGACCCCATCGCGCCCCGCAACATCAAGACCGGCGGAAGCGTGCTCAAGGGCTACTACGCCACCGATCTCCACGACGCGTGGCAGCGCTACTGCCCCCCACCCCCGGAGAATCCGCTACCTCCGCTACCTGGCACCGAAAACACGGCCTGACCAGCAAAAACGGGGTAGCGGCAAACGCCACCGCGAGCCGCTACCCCAACGCTACCCATCCGCTACCGCTACCCCTATCCGCTACCTCAAACAGGCCCCTGACCTGCGAGGTAGCGGAGGTAGCGGAAGTAGCGGCCCTCAGGAGAGGCCCCCGCAGGACTGCCCCGGAGGAGTCACCGCATGACCACCGCCATGCCCCCGAGCCACGAGGCACTCAAGGTCCCCGAAGTCATGTCCGCCCTGCGCCTCAGTCGCAGCAAGGTCTACGACCTCATTCGCTCGAAACAGCTCGAAAGCTTCACGTCCGGACGCGCCCGCCGCATTCCCGTCGACGCCGTACGCCAGTACATGCGGAACCGCATTGAGGAGACCGACTGATGGCCAAGCGCCGCGCCAACGGCGAAGGAACGATCACCAAGCGCGCAGACGGCCGCTACCACGCCGCCGCCTACGTCTACCGGCCCGACGGGACCCGTACGCGGAAGTTCGTCTACGGCAAGACCCGTGAGGAAGTGGCCGACAAGCTCACAGAGTTGCAGGAGAAGACCCGCCAGGGAATCCCGGCCGCAGAGTCCACGATGGCGTTCGGCGACTACCTCACCTACTGGCTCGCCGCCGTCGCGCCGGAACGGCTCAAGCCGTCCACTCTGAACAGCTACGAAGGGCTTTCCCGTCTGTACATCCGGCCCGCCCTCGGCAAGAAGCGGCTGAATCGATTGTCGCCGACGGACGTGCGCCGCTTCCTCTTGGAGTTCAAGGGCTCGTGCTTGTGCTGCCTCCGGGGTGCGGACAAGGAACGGCCCGAGGAGAAGAGGTCGTGCTGCGCCGTGGGGCGCTGCTGTGAGCGCCGTCCGTCGGCCCGCACCGTCCAGTACATCCACGCCGTGCTTCGGTCCGCGCTACAGCAGGCGATGCGAGAGGAGTTGATCGCGCGGAACGTCGCCCGGATCGTCGAGACTCCCACCGTCACCCCCAAGGAGGTGCGTCCGCTGGACGCCGCAGAGGTTCGGCTCCTGCTCAAGACCGCCCGGCCGCACCGTCTATATGCCCTATGGCTCCTGCTCGTGTCGACGGGCCTGCGACGGGGTGAAGCGCTCGCTCTCACGTGGTCGGACATCGATCTCGCGAACGGTCAGCTCCGCGTACGCCGGAACGTGCAGCGCATCCGGCGTGAACTGATCTTCGGCACCCCGAAGACGAAGCGGTCCATCCGCACGATGTCCCTGCCGAAGCACTGCGTGCGGGCGCTCACTCAGCACCGGGCCCAGCAGGAACGGGAACGCGCGATCGCGGGTAAGAAGTGGCAGCCAGCAGCGGAGCAGCCGGATGGGCTGATCTTCACTACCACGACCGGTCGCGTCACAGACCCCCGGAGCTTGAACCGGATGCTCACCATCCTGTGCCGGGACGCGAACGTACGACGGGTGCGGGTGCATGACCTGAGGCACACGTGCGCCTCACTCCTGCTCGCACAGGGTGTCGACGCTCGCACGATCATGGAGACGCTCGGGCACAGCACGATCACGATGACGCTGGACACCTACGCGCACGTGATGAGCACGACGCTGCGAGCCGCCGCCGACCGGATGGACGATGCTCTCGGGCTGGACGACCCGGAGGAGAGTTCGGACGGCGAGTCGGAACCGGATGCCGAGGAGTGACTAGCCGTTCCGGCCGCGTTGATGTCAGCGGCTGATGTCAAAGGGCCCTTGGGATGATCCCAAGGGCCCTTTGACCTGTGTGCACTCGGCAGGATTCGAACCTGCAACCTTCTGATCCGTAGTCAGATGCTCTATCCGTTAAGCTACGAGTGCTTGTTCTGTTTTTCGCCGGTCCCGGTCCTTTCGGCCCGCTCTCGGCGACAGGAAGAACATTACATGACTGCCGTCGCCATGTGAAATCCGTTTGCCGCACCCCTTGTGACCTGCGGAAACGCCTCAGCGGGCCCTCTGGGGAACGACGAAGCCCCGGTCGCGTGGACCGGGGCTTCAGTGATCAAGCGCGGAGGCGGAGGGATTTGAACCCTCGATGGGCTTTAAGGCCCAAACCGCATTAGCAGTGCGGCGCCATAGACCGGACTAGGCGACGCCTCCCGCACAACCGCCCGCGCGAGCGCGAGTGGTGCGTGCAGATGATGACACAGCCGAGTGGGCTGTCACCAATCGCCTCCCACGGTACTAGGCGGAGAGGCCGCAGGGCAAAGCCGTATGGCACGTCGTGGCGGGTCGGAGAGCGTTCGGGAACGGTTCGTCAGGGACGTCCGGGATCAGTACGGCGAGAGGGCGGGCGGTCGGCGGCGAGCCGGAAGGGAAACAGGGGCGGGGGCGGGGTTCGACCGCGCGTGCCGTCCGCCCGGCCGCCCGTCCCCCGTCCACCCGTCCACCCGTCCGCCCGGCCTCCCGGCCGCCCGGCCGCCGCAACCATGGGACCCGCGTGGCGTTAGTCAGGTCATGTTGCAGAGCCCTCCCCCCGCACCGCCGCAGGCGTCCCCCTTCGCCGCCGCCACCTCCCGCGTCGCGGACTCGCGCCGTTCCGACCTCCCGGTCGCCCTCCGGTCCGGCAGCCCCCGCACCGCCGCCCCCGGCCGTCCCGCCCGCCGGGCCCTCCTCGGTGTCGCCGCCTCCCTCGCCGCGGCCGCCGCCGGAGCGTTCTCGCCCGGGGTCGCTCCGGCCGCGTACGCCGCCGACGGGCTGCCCCGTACCGGGGATCTGCTCCCTCGTACCTCGTTGCCGCTGCCCCTCGCCGAGCCGCAGGACCGACTGGTCGTCACGGTGCGGGGTGCCGGCGGTGACCTCGACGGGCGGTTCGAGCTGCACTGCCACCCCGACGGGGGCAGTCATCCGCACGTCGGCGACGCCTGCGGCCGGCTCGACCAGAGGACCACCTGGGGCAAGGACCCCTTCGCCCCCGTCGAGAAGGGCGCCGTCTGCACGATGATGTACGGCGGACCGGCCACCGCCCACGTGACGGGGACATGGGCCGGCCGCCCGGTCGACGCCCGGTACGACCGCGGCAACGGCTGCGAGATCGCCCGCTGGGACGCGCTGGTCCCCGTACTCCCCGACCTCCGCAAGTAACGGCGCCTTCCCCCATCACGGCGCACCCCCGCCCCCGGACCGCCGACATCACCTCCAGACCGGCGGCACCACCCGACCGACGGCACCGCCCCCGCCCGCTCCTCTCCCCTCCCCTCTCCGCCCGATAACTCCGACGGCATATGCCCATAAGCCCGAGCGGGGGTCGTAGGCGCCGCACATATGTGCCGCGAAGCGCGTTGTTCGGCAAAACGCACGGTCACGGCATCTCCCTACGTTCGGTGTGCGACCTCCCTCTCATCCGGCGTCGCGAGCGCAACCTCTGCCCGTAGACTCCCTCGCGTGACACGTTGCGGGCCGGTTGGCAAGATGGCCCAGGCGGTCGGCAAGGTGCGGTAACAGGGAGGAAGCGTCTCGTGAGCAGCAGGCCATCCCGAGGCGCTGCTCGCCTCGCAGCCATACTGGACGCGCTGCCCGACGCGTTGGTGCTGGTCAACGCCAATGGGACCGTCGTCAACGCGAACACCATCGCCCTGGAGGCCTTCGAGGCCCCGGGTACCGCCCTGGTGGGGCGCGGGCTGCTGGATCTTCTCCCCGAGTTCGACTCCCGGCTCATCCCGGGGTCGATGCGCCGGCCCGACACCATGGACCCGACCGGGCGGACCAAGCCGACCCGCATGATCGCCCGCCGGACCGACGGCAGCGAGTTCCCGGTCGAGGTCACAAGCGCGAATCTGGAGAACGGGCAGCAGGCGTACGACGGTTACGGCTACGCCAATGACGAGCTGCTCATGCTGGTCGTACGCGACCTCTCCGGCACCGTCGACACCGAGGCCGAACTCGCGCGTTCGCAACGGCAGACCGAGATGATCCTGCGGGCCGTGGCCGAGGGTGTCGTCGGGACGGACACCGACGGGCGGATCGTCCTCGTGAACCCGGCCGCCGCCCAGATCCTGGGTTACCGGGCCAGCGATCTCGGAGGGCGCGAGCTGCACACGCTCGTCCTGCACTCCCGCGAGGACGGCTCCCCCTTCCCGTACGGCGAGTCCCCGCTCGCCGACACCCTGCGCTCCGGGCGCAAGCACCGGGTGCGCGGCCAGGTCCTGTGGTCCAAGAGCGGCGACAAGGTGTCGGTCGACCTGACGACCGCACCGGTGCGCGACGGGGACCAGCTCGTCGGGGCCGTGATGACGTTCACCGACCGGCGCCCCTACGACCAGCTCGCCGAGGAGAAGACCGCCGAAGCCGAGCGGCACGCGGAGGAGCTGAAGCAGCTCACCGAGGGGCACGCCGAGGAACTGGAGGGCGTGCGGGAGCAGCACACCGCCGAACTCGCCGAGCTGCGCGAGAAGCACGCCGAGGAACTCGCCGCCGGTGACGAGCGGTACGCCGCGCTCGGCGAGCGGGAGAAGGACCGCTACGAGGCGCTGGCCGCGCGGCACGAGCAGCTGCTCGCCGTGCTGGGCACCTCCCTGCGCGGCCCCCTCGACCAGCTCCGCAGCGAACTGGGCACCCTCGCCGCCGACGACGCCGGGCAGCTGTGGCCCGAGGCCAACCAGGTGCTCCACCACCTCACCGCCGGCTACTCGCGGATCACCACGCTGATCGACAACGTGCTCGGGTACCAGCGGATCGACGCCGGCGAGGACGGCCTCGTCCGTACGACGGTCATGCTCGACGCGGTCGTCGCCGCCGGTGTCGACGGCGCCGTGGAACTGGTCGGGCCTGGGCGGGTTCAGTTCGCCGTGCACGCGCCGCCCATCGAGGCCGAGGTCGACCAGGCCCGCCTCGCGACCGCCCTCGCGCACCTCATCGCGGACGTCGCCGGCGTCGACGCCACCGGCAACGCGCCCATGTCCGTCGGCGGCTACATGGACAACACCGTCGTCGTGGCGGCGGCGCAGCGCGGCGAGGTCGTACGGATCGAGGTCCGCGGCCCCTACGCCGGGGGAGACCCGGTGCACCAGCCGATCGTCCAGGGGATCGTGCGCGCGCACGGCGGTGTGCTGCAGACGCACGAGGTGCCGGGCATGAGCGGCAGCGCGTACGTGCTGGAGGTGCCGCTCGGGGGCGGTGCGGGCACGGTTCCCGCGCAGCCGCCGGTCGTGGCCGTCGACGAGTCCGCGCTCCCCGCGGAGTCACCTGCCGACGCCGGTCCCGTGGCCGCCGGTGCCGAGGTCTCGTTGCCCGAGCAGGCCGACGGTGGCGTCGGTGGAGCCGGTGGTGGTCGGCGTCGGGCCCGGCGGTCGTCCGTGGACGCGTTCCTGGAGAGCGACGACGCCCCCGAGGCGGAGGCCGCGTCCGCCGCGCCTCCCACCGGGCGTCGTCGGCGCCGGGCCGAGGACGCCGCGGGCGGATCCCCCGCCGGCGAGGCGCCCGTGCCCGCGCAGGGCGGCACCGACGAGGCCGAGGGCACCGGGCGGCGGCGC
>NZ_JAMGBG010000156.1 GCF_023516595.1 Streptomyces neyagawaensis | reverse complement strand
GCCGGAGCCCCGTACGGGCCGGCCGGCGGCTGGCCCTGCGGCGGCGCGAACTGCTGGCCGCCCTGCTGCGGCGCGGGCGGCGCGTACCAGCCGGGCTGGCCCTGGCCCGGAACCGGCATCGGCGGCTGCGCGCCGGGCGGCAGGGGCTGCTGGAGCCCGGCCTTCTGGTCGATCGTCGAGCGGTAGTCCACGGCGCCCTGCGTCATCCGCATGTACGCCTCCTCCAGAGACGCCTGGTGCGGGGACAGCTCCCACAGGCGTACGTCGGCGTCGTGCGCGAGGTCGCTGATGCGGGGCAGCGGCAGGCCCATGACCCGCAGCGCGCCGTCCTGCTCGGGCAGCACCTGGCCGCCGGCCTCGGTCAGCGCGGTCGTCAGCTTCTCGCGCAGCTGCGGCTCGGTGTCCGGGGTCCGGACCCGCGCGAAGTCGGCGGAGTTCGCCGAGATGAAGTCCTTGACGCTCATGTCGGAGAGCAGCTGGCCGCGCCCGATCACGATCAGGTGGTCGGCGGTCAGCGCCATCTCGCTCATCAGGTGCGAGGACACGAAGACCGTACGGCCCTCCGCGGCGAGCGCCTTCATCAGGTTGCGCACCCAGAGGATGCCCTCGGGGTCGAGGCCGTTGACCGGCTCGTCGAACAGCAGCACCTGGGGGTCGCCGAGCAGGGCGGCGGCGATGCCGAGCCGCTGGCCCATGCCGAGGGAGAAGCCCTTGGAGCGCTTCTTGGCCACGTCCTGGAGGCCGACCACGCCGAGCACCTCGTCCACCCGGCGGGCCGGGATGCCCGACAGCTGCGCCAGGGACAGCAGGTGGTTGCGGGCGGACCGGCCGCCGTGCACCGCCTTGGCGTCGAGCAGGGCACCGACCTGGCGGGCGGCGTTCGGCAGCTTGCGGTACGGGTAGCCGCCGATCGTCACCTGCCCGGAGGTGGGGTTGTCCAGGCCGAGGATCATGCGCATCGTCGTCGACTTGCCGGAGCCGTTGGGCCCCAGGAAGCCGGTGACGGCCCCTGGCCGCACCTGGAAGGAAAGGTTGTACACGGCTGTCTTCGCGCCATAGCGCTTAGTCAGGCCGACTGCCTCGATCATGCTCCGCACCCATCGAACGGTTCAGGACGTCTCGTCTCAGGACGTCGGGGCGCACGCCCCCGTAAGGGTTAGGAGCTTATCCGGGCCTTGACGGTTCCGCTCAAGAGTAAGTAAAACCGCGCAGGTCACACGGTCGCCGACTTGGCATGTACGTTTCGCCTGGTCAGGCCCCTCGGTCATGCGTCGCGCTTCTTCAGCGACAGGAACCCGCCGAGCAGCGCGGCCAGCACCCACAGCGCCATGATCCCGAGGCCGCCCCAGGGCCCGTACGGGGTGTCGTCGTCCACCGGGGTGACCACGCGCATGATGCTGCTGCCGGCCTGGTCGGGCAGATAGCGGCCGACCTTCTCGGTGGCGCCGACGTTGCCCAGGATGTTGGAGATCAGGAAGAAGAACGGCATCAGGATGCCGAGCGACAGCAGCGGGCCGCGGAGGATCGCCGCGATCCCCATGGAGAACACCGCGATGAGCGTCATGTAGAGCCCGCCGCCGATGACCGCGCGCAGTACGCCCGGATCGCCGATGGCGGCCCGGTGCTCCCCGAGCATCGCCTGTCCGAGGAAGAACGTCACGAAGCTGGTCGCGAGTCCCACTCCGAACGCGAGTGCGGTCGCCACCGCCAGCTTGCTGAAGAGGAACGTGCCCCGCTGCGGCACCGCCGCCAGCGAGGTGCGGATCATCCCGGTGCTGTACTCGTTCGACACCACCAGCACCCCGAACACGATCATCGCCAGCTGACCGAGGCTCATCCCCGCGAAGCTCACGAACGTCGGATCGAAGGAGAGCCGCTCCGTACGGCTCAGGTTGTCGAACTCGTGCCGGGACAGCAGCGAGATGAGGATGCCGAGCGCGACGGTGACGACCACCGCGAGGGACAGCGTCCACACCGTGGACGCCACCGACCGGATCTTGGTCCACTCCGACCGTACGACCTGTGCGGCGGCCATACTCAGCCCTCTCCCTTCCAGCCCTCGCCCCACGCCCGGGCCGCGGGAACGTCCCCGGCCCCGGAGTGGGCGTGGTACTCCACCGACTCGGCCGTCAGCCGCATGAACGCCTCCTCCAGTGAGGCCTGCTGCGGGCTCAGCTCGTGCAGGACGACCTGGTGCCGGGCCGCCAGCTCCCCGATGTGCTCGGCCTTGCCGCCGTCCACCTCGAACGCGCCGTCACCCGTCCGCAGGACGGTGATCCCGGCCGCCGCCAGCACATCGGACAACTGCTCGGGCTGCGGGGTGCGGACGCGCACGTACGTGCGTGAGTTCCGCTGGATGAAGTCGGCCATGGAGGTGTCGGCGAGCAGCCGCCCCTGCCCGATCACGACCAGGTGATCGGCGGTCAGGGCCATCTCGCTCATCAGGTGGGACGACACGAACACCGTCCGGCCCTGGGCGGCCAAGGACTTCATCAGGGTGCGGATCCAGTGGATGCCCTCGGGGTCGAGTCCGTTGACCGGCTCGTCGAACATCAGGATCCGCGGGTCGCCGAGGAGGGCGCCCGCGATGCCGAGCCGCTGCCCCATGCCGAGGGAGAAGCCCTTCGCCTTCTTCCGGGCGACCGGGGTGAGGCCCACCGTGTCCAGTACCTCGTGCACCCGCGCCCGGGGGATCCCGTTGCTCTGCGCGAGGCACAGCAGATGGTTGAACGCGCTCCGCCCGCCGTGCACGGCCTTGGCGTCGAGCAGCGCGCCGATGTACGTCAGCGGGTCCTTGAGCCGGTCGTAGTGCGTGCCGTCGATCCGCACATCCCCCGCGGTCGGCCGGTCGAGTCCGAGGATCATCCGCATCGTCGTCGACTTCCCCGCGCCGTTCGGCCCGAGAAAGCCCGTCACCATGCCGGGCCTGACCGCGAAGGAGAGGTTGTTGACGGCCACCTTCTCCCCGTACCGCTTGGTCAGCCCCTCGAGCTCGATCATGCGGCCACGCTAGAACGGGCCCGGGCCACCTGCCACCGGGGCACCCCGCGCCCGGCACCCCTCACACCGAAGGGCTCGCACCCCCTCACACCGAAGGGCCCGCACCCCCCGAAGGGGATGCGGGCCCTCAAGAACCCACGGCCGACAGCCGTCACACAGCGGTGTTACCGGGTCTGCTGCGCCGGAACACCCCGGGAGATCGGCTCGTCGTCGGTCACCGGCGTGCCCGCCGCGGCGACGGCCGCACCGGTGAGCGTCGCCAGCATCTCGCGCACGTTCGTCAGCTGGGCGTTGATGGAGTCGCGGCGGTTGGTGAGCGCCGCCAGCTCGCGCTCGGATTCCGAACGGATCCGGTCGGCCTTGGCGTTCGCGTCCGCGACGATGTCCTCGGCCTGACGCTGCGCGGTCTCCACCGTCTGGCGGGCGCGGCGCTCGGCGTCGGTGCGCAGCTTCTCCGCCTCCAGACGGAGCTGCTCCGCGCGGTGCTCGATCTCCGCGAGGCGCTTCTCGGCCTTCTGCTGCCGCGAAGCGAGGTCACGCTCGGACTGCTCACGCCGCTTGGCGAGGTTCGTCTCGAAGTCGGCGGCGGCCTGCGCGGCCTTGGCGCGGGTCTCCTCGAAGAGGGCGTCCGCCTCCTCGCGCTTCGACTGCGCGTCCTTCTGCGCCTCGGCACGCAGCTGCGAAGCGTCGCTCTTGGCCTTCTCGACGATCCGGACGCCCTCGTCCTCGGCCTTGGCCTTGCGCTCCGCGGCGAACGACTCGGCGTCGTTGCGCACCTGCTGGGCCGCCGACTCGGCGAGCTCGCGGTGCTGCTCGGCGGCGCGGCGGGCCTCCTCGCGCAGGTCCTTCGCCTCCTCCTCGGCGAGGCGGAGGATCTTCTCGACGCGGGCGCCGAGACCGGCGTAGGACGGCTCGGCGTCGGTGACCGCGGCCTGGGCGTTCTGCGTCTCGAGGTGGAGCTCCTCGATGCGCTTCTCGAGGGCGGTGATGCGGGCGAGAGCGGAGTCACGGTCGGAGACGAGCTTGGAGATACGTTCGTCCACCTGAGCGCGGTCGTATCCACGCCGCACAAGCTCGAAGCCGTAGGGGGAAGTGTCGCTCATGGGGTTCCTGTCGAATGAGACCGGTGAGGTGATAGGTGGAATCCTAGGGGGCGAAGCGGCGTGTCATCGAGCGGATGCACGTTTGATCTGGAGAATGACACCTCTTTTGAGTGGCCGACCCTCGGAATACTTGCCAGAAACTTTGCATCAAGGCCCTGGCGAGCACAGGAAGAACACAATTGGGTGTCTGACGATCGAGTGGCGCGGGACCATACCCGCAACAGCCCGACTCCGCTAGCCGTCTGACGACTTGCCACCCGATCGGGTAGCACCCGCTGTGGCACCCGCCTTGACTCCACCGTCCTTGCCGCCCGACGGGGCCTCAAAAGACTCCAACGCCTCCAGGACGTCCTGGACACGGGAGATCTCCGCATTGATGTCCTCGCGGCGCCGGACCAGCACCTCGAGTTCCCGCTTGCCCTCCTCGACCGTACGGCGGGCCTCACGGATCGCCTCGGCCTTCAGTTCCTCGGCCTCACGGATGAGCGTGGACTTCTTCTGCTCCGCCTCCTTCAGAAGACCCTCGGCCTTCTTCACGGCGGCGATACGCACCTTGCCCGCCTCGGAGTTCGCCTCGGAAACGATCTCCTTGGCCTTCGCCTGAGCCTTCTCCAACTGCTCCTCGGCGGCCTTGATCAGCGCGTCACAACGATCGCCGGCGGATTTCATCGTCTCGGCCGACTCACGGCGGGCCCGCGCGTGCAGCGCCTCGATCTCCGACGTGATCCGCTCGCGCAGTTCCTCCGCCCGCTCCCTTATGGCGGTCGCGTCCCGGCGCGCGCCGACCAGCAGCTCGTCGGCGTCCTGACGGGCCTTCTCGACCGTGGTGTTGCCCTCCACGGTCGCCGTGGAGATCAGCCGGTCGGCCTCCGTGCGGGCCGCGCCCACCATGGAGTCGGCCTGTGCCTCGGCGTCCGCGGTGGTCTTCAGCGCCTGCTTCTGCGCCTCCGCGAGCAGCTTGTCGGCCTCCGCCGCGGTCTCCGTGATGAGCGTGTCGACCTGCTCGGCGGCTTCCGAGCGCCGCTTGTTGGCGTCCTTGCGGGCCTCGTCGAGCGTGCGGTCGGCCTCGTCGCGGGCGGCCGCCGTGAGCCGCTCCGCCTCCGCCTCCGCCTCGGCCCTGACCCGCTCGGCGTCGTGCCGGACCCGCTCCGCGTGCTGCCTCGCGGAACCGACCGTCTCGGCGGCCTCGGCCCGCAGCCGCTCCGCGTCGTCGGTCGCCTCGGAGATCAGCCGCTCGGCCTGGGCGACGGACTCCGCCCGGACCCGCTCGGCCTCCTCGTTGGTCTCCCGTGTCAGCCGCTCCGCCTCGGCGGTGACCTCGGTGATGAGGGTGTCGGCCTGCGTCGCCGCGTCCGACCGGATGCGGTTGGCGTCCTCACGGGCCTCGGCACGCGTGCGCGTGGCGTCCTGGTCGGCCCGCGCGATGGTGTCGGAGGCCTCCGTACGGACCCGCTGGGCGTGCTCGGACGCCTCCGAACGCACCCGCTCCGCCTCGGCGATCGCCTCCGCGACCGTGCGCTCCGCGAGCGACTTCGCCGCGTCCGTCTCCTCACGGGCCTCACGGCGCACCCGGTTGGCGTCGTCGGTGGCCCGCTCCCGCTCCGCGTAGGCGTCGGCGCGGACCCGGTCCGCCTCCTCCTCGGCCTCCCGGCGCGTACGGTCCGCCGCGTGCTCCGCCGCGTTGCGCAGCCCGGCGATCTCCTCCTGGGCCTGCTCGTGCAGCCCGGCGACGGAGTCCCGCACCTGCTGGGCGTGCTGCTCGGCGGCCGACACCATCTCCGTGGCCCGCCGCTCGGCCTCCTCGACCAGCCGTACGGCCTCGGTCTCGGCCTCCTCCACGCGCTTGCGCGCCGAGGCCAGCAGCTCCTCGCTCTGCTCGCGGGCCCGCCGGCGCTCCTGGTCCGCCTCCTGGCGGGCCGAGCCGAGCAGTTCCTCGGCCTCGCGGCGGCGCCGGACGGCCTCCTCCTGAGCGGCGGCCAGCGTCTCCGAGGCCTCCGCGGCGAGCCGCTCCGCGGCGGCCTGCGCCTCCGCCCGCACCCGGTCCGCGGTGTCCTGCGCCTCCGACTTCAGCCGCTCCGCCTCGGCCGCGGCCTCCGACCGCAGACGTACGGCGACGGCCTCGCCCTCGGCCCGCGACGCGGACGCGTCCGCCGCGGCCTCGTCCCGCAGCCGCTCGGCCTCGGCCTCGGCCTGCGCCTGGAGCGTACGGATGCGCTCGGCGGCCTCGGTGCGCAGCCGGTCGGCCTCCTCGGCGGCCTCGCGGCGGATCCGCTCGGCCTCCGCGCGGGCGTCGGTGAGCGCCTCCTCGGCGGAGGTGAGCCGCTGCTCGGCGTCCGTGTGCAGCCGGGCCAGACCCTCGGCGGCCTCCGCCTCACGGGTCGCGATGCCCCGCTCGGCCTCCTCGCGCAGCTCACGGACGGCGCGCTCGGCGTCGGCCTTCAGCTCCTCGGACTGCTCCTCGGCCTCGGCGCGGTGCCGCTCCGCCTCCTTGCGGGTGCGCTCCAGCGTCTCCTCGGCCTGACGGCGCAGCGCCGAGGCGCGCTCGATGGCCTCCGTGCGGACCTTCTCGCTGTCCGCGGTGGCCGTCTGCCGCAGCTCGTCCGCGTCCGCCTTCGCCTTGGCGAGCAGCTCCTCGGCGGTCTTCGCCGCCTCCTCGATCTGCTGGACGGCCTCACGGCGGGCCTCGGACCGGATCCGCTCGCCCTCCGCGACCGCGTCGGCACGCAGCTGCTCGGCCTCGCCGCGCAGCCGGCGCGCCTCCTCCTGCAGCTCGACCGTCTTGGCGCGGTACTCCTTGGTGTCGTCCTTCGCCGCGCCCTTGAGCTCCTCGGCGAGGTCGTGCGCCTCGGCCCGCAGCCGGTCCGCCTCGGCCTCGGCCTCCTTGCGGATCCGGTCGGCCTCCTCGGCGGCGGCCTTGGTGGTCCGGCGGGCGTCCTCGGACGCCTTGTTCAGCACGTCCTCGGCGGTCTTGGCCGTCTTGGCGAGCTGGGAGGCGGACTCCTCCGCGGTGAGCGAGCGGGCCTTCTCGGCCGCCTCGGCGAGCAGCTTCTCCGCCTCGGCCTTGGCGTCCGCGACGACTTCCTCGGCGGCCGCCTTGGTGGCCTCGGCGTCCTTCGTGGCCTCCTCGACCAGCCGGGCGACCTGCTCCTTGGCCGTACGGGTGCGCTGCTCGTTGGTCGACTCGGCGGTGGAGAGGGCCTTGGCCGCGTTCTCCTTCGCCTCGGTGACCAGCTTCTCCGCCTCGGCCCGCGCCTCGCGCAGCGCCGCCTCGGCCTCCGACATGCGCTGCTCGGCGGCCCGGCTCAGCTCGGCGGCCTGGCGGCGGGCGCTGTCCGACTCGGTGGCGGAGGAGGAGCGCAGCTGCTCGGCGTGCTCGGTGGCCTCCTGGGCCTGCGTCGACGCCGCGTTCAGCAGCCGCTCGGCCTCGGCGCGGGCGCGGCGCAGGATCTGGTCGGCCTCCGCGCGGGCGGCCTCGGAGTCGCTCTGGAGACGCTGGCGGGCCTCGTTGGTGAGCCGCTCCGCCTCGGCGCGGGCGGCGGCCAGCGCCTGCTCGGCCTCGGCGCGGGACTCGTCGACGAGCCGGCGGGCCTGCTGCTCGGAGCGGGCCCGCAGCTGCTCGGCCCACGCCACGTTCTCGTTGACGTGGGACTCGACGGTCTGGCGGCGCTCGGACAGCTCCTGGTCGAGCTGCTGGCGGCGGGTGACCGCCTCCTGGTGCAGCTCCGCCTGGAGGCGCGCGGCCTGCTCGGCGTGCTCCTGGAGGATCCGCTGGGTCTGCGCCCGCGCCTGGCTCAGCTCGCGCTCGGCGTCGGCGCGCAGCTGGTCGGCCTGCATCTGGGCCTGGCGCAGCATCTGCTCCGCCTGGTACCCGAGGTCGGCGCCGTCGTAGGCGGGCCGGGACATGAGGGTGCGGCGCGCCTCGTGCAGCTTGGCGCGCAGCACCTCGACCTGGTAGCCGAGGTCCTCGGCGTGCTGGATCGCCTTTTCCCGCTCGGTCTTCAGCCGCTCCATCTCGGCCTCGAACCGAGAGAGGTGGTCGACGTCAGCCGCCGGCTCTCGCTCCTGGCGTTCGTAGCCCCGCACTGCGCGGTCCCATCCGTCCCCTGGTCGCAACCTCTGGCAAACGAGCTCCGTCCAACCGGCGAACGGGGCCCCCGGGGAATGGTGTCAGATCAACGGCGGAGCACGGGCTGCCGCCCTCACCCTCGTCCCCCGAAACCTGGACCCCGGCCCATGAGTCCCGTCGTCGGAAGGCGGCAGGACCCGGGCCGTCGCCCGGTGAAGGGGACGGCCACCCCCAACCCTACCGGCCCATATGTACGGGGGTCAGTGCTCAGGTGACTCAACTGGCGCCGAAGTGACCAGTTCTGTCAGTACTCCATGACAATCCTTCGGGTGCAGGAACGTGATCCGTGACCCCATGGAACCGCGTCGCGGCTCCTCGTACAGGATGCGTACGCCCTTGTCCTTGATCGAGGCGGCGTCGGCGTCCACATCGGCCGTACCGAAGGCGATGTGGTGCACCCCCTCGCCGTTCTTCGCCAGCCACTTGGCGACGGTGGAGTCCTCGCGGGTCGGCTCCAGGAGCTGCAGGTAGGAGGCACCGCCGTCGTCCGTGCTGTTGATCTTGAGCATGGCCTCGCGCACGCCCTGCTCCTCGTTGACCTCGGAGTGGAACACCTCGAAGCCGTAGGTGGCACGGTAGAACTCGACGGTCTTGTCGAGGTCGAAACAGGCGATCCCGATGTGGTCGATTCGCGTCAGCATGGTGTCAGTGCAGCGCGCATCGAGCGGTTACGCAACGTGCCAGCGATCACACTCACGGCCGGGTGACGGCACGGAGTGCCACTCAGTACATTCGAAGTAAACCCTCGTTCACTCCTCGGCCGTGCAGGCTGGATAGGGGATCGCACCTCATGACTGGAACGAACGGCAGGACCTCGGTGATCGTCGCGGGCGCGCGTACGCCCATGGGGCGGTTGCTCGGGTCGCTGAAGTCCTTCTCCGGAGCCGACCTCGGCGGCTTCGCGATCAAGGCCGCCCTCGACCGTGCGGGGATCGGTGGCGACCAGGTGCAGTACGTGATCATGGGCCAGGTGCTCCAGGCCGGGGCAGGGCAGATCCCGGCACGCCAGGCCGCCGTCAAGGCGGGCATCCCGATGAACGTGCCCGCCCTCACCATCAACAAGGTGTGTCTGTCGGGCCTGGACGCCATCGCCCTCGCCGACCAGCTGATCCGCGCCGGCGAGTTCGACGTGGTCGTCGCCGGCGGCCAGGAGTCCATGACCAACGCCCCGCACCTGCTGCCGAAGTCCCGTGAGGGCTACAAGTACGGTGCGATCCAGATGCTCGACGCGATGGCGTACGACGGGCTGACGGACGCCTTCGAGGGCATCGCCATGGGCGAGTCCACCGAGAAGCACAACACCCGCCTCGGCATCCTCCGCCCGGAGCAGGACGAGTTCTCCGCCCTGTCCCACCAGCGGGCGGCCGCCGCGCAGAAGAACGGGATCTTCGACGCGGAGATCACCCCCGTGGAGATCCCGCAGCGCAAGGGCGAGCCGGTCGTCTTCAGCCAGGACGAGGGCATCCGGGGCGAGACCACCGCGGAGTCGCTGGGCAAGCTGCGCCCGGCCTTCGCCAAGGACGGCACGATCACCGCGGGCTCCGCCTCGCAGATCTCGGACGGTGCCGCGGCCGTGGTCGTGATGAGCAAGGAGAAGGCCGAGGAACTGGGCCTTCAGTGGCTCGCCGAGATCGGCGCCCACGGGAACGTCGCGGGACCGGACAACTCCTTGCAGTCGCAGCCGTCCAACGCGATCCAGCACGCCCTGAAGAAGGACGGCCTGGACGTGGCGGATCTCGACCTCATCGAGATCAACGAGGCCTTCGCGGCGGTCGCCGTGCAGTCAATGAAGGACCTCGGGGTGTCCCCTGAAAAGGTGAATGTCAACGGCGGTGCCATCGCCCTCGGCCACCCGATCGGTATGTCCGGCGCCCGTCTCGTCCTCCACCTCGCGCTGGAGCTGAGGCGGCGCGGCGGCGGGGTCGGCGCGGCCGCGCTGTGCGGCGGCGGCGGTCAGGGTGACGCGCTGATCGTGCGGGTACCCAAGGCCTGAGGCCTTCCCCTCCCAGGTGTACGTGGCTGTTCGGAACGGAGCTGTGATGCAGGACGTCCCCACGCTGGTGGCCCAGGCCAGGGAAGGGCGGCCGCGTGCCGTCGCCCGGCTGATCTCCCTGGTGGAGGGGGCGTCCCCGCAACTGCGCGAGGTGATGGCGGCGCTGGCCCCGCTGACCGGCGGGGCGTACGTCGTCGGTCTGACCGGATCGCCCGGCGTGGGCAAGTCCACGTCCACGTCGGCGCTGGTCACCGCGTACCGGAAGGCCGGCAAGCGGGTCGGCGTTCTGGCGGTGGACCCGTCCTCGCCGTTCTCCGGGGGCGCGCTGCTCGGTGACCGCGTCCGGATGTCGGAGCACGCCTCCGACCCCGGTGTCTACATCCGCTCCATGGCGACCCGCGGCCACCTCGGCGGCCTCGCCTGGGCGGCGCCGCAGGCGATCCGCGTCCTCGACGCGGCGGGCTGCGACGTGGTGCTGGTCGAGACGGTCGGTGTCGGCCAGTCGGAGGTGGAGATCGCCTCCCAGGCCGACACGTCCGTGGTGCTGCTGGCGCCCGGCATGGGTGACGGCATCCAGGCGGCCAAGGCCGGGATCCTGGAGATCGGTGACGTCTACGTCGTCAACAAGGCCGACCGGGACGGCGCCGACGCGACCGCGCGCGAGCTGAACCACATGCTCGGGCTCGGCGAGACGCGCGGCCCCGGGGACTGGCGGCCGCCGATCGTCAAGACGGTCGCGGCACGCAGCGAGGGCGTCGACGAGGTCGTCGAGGCGCTGGAGAAGCACCGGGCGTGGATGGAGGAGCGCGGGGTGCTCGCGGAGCGGCGGCGGGCCCGCGCCGCGCGCGAGGTCGAGACGATCGCGGTGACCGCGCTGCGGGAGCGGATCGGGGACCTCCACGGAGACCGCCGCCTGTCCGCTCTCGCGGAGCGGATCGTGGAGGGGGAGCTGGACCCCTACCGGGCGGCCGACGAACTGGTCGCCGGCCTGACGGAGGGGTGAGGGCGCCTTATGGGTGGGGGCCGGGGGGGGCGTCGGCGGCTGCGGGTGCGTCGTGGTTTCTCGCGCAGTTCCCCGCGCCCCTGAAGGGAACGGGCCTGCGGCCCGCCCTTCATCCTGAAAAGCACGGGGCGCAGCCCCGATCGCTTTTCAGGGGCGCGGGGCGGTGACACATGCGGCTCCGCCGCGAGGGCGCGAACAACCCCTACCGGGCCGCAGTCGAACCACGGCCCGGAAAGGCATCCGGCGGTCAGCCATTCGTGCGGTCGGCCGTGACCTTGCCCGTGTCCAGCGCCACGCGCCAGTCGCTGCCCGTGCCGTTCGCGGCGGTGGTGTCGACCTCCCACGCCTTGTCCCGGCTCTCCTCGTCGAGGTCGACGGAGGTGACGGTGCCCTTCGCGGCGGCGGCCTCCGCGGCCTCCGCGGCGGTCACCGAGCTGCCCTTGAGCGCGTCCCGGATCCGCGCGGTCTCGGCGGCGTCGTCACCGTCGTCGTCCTTCTCAGTGTGCGAGCCGAGAACCTTCCCGGTGGCCGGGTCGATCTGGACGCTGTGCCAGGAGCCGCCGCCCGTCAGTACGTCGACGTCCCACACGTAGGTCGTGCCCTCGTCGTCGAGGTCGGCGGAGACCGCCGTACCGGACGTGTGCTTCAGCGCCGCCTCGATCGCGTCGGCGGCGGTGATCTGCGCGGCCTTGGCGTCGGCCGCGTTCTCCGCCTTGTCCTCGGCGTCCTCGTCCGTGTCACGGGCGGCCCGGTCCTCGGCCTTGTCCTCCGCCTTGTCCTCGGCCCTGTCCTGCGCGGTGTCGTCGGTGTCCTGGGCGTCGTCGCGGTCGTTGTCGTCGTTCGCCACCGTGACCGTCTTCTTCGCCGGCGCCTCGTCGTCACCCGCGACCGCGATGGCGGTCGCGGTGCCTCCGCCGATCAGGGCGGCGGCCGCGACGGTGGCGATGACGATGTTGCGCTTCATGGGATTCCTCCGTCTGGTGTGCCTCGTCTGCTTTCGACGTCCACCAAGCTGGCCGAGCGACGCTGAAGCGGACCTGAAACCCCCTGAAGAACGCTTCAGGTTCGCTTTGCCAAGCTGAACGCATGCGTCTGTTGATCGTGGAAGATGAGAAGCGGCTCGCGGTGTCCCTGGCCAAGGGGCTGACGGCCGAGGGCTACGCGGTGGACGTCGTCCACGACGGCGCTGAGGGCCTGCACCGGGCGAGCGAGGGCGTCTACGACCTCGTCATCCTCGACATCATGCTGCCCGGCATGAACGGCTACCGGGTGTGCGCCGCCCTGCGAGCCGCCGGCCACGACGTGCCGATCCTGATGCTCACCGCCAAGGACGGCGAGTACGACGAGGCCGAGGGACTCGACACGGGCGCCGACGACTACCTCACCAAGCCGTTCTCGTACGTGGTCCTCGTCGCCCGGGTGAAGGCGCTGCTCAGGCGGCGCGGCCCGGCGGGCGGAGCCTCGCCCGTGCACGCGGTCGGCGATCTGCGGGTCGACACCGCCGCCCGGCGCGTGTTTCTCACCGACGACGAGGTCACGCTGACCGCCAAGGAGTTCTCCGTCCTCGAACAGCTCGTGCTCAGAGCCGGTGAGGTCGTGTCGAAGGCCGACATCCTGGAGCACGTCTGGGACTTCGCCTACGAGGGCGACCCGAACATCGTCGAGGTCTACATCAGCACCCTGCGCCGCAAGCTGGGCCCGACGCTCATCAAGACCGTCCGCGGCGCCGGATACCGACTGGAGGCCCGCCCGTGAGGCGCCGTCTGGGCTCCGTACGGGCCCGTGCCACGCTCGCGGCGACCGTGGTCGTGGCCGTCGCCCTGGTCGCCGCGGGCGCCGCGGTGCTGCTCTCGCTGCGGTTCACCCTCGTCGACAAGGCGGACACCGAGGCCGACTCCGTGGCCCGCAGTGCCGCCTCGGCGCTCGCCCACGGCTTCGCGTACGACAAGCTGAACCTGCCGGACGGCGACGAGAACCCCGTGGAGATCCTCGACCGCGCGCAGAAGCCGGTCGTGGTCGGCGAGGACGTCGAGGGCATCAGCGTGAGCGCCGTCGCCTCCGAGCGGCTCAACTCCGAGACCAACGACGACGCCGACGACCGGGCGGAGGGCGACCGGGAGGCGGAGGACGCGAACCGTCTGAAGTCCGGTGAGGTCGCCGACGAGACCTGGTACGGCGAGGGCACCGCGACCGTCGAGGGGGAGACGGCCGACTACCGGTTCGCCGCCGTCGACGTGATCACGAAGGGCGGGGTCCCTCTCACTGTCTACGCGGGCGCGCCGCTCGCCGTCGAACAGGACGCCGTGCACACCGCCTTGACGACGATGCTGATCGGGTTGCCGCTGCTCCTGCTGACGGTCAGCGGGGTGACGTACCTGGTCACCCGGCGGGCGCTGCGGCCCGTCGAGGGCATCCGCGCCGAGATGGCCGCGATCACGGCGTCCGAGGACCTCTCGCGGCGTGTCCCCGAGCCGGACACCCATGACGAGGTCGCCCGTCTGGCCCGTACGACGAACGAGACCCTCGCCGCGCTGGAGAGCTCCGTCGAACGCCAGCGCGCCTTCGTCGCCGACGCCTCGCACGAACTGCGCAGCCCGATCGCCTCCCTGCGCACCCAGCTGGAAGTGGGCGCCGCGCACCCGGAGCTGCTGGACCTGGACGGGGCCCTGGAGGACACCGTACGGCTGCAGGGGCTCGCCGCCGACCTGCTGCTCCTCGCCCGCCTCGACGCGGGGGAGCGGCCGCCGCCGGACGCGCGGTTCGACCTCGCGGCCGTCGTCCGGGAGGAGGTGGACTCCCGTCCGGGGGTGGCCCTCGACTGTGTGGCGTCGCTGGAGGTCGGTGGCTCCCGCGGCCAGATCTGCCGGGTCCTCGGCAATCTGCTGGACAACGCCGCCCGGCATGCCCGCGACCGGGTCGCCGTCACCCTGCGCGCCGAGGCCGGCGAGGCCGTCCTCCAGGTCGCCGACGACGGCTCGGGGATCGCCCCGGCCGATCGCGAGCGGATCTTCGAACGCTTCGTCCGTCTGGACGAGTCCCGGGCCCGCGACGACGGCGGCGCCGGCCTGGGCCTGGCCATCGCCAGGGACATCGCCCGCCGCCACGGAGGCACCCTGACCGTCCGGGACGCCCAAGAAGGCGGCGCCCTCTTCGAACTACGCCTCCCCAAGGAGACCTAAGGGCCTAAGGAGATCTAAGGCCCAAGGAGACTTCAGGGCGCCTTCTTCGACGTACGGCGCCCCCAGGCAACCCAGGGGCGCGGGGAACTGCGCGACCAGCCACGACGAACCCGCAGCCGACACAAGACCCGCAGCCCAGCCCCCGTAGTCTCCCGGCCCCCCAAGCGGAGCGCTACGGCTTGCCGCGATGGCTGCGCAAGTGCTCCGCGACCGGCGTCAGCGACTTGTGCAGTTCCTCCAGCGCCTCCTCCGGCAGCAGATCGATGAAGTGCCGCCGCACCGACGCCACATGGTGCGGCGCGACCCGCTGCATGGTCTCCAGCCCGTGCTCGGTCAGCACGGCGAACAGCCCGCGCCGGTCGGACTCGCAGTTCTCCCGGCGCACCAGGTTCGCGTTCTCCATGCGGGTGATCTGGTGCGAGAGGCGGCTCTTGGACTGGAGGGTCGCGGAGGCGAGGTCGCTCATCCGCATCCGCAGGCCCTCCGACTCGGAAAGGTTCACCAGGATCTCGTAGTCGTTCATTGTCAGGCCGAACGGCTGCAGATCCCTTTCGAGCTGGTGCGTCAACAGTCGGTTGACGTCCAGATGGGTGCGCCAGGCGCACTGCTCCGCATCGGTCAGCCAGCGCGTGGCCGTCTCGGTCTCCATGAATGAAGTCTACCTAAAAGGTTGAAAGGCGAACTAGTGAGGGTTGTGGTGGTACGGGTCGGAACGTGACAGCGCGCACACGTTCGATGTCACACTCCGCAGACTACCGCTCACAGCCCGAAGCGACGCTGGAGGTCCCCCAGCTGTCCGGGAAGGCGCGGTGTGCCGGCTTGCTGTCCGTAGTGGCCGGGTACCCCTCCGCCGCCGGGTACGCCCGGCTCGTGCGGCACCGCGCCCATGGCCTGCTCGGCCATCAGCGTTTCGGACGACTGGAGCAGCACCGTGCCCGCCCCGACGAACTCGAACTGGTGCTCCTCGCCGGAGGCGCCGCCGATACCCGTCAGTGCACGTAGACCGCCCATTACGCCTGTCATGTACCCATGGTCGTAGTGGTGGCAGGGGGAGGGGCAGTCGGCCCACCCGACCAGCGCCTGCGGGTCGACCCGAATGGGGGGTTCCATGAACACCACGGGGCCGTTGGAGGCGGCCACGAACTTGCCCGTCCCGATCAGCGTCAGGAACCCCGGAACGATGGACTGCTTCAGCGCGAGACTTGGCTGAAAAGCGAGGAGGTTGCCGGAGCGAATGGTCAGGTTGCCCTCGTCCAAGTCATATGAATTGACGTCGAAGGCCCGGTCGGCCAGGAGCATCTTCCCGGAGCCCTCGGCGACGACCCAGTCGCTCGCGTGCAGAGGCGAATGAAAGGACGTACGGACAAGACGGTCCAGCCGGCCGTGTCCGACGCCGTTGAACTCCATCTGCCCGTAGTAGGCGATCATCTTGCCCTTCTGCAGGAACCACTGGCTCCCCTTGAGCTCCACGCAGAAGGTGTAGTTGTTGACGTTGTCGTCGCTCGGCAGTGTCATCGGGTCGAAGACCGTCGGGCCGGCGACCGGGCCCCCGTACATGCTCACAGCTTCTCCTCCGAGGCCTGGACGTACACCGCGCCGTTGCCGCTCAGCTCCAGCTGGAACGCCTCGCCGGAGCCGCGGCCCACCATGTCGCGCCAGCCGAGCGCGGTGGACAGCTTGTTGCGCACGTCGCCGTGGTGGGCCACGTACGCCTGGGGGTCCACATGGACCGGGCGGTGGGGAGTGATGGGGACCTCGATGACTCCGCCGTGCGCCATCACGGCGACCGCGCCGTGGCCCTGGAGGGTGGTGGTGAACAGGCCCTGCCCGGTCACCTGGCCGCGGACCATGCCCATGACGCCGCCCTGCGAGCCCATGAACATCGTGCCCTGCTGGAGGGTGCCGTCGAAGGCCAGCAGACGGTCGGCCTCGACGTAGAGCGTGTCACCGGTCAGGTTGATCACCTGGATGTGGTGGCCGCCGTGCCCGAACAGGACCGTGCCGCTGCCCTCGACGGTCATCAGCGGGGTCGCCTCGCCCGCGACGCGGCGGCCGATCATCGACGCGATACCGCCCTGGCCGCCCTGGATGTTGGGCGTGAAGGACACCTCGCCCTTGTAGGCGAGCATCGCCCCGCGCTGGCTGAACAGCCGCTGGCCGGGCAGGACGGTCGCCTCGATCATCTTCGAGTTGATCTCACGGAAGGGCATCTCACACGTCTCCCGCGATCGTGTTGCGCTCGCTCGGCTGGACATAGACGAGTCCGTCGCCCTCGAAGCGCATCTGGAAGGCCTCGCCGCCGCCCTCCCCGAGCAGCGTGCGGAATGTCACACCGGACTGGAACGACTGCTGGAGGTTGCCCTGGTGGGCGATGTACGCCCCCGGGTCCACCGTCAGCGGGTACTGGTGGCTCACGCGCAGCACCACCGCCGGGCCGTCGGACATGATCGCCGCCTGGCCGTGGCCCTCTATCGTCGTGGTGAACAGGCCGTTGCCCTGCGAGGCGCCGCTCAGCCCCGTGAAGCTCGTGCCCGTCCGCAGTCCGGAGTCCGTCGCGAGCAGATTGCTCGACTCCACATACAGCTTGTCCCCCTGAAGATTAACGAGGTTGATCTCGGAGGCCCGGTCCGCGAACCAGCAGGTTCCCTGCCCGGTGACCTCCATCAACGTCATCTGTTCACCCGTGAGGCGCCGCGTCACCATCCCGCGCAGGCCCTCACCACCGCCGCTCAGCTTCTTGAACGACATCTGACCGTCGTACGCGACCATCGAGCCGTTCTTCGCCTTCACGGCGTCCCCGGTCATGTCGACAGCGAGCACCTTGCTGCCTTGAAGTCGGAACATTGCCACGGGGTGACGGTAACCGGCCGATGGCCGGACAGGACAGGGTCCAGAGGGTGATCTCGACCCTGAGGGGACCCCTAGGGCATTCAGGCGGTTGACGGATGCCAGAATGGACAGCGCTTGTGCATGCGTTCACAAAGCTCGACGACTCGCCCGCCGACCCCACCGAAGGTGACCCGTGGACATAAAGACCGCCTCCGCCCTCCGCCGCCTGCGCCTCGTCTCCGCCCCCGAGGCCGTCTCCTTCCTGCTGCTGCTCGTCTGCTCGGTGCTGAAGCGGACCACGGAGTTCAACGCGGTGCCCGTCATGGGCTGGGTCCACGCCATCCTGTTCCTGCTGTACCTGGTCTTCTGGGCCGACGCCTGGAACCGCGCGAAGTGGTCGCTGAAGACCGCTGCGCTCTACTTCGCCCTCTCCGTGCTGCCCGCCGGCGGCTTCTTCGCGGAGCGCCGGCTGCGCCGTGAGGCCGAGGACGCGGTGATCGCCTCCCGCGCCCGCAAGGAAGGGGTCGTGAACGCGTGATCGTCGCCTTCTCCGTGACGCCGCTCGGCGTCGGCGAGGACGTGGGGGAGTACGTCGCCGACGCCGTCCGTGTCGTCCGTGAATCGGGTCTGCCGCACCGCACCGACGCGATGTTCACCTCCGTCGAGGGCGACTGGGACGAGGTCATGGACGTCGTCCGCCGTGCCGTCGCCGCGGTCGAGGAGCACGCCCCGCGGGTCTCCCTGGTCCTGAAGGCGGACATCCGCCCCGGCGTGACCGACGGCCTCACCTCCAAGGTGGAGACGATCGAGCGGTACCTCGCCGATTGACTTGCACCTCGGGCTGAAGCCCTAGGATTCTGGCCTTCTCGACTGGTTGCTGTGCCTCCATCGCGGCACGGTTTCCGGTCGGGAATCCATGGCTTCCTGTTTCTTCGCGCTGTGCCGGGATCGCTCCTGGTCTTACCGGCGCTCCGCAGGCCGTCACCGCCAGTCCGGCGGCCGTCTTGATGTTGATCGCGGCGTTGACGTCCCGGTCGTGGACGGTGCCGCAGGCGACACACGTCCACTCCCGGACGTCGAGGGGTTTGGGCCCGTCCACGGCGCCGCAGGCGGAGCAGGTCTGGGAGGTCGGCGTGAACCGGCCGATCGTGACCAGGGTGCGGCCGTACCGTGCTGCCTTGTACTTCAGCATGCCGATGAACGATGACCAGCCGGCGTCGTGCACGGATTTGGCCAGCCTGGTGCGTGCCAGTCCCGCCACCGAGAGGTCCTCCACGGCGATTGCTTGGTTCTCGCAGATCAGCTTCGTGGAGAGCTGGTGGTGGAACTCACGGCGCGCGTCAGCAACTTTGGTGTGGGCGCGGGCGACCTTCAGGCGGGCTTTGGCCCGGTTCTTCGATCCCTTCTGTTTGCGGCACAGCTCTTTCTGGGTCTTCTTCAGCTTCTTCTCCGCCCGGCGCAGGAAGCGCGGGGAGTCGATCTTCGTGCCGTCGGAGAGGACCGCGAAGTGAGTGAGGCCGAGATCGATGCCGATGGTGCGGTCGGACTCGGGCATCCGGCCGGCGTCGGCGGCGGGGTCGGTGTCGATGACGAAGGAGGCGAAGTACCGGCCGGCCGCGTCCTTGATGACGGTGACGGAGGTGGGGGTGGCGGGCAGGGTGCGGGACCATTTCACCTTCACCGTGCCGATCTTCGGCAGGCTCAGCCGTCCGCTGCCGGTGATGTTCCAGCGGGCGTTGGCGGTGAACCGGATCGACTGCCGGGCGTCCTTACGGGACTTGAAGCGGGGCGAGCCGACCTTCGGCCCCTTGCGGGCGCCTTTGAGGAAGGCGAAGAAGTTGCGGTAGGCGGCCTCGGCGTCCCGCAGGGACTGTTGGAGGACGACGGCGGAGACCTCACCCAGCCAGGACCGTTCCGCAGTCCGTTTCGCCTCGGTGACCAGCCTCCTCGACAGCTCTCCGGCTGTCGGGAACGGCTGCCCGGCCCGGCGGGTGTCCTCGCGGGCTCGCACCGCGTCGTTGAACACGACACGGGCGCACCCGAACGCCCTGGCCAGCGCGGTGCGCTGACCGGCATCCGGGTAGAGCCTGAACGCGTACCGGAGCTGCATGACGATCACACTAGGGAGACCGCACACGCGTCACCAGAGAGAACAGACGAACGAATCATCACCCTGACTCTCCCGCCCCAACCCACCCCCGGGGTGCGAGCGCTACGCCGTCTGCCGTAATGGGCGGGCACCCGCCGGGATGTCCTCCGTTCGGCCCACTCCGGATCGACGTACCGCCATTCGCGCTCTTTCGTGGAGGTATCGCCTCGTCGTTCGATCGCGGGAGGGCGCTGTGGGACCGGAGGGCTATGACTACGACACCCACAGCCGCCTGGCGGGACCGCTCACGGAGCCGTCGGGGCCGGTCCACCGGGTGCGGTACACCAAGCTCCTGGCGAAGGAGCCGCACCGCATACGCGCCGTCCTGCTGATGACGCTCGCGCCGGTCCTCACGGGCGTCCTGCTGATCTACCTCGTCTGGCCGACCCACTGGGTGGAGCGCGAGGGCGCGGACAGCTGGCTGGTGGGCCTCGACATCGTGATGCTGACGGCGATCGGGCTGATCGAGCTCTTCATGGTCGTCAACGTCGTGTCCATCGCCCACGCGACGATGGTCGCCCGCGACCCCATACCCGTGGTCCCCGAACCCGGCACGCGTGTCGCCTTCCTCACCACCTACGTCCCCGGCAAGGAACCCCTCTCCATGGTCCGGGCCACCCTGGAGGGCGCGACCCGGATACGGCACGACGGCCACCTCGACGTGTGGCTCCTCGACGAGGGCGACGACGACCTGGCCAGGGCCCTGTGCGCGGAACTGGGTGTCCGGCACTTCACCCGCAAGGGGAGGGCCGAGTGGAACCGCCCCAAGGGCCCCCACAAGGCCCGCACGAAGCACGGGAACTACAACGCGTGGATCGCGGCGCACGGCGAGGAGTACGCGTTCTTCGCCTCCGTCGACACCGACCACGTACCGCTGCCGAACTTCCTCGAACGGATGATGGGGTACTTCCGCGACCCGGACGTCGCGTTCGTCGTCGGCCCCCAGGTGTACGGCAACTACACCGCCCCGGTCACCAAGGCCGCCGAGTCGCAGCAGTTCCTCTTCCACGCCCTCATCCAGCGCGCCGGCAACCGCTACCGCGCCCCCATGTTCGTCGGCACCAACAATGTCGTACGCGTCGCCGCCCTGCGGCAGATCGGCGGACTGCGCGACTCGATCACCGAGGACATGGCCACCGGCTTCGAGCTGCACCGCCACCGCAACCCCGCCACGGGCGCGTACTGGCGGTCCGTGTACACACCGGACGTGCTGGCCGTCGGCGAGGGGCCCGCCTCCTGGACGGACTTCTTCTCCCAGCAGACGCGCTGGTCGCGCGGCACGTACGAGACGCTCTTCAAGCAGTACTGGAAGGCGCCGTTCACGATGCCGTGGGGCCGCCTCTTCTCGTACACGCTGATGCTCGTCTACTACCCGATGACGGCCGTCAACTGGCTGCTCGGCATCGTCAGCTGTGTGCTGTTCCTGTGCTTCGGAGCGTCCGGCACCCAGGTCACCCCCTCCGTGTGGCTGATGCTGTACAGCGACGCGGCCGCCCTCCAGGTCGGGCTCTATCTGTGGAACCGCAGGCACAACGTCTCGCCGCACGAGCCGGAGGGGTCGGGCGGGCTCGCCGGGATGGCCATGTCCGCGCTCTCCGCGCCCATCTACCTGAAGTCCCTCGGCGCCGCGCTGCTGAGGCTGCCCTGCCGTTTCGTCGTCACCCCCAAGGGCGGCGACGCCAGCCCCGACCGGCTGCTGACCTTCCGCATCCATCTGTTCTGGGCGGCCGTGCTCTCCGCGTCGCTGACCGTCTCGCTCCTGCTCGGCCACAGCCATGTGGCCATGCGCACCTGGGCGGTCCTCGCCACGGCCGTCTCGCTGGCGCCCGTCGCGGTGTGGGCCGTCACCCGGCACCGTGAACGCCGGGCGGGCGCCCCTGCCCCCACCCCGGCCCCCTCGGTCTCCGGCACCGCGACGGGAGGCAACTAGGCCATGGCGCACCGGCTCCCGAAGAAGACCAAGACGCACCGGCTCCCGAAGAAGACCGAGGCGCACCGGCTCTCGAGGACCAAGCGGACCGCCCTCGGCATCGGAGGCGTCGCCCTCCTCGCCGGGCTGAACGCCCCGGCGGTGATCGGCTTCGCCGAGAAGCATTACCACGAGTGGAAGATCGCCCAGCCCGGCTACAAGGCCCTCTACGGCTCCTGGTCGCAGGTCGACATCCCGCGCGAGTTCCGCACCAACGCCATCCACGCGGCCCTGCTGCACACCGGCAAGGTGCTGATCGTCGCCGGCTCGGGCAACGAGCAGAAGAAATTCGACAAGGGGTCCTTCGACACCGTCCTGTGGGACCCGGTGAGGAACACGTTCAAGAGGATCCCGACCCCCGTCGACTTCTTCTGCGCGGGCCACGCCCAGCTGCCCTCCGGCCGGCTCCTGGTGGCCGGCGGCACCGCCCGCTACGAGCTGCTGGCCGGCGAGGTCGAACGGGCCGGCGGCGGCATGCGCGTCAAGAACGAGAACCCCGACCGGGCCGTGTTCCTGGAGAAGGGCACCCGCTTCCGCTCACCGTCAGGCACCGAGTACGTCAGCCGCTTCGACGTCACCGTCCCCAGGGCGAAGCGCGCCTTCGACATCACGTACGACGCGGCCGGCGTGATGCAGCCGTGGCGGACGAAGGTCACCGCGAGCGAGGCCCGGGTCTTCGTCGAGGCCGTCGGGAAGGGCCCGCGGTTCGTCACCGACCAGCAGGCCCAGTACGAGATCGTCGGGCTGACGGGCCGGGCGGCCGACGACACCTACGGCCTCTCCGAGAAGATCACCCTCGACAAGCAGGACTTCCAGGGGATCAGGGCGGCCTACGAGTTCGACCCGGTGGCGGAGAAGTACGTGTCGGTCGCGCCCATGGCGAAGGCCCGCTGGTACCCCACACTGGTCGGTCTGCAGGACGGTCGGGTGCTCGCCGTGTCCGGGCTCGACGACGTCGGGGTCGTCGACCCGGGCGACAACGAGATCTACGACCCGGCGACCAGGAAGTGGAAGCCGGGGCCCGAGCGGTACTTCCCCACGTACCCGGCCCTCTTCCTCACCAAGGGCGGCAAGCTGTTCTACCCGGCCTCCAACGCCGGGTACGGTCCCGCCGACGCGGGCCGGGTGCCGGGCCTGTGGGACCTCAGGACCAACACGTTCGAGAAGGTGCCGGGTCTGACGGACGCCGACCGGACGGAGACCTCGGCCTCCGTGCTGCTGCCGCCCGCGCAGGACCAGAAGGTGATGATCCTCGGCGGCGGAGGCGTCGGCGAGTCACGGAAGTCGACCTCGCGCACGGCGGTCGTCGACCTGAAACAGGACTCCCCGGCCTTCCAGGACGGCCCCGACCTTCCCCAGGGCACCCGCTATCTGAACAGCGTGATCATGCCCGACGACACCGTCTTCACCTCCAACGGCTCCCGCGACTACCGCGGCCGCAGCGCCAGCAACATCCTCAAGGCGCAGTTCTACGACCCCCGGACCAACTCCTTCCGGGGCGCCGCCGCCCCCCGGGTGGGCCGCAACTACCACTCCGAGGCGCTGCTCCTGCCGGACGGCCGCGTCGCCACCTTCGGCTCCGACCCGCTCTTCGACGACCAGCAGAACACCAAGCTGGGCCACTTCGAGCAGCGCATGGAGATCTACACACCGCCGCGGCTGCACGAGTACGGCAAGGACCGTCCCGTTCTCGGCGACGGCCCTCAGGAGACCGACGCCAAGGGCCGCGCCACCTTCGCCACCGCCCACCCGGGGCGGATCGTCGAGGCCCGGCTGATGCGGCCCAGCGCGGTCACCCACTCCACCGACGTCGAACAGCGGTCCATCGCGCTGGAGGTCACCCGGACCCGCGATTCGATCACCGTCGACGTCCCGTCGGACCGGACCCTCGTCCCGCCGGGCTGGTACATGCTGTTCGTGACGGACGCGCGGGGCACACCGTCGGTGGCCAAGTGGGTCCAGGTGCGGTGACGGGGCCGGGCGCGGCGACGGATTCAGGTGCGGCGACGGGGTCAGATGCGGTGACGGGTTCGGGCGCGGTGACGGGTTCGGGCGCGGTGACGCCGGGGGGCTACGCCTTCGTGTTGCGGGCCAGGCCGAGGGCGTAGTCCGGCCACCATGTGCCCGCCGCCGGTCCGCCCCGGCACTCCCCGTCCGACTCCCCGGGGCGCTTGATCCACAGATACGCGTCGAGGACCGGCGACCCGGTGTCCGTGGTGGGTGCCGTGCCGAGGGCCCTGCCGGGCGGGTTGCACCAGGCGGTGCCGCGCTCACCGTTCAGCGGGCCGTTGCCGTTGCGGCTGGTGTCGACGACGAAGTGCTTGCCGCCGAGGGCCTCGGACAGCCTGAGGCCGTACGCCCTGGTCGCGGCGTCGGTCTGGAAGTTGGAGACGTTGAGGGCGAAGCCGTCGGCCCGGCCGATGCCGGAGCGGCGCAGCGGCGCGACGAGGTCGCGGGGGTCGGCGATCCAGGCGGGGTTGCCGGCGTCGACGTACACCTTGGTGCGGGGCCGCTCCTTCAGCCGGTCGACGGCCTCGCCCAGCAGTCCCTCGCGCTCGGCGTGGTACTCGCCGGGGGTGCAGCCGTCCACGATGTGGGCGACCGCGTCCGGTTCCAGGACGACCAGGGCGTCGCCGCCCCCGAGGGCGCCGGTGAAGGCGTCGATCCACCGCAGATAGGCCCCCGAGTCCTCGGCGCCGCCCGCCGAGTGCCGGCCGCAGTCGCGGTGCGGGATGTTGTACGCGACGAAGACCGCCGTGCGGTGCTCCCGGCCCGCCGCCTCGACGGCCTTGGCGATCACCGGCACCGGGTCGTCGCCGGCCGGCCACAGGGCGGTCGGCCGCTCGGCGATCCGGCGCAGCAGGGCGGCGTCCCGTGCACGGCCCTCGTCCTTCCACCGCTCGATCTGCCGGGCCGCGGGGCTCGCCGGGTCCACCCAGAAGGGGGACCCGGCGGCGGGCCGTACGGCGTCACCGGCCTTCTCGGTGGCGCCGCCGACGGAGGTGTCGCCGGTGCCGCTCCCGGGCGGGGATCCCGGCGATGCGCAGCCCGCCGCGAGCCCGAGCGCGGTGAGGGCCGAGAGGACGGCGAGCGACGTACGGGTCGGCCGGGACATGGCGCTCCCTCTGCTCCCAGGGTGGTGACGTGCCGTGACGATATATCACCGATCGTTACACAAGGTGATAATTCGACTCGGTTGCGACACTGTCCGCGGAGGGTCGCCGTCCTGCCGGGCGACCGAAAGGCGAGACGGGGCTGACCGGCATGTGACCGGCCGGTAAGGTCGGTGCCGTGCCGAAGCCGCTCAGCCTCTCCTTCGATCCCATCTCGCGCGCCGACGAGCACTGGAAGCAGCGCTGGGGAAGCGTCCCGTCCATGGCCGCGATCACCTCGATCATGCGTGCCCAGCAGATCCTGCTGGCGGAGGTCGACGCGGTCGTCAAGCCGTACGGGCTGACCTTCGCGCGCTACGAGGCGCTGGTGCTGCTCACCTTCTCGCAGAAGGGCGAGCTGCCGATGTCCAAGATCGGTGAGCGCCTCATGGTCCACCCCACGTCCGTGACGAACACGGTGGACCGGCTGGTGAAGTCGGGTCTCGTCGACAAGCGCCCCAACCCCAACGACGGCCGCGGCACCCTTGCCTCGATCACCGACAAGGGCCGTGAGGTCTGTGACGCTGCCACCCGCGACCTCATGGCCATGGACTTCGGCCTCGGCGCCTACGACGACGAGGAGTGCGCGGAGATCTTCGCGATGCTCCGCCCGCTGCGGGTGGCGGCGGGGGACTTCGAGGAGAGCTGAGCGGCGACGACCGCCGGGTCAGGCCGCGGCGGTCTCGGTCGCCGGGTCCTCGATGACCAGGGGCTCGGCCTCACGGGTGATCCGGCGCTCGACGAAGAAGGCGGCGGTCGGGACCGTGCCCGCGAGCAGGACCCACAGCAGACGCCCGACCGGCAGCTTCATCTTGTTGCCGAGGTCGAAGGCGAAGACCAGGTACAGCACGTACAGCCAGCCGTGGGCGAAGCCCACCACGGTGACGAAGGTGTCGAAGCCGTCCAGGCCCAGCACGCGCTTCCCGATCACGCCCGCCGTGAGCAGGATCAGCAGCACGGCCGTGACGAGGGCCAGCACTCGGTAGCGGGTCAAGACGCTCTTCTTCATGCCGTTGAGCGTAACGGGTGCTTCCATGGCCCTTTCGGGCGCGTCCTGACCTGCGTCACTGTCCTTTACTAGGACGTCCTAGTAAATTGGGGTGTATGGACGCTGACGCCATCGAGGAGGGTCGCCGTCGTTGGCAGGCCCGGTTCGACGCCGCGCGCAAGCGCGAGGCAGACTTCACCACGCTGTCCGGCGATCCGGTGGAGCCCGTCTACGGCCCCCGGCCCGGGGACGTGTACGACGGGTTCGAGCGGATCGGATGGCCGGGGGAGTACCCGTTCACGCGGGGGCTCCACGCGACCGGCTACCGGGGGCGGACCTGGACGATCCGGCAGTTCGCCGGGTTCGGCAACGCCGAGCAGACGAACGAGCGGTACAAGATGATCCTCGCCAACGGCGGCGGGGGCCTGTCCGTGGCGTTCGACATGCCCACCCTCATGGGGCGGGACTCCGACGACCCCCGGTCGCTGGGCGAGGTCGGGCACTGCGGCGTCGCCGTCGACTCCGCCGCCGACATGGAGGTCCTGTTCAAGGACATCCCGCTCGGGGACGTCACGACGTCCATGACCATCAGCGGGCCCGCCGTGCCCGTCTTCTGCATGTACCTCGTCGCCGCCGAGCGGCAGGGCGTCGATCCGGGCGTGCTGAACGGCACCCTGCAGACCGACATCTTCAAGGAGTACATCGCGCAGAAGGAGTGGCTGTTCCAGCCCGAGCCGCACCTCAGGCTCATCGGCGACCTCATGGAGCACTGCGCGGAGCGGATCCCCGCGTACAAGCCGCTGTCCGTCTCCGGCTACCACATCCGTGAGGCCGGGGCCACGGCCGCGCAGGAGCTGGCGTACACCCTGGCCGACGGCTTCGGGTACGTGGAGCTGGGGCTCAGCCGCGGGCTGGACGTCGACGTGTTCGCGCCCGGGCTGTCCTTCTTCTTCGACGCGCACGTCGACTTCTTCGAGGAGATCGCCAAGTTCCGCGCGGCACGCCGGATCTGGGCCCGTTGGATGCGCGAGGTGTACGGGGCGCGCACCGACAAGGCTCAGTGGCTGCGGTTCCACACCCAGACCGCCGGTGTCTCGCTGACCGCGCAGCAGCCGTACAACAACGTGGTGCGCACGGCGGTGGAGGCGCTCTCCGCGGTCCTCGGCGGGACCAACTCCCTGCACACCAACGCCCTGGACGAGACCCTCGCGCTGCCCTCCGAGCAGGCCGCCGAGATCGCGCTGCGCACGCAGCAGGTGCTGATGGAGGAGACCGGCGTCGCCAACGTCGCCGACCCGCTGGGCGGTTCGTGGTACGTCGAGCAGCTGACGGACCGTATCGAGGCCGACGCCGAGAAGATCTTCGAGCAGATCAAGGAGCGCGGGCTGCGGGCCCACCCCGACGGGCGGCATCCGATCGGGCCGATGACCTCCGGGATCCTGCGGGGCATCGAGGACGGGTGGTTCACCGGCGAGATCGCCGAGTCCGCCTTCCGCTACCAGCAGGCCCTGGAGAAGGGCGAGAAGCGCGTGGTCGGCGTCAACGTCCACCACGGCTCCGTCACCGGCGACCTGGAGATCCTGCGGGTCGGCCACGAGGTCGAGCGCGAGCAGGTACGGGTGCTGGCCGGGCGGAAGTCCGCCCGCGACGACGCGGCGGTCCGGCGCGCGCTGGACGCCATGCTCGTCGCCGCGCGGGACGGGTCGAACATGATCGGGCCGATGCTGGACGCGGTCCGCGCGGAGGCCACGCTGGGCGAGATCTGCGGGGCCCTGCGGGACGAATGGGGCGTCTACACGGAGCCCGCGGGCTTCTAGACGTTCTAGACGCCGTTCGCGGAAGGGGGCGCGCGTGCGCCGGCCGTTCGGCACGGTCGCGTGCGTCCCCCTCAGCCCGCCGCCCCGCCCAGGCCCACCAGCAGGAGCCTGGTGAAGGCGCGCACCCACTGCTCGTCGGCCGGTTCCGCGCTCACCAGCGTGCGGTGGATCACCGCGCCCGCCACGACGTCGAAGATGAGGTCGACGGTCGTCGGGTCGGACTCCGGCGGGAGTTCACCGCGGGCCTGGGCACGGGTGCGGCCCTCCAGGACCAGCCGCTTCTGGCGTTCGACGATGGACGTGCGGATGCGTTCGCGCAGCGCGTCGTCGCGGGTCGACTCGGCGAGTACGGCCATCAGGCCGCTGCGTGCCTCGGGGCGGGCGAGGATCGCGGCGAACTGCAGCACCACGCCCTCGATGTCCGCCGCGAGGCTGCCCCGGTTGGGGATCTCCAGCTCGTCGAAGAGCTCGGCCACCGCGTCGACCACGAGCTCGTTCTTGCCCGCCCAGCGGCGGTAGAGGGTCGTCTTGGCCACCCCGGCGCGCGTCGCCACGTCGCCCAGCGTCAGCTTCGACCAGCCCAGCTCCACGAGAGCCTCCCGGGTGGCCGCCAGGATCGCGGCGTCCGCCGTGGCGCTGCGCGGACGCCCCGTGGCGCGGGAGGCGGGGGTGCGGCTCTGCATGCCGCCGACCATATCCGGCCGTTCTTCGGCGTCCAGGCATGTCGTGCCCGGTGCCGTGAGGCAGATCACCGGGGAGTGGGTACATAGGAGTCGCGAGTGCAGTTACGCTACGGGTCGTAGCGAAAGCTCGTGCACCAGGGGGACGGTCGGCCTCGCGACGCTTTTCACGCGCGCGCCCGGAGGGGGGAGGATGTACTCATGCAGCCACGGAACATGTCCATGAGCGGAGTCGTCGACCTCGCCGCGGTGAAGGCGGCCCAGGAGGCCAAGGCGAAGGCGGAGCAGGCGCGCGCCGAAGCGGCCCGCCAGGGCGGCCAAGGAGCGGTCTCCCCGGCCGACCTGGTCATCGACGTCGATGAGGCCGGGTTCGAGAGGGAGGTCCTCCAGCGCTCCACCGAGGTGCCCGTCGTCATCGACTTCTGGGCCGAGTGGTGCCAGCCCTGCAAGCAGCTCAGCCCCGTGCTGGAGCGGCTGGCCGTCGAGTACAACGGCAAGTTCGTCCTCGCCAAGATCGATGTCGACGCGAACCAGATGCTGATGCAGCAGTTCGGGATCCAGGGGATCCCGGCGGTGTTCGCCGTCGTCGCCGGGCAGGCGCTGCCCCTCTTCCAGGGCGCCGCCCCCGAGCAGCAGATCCGCGCCACCCTCGACCAGCTCGTGCAGGTCGCCGAGCAGCGCTTCGGCCTCACCGGCCTCGTGGTCGACCCCGAGGCCGAGCCGGGTGCCGTCGAGTCGGCCCCGCAAATCCCGGCCGGCCCCTACGACCATCTGCTCGCCGCCGCCGTGCAGGCCCTGGACGCGGGCGACTTCGGCGGCGCGGTGCAGGCGTACAAGAACGTGCTGAGCGACGACCCGGGCAACATCGAGGCCAAGTTGGGCCTCGCGCAGGCCGAGTTGTTGCAGCGGGTGCAGGGCATGGACCCGCAGGAGGTGCGCAAGGCCGCGGCGGAGAACCCCGCCGATGTGTCGGCGCAGATCGCGGCCGCCGACCTCGACCTCGTGGGCGGACATGTGGAGGACGCCTTCGGGCGGCTCGTCGAGACGGTCCGGCGGTCGGCGGGCGACGAGCGGGAGGCCGCGCGGCTGCGGCTGATCGAGCTGTTCGAGGTCGTCGGGTCCGACGATCCGCGGGTGACCGCGGCCCGCCGGGCGCTGGCGCGGGCGTTGTTCTGAGACAGGTTCCGGGGCGGGCCGCGCCGGCCCGCCCCGCCTCGCCCTCCGCGCCCACGCCTCGGCGTGGGCGCACGGCTGTGATGTGGCGGAACGCGTGTTGCCGGAGTGAGAGATTTGGCGACACGGCGACATCCTGGCCGCCCTTTACCAAATCTTGGTAATCCCGGTCGCTGTTACTGGCAGTAAGAGAACCGCGCCGATGTGTCGGACTCTGTCCGACTGTCAACCACTCTGTCGCCTCACTCGGGGCGACCCAGGGTCGCTGCCCGATGCCAATGGGTCGTTGTTCGGTTATCCGTCCGTTACTAGCGAGTAACGAACCCCCTTGCGGGGGCGGCGAGAATGCACCACGATCGGCGACGCTCGGTCCAATCCCGTACCCCGCCGGCCAGTCGGGTCAACGGGTTTTCTGGGTCCCCACCGAGTAGAGCCGGCGACAGTGGCGTCGTCTCTTGGACAGGGGGGTCTCCGCCGCAACGGTGGAGCCTGTCCAGCAGGTTGTGCGTGATGCGTGTCAGGCGCGACCAGTGGTTGTCGCTCGGGGGTGATCGCCGGTGAGTTCGGGCGCTTCGGCGCCACCGAGCGCGGGCGCTCCCCATTCCCGAGGACGTAGCACTTCTCCCATCCCTGTCCGGCCGAGCCGCCGTCAAGGGGCGAGCCGGTGGCAGGAGATGTACGTCCGAGAAGGAGGAAATATGGAGTCCCAGGTGCGTGGCGGGACCAGATGGAAGCGGTTCGCTGTGGTCATGGTGCCCAGCGTCGCCGCCACGGCAGCGATAGGTGTCGCCCTCGCGCAGGGCGCTCTCGCCGCGTCGTTCAGTGTGTCGGGCCAGTCGTTCAAGGTGACGGCGGGTCAGCTCGATGGTCAGGGCTTCTCGCAGTACGGGGCGCTCGACGAGGGCTACACCCTCAAGGGCGAGAAGACGGTTCACCCCGTCGCCGTCTCGGCCTTCAAGAGCGCGACGATCACCAACATGTGCCAGTCGGTCGTGACCCCCGGTGTCCCGCTGCTCGGTAGCGTCAGCCTCAAGCTGACCGCCGGTACCGGTGGCAAGAAGGTCGAGGCCGAGAACCTCTACATCGACGTCGAGGACCTCTCGGCCGATGCCGTCTTCAAGGGCATCGACATCGGTGTGGCGGCCAAGGACGCCAACAAGGGTCCGGGCATGAAGGGCGGCTCGGAGCAGGCCAACCCCTACGGGTTCGCCCAGCAGGCCGACTCGGCCTCGCTGAGCGACGTGAAGCAGACGGCGTGGGCGACCACCGCCGGAACCTTCAAGCTGAGCAACCTCAAGATGTCGCTCCACAAGGGCACCGTGGAGTGCTACTGAGCACTCCCTGGGCGGGTGAGGGGGCCTGTGCTTCTTCGCCCGCCCGTCCCTCTCGCTGCGCGGGGCACCCCGCGCGCGACCTCCGTACGTGAATTCCCGTACGCGCGCCTCGAACCACATGCCGTACGCGAACTTCTCACAGCAACACCGTTCCAGGGAGCTGTTGTCCATGAGCGCCGAGTCAACGGGGCAGAACGAAGACTATCTCCGCGCCTTTCGGCGGCGCTTCCGCGACTGGAGGGGCTCTCGTCCCTTCTGGGCGGGCCTTCTGGTACTGCTCGGCGGTGTCCCGATCATGTACCTGCCGTACGCGAACCTGCAGATCGGTCACCTCACGCTCGCCATGTCGACGACGGGCGGCGCGGGTTCCCTCATCATCGGCGTGCTGCTGGTGGTGCTCGGGATCAGCCTGTGGTTCCAGCGGCACGTACGCACCTTCGCCGGTACGGCGGCGATCCTCCTGGCGCTCGTGTCCATCCCGGTCTCCAACCTCGGTGGCTTCGGCTTCGGCTTCCTGCTCTCCCTGATCGGCGGCGCGCTGGCCATCGCCTGGGCGCCCGGCAACGAGGAGGAGCGGGTGTCGTCCACGTACAAGACCCCGGCGCGCGCCGCGGCCGCGCCGGACACGGCTCCCCAGGGCACGGCATCGGAGAACACGGCACAACCAGGTGCGGTCCCCCTGGTCAAGGGCGACGCCCCCGAGCCCGCGACGGCGGACTCGACGAGCGGGGCGGCGCGCGGCGAGGGCGACGACCTGTCAGGTACCACCCCCACGAACGGGACGAACGGGAGGCACAGTGCCGGCTGACAAGGTGACCCACGGGACTTCGGTGGGAGAGTCCCGTGCGAGAACCGGACCGCGGCACGCGGCGCCCAAGAAGCCCCTTCTCACCCGGCTGAACGTGCCGGCGGGCAAGGCGATAGCCCTGGCGGCGATGCCGACGGCGGTCCTCATGGGCATGGGCTTCACACCCACCCTGGCCCGCGCCGAGGACCCGACGAAGCAGAGCCTGACGGCCGACGAGTACAAGGACTGCGTGGCCGCCCTGGAGGCCGCCGACGAGGACACCGACACGTCCGCGTCGCCCACCCCGACCCCGTCCGCCTCCGCCCCGGAGAGCGACGCCCCGTCCACGGACGACGGCGCCAAGGACGAGGACACCACCACCGGCGGCGGCGACTCGGCGTCCGGCGGCAACTCCGCGGACGACGACACCTCTTCGCCGGATTCAGGTTCCGACGACAAGGGCGACGCGGACGAGTCCACCACGGACCCCGCCGACACGTCCGCCTCCGACGCCACGGCCACCCCGTCGCCCACGCCCTCCGCCGAGGAGGCGGGCAGCGGCAACGTCCTGGAGGACATCGGCGACGCGCTCGAGGACATCTTCGTCCCCGAGAAGGACACCGAGGACACCACGCCCGAGCCGTCCACCACGCCGTCCCCGTCCGCCTCCGAGGACACCGCCGGTGACACCGGCTCCGACGCCGGGAAGGCCGGCAAGGACGCGAAGGACGCGAAGGACGACGCCACCGACAAGGTGACCGACACGGCCAAGGACGTCACGGACGCCGCGAAGGACGCGAAGGACGACGCCGAGGACACGGTCGGCGACGCCACCGCGACCCCGAGCCCCACCCCGTCGCCGAGCGACAAGGTGAACGCCGACGACTGCCCCGTCGCCACCGAGGACGAGAGCGGCGTCGAGAAGGGCATCCCCGCCCTGCCGAACGACCCCTGGTACCTGAACGCCAGCTCCCTGCTGCTGAAGGGCGCCGACTACCAGGGCATCGTCAAGGTGCGGACCGCCGACGGCTCGGTCAAGGAGGTGCTGAAGTACGTCATCTCCGACGGCACCGACATCGGCGACCTCCACCAGACGGTCGACGACAAGCAGGCCGGCGTCACCTACCACGTGCAGGCCCGCAAGGGCAGCACGTCCACGATCCGCGACGGCAAGACGATCATGTACACGGAGAGCATCTCCGGCAATCTGCTCGGTCTGATCCCGGTGACCTTCGACCCGAAGCACCCGCCGCCGCTGAACATCCCGCTGATCTACTTCACCAAGGTGAAGGTCGTCCAGGCGGGCCAGTTCGGCGGGACGCTCACCGTGCCCGGGCTGCACCAGTTCACCACCGACTGAGACCGCCCACGGCGCCTCGGCGCCGCCCAGGACCCCTCCGGGAGCCGCAACACACCGAGGGCGCCCCCTGCTCGCAGGGGGCGCCCTCGGTGCTGTCGTACGGCGTCGGCGGCGTCAGTCGCGGGAGCCGCCGCCCAGGTGGTGCACCCGGACCATGTTCGTGGTGCCCGGCACACCGGGGGGCGAGCCGGCGGTGATGACCGCGATGTCGCCCTCGTTGAAGCGGTTCAGCTTGAGCATCGCGTGGTCGACCAGGTCCACCATCTCGTCGGTGCTGTTCACGAACGGCACCACGTGCGACTCCACGCCCCAGCTGAGCGCCAGCTGGTTACGGGTCGACTCGTCGGTGGTGTACGCGATGATCGGCTGCGACGCGCGGTAGCGGGAGAGCCGGCGGGCGGTGTCACCGGACTGCGTGAAGGCCACCAGCGCCCGGCCGCCGAGGAAGTCGGCGATCTCGCAGGCGGCGCGGGCGATCGAACCACCCTGCGTACGCGGCTTCTTGCCCGGCACCAGCGGCTGGAGGCCCTTGGAGAGCAGCTCCTCCTCGGCCGCCGCGACGATCTTCGACATCGTGCGGACCGTCTCCAGCGGGTACGCGCCCACGCTGGACTCCGCCGACAGCATGACCGCGTCCGCGCCGTCCAGGATCGCGTTCGCGACGTCGGACGCCTCGGCGCGGGTGGGGCGGGAGTTGGTGATCATCGACTCCATCATCTGGGTCGCCACGATCACCGGCTTGGCGTTGCGGCGGCACAGCTCGATGAGCCGCTTCTGCACCATGGGGACCTTCTCGAGCGGGTACTCGACGGCCAGGTCGCCACGGGCGACCATCACGCCGTCGAACGCCATCACGACGTCCTCCATGTTCTCGACCGCCTGCGGCTTCTCCACCTTGGCGATGACGGGGACCCGGCGGCCCACCTCGTCCATCACCTTGTGGACGTCCTGCACGTCGTCGGCGTCCCGCACGAAGGACAGCGCCACCAGGTCGCAGCCCATCCGCAGCGCGAACCTGAGGTCCTCGACGTCCTTCTCGGACAGCGCGGGCACGTTCACCGCGGCACCGGGCAGGTTGATGCCCTTGTGGTCCGAGATGACACCGCCCTCGACGACCTCGGTGCGCACGCGCGGGCCGTCGACCTCGAGGACCCGCAGCTCGACGTTGCCGTCGTTGATGAGGACCTGGTCGCCGGCGGAGACGTCACCGGGCAGGCCCTTGTACGTCGTCCCGCAGATGTGCTTGTCGCCCGGCACGTCCTCGGTGGTGATGGTGAACTCGTCACCGCGCACCAGCTCCACGGGCCCCTCGGCGAAGGTCTCCAGACGGATCTTGGGGCCCTGGAGGTCGGCGAGGACACCGATGGCCTTGCCGGTCTCGGCGCACGCGGCCCGGAGCCGGTCGTACCGGCCCTGGTGCTCGGCGTGGCTGCCGTGGCTGAAATTGAAGCGGGCCACATTCATGCCGGCTTCGATCAGGGCGACAAGCTGCTCGTGGGAGTCGACCGCGGGGCCGAGAGTACAGACGATTTTCGAACGGCGCATGGGACGATCCTATCGGTTTGTTTCGCTGCGGAATATTCCGTCTGGCGGAATGCACATGGGCGGCTATGCGCTCAATCGTGTTACCGGCGTGTATTTCCCGACTGTTTCGCTCATCTGTCGACCAGGGCGTACGTCTGTGCCGCGATCTCGAGTTCCTCGTCGGTCGGCACCACCGCGACGGCGACCCGGGCACCGGCCGGCGAGATCAGCCGAGGCTCGTCGCCGCGTACGGCGTTGAGGTCGGCGTCCACCGCCGGTCCCAGCGGTTCCAGGCCCGCGAGGGCTGCCTCCCGCACCCGCGCCGCGTTCTCCCCGACCCCGGCGGTGAACGCGATCGCGTCCACCCTGCCGAGCACCGCGCAGTAGGCGCCGATGTACTTCTTCAACCGGTGAATGTAGATGTCGAAGGCGAGCTTCGCCCGCTCGTCGCCCTCGTCGATACGCCGGGTTATTTCCCGCATGTCGTTGTCGCCGCACAGCCCGATCAGACCGCTCTTCTTGTTGAGGAGAGTGTCGATGTCGTCCGTGGACATTCCGCCAACGCGCATCAAATGAAAGATGACGGCCGGGTCCATGTCTCCCGAGCGCGTACCCATCACGAGCCCCTCCAAAGGCGTCAGCCCCATGGAGGTGTCCACGCACCGGCCTCCGCGCACGGCCGACGCGGATGCCCCGTTGCCGAGGTGCAGCACGATGACGTTCACGTCCTCCGGGGCCCGGCCCAGCAACTCGGCGGTGGCCCGCGAGACATACGCGTGCGAGGTGCCGTGGAAGCCGTAGCGGCGCACCCGGTGGGCGTCGGCGGTCTCCACGTCGATCGCGTAGCGCGCCGCCGACTCCGGCATCGTCGTGTGGAACGCGGTGTCGAACACGGCGACCTGCGGCAGGTCCGGGCGCAGGGCCTGAGCCGTGCGGATGCCCGTCAGGTTGGCCGGGTTGTGCAGCGGCGCCACCGGGATCAGCCGCTCGATCTCGGCGAGCACGATGTCGTCGATCACCGTCGGCTCGGTGAAGCTCTGCCCGCCGTGCACCACGCGGTGCCCGATGGCGGCCAGTTCCGGGGAGTCGAGGCCGAGCCCGTCCTTGGCCAGCTCCTCCGCGACGGCCTTCAGGGCGGCCGCGTGGTCGGCGATCGGGCCGGTGCGCTCCCGGGCCTCGCTCCCGTCGGTCAGCGGGGTGTGCTTCAGCCGGGAGCCCTGCTCGCCGATGCGCTCCACCAGGCCCACCGCCAGCCGGGTGCTGTCCCGCATGTCGAGCAGCTGGTACTTCACCGAGGAGGAACCGGAGTTGAGGACGAGGACGCGTGTGGCGGTCACGGTGGTGGTAGGCCTTCTGTCGTCGGTGGGGGTCACTGGGCCGCGGGGGTCTGGGCCTGGATGGCGGTGATGGCGACGGTCGTGACGATGTCCTGGACGAGGGCGCCCCGGGACAGGTCGTTGACCGGCTTGCGCAGGCCCTGCAGCACCGGCCCGACCGCGAGGGCGCCGGCCGAACGCTGCACCGCCTTGTAGGTGTTGTTGCCGGTGTTGAGGTCCGGGAAGATCAGCACGGTGGCCTGCCCGGCCACCTCGGAGCCCGGCAGCTTGGTCGCCGCGACACTCGGCTCCACGGCGGCGTCGTACTGGATCGGCCCCTCGATCAGCAGGTCGGGCCGCCGGGCGCGGACGATCTCGGTGGCCTCGCGCACCTTGTCGACGTCGGCGCCCGAACCGGAGGTCCCCGTGGAGTACGACAGCATCGCGATCCGGGGCTCCACCCCGAACTGCTGTGCGGTCGCGGCGGACTGGACGGCGATGTCGGCGAGCTGCTCGGCGTTCGGGTCCGGGTTCACCGCGCAGTCGCCGTAGACCAGCACCTTGTCGGCGAGGCACATGAAGAACACCGACGAGACGATGCCCGCGTCCGGCCTCGTCTTGATGATCTCGAAGGCGGGCCGGATGGTGGCGGCCGTGGAGTGCACCGACCCCGACACCATGCCGTCGGCGAGCCCCTCCTCGACCATCAGCGTGCCGAAGTAGTTGACGTCGGACACCACGTCGTACGCCAGCTCGACGCTGACGTTCTTGTGGGCGCGCAGCTGCGCGTACTTCTCCGCGAAGGAGTCCCGCCACGCGGAGGTCGCCGGGTCCACCAGCATGCTGTCGCCGAGGTCGATGCCCAGGTCGGCGGCCTTCTTGCGGATCAGGTCGACGGGGCCGAGGAGGGTGAGGTCGCAGACCCCGCGCCGCAGCAGCACCTCGGCCGCGTGCAGCACCCGCTCCTCGGTGCCCTCGGGGAGGACGACCCGGCGCCGCTCGGCGCGGGCCTGCTCCAGCAGCTTGTGCTCGAACATCATCGGGGTGATCCGGTCGCTGCTGGGCGCCGAGACCCGGCCGCGCAGCTCGGCCGTGTCGACGTACCGCTCGAAGAGGCCGAGGGCGGTTTCCGCCTTGCGCGGGGTCGCCGCGCTCAACTTCCCCTCCATCGAGAAGAGTTCGGAGGCGGTCAGGAACGAGCCGCTCTCCACGGCGACCACGGGCGTGCCGGGCGCGAGCCGCGCCGCCAGCGTGAGGATCTCGTCGCTGGGCCGCTCGTTGAGGGTCAGCAGCACACCGGCGATCGGCGGGGTGCCCGCGCTGTGGGCGGCGAGGGCGCCCACCACCAGGTCGGCGCGGTCCCCGGGGGTGACGACCAGACAGCCGGGGGTGAGCGCGTTCAGGAAGTTCGGCAGCATCGCCCCGCCGAAGACGAAGTTCAGCGCGTCACGGGCGAGCCCCGAGTCGTCGCCGAGGAGCACCTTGCCGCCGAGCGCGTGGGTGATCTGCGCGACCGTCGGCGCGGACAGGGCGGGCTCGTCCGGGACGACGTAGCAGGGCACGGGCAGGGGGTGCCGCGCGTCCGTGAGCCGCTCGGCTATCTCGTCCCGGTCGCCGGGCGCGACCCGGTTCACCACCATCGCGATCACGTCGCAGCCGAGGCCCTCGTACGCGCGGTACGCGTTGTGCGTCTCGGCGACCACCGACTCGGCGGTCTGCTTGCGCCCGCCGACCACGGGGATCACCGACGCCCCGAACTCGTTCGCGAGCCGGGCGTTGAGGGACAGCTCGTCGGGGAACTGGGTGTCCGCGAAGTCGGTGCCGAGCACGAGGACGACGTCGTAGTCCCGCGCCACCGAGTGGAACCGCTCGACGAGGGCCGCGACCAGCTCGTCCGTGCCGTGCTCGGCCTGGAGGGTGGACGCCTCGTGGTAGTCCATGCCGTACACGGTGGCGGGGTCCTGCGAGAGCCGGTACCGGGCGCGCAGCAGTTCGAAGAGCCGGTCCGGGCCGTGGTGCAGCAGCGGCCGGAACACCCCCACCCGGTCGACCTGGCGGGTCAGGAGCTCCATGATCCCCAGCTCGACGACCTGGCGGCCGTCGCCGCGGTCGATCCCGGTCACGTACACGCTGCGCGTCACGTGGGCTCTCCGTTTCATGTCGGGTTCGGTGGGTGCTTCGGTGGGTGCTGCCGTGGTTGCTCAGGTGGTGCCGCGAGTGCCGCTTTAGTGGCTTCGCGCAGTGTTTCCGCGGGGGTGCGACGGGTGTGCGGACATCACCGCCGCGGCGGACGGAAACCCTCTTGACAATACCTCCGGGGGTGGATAAGGCGCCCATCAGGTCGGCAGGGCGGGGGAGGGGCGCCCCGGGCGGCCGGAGGCGGCCTCCGCGGGCGCGGCACCCCCCTGCGAGGCGTGAAACAATCGGATCGGCTCACAAGTACCAGCACCCCGCAGGACGAGCAGGAGACACAGCACGATGCGTATCGGAGTTCTGACCGCAGGCGGCGACTGTCCGGGCCTGAACGCAGTGATCCGGTCGGTCGTGCACCGAGCGGTCGCCCATTACGGCGACGAGGTGATCGGCTTCGAGGACGGCTACGCCGGTCTGCTCGACGGCCGCTACCGCAGCCTCGACCTGGAGTCCGTCAGCGGCATCCTCGCCCGCGGCGGCACCATCCTCGGCTCCTCCCGCCTCCAGCGCGACCGCCTGCGCGAGGCGTGCGAGAACGCGCAGGACATGGCGCACGAGTTCGGTATCGACGTCCTGATCCCGATCGGGGGCGAGGGCACCCTCACCGCCGCGCGGATGCTCAGCGACGCCGGGCTGCCGGTCGTCGGCGTGCCGAAGACGATCGACAACGACATCTCGTCGACGGACCGCACCTTCGGCTTCGACACGGCGGTCGGGGTCGCCACCGAGGCGATGGACCGCCTGAAGACGACCGCCGAGTCCCACCAGCGGGTGATGGTCGTCGAGGTCATGGGCCGGCACGCGGGCTGGATCGCCCTGGAGTCCGGGATGGCCGCCGGTGCGCACGGGATCTGTCTGCCGGAGCGCGCGTTCGACCCGGCCGCCCTGGTGAAGATGGTCGAGGAGCGCTTCGCGCGCGGCAAGAAGTTCGCCGTCATCTGTGTCGCCGAGGGCGCCCACCCCGCCGAGGGCTCGATGGACTACGGCCACGGCGAGATCGACCAGTTCGGCCACGAGCGCTTCCAGGGCATCGGCACCGCCCTCGCGTACGAGCTGGAGCGCCGCCTCGGCAAGGAGGCCAAGCCGGTCATCCTCGGCCATGTGCAGCGGGGCGGCACCCCGACCGCGTACGACAGGGTGCTCGCCACGCGCTTCGGCTGGCACGCGGTGGAGGCCGCGCACCGGGGCGAATACGGCCGGATGACCGCGCTGCGCGGCACCGACGTGGAGATGGTGCCGCTCGCGGAGGCCGTGACCGAGCTGAAGACGGTCCCGAAGGACCGGATGGACGAGGCGGAGTCGGTCTTCTAGACGCCCGGCCCGGCGGGGCCCCCGGAGGCGGGCGTTCGAGCTGTGCCCGACGCCCGGTCCTCACGGTCGACGGTGGTCGCCGCGCACGGCCTAGTAGGGGGCCGCCCGGCGGACCAGTGACCAGAAGTGGTCGGTGATCCGGTCGAGGTAGTCGCGGCCGGCGTCGCCCGCGTCGGTCGCGGCCGTGCCGTTGGCCCAGCTGAGGCCGGCGCTCATCCTCCCCTGGTAGTCGAGGTGCATCTCCTGGAGGACGTCCTCCAGGAGGCGCCGGTCGAGGGACAGCAGCTTGGCGGTCGGCCGGACGTACGCCTGCCAGCGGGTGGCGACCGCGTCGTGGAGCAGCTCGGTGAGGCGTGCCTCCCGTCCGGTGACGACGACCAGCTCGGGGAGCGAGAGGTCGAGCAGATCGGCGAGGGCGGTGGACTGCCGTTCGGTGCCGCGCCATTCACCGGTCTCCTCCATGTGGAGGTAGGCGGTCAGGTCCATGCCGATCGCGCGGGCCACGTCCTCGGGGGCGGTCCCCCGGGCCAAGCGGTGCTCGCGCAAGGTGCGCGGCGCCCCGATGAGTTCACCGGGCGAGCACCACAACACGCCCGCGAGAGCGGTGAGTTCGGGGCTCGTCGGTGCCACCGTGCCGCGTTCCCACGCGTTCACCAGGTCCGGGGTGACATAGGGGAGACCGTACGAGGAGCGCATGCCGTAGGCGACGTGTTCGGGTCCCATGCCGAGGGCGGCGCGGAGTCTGCGGGCGGCGGCGGTGTCGAACGGTGGGGTGGGGGCCTGGATCTCCGGGTGCCCGTACGGGCCGGGGTCGGGGGCCGGGGTCCGGATCGGATCGGGGCCCGGATCGGGGCTCGGACGGGTCGGTCGACGGTGCGGGTGCTGGGGCTGCCGTTCACGGGCTGAGCGTCGGTGCACGCGCACAACGTAGGGGTGCGGGACTGCGGTGACTACGGGCTGTTCGGCCACAATCACGGATTGTAGGAACCTACGGGTTCCGTGATCCCTGTGGCTTGAGTGACCCGGTTGGGCATGGCCGGCTCAGCCCTTGACCGCGCCGCCCAGGGCGAAGCCGCCGCCCAGACGGCGGGCCACGCCCACGTACAGCAGGATCACCGGGGTCGAGTAGATCACCGAGAACGCCGCCAACTGTCCGTAGACCACGGTCCCCTTGTTGCCGAAGAACTCGTTGATGCTCACCGCGGCCGGCATCTGGTCCGGGGTGAGCAGCAGCATGAACGGGACGAAGAAGTTGCCCCACATCATCACGAACGAGAACACGGTCACGACCGCGACGCCCGGCCCCATCAGGGGCAGCACGATCCGCAGCAGCGACTGCAGGGGCGAGGCGCCGTCCGTCCACGCCGCCTCCTCCAGCTCCTTCGGCACGCCGTCCATGAAGTTCTTCATCAGCCAGATGGCGAACGGCAGTTGGGAGGCGGCGAAGAAGAGGATCGTGCCCTCGTGGGTGTCGATCAGATTCACCCGCACGAACAGGGCGTACACCGGGACCATGATCGCCGTGATCGGGAGGCTCGTCGCGAAGAGGATCGTCAGGAGGAAGGGGCGGTTCAGACGGGAACGGAAGCGGGACAGGGGGTAGGCGGCGAGGGCGGCGCACACCACGGTCAGCGCGGTCCCGCCGCCGCACAGCAGCAGACTGTTCAGCAGCGGCGTGACCGTGATGTCCGGGGTGAGGACCGCCTCGTAGTGGGCGAGGGTCACGGAGTCCGGGAGCCGGACCCTGAGGTCGGCGCGGGCGTCCACGGACGACAGGACCACCCAGGCGAGGGGCAGGACGAACGCGGCGGCCACGACGAGCAGTCCGGCGTCGGCGGTCAGTCGGCGCCGCAGGGTCCTGCGCGAGGCGGGTGTCCGGGTTCTGGCCGGTACGACGGGTGTCCGGGTTCTGCTGGGCACGGCGGGTTTCGGGGTTCTGGTCGGCACCGGGTCAGACCTCCGTTCGCAGCAGCCGCAGATACACGACCGAGAAGAGGGAACCGACCACCAGGAGCAGCAGCGCGACCGCCGTGCCGTAGCCGATCATGCTCTTCTGGAAGGCCTCCTCGTACATGAACAGCGGGAGCGTCTGGCTCCGGCCGCCGGGGCCGCCCCTCGTCATCACCCAGATCAGCCCGAAGACGGAGAGCGTCTGGAGGGTGATGAGCATGAGGTTCGTGCCGATGGAGCGCCGGATCATCGGGAGGGTGATGTGCCACAGCCGGCGCCGGCCGCCCGCGCCGTCGACCTCCGCGGCCTCCGTGATCTCCTTCGGGATCTCGTCGAGCGCCGCCGAGTACACCAGCATCGAGAACGCCGTCCCCCGCCAGACGTTCGCGAACGACACCGCCAGGATCGGCAGCGTGTACAGCCAGTTCTGGGTGGGGAGACCGAGCCAGTCCAGGACGGCGTTGAGGGTGCCCTCGCGGCGGAAGAAGGCGTACAGCAGGAAGCCGGCGACCACCTCCGGCAGCACCCAGGCGGTGACGACGATGCCGCCGACGAGGGTGCGGACGGGCTTCGAGGCGCGCCGCATCAGCGCGGCCAGGGCCAGACCCAGGGTGTTCTGGCCCAGCAGCGCCGAGACGACGGTGAAGACGAGGGTCAGCCACACGGCGTTGCGGAACGCCTCGTCGCCGAAGGCGGTCCGGAAGTTCTCCAAGCCGACGAAGGAGTCCTCGGCCTGGCCGGTGAGCTGGAGGTCGGTGAAGGCGATGGAGACGCAGTAGGCGATGGGGCCGGCGAGGAAGAGGAGCAGCAGGACGGTGGCGGGGGTGACGGGGAGGGCTCGGGTCAGGGAGCGGAGGGCGGGGTGCGGCGGGCGGCCCGGTCGTCTCGTCATGAGCGGCGGGTCAGCCCCGGGTCACCTGGTCGTCGGTGGCCGCCGCGAGTTCCTCGTCGTAGTTCTTCGCCGCCTCGGCCACCGACGCGTCGCCCGTCGTCACGGACTCCATGGCCTCCTGGATGGCGGTCGAGACCTTCGGGTACGCGGGGTAGGCGGGCCGGTAGTGGGTGTGGGCCACCAGGTCGGTGAAGAACTCGATGCCGGGCTGGGCCTTGGCGTAGGCCGGGTCCTCGGCGACGTCCTCGCGGACGGCGATACCGGAGTTGGCGATGTACCACTTCTGGGCGTTCGCCTTCGACTGCATCGTCTTGATGAACGCGAAGGCGAGGTCCGGGTTGGCGGCCTTGGCGGGGATCGCCCAGGTCCAGCCGCCGGACATGCTCACCTTCCCGGGGGCCTGGCCGTGCTGGGTGGGCATGGCGGCGAGGCCGAGCTTCTCCGACCAGTCGGGCCATTCATGGCCGCTGCCGGGCAGCCAGTCCTGTGGGAGCCAGGAGCCGTCCAGGTTGATGCCGAGCCTGCCCTCGGGGAGGAGTTCACCGCGGACCCGGGTCGCGATGTTCGGGTCGAGGGCGTCGGAGACCTCCGGGCCCAGCTTCTCCCGGTAGACGGTCTCCACGAAGGCCAGCGCGTCCTTGAAACCCTGGGTCCCGGCCTTCCACTTCTTGGACTTCTCGTCGTACAGGGGGTCGCCACCGTCGTCGGTGGCGCCGTCCGTGCCGTAGAGCAGCATCTCGAAGCCCTGCATGGTGGCGGCCTCGCCCGCGGGTTTGCCCGTGTAGACGTTCAGGGGGATGACGCCGGGGACCTTCCGTTTGATGGCGCGGGCGGCGGAGAGGACGTCGTCCCAGGTCCTCGGCTGCCAGTCGGCGGGCAGACCGGCCTTGGCGAAGATCTTCCTGTCGAACCAGAGCCCCCGGGTGTCCGTGCCGTCCGGGACGCCGTACGTCTTCCCGTCCTCGGCCTTCGCCGCGGCCCTCGCGGTGCCGATGAACCGGTCCCAGTCCTTCCAGTCGGCCAGATAGTCGTCCAGCGGCCTCAGATAGCCGCTGGTGATGTCCGAGTTGATGAGGAAGGTGTCCTCATAGACCAGGTCCGGGGCCGTCTTCGGGGACCGCAGCATCTGCTGGACCTTGGTGTAGTACTCCGAGTCCGGCGCCTTGATCGGGACGAGCTTCACCTTCTTGCCGGGGTTCGCCTTCTCGAACTGCTTCTTCACGTCCCCGAGAAAGGTGTCCATCACCCGGACCGAGTTGTCCGTGGACTGCTTGTACGACACCTCCACCGTGTCCGGATCGCTGCCGGAGCCGCTGCCGCAGGCGGCGAGGACACCGGGCGCGGCGATGGCGAGAGCCCCGGCGAGGAGGAGGCGGAGAGGGGATCGGCGGCGGTTGGGGGGTGCGGTGGGGCGCACGGGCACGACCTCCTGCTGGCTACGTCGTTGTGGCCTTGGGTGGTGCCCGGTGACGGTACGAGGAATGGTCTAGTCAGGTCAATGAGTGTGCAGCGGAACGGACTTGGGCGGGCTACTCCCCGCGCACCCAGCGGTACACCAGTTCCGGGCGTCCCACCTGCCCGTACTGCGGTTCGCGTCTCGCTCGGCCCGCGTCCACCAGGTGTTCGAGATAGCGGCGGGCCGTGATCCGGGAGATGCCCACGGCCTCGGCGATGCCGGCGGCCGTGAGCCCCCGCGCTGTGTCCCGGAGGGCGACGGTGACCCGTTCCAGGGTCGGCGCGCTCAGGCCCTTCGGCAGGGCCGCCGGGCCCGGCGCCCGCAGGGTCGCCAGCGCCCGGTCCACCTCGTCCTGGCCGCTGGCCTCGCCCGCCGCCGCGTGGAACTCGGCGTAGCGGATCAGCCGGTCGCGGAGCGTCGCGAAGGTGAAGGGCTTCAGGACGTACTGGACGACGCCGAGGGAGACGCCCTCCCGGACGACCGTCAGGTCCCGTGCCGACGTCACCGCTATCACGTCGGCGTGATGCCCGGCGGCGCGCAGCGAGCGCGCCAGTTGCAGACCGTGCACGTCCGGGAGGTGCAGGTCCAGGAGCAGCAGGTCCACCGGCATGCGCTCCAGCGCACGGCGTGCCTCCGCGCCCGTGTGGGCCTTGCCGACCGCCGTGAAGCCGGGGACGCGGCCGACGTACATCATGTGGGCGTCGGCGGCGACGGGGTCGTCCTCCACGACGAGGACTCTGATGGGATCCGCATCGGTCATACGTCGTCGCCTCCCGGCACGGCATCGGCCACAGCAGCGGCCCGAGGGCCCGGGTCCTGGTGGCTCTGGTGGCTCGTGGGGCTCTGGGAGGTCCGCTCCTGGAGACTCCGGGAGGTCCGCTCCGGGGAGCTCTGGTCGGTCGCGTCGCGGGGGGTCCGCATGCTCTCGCCGGGGTCGCCCTCGCCGGCCTCCGTCGCGCCCAGCGGCAGCCGCACCTCGAACTCCGCGCCGCCCCCGGGCGCCTCCGCCACGGTCAGGGTGCCCCCGTGGCGGCGCGCCGTCTGGCGGACGAGGGCCAGCCCCAGGCCCCGGCCGCCGGGACCGGACGGCTTGGTGGAGAAGCCGCGCTCGAAGACGGAGTCCCGGTACGCCGGGTCCACGCCCGCGCCCGTGTCGCTGACCCGCAGCACCAGCACGGGGCCCCTCGCCGGGTCGTCAAGCCCGTCGGCCGGCCCCTCCGCCTCGTCGGCCGTCCCCGCCTCGTCCGTGTACGCCGTCACCGTCACCCGTGCCCCCGTCGTCCCCTGCGCCGCGTCCACCGCGTTGTCGATGAGATTGCCCAGCA
>NZ_JAMGBG010000155.1 GCF_023516595.1 Streptomyces neyagawaensis | reverse complement strand
GCCGCGTCCACCGCGTTGTCGATGAGATTGCCCAGCACCGTCACCAGGTCCCGCGCCGGGAGGGACTCGGGGAGCAGACCGTCGTCCATGCGGCTGTCCTGCGACACCACCAGTTCCACGCCCCGCTCGTTCGCCTGCGCCGTCTTACCCAGCAACAGCGCCGCGAGGACCGGCTCCGTCACAGCGGCCACCACCTGGTCGGTGAGCGCCTGCGCCAGCTCCAGCTCGGCGGTCGCGAAGTCGATCGCCTCGTCGGAGCGGCCCAGCTCGATGAGGGAGACGACCGTGTGGAGGCGGTTGGCCGCCTCGTGGGCCTGGGAGCGGAGGGCCTGGGTGAAGCCGCGTTCGGAGTTCAGCTCACCCATCACGGACTGCAGTTCGGTCACGTCCCGCAGGGTGACCACCGTGCCCCGGCGCTGGCCGCCCGACACGGGCGAGGTGTTGACGACCAGGACCCGTTCGGCGGTCAGCAGCACCTCGTCCACCCGCGGCTCGGACGACAACAGGGCACCCGTCAGCGGCGCCGGCAGGCCCAGGTCCGCCACCGAGCGGCCGATCACGTCCTGCGTCACCCCCAGCAGTTCCCGCGCGCCGTCGTTGATGAGCGCCACCCGGTACTGGCCGTCCAGCATGAGCAGCCCCTCCCGCACGGCGTGCAGGGCGGCCTGGTGGTAGTCGTGCATGTTGCTCAGCTCGGCGGCGTTCATGTTGTGCGTGTGCCGGCGCAGCCGCGCGTTGACGATGTACGTGCCGACACCGCCGAGGGCGAGGGCGCCGGCCGCCACCCCGAGCAGGGCCGTCACCTGGCCCTGGACCCGGTCGCTTATCGCCTGCACCTTGATACCGGCGCTGACCAGGCCGACGACCCGGCCGCCCTCCTTGATCGGGGTGACCGCGCGCACGGACGGGCCGAGGGTTCCGGTGTAGGTCTCGGTGATGGTGCCGCCCCGCCGCGCCTTCTCGATGTGGCCGACGAAGCGCTGGCCGATCCGCTCGGGGACGGGGTGCGTCCAGCGGATGCCGTCCGGCGTCATGATCGTCACGAAGTCGACGCCCGAGTGCCGCTGCACCTCACTGGCGTACGGCTGGAGCCGCGCGGTCGGATCGTCCGTGTGGACCGCGGCCCGCACCGACGGCGCGTCGGCGACCGCGGCGGCGACGGCCAGGGCCTGGCGGCCCGCCGCGTCCTCCGCCTGGCTCCGGTCGCTGACGTACGTGAACAGCGCGCATCCCGCCACGACGACCGCGATCAGCACCGCCTGCACGGCGAAGAGCTGACCGGCCAGGCTGCGGGGTCTGAGGAGGGACGCGACGCGCATGGCAACAGTCTGCATGGACGTGTTGGCGTGAACTAAATGAACGGAAGGGTGACCGCCCTCACAGGGCGGGAGATAGTCACCCCATCGAACATGTCCAGCACATGAACGACGAGAGGGAGTACGACTCCCGTCCGGGACCCCACACCCGAGCCGCCGGGAGACCGGCTCCCACACCCCCCGGGAGCCGCTCCCATCGGGAGCCCCGGCTCCCACCGTCAGGGAACCCGCCGGGTTCCCCCCCGCCGGGGAGCTCGCCGAGCTCCTCGCCCCGGGAGCCCCACTCCCACCCCTGGGAGACCGTCTCCCGCAACACCCCGGACGTGAGCCGCACGCCGGACGAACAGCCGACGACGACGTCGACGAGGAGGGCAGCCGTGGCCAGCACCACCCATACGGCACCTACCGCACCCGCCAAGCGGGACCGCACCCACTACCTGTACATCGCCGTGATCGTGGCCGTGGCGCTCGGTATCGCCGTGGGCCTGATCGCCCCCGACTTCGCGGTCGAGCTGAAGCCCATCGGCACCGGCTTTGTGAACCTGATCAAGATGATGATCTCGCCGATCATCTTCTGCACCATCGTGCTCGGTATCGGTTCCGTACGGAAGGCCGCGAAGGTCGGCGCGGTCGGAGGCATCGCGCTGGTCTACTTCCTGATCATGTCGCTGGTCGCCCTCGGCATCGGTCTGGTCGTCGGCAACATCGTCGAGCCCGGCACGGGCCTCGCGGTCACCGACGCCATCAAGGAGACCGGCCAGGCGCAGGTCTCGCCGGAGGCCAAGGACACCACCGAGTTCCTGCTCGGCATCATCCCGACGACCATCGTCTCCGCGTTCACCGGCGGCGAGGTCCTCCAGACCCTGCTCGTCGCGCTCCTCGCGGGCTTCGCGCTCCAGGCCATGGGCAACGCCGGCCAGCCGATCCTGCGCGGCATCGAGCACATCCAGCGCCTCGTCTTCCGCATCCTCGCGATGGTCATGTGGGCCGCCCCGATCGGCGCGTTCGGTGCCATCGCGGCCGTGACCGGCTCCGCCGGCCTGGACGCCCTCAAGAGCCTGGCCGTGCTGATGGTCGGCTTCTACATCACCTGCTTCCTCTTCGTCTTCATCGTGCTCGGCGCCCTGCTGAAGATCGTCGCGGGGCTGAACATCTTCACGCTCTTCAAGTACCTGGGCCGTGAGTTCCTGCTGATCCTGTCCACCTCCTCCTCCGAGTCCGCGCTGCCGCGCCTCATCGCGAAGATGGAGCACCTGGGTGTCAGCAAGCCCGTCGTCGGTATCACCGTCCCGACCGGCTACTCCTTCAACCTCGACGGCACCATGATCTACATGACCATGGCGTCCCTGTTCATCGCCGACGCCATGGGCACGCCGATGGCCATCGGTGAGCAGATCGCGCTGCTGCTCTTCCTGCTGGTCGCCTCCAAGGGCGCGGCCGGTGTCACCGGTGCGGGTCTCGCGACCCTCGCGGGTGGTCTGCAGTCCCACAAGCCCGCCCTCGTGGACGGCGTCGGCCTCATCGTCGGCATCGACCGCTTCATGAGCGAGGCCCGCGCCCTCACGAACTTCGCGGGCAACGCGGTCGCCACGGTCCTGATCGGTACGTGGACCAAGGAGATCGACAAGGACCGGGTCAACGAGGTGCTCGCCGGGAACGCGCCGTTCGACGAGGCGACGCTGCTCGACGACCACGGGGTGGCCGCGCCGGCCGAGTCCGGGGCCGGGGCCGGGGCCGACGGTGAGAAGGAACTCGCCAAGGCGTGAGCGCGTGAGGCTCCGCTGGGGGCGCCGGAGCTAAACGCCGCTGGGCTGTGAGGCCGGCCCCCGACTGCCGGTCGAGTGCGGCTGGTCGCGCAGTTCCCCGCGCCCCTTCGGGGCCTGCGGCCCCCTTGAGCCCCGTACGGCCGGGTCCTCCCCCCGTAGACCCGGTCGTACGGGCACCACAACTGAATACGCACCCTGATACACCGAGCGGCCAGGTCCTCCCCCTGTAGACCTGGCCGCTCGGCTGTTTTCGTTTTTCTCTTTCCTTGACGCCGGGGTCAAGGATTAGCGTCGGGTCATGCGCATCGGTGAGCTGGCGGCACGGGCCGGGACCACGACACGGACGTTGCGGTACTACGAGGCGCGGGGGCTGCTGCCCGCGCGGCGCAGCGGCAACGGGTACCGGTCGTACGACGAGGCGGACCTGCGGCTGTTGCGGCAGATCCGCACGCTCCAGGACTTCGGGTTCGACCTGGAGGAGACGCGGCCGTTCGTGGAGTGCCTGCGGGCCGGGCACCCGGAGGGCGACTCGTGCCCCGCGTCGCTCGCGGTCTACCGGCGGAAGCTGGACGAGCTGGACGCGCTGATCGGCGAGCTGGCGGCCGTACGGGCCAAGGTCGGCGAGCAGTTGGCGCGGGCGGAGTCGGCGCGGGAGCGGCTGGCGGCCGAGGCGGAGGTTCCGGGCGGTCCGGAGCCGGAGTGTGAACTGGGAGGGGCCGGGTTGTGATCAGGGCTGCCGGAGTGGCCGAGGTGACGGACGCGGATTTCGCGGCGGAGGTGATCGGGGCGGAGCTGCCGGTGCTGGTGGAGTTCACCGCCGACTGGTGCCCGCCGTGCCGGCAGATGGGGCCGGTGCTGAGCGCTCTCGCGGCGGAGGAGGGGGAGCGGCTGAAGGTGGTGCAGCTGGACGTGGACACGAACCCGGAGACGACCAACCATTACCGGGTGCTGTCGATGCCGACGTTCATGGTGTTCAAGGGCGGTGAGCCCCTGAAGGCGATGGTCGGGGCCCGGCCCAAGCGGCGGCTGCTGGAGGAACTCGCCGACGTGCTCTGACACCGGGAAGGAAGCGGGACGAGAAAAGCCCCCGAGCAATTGTGCTCGGGGGCTTTTCTTGCGTATATTTAATGGTTCGCGACTTCAAGAAGAAGGAGTCGCAAAGAAGTTCAGTGAGCACAGTATATGCGGGCGGGAGTGGAATTGTCAAACACCGGCTTTTCGCACGATGAATTGCGGCGGGAGCAGGAATTCATCGACGCGCTGTACCGGCGGGTCGACGCGCTGCGCGGTGAGACCGAGGACTCCGTCACCGACGCGCTGGCGCAGGGCAACACGCCCATGCAGGCCCGGCTGGAGCGGGACATCCTGGTCGCCGAACGCTCGGGTCTGCTCGCCGCCCTGAACGCCGTCGACGGCTCCCTGTGCTTCGGGAGGCTCGACCTCGCCGACGGCGGCGTCCACCACATCGGCCGCATCGGCCTGCGGGAGGACGACACCGAGCGCACCCCGATCCTCATCGACTGGCGGGCCGACGTCGCCCGCCCCTTCTACCTCGCCACCGGCCACACCCCGATGGGGCTGCGCCGCCGCCGGCACATCACCACCGAGGGCCGCCGCGTCACCGCCCTGCACGACGAGATCCTCGACCTCGGCGACGAGACCCGCACCGGGTACGAGGACCCCACCGGCGACGCCGTCCTGCTCGCCGCGCTCAACTCGGCCCGCACCGGCCGCATGGGCGACATCGTGCAGACCATCCAGGCCGAGCAGGACCGCATCATCCGCGCGCCGCACCAGGGCGTCCTCGTCGTCGAGGGCGGCCCCGGCACCGGCAAGACCGCCGTCGCGCTGCACCGCGCCGCGTACCTGCTGTACGAGCAGCGGGAACTCCTCGCCAAACGCGCCGTCCTCATCGTCGGCCCCAATCCTGCCTTCCTCGGCTACATCGGCGAGGTCCTGCCCTCCCTCGGCGAGACGGGCGTCCTGCTGTCGACGGTCGGCGAGCTGTTCCCCGGCGTACGGGCCACCGCGACCGACACCCCGGAGGCGGCCCGGGTCAAGGGTCGCGCCGACATGGCCGAGGTGCTCGCCGCCGTCGTACGGGACCGGCAGGCGCTGCCCGACCCGGTGATCGCCATCGAGCACGACCGGGAGGTCCTCATGCTCGACGACGACCTCGTCCGGGTCGCCCGCGAGCGCACCCGCGAGGCGAAGCTCCCGCACAACGCGGCCCGCGAGCACTTCGAGGGGTACATCCTCAACACCCTCACCGACATGGTCGCCGAGCGCATCGGCACCGACCCCTACGACGGCTCGAACCTCCTCGACGCCGCCGACATCACCCAGATCCGCGACGAACTCGCCGAGAACCCCGAGGTGTGGTCCGCCATCGACCAGCTGTGGCCCCGGATCACCCCGCGGCGCCTGATCGCCGACCTCCTCGCCGAGCCCGAGCGTTTCCTCCCCGAGGCCGACGCCGACGCCGTCCGCCGCCCGGTCACCCGCGCCTGGACCGTCGCCGACGTGCCCCTCCTCGACGAGGCCGCCGAACTGCTGGGCGAGGACGACCGGTTCGCGCGGGCCAGGGCCGAACGCGAGCGGGAGACCCAGATCGCGTACGCGCAGGGCGTGCTCGACGTGTCGTACGCCTCCCGCACCTACGAGTTCGAGGACAAGGAGGACAGCGACCCCGAGAGCTCCGAGGTGCTGTCCGCGCACGACATCATCGACGCCGAGCGGTTCGCCGAGCGGCACGAGGAGGAGGACCACCGCAGCGCCGCCGAACGGGCGGCGGCCGACCGGACCTGGGCGTTCGGGCACATCATCGTCGACGAGGCGCAGGAGCTGTCACCGATGGCCTGGCGGCTGCTGATGCGCCGCTCCCCGACCCGCTCGATGACCCTCGTCGGCGACCCCGCCCAGACGGCGGAGGCCGCGGGCGTCGGCTCCTGGGCCGACATCCTCGCGCCGTACGTCGAGGACCGCTGGAAGCACACCCGGCTCGGCGTCAACTACCGCACCCCCGCCGAGATCATGGAGGTCGCGACCGGCGTCGTCCGCGCCGAGCAGCCGGACTTCGAGCCGCCCAGCTCCGTGCGGTCCACGGGCGTACGGCCCTGGGCGCGGCACGCGACCGCCCGGGACCTGCCCGCCGAGGTGGCCAAGGCCGCCGCCGAACTCACCCCCGCCGAGGGCCGGCTCGCCGTGATCGCGCCGCGCGCGCTGCACCGGTCGCTCGCGGCCCGCCTCGACGGCGTCACCGCCGGCGCGGAACCGGACCTCACCCGGACCGTCGTCCTCCTCGACCCCCGGCAGGCCAAGGGGCTGGAGTTCGACTCGGTCCTCGTCGTGGAACCCGGGCGGTTCGGCACCAGCGACCTGTACGTGGCGCTGACCAGAGCGACCCAGGCACTCGGCGTCGTCCACTCGGAGGCACTGCCGGGTGCCCTGCGGGAATCGCTCGCGGCGGGCTGACCGACGGAGGACGACAGGTGAGGGGCGCATTCGGTCAGGGCCGCCCGCAACCAAGGGGGTGCTACCGGTAAGGCCAGGTGGGGGCCACCGTCACCACATGTGCATCGGGGATCACCAAGCCGTAACAGTTCCCGGCATCGTCACTGCTTGTGCAGGTGCCATGCGGTATGCGTGTCGCTCATGGAAACTCATCCGTTCGCGGCCGCTCCGGCCGGCAGCCCCACGCTCGACTCGCTGCCCGTGGAGCCGTTGCTGACCTCGGAGTTCGACACGGACCCGGGCAGCGTCTACGAGCGACTGCGGAGTACATACGGCCCCGTCGCTCCGGTGGGGCTGATGGGCGTTCCGGTGTGGCTGGTCCTCGACTACCGGGAGGTGCTCGAAGTCCTCCGCAACGACAGTGTCTGGCGGCGCGACGTACGTCACTGGCGGGCGCGGGCGGAAGGGCGACTGCCCAGGGACTGGCCGCTGCTCGCCGGCTACGAGGTGCGGCAGACCATGTTCTTCGACGACGACGAGCACCGGGCCGCCCGGCTGACCCACCACTCGGCCATGCGGCCCTTCCAGGACGGACACAGCCCCGAGGGATGGGAACTGCGGGCCGCCGTCGCCAAGTACGCCGACGACCTCATCGGCATGCTCGCCGCGGAGTCCGGCACGAGCGGCTTCGCCGACCTCGCGGCGCAGTACACCCGGCCGCTGCTCCTCATGGTCACCACGAAGCTGTTCGGCTGCCCCGTCGAACTCGGCGACGAGATGGTCATGGAAATGTGGCGGATGCTCGACGGCGGACCGGACGCGGGACCCGCCACCGAGCGGGCGCTGGGCGCGATGATCCGGCTCGCGGCGCACCGCCGGTCCCGGCCGGGGGAGGACCTGACGTCGTACATGCTGCTGTCCGACCCGACCCTGTCCGACGAACAGCTCGGCCGTGAGCTGTTCATGAACGCGGTCTACCTCAACGACATCACCGGCAACATGGTCTGCAACACCCTGCTGGAGGTGCTGCGGGGCAACGCGACGGTCCGGCGGAGCGTGGTGACCGGGCAGATCGGGGAGACCGTCAACCGGGCGGCGCTGGTGAACCCGCCGACCGCCAACCTGTGCTTCCGGTTCGCGGGGCGGGACGTACGGCTGGGGAACTTCTGGATCCGGGCCGGGGACATCGTGTCCCCGTCCGTCGCCGCCGCGCACCGGGACCTGCTCGCCATCGGCACGTCCCACCTCGTCGACTCCGCGGTCAGCACGCGGGCGCACCTCGCGTGGGGGGCGGGGCCGCACCAGTGCCCCAGCGCCGCGCGCGAGCTGGCCGGGATGATCGTCACCACGGCGGTGGGGCGGATCTTCGAGCACTTCGCCCGAGCGGAACTCACGCTGCCGCCGGACCAGTTGCCGTGGCGCACCGGGCCGGTGGTGCGGGGGCTGCGGCTGCTGCCGGTGCGGTACGAACTCAGCCCGGGGGCGCCTGTGGCGAGCCGGGCCGGGGGGTCGAGTGCGGCTGCGGCTGCGGCTGCGGGGGCGGATGTGGGGGGCGAAGGGGAGGTTGCCGTGGTGTCGCCGGGGGTGTCCGGGCGGGGTGGGAGCGGGTTGTTGGGGGCGTTGCGGCGGATGATGTTGGGTGGGCGGAGGGGTGGGGGGTGAGCGCGGTACAGCTCGGGGGTGCGGGGTTCGTCGGCGGGTGCGGGTCCGTCGTGGTTTCTCGCGCAGTTCCCCGCGCCCCTGGAGGGACGGGCCTGCGGCCCGCCCTCCCCCTGAAAAGGACCGGGGCGCGGGGCGGTGACACATACGGCTCCGCCGCGTGGGCGCGAACAGCCCCCACCCACCCGCACCCGCCGACGAAACAGCGCGCTCCCGAGCTATGGGGCGCCCGGCCCTACGCGGGACGCAGCCAGACCGTCGCCAGGGGCGGCAGCGTGACGCGGACGCTCGCCCCGCGGGCGTGCCACGGTGTCGGCTCCGACTTCACCGGGTGCGGTGTCGTGACATCGCTCCCCCCGTACGGCGCCGCGTCCGTGTTCAGTACCTCCCGCCATGCCGGGACGTCGTCGGGGACGCCCAGCCGGTAGTCCCGGCGGATCACCGGGCTGAAGTTGGAGACGGCCAGCAGCGGCGTGCCGTCCGCGTCGAGCCGCAGGAAGGCCAGGACGTTGTCCTCGGCCGCGTCACCCGTGATCCAGGAGAAGCCGGACGGGTCGGTGTCGCGTTGCCAGAGCGCGGGGGTGTCGCGGTACACGGAGTTGAGGTCGCGGACCAGGTCGCGCACGCCCCGGTGGTCCGCCTCGGCGCCGTACGCCGGGTCGAGGAGCCACCAGTCCGGGCCGTGCGCCTCCGACCACTCGGCGCCCTGCGCGAACTCCTGCCCCATGAAGAGGAGCTGCTTGCCGGGGTGTGCCCACATGAAGCCCAGGTACGCACGGTGGTTGGCGCGCTGCTGCCACCAGTCGCCGGGCATCTTCGACACCAGGGAACGCTTGCCGTGCACGACCTCGTCATGGGAGATCGGCAGGACGTAGTTCTCGCTGTACGCGTACACCATCGAGAACGTCATCTCGTTGTGGTGGTACTTGCGGTGCACGGGCTCCTTCGCCATGTAGCCGAGGGAGTCGTGCATCCAGCCCATGTTCCACTTCAGCCCGAAGCCGAGGCCACCGAAACCGCCGGGGCCGATGTGATGGGTGGCGCGGGTGACCCCGTCCCACGCCGTGGACTCCTCCGCGATCGTCACGACCCCCGGCACCCGGCGGTACACGGTCGCGTTCATCTCCTGGAGGAAGGACACCGCGTCCAGGTTCTCCCGGCCCCCGTGCTCGTTCGGCGTCCACTGGCCCGGCTCACGCGAGTAGTCGAGGTAGAGCATGGAGGCGACGGCGTCCACGCGCAGCCCGTCGATGTGGTACTCCTCGCACCAGAACAGGGCGTTCGCCACGAGGAAGTTGCGCACCTCGCGGCGGCCGTAGTCGAACTCCAGCGTCCCCCAGTCGGGATGCGCGGCCCGCGCCGGGTCCTGATGCTCGTACAGCGGACGCCCGTCGAACTCGGCCAGGGCCCAGTCGTCCCGCGGGAAGTGCGCCGGCACCCAGTCCATCAGCACCCCGATCCCGGCCCGGTGCAGCGAGTCGACCAGGTACTTGAAGTCGTCCGGGTCGCCGAGGCGGGCCGTGGGCGCGTAGAACCCGGTGACCTGGTAGCCCCAGGAGCCGCCGAAGGGGTGCTCGGCGATGGGCAGCAGCTCGACATGGGTGAACCCGAGGTCCCTGACGTACGCCGGGAGCTGCTCGGCGAGCTGGCGGTACGTGAGGCCGGGGCGCCACGACGGCAGGTGGACCTCGTACACGGAGAACGGCGCCTCGTGCGCGGGGACCTCCGCGCGCCGCGTCATCCACTCCTCGTCGCCCCACTCGTAGTGCGACGCGTGCACGACGGACGAGGTGTTCGGCGGGACCTCCGTACGGCGGGCCAGCGGGTCGGCGCGCAGCGTCCTCGTACCGTCCGGGCGGGTGATCTCGAACTTGTACAGCTCGCCCTCGCCGATCTCCGGCACGAACAGCTCCCACACACCGGAGGAGCCCAGCGCGCGCATCGGGTAGCCCGTACCGTCCCAGTAGTTGAAGGTCCCGGCCAGCCGTACGCCGCGCGCGTTCGGCGCCCACACCGTGAAGCGGGTGCCGGTCACGCCCTGGTGGGTCATCGGCCGGGCCCCGAGCGCCTGCCACAGCTCCTCGTGACGGCCCTCGTTGACCAGGTGCAGATCCAGTTCCCCGACGGCCGGCAGGAAGCGGTACGCGTCCTCGGTCTCCTGGGTGTTCCCCTCGTACGTGATCAGCAGCCGGTACGACTCCGGCACGTCCCGCAGCGGCAACAGCCCCGAGAAGAAGCCCTCGCCGTCGTCGTGCAGCTCCGCCCGCAGCGAGCCCGCCACGACGGTCACGCCCAGCGCGAACGGGCGGAACGCCCGGAACACCACGCCCTCCGCGACCGGATGCGCCCCCAGCACGGCGTGCGGTTCGTGGTGCGTACCGGCCAGCAACCGCTCCCGGTCACCCCCGTCCACGGCGGGCGAGAAGGCCGACTGGACGCCGGTGGCCGGCTCGGTGGGGGAGGTCGACTCGGTGGTGGCGGCGAGGGGCTGGGCCGGTACGGACGGCTGGGCGGGGACGGGATGTTCGGTGGGTGACGCGGGCGGGGCCGGTGCCGTCGTCTGCTGAGCGGGAACGGCCGGCTGGGCACCGGCGCTCGACTGCGGCGGGACGGTCGGCTGCGTGGGTACCGCCGCTTCCTCGACCGGCGGGACGGCCGGTGCCGCCGCCGTCGTCTTCTCCGGCTCTCCCGAAGTCCGTACCACCCCGACCGCCTTCTTGGCGGCGGCCTTCTTCGTCACGGCCTTCTTCGTCACGGCCTTCTTTGTGGCAGCCTTCTTGGCGGCGGCCTTCTTCGACACGGCCTTCTTCGACGCGGCGGTCTTGGCCACGGCCGGCTCGGCCGCCGTCGCTTCGGCCACGGCCGTCTCGGCCGCGGTCACCTTGGCCACGGCCTTCTTCGTGACCGCCTTCTTCGCGACAGCCTTTTTCGTGACCGCCTGCTTCGCGGGCGCCTTCTTGGCAGTGGCCTTCTCGGCGGCCGTCTCCGAAGCAGCCGTGGCCTTGGAAGCCGTGGCCTTGGAAGCAGGGGCCTTCGAGGCGGAGGTCTTCGAGGCCGGGATCTTCGGAACCGAGGTCCTGGAAGCCGTGCTCTTCGTCGCCGAGGGCTTCCTGGTGGCGGCCTTCGCGACAGCCGCGGTCTCCTCCACACCCCCGCCGAGGTCCGTGCCGGTCCTGGCGCTCGGAGTCCTCTTCGCCGGGGCTTTCCTCGCCGCGCTCTTCCGCGCCGGGGTCTTCTCCGCCGCCGTCTTCCCGGTCGCGTCCTCGCCGACGGCGTCCGCGGCCTCGGCGGCCGTGGCCTTCGTCGTCCTCTGGGCCGGGACCTTCTTCGCGGTCTTCGCCGTGGTCCCGGCCTTGGAGGCCGTCGCCGGCTTCGCCGCCGCGGTCGTTTTCTTCGCCGTCGCCTTCTTGGCCGAGGTCTTCGTCGTGGCCGTCTTCCGGGCAGCCGTCTTCTTCACCGGGGCGGGTGCCTCAGCGGCGTCACTGCCGGGGTTCTGCGTGCTGTCGTCGGACGGCGGGCGGGGAGTCACAGGGACGGCCTCCTCGGCGGGTTGTGCAGGGTGGTGAGGGGTGGGCGGAGCGGGTGCTCGGCCCTCGGACAGACAAAACGGGTTCAGGGCGGGTCACGTCACGTCGTGGCGGGGCCGGTGTCGGTGGCCAGGCGGTGGATCGCCGCCATCGGCACCGAGAGCCAGTCGGGGCGGTGCCGGGCCTCGTAGACGACCTCGTACACCGCCTTGTCGGTCTCGTAGGCGCGCAGCAGCACGGGGTCGGTCCGCGGATCCGCACCGGAGACGTCCGCGTACCCGGAGCAGTACGCGGCCCGGCAGGCGGACGCCCAGTCGGCGGCCGGGGGCCGCAGGGAGTGGGCGGCGTAGTCGAAGGAGCGGAGCATCCCGGCGACGTCACGGGCGACGGGCTGCGGCATGCGGCGCTCGGCAAGCGGCTTCGACGGCTCGCCCTCGAAATCTATGAGGGACCACTCGCCGCCACCGCTGTGCCGCGCGCCGACCTCGACGGGTGACCGCAGGCACTGGCCGAGGTGCAGGTCGCCGTGGATGCGCTGCGCCGTCCATGTGTGGCCCTCGGCGGCCAGGTCGGCGAGCGCGTCGAAGGCGGTGCGCAGACCGGAGGCGTACGGGCGCAGGGCCGGTACCGCCTGCGCCGCGGCCTCCAGGCGCTCGGCCATCCCGTCGACCAGCGACTCCACCTGGGGCCGACCCAGGGTGACCGTGGGCAGGGCCTCGGCGAGGGCCGCGTGGACCTCGGCGGTGGCCCGGCCCAGGGCCCGTGCCTCGCCGGTGAAGTCCTCGCCCTTGGCCAGCATGCTCAGCGCCAGTTCCCACCCGTCGGCCGCGCCCTTGAGGTACGGCTGGAGCACCCCGAGGACATGCGTCTCCGGGTCGGCGGCCGGGCCCAGGTCGGCGGTCATCCAGGCGGCGGGCGCCGGCACGCGGGGGCACCGTGCGCGCGACAGCGTCAGCGGGAGTTCGAGGTCGGGGTTGGCGCCGGGCACGACCCGGCGGAACAGCTTCAGGATGAACGTATCCCCGTAGACGACGGAGGAGTTGGACTGCTCCGACGTGACCAGGCGGGGCACCAGCCCTTCCGGCAGGGCCAGCCGTGTGTCTCGTGCGCAGCGCAGATCCCCTATGCGGGCCTGCGTCCGGAGCGCTTCGAGGAGGACGTCGGCGAGGCGCGGGTCGTGCAGCCCTTCGTACACCGTCCGTCCGGCCAGTGGCCCGTCGGTGACGTGCCCGATCAGCGCGGGCGCCAGACGGGGCGGCAGTGTCTCGCGGACACCGAGGAACAGTTGGTAGCAGTCGCCGGGCTGGACGGACGCGCCCTGCGACGGCACCAGCGGTTGATGGGCGCGGACGAGGAGGTGCAGGAGTCCCGCCTTGGCGCCGCCCGACCGGGAGTCGTCGGGCCGCCCGCCCACCGGGAGGAGTTCGGTGGCCGCCACCAGTCCGAACCCGGCCACCGGCCGCCCCTTCCCCGCGAACCACCGCTGCCGTGGCAGCCACTCCCGCAGCAACGGCTCCAGCGAGGTGAGCAGCCCGGGCGTCGGTGGGGCTGCGGGCTGCGGACCAGGACTTGTCGCAGTGGAGTGCGTGGCGGCTTCCGACATGGCGTCGCGTCCTTTCCCCGGGGGGCGGGGTGTTCCTGTTTGCGTGCCCCGGGCGGGCCGGGGGAAACCGGCCCGCCCGGGGGTTCCGGTCGGTTACACGGCGTCCTTCCGCAGGCGGAACCAGTAGAAGCCGTGGCCCGCGAGGGTGAGGAGATACGGGAGTTCGCCGATGGCGGGGAAGCGCACTCCGCCGATGAGTTCGACGGGGTGGCGACCTTCGTAGGCGCTCAGATCGAGTTCGGTGGGCTGCGCGAACCGGGAGAAGTTGTTCACGCACAGCACCAGGTCGTCCCCGCCGCCCCCGGTCGAGGGAGCCTCCCGCAGATACGCCAGCACCGCCGGGTTGGACGACGGCAACTCGGTGTAGGTGCCGAGCCCGAAGGCGGGGTTCTGCTTGCGGATCTCGATCATGCGGCGGGTCCAGTGCAGCAGCGACGAGGGCGAGGACATCGAGGCCTCGACGTTGGTGACCTGGTAGCCGTAGACCGGGTCCATGATCGTGGGGAGGAACAGCCGCCCCGGATCACTGGAGGAGAAGCCCGCGTTGCGGTCGGGGGTCCACTGCATGGGGGTGCGGACGGAGTCGCGGTCGCCGAGCCAGATGTTGTCGCCCATGCCGATCTCGTCGCCGTAGTAGAGGATCGGCGAGCCGGGCAGGGACAGCAGCAGGGCGGTGAACAGTTCGATC
>NZ_JAMGBG010000154.1 GCF_023516595.1 Streptomyces neyagawaensis | reverse complement strand
CCGCGCGATCGCTCTGTCCTGGGTGGCGAACCCGGACTCCTTCACCTGCTTCCCCGCCGCAGACCTGTACCGGATCTTGTACGGATGAGAACACTTCGACCACCGCGACCGCGGATGCTCACACTCCTTGAAAAACGACCCCATCCCACGAACCAGGGCAGTGGAACTCACGGTTGCTGACTCCTCCGAGACCGATGCTGACAGTTTGCTAACCGTCGGTGGTCCGGAATGCCGCTGACCTGCACTGATGCGGGCAGGATCCGCTATGTTCTGGAACTGGATCGGGCGATCTCAGGAAGAGATCGAACAGGCCCGTCGGGACTGGATGGAAGGTTCGCGGTTCGGTGAGGTGAAGGGCTACGACGGGGATCCTCTGCCCGCACCGGAACTGCCGCCGGTGCCGTTGAAGCCGCGGGGAAGGGCGCGATGACCTGCGGAAACGTGTCAGTGTAGGTGGTCGCAGGGCGGAAGGCGGTCGGGTAATTCTCACTGACTTCCACCTGCTTGCCGGAAGGCGTCCAAACAGCCGGCTCGCCGTACCCGGCCCAGCGGCTCCTCACCGGCCTCCAACTCGTCCACGCCCTTGCGGACCGTCGTCTCGCTGACCTGGGCCGCCACCGCCGCGCTGGACGCCGGCATCACCGCCTCCTGGGTGACCGGCGACGAAGCCTACGGCCAGGACCCGAGGTCGCGGACTGCCCTGGAGGCGCGCGGCATCGGCTACGTGCTGGCCGTGGCCTGCTCCACTCGGGTCCGCATCAATCACGGCCGCACTCGTGCCCGCGCCGATGTCCTCGCCCAGCGTCTCCCCGCCACGGCCGGGCAGCGGCACAGCGCCGGTCCCGGGGCGAAGGGCCCGCGCTACTACGACTGGGCCTGGATCCACATCGGCAGCGACAGCCACTGCCATCTGCTGATCCGCCGCAACCGCACCAGTGGTGAACTCACCTTCTTACCTGAGCTGGTCGCCCACCACGGTGACGCTGTCCGAACTGGTCCGCGTCGCGGGTGCACGCTGGAGCGTCGAGGAGTGCTTCCAGGCCGCCAAAAGCCTGGTCGGCCTCGACCACTACCAGGTCCGGTACTGGACCTCATGGCACCGGCACATCACGCTCGCCATGCTCGCCCTGGCATTCCTGACCGCCGTCGCCGCCAGTGCGGCCCCGAACCGGCCCGCCGCCCGCACCACCCAGCAGCAACGACCTGATCGTCCTGACGGTCCCCGAGGTCCGCCATCTGCTCGCTGCCGTCTTCGACCCACCGGCCGTGACCGCGGTCAGACTGCTGCACTGGTTCACCTGGCGCAGACGCCACCGGGCAACAGCCCGTCGCAGCCACTACCGACGACGGTCCACCGATGAACTCGCCTGACCAGGCACCGCAGTTGACTGGTTGAGCACTTCCAGCTCCCTTGATCACGGGGGAGACCGCGCCGGTAGAGTCGGCTGGACGGTACCACCCTAGGGGAACTGATGACGGCAGCGGATGCAGTGCCCATAGTCTTCGTTCACGGGACGCGCTTCAGTGCGGGGCAGTGGAGCGTGCAGCTTGCTGCACTCCGGGACGAATTCCCGGTAGCCGCCGTCGACCTGCCCGGCCATGGGGAGCGCTCGGCTCAGGCCTGGAGCCTGAGCAGTGCGACAGAGGTCATCGCTTCCGCGGTGGACTCGCTCGACCGTGGGCCAGCTCTGGTCGTCGGGCACTCGCTCGGCGGATACGCCTCGCTGGAGTTCGCGCGGCGTCGTCCAGAACAACTGCGCGGGCTGGTCCTCGCGGGAGCCAGCGCCTCCACCCGCGGCATTTGGGCAGCGCCATATCGGTGGGTAGCCAGGCTGGTCCCTCGCATACCGGCGGATTGGCTGGCCCAGTGGAACGACCGGTTACTGCGGCGGCTCTACCCGCCAGAAGTGGTGGAGGCGACCATCGATTCCGGCTACGCCTTCCATACCCTGCCAGCAGCCTGGGGTGAGGTCCTGGGACGCTTCGACGCGGGTGCGATGCGTTTTGTGGAGGCTCCGGTACTGATCCTCAACGGCGAGAAGGACGCCGTCTTCCGGGGCGGCGAGGCGGACTTCGCCCGCGCACATCCCCACGCTCGCGTCGAGTTGATCCCGCGCGCAGGACATCTCGCGAACTTCGACGACCCAGACGCCTTCACTGATGCCATTCGCCGCTTCGCCCGCCAGCTCCCTACCGTCAGCTGAGTGCGCCATCACCGGGGCACGGGCGCCCCGTGCCCACCAGCCAATTGCGGTGCTCAGTCACGAGTCGTTGGGTGGATTACGAAACCGCACTGGAGTACTAGGCGCCCGACGTGGCCCGACCGCAAGGCGGAGGCGGGGCATGCCGCGGACGCACCCGCCGCCACCCAGGTGAGAGTCGCCACCACGACTGGACGGGGGCCCCGAGCTCGTCGGGTGACGCCGACCGCGACCGGCACCCCGACGCCGACGGCGGCTGCGGCGACCCGTACAGCACCGCCTTCGGCCACAGCCACCCGGGAAACGGCTCCCGCGAAGGGCGTCCACCACGCCGTCGCCAGCAGGGCGGGTTCGGCCCAACGCCACCTACACCGGGGTCGCCACCGCCTTCGAGGCCGCCGACGGAAACGGCGCCCGCCTCTTCGGCCCGATTCCCGACCTCATGATCGCGGCCATGAACACCACGGACTACGGGACGTCTCGGGCGTGCGGCGTATACGTGCCCCTCCGCGCGGCCAACAAGTCGATCACGGTACGGATCACCGACGAATGCGCCCTGCCCCTGGTACGGCGCTGCGCACCCGGGCAACTGGACCTCAGCCACCAGGAGTTCGCCAAACTCGCCGATCTCAAGGTCGGCCGGACCGGGTCGAGCCGTTGCTGGTGCGGGATCCAGGCGACCGGCCACCGCGACCCGGTCGACGCGGCTGGAGGTCCGGACAAGCGGCGGCCGGCGGCAGTTGCCCCGCACCGCGTACAGCTGACCCCAACGACATCACCTTGGCTCGGAGCGCTGCGTCGGCGGACCGCGGAGCGCTCCGAGCGAGCCGGTCAGTACGGGCAGGTGTCCATCCAGCGCGTGACCAGGGCCGTGTTGTTCTTGTCGGCGTCACGTACGGGACCGCACAGGAACGGGCTGAAACGGGTGTCGGCACGCAGCCAGAGGCTGAGGAACGACACGATCCACTTGCCTTGCTTGGCCTTGTTGCCGTAGCCCGTCATCGGGCACAGATGGTCGCCCGGAACCTCGATGTAGAACTTCTCTGCCCCGGACATGGAGTTGTACCAGGGCACCGCGTAGTCGTTGCCGTGGGCGACAGGGTCGCTTTGACAGGTCAGGAAGAAAGTGGGCTCGGTGACCGCGGAGAAGTTCGCGTTCGGGTAGTACGGGGCCGTGGGCACGCCCGCCCTGAAGCGCGCGTCGTCCCGGAGGGCCGCCATGACGCCACCGCCGCCCATCGAGTGACCGACCGCGCCGAGCGTGCCGTTGACCTTTCCGGATATCGGGTTGCCGGCGGAGTTGCCGAGCGCGAGCAACTGGGTACCGGCGGCCGTGATCTGGCGGCCGCGCGACTCGGGATTGTCGGTCAGTGTGTTGGTGCCGACGTTGATGACGACGAAGCCCCAGGAGGCGAGGCGGGGTGCGAGCCACTGCAGGTTCTGCTGTGTGCCCTGATAGCCCGGCATCAGTACGACGCCCGGGTACGAGCCACTGTTCGTGGGGTACGTGACCGTGCCGGAGCCGTACCCGCTCGGGCTGGGAACGGTGTAGGTGGCGGTGGTCAGCGGGCCGCCCGTGGCCTCCAGGGAAGCGGTCGTCGGGTCCGGGATCTCGTTGCCCGGAGGGGTGCCCTCGCTGGAGCCGTACACCTGGAACTCCCACAGCGAGTAGCCGTAGGCGGTGCCGCGCTGGGTGCCGTGGAAGCGGACGTACCGGCCGTTGCCGTTCACGTCGAGGCTCTGCACGCCGCCGGTGCCGGTCGTGGTCGAGTGGACGGTGGTCCAGGCGGTGCCGTTGTCGGAGGTCTGGATCTGGAACGCGCGGGCGTACGCGGCCTCCCAGCGCAGCACCACTCGGCTGATGGTGGCGGTGGCGCCCAGATCCACTGTCAGCCACTGCGGATCGCCGAACGTGCTCGACCAGCGCGTTGCGGTGTTGCCGTCCACCGCCGCCGACGCGGGAGTGGACGCGTTCTGGGTGGACGAGGAGGTCGCGGGTTTGCCTTGGGACAGCAAGTCGGCGGCGGCGGCCGGCGGGGCGGCCGCCGTCAGGAGAGTCAGCGCCAAACCGATGATGGTCGCCAGGGAGATCAGTGCCGTCGTGGCACGGGGTCGGGTCCGTAACGGCACGGTCGTGTGAGTGGAACGACTTGATGGACGCATTGCTTTACCTCCGGATAGCGGTGAGAGCGCGGTAACCGGACAGCGGGGTGCGCCCGCGCTGTGAGGGCTGCCGGATTCGCCGGGGGATGATGTCTCACAGTGCGGAAGGAAAAGGAAGGGTCGCCGCGTGCGGCGGCTACCGGGACTGTTCGAAGAGCCAGTCGATGACCACGTCGTTCTCGTACGTCTGGGCCCATGAGAGGTGTGGGTTCACCGGTGTCGTTCCGGCCGTGTAGCTCGTGAACAGTACGTGACTGCGCGTGGCCCGGGCCTGCCGTAGGAGCGCCCGGGAACGGGCCTCGAACTGTGCCTTCGGCAGATCGTTGGCCCACTCCCCGCGGGCGACGCGAGCACCGGCGCTCTCCAGCGCGTTCATCAGGGTCCAGGTGCCGGGCTTGCCGAACCGGCCCTCCCGGTAGGGGACGACCGGGTCGTCGACGGAGTGGTCGGCCCACATCGGGATGTGCGTGATCCGGTCCATGGTGGCCGAGTCGCCCCAGCCGGCCGTGGGCAGGGCGGCCGCGAACACGTCGGGTCGCTTCGCCAGCAGGCTGTAGATACCGCGCCCGCCCGAGGACAGGCCGACGAGATAGAGCCGGGCTGTGTCCACGTTTCGGGAGTGCTTGCTCACGAAGGTATCGATGAGTTCGATCAGAGCGGCCTGGACCTTGGCGTCGGTCCAGTCCGTGCCGTCGGGTCCGTCCATGGGACGGGGCAGGGGGATCTGCGGAGAAAGGACGAACGCGGGGTCGCGGCGCTGCCGTTCCGGTTTGGCGAACGTGACCGCGATCCGGTTGGAGGTGAGCTGGGTCATGTTGTTGTCCGCGACTTCGCCACCGCCGTGCAGGGTGACGACGAGCGGGTACCGCTCGCGCGTCCGCGGGTTCCGTACGAATCCCTCGGGCCGGTACAGCCGGAAGTCCAGTTCGAAGCCCGCTGAGTCGGTGAAGGATCCGGCGGCGAAGTCGTCGACGACGGGAGTGATGACGTCGTCGTTCCGGCTCGCGAACGGGCCGGCCTTGAGTACTGGTTCGCCTTCCGGGGTGTGCACGTCCGCCACTTGTCTGACGGAGTAGGCGCGGTCGAGCGGAAGGGGGTCGGTGCCGGATGCCCGCGCGTTGGGGTCGTTCGGGTCGAGTTCGATGATCAGGCGGTCCCCCGGCCGACCGGGTCGAGCTCGGTCGTCCACTTCGGCGGTGGTGCTGGAGTAGACCCGGGTCACCGTGCGAGCCACCGTTTGTCCGCCCACCGTGGCCTTCACCTGGAAGGTCGAGGGCGGGATCACCCCGCCGCGTAGGTCGATGCGGTACGAGTACTGGAGGGCGACGGCTGTCACCAGCCAGTTGTTCCTCGGCGTCACCCGCGTGACGAGGTCCGTTCGCAGGACCGGGTTGTGCCCGGAGGCCGCTTGTCGTCCTTGAGGTGTGGCTGTCGTGGTGTCGGCGGCCGAGGCGGTTGTCGTGCTGACGGCCGGCGCCGCGACCGCACCCGCTGTGACTGCGAGCGCCGTACGTCTGGTGATCCGTCTCATGCGTCCTCGTCTCGGTCGGTGGGGCACCCGGGCCGGGTGCCTGGTCTGTAGGGATCCGTTCGCTCGCCCTGTTCCGAACTTCCTTAAACCGGCGGCATGTTGAGGCGAGCGGCATGTGCGGTGGCTGCCGGGAGCCCGCCGCCGGCGGGGACTTTGCTCGGGGCCGGGGCCGGGGCCGGGGCCAGGGTCACCGGTCACAGGGGGAACGCACCGGTCAGCAGGGCGCCGGCGGTCATGACCAGGGTGGTGGCCAAGGCCCAGCGGAAGATGAAGCGCTGGTGTTCGCCGAGCGACACACCGCTCATGCCGACCAGGATGAACGTGGACGCGGTGAGTGGACTGAGCGGGAACCCCGTGGTCATCTGGCCGAGAATGGCGGCCCTGGCGACCTCGGCCGGGTCCGTGCCGAAGCCGTGCGCGGTCTCAGCGAGTACGGGCAGTACGCCGAAGTAGTAAGCGTCCGGAGTGAAGACCAGGCTCAGCGGCATGCCGGTGACGGCCACCGCGACGGGCAGGTGCGAGCCGAAGGAGTCGGGGACGACGGAGACGAGCGCCTCGGCCATCTCGTCGATCATCCTGGTGCCCGTGAGGATCCCGGTGAGGACGCCGGCCGCGAAGATCATCGTGGTGACCAGGACCACGCTCTTGGCGTGCTTGTCCAGCAGCGCCTGTTGCTGTTCCCAGGTGGGGTGGTTGACCAGCAGCGTGATCGCGAATCCGAGGACGAACAGCACCGGAAGCGGCATCACTTCTTGGATCAGGCAGACCACGAGGGCGACGGTGAGGAGGAGATTGAAGATGTTCAGCCAGGTCCGCGGCAGCGGCGGAACCCGGATGGTCCCGGGCCCGTCCCCGGGAGCCCGCAGGGCCTGGCGCTCCCCGTCAGCCGTCGCGGGAGTGGTGTGCCGACTCGACTCGGGTTCCGTGGCCCTCGTGGCCGTCGTCGATGCGGCGGGTTCACGGTCGTCCCGTTCGTCCTCGTCCTCGCGCACGTCCGTGGCCGGGCCCCGCGGGGACAGCGCGGCAAGACGGTTGCGTTCCCGGCGGCCCAGCAGGTAAGAGGCCACCAGCACCCAGGCGACACCGAAGCCCATCGCGGGCAGCACGGGGTTGAAGACCTCGGAACTGTCCAGCTTCAGTGCGGCCATGGCGCGTACCGTCGGGCCACCCCAGGGGACCATGTTCATCACGCCCGCGCCCAGGCAGACCACTCCGGACAGCACCAGGGGGTTCATACCGAGCTTCTGGTAGACCGGCAGCAGTGCGGAGACGGTGATGAGGAAGGTGGAGGCACCGTCTCCGTCCAGGGCCACGCACAGCGTGAGAACGGCTGTGGCGACGGTGATCCGCAACGGATCGCCACGCGCCACACGCAACAGACCGCGGATCAGGGGGTCGAAGAGCCCGGCGTCCACCATCAGGCTGAAGTACAGGACCGCGAAGGCGATCATGATGCCGGTGGGAGCCACCTTGGAAAGCCCACCGAGAATCAACTCGCCCAGATCGCCCGCGAATCCGCCGGCGAGCGCCGCCAGCACCGGAAGCAGGATCAGAGCGACCAGTACCGAGGCGCGCCTGGTCATGGTGAGCAACAGGAGAACGGCGATCGTGGCGAAGCCCAGGGCTGCCAGCATGGCGGCGCTCGCTTTCTCGGGGACGGCCCTCGGCGGCGGCGGTGGTGGGCTGGAACTGGCCGGAGGGAGCAGGCCGAGGTGTTACGCGAGAGTTTCGGAGCAGGGGCGGATCGGTGTCCAGCATCAAACCGAGATCTGTCCATGCGTTAAGTGCATCAATCCAGGCCGGGGCGCCTATGCTCGTCGGCCATGGAGGCCACCACCTTGCGTCAACTGGCGGCGTACACGGCCGTCGCCCGGGCCGCGAGCTTCACCGCGGCCGCCGCGGAGATGCACGTGTCCCAGTCCTCGCTCAGCCGCGCGGTCGCGGATCTGGAGCGGCAGCTCGGCGTCCAACTCCTGGAACGGGACACCCGTAACGTGCAGTTGACCGCGGCGGGTGCCGAGGCCCTGCGGGTGGCCGAGCAGATCGTCGCCGCCCACCGGGCGGGCATGCAGGAGCTCAGGCGGTATCTGCTCGGCGAGTCGGGAACGGTCGCCGTGGCCACCCTTCCCTCCGTCGCGGCGGTGCTCCTGCCGCAGGTGATCTCCGACTTCCGCGAGCGGCGGCCACAGGTCGCGGTACGGCTCCTCGACGGCCTGGAGCGGCCGGTACTTGACCGGGTCCTGTCCGGTGACGCCGACTTCGCGATCACCACCGTCGGCAACCCGCCGGAGCAGTTGGAGCACCACCCCCTGGTCAGGGACCGCTTCGTCGCGGTGCTGCCGGAAGGACACCCGCTCGCCGACCGCCAGGAGATCGCCTGGGAGGACCTGGCCCGTCAGCCGTTCCTGGCCGTCGGGCGCGACTCGAGCGTGCGGCGGCTCACGGACGCGGCGTTCGCCCAGATCGACGCGCGTGCGCAGCCGGCGGCCGAGGCGGGCAGTATCGCGACCGTGGGGGGACTGGTGACCGCCGGCCTCGGGGTGTCGGCGATGCCCGCCCTCGTGCTCCCGCTGATGGGTGCCGGACCGGTCGTCTGCCGTCCTCTGGTGGACCCTGTGGTGGACCGGCGCCTGGACATCGCGCTGCGCGCTCGACGAACGCTCCCGACCGTGACGGAGCGGTTCCTTCAGACGCTCGAAGAGTTCCGCCTCCAGGGGCGCCCACTTCCGCCCGGGGTTTCGTGGGCTTGAGGCCACTTACCGCCCACTCCTCGTTTCATGCGTTTTTCGCATTGATTCATGGCCTTCTGTTGCTCGACAGGCATTTCTCCGCTCCGGCAGTCTGAAAACAACGACGACGGCCGTGCCGCACCAACGCGGACGACGCTGTCGGGGACCCACGCGGAACGGCAGGGCAAGGGAGCTCAGCGGTGTTGGACGACGAGCGGAACACCACCGGAAGCGGGCAGTTGCACGGCCTGAAAGTGGTCGAGTTCGCCCATGTGGTGGCCGGTCCGCTGGCGGGCTCGATGCTCGCCGACCAAGGGGCCGATGTCGTACACGTCGAGCCCCCCGGCGCCGGAGACGCGGCCCGCGCCATGGGACCCCGACGTGACGGTGTCCCCCTGTGGTTCAAGGTCGCCGGCCGCAACAAACGCTCGGTCACCCTCGATCTGCACCACGAGGCCGGCCGGCTCGTCGCCCACCGGCTCGTCGCCTGGGCGGACGTCGTCATCGTCACCCTGCGCGCCGGACGCCTGCGCAGCTGGGGACTCGACTGGGACTCCGTGCACCGGATCAATCCCCGGGCCGTGCTGCTGCAGATCTCCGGCTTCGGCGCCACCTCGTCCCAGGCGGACGCCCCCGGCTTTGGCAAGGTGGGTGAGGCGCGCAGCGGAGTCGTGCACCTGACCGGCTTTCCCGACGGCCCGCCCGTGCACACCGGCTTCTCGCACGGCGACGCCGTGACCGGCCTGATGGGCGCCTATGCCGTCCTCGCCGCCCTCCACCGCCGCGACCACGACCCCGGGTTCGACGGCGAGTGGATCGACCTCGCTCTCTTCGAGTCCCTGTTCCGTCTGGTGGAGTGGCAGGTCATCGTCCACGACCAGTTGGGACGAGTACCCGAACGCTCCGGCAATCAGTTGGCGGTCGCCCCGGGAGCCGTGATCAACACCTACCGCTCCCACGACGGCGAGTGGATCACGGTGACCTCCGCGACGCTGCGATCGGTCCGCAACATCGCCCGCCTGCTGGGACTCCCCGAGGAGGAGTTCACCACGGCTCAGCAACAGTACGACCGACGCGAACAGTTGGACGAGGACCTGCGGAACTGGGTGGCGGAGCGCGTCACCGGCGAGTGTCTGGAGGAGTTCGCCCGTGCCGAAGTCGTGGCCTCACGGGTGTTCGACGCCGCGGACATTGCCGCCGACCCTGTGTACGCCGAACGCGAAGACATCGTCACCGTCGATGACCCCGATCTCGGTCCGGTGCGTATGCAGGCGGTGATCCCGCACTTCCGGCAGCGCCCCGGGCGGGTCTGGCGGACGGGGCCCGCCCTCGGGCAGGACAACCACCTGGTCTACGGGCAGTGGCTCGGACTCAGCGCGGACGAGCTGGCCGACCTGGAGAAGGACCATGTCATCTGAGGAGTCTTCCAGGAGCCCTGCCGAGGTGGACGTGGGAGCGGTCGACCGGCCCCCGCTACGCTCCCTGCTCTTCGTCCCCGGCACCAGAATCGACTGGCTGCCCAAGGCCCGGGCGGCGGGCGCCGACGCGGCCGTCCTCGACCTGGAGGACGCGGTGCCCGCCGCGGACAAGCTCGCCGCCCGCGCACAGGTGGCCGACGCCGTCGCACGGGTCGCCGCCACGTCGGCCGAACAGGCGGGACGGATGGCGCTGTTCGTCCGTGTCAACCCGCTGGACGGCTGGACGGGGGCCGAGGAACTGCGCGCGGTCGTACGACCCGGGCTCGCCGGCATCGTGCTCCCCAAGGTCCGCTGCGCCCAGGACGTGAGGCTTGCCGACCGGCTGCTGGGCTGGTGCGAACAGGAACAGGGCCTGCCACCGGGACGGGTCGCCCTGGTGCCCCTGCTGGAGACGGCGCGCGGCCTGCGTGAGGCTTACGACATCGCCCAAGCCGCCTCGCGCGTCGCCTACCTGGGCGCTCTCACCGCCCCCGGCGGCGATGCGGAACGTGCCGTCGGCTACCGCTGGAGCCCCGAGGGAACCGAAACGGTGGCACTGCGCTCGCGGGTTCTGCTGGACGCCAGGGCAGCCGGAGTGCCGTGCCCGGTCAGCGGATTGTGGACGCGCATCGGCGACCTGCCAGGGCTACGAGCCTTCGCCGAACAGAACCGCTCCCTCGGCTACGAGGGCATGATGGCGATCCATCCCTCCCATGTCCCCGTGATCAACGAGGTGTTCTCTCCCGGTTCCGCCGAACTCGCCCGCTGCGCAGAGCTGATCGCGGCGGTCGAGGCGGCACAGAGAGAAGGGACCGGCGCCGTGACGTTCCAAGGTGAGATGGTCGACGAGGCCATGGCCCGTACGGCCCGCCTTGTTCTGGAACGACACGGGGCGCAGGTTCGCGTGGCGCGCATGACGTAGTTGTGGGCGACGTCGCGGCGTTCGGGCGGGTGTCGCCGCCCGGCTTTCTGCGCTGCCGTTGTGCCTGTGAGCTGGGGGCTTTCAGCTTTTCTGGGTGGCCTTGTCTTGGTGGCCGGGGTGCTCGGAGTGTGGGGCCGGGCGGAGGACGGTGACTGTCTGACCTGCTTGTACACAGGTTGATCGAGCGCAGTGCGGTTTCTCTGGGCCAGTACTTGATGTGTCGTGTGGTGCGGCGTCAGGTGATCGTTTGTGGCGTTGGGCTAGAGTCCGGGGCCTGGGTCGCCGCCGCTCTGTTGGCATTCGGTCCCGGCGTCGAGCCAGTCACCCCCTGATTCGATGGCTTGCTCGCGCTCGATCCCGGAGTCCACCTTTCCGTCAGCGGGGCGGGAGTCGTCGGCGATGTCGCGTGCTCGCCGGCACGGATCAGATGATGGGCCGGACAACTCCGTCATCGCGCCGATGCCTGACGGAACGTACCCCGTAGCGGGGCAGGTCACGGCGGTCTGGGCCACGACCTGTGTCATACATGCCGCGAACCCGCCTGACCTGATCCGGTCGGCTCCGTGAGCGTTGTCCCCGCCCCGAGGCCAGGGGCCGGCGCGCGGTCGCTCGGTGACGGACTGGCATCACCCATCGGGCGTCGGCGGGTAGCTCCGAGCGGCGGCACGTCACACGCCGGCGCCCCACCCAGGCCACGGAGCAGGCCGCCGTGCTCTCCGTGCGCAGGCTCACGTGGCTGCGCGGGGGCGCCGCCGCCCGGTGACCGGGTTGCCGGTGAGTGAGCCGGATGAGCTCGCCCGGGACTGGGCGCACGCGGCGTGAGGTCCACCGTGCGAAGACGGCGCGTCAGCCTTCAACTACCCACGCTTGTCCGCTGGTTGGGATGATGGTTGGATCACCGTGTGGGTTGCTTGCATGCTTCGACGTGTCCTCTCTTCCCCCATCTCAACCAGAGTCTGGCGGGCTGGCGCACCTGTTACTGCGACAACGAGGACAACTGGCGCGACTGTGCGCGCTACCAGGTGGCACTCACCGGCGAGCGGGTGCCGATCACCCTGCTGCCCAACGGACACCACGCTTACCATCTGGCGCCGAGGCCCGCGCCCACCGCTTCCGGGAGGCGCGGTCCCGGCCCCGCCGAACAGCCGTCGGCGGCCCCCGACGCGCCCGAACGGGGCTGGTGGGCCCGGTTGGCCGAGTGGATGAGAGGCAACGCATGACCGCTTACTGGCCCTGGTGGGCGGGTGCTGTCGGACTCGCCGTGCTGACCATCGGCTACACCCTCGCCGCCGACCGGCCCTTCGGGGTGTCGGGGGCCTGGGAGCGAGTGCTGCACTGGCGGCGTGAAGCCGAGTTGGAGCGGAAGGAGGCGGAGTTCACCGACGAACAAGCTCTTGTCGCCGCTCTCGGTGCGGCCACCGCCGAACATTTCGGCACCCTGCCCGCGGCGCCCGCGCCCGCCGCTCCCGTGTCCGTCTCGTCCCCGGAGCCGCCCGACGCACCGGCCACGGACGGACGCCGCCGAGGTGCGCACCCGCGCCCCGCTCCGCTGGTCACCCAGGCCGTCCTGTTGGTCTCGATCTTCGTGGGCGGACTGATCGCCGCCGTCACCTCCGGGCAGTTCCACGTCCGCTCCGACATGGGCGCGGGCTACCGGCATCTGGTGACCGGCAACCCGGTCGCCATGGTCGCGCTGCTCTTCGCGGGAGGCGTGCTGGTCGGCTTCGGCACCCGGCTGGCCGGTGGCTGCGTTTCGGGGCACGGGCTCAACGGCTGCGGTCGGCTCAGCCCCGTCAGTCTCGTCGCGACGGCCACATTCTTCGGTACCGCCGTCGCGGTGTCGTTCCTCCTGTGGAAGGTGATCTGATGCGTAGCCGTGGCGGAGTCCTGCTCGCCAACCTCCTCACCGGGCTCGCTCTCGGCTTCACCGTGACCCGTATCGGGTTCGGCGACTACACCGAGCTGAACCGCATGCTCACCTTCCAGGACTCGCGGATGCTCCTCGCCGTCCTCGGCGCCATCGTGATCATCGCGAGTGTGTTCGCCCTGCTGCGGGTGCGCCGGGGCGTGGGGCGCCTCCACGCAGGCGTCGTCCCCGGCGCGGTCCTGTTCGGTATCGGCTGGGCGATCTCCGGCGGATGCCCCGCGATCCCGCTCATCCAGGTCGCCAGTGGTTACCTGCCGGCCTTGGTCACCATCGCGGGCATCGTCGTCGGGGTCAGGCTGTGCCGCTGGTGCAGTGGCCGGTTCTTCCGTATCGACAGAGGCTCCTGCGAGGGGTGAGCGACAGGGCCCGGGCCGGGCCCTCACGGCGTCGGCCGACGGTGTAGCGGGGCTCCTTGGTGGTCTCGGAGCGTTTGGTCATCGGTCTTCCTCGGCTGATCCGACCGCCCGTGGCAGGCGGGATGTCCTCCTGCGGAGGCCGCAGCCAGCTCGAATGGCCGCGGCACCTGTTGGTGCTGTCGGACGGTCAGCGGTCGGCGACGTCCTTGTCGAGGTCGTGGTGGACCAGGTCGACGACCGGGTCGTGGTGGGCGAACTGCTTTGCGGCGTCGGCCAGTCCGTACGCGGCGGCCTGCTCGACGGCCCCGGCGACCACGGCGCGCAGGGCCATCTCCGTAGTAGCCGCATGGCGGCGTCCGTCGGCGCACTGCGTCACCACGGTGAGCGGCGCGGCCGTGGGCCCGGCGAGGTAGCCCAGGATCCGTCGCGGCGAGGACCTGGCGCACGCCCGGTGTGGCCAAGACGGTGTCGCGCACCACCTGGTCGTGTGCGGTGAGCTGGCGAAGGTTGGTGCTGATGGCGTGGTGGTCCCGGAAGTGCGCTCTCAGGTCGAGGGCGACGGTGGCGTGCTACAGAACGTCGGCCCACTCGCCCTCGACGTCGTCGTGCAGGCGGCCGCTGGACACGATCGTGACGTCCGGCTGCGGCGGCCGGGAGTCACCGGTGGCCCACTCCGTGGCCGCGGTCACCGGGCAACAGTGCCCATCGCAGCCCTGGCCCGCGACTGCGAAACCCGGCCCGGCCACTCCGAAGCAGCCATGATCCACTCAGCTATGGCAGAACTCATGGCTGAAACGACCTTTCAGCGAGCGTTTGGTTCGCTTTTCAGATAGTTCATGCCGTTTTGCAGCGGCCCGACATGATCATTTGATCAAGTGATCCGCCGGAAAAATGGCTTCTGTGGCAATCGGCAGACCAGTTATGCGCCGGGTTCCCTACAAGAGCTCCTGTCTCGCTCAGAGCTCCTAACGGAATGTGTTCGGGGTCGTGACCTGTGGCTGGGTGACTCGGTTGCTTGGGTGTGAGGAAGCGTGGTCCCCAACCGTGGTTGGTTGACGACGAGTTGTGGTCGCGGATCGAGCCTTTAGCGGCGCACCGGCATGGACGATCCGGTCAAGTCTGCCGGGATCCGGCAATGCGATGGAGGCGTCCAGGCGAGCAGGATGGGGGTGAGGGAAGCACGCGACGGAGGTCTCGATGCCGGGCACCGGCAGGTGTCCGGCATCCGGCCGCCGAGGCGAGCCGAGGCCGTCGCGTGACGGGGTGGATCGGGGGGTGGGCATGAGAACGTTCCTGGAGGCCGTCACGGGCTTTCCGACCTTCCTGTTCACTGTCCCTCTGCTGGTGGGCGCGGGCTTCTGGCTTCTGGTCGCGGTGGGCGCCGCCGACTCCCGCACCTTCGACGGGGACGCCGACCTCGGTGCGCTGGGACTGGGCGGCGTCCCGGTCGCGGTCGCGTTCTCGCTATGGACGGGCTTCGCCTGGGCCGGCAGCCTCGGTACCGTCACCTTGCTGCAACCGTCGGCTTTCTCGTGGCCGACGCGTGCGCTGACCGGACTCGCCACCCTCATCACGGCCTCCTCGGTCGCGTGGTGGGCGACCCGAGTGATCGTACGGATGCTGCGCCGTCTCCATCCCGATGGACCCGGGCCGTCGACGCACTCCGTCGGGCCGATCCGAACGGCCAGTGCGGAGCTCGCGGACGACGGCGCCCTCCAGAGCGACAGCCCGGTCCCGCAACTCCATGGGCGCCGCCGGGCCGCCTGAGGAGCAGATCCGTCCTGCTCCGGGACTTCCCTCCCGAGTGCACGGACGCACGACGAGCGGCCTCGACGGGTTCGTCATCAGTACCGGCGCCCGCACGCTGCTCGACAAGTTCCGCCGTACGGTGGGCACGTCGCCTTGCGACGACGAACTTGCCGCACCCGGAGGTGAGCCACGGCGCATCCCCCGGCGGGCAGACGGGGTCACGGCAAGGCCGGCGCAGGGATCATTGCCGAAGCTCGGCAGCACATGGGCGTCCCCGGTGCGTACCTGGGACGCGGTGATCAATGCCCGGCGCGCTCGGAGGCTCGGGGACGCAGCCTCAGGAGAGGCGCCGGCCACTGCACTCGCCGTCGAGTCACAGTTGCCCGGTCACGTAACCGGGCGGACGGCGGCAACGGGGTGCAGGTAGGCCACCAGGCGGCTGCGGTGCCTACCACGCGCCGCAGGTGAGCCGGGAAGTCTGGTCGGCATCGGATTCAAGCGTCTCGTGGAGTCGACCATGATCAAATCTGGCAAAGGGCAGACGGCGCTGCGCTCGCTCACCGCCGCCGGTGTGCTGCTCATCCTCATGGGCGCGGTGATGTGGGTGCTTCCAGGCCCTGGGCTACCCGTTCTTCTGACCGGGGCGATCTGCCTGGCGGCCGCGGGTATGGCGCGACTGGCCGATTGGCCCCGGTGAACGAACCTGGCCCGTCGGCGCCGCACCTCGCGGTTCCGGCGGTGCGGTCGTGTGGGTGCGGCTCGTGAGGGGTGCTCCTTCTCCGCGACTGCCCGGCGCGGAAGTCGTGCAGGGACCGGCATTAAGGGGGCGTAAAGATTGCCGGAACCAGGCAGTGCTTTGGCGTCGCTCACGTGTGAGTATGCGGCCACCGGCGCTATGACAGTGATGGAGGGGCGGTGAGCGCGGATGGCGTGGTTTCTGGGGCTCGGCATCACAGGAGTCGTATTCCTCGTCCTGTCCCTCGTCCTCGACGGTGTCCTTGAGGGTCTTTTCGACGGCGTCGACGCGCTGGACGGCCTCCTCGATGGCTGGCTGTCGCTCCCGGTCATTGCCGGATTCGTGTCCATGCTCGGCTTCTCGGGCGCGATCGTCCTGGGCGCCACCGGCCTTGGCGCGGTCGGTGCCACCGCGATCGGAGTGCTGGCCGGGGCCACCACGGGCTGGCTCGCGTACCGCCTGAGCCGTGCGTTGCTGAATGACCGGTCCGGTGCCGGCCCGCGCGACGACTACCTGATCGGCGCCGCCGGCTCCGTGGTGACGGCCATTCCGGCCGACGGCTACGGCGAGGTGCTGGTCCATCTGGCCGGGCAACCCGTGAAGTTCGCGGCGAAGAGTCCGACCCCGGTGGCGCGAGGCTCCGAGATCTGGGTGGAGGAGGCGCTGTCACAGACAGCGGTCTCCGTACGCCCCGTCGAACGCTGATCCGCCGCACGGCTTGTACGGAGGGGCGCCGACACTTCGGTGCTCCTTCACCTCCATGAACTCGTATCTATCTGCCGTCCCCTGGGAGGGCTGAGGGGAAGACACCATGAGTCCAGTTGTCATTGCCATGATCGGAGTATTCGTCCTCCTTGTTCTGCTTGGTCTTGTTGTGGTGACCCGCTACAAGGTGGCGGGCCCCAGTGAGGCGTTCATCGTCACCGGGCGGCGGGGCAAGCAGACCACCGACCCGGAGACCGGGCGGGTGTTCACCGACAACAGCGGGCAGAAGGTCGTGGTCGGCGGCGGTGTGTTCGTTGTGCCGTTCGTGCAGCAGAAGTTCACCCTCGACCTGTCCTCCCGGCACATCCCGGTGGCGGTGCGCGGCGCGGTCACCCTGCGGGGAGTGAAGTCACACCTGGAG
>NZ_JAMGBG010000153.1 GCF_023516595.1 Streptomyces neyagawaensis | reverse complement strand
AGTGCTGTCGGGTGCGCTGCGGGCGATCGTCGGGCGGATGTCCGTGGAGGACGTCATCCGTGACCGGGCCGCCTTCGCGGGCCAGGTGGCGGAGGAGGCGGAGGCCAGTCTGTCCGGGCAGGGTCTGGTGCTGGACGCCTTCCAGATCCAGGACATCACCACCGAGGGTTCCTACCTGGAGGACCTCGGCCGGCCGGAGGCCGCCCGCGCCAAGCAGGAGGCCGACATCGCCGAGGCTGTGGCCCGGCGGGCCGCCGAGCAGGCACGGCTGAAGGCCGAGGAGGAGATCGCGATCGCGCAACGAACTTTTGCTCTGAAGCAGGCCGAGATCAAGGCCGAGACGGACGAGGCCGCAGCCCGTGCGGCCGCGGCCGGTCCGCTGGCCGAGGCCGCACGGATGCAGGAGGTGCTGAGCGAGCAGGAGAAGGTCGCCGAACGACAGGCCGCGCTGACCGACCGAGAGCTGGACACCAAGGTCCGCAAGCCTGCGGACGCGGCCCGGTATCAGGCCGAGCAGGAGGCGGAGGCTCGCCGGATCGCGCTCGTCAAGGAGGCCGAGGCGACCGCCGAGCGGGCCAGGCTGACCGGTGAGGGTGAGAAGGCACAGCGCGCCGCGCTCGCCGCGGCAGTGCGTATCGAGGGTGAGGCGGAGGCCGCCGCCATCGGTGCCAAGGGCGCCGCGGAGGCCGAGGCGATGCAGAAGAAGGCCGACGCCTTCGCTCAGTACGGCGACGCCGCCGTGCTGCAGATGCTGGTGGAGGTGTTGCCGCAGGTCGTCGCCAAGGCGTCCGAGCCGCTCGGCGCGATCGACAAGATGACGGTGATCTCCACGGACGGTGCCTCGCAGCTGTCCCGTACGGTCGCCGACAACGTGGCTCAGGGCCTTGAGCTCCTCGGATCGACCACCGGGGTTGACCTTGCCGAACTCCTGAAGGGCATCACCGGGCGGGTCGGCGCAGCGCGGCCCGCGCCGACGGCGTCCGCCGAGGCCAACGGGAAGGTCGAGATCACCGGCTGACGCAGACAAGGAAGAGGAAAGGCCCGGGCGGGTCCGGCAACCGACCGCCCGGGCTTCTGCGAGTCGACGCCGCGGTCGTGCGGCACCGCACGAGCAGGGTGCGGGTTTCTTCGCCGCTGAGGCGGCTTTTCGTACGGAGGTCCGACCGATGTTTCTGTGGCTCTGGCTGATCGGCTGGTCGGCATTCGTCCTGCCTCTGGCCGTGGCCTCGCTGCGGGGCTGGGCGCCGAAGCGAGTCCGCAGCCGCACGAGCCCATGGAGTATCCGCGTCCGGGGCGTCGCGCTGACGGTGATCTGGCTGGGCGGTCTCTCGGGCCCGTTGCTGCGGTGGAGCGACCTGGACTCGGTGGATGCCAGATTCCTCGCTTCCGTGACGCAGGGCGGACTCCTCGTTTTCGCGGCAGGGCTCGTCGCCGGATCGCAACTGGGAGAGTGGTTCTATCGGCGGGCCCTGCGAACAGCCGCCCGAGCCGAGGACGCAAGCGGGCAGCCGTGACGACCGACCGGGAAGCGCCAGGACTCCGCTGTCTCGTTTGCTGTCACCGGCTGACTGGTCCGAGCAGCCGGCTTTCCGGCCCCACCGTGTGTCGGCCGAGCGGACCCGTCAGCGGCTGTGCAGCAGGCGGCGCCAGGTCCAGCGGCACCAACCCATCAGATGGGGGCACAACGGGCTGCCGCGGCGAAGGCTCACAGCGGATTCCTGGGCCACCGCAGCGAAGAACGCCCGTCCGAGGCGGCTCTGCGGGGTGGTATTCCACCGGTAGCCGCGATGTTGGGCCAACAGGAAGTACACGAGCTCTCGCCCCAACCCCTGGCGCTGCCATGTGTCGCAGATCCAGAGGCTCATGATCCGCCCCGCGCGGCACGTCCGGCAGACGCGGAACCGAAGTCGGCCGATGACGCTCCCGCACGGCCCGGTCAGGACCAGCTCGGCCGGACTGCTCGGAGCGACGGTGACGCGGTTCAGCCGTAACGATCGACCGTCGAGGCAGCCGTCGTCCAAGAATCCGGTCATCGAGGGCGCCCCTCCCGTTGGCTCTGCCCATCTGGAAGCCGATGGCGTGGTTCCACGGGCACGTGCCTGCCACCAACCCGGACGACGAATGCGGGAGCCGATTCTCCGCGGTGACCCACGTGGTGGTGCCTCAGGGACTGGAGAGCCGAGTGCGAGGCCGTGGTTGCCGTCCCAGGAGTTCGGCCAGGCCCTGGCGGGTGGTGGCCAGAACCACCCGGTCCTGTGGGCGCAGCACGTACCCGGGGTGCGGCGCCCACACAAGACCGGTCGGCCGCTCGCTGTGGGCCGGGGCGGCTGCGAGGTCCGGGATGCGGTCGTCGGGGGCGGCCGTGTCGAGGGCGAGGACGCGCCAGGCGCCGGGGCGGAAGGACTCGGCGACCGTGAGCCCTTCCAACTGTGAGTGCCCGGCGACGTTCAGTGCGGCGAAGAGCAGGACACGGCGTTCGACGGGGATGGCGCCGAGGATCTGGCGGCCCATCATCGCACCGGCGAAGGCGGGCGCGGCGAGGGTGGAGACGCTGCGGCTGCGGGTGAGGGCCTGGGGGTGGGCGGCCCGCATCGTGCGGTGGACGGCGGTGGCGAAGTCGTCGTCATACAGGCGTAGCCCCACCCGCAGTCGGCCGGCGACGGAGCGGGCGTACAGGGCGGCTTCGAGGTTGGTGGTGTCGTTGCTGGTGAGGGCGAGCAGAGCGTGCGCGCGATCGATCCGTGCGGCTTCCAGCACTCCTTCCTGGGTGACGTCACCCAGGACGGTGGGCACGCGCAGGCGGCGGGCAACGGCAATGCCGCGTGCTTCGGGATCCTCCTCGACGCACACCACGGGGATGCCGAGTTCGTGCAGCCGGGCCAGGACCCGGGTGCCGATCTTGCCGAGGCCCAGCAGGACGACGTGGCCGGACAGGGAACGAGGCGGTCGGCGAAGTGCGGAGGCGGAGCGGAAGGTGCCGAACGCCTCCAAGGCGGCGGCGAGCAGCACGGGCAGGAACAGCAGTCCGGCCAGGCCGGCGAGGAGTTGGAGTACCTGACGGCTCGTGGATTCGTCGAGGGCGGGGTCGTTGATGGCGAACAGGTCGAGCAAAGTGAGGTAGGCGGCGTGCAGCGGGTGACCGCCGGTGCTCAGCGCGGTGACGACGGCAAGAGCCAGCACACAGGTCACCAGCCCTGCCAGAGACCAGCGCAGCCGAGCCGGGAACAGAGTGGCGAGCGGCAGCCCTCGTCCGGCCAGGCGCCCTGGTGGGGGAGCGGTGCCGGTGTGGGCAATGGTCTCCAGGACGACCGTGCCGCGTCCGGTGGCGGCGGCCACCGTCGCCTCGTCGGGCAGCAGAGTGGGTCCCTCTCGGCCGCTGTCGTCCGAGCCCTCTGAGCCGGCCGGGTCGTTGGTGGTGGACGACAGCAGGGCGAGCGTGCACAGGCCGGGGTCGGCCACCGTGCCCTCGGCCGGTGGTGTGCGTTCCACTGCGCGCAGCAGGAGCCCGTCGGCCTGGACGACCTTGCTCGTGCCCGCGACGGCGGTCGCCGCGAGCGCGGGCGCGGCGGTGTCCGCGTCCGACAGGACGGTGGTGGAGGTGTCCAGTGCGGCCGGGTCCAGGCCGGGAACGGCCAGGGCGGCGGCCTGGTCGAGGAGTTCTTCCAGATGCTGGCCGAGCTTGCGGTTGTAGAGCCGGATGACCAGGCGCAGCCGGGGGTTGAGTCGGCGTGCGGCGAGTGCGCCACGGATGTTGGTCTCGTCGTCCTCATGGACCAGAGCCAGTGCGGCGGCCCCGTGCGCCCCGGCCTCGGCGAGCACGGTTTCGTCCAGCTCGGCGGCTCGGAGGACGCGTGGCACGTCGGGGCCGGTGTCCGTACGCCCGATCACGGACTGCATCCTGCTGAACAGGGCCGAGGCACGGACGCGCGGGACGGTGCCGGTCGAGGGCGTCGGCGGTGCGACGAGGGTGACCTGCTCCTGGTACACGGTGGCGAGCTCGGCGGACAGCCGCTCGGCGAGCGTGTCGTCACCGCACACGATCATGTGGCCCGATCGAGGAACCCGCCTCGCGGGCTGTGGGAACACCGTCATACGACACCTCCCTGCCCGCCGGGACGAGGACGGTGACGTCCGCCGGACACCCGTGCCTCACGGCCCGGGGCTTCCGGCACGGCGGAGATGAGGGCCTGGCTGCACTCGGCCCTGCCGACGACGACGCGCATCTGCTTCTCCCGGCCGCTCATGCTTCGCCTCCGACGAGTCGTTCCATCAGCCGGGCGGCTGTCACCACGCCCGCCAACCACAGCTGGTGGCCGTCGCGTTCGACGACGGCGACCAACGGGCTGTGCGTCCGTGTCATCACGTCCGCGATCTGGGTGAGACTTGCGCTCTCCTCCACCGTCGGAGGGCCGGAGGCGGCGGGAGGAAGCCAGTCCGCGACGGTGAGGCCGTCGACCCTCGTCGGCACCACGCCGTGCTCCCGTCCGTCGGACACGAGTCGCCCGAGGAGGTGGCCGCAAGGCACGAGGGCATACGGCATGGCGTCCGCGTCAACGACCAGCAGCGCCGGTAAACGGTGCCGGGCCAGTAGCCGGACCGCGTGGGCGGCGTCCTCGTCGGTGGTGACGTACGGGTAGGGCTCGGCGAGGTCACGCGCCAACACGGGCGGCTCCCTTGTCGGCGCCGGACGGGACGCCCGCGAGGTCGTCCACCTGGAAGAGTCTGGCGATGGGCACGTCGGTGGAGCTGTGCGCGATGATCGAGAGGGCGATGCACACGGCGATGAGGGTGAACGCCTCCTCGCCCTGCGGGATCCCGGCCTGGAGCACGAGCAGTCCGTACACCACGGAGGCGAAGCCCTTCGGGCCGAACCAGGCCGCGACCAGCTTCTCCTGCCGGGTGAACCGCGTGCCGAGCAACGACAGCAGCAGCGACGCCGGACGGATCAGCACGATGGCCAGGACGACCGCCGCGTATCCGCCGAGGGACAGGTCACCGAACAGCTGCGGTGTCAGCAGCGCGCCGAAGACCAGCAGTGCCGCGAACTTCGCCAGTTCCGCCAGCGCCTCGCCCAGTGGTTCGAACGCCTCCTTCGCCTCCAGCGAGCGTGCGGTGAGCACGGCCCCCGCTGAGAACGCGGCGAGGTAGGGGTTGGCGTGTGTGAGATGGCAGACCGCGTACAGGATCACGCCGATCGCCAGCGGCAGCAGCGGCTGGAGCTTCGGCTCGGCGCCCAGCAGCCGGAACCGTACGAGTTCGATGACGACGTAGGGCAGGACGATGCCGAAGACCAGCCCCAGGACCAGCTCCAGGGCGATCATCCCGAGAGACGCCTCGGCCTGCCCGGAGGTCGGGCCGGCCGCGGTGATCAGGATGAGCACGACCGGGAGGGCGAGCCCGTCGTTGATGCCGCTTTCCACGTTGAGCAACTGCCGCAGTTTCGACGGGACTTCCTTGCGGCCGACGATCGCGGAGGCGAAGACCGGGTCGGTCGGCGCGAGCACGGCCCCGACCAGGAAGGACGTCGTCCAGTCCAGCCCTGCCAGGTAGTGCGTGATCAGCGCCATGCCGACGAACGCCAGTGGCATGCCGAGTCCCAGTGCCCGGGCCGGGTTGCGCCAGTTCGCGCGAAGCTTGGGGAAGGAGACGTGCATGCCGTCCGTGAACAGCACGGCGAACAGCGCCAAGTCCGCCGTCACCGACACGATCTCACTGTCTGGTGTGATGTGGATCCAGCCCAGGAAGCCGTCGCTGACGAGCGCGCCGCCCACGAGAAAGAGCAGCGATGTCGACAGCACCGTACGGGCGGCGAGCCCTGAGAGCAGCACCGCTATCAGCAGCGCCACCCCGAAGACGACGACGAGCACCATGAACAGGACCCCGATCAGCGAAGAGAGCTCTCTCGACCGCCGACCAGACTTCCCGGCACACCGCGGCGAACCCTACACGTTCTTTACGCGGCGTTGACAGGCCCTTGATGCGCAACTACGGACCTTCCTTCGTTGCCGGGTTCCGGCATCGGTACTGCCCTGGACAGAGCCGCGCTTCCTTCGGGGCTGAGATGGTCAACCCTCGTCAGGTCCACCTCCAGGACCTCCGGGCCCTGCCTGATGAGGCTGTGGAGGTGGCGCGCCCTGTCCGGGCGACGCTTCGGAAGCCGAGGCCACCGCGCAGCCGCACCGCTACGTGCTTCGGAGTCGACGGGGAACCTGCCTGTCGACGGCGGAAACGGAAGAGGTGCATCACAGACTCCGGGGCAGGCCGACATGACCGCCGACCAGACTTCCCGGCACACCTGCGGACAGCCTGGACGTCGTACCGGCCGGGCGCCTGTTCAGTTCACCGTTCCTGCCGCTCGTTGCCGGGAATGGGCAGCGTTCTCGGCGTGCACGGAGTACGCTCCTGCGGTCGTGCGTCAAGAAGACGAAAACGGCGCACTGGAATCGGGGGGACCTGCATGGCGGCGCGGGAAGTGTCAGAGAGGCACGAGGTATATCTGGAGGGATACGCCGGCATCCTGGCCGATGCCTCCGCGACCGGCCGCCGACTGTCCCGGGACGAACTCGCTTCCCGGCGCTCCTTGGGCGAACAGGCCGCAGAGGCCGGGATCGGGCTCCGGTCCCTGGTCGGGGCCCACATGGCGGCCACACGGGCCGCCGGGAGCAGCGCATCCGTGGACGACGTGCTGTCCGTTGCCGCGCAGGCCCTCGACGCGTTCGCCGAGGGCTACGAACGGGCCCAGCGGCACGCCGTGCGGCAGGAGGAGGCCGCCCGCCGGGAGTTCATCGACGACCTGCTGTACGGCCGCAGCGACCTGGGCCGACTCGCCCAGCGGGCGGAACGCTACGGTCTGCGGCTCGCGTATGAGCACGCCGTGGCCGTGGCGTGCGGAACGGCCGCCTACGAAGAAGGCGACCCGGTACTCCGGGAGGTGGAACGCGCCCTGAGAGGCCGGTTCGGCGACCGGAGCATCCTCCTCACCACCAAGGACGGCCGACTCGTCTGTGTCGCCCCGGGCGACCAGGACGACGTCCTCGCGCACTTCGCCAAGCAGGCGTTCGCCGCCACCGGCGGCGGAAAGGTGGCGATCGGCCGCCCGCACCCTGGCCCGGCGGGCGTCGTCCAGTCGTACGAGGAGGCCCTGAACGCCCTCGACCTCGCTGAACGCCTCGAACTCGACGACCCGGTGCTCCGCGCCGCCGACCTCCTCGTCTACCCCGTCCTCACGCGTGACCGGCAGGCCATGGCCGACCTGGTGGAGAACGCACTCGGCCCCCTGCGCCGGGCCCGGGGCGGTGCCCAGCCGCTTCTCGACACCCTCACCGCCTACTTCGACTCCGGCTGCGTCTCCGCAGAGGCGGCCCGGCGGCTGTCGCTGAGCGTGCGGGCCTTCACATACCGGCTCGAACGCATCCACAAGCTCACCGGCGCCGACCCGTCCGACCCGGTCCACCGCTACGCCCTGCAGACCGCGGTGATCGGCGCCCGGCTGCTGGACTGGCCGACGCAACCCCTCTGAATCGCCCCTGGCGCTGCCATCCAAACGTGATGATCATCGCATCGCTGTGGCCGTATGAGAAGCGCTCCGGGCGCATGCCCCGAGCCATGGCGGTTAGTGTGTAAAGAACGCGTCAAGGGCGCGGGGTGTGCCGGGAAGTCTGGTCGGCGTCGAAGGGGCACGTGTGCCCGTAACTCGATGCTGTGGAGGTCTTCCCGTATGCGTGACGGCCAGCGTGAGCGTTCCGTATTCCTCGGTCTGCTGCCCTGGCCCGAGCGGGTTCACATGGCGCGTGCCCTCCGCACGGAGACGGTCGGCGGACTGGTCCTGCTCGCGGCGGCGGTGGTGGCGCTGGTGTGGGCCAACACCCCGTGGAGCGAAGCGTACGAAGACCTGCGCGATGCCCACTTCGGGATACCTGCGCTCGGCCTGGACCTTTCTGTTGGGCACTGGACGGCGGATGGCCTGCTGACCGTGTTCTTCCTGGTCGCCGGGATCGAGCTGAAGCGTGAGCTGGTGGTCGGTGAACTGCGGACACCTGCCACGGCCGCCCTTCCGGTGGTCGCCGCCCTGTGCGGGATGGCGATCCCCGCCGGCGTCTACCTGGCCACCGTCGGCCTCGGTGGAGGCAGCGCGCAGGGGTGGGCGGTGCCCATGGCCACCGACATCGCGTTCGCGCTCGCCGTGCTGGCGGTGCTCTCCACCCACCTGCCGTCCGCGCTGCGGGCCTTCCTGCTGACCCTGGCAGTGGTCGACGACCTGGGGGCGATCCTGGTGATCGCGCTCTTCTTCACCAATGACCTGAACCCGGTGGCCCTCGGCGGGGCTGCGGCAGGCCTGATCGTGTTCTACGTGCTGCAGCGGCTCCGGGTGCGCGGCTGGTGGTGGTACGTGCCGCTGGGGCTGGTGATCTGGGCGCTGATGTACAACGGCGGAGTACACGCCACCGTGGCCGGTGTGGCCATGGGGCTGATCCTGCGCACCACCCGTGAAGACGGCGAGGAGGCATCTCCGGGTGAGCGGACCGAATACCTGCTGCGGCCGGTCTCCGCCGGGGTGGCGGTGCCGCTGTTCGCGCTGTTCGCCGCCGGAGTGAGCGTGTCCGGCGAAGCCCTTGGCGAGGTGTTCACCAGTCCGGAACCGCTGGGAGTCGTCCTCGGACTGGTGCTGGGCAAGACGGTGGGGATCTTCGCCGGCACCTACCTCGCGGCCCGCTTCACCCGCGCCCGCCTCAACCCCGACCTGGCCTGGGCGGACGTGTTCGCCCTGGCCGTACTGGCCGGCATCGGCTTCACCGTCGCCCTGCTCATCGGCGAACTCGCCTTCACCGATCCGGCTGACGTCGAGCACATCAAGGCGGCCGTCCTTCTCGGCTCCCTGATCGCCGCGGCGGTCGCGGCCTTGCTGATCAAACGCCGCAACGGCATCTACCGCCGACTGTGGGAGGCCGAGAACCGGGACGAGGACGCCGACGGAATTCCAGACGTCTACCAGCGCGCCGCCCGAGGCGGTGACGGTGCCGCGAGCTGACGAGACGACGGCCGCTCGACGGATCACCACTATTGACGATGTGAGTCTCACGACAAGGGGTTCAACGTGAAGGGTGCGTTCAGACGAGGCGGTGCGGTCGACATCGCGATGGGATGGCTCGCCGTCCTGGTTTCGACTGCTCTGCTGATGAAGGGCATAGAGCTGACCAGGCATGGCGCCTCGCCGTGGTGGCCGATGATCGCAGGCGGGATGGTCGTACTCAGCCTGCACGGCCTGTACCGGATCCGCCGGGACAGCCCCCAGAGCAGGTCGTGAGCGCTGGTGGTTCCCTCGTGGTCCTCGGGACACCGGTACCTGGCATCGGGATTCTGACGACGCCGCAGTGTCTCGGCTCGACGGTCTGTGGGCGTCGACGCGGCTCGGGTGACGGCCTCGCGGGATGAGATGGTCCCGGCCGAAGCCCATATCAACTATTGACGGACTGGACGTACGCGAAGGGGAGCCGTGGCGGGACGTTCCGCGCATCCGCGCAGGTCGCTGTTCACCGCGCACCCGGCTCGTACGGTCGTGCTGGCGTTCGCCGCCGCGGTCGCCCTCGGGACCGGGCTGCTCGCGCTGCCGGTCGCCGCCGAGGACGGTACGGCGACCGGACTGGTGACCGCCCTGTTCACATCGACCTCGGCCGTGTGCGTGACCGGCCTGGCCGTCGTCGACACCGGCACGTACTGGAGCGGGTTCGGCGAGGGCGTGATCCTCGCGCTGATCCAGGTCGGCGGCTTCGGCATCATGACCATGGCCTCCCTGCTCGCTCTGCTGGTCTCCGGGAAGCTGCGGCTGCGACTGCAGCTCACCGCGCAGGCGGAGACCAAGAGCCTGGACATCGGCGACGTGCGGCGGGTACTGCTCGGCGTCGCGGGCACGACGCTGATCGTGGAACTCGCGGTCGGCGCGGTCCTCTCCCTGCGCTTCCGCTTCGGCTACGGCACCTCCATCGGCGAGGCCGTGTATCTGGGCTACTTCCACGCCGTGTCCGCCTTCAACAACGCCGGGTTCGGCCTGCACGCCGACAGCCTCACCCGGTACGCGCAGGACCCGTGGGTCACACTGCCCGTCGCCGCCGCGGTGATTCTCGGAGGGCTTGGCTTTCCCGTTCTTCTGGAGCTGCTCCGCCACCGCAACCGCCATCGCACCACCGGCCGCCGCAACTGGACCCTGCACACCAGGCTGACGCTCGTCACCACCGCCGTCCTGCTCGGCGTGGGCACGCTGCTGACGTGTCTGCTGGAGTGGAGCAACCCAGCCACTCTCGGCGGGCACGACTGGCCCGAGAAACTGCTGAACGGGTTCTTCCACTCCGCCATGACCCGCACCGCCGGGTTCAACTCCCTCGACATCGGGGCCATGCACGCCTCCACGCTCCTCATGACTTGCATGCTCATGTTCGTCGGCGGCGGCAGCGCGGGCACCGCCGGTGGCATCAAGGTCACCACGTTCGCCGTGCTGGCTGTCGCGATCATCGCCGAGGTGCGCGGTGAACCCAACTCCACGGTCCTGGGCCGCAGGCTCGCCCCGCACAGCCTGCGCCAGGCGCTGACCGTGGTGCTGCTCGGCGTCGGCCTGGTCATGGCCGCCACGCTGGCCCTGCTCAGCATGACCTCGCTGCCCCTGGACGGAGTGCTCTTCGAGGTCGTCTCCGCCTTCGCCACGGTCGGTCTGTCCACCGGCATCACCGCCGACTTCCCCGACGCCGGGCAGCTGATCCTCGTCCTGCTGATGTTCATCGGCCGCCTCGGCCCGGTCACCCTGGTCTCGGCGCTGGCCCTGCGCGAACGCGTCCGCCGTTACGAACTGCCCGAGGAGCGACCCGTCATTGGTTAACTACCTGCACTCCCTGCGCCGACGCCGCCGCAAGCACCTGGACCACCAACAGAAGCAGCACGCCGGGGACCAGCGGGTCGCGGTCATCGGCCTCGGCCGCTTCGGCAGCTCGCTGGCCAACGAGTTGATGCACCGGGGCTGGGACGTCCTCGGCATCGACACCGACACCCGGCTCGTGCAGAAGTACAGCGACGGGCTGACCCACTCGGCGGTCGCCGACTGCACCGACCCCGAGGTGCTGCGCCAGCTCGGCGTGCACGACTTCACCAGCGCGGTCGTCGGTATCGGCACCGACATCGAGGCGTCCATCCTGGTCAGCTCCAACCTGCTGGAGGCCGAGGTCCCCAACATCTGGGCCAAGGCCATCAGCCGCCAGCACGGCCAGATCCTTGAACGCCTCGGCGTCCACCACGTCGTCCTGCCCGAGCACGAGATGGGCGAACGCGTCGCACACCTGGTCACCGGGCGGATGCTGGACTTCATCGAGTTCGACGACGACTACGCCCTCGTCAAGACCGTCGCCCCGGACATCGCCACCGGCGTCCCCCTCGGCCGGAGCCACGTCCGCAGCCGGTACGGCGTCACGGTCGTCGGCATCAAGCGCCCCGGTGAGGACTTCACGTACGCGACCGCGGACACGGTCGTCCAGAAGGGCGACGTCATCGTGGTCACCGGCAAGACCCACGCGGTGGAGACCTTCGCCGAGCTGAGCTGAACCGCGCCGGGGCGAGCCCTGCCGTATAGAAGCCGTCAAAAGCAAGGGGATCGCCGTCAGGGAGGCGTCAAGGGCGGTCGAAGCAGCCCGAAAAAGGGGTTTTCTCCAGAGGTCCGCTCTTACCCGAACCTCTTCGAGGAGCTTGCGATGGCCGACGTGGCCTTCGTCGTCACCACGATCGCGGTGTTCGCCCTTGTGGCGCTCGTCGCCAAGGGGGTGACGAAGCTGTGACCGCCGAGAACATCGCCGGCCTGGTCGTGGCCGTCGCCCTGCTGGGCTATCTCGTCCTCGCCCTGATCTTCCCGGAGAGGTTCTGAGTACGCCCATGGGTCCCGTCCTCGCTGACGTGCTCCTGGTGACCGCGCTCATCGGCGCGCTCGCCCTGGTGCACCGTCCCCTCGGCGACTACATGGCCGCCGTGTACTCCTCCAAGAGGCATCTGCGCGTCGAGAAGTGGATCTACCGCTCGGTCGGAGCGAACCCGGACGCGGAAATGCGCTGGCCCGCGTATCTCCGCGGGGTCCTCGCCTTCTCCGCGGTGAGCGTGCTCTTCCTCTACGTCCTCCAGCGCGTCCAGGACAAGCTGCCGCTGTCGCTCGGATTCAAGCCGATCACACCGGACCAGGCGTTCAACACGGCCGTGTCGTTCGTGTCGAACACCAACTGGCAGTCGTACTCGGGTGAGGCGGCCATGAGCCATGTCACCCAGACCGCCGGACTGGCCGTGCAGAACTTCGTGTCGGCGGCCGTCGGCATCGCCGTCGCCGTCGCCTTGGTGCGCGGCTTCGCCAGGTCCCGCACCGGCGACCTGGGCAACTTCTGGACGGACCTGGTGCGCGGTGTCGTCCGTGTTCTGCTGCCGATCTCCGTGGTCGCGGCGGTGCTGCTGATCGCGGCCGGCGCCGTCCAGAACTTCGGCGACATCCACACCATCACCACGCTCACCGGCGACAAGCAGGCCATCAGCCCGGGCGCGGTGGCCTCCCAGGAGGCCATCAAGGACCTGGGAACGAACGGAGGAGGCTTCTTCAACGCCAACTCCGCCCACCCGTTCGAGAATCCTGGAGGCTTCACCAACCTGCTGGAAATCTTCCTGCTGCTGGTGATCCCGTTCTCGTTGCCGCGCACCTTCGGCAAGATGGTCGGCAGCGTCAAGCAGGGCTACGCGATCCTCGCGGCGATGGGGACCATCTGGCTCCTGGCGGTGGTCGCGGTCACCTGGATCGAGTTCGCCCACCCGGGCACCGCCTCGCAGATCGCGGGCGGTTCGATGGAGGGCAAGGAGCAGCGCTTCGGTGAAGGCCCGTCCTCCCTGTTCGCGGTCTCCACCACGATGACCTCGACCGGCTCGGTCAACTCCTTCCACGACTCCTTCCAGGGACTGTCCGGCGGCGTGCTGCTCCTCGGCATGATGCTGGGCGAGATCGCGCCCGGCGGAGTCGGCTCCGGCCTCTACGGCATGCTGATCATGGCGGTCATCGCGGTGTTCATCGCCGGTCTGATGGTCGGCCGCACCCCCGAGTACCTGGGCAAGAAGATCGGCACCCGGGAGATCAAGCTCGCCGCCTGCTACATCCTCGTCACCCCGGCCCTCGTGCTGATCGGCACTGCGCTGGCGATGGCGCTGGGCAAGGGCGAGTCGTCGATGACGAACATCGGCGCGCACGGCTTCTCCGAGGTCCTCTACGCCTACACATCCGCGTCCAACAACAACGGCTCCGCCTTCGCCGGGTTCGCCGCGAACACCGAGTACCACAACACGATGCTCGGCCTGTGCATGGCACTCGGACGATTCCTGCCGATGGTGTTCGTGCTCGCACTGGCGGGCTCGCTCGCCGAGCAGAAGCCAGTCCCGGAGACCGCGGGCACACTCCGCACGGAAAAGCCCCTGTTCACCGGCCTGCTGGTCGGCGCCATCATGATCATCACTGGTCTGACGTTCTTCCCGGCACTCGCGCTGGGCCCGCTCGCCGAGGGGCTGGCCACATGACCACCGACACCAGGAAGCAAGAGGACCTGATGCCCACGGCCATCCCGAGCCGAGCACCGCACGAGGACATGCCGACCGGGCACAAGACGGCCGAGGGCCGCGTCGGCGCGGGTCTGTTCGACCCGAAGCAGTTGGTGCAGTCGCTACCGGACGCCTTTCGCAAGCTGGACCCGCGGGTGATGGTCAAGTCCCCCGTGATGTTCGTGGTGCTGGTCGGCTCGGTGGTCACCACCGTTCTGGCGGTCAAGGACCCGGGCGACTGGTTCGGCTGGACCATCACCGGCTGGCTGTGGCTGACCGTCGTCTTCGCCAACCTGGCCGAGGCCGTCGCCGAGGGCCGGGGCAAGGCGCAGGCCGACACCCTGCGCAAGGCCAAGACCGACACCGTGGCGCGGCGCCTCGTCGGGGAGACCGAGGAGCGTGTACCAGGCACGGAGCTGCGCGTCGGCGACCTGGTCGTGTGCGAGGTCGCCGACGTCATCCCCGGTGACGGTGACGTCGTCGAGGGCGTCGCCTCCGTGGACGAGTCGGCGATCACCGGTGAGTCGGCTCCGGTGATCCGGGAGTCCGGTGGTGACCGCAGTGCCGTCACCGGCGGGACGAAGGTGCTGTCCGACCGGATCGTCATCAAGATCACGACGAAGCCGGGTGAGACGTTCATCGACCGGATGATCAACCTCGTCGAGGGCGCGGCCCGGCAGAAAACGCCCAACGAGATCGCGCTGAACATTCTGCTGGCGTCGCTGACGATCGTCTTCCTGCTCGCGGTGGTGACGCTGAAGCCGTTCGCGATCTACGCCGGTGCCGACAAACAGACCTCGATGATCGTGCTGACGGCTCTGCTGGTCTGCCTCATCCCGACCACGATCGGCGCCCTGCTGTCGGCCATCGGGATCGCGGGGATGGACCGGCTGGTGCAGCGCAATGTGCTCGCCATGTCCGGCAGGGCGGTCGAGGCCGCCGGTGATGTGTCGACCCTCCTGCTCGACAAGACGGGCACGATCACACTCGGCAACCGGCAGGCGTCCGAGTTCGTGCCGGTACGAGGAGTCACCGCAGCCGAGGTCGCCGACGCCGCTCAACTGTCATCCCTGGCCGACGAGACACCTGAGGGCCGCTCCATCGTCGTACTGGCGAAGGAGACGTACGGGCTGCGCGAGCGCCACCAGGGTGAGCTGAGCGGCGCCGAGTGGATCGCCTTCACCGCTCAGACCCGGATGTCCGGCGTTGACGTCGACGGGCGAAAGGTCCGCAAGGGAGCGGCCGGTTCGGTCATCGCCTGGGTGCGGGAGCAGGACGGCACGGTCGCCGAGGACGCGGACACCATCGCCGGCCGGATCTCGGAGGCGGGCGGCACGCCGCTGTTGGTCGCCGTCCAGGACGACCGGGGTGCTCGCGTCCTCGGCGTCATCCACCTCAAGGACGTCGTCAAGGACGGCATGCGGGAGCGGTTCGAGGAACTGCGCCGCATGGGCATCAAGACGATCATGATCACCGGTGACAACCCGCTCACCGCCAAGGCGATCGCGGACGAGGCCGGGGTCGACGACTTCCTCGCGGAGGCCACGCCCGAGGACAAGATGGCCCTCATCAAACGGGAGCAGGCCGGCGGCAAGCTGGTCGCGATGACCGGTGACGGTACGAACGACGCCCCGGCGCTCGCGCAGGCGGACGTGGGCGTGGCCATGAACACGGGTACGTCGGCCGCCAAGGAGGCCGGCAACATGGTCGACCTCGACTCCAACCCGACCAAGCTCATCGAGATCGTCGAGATCGGCAAGCAACTCCTCATCACCCGGGGCGCGCTCACGACCTTCTCCATCGCCAACGACGTCGCGAAGTACTTCGCGATCATCCCGGCGATGTTCGCCGTCGCCTACCCCTCCCTCGACAAGCTCAACATCATGGGCCTGGCCTCGCCGGAGTCGGCGATCCTCTCCGCCGTGATCTTCAACGCGCTGATCATCATTGCCCTCGTGCCGCTCGCCCTGCGCGGCGTTCGGTACCGGCCGATGAGCGCGGACAAGATGCTGCGGCGCAACCTCGGCGTCTACGGACTGGGCGGACTGATCGCCCCCTTCATCGGCATCAAACTCATCGACCTGCTCATCTCGCTGATCCCCGGGATCGGGTGAAGGACATGAACACTTCTGTGGTGAACACCGCGCGGATGCTGTGGGCGGCGCTGCGCATGCTGCTCGTCCTCACCGTGGTGACCGGCGTCGTCTACCCGCTGGTCGTGACCGGCATCGGGCAGGCAGCGTTCCACGACAAGGCGAACGGTTCGATGGTCGAGGTCGACGGCAAGGGGGTCGGTTCGAAGCTGATCGGACAGAGTTGGAACCTGCCGGGTAGTACCGACAGGCCCGACCCCAAGTGGTTCCAGGGCCGCCCGTCCAACAGCGGATACGACCCGCTGGCCACTGGTTCCGGCCAGCTCGGTGCCAGTGACCCGACCCTGGTCAAGGACGTGAAGGCGGCGAGGAACCAGGTCGCCGAGTTCAACGGCGTCCCCGCGTCCGAGGTGCCAGCCGACGCGGTCACCGGCTCGGCCTCCGCCATCGACCCCGACATCTCGCCCGAGTACGCGGACATCCAGGTCAAGCGGGTCGCCGAGGCCAACGCTCTGCCCGTCCCCCAGGTGCAAAAGCTGGTCGCCGACCACACCAGTGGCCGCACGTTCGGCTTCCTCGACCAGCCCCGCGTCAACGTGCTCGAACTGAACATCGCGCTCAAGGAACTGGCCGACAACTGACAATCCCGGCGGGAGGGACCGCGGCCGGGGCGGGGTGGGACGACAGCTCCCGCTCGGCCCCGGGCACGGCTCTGAATGCCTTGCCCCGTCCACCGAAGACCCCGTCCACCGAAGACAGGGAGGCCGCACGCCGATGCCCCGGGTGCTGGTGGTGGAGTCAACGGCTACCTTCTGCGCGATCCCACCTCAAGTGCGGCAAAGCGTCGGTCGGGGTGGCCCGCCCATACTGGCGAAGCGGTCGGCAAACGGGCGAACTGCCAGGTCGTCAAGCCCCACGGGATCAGCAGGCAGGAACCGACGGACAAGCACTGTTCCCCTGCATGAAGACGTTTCAGGCAGCCGTGGCCTGAGCCGCTCACGAGGGCGCGCTTCCGTGATCGGCGGGGTTTACGAGCAAGCGGTGGGCCCCCGCGCGGGGGCCCACCGAGCGTATCCGGCTGTCAGCGCCGGAAGGCGTCCTTGATCTTCTCCTTCGCCTGACGCATGTCGCCCTTCGACTTCTTGGTCTGGCCCTCGGCCGCGAGACCTTCATCGTCCGTCGCGCGGCCAATGACTCCCTTGGCCTTGCCCTTGGCCTGCTCCATCTTGGCCTTTGCCTTCTCATCTCGAGCCACCGCTGATCACTCCCAGTCGCAGTCGCCGTTGTGGCTACTGCGTCGAGTGACCCGCTGCGAAGGGTGCAAACAGCGAGGCACGTTGCAGGAGATTCGTACGACGACCTCCCCACGACGTCTCCGAAGGCGCCACCATCGCCGACGGTGCGTGAGGTGCTGGGCCGCGCCGACCGAAGGGCTGGGAGCGCGCCTCAAGAGCAACTGGCCGGGCGCTGAGCGCTGAGGCTGTTGAGCTGTCATGGACGAATCAGTGGAGGCTGGTCACCCGGCGCGCTGGGTTGTCTCACCGGCCTGAGCGGGTACGGCGGGCAGGGAGACGGTGCAGGAGGCACAGCGTCGGGCCTGGGCGGGTACGGGGCTGAGGCATTCGGGGCAGTCCCGTTTGGGGGCCTGGACGTCCTGGTGCGGTGCGAGGCGTTCGTGGAGCTTGTTGATCGGGAGCACGACCAGGAAGTACAGGGCGCTGGCGAGGAGGACGAAGCTGATCACCGCGTTGATGAAGGCGCCGTAGGGAAACTCGGTGGCGCCTACGGTGAAGGTCTTGCGGCTCATGTTGCCGGTGGCGCCGGTGGCCAGCCCGACGAGTGGTGTCAGGAAGGCACTCACGAAGCCGTTCACCACGGCGGTGAACGCTGCGCCGATGACGATTCCGACGGCCAGGTCGACCACGTTGCCGCGCAGGATGAAGCTGCGGAAGCCCTTCACCTTCTCACCCCTAGGAAGCTCTTGACATCGACGGGCGGCACCGGAGGCGCGGTCCACCCGACCCCTTCATCTCGGATGCCCTGCCGCCCCTCAGCCATGCCGGCTGGACGCGCCGCGAAGTCGACGCTGCTCTGCCCGGGTATCCGACACAGGCCGGGCACGGGTAGGAGATCCCGTTCGTGGGCCTGAGATCGTTCTGACACAGGCCGTTGCAGGGAGCGCTCACCGCCATGGGCTGTGACCACTGAGCGTTTTCCAGCCGTAGACCGTGATCTTGTTGCTGGAGTGCGGTGGAGAGGGGGCAGCGGTCAGTCGTTGACGAGACCGAGCTGGGCAGCGCAGGCGTCCGCTATTCGAGTCCTTCGCGACGGCGGGCATCTTTGATCTCGCTGATCCTGACAGCCGTCATCGGGCTCCACTCCCTCCTCTCTCCAGCGGCACGGAGGGCTTCTCCAACCTCGCTGAGCTTCGCGGAGGACAACACGCCCGCCCGCTCGATCAGGTCGTCCCGGGCCACGGTGGTCAGCCATGTGCACGGAGTAAGGCCTGGACGCGGGAACGCCAACCGCAGCACGCCTTCGAAGGGCAGTCCTTCCGGGGCTCCTACGGTCACTTCAACTCCCAGGCCGCTGATGTCGACGCCCGCTGGCGCAACGACCTGCATCGCCTGAAACCCGGATGACTCCTCGTCCGAGAGCAGCACGACCGGGCGTCGCTCATCGAAGTCGACCCACCAGACTTCACCGCGTTGCATGTGTCCTCCTGGCACGAGACGGCGGACGAACGCCCCGTGCCCCGTGCGGGACACGGAAGGGATGCGGCCCCGTCTTCGTACGTCGTGACCGAGGGGCGGTGAAGACGGGCGCGGCCACCGTTGATCATCGGTGTGCGAAGACTGAAGATCATGCGGTGGCGGCGAGTCACAGCGTAGACCCTGCCCGCTGGCAGGAGGCGTTCGAGGTCCTGATGTCCCGGACAGGGGGCCGGTTCGCGCGGGTTGAACCCCGGTTTCGGGTACGGGACTTGGAGGTGGGGTTGCTGTCGGACCTGCCGCGCAAGAACCGCTGGGGGTCTGCCGGCGGTGACCGTGTCGAGGAGGGCGTGGAATCGGGCGGCGGGTCCTGGTCGGTCCAGGCTCGCCACGCCGGGTCAGGGTGTTGGCCGGGGTGGGCCAGGAGCGGACGGCCCGCAAGTCCCGCGGTCGGCAAGGCAGTTGGGGGCTGGTGGGGTGTGGTGGTGCCCCCTCTCTGGCCGGTCATCGGGGCAGGGTCCGGTGCGGTGGCGCCAGGCCCCGGGCGGGGCGAACCACTGGTCCCAGCAGAAGGTGAAGGCGCAGTTGACCAGGGTCTGGTGACGGCGGATCGCGCGGTCGGAGCAGACCTGAAAGTCGGCCCAGCCGAGTTCGTCCTTGATCTGTTTGTAGCTCTGCTCGATCCAGGGCCGCAGCCGGTAGAGGCGGACAGTCTCGGCGAGGTCGGCGGGTGTGTGCGGGCTGGTTGCCGCGTGCGGGGCATCGGGGAGGGGCCGGTTGGTGGCCCGGTACCAGGTGGCCTTCTCCGGCAGGGTGCCTGGGTCGGTGGACCGATGCTGACCTGGCTGGCGGTCGAGTCAGGCGTGCCGGGAGGATGGGGGCGCTCGCACTGGCGCCTTGTTGAGGTTCCATAAGATTCCGATGTCACGGGTGTTTGTCGGCAGCGCGGCTTGCGCCCGATCCGAAAAGCGCTGCGCTGACGAGGGCCAGCAGGTTCTTGGTCTGCTGGTCGTATGCCCCGCATAGTGGTTGACCAGGCAGAGCGGAAGTCGGGTCCGCGATCGAAGAGTGTTGGCCCGCGTGTGGTCCGGATCTTGATCGCCCGGACAAGTCCTAGTAGTGCTTCGTTAGGTTCTGGGCCGCCGGGGGGCTCGAGATCCCCTTTGCTGATCGGGATCTTCCCGGGCAGAAGATTGACCACCTAGTGCGCTTCGGTCTGGGGGACGTAGCCGCGCAAGAGACCGGGGAGCTGGTCGCAGATGCCGTCGGTTTCCATCAGCCGGGTGTAACTCGCGGTGCTACCGCCGCTGACATCGGCTCGTTTGGCAACGAGAACACAAAGTGTTGGCTGAGCGTCCACTCCCATTGACCCGTCCGCACTGCATGGGAAGGCTGTGGCTGCTCTGACCGGAGTGAAGAAGATGATGTGGGGGAACCACTTATGCCTCTGACCTAGGCAGGCGCGCGCTTTCGCGAATGGCAGCAGTCACGACCGCTGGCGTCTGTGCCGTGATGCTCGCCGCCACTCAGGCCACAGCCGGCACGGCTACGCTCAACCGCCAACTACAGCTGACCAATTCGCCAACGATGGGTGCCTCCGCATCCGTCAGCAGGACCATCTACCTGGCGGCCGACACCTACGGCTGGTCGGTGGCCACTTCGGACAACGTCGCTTACGTCGACAGCCTTGGCTCCCGCAGCCTTTACCTGGGTGCGGGAACCTACAACTGGACGTGCACGATCTACTCGCCGGCGAATGGCTACTACGAGAACTACTGCTCGATCAAGAAGGCTGGATCGGACCCGGCCTACATGGAGTCCGGCTGGTACACACTGCCCCGCAGCGGCACATACAACATCACCAGCTACCTTACTGGCTCGTGATTTCCACAGAGCGCTCGCTTACGCTCAGGATGGCCATCGCCACCCCTCGCAGCATGGGCCGACTGGTCCGACCCGCACAGGTCAGGACCAGCCGTCGGTCCTCTGCGCACTGGGCCTAGGAATCCGGTTGGATTTTGTTTCTTGAGCTGGTGGTTGTCGTTGTCGGGTACGGAGGCGACAACTGAAGTCGACCGGTGGCAGGCGGAGTTGGAATCGGTGTTCGCGTGGGTGGCGGGCCGGTTCGCCCGGGTGGATCTGCGACGGCGGATGCGGGACTACGTGCGTGGTCTGCTGGCGCCGGTCGAGCGGAAGAACGGCTGGCAGCTGGCCGAATGGGCTGGCCACCGCGATCCGGCGGGCCTGCAGCATCTGCTGCACGGGGCCTGCTGGGATGCCGACGCGATCCGGGACGATGTCCGCGATTACGTCGGCTGGCGGCTCGGTCCGCGCGCTGTGTTGAGGGCCGCGGCCGCGATTGACGACATTCGATTTGGGCTGCAGCGCGTGCGGCAGGTCGAGTGCGGCAGGGTGGGGAACCAACGAGGCTCCTGTGCCGACGGGTCAGGGCTTCGAACACCTCACCCAGCGGCACAGGAGCCTCGTGCGTTGCGGGTCCCGCCGCCGTGAGGCGAGCGGCCCGTCACGCACCCTGGCTCGGCGGCCCTTCTGTCACCGGCTGCGGGAGGGTGCGTGACAGGCCTGGCAGCTCACTGGATCAGGTCGGTGTGGGGATGCTCGGGGGAGGTCGGGCAGACGTAGATCTGCATGTTGTCGGTGCTGCCCACTTCTACCTGGGTCGGCTGCGAGGGGCCCTGGCCACAGCAATGACCGCTGGCGTGGGCGGCGGCCTGATCTTCGTAGGGTGCCCAGCTGAGTCCCTCGCCGCCGTCCCACTCGAAGGAGGCGATGGTCAGCAGCGGGACCATCCGCGCATCACAGGCGGTGCAAAACAGGGGATTGGGGTCGGTGCGTCCCCACGGAGGCCAGCCACCTACCTTCCAGCCGGGCGCGTCTGCCAGGACAGGGTCATAGAAGTCCCGTGGATAGTCCGCGTAGGAGCTGTCCACGTCGGCGCCGGCTGCCTGCCATCTGCTCCAGTCCTCCACCATCAGCTGCATCTGCGGGCTCAGATCGAGGCTGTTGGGGTATTCGATGATCGCTTCCGGTGCCAGCAGGCACGGCTCCGGCAGGTAGCCGTCATCGTTCACTTCGTACGGCTCGGGCGGTGCGGCGAGGATATCGACGATCTCGGCGGCGGACCGCCAAAACAGCGCGGTCGACGGCTTGCAATACGGTTCGTGGTCGTAGGGGCACCAGAGAACCTGGAGTAGATCGGCCTTGCCGGGCGGCCGCAACAGGGGTATGTCGCGCAGATACAGCTGGGCCACGGGCAGCATGGGGACCGGACAGTCCGCAGGCGGAGCGCCTGTGCCGAGCCGCTCCGCGAGCACCGCGGCGTTCTGCTCCTTGACCGCCTGCTCCTCGGGTGTCATCCAGGGACCACTGTGATCACCATGCCACCGGGCCGCCCTGCGCCTCATGAGCCGGACGTCGGCCGGTGACTGGCGGAACCCACTGTCATAGTGCAGGTGCGAGGCTTCACAGTGCGGCCACGGCTCGTCCACCGGCCACAACAACGGCCCCCCGACCGAGCTCTCCTCGACCGAAGGCGACCCGGGACGGGGATGCAGCCGGATCGCAGGACGTGCCAACGGCGCCAGCTCGGGAAAGACCGCAGTCACATCCACAGGCCGCGGCGGAGTCGTACGTACGAAAACCATGCCGGTGATCCTGCCACCATCCACTGACAACCCCTGGCTGCCTCAAGCAGCCTTGGTGGCAACGGTGTTCAGCTGGTCAAGCCCAACGCAGGCAGCAGCGGCGGCAACGTAGGGCGCGCCGGTCGGCCGCAGGGCGCCGATGGCGAGGTTGCGGCAGGTGGCCATCGTCCGGGGCGCGTTGTCGGTACGCAGCTGGGAGGCGTCTTCGGCGAACGTGGGGTCCCCGACGTGGTGCAGGGCCTCGATCTGCCAGTGATCACGGATCAGGGTCGCCAGCTGGGCGGGGTTGGCTTGCTCAGCGGTGAGGCTGGTGACGGCGTAAACGGTCTTGATGGTGGTCTTGCCGGTCTCGCGGTCGGTGTGGCGGCGCAAACCCCCGCCGCCGATCGGATCTGATGCTTTGACCGAGCGAGAACCTGTGCTCTCGGTGCGCGGGCTGTCGGTGCGCTTCCTCATGCCCGGTGGGCGCCGCGTCGCCGCCGTCACCGACGCCCACTTCGCCGTGGTGGCAGGGGAGTGCCTGGCTGTGACCGGTGAGAGCGGCTGCGGCAAGTCCGTCCTCGCCTCCGCTCTCCTCGGCCTGCTCCCCGCCAACGCGCAGACCGCGGGCGAGGCCCTCCTCGGCGATCTCGACCTGGTCGCGGCCCAGACAGCAGCCAAGATCTGGGACGCTGATCAGATCCTGCCACCGATCGCCGACGAGAACCGGGCAGCGCAGACCTGATCCGGCTGCCGAGACAGCGAGTCGCGCCCCATCTCTGCATTTCTACGAATCGGTCTCGATCCGGGCCACCGCTTGGGCGCCGAGGGCGGTGCGGCAAAGATGGGCCCATGTACCCGCCGTCGCTCCGCCTCCACGCCCCCGAGTGGTTCACGGCCGACGAGTCAACCCTGAATGTGGCGTTCGTGTACCCGATGCAGGGGCCTGCCGGGATCTTCGGGCCCACCTGTGAGGCATGCGGACGGCTGGCCGCCGAGGAGATCAACAAGGCGGGCGGCGTGCTCGGCAAGGAGCTGCGGCTGCTCGAGGTCGACGGCGGCGCGGATCCCCAGCGGGTGGCGGACGAGGTCGAGGCCCTGGTGGCCACGGGCGCGGTGCAGGGCGTCAGCGGCTGGCACATCTCCTCGGTGCGGCAGGCCGTGGCTCCGCGGATCGCGCACCGGGTGCCGTACGTCTACACGGCCCTGTACGAAGGCGGCGAGAGCACCGAGGGCGTCTTCATGACCAGCGAGACCCCCGCCTGGCAGCTGCTGCCCGCCATGCGGCTGCTCGCCGAGGCGCGGGGCGTGCGCCGCTGGTTCGTCGTCGGCAACAACTACGTCTGGCCCCGGCGCACCGCCCAGGCCGCCCGCCGCTACGCCCGCGAGTGCCGGGGCCGCGTCTGCGGCGAGGCGTACCTCCCGCTGGGTACCGACGACTTCACCGACGTCCTGCGGCGCATCGAACGGACGGACGCCGACGGCGTGCTCATGCTCCTGGTGGGCAGCGACGCGGTCCGTTTCAACCGGGCCTTCGGTGCCGCCGGCCTCGACCAGCGCTGCCTGCGGCTGAGCACGCTCATGGACGAGAGCATGCTGCTGGCGAGCGGCCCCGAGGCAACCGCCGACCTCCACAGCACGGCCGGGTTCTTCGCCTCACTGGCCGACCAGAACACCATGGACTTCCACGGCCGGTACGCCGGTCGCTTCGGCGTGGACGCACCGGTGCCCGGCAGTCTCGGCGAGTCCTGCTACGAAGGCGTGCTGCTGCTCGCGGCGCTCATCGAACGGGCCCGCACCCTGGACGTCTCCGCCATCGGGGCGGCCGCCGAGCACGTCGCCTACGAAGGCCCGCGCGGCCTGCTGAGCCTGGAGGGACGGCACGTGCGCCAGCGCATCTACCTGGCGGAAGCGGACGGCCTCGACTTCAACGTGCTCGCCCAACTCCGCGCTCCGCACGAGCTGCTGTGACGGAGCCGTTGCCCTCCAGTGCTCCGGCCAGCTGATCGAGCAGGATCTTCAGCTGCTCCTCCTCGTCCTCCGCTAGCGGAGGCTCCACGTCGCCCCAGTCGACCCGGACCGCGCGGGACAGTCGCTGCCAGCGCTCTCGGCCCCGTGGGGTGAGCTGGGCCAGGACGCGGCGCCGGTCGGCGGGGTCGATGCGGCGGAAGACCAGGTTCTGGTCGACGAGTTGGTCGATCAGCTTCGTCAGGGTGGGTGCCGGCAGGAAGGCATGGTCGGCGAGGGCCGTCATGTTGTGCCCCTCGCCGTCGGAGAGCAGGTCGAGCACCCGCCACGCCTCGATGGAGCAGTCGAACTCGTCGAGCACGGACTGCACTCGGCGCACCGAGAGGCGCTCGGCCCGGGTCAGCAGGTGGAGCAGTTCATGGGGCCGCCTCGCCATTGCACTCCTCAGCTTGCGTCCGCAACCTCCCCGCGGCGGGGATGCTGTGAGCCTACCGTCGATCACCTCACTCTTGTCAGAGCATTCCCAGATCTAAACCTTTCTGCTGGAAGCAATAAATGTGGTCACTGAGATGCCGTCAGTCGTGAGTCACCAATGGCGGCTTCTCTCTTTCTTGACCCACATTGATACTTCCGCTGGAAACTGTTCTTCAATTGCGCCGAAACGCGTGTGAAACAGTTCCGCCGCAGGCTGTGGACGCACTTCAGCGACCAGCCCGGAGGCCACCCCGGAACGGCTGGGGGAGTCGCGCGCCAACGCCGCCGCCACTGAAGCGCGTCTGATCCACCTCTTTCCTTTCCTCCCCAGAGTCTTCCGCTCGCTTCACATCGCCCTTCGGGGCAAGGAGGTTTTGCATGTCCGGGCTCAACATCAGCAGGCGCGGTCTCCTGGCAGGCGTATCCGCCCTCGGCGCCTCGGCCGCCCTCAGCGCGTGCGGCGCCAAGACCGGCAGCGACACGTCCTCCGCCGGCGCGCAGGCGGACACCTCGGGCGACACCGTCAAGGTCGGTCTGCTGAACTCGCTCTCGGGCACCATGGCCATCAGCGAGGTGACCGTCCACAACGCGCTGCTGCTCGCGGTCAAGGAGATCAACGCCGCAGGCGGTGTGCTCGGCAAGAAGCTCAAGCCGATCAGCCAGGACGGAGCCTCCGACTGGCCCACCTTCGCCGAGAAGGCGCAGACACTGATCACGGACGACAAGGTCGTGGCCACGTTCGGCTGTTGGACCTCGGCCAGCCGCAAGGCCGTCAAGCCGGTCTTCGAGCGGAACAAGTCGCTGCTGTTCTACCCGGTGCAGTACGAGGGCCTTGAGCAGTCGCCGTACATCTTCTACGTCGGCGCGACCACCAACCAGCAGATCGTGCCCGCGCTGGACTACCTCAAGAAGCAGGGCCTGACGAAGCTCTACCTGGTCGGCAGCGACTACGTCTTTCCGCGCACCGCCAACAAGGAGATCACGGCGTACGCGAAGGCCAACGGCATGGAGGTGCTCGGCGAGGACTACGCGCCGCTGGGCTCCACGGAGTTCAGCACCATCGTCAACAAGGTCAAGGACTCCGGCGCGGACGCCGTGTTCAACACCCTCAACGGCGACAGCAACGTGGCCTTCTTCAAGGAGTACAAGTCCGCCGGGCTCACCGCGAAGAGCCTGCCGGTGCTGTCGGTCTCCATCGCAGAGGAGGAGGTCAAGAGCATCGGCACCCAGTACCTGGAAGGCCAACTGACGGCCTGGAACTACTACCAGACCACTCCGGGCGCCGCGAACGAGAAGTTCGTCAAGGCGTACCAGGCCGCCTACGGCAAGGACAAGCCGACGTCCGACCCGATGGAGGCCGCCTACATCTCCGTCTACCTGTGGAAGGCGATGGTCGAGAAGGCCGGCTCCTTCGACGTCGCCAAAGTGAAGGCCGCCTCCGACGGCATCACCTTCGACGCCCCCGAGGGCAAGGTCACCGTCGACGGTGCCACCCAGCACGTCCACAAGACGGCCCGCATCGGCAAGGTCCGCTCGGACGGCCTCATCGAGGAGGTCTGGAACTCGGGCAAGCCGGTCAAGCCGGACCCCTATCTGAAGGGCTACGACTGGGCCTCCGGCCTCTCCTGAGCCCAGTCCTCCACCGGTGGAACCCGGCCTCGTCGTGAGGCCGGGTCACGCCCATGGACAGCCCGCACCTCTCGTCCCGGACCCGGAGCCGCTTCATGACGGTCATCCTCAACCAGTCCTTCACCGGCGTCAGCATCGGCGCCGTCCTGCTGCTCATCGCGCTCGGCCTGACCCTGACCTTCGGGCAGATGGGCGTGATCAACATGGCGCACGGCGAGTTCATCATGGCCGGCGCCTACACCACCTACGTGCTGCAGAAGTCCATCAGCGGCGCCGGCCTCTCCCTGCTCGTCGCTCTGCCACTGGCCTTCCTCGTCGCCGGCGCCATGGGAGCGCTCCTGGAGTGGCTGCTCATCCGGCGCCTGTACACCCGGCCGCTGGACACCCTGCTGGTCACCTGGGGCGTCTCCCTGATGCTCCAGCAGCTCGCTCGTGACATCTTCGGCGCCCCCAACGTGCAGACCGCCGCCCCGGACCTGCTGACCGGCAACATCTCGGTCGCGGGTACCACCCTCGCCAACAACCGGCTGTTCATCCTCGGCCTCGCGCTCCTGTGCGTCCTCGGCCTCACGCTGATCCTGCGGCTCACCCCGCTCGGGCGCCGCATCAGGGCCGTCGTGCAGAACCGCGACCTCGCCGAGGTGTCGGGCATCGCCACCGAGCGGGTGGACCGTACGACGTTCTTCATCGGCTCGGGCCTGGCCGGTGTGGCCGGCGTCGCGCTCACCCTGGTCGGCCCGATCGGCCCGACGATGGGCACCAACTACATCGTCGACGCCTTCCTGGTCGTGGTCGTCGGCGGCATCGGCCGGCTCAAGGGCAGCATCATCACCGCCTTCGCGCTCGGCGTGCTGCAGTCGGTCCTGGAGTACTCGACCACCGTGAGCGTCGCGAAGGTCATCGTGCTCGTGGCGATCGTCGCCTTCCTCCAATGGCGACCCCAGGGCCTGTACACACTGCGCACCCGGAGCCTGGCATGACGACAACGACCTCCCCGGCCAAGACGACGACGTCCGTCGCGCAGCCGTCGGCGTCCCTTCTGGAACGCTTCCGCGTCCCGGGCGCCTTCTTCCTCGGCGCCGTCCTCCTCCTCGGCATCGCCCCGATCGTCCTGTCCGACTTCCGGCTCAACCTCCTGGCCAAGTACCTGTGCTACGCCATCGTGGCCGTAGGTGTGAGCCTCGCGTGGGGCCGCGGCGGACTGATGGTCCTCGGCCAGGGTGTCTTCTTCGGTCTCGGCGGCTACGCCATGGCCATGCACCTCAAGCTCGCCGACGCCGCGGCCACCGGCCAGACACTGCCCGACTTCATGCAGCTGTACGGCACAGGTGACGTCCTGCCCTGGTGGTGGAAGCCGTTCGCCAACCCGGCGTTCGCGCTCGCCATGACGGTGCTGCTGCCGATGGCGGTGGCCGCGCTGCTCGGCTTCTTCGTCTTCCGCCGCCGGGTGAAGGGCGCGTACTTCGCGATCCTCAGCCAGGCACTCGCCGCGGCCCTCGCGATCTGGCTGGTCGGCCAGCAGGCCACCACGGGCGGCACCAACGGCCTGACCGACATCCAGGGCTTCTTCGGCTACGACCTGAACGACCCGGTCAACCAGCGGACGGTGTACTTCATCATCGCCGCTGTGCTGCTCCTGCTCATGGCCGCCGCCCGCCAACTGTTCGTCAGCCGCTACGGCGAACTCCTCATCGCCGTACGGGACTCCGAGGAGCGGGTGCGCTTCCTCGGCTACAACCCGGCCAACGTCAAGCTCGTGGCGTACGTCGTCGCGGCCGGCATGGCGGGCCTGGCCGGCGCGCTCTTCGTCCCCGCCGTCGGCATCATCTCCCCGGCACTGATCGGGATCGTGCCGTCCATCGGCTTCGTCATCGGCGCGGCGGTCGGCGGTCGGGCCAGCCTGGTGGGCGCCGTACTCGGCGCGGTCGCGGTGGCCTGGACGCAGAGCACGCTCTCGGACGCCTACCCCGCCGCGTGGACGTACCTCCAGGGCCTGCTGTTCGTGGTGGCCGTCGGCTTCCTGCCCGGCGGTCTGGCCTCGCTGGTGACCGTTCTGCGCAAGCGACGTATCCCTACCCGTACGACTGGAGAGACCGCATGAGCGGCGAGGGACTGACCGTCCGCGACCTGCGGGTGACGTTCGACGGGTTCAAGGCCGTCGACGGCGTGGACCTGGACATCCGCCCCGGAGACCTGCGCTTTCTCATCGGCCCCAACGGTGCCGGCAAGACCACCCTGGTCGATGCGGTCACCGGACTGGTGAAGGCCACCGGGTCCGTGCGCTTCGGCGGCGAGGAACTCCTGGGCAAGCCCGTGCACCGCATCGCCCGCCTCGGGATCGGCCGTACCTTCCAGACGGCCACCGTCTTCGAAGAGCTGACCGTTCTGCAGAACCTCGACATCGCCGCCGGAGCCAGGCGCGGTCCGCTGACGATGCTGCGGCGCCGCAAGGGCGTCCCCGAGGCGGTGACGAAGGCACTGGAGACCACCGGCCTGACCGAGCTGCGGGACCGCCCGGCGGGCGTGCTCGCCCACGGCCAGAAGCAGTGGCTGGAGATCGGCATGCTGCTCGTCCAGGACGTGAAGCTGCTGCTGCTCGACGAGCCCGTCGCCGGCATGAGCCACGACGAACGCGAGGCCACCGGTGAACTCCTTCAGCGTGTGAGCGAGGACCACACGGTCGTCGTCATCGAGCACGACATGGACTTCATGCGCTCCTTCGCCCGCAGCGTCACCGTCCTGCACGCCGGCAAGGTGCTCAGCGAAGGCTCCGTCACCGAGGTCCAGGCCGACGCCAAGGTCCAGGAGGTCTACCTCGGGCGCGCCTCCGAACCCGAGCCCGCTGCCGTTCCCGTCGCCGAGGAGGCGTGACGCCCATGCTGGAGATCAACACCGTCCGGGCGGGCTACGACCGCACCACCGTGCTGCACGAAGTGACCGTCGCGGTACCGAAGGACGGCGTCGCGGCCGTGCTCGGCCACAACGGCGCAGGCAAGAGCACCCTTCTGCGTGCGGCCATGGGCCTGATCAAGCCGACCAACGGGACGATCCTGCTGGACGGAGAGGACATCACCCGCCTCGCTCCGCACCAGCGGGTCGCCCGCGGCATGGCCTACGTCCCCCAGGGTCAGCAGTCCTTCCCGCACCTGACCACCGCCGAGAACCTCCAACTCGTCGCCGACGGCCGCCCGGACGGCGACGAGGCCATCGCCGAGGCCCTGGACCTGTTCCCCGTCCTGCGCGAGCTGTCCGGCCGCCGCGCCGGCCTGCTCTCCGGCGGCCAGCGCCAGCAACTCGCCATCGCCCGCGCCCTGATCACCCGACCCAGGCTCCTCCTCCTCGACGAACCGACCGAGGGCATCCAGCCCTCCGTCGTCGCCGAGATCGAGGAGACGATCCTCGCCCTGACCCGGCGCGGCGGCCTGTCCGTCCTCCTCGTCGAACAGCACGTCGGCTTCGCCATGCGCGCCGCTCAGCAGTACTACGTACTGGAAGCCGGACGAGTCACCTCCTCGGGATCGGGAGGAGCGGAGTCCGAGCAGACCGTACGAGCAGCGCTCAGCGTGTGACGGACGGGCGGCAGGCGCCACCGAGCGCCTGGAGCAGGGCGCGCGGGCTCCGGCATTCAATTCGTCGCCGGAGCCCTTCAGGGGCCATCGTCAGCCGGTGCGTCCATGGCCTGGGCAAGACCAAGGCGTACGGCTGCGGGTTGCTGACGCTCGCCCGCTACTACGCCGGCGGCCGCGCACTGACCCGCTGCTCAGCCCTCGCCGAAGCCCAGGCACTGAAATGCGCCAAGTGCTCACCGTGCCCGCGGGGATGGTCCCGACATCCACCGCCTGGAGGCACACGGCTCCACCTGCTCCTCGCACCTGCGGGGACGGTTGGCGAGGGCCGGGCGCGGCCCAGGATGGCACGGCTGCCATCGGCTTCCGCTTCCGTCGCTGCCAGAGCGCTGAAACAGCTGGTCACGTCGGTAGCCGCCTGTACCGGGTTGCTCCCAGGGAGAGTTCCCTGGTCTCTGGACGCTTCCCGCCTGTCAGCGGGCCTGGGCGCCGACAACCCCACCCCGGCACCTTGGACATGCGCCTCTATAGCCGGGCGACCCGACTTCGGCTGAGTACAAGGCTGCGGGTGGTGCCTGGCGGTCCTGCAGGACATCGGCGCCTGCCCAGCCCGTCGGCTCATGAGTGAGCGGCCAGGTCCTCATGGATCTGGCCGCTCTGCTGTGCAGGGGCGGCAGGATTTGAACCTGCGGCGTGCGGGTTTGGAATCCGCTGCTCTGGCCGGGCTGAGCTACGCCCCTTCGGTGGTTGGAGCCTGGCACGGGGGCGGGTCTCTCTGCCACTGTATTTTCGAACCGTGCGCCGGCACGGGATCAAGTGCCGGGCGCAGAGGCCTGGTGAAGGTCGTCGGTACGCTGTGTGGCTCTTCTTCTCGGATCAGGGGGCCGCTCAACGCGCGGCGGCGTCGACGACGATTGCCTGAAGTCGTGTTCGGCACTCGTCGACGAAGGCGGGGAAGGTGTGCCAGTAGTAGGAGATGCCGCTGACGCCTACCGCGATGGCCCAGGCGCGGGCGCGGGCCCAGGTCGCATCGTCGAGGTTCAAGGCGTCCCAGTAGGCTTGTCGTGCTTGTGGCGGCAGGTCCCAGAGTGTGGAGTGCTCGGCGTCGGGAAAGCCGATCGAGAGTCCTCCGAAGTCGATGACTGCGTGGAGTTTGCCGTCCCGGGCCAGGAGGTTGGTTGGCTTGAGGTCACCGTGGAGCCACACGTGAGGTCCGGAGGGCTCGGGCAGCGTGAGCGCGTCTCGCCACAACTGTTCTAGAAGGTCAACGTTGAGCTGAGAGCTCACGGTGGTTCGGCAGTCGTCGAGACACGTGCTGATCCACTGGTCGCATGGCCCCAGGCTGCCGCCGCGGTACCAGCTGAGGTCAGCTGTGCGAGTTGCTCCCATGAGGTCAATGCCGTGGAGTTCCCGTACCACCGCCGCGAGGTCGGTTCCGAAGGCGGCCCAGTCGTGGACGGTGTCCGGGCCGACTTCCTCACCGTCGATCCAGCGGTAGACCGACCAGATCAGGGGGAAGGCATCGGTGGGCTTCCCCGTGTGGACGGGTTCGGGAATCCGGCATGGGAGGAAGGGCGCCAGGCGAGGAAGCCAGTCCTGCTCTTTCCGCACGGACTGTCCCGTGGCGGCGGTTCGCGGCAGTCGCACGAGCAGGTCTTCGCCCAGCCGATACATGGTGTTGTCCGTGCCCGCGCCGGCGGGCGACAACGGCAGGTCAGCCCACTCTGGCAGCTGTGCCTGAAGCAATGACCGGACTAACGTTTCGTCAACGGGGATCTCGTCCTGGTGAAGCGACACAGCGGCGATTTCACCGCAGGAGGGCGACTGTAAGCCAGTGACTTTCGGGCTCTGGCGCAGATCTTGCAGAGCAGAAGTGCTTGCAAACACCCGGGAGCTGCTCGCCAACTTCGGCCCCCAGGAGCCCGTCCACCCGCCGCCGGTACGCCTCCGGCGAGAGAGGGACACCTACGCGCAGTTCCTCGCCGAGGGCCGCGTCGACTTGGACTTCGACGACGAGTGGTGCCGGGGCCGGCGCGAGCAGTCCGCGCCCGGGAAGAGGTTCGAGCGGGTGTGTATCCTCGACGAGCCGCCGACGCCCGGCCAGTTGTACCTCCTCGACAACGCCCGCCGGAACGCCGCGGTGGGCGAACACATCCGCGTCCTCACCCGCGCCTGGGCGGACGAGCTGGGCCTGCCGCGCGAGGACTTCTGGCTGTTCGACTCCCACCTCGTCGGCCTGCTCCACTTCGACGACGCCGACGAGATCACCCAAGTGGTTTTTGATCACGAACCCCGTCGAGGTCCTCCGCTACGCACAGGTCCGCGAGGCCGCCTGGCACTTTGCCGTGCCGTACGACCAGGTAGAGCGGCAACTCCGCCATGTGACCACGGACTCGGCAACGGGCAGCCCGGTCGAAACTGCCGTGGTCGCGTCGTGCTCGCGCGCTGGGGCGAAGTCGACGCCGCGCTTGGGTTGTACCCCTCAGCTGGACGATGTTTGCCATCTCTGGTCATCGGCCGGCACGGTCCCGGTCAGGATAGCGGGGCGGTCAGGACGGCCTTGGCCGCCAGCCGAAGATTCCTGATCATCGGATTCGGGTCGCCCTTGCGGCTGACCAGGACGACCCTGCTGGGGGGAGCGCCCTCGATCGGGACGGTGACGAGGTCGGGACGCAGTGAGCTGCGCCGATCGCCGACCGGTAGCACGGCGATCGCCTCACCACTCGCGACGAGTTCGAGCTTGTCCTCGTAGCTCTCGATCGGCGGCACGCCGGCCCCGAGGATCCGGTAGGAAGTCCAGTCCGCGGTCTCGAACGCGCACGGCGCCGCCTCTTCGCCGGCCAGCTCTTCCGCGGTCACCGACGCACGGTCGGCCAAGGGATGACCGTGCGGGACCACGAGCATCCGGGGCTCCTCGTACAGCGGGGTGGTGACCACGTCCTCGGCGGCGAGCGGCAGCGGGACCCGCGCGATCAGGGCGTCGACACGCCTGTCGGACAGCGCCCCGACGTCGCGGCAGCTCAGATGCCGGGTACTGATCTCCGCGTCAGGCTGACGGCGGCGCAGTTCCCGTACGGCGGCAGTGATCACGAGGTCTTCGAGGTAGCCGATGGCGATTCGTTCGATCTGGGTTTGTTCGCGCACGGCCAGTTCGGCCCGGTGGGCGGCCTGCAGCAGGGCTTCGGCCTGGGGGAGGAACGTCTGGCCGGCCGGAGTGAGCCGGGTGCCCTGGGGAGTGCGGTCCAGGAGTCGTGTGCCGAGATACTTCTCGAGCCGTTGGATCTGGCGGCTGAGCGCCGGCTGGGCCACGTGCAGTTCGGCGGCGGCCCGGCCGAAGTGCTGGTGCGCCGCCACCACGGTGAAGTAGCGCACCAGCCGCAGTTCCAGGTCCTGTCCGAGATCGTTCACCCTTGCAGCGTACGTGTCATGCCGTTTCGGAATGACGAGGTTGCCGAACCGGTCTTGGACGGCCATGCCGTCCTGGATCTTGACTGAAGGAGCAACGTCTCCCCGAGAAAGCGACAGGCGCGATGAAGGCGATCCAGTTCCACGAAGCAGGTGGGCCGGAAGTTCTGCAGTACGACGAGGTGCCGGTCCCCGAGATCGGCCCGGGTGAGGTGCTGGTGCGGGTGCACGCCGTGGGCATCAACCCGCCGGACTGGTACCTGCGTGAGGGGATGAAAGTCATGCCGGCCGAGATGAGGCCGGTGCTGGAGTTTCCTCTGATCCCCGGCACGGACATGTCGGGCGTGGTCCAGGCGGTCGCTCCGGATGTGCGGGGGTTCGCCGTCGGTGACGAGGTCTTCGGCATGCTGCGGTTCCCCGGATTCGACGGCCGGACCTACGCCGAGTACGTGGCCGCGCCGGCTTCGGACCTGGCTCACAAGCCGGCCGGTATCGACCACGTGCAGGCGGCCGGGGCACCGATGGCCGTGCTGACGGCCTGGCAGTACCTGGTTGATCTCGGCCACGACGTGCCGTCTCCCTTCACTGGCCGGGTGCACCAGCCGGTGCCGATCACGCAAGGGATGACCGTGCTGGTCAACGGGGCCGCCGGTGGAGTGGGCCACTTCGCGGTGCAGTTGGCGAAATGGAAGGGGGCACACGTCATCGCGGTGGCCTCAAGCCGGCACGAGCAGTTCCTGCGCGAGCTCGGTGCCGACGAGTTCATCGACTACACCACTACGCAGGCCACGGACGTGGTCGGCGGCGTCGACCTGGTGATCGACACCGTCGGTGGCCCCGACAGCTCACGTTTCCTGACCGTGCTCAAGCGCGGCGGCACCATGCTTCCGGTGTTCTTCGCCCAGTACGACCCCGAAGAGACGGCGCGTCTGGGCATCACCGTCTCCAACATTCAGGTACGTTCCAACGGCCCCCAGCTCGCCGAGATCGGGCGCCTTTTCGACGAGGGCAAGCTCCAGGTCGGGGTGGACAGCACATATCCGCTGCCCGAGGCGGGCAGCGCACACACGCGGGCCACGCGGGGCCACATCCAAGGCAAGATCGTGCTGACGGTGGTCTCGTGATCACCGAACCCCAGCAGGCCGTGGCGCACTACGCCCTGCTCGACTTCATACGTGACCAGAACACGGCCCAGAGGGAGGGGGGTGGCACCACCTGGGCAACGTCGTACTCACGGTGACGGAGGCGATGATTGTCCAGTGCTGTCAACAACTGCCCCTACGGGTCAACCCGTTGAAGAGGTAGTGGCACTTCACTGGGCCCGGGTGGGCCGGGACAGGGTCGGTCCGCGGCAGCCGGTCCGGCGGCGCCGAGCCCACCACCCAAGGGCGGCCGCGCACGGACCCGGTCGCGAACAGGAACGGGGGGCGGTGCCGGTCAGCTCCGCCACGGCGGCGAGGCCGGTGCTCGGAGCGCCCGTGAGCGCCGCGGTGATGCGGTCGCCGGCCGGGTCCTGCGGGCTGCCTTGTCACGATCGGCGGTGATCTGCGCACCGTGCTGGCGAACCCCATGCGGTGAGTTCGAAGCCGTGCAGCGGAACTCGATCTTCTCCACTGAGAACACCCTGGCCCCGACGCCGTGCCTCGACCGCTACTCGGAGAGGTAGCTCTCCAGATCGCCGAGCACCTCGTCGGCGGCGGTCACCCCGAGGCCGAGGTACCACGTCTCGTCCGGGACGTCGTAGGCGTGGCCCGCCTTGACGGCGGAGAGGTTCTTCCACAGCGGGTTGCCCTGGGCCTTGGACTTGTCCGTGGCCTTCGGGTCGCCGTACACGCCGGTGAAGATGTAGTCCGCGTCGGCCTGGTCGATGTTCTCGGCGCTGATCTCGGCGGCGAGGTCCTCGATGTCCTGGTTCTTCGGGCGGGGCACGCCGACGTCCTTGAGGATGGTGCCGATGAACGAGGCGTTGGCGTACAGGCGGACGACGCCGTCCGGCATGTAACGGACCATCGAGACCGTCGGCTTGTCGGCGCCGAGCTTCTTGCCCAGCGCGTCGGCCTTCGCCTTGTACGACGCCAGTTCGTCCTTCGCCTCGGCCGTCCTGTCGAGGGCCGCCGCGTTGAGGAGGTAGTTCTCCTTCCAGGTGAAGCCGGGCCGGACGGAGAACACGGTCGGCGCGATCTTGGACAGCTCGTCGTACTTGTCCGCGGCGCGCAGTTGGCTGCCGAGGATCAGGTCGGGCTTCAGCGCGGCGATCGCCTCCAGGTTGAGGCTGTTGATGGTGCCTACGTTCTTCGGGCTGCCCGCGTCCTTCCTCAGGTACGACGGCAGTTCGGGGGAGCCCTCGGTGGGGGCGAGTCCGACGGGCTTGATGCCCAGCGAAACAACGTTGTCGAGCTCACCGACGTCGAGGACGACCACGCGTTTCGGCTGGGCCTCGATCTTCGTCTCACCCATGGCGTGCTCGACGGTGCGCGGCCATTCGCCGGCCTTGGCGTCGGTGCCCATCGCGGCTGTCTTCCTCGCAGCGTCCGCGAAGTCCTTGCCGCCCTTGGCAACGTCCTTCTTCCCGGCGGCCCCCTGGGAAGACCCGGCGCCCGACCCCTCGCCGCCGGAGGAACTCCCGCACGCGGTCAGGGTCAGCGCGGAGGCGAGGGCTGCGGCGGCGGTGCCGCGGCGGCGGAGGTACATGGGAGAGCTCCCGTCGTAGAACTTAGGTACGCCTTACTTTATGGGTTTCCTGTGGGCCGGGAGCCCGCGGGGTGTGTTCCTTCGGACACCGGGCGGGCCCGGCACCACGAGCGGACCACCCGTCACGGGGTCCGGTACGACGACCGAGGCGAGGCCGAAGACCTCCTGGACGAGGTCGGCCGTGACGGTGTCGGCGGGCGGGCCCTGCGCCACGACCCGGCCCGCCCGCATGGCGATCAGATGGTCGGCGTAGCGGGCGGCCTGGTTGAGGTCGTGCAGCACCGCGACCACCGTACGGCTGCGCTCCCTGTTCAACTGCCGTACGAGGTCCAGGACTTCGACCTGGTGTGCGATGTCGAGGTAGGTGGTCGGCTCGTCGAGCAGCAGCAGGTCGGTGTCCTGGGCGAGGGCCATGGCGATCCACACGCGCTGGCGCTGACCGCCGGACAATTCGTCGACCGGACGCTCGGCGAGGTCCGTGGTGCCCGTGCGTTCCATGGCGTGGGCGACGGCCGCCTCGTCGGAGTCGGACCACTGCCTCCACCACTTCTGGTGCGGCTGCCGTCCCCGCGAGACCAGGTCGGCGACCGTGATCCCCTCCGGCGGCATCGGCGTCTGCGGCAGCAGCCCGATCACCTGGGCGATCCGCCGGGTGGGTACGTGCGCCAGTTCGGCGCCGTCGAGCAGCACGGCGCCCCGACGCGGTTTCAGCAGCCGGCCGAGGGCCCGCAACAGCGTCGACTTGCCGCACGCGTTCGGCCCGACGATGACGGTGACCTTCCCGTCCGGCACCTCCAGGTCCAGATCCTCGACGACGGTACGGTCCTCGTAGGCGAGGGTGAGCCCGCGTGCGGCCAACCGGTTGCCTACGGGGACTTGAGCGGGAACGGCGTCCTGAACGGGCGAGAGTTCGGCGGGGCGTTCGTCGGTCACGCGGTTCCTCCGGAGCGGTTGCCGCGGGTGCGGACGATCAGCCACATCAGACAGGGGGCGCCCACGAGGGCGGTGAAGACGCCGACCGGCAGTTCCAGCGGCGAGAGGAGCTTGCGGGCCAGCACGTCCGCGACGACCACGATCAGCGCGCCCGTCAACGCGGAGCACACCAGCGGGGTCTGCGGGGTGCGGGTCAGGCGCCGGGCGATCTGCGGGGCGAGCAACGCCACGAAGTCGACCGGACCGGCGGCCCCGGTCGCGGCGGAGGCGAGGACGACACCCAGGACGCTCAGCCCCAGCCGTACCCGGCCGAGCCGGATGCCCAGCGCGGTGGCCGTGTCCTCGTCGAACGCCGCGCTCCGCTGCGCGCGGGCCGCCCACAGCAGGAACGGCACGAGCAGCAGCAGGACCGTGGCGAGCGGGGCCGCCTGGTCGTAGCCGCGGCCGTTGAGCGACCCGGTGAGCCACACCTTGGCCTGCTGGGCGACCAGATAGTCCCCCTTGGTGACCAGCAGCCGGGTCAGGGAGCCGAGCGCCACGGAGATGCCGATGCCGACGAGTACGAAACGGGAGGCGGAGAGCCCTCCCCGCCAGGCGAGCAGATAGACGAGGAGGGCGGCCAGCAGCCCGCCCACGACGGAGACGTACGGCAGGACGGCGTAGGAGGTGAGGCCGAACGTCATCGCGGCGACCGTCGCCGCGCCCGCGCCGTGTGTCACACCGATGACGTCGGGGCTGGCGAGCGCGTTGCGGGCCATGGTCTGGATCAGCGCCCCGGACAGCCCGAACGCGGCCCCCACCAGCAGCCCGGTCACCAGTCGCGGCAACCGCAGCGTGCCGACGACCAGTTCGTCCGGGCTCGGCAGCCCGAGCAGCACCCGCACGACCTCGGCGGGCGGGACGAACGCCTCCCCGACACACAACGACACCACCACAGCCGCCGCGAGGAGCACGGCCAGCACGACGGCCACGGCGAGCGCCCGCCGGTGCACCAGGAAACTGCTTCCTCGCCCGGCCCGCACGACAGCGTGCCCGGCGGGACGAACAGAGAGGGAAGCGCGTGGTTCATCGACGGACGTCATGCGGCCGCCACCGCCTTCCGCCGCACCAGCACGATCAGGAACGGCACGCCCGCGAGCGCGGTCATGACGGCCACCGGCACCTCGGAGGGCCGTACGACGATCCGGCCGAGGACGTCCGCGAGGAGCACCATGACGGGGCCGAGCAGCGCGGCCATGGGCAGCAGCAGGCGATGGCCGGGGCCGACGAGGGCGCGGGCGATGTGCGGTACGGCGAGGCCGACGAAGGCGATGGGGCCGGCTGCGGCGACGGCGGCGCCCGTGAGGACGGTCGCGCCCAGGGCGCCGGTGGCCCGCAGCAGAGCGACGTTGCGGCCGAGCCCGCGGGCGATGTCGTCGCCGAGCGCGAGCGCGTCCAGGCCGCGGGCCATGGCCAGCACCAGCAGCAGACCGGCGAGCAGGAACGGCCAGACCTGGCCGGCGACCGTCGCGTCCCGCCCACTGATCGAGCCGACGTCCCAGAAGCGGAACTCGTCCAGCGCCCGCGCGTTGGTGGTGAGGATCGCCGAGACGACGGAGGCGAGGAACGCGTTCATCGCCGCCCCGGCCAGCGCCAGCTTCACCGGCGACGCCCCTCCACGCCCGCCACTGGCGACGGTGTAGATGCAGACCGCCGCGACTCCGGCACCGGCGAAGGCGTACCAGACGTACCCGGTCAGTGTGTGCACGTGGAGGAAGGCGATGGCGCAGACGACGCCGAGCGAGGCGCCCTGGCTGATGCCGAGGATGCCGGGCTCGGCGATCGGGTTACGGGTGATGCCCTGCAGGACCGTGTCGGCGACGGCCAGCGCGATGCCGACGAGCACACCGATGACCGTGCGCGGCACCCGCAACGACCGGACGACCTGGGCGTCATCGGTCGTGCCGCCATGCGCCAGCGCGTCCCACACCGCCGACGGCGGGATCGTACGGCTGCCGACCGCGAGGCTCAGCAGCACGGCCAGCGACAACAGGAGAAGGGCGGCGGCCAATCGGCCGACACGGTGTCCTACGACTCCCGACATGCACCCTTCTCCATCACTTCCCGGCCCCTTAATCAGCTAAGGCTTACCTAAGAGTACGGTGTCGGAGAGAGGGGCCCGCCAGGGACCGCCCGGGCCGCCGGCGAGTCCGTGGCGCCGGCCGTCGTCGAGTTCCCGCGCCTAGGTCGGGCCGCGTGCCCCCCGATGCCGCCGCCGACGTCCAGTACGCGCGCGGGCGCCGCGGGCAGCAGCCGCCGCAGCACGTCCTGCGGGGACTTCGTCCGGGAACGGGAGCAGTCCCTCGGCTCAGCGGCCGGGCCGCAAGTGCCGTGTGGTGAGGGTGGCAGGCAACGGCGACGAGACCGTGCCCACCGGCCTCGTGGCGGGCCGACCACACGTCAGCTCCGGTCCTGCACTGCATGTCTACGCGAAATCTCGAAATGTGTACGCGAACAGCTCACGTGACCGCACCGGCCCTCTTCAATCCGGGCCGGAGTCGGCTGCGTCATCGACGGTCCTGGCCCGGCTCGGGGCTTCGTGGTGTCGGGTCTGTCGCAACCTGTACAACTCGTCGAGGTCGTACTCCGCGCGCTGTGCGGTGCCAAGACGGGTGATCTTTCCTCGACTGGCCCATTTCCGGATGGTCGCCGACGAGACCCCCATGGCCAGGGCCGCGAGTTCGGTCGGTACGGTGTGCTTGCCTTCCCCGGTGGTCACGGCCGGATCCCGGCAGACTGCCGTGGACCGGCGAGCAGCAGCCAGTCGTGCGGCGCGAAGGCATGCCCCTGGTCGCACACCACGCCTGAACCAGGCCGTCCCGGGGCGCTTTCGGTCGGACGCAGCACTGCGTACAGCGTTCCGGAGCAGCCTGGCTCCGGGCAGCCGCCCAACTCCCGGCGTGCCGACCTGGTCTCTTCGCGCACTGAGTGGCAGGAGCGCATCAGCGCGGTGACCTCCCGGTCGAAGTCCGGTCCCGCCGGATGCTCCGTCAGCCAGGAGAGGTGTCGGCCGAGGAATTCGGCCAGGCCCGGAACGCTGCGGTTCCGGGGCGCGGCGACTCCGCGCTCCTCGATGACCAGCCGGGCCCACGAGGTGAGCAGCTCGGTGATCCGCGACCGCAGGGCGAGCACGGACTCGTCGAGGGTGATACCCATCGGCCTGCTGCCGCTGACACGCTCCCGCAGCCCGTGCGCGGACGACGTCAGTTCGTGCTCGCTCTCGTGGTGGAAATTCACGACTTTGCGCAGAGCGACGCGCAGGCCCTCTGCTCGGAGGCAGCTTGGCGCATGGACGCTTTCGAGAGATGTGTTGAGGGATATGTGAAGAGTTGGAGGTAATTTCCTGGATGAGGGCACGATTGTTCTCCCTCCGGCCCCGGAGACATGTTCATGAATCACAAAAACGAATCGCGCTGCGGCCGGCAGGAAGATGGCTGTCGCACGGTGCAGGGATATCTGACGCTGATTTGGCAGACGTTTGATGGGCTGGGTGAGCGATCTACCTTGAAGTGCTCCTCAGGTGCAGAGCACGGAAGCGATTGCCTGGGTCAATTTTGATGAAGCCTCAAGGAGTTCGTCAAGCCCGGCAGGGAGAGGAAGATCACGAAGCGGTCATATATTGTCGTTTTGCGTTGCGGCTGTCGCTCGCCCCCGGCAATTGCCAGGCAACTCCCGTCACCCAGGGTGGTCGGGACGAGTGCGTGTTGACAGTGAGTGAGTGGGGTGTCACGCTTCTTCGGGCAGTCGACGTGTGCCCTTTTTCGGCCCGCGGTCAAGCGACACGTCTTCCGAGGCGTCTTCCGACACATCTTCTTCGATGTCGTCTCGGCGTCTCGGTTCACCGCGAAGGACTTCACCCTTCCCGCGCCGGTGTCCGCCGTGGAAGCCCTTGCTCCCGCGCCGTCAGGCGCCCCGTCACCTCTGGTGATCCGTTGCCCCCCGTCCGTAGTCGTTCCGTGGTCGTGCTCCGCTGCCCCCGGAGCGGAGCACTGATCGGTGGCGCCGCCGGTCAGGGGATCCGGCCGTACCGCTGCCGCCCGAAGCTGTCCCGAAAGGTCCTATGGGCGCGGGCGCGGGTCCCGCATCTGGCGAGACCGATGCCTGCCGCCGAGGGAGAGTGACCCCCTTGCACATACGTCTTGTGACGGCCGACGCCAGGATCGCGGCCCTCGAAGCCCCCTTGACCCGGAGCGGGTTCACCGTCGAGGTCGTCCGCGCCGGCGCGGAGGCCCTGCGTGATCTCGTCCGGGTCGACCTCGTCCTGCTCGATCTGGACATACCGGATCGTGACGGCCTGGACGTCTGCCGGGGCGTCAGGGAACTGAGCGATCTGCCCCTTGTGTGTGTCACCGTCCGCACCGAGGAACTCGACCGGGTCCTGGCCCTTCAGGCGGGCGCGGACGACTGCCTGGTCAGACCCTTTGGCCTGCATGAACTCACGGCACGCATCGAGGCTGTCACCCGTCGGCTCCACGGCTCGCTGACCGGACAGCCGCCGAAGATCATCGAAAGCGGTCCGCTGCGGATCGATCTGGAGTCACGGGAAGTGCGCCTCCATGGCCGGATTGTGTCGCTCACCCGGAAGGAATTCGACCTGCTCGCACTTCTCGCCTGCCGTCCTGATGAGGTGATACCGCGCCGGCAGATACTCCAGGAGGTGTGGCGCGACATTCAGCCAGGTACGGGCAGGACCCTGGACAGTCATGTGAGCAGTATTCGCCGAAAACTCGGTTCACGTGACTGGATCGTGGCAGTACGCGGCGCCGGATTCGTCCTTGGGCGAGGGCCCGGCAAGGAGTGACCTTCGTCGCATCATCCGTTGTTAACAGTGCGCATCGTTTGGCTCACTGCGGAAGGTGACATGAGTCGAATGTTGTCACTCCCCCTCGGAGGTTCGCCTTGGACGTTCTCCTTTTAGAAAGCGACGAGAAGCTTGCCGCCTGCCTCGTCCGCGGGCTCAGGAGGTGCGGTCACCGTGCGGTGGGTCTTTCCGCCGTCGAGGATGCCCTGCGCGTGTTGACGGAATTCGATCTCGTCCTGCTCGACCTCGACCTTCCCGACATGGACGGAGTGGAGGCCTGTCGGCGCATCAGAGCCGTCTCCGACATCCCGGTGATCGGGGCGTCGCGGCACCACTCCGAGTTCACCCGGACCCTCGTACTGCGGGCGGGAGCCGACGACTGCCTGGACAAGCCGTACGGTTTCCGGGAACTGACGGCCAGGATGGGCGCGGTGATGCGGCGGGTGAGGCTGCAGTCCTACCACACGAGAGGGATGTCGTTCGGTCCGCTGCGCATCGAACTCGACACGCGTGAGGTCGTGCTGGGCGACCGGTCCGTCCGGTTGACCGACAAGGAGTTCGACCTCCTCCGAACGCTCGCCTCGCGTCCCGGCGCTGTGGTGTCCCGCCAGGAACTCATGACGAAGGTCTGGGGGGACAGATGGAACAGCACCGGACGCACCATCGACACCCACGTCAGCAGTCTGCGCGGCAAGTTGGGCGGCGGTCGGTGGATCACCACCGTGCACGGCGTCGGCTTCCGCTTCGCCGCCGACGCCTGACCGGCGCGGTGCACGGCTAGCGCGGGGACTGTTCCCGACCGGACAGGCACTCCTCCAGGAAGGCGAGCGCTCGCAGGTGGTACGCCCGTGCCGCCCAGCCCAGGCTGATGTTGTGGCCGGCGCGGGGCAGACGGTCGACGACCACCCGGGGTGCGGTGAGAAGCCCCGTCATCTCTTCGAGCGTGGCCTCGTCGTGGAGCCACCACCGCTCGTACTCGGCATAGGTGAAGCGCACGGGTACCCGTACCCGGCCCGCGACACCGGGAAAGAGTTCGGGCCAGAGCGAGGCTTCTGCCTCCTCTCTCTCCGGCATGGGAGTGACGAGCCCTTCCGCCAGGCGGAAGGTGTTCGGCGGGTAGAGCCGCAGCGGTCCCCAGTGCAGCCGTGTCGTGCGACGGCCGTGGAAGCCGCCGAGGCCGTTGACGTCGATCGCGTACCGGTGGCCGACCCCCGACACGTCGAGGCCGAGGAGAGGACCGCCCGCCACCTCGCCGGGGTGGGCCGCGACAGCGAGGGCGGCCTTGCCACCGTAGGAGTGACCGACCAGGAAGAGCCCCGCCCCGGTGGCCTGACGGGCGGTGAAGTCCTCGAGGGCGGTGCTGAGCGTACCGGCCTGCTCGACCAGGCTCTCCCCCCGGGGAACCACGGTGGTCGAGAGCCCGTAGCCGGGACGGTCGACGGCCAGCACCGCGAACCCCAGGGACGCCCCGAGCTTGAGCAGGGACAGGCTCGGATGGGCCGCGCCATGGAAGTACGCGGCGCGCATGCCGCCCCCGTGGAGGGCGACGACGACCGCCCGGGGCGGCGCGTCGCGCGGCAGCGCCAGCAGGGCCGACAGCGGGCTGCGGCCGCCGTCCAGTACCACCTCCCGTACGTTCTCAATCGCCGAGGCAGGCAGGGAGTTGGCGCATTCGACGGGCATCGGTACTCCTACGGATGTCGCGTCCCGGCCGGATCGGTCCGGGAGAGCCGGTGCGCGCCGGCTGTGGAGGACGGGAGCGCCTCGCCGGCGTCGGGGAGCGGGAGGGGCAGGACCAGCACGGCCAGCAGGACGACGGCCGCCAGGCCCGCCGCCGCGAGCAATCCGTGGGCGAGCGAGGTGGCGGCGACCAAAGGGCCGAAGAACACCGGGGACAGGAACTGCCCGGAGAACGCGGCCGTACCCGACAACGCCGTGGCCTGCCCCTTCAGATGAGGCGGAGCCGTGCGGTTGATCAGCACGGTCATGGCGGGTACGGACATGCCCATGCCCAGGCCGAACAGCGCGGGCGCGGCCAGGAGCGCTGCCGGACGGCTGGCCGTCCCGGCGACCAGGAGCCCCAGCGTCCAGCAGGCCCCGGCGACGCGCAGGAACGCGGAGTACCCCAGATACACCCTGGCCCTGGCGTACGCCAACCCCGCCGCGCTCGCCGCCAGCGAACTGGCCGCGGTGTAAGGGGCGATGAGAGCCGGCTCGTCGATGCCCGCCTGGGCCAGCCGCTGCGGCAGGAACACGGAGAGCACATACAACAGGAGCGAGCTGGTGAACGAGATCGAGTACAGGCCCAGCAGCCGGGGCCGCAGGCGCAACAGGGTGAACGCGGTTCCGCCGCCCGCCGTCCGGGTGCCCGTGTCGGCGGGCAGCAGGAGCAGTACGCCGAGGGCGAGCGGAAGGCCGATCAGATGGATGGCGAAGGGGCCGTGCCAGGAGATCGTCCCGAGTGCCCCGCCCAGCAGAGGCCACAGGATGCCCCCGAGGCTGATGGCTGTGGAGCGTCGGCCCATCGCGCGCTCCCGCTCGGGCCCCTGATAGAGGGTCAGCAGGGCGAGCGTGGTGCCGGAGAAGACGGCCGCCGCGCCGGCCCCGAAGGCCAGTCGCGCGGCGAAGAGCACGCCGTAGGAGTCGATGAACAGACCCGAGCCGCCGGCCACGCCGTACAGCAGCAGTCCGGCGGCCAGGGGACGGCGGATGCCGTAACGGTCCAGCAGCCACCCGGCCAGCGGGCTGGCCACGGCGAGCGCCAGGCCGTGCGCCGTGAGCAGGAGCCCGGCCGCTGTGCCGCCCAACTGGAGCTCGCGGCGGATGAGGGGCAGAACGGGACTGAGGACCGTACCGGTCATGACGGTGAGGGTGGAGCCGGCCAGGAGGACGAGGAGAACGGAACGCCCTCGGGGCATCAGTCGATTCCCCGGACGATATGTGGTTCCGCCCCGTCGATCTCGTCCTCCCCGGCCGGCAGGAAGGCAACTGCCGACGCCACGGGAGCCGTCGGCGGCACGGGAGCCGTCGGCGCGACGGGTACGGAGTCCTCGGCGGACGGGACCGCGGCCTCCGAGGGCCGGCGCACGGGCTGATGCGTCGTCTGGTCGATGGTCATGGCAGATCTCCTTCGCTGGGCGTACGACGGTCGACGGGGGCGTACGGCGGCGGGTGTGCCCGGCGGCACCGGGCACACCCCACGGGGATCCGGCGAGCCGGGGTCAGCTTCCGTACGGAGTCCTCGACCGGGCCTCGGACAATGCCTTGCCCCACCAGGTGAGCTGATCCAGCAGAGTCTTGGCGGCGAGGGTCGCCGCCTCCGGCTCCTTGAGGGCGCCGGTCTCGTCGAACTGGCCCCAACAATTGTGGAAGCTCACCGAGTCGCGGACCGTCACCGCGTGCAACTCGGCGAAGACCTGACGCAGTTGCTCCACCGAGCGCAGACCGCCGGACAACCCGCCATAGGAGACGAAGCCGACGGGCTTGGCCTGCCACTGCGTGTTGTGCCAGTCGATCAGGGTCTTCAGCGAGGCGGGGAAGCTGTGGTTGTACTCGGGCGTCACCACGATGAACGCATCGGCCTCGGTCAGCCGTGGTGACACCTTCGCCAGTTCGGCGGCCACCTCCTCACTGGGGCCGGAGGACAGCGAGTGGGGCAGCGGATGCTCGGCGAGGTCCATCAGATCGACCTGCATATCCTCGCGTTCCTTGGCCAGCGAGGTGATCCAGTTGGCGACGGTGGGACCGAACCGGCCCTCCCGGACACTGCTGCTGATCACGATGATCCGCAAGGGGGTGGCGGACATGACGAGTCTCCTTACGAGAGTGAGGGCGTGCGTCGACTGAAGGCGTACGTCGACGAACGTAGAAGTTGAACCGAACTTCAAGTCAATTGCTCACTGCGGGGGGTTGCCGTGCTTGCGGGAGGGCAGGTCGGCGTGCTTGCCGCGCAGCATGGCCAGCGCTGCGGCCAGCACTTCGCGGGTGTCGCGAGGGTCGATGACGTCGTCGACCAGGCCGCGTTCGGCCGCGTAGTAGGGGTGCATGAGTTCGGCCTTGTACTCCTTGACCATGCGGGCCCGCATGGCGTCCGGGTCATCCGCTTCGGCGATCTGCCGGCGGAAGATGACGTTGGCCGCGCCTTCGGCGCCCATCACCGCGATCTCGTTGGTGGGCCACGCGTAGGTGAGGTCGGCGCCGATGGACTGGCTGTCCATGACGATGTAGGCACCTCCGTAGGCCTTGCGCAGGATCAGGGAGATCCTGGGCACGGTCGCGTTGCAGTAGGCGTAGAGCAGCTTCGCGCCGTGGCGGATGATTCCGCCGTGTTCCTGGTCGACGCCGGGGAGGAAGCCGGGGACGTCCAGGAAGGTGATGATCGGGATGTTGAAGGCGTCGCACATCTGCACGAAACGCGCGGCCTTCTCGCTGGCCTCGATGTCGAGGACGCCCGCGAGGGTCTGCGGCTGGTTGGCGACGATGCCGACCACCTGGCCGTCGAGCCGGCCGAGGGCGCAGATGATGTTGCGGGCCCAGCGCTCGTGG
>NZ_JAMGBG010000152.1 GCF_023516595.1 Streptomyces neyagawaensis | reverse complement strand
CGCCGTCATCTCGCGGACATCACCGGGCTGCCCCTGGTCACCGCCGCCAACCTGGTCGAGGCGACGCAGGACTGCGGCGCCTTCGTGCAGATGTCGGGCGTGCTCAAGCGGATCGCGGTGAAGCTGTCCAAGAGCTGCAACGATCTGCGGCTGCTGTCGTCCGGGCCGCGTGCGGGGCTCAACGAGATCAATCTGCCGCCGGTGCAGGCGGGTTCGTCGATCATGCCGGGCAAGGTCAACCCCGTCATCCCCGAGGTCGTCAACCAGGTCGCCTTCGAGGTGATCGGCAACGACGTCACCATCACCATGGCCGCCGAGGCGGGCCAGCTCCAGCTCAACGCCTTCGAACCGATCATCCTGCACTCCCTGTCCGAGTCCATCACGCACCTGCGGGCGGCCTGCCTCACCCTCGCCGAGCGCTGCGTCGACGGCATCACCGCCAACGTCGACGAGCTGCGCGCGGCGGTGGAGAACTCCATCGGCCTGGTCACCGCCCTCAACCCGCACATCGGCTACACGGCGGCCACCGACATCGCCAAGGAGGCCCTCGCCACCGGCCGGGGCGTCGCCGAACTCGTCC
>NZ_JAMGBG010000151.1 GCF_023516595.1 Streptomyces neyagawaensis | reverse complement strand
GCGTCGACGGCATCACCGCCAACGTCGACGAGCTGCGCGCGGCGGTGGAGAACTCCATCGGCCTGGTCACCGCCCTCAACCCGCACATCGGCTACACGGCGGCCACCGACATCGCCAAGGAGGCCCTCGCCACCGGCCGGGGCGTCGCCGAACTCGTCCTGGAGAAGGGCCTGTTGCCCGCCGAGACCCTCGCCGACCTGCTCCGCCCGGAGGTCGTCGCCGGCAGGGGGCAGGTACGGGCCTGACGACGGCCGACTCCGGCCACCGGGGCGACGACCACGCCACCATGCCGCCGCCACCGGGTGGCCGACCTCGCCTCCGAGCCGCGGCCGCGGCTCTCCCCAGACCGACCAGGAACACCTATGAGACTGCAGGGCGTCAACGCCGTGATCACCGGAGCGTCCAGCGGCATCGGGCAGGCGATCGCCTCCCACTTCCGCCGCGAGGGCGCCCGCCTCCTGCTCACCGGACGGCGCCCCGAGCCGCCGGAGAGCCACCCGGACGACCTCTACCTCGCGGGGGACCTCGACGACGAGCGGTTCGTCGCCGATCTCTCCGCTCGCGCGCGGGAGCACCTGGGTGACGTGGGAGTGGTCGTCCTCTGCCACGGCCTCCAGCGGTCCGGCCCGCTCGCGGAGACGTCCTACGAGGCCGCCCGCGACGTGCTGCACGCCAACCTCCTCAGCGCGTTCCTCGTCATGAAGCACCTGATGCCGCTGGCCCCCGAGCGGGGCGCGTCGATGGTGTGCGTCAGCTCCCGCCTCGGGATGGTCGGCATGCCGAACCAGACCCTGTACTCCGCAGCCAAGGGCGGCCTCATCGCGCTGGCCCGGGGCGCCGCCGTCGAATGGGCGGACCGCGGCATCCGCGTCAACGTCGTCGCCCCCGGTCTGACCATGACGCCGGTCATCGAGGCGTCGTTCCAGCGGCGCCCCGACCCCGCCGCCTACCGGCGCACCCGAGAGGACTCCATACCGATGCGCCGGCTCGCCACGCCCGAGGAGGTCGCCGACGCCGTCCTCTTCCTCGCCTCCCCGGAGTCGTCCTACATCACCGGCGCCGTGCTGCCCGTGGACGGGGGCTACACCGCGTTCTGAGCGGCGTCACCAGCCCGTGTCGTCCCACTGGTCCAGCAGGGTCTCGGCCAGGCCGTCGTCGGGTTCGGGCAGGCTGCCGTGGAGCGACTGCTCCGTCCAGATGACTTTTCCCCGGGCCAGGTAGCGGGTGCCCCACCCCTGCGTGAACTGGGCCACGAGGAACAGTCCCCGCCCGCCCTCGTCGGTGTCGGCGGCCCGGCGCAGATGCGGAGAGGTACTGCTGCCGTCGGCGACCTCGCAGATGAGGCTGTCGCCGTCGCGCAGGACGCGCAGCCGCCTCGGATCGCTGCCGTAGCGGATGGCGTTGGTGACCAACTCGCTGATCACCAGCTCCGTGGAGAACGCGAATTCCTCCAGCCCCCACTCCTCCAGCCGGCGGGTGACCTGGGCCCGGATCCCGGCGACGGCGGCGGGATCCGCGGGGATGTCCCATTCGGCGACCTGGGACGGGTCGAGCAGCCGGGACCGGGCGACGAGCAGGGCGATGTCGTCGCTCGGGCGCACCGGCAGCAGGGCGTCGAACACCGCCCGGCAGGTCTCCTCCGGTGTCCGGCCCGGCCCCGCCAGGGCGTCGTGCAGCAGCGCGAGACCGGTGTCGATGTCCCGGCCGCGGTCCTCGATCAGCCCGTCCGTGTACAGAACCAGCCGCGAGCCCTCGGGCAGGGTGTACTCGGCCTTCTCGAAGGGGTGGCCGCCCCCGAGGCCCAGCGGTGGGGAGACCGGCACCGGCATCCGCTCGACCGTGCCGTCCGGGTGCACCAGGGCCGGTTCCGGATGCCCGGACCGGGCCAGGGAGCACCGTCCGGCGACCGGGTCGTAGACGGCGTACAGGCAGGTCGCTCCCGTGATTCCCTCGCCGTCGCGGCTCTCCTCTCCGTCGACGCGGGTGACCAGCTCGTCGAGACGTCTGATCAGTTCGTCCGCGGCCAGGTCGAGGGACGAGAACGTGCGCACCGCTGTGCGCAGCCGGCCCATGGTGGCCGCGGCGTGCAGACCGTGGCCGACCACGTCGCCCACCACCAGCGCCACCCGCGCCCCGGGCAGGGGGATGACGTCGAACCAGTCGCCGCCGACACCGGCGCGGGCGGGCAGATAGCGGTGGGCGACCTCGACGGCGGACTGCTCGGGCAGGGAACGCGGCAGGAGGCTGCGCTGGAGGGCCACGGCCAGGGCGTGCTCGCGCGTGTAGCGGCGCGCGTTGTCGATGGCGACGGCGGCCCGGGCGGCCAGTTCCTCGGCGAAGGCCAGGTCCTCCTCATCGAAGGCGTCCTGTTCCGCGCGCCAGAAATTGACCGTGCCCAGCACGACACCGCGGGCCTGCAGCGGCACGGTGATCAAGGAGTGGAGTCCGGAGTCCAGGATGCGCCGGGCCCGTTCGGGATCCTGGACGCGCCAGTCGTAGGAGGCGGTCAGGTCGGCGTCGAGGACGGGCCGGCCCCGCTGGGCGCTGACGGCCACCGGGTTCTCGGGGGCGAAGCGGACGAGGTCCCCCACGGGGAAGAGAGGCCAGGACGACTCCTTGGCGCTGTGCAGGGCCGTACGGCGCAGCTCGGGACTCGGTCCGACCGGCTCCTCACCCTCCAGCACCGGATCCTGGAGGTCGACCGTGACCACGTCCGCGAAACCGGGGACCGCCACCTCGGCCAGCTCCTCGGTGGTGCGCACCACGTCCAGCGTGGTGCCGATCCGCACCCCGGCCTCGTACAGCATCCGCAGCCGCTCCCGTGCCACGGCCGCCCGGCCCGCCAGTGACTGGAGCTCCGTGGTGTCCCGCAGCGTCGCCACACGGCCCCGTCCGCCGCCCCCCGGGTCGACGGGCCGGATGTTGACCGCCAGCAGATGGTCGCCGGCCAGGTGGACCTCGTCGGTGACCGCCCGGCCGGAGGCCAGCAGAGCGGCGGTACCCGCTTCCAGGCCCAGAGCGCTGAGCTGGCGCTGCTCCGCGTCCGCGGGCAGGTCCAGCAGGCGCCGTGCCTCGTCGTTGGCGAGGAGCAGCCGCCCGTCACCGCCGATGATCAGCACCCCCTCCCGCACCGCGTGCAGCACCGCGTCGTGGTGTTCGTACATCCGGGTCATCTCGGTAGGTCCCAGCCCGCGGGTCTGCCGGCGCAGCCGCCGCGACACCAGGGCGCTGCCTCCCGCGACCAGCGCCAGCGCACCGCCCACGGACCCGAGCAGGATCGGCAACTGGCGCTTGACCACGGCGTCGACGCTCTTGACCGTGACCCCGACCGACACCAGTCCGACGATCCTCTTCCCTCCGGCATCGAAGACGGGGACGGTCGACTCCACGGCGAGCCCCAGGCTGCCCTCGATGTCCTGGGTGAACGGTCGGCCGGCAGCCGCTTCCTTGCGCAGGGCGAAGACGTGCTCCCCGATCAGCTTCGGGTCCGGGTGCGTCCAGCGGTAGCCACGCGGATCGATGGCGACGACGAAGTCCACGCCGGTGAGCTTCCGGGTGTCCTCCGCGACGGGTTGCAGCACGGCGGTCGGGTTCTCGGACTCCATGGCCTTGACCGTCCCCGGGGCGCGTGCGAAGGCCTGCGCGACTCCCAGGGAGAGCTTCCGGGCCTCCTGGACGCTCGACTGCCGGGCCTGGAGCACGAGCGCCGCACCGGCGGCCGCGGCGAAGAGGACCACGAGCAGCAACTGCCAGAGGAACACCTGACCTGCGACGCTGTGCACACTCAGCACGGAGCGCGAACGGGAGCCGGGCGGCCGGGCGGGCGACGTGCCCGACCCGTCCGCCTCCTCGGACCGGGGCGGGGCGGCCGCCGCGCGGGAACGACGACCGCCGGACCGGTCGGACGACCGGTCGAAGATGTTGGCCTTGTCCACGGGGATGTCCTTCCCGGTGTCCGGCGGGAAGCCGACGGTGCCGAGGGGATGCCGTTGCGCCGCTGCCTCCTGTCCTCAGGATCGCACCCACGCGTGCCAGCGCTTGATCACGGCTTCCTTGTTCTCGACCCACCAGCCGATGTCCAGGTCGAAACCGGTGTAGAGGTGCTCCGGGGAGCTGGCCAGGTCCGCGGCGGCCCTGGGGAGGTACTTGTACGCGGCCGGTACCACCGGCCCCATGGGGTAGAGCTCGGCGAGGGCGGCCTGCACCCGGGGGCGCAGGGCGAAGTCGATGAGCCGGTAGGCGGCGTCCGGGTGCCGGGCGCCGTGGGGGATGCCGTAGCCGTTGCTCTGCCGACGGGCGCCGTTCCACTGGTACGCGATCGGGGCACCGCGCTCGATGAGGTGGCTCGGGCGGCCGTGCCAGACCGTGGTGGCGGCGACCTGCCGCCGCTCCAGCAGCAGCCCCGGCGTGGCGCCGTCGCCCCAGAACCGGCGGACGGCGCCCTTGATCTCGTCCAGGGCCGCGAAGGCGCGGTCCACGTCGAGGGGGTAGAGCCTGTCGGCGGCCACACCGTCGGCGAGGAGGGCGAACTCCAACTCGGGCGGGCCCGCCTCCGGACTCTGCAGGGCCCGGCTGCCGGGAAACATCCTGGTGTCCCAGAAGTCGGCCCAGGTCTCCGGTGCCCTCCCGCCGAAGGCGTCGGTGCGGTACGCCATGACGCTGGCCCAGTAGTTCTTGCCGACGCCGTGGGAGGTGAGCAGGGACCGGGCGATGCCGGCGTTCCGGGTGCTCCCCAGCCGGTCGTAGTCGAGCTCCTGGGTGGCGTCGTCCTTCTCGAAGAGGGCCAGGGCGCTCATGTCGATGTCGATGAGGTCGAACCGGGGGCCCTCCCGGATCTGGGAGAGGAGCTCCGCGTACGTCGGGATGTGGACCACGTGGACCCGGACGCCGGTCTCCTTGCTGAACGGCTCGTACACCGCCGCGCGGTGCGCCTCGCCGTAGGCGCCGCCGATGTCGCGGACGACGACCGTCCTGCTGTTCCCGGCTCCGCCGGAGTTCCGGGCGGCGGGGGGACCGCACGCGGTGGCCGTCACGGCGGCGGCGCCCGCCGTGACGGCGCCGGCGCCCCGGAGGAACGTTCTTCGGCCGATTCCGACGTCCTTCACCGTGTGCCTCCTGCGAAGCCGGGTGCGGTGCCCGCGGGACGGGACTGATGGCGGGACGCCGCCGACGTTCGCGGCTGGGAACGCGAGCCGGATCATGAGTCGGCCGGGGCGACGTGAGCCCGGTCACGTCATGGTACGGCCATCGACCTCACACCCCCATGGCTGGGGCATCGCCCGTCCCATGGCCGGTACATCGCCCGCGCAACGCCGCGGCGGCCCCGGCCACTGCTCATGGCCGGGGCCGCCACACCCCTGGAAGCCGTCGACGGCCCCGCGTCGGGTCACACCGCCACGAGCCGCCACTCCTGGCCGGCGCCGGTGCCGACGGGCTGCTGGACGACGCGGGCGCCCGCCTGCGCCGAGTCGCCGTCGACGCTCACGCACCAGCCGCCCCGGACATTGACCAGCCGATGGTGGCCGTCGCCCGCCGCGACCAGCTTCCAGTGCTGGTTGTCGCTGCCGACGTCGTGGTACTGGATCAGCTGGGCGCCGGCGCCCGAGCCGCCGGGGCTGTCCAGCAGCCGGCCGCTGTGGCGGGCGGCCAGCCGGAAGGAGCCGTCGGCCTCGGGCAGCAGCCGCCACTGCTGGTTGACGGCGCCGGACCAGCCCCACTGGATGATCCCGGCGCCGTCGGTGGTGCTCGCGCCGGGCACGTCGAGGACGTGGCCGCTGTGCCGGTTGACCAGCCGGAAGAAGCCGCTGAGCAGGGAGACGGAGATCTCCGTGCGGCGACCGGCGGCCAGCGACACCTTTCTGGCGTGGGTGCCGAGGGCGGACGGCGCGACGGTCGCCGTGGTCGACACGGAGGTCATGCCGCGCCGGCTGATCAGGGTCACCTCCTGGTCGACGGCGGAGGTCACGGACAGCGTGGCGGTCCGCGCGTCCAGGTCCCACGCGAAGCTGTGGACGCGGATGCGGCCACGGGCCCTGACCCCGGTGATCGTGCCCTTCGGCAGCTGGTCGGGAAGGGCGGGCAGGATCTCCAGCACTCCGGGGCGGTGGTACAGCAGGGCCTCGGCGAGCACACCGGGGAGGGCGTTGGCCGCGTCCGCGTTGTAGATGTCCAGGTTGGGGTTGTGGGACGTCATCAACGACTTGAAGATCATGTTGTTGCCGAGGATCTTCCGCAGGTTGCCGTAGACCTGTCCGCCGTCCTTCAGCCGGGCCCCGGCGAGGGCCCGGTGGAGGCTGCCGTGGGCGGAGACGTTCTGGTCGCCGCGCAGTGCGAGGGCCCGCTTCGCCGTGCGGACGAGGGCGGGCTCCTCCTCGGGGTTGATCTCGTGCAGGGGCCAGGCGCCGTACAGGTGCTGCACGTGCCGGTGGTTGTAGCGGTCGGTGTGGCTCGGCCAGGACCATTCGGCCAGCGCCCCGTCACCGTTGACACGGTAGTCCGGGAGCTTCTTCAGCAGCGCCGTCCAGCGGGCGACGCCCTGGCCGCTGCCCTGCTCGACGCCGAGGGCGTCGGCGGCGTCGATCGCGGCCAGCAGCGCGTGCCTGCCCGCCATGATGTCGCCGGTGGCGTTCACCGAGAAGCACACGCCGGTGTTGCCGGGGGAGTTCTCCATGGAGAAGGACGGCACGAAGACCGCCCTGCCGTTCGTGTCGGTACGGGTGAGGAAGTCCTCGTAGAAGAGGGCCAGCTCCATCAGGGCGGGGCCGAGCCGGTCCCGCAGGAACGCCTCGTCGCCGGTGACCTCGTAGTACTCCAGCAGCGGGTACAGCAGCCAGTCGGCGCCGCCCGTCCAGGTGTGGCCGGGGAAGTCGCCGCCGTCGAAGTGGAGCATGTGGCCGTACTCGCCGTCCGTACGGGAGGGGGCGAGGAAGCCGCGGGCTCCGTACAGGTTCTTGGCGTTGGTCCGCCAGTCGTCGAGCTGCCCGAGGATCAGGTCGAAGTAGCCCTGCATGGGCTCGGTGAGGTCGAGGATGTTGCTGCCCGCGACCTGGAGGTTGACGTTGGCGTCGGTGGTGAAGTCGTCCGCCCAGGCCGCGCCCCAGGACCCCGCCCAGATCCCCGTGAGGCGGGGCGGGAGGATGCCGCTGGAGCTGAGGAAGAAGTAGCGGCCCGAGTCGTACAGCCGCTCAAGGAGCGCCGTGTCGATGACGTTGCGGTCGGCGTTCTGGCGGGCGAGGAGTTCGCTGACGGAGAGCCAGCGGTCGGTGTCCGGGACGTTCAGGTCGAGGCGGGAGCGGTCGTAGAGAGGGGTGTGCAGGGCCGTGTGCCGTGCGCGCAGCGCCGCGTAGTCCGTGCCGAGCGCGGCCAGCCGGGTGTGCAGCGGTTCGGAGTCCCAGCCGGTGGACGACTCGTAGCGGCCCAGCTTGGTCAGGAGCAGCACCTTGGTCGCCTTGGCCACCACGATCGTGGCCCCGGTGGCGGTGACCGTGGCGCCGGTGCCCGAGGCGACGACACGGGTGACGCCCTCGTAGCCGAAGGCGCCCTGGCCGGCGGGGTAGGTGCCGCGCAGATTCAGATAGCCGGAGCCCTCTGCGACGGTGGCGCGTGTGGTGAAGCCCAGACCGGTGGGGAGTCCGTCGAGCGCGGTGTGCACGCTCAGGGTCATGTCGACGGTACGGCCGGCGGCGGGGAGCAGCTCATGGACGATCACGTTGTCGGCGCGGGAGACGAACGCCTGTCGCGTCCAGGTGCCGTACTGGTCGGTCCAGCTCGAACTCACCTCGCCGGTGCGGAAGTCGGTGACCCGCCCGTAGTCGCGGACCGTCGCCATGCCCGGCGTGGCGATGCGCAACTCGTAGGCCGGGTGGTACGACTGCGTCCAGCGCAGGGACCAGCCCGCCGCGAAGTCCCGGTTGGCGCCCGCGTAGTCGCCCGCGAGCGCCTTGTCGCGTGCGCCTTCCAGACGACCGGACAGCACCGGCGGCTTCACATCACGAGTGCCGTTCGGCAGCACCAGCCGGTGATGGTTGAGGACCACCTTCTCCAGCGTGGGCGCGCCGTACAGGACGGCCCCGTGCTCGCCGTTGCCGGTGAGGAAGCCGTCGGTCCAGGCGGAGGCGGGGGACGTGTCGTGGATGCCCCGCTCGGGGAGCGTGATCTGCGGGGGGATCGCCGCCTCCGCCCGGCCGGAGAACGCACCGCCGGGCAGGGCGGTGGCCCCCGCCGTCAGGGCCGTGGTGGCGAGGAACGATCTGCGGTCGAAGGGGCGGCCCGACCCGGGCAAGCCATGACGATCTCTGGACATGGGATGGATTTATAGGGGTGTCTGCGAGAAGTGTCCATACCTTACACGAAAGCCCAGGTGACCCTAGGTGGTCATGGGATGAATTAGCTCATGGGATGAATTGGCGACCTTTGGCGGCCTTCGTGGCGCCAGAAGGACGCCAGCAGGCCGTGGAGGGCGGCCCGTTGTCGCTCCTTCCGTGTACACCGAGTTCGTGGAGCGCTTGGTGGCGCGGGCCGCTCTTCGCCGACGTGGACAACGCCATGACGATCGCCTGGCGGGAGATCTTCGGGCCCGTGGGCGCCGTGATCCCGTTCGACACGAAGTCCGACGCGATCACGATGGCCGACGACAGCGACTACGCGCTGGCCGCCACCCTGTGGACCGCCGATGTCAGCCGGGCCCATGTTCGCCCGTCGCCCGTCAGGTGAGGGCGGGCGCCGTCGCCATCAAAGGCTGGGCGCCGCTGGACCCCCGTGTGCCTTGGGGCGGTTCCCGGCTCAGCGGCCAGGGGCGGGAGCTGGGCCGGGCCGGCATCGAGGCCACCACCGAGGAGAAAACGGTCACAGCCGTCCTCTCGTACACCCCCGACAAGTGAGAGGGCGCTCCGAGCCTTCCCCACGACGGTCCGCCTCGTGACCGTCGACCGCCCTGTGATCATCCACTGCTTGTGATCGTCCCCTGCTTGTGATCGCCCACCGCCTCCGGGAGGTTCTCCATGTCAGCTCATGTGTTGGTCGTGTACTACAGCGCGACGGGGTCCGTGCATCGGCTCGCGCGGCCGTCGAGGTGGCCGAGCTCGCCGACCTGGAGTGGGCCGACGGATACGCCTTCGGCACACCGACGCGGTACGGCGCCCCGGCAGGAGGGGGAGCCGGCGGACAAGCCGGTGACGGCGTTCGTCTCCTCGGCGGAGCGGCACGGCGGCCAGGAGTCGACGATCCTCTCCCTGAACAACGTCTTCTACCACTGGGGCGCGGTCATCGTCCCGCCCGGCTACACGGACGACGCCGTCTACGCGTCGGGCGGCAACCCGTACGGAACGTCATGGCCCGCCGGCTTCCCCTCGACGCCGCCGGACGGGACCGCACTGGCCTGCGCCCGCTTCCAGGGCGCCCGCCTGGCCCGGTTCACGACCCTCCTCGCGGGCTGACCCCAGCCGACGGCCCCGCAGCGGGTCCGACCGTCCGCTGCGGGGCCCGCCCATGTCCTGGAGCTCGGCTCACACGGATTCGACGTCGGTGGTGGCGAGTTTCGCGTAGACCTCCGGCCGCCTGCGGCGGATCCGCGTCGCGAGGACCACACCGGTGGCGAACACGGCCGGGGTGAGCGCCACGAGCGTCCAGTTGACGGCCGGCGACGCCCCGGTGAAGAGGTTGAGGCGGGTGCAGACCAGCCCCGTGATGACGGCCAGCAGCAGCGCGGCGGCCGCGGGCGCGGCGGACGTCCGCAGCCGTCCCGCCCCCGCGGCGCCCGGGTTGCGGCGGAAGAAGACGACCACCGAACAGGCCGCCAGGGTCTGCAGCACGAGGACGCCGACCACTCCGGGGGTGTTCACCCACAGCAGGAACTCGTTGTACGGGTGCACGCCGATCGCCGCGAACACGGCGGTGACCAGGGCCGCCAGCGCGGTCTGTGCGACACCCGAGACCCAGGGCGAACCGTGCCGGGGATGGATGCGGCCCAGCAGGGCGGGAGCGGCTCCCTCCAGGGACAGGGCGTAGCCGTAGCGGGTGATGGCGTTGTGGAAGGCGAGCAGGGAGGCCAGGAGGCTGCTGACGATCAGGACGCGCTGGAGGTCGGTGGCCCAGCCGCCGACGTAGTGGGTCATCGCGGTGAAGAACATCTCGGCCGGGTTCCGCGCCGCCGTCGCCACGGCCTTGTCGTCGCCGAACGCCTGGACGATGACCCAGACGACGAAGGTGTAGAAGAGGCCGAGGAAGCCGACGGCGAGATAGGTGGCGCGGGGCACGGTGCGGTCGGCGTCGCGGGCCTCCTCGCGGTAGAGGGCGGTGGCCTCGAACCCGATGAAGGCGGCGATGGCGAGGCCGAGCGGCGCGCTCATCTTCGACGTGAAGACGTTGGAGGGGGCGAACGACGCGAGGCTCAGGCCGTCCGCGCCGCCCTGGAACAGGATCGCGCCGGCCAGCAGTACCAGGATCGCCGTCTCCGCGATCAGCAGCGCGGCGAGGACCTTGGCGCCGACATGGATGGAACGGAAGCCGAGGAACCACACCACGGCGATCGCCGCGAAGGCGTGGACGGGCCAGGGAAGGTCGACGCCCAGGAGGCCGTTCGCGGTGCCGGCGGCGAAGAAGCCGAACGCCCCGTACGTGCCGATCTGCAGCGCGTTGTACGAGAACACCGCGAGGAGCGCCGCTCCCAGCCCGGCGGGACGGCCGAGGCCCCGGGCGACGTACGAGTAGAAGGCGCCCGCGTTGCGGATGTGGGGCGTCATCGCGGTGAAGCCGACCGCGAACAGGCACAGCACGATGCCGACCGTCAGATAGGCGACCGGGGCGCCGATGCCGCCGAACATGATGGCCAGCGGGGCGATGCCCGCCATCACGGTGAGCGGGGCGGCGGCCGCCACGACGAAGAAGACGATGTCGCTGACGCCGAGCGTGGCCCGCTGCAGGTGCCCGGTCGGGTCCGCCCCGGAACCCGCAGGGGGCGGTGGGGGAGCGGTGGAGGTGTGGGGCTCGGTCATGGAGGTCTCCGCGTGCTGCGTGAGGTCGACGGACGTCGGTCGCTGTTCTGGCGAGAGATCGGAGCGACACAACAGAACTGAAACCGATTCGGTTTCGGTAATGTAGGGGTCTCCCGGAGACTCGGGAAGGGTTTTACTGAAAGTCATTCGGTAAAGTTCGGAAGACCCCGGGTACGAGGCGGCCGTTCCGCCCGCACCCGCGGGGAGACGCACGAAGAGGAGCCCATGTGCCCAGGCCGCGCACGCCTCTGCTGGACCGCCGACGTATCGGCGCCGCGGCGCTGAGACTCGCCGACGACCAGGGGACCCTCACCATCCCCGCCCTGGCCAGGGAGCTCGGCGTTGCTCCCTCGGCGCTCTACCACCATGTGTCCGGCCGGGACGAGATCATCTCGCTCATGCGGGAGGAACTGGCCCTGGAGACCAGCCCCGACGCCTGGGACCCGGCCCAGCCCTGGGAGCGGGCCCTGGAGGACTGGGCCCGCTCCTACCGCGCGGCCTTCGCCGGGCACGCCGGGGCGGTGCCGCTGCTCGCCACCGCCCCGCTGGGCGAGCCCTTCCTGTACGCGATGTACGAGAAGGTCGCGGAACTCCTATTGACCGCCGGCTTCGACGCGCATCAGGTCATGCCCCTGATCAACGCGATGGAGAGCTTCATCCTCGGCTCGGCCCTCGACCTCGTGGCCCCGCCGGTGCAGGTCGCCGACGTACCGCGAGAGACCGCCCCACACCTAGCCGCCGCACTCCACGACATCCCGCACGACCACCGCCGCGCCGAACTCGCCTTCGACATCGGTCTCCGCGCCCTCCTCACCGGTTTCCGGGCGCTCCTGCCCACGTGACCGGGAGGCAGCGACCCGTACAGCACGGCCTCTCAGCCCCCTTGCTCACCTTCCCCTTCCCCCCGTAGGAGCCCGTCATGACCGCCGCGTTCCACGTCCTGACCACCGGCTACGCGGACGACCGCGTCGCGGGAACCGTCACCCTGCTCGTCGACGGCGCGACCGTCGCGATCGTCGACCCCGGCATGGTCGCCGACCGCCGGCTCATCCTCGACCCGCTCACGGAGCACGGACTCGCCCCCGAGGACGTCACCGACGTGGTCTTCAGCCACCACCACCCGGACCACACACTGAACGCCGCCCTCTTCCCCGCGGCCCGCTTCCACGACCACATGGCCATCTACCGGGACGACATCTGGGAGGACCGGGACGCCGACGGATACCAGCTCTCCCCGTCGGTCACCCTGATGACCACGCCCGGCCACACCGCCGAGGACGTCAGCACCCTGGTGACCGCGGCGGAGGGCCTGGTGGTCCTCACCCATCTGTGGTGGACCGCCGAGGGACCGGCCGACGACCCCTTCGCCCCCGACCGCGACCAGCTGCGCGCGGCCAGGGAGAAGATCCTCGCCCTCGGCCCGGCCCTCATCGTCCCCGGCCACGGCGCGCCCTTCACGCCGTCGGAGACGACACCCGTCTGACACGGGTCCGGACGGCGGGCGACCGCAGTCGGCCGGGCCCTCGGTTGAGCGGGACTCGCCGCGGCGGGATGCTGGAGGCAGCGCCCTCGGTGGGCGCGCAGCGCCGTGCTGGAAAACGGCAGGAACGACGTCGGGGTGCACGCCCATGGACAACGAGCCCGACACGACCACAGGAGCAGAGGGAACAACCGCACCCGACGACTTCGCGGTCGTCCTCGACGCCCGCGGAGTCGTCCTGGTGTGGAGCGCCGGGGCCGGGCGGCTGCTCGGGTACGAGCCCGAGGACGTGGTGGGCCGACCGGCCGCCCATCTGCGGGCCGCGAGGCTGCCCATCGCGCTGCGACGTCACCTGGCCGCCGGTGAGCCCTGGGTGAGTGACCTGGCCCTGCGGAGGCGGGACGGCGACCGGGTCACCGTGCGGCTCCGGGGCACGCCCCTGCTGGACGCGCGCGGCAGGATCCACTGGGTGGTCGGTCCTGCGGCGGTGACCTACTCCGCCGGGCCGACGGACACGGGGCCCGCCGAACTGTGGGACCTCACGCTCGCGCAGCTCCCCCTGCCCGTCGCCATCTACGACAGCGAGGCCCGGTTCGTCACCTGCAACCAGGTCATGAGCCAGGCCATGGGACTGAACCCGGACGAGATGCGGGGGCAGACGCTGTGGGAGATCTACCCCACCCCACCCCTGGACGAGATCGACCGGCTCCAGCACCAGGTCGTACGCACCGGCGAGATGATCTTCCGGGAGGAGCAGCCCTTCCGTGCCTCCGGTGAGGTCCGCGACCACGCGTGGTCGCTGTTCCTGTCCCCGCTGAAGGACAGGGCGGGCGCCGTGCTCGGACTGTCGGCCCTGGTCATCGACATCACCGAGCAGTACTGGGCCCGCCGGCGCCTGGCCGTGCTGAACGACGCCAGCGTGCGCATCGGCAGCACCCTCGACGTGACCCGGACCGCCGAGGAGCTGGCCGAGGTGGCGGTGACGGGGTTCGCCGACTTCGCCACCGTCGATCTGCTGGAGTCGGTCGTCCAGGGCCACGAGCCGCAGCCCGTGCCCCCGGACGCGTCGGTCGTCTGCCGCCGCACCGCGCAGCGGTCGGTGCTCCGCGGATGCCCGGAATCCGTGGTCGCGACCGGCGACACCGACATCCACCCGCCGGGCTCCCCACCGGCCCAGGCACTGATCACCGGCCGGGGCAGCCACCACAGCGCGGGCGATCCGCTGCTGCGTGCGTGGACGGCGGCCGTGCCGGGCCGCGCGGAGAACATACGGCGATTCAAGATCCACTCGGTGTTGATGGTGCCGCTCCGGGCCCGGGGCGTCACCCTGGGCGTGATGCAGCTGATGCGCCACCGCACCGAGGACGCCTTCGGACAGGACGATCTGGTGCTCGCCGAGGAGATCGCCGCGAGAGCGGCCGTGAGCATCGACAACGCCCGCCGCTACACCCGTGAGCGCCGCACCGCGCTCGCCCTCCAGCGGAGTCTGCTGCCGGAGCGGCTGCCCGAGGTGGAGGCCGTCGACCTCGCCTACCGCTATCTGCCGGCCGGCCCGGGGGACGAGATCGGCGGGGACTGGTTCGATGTGATCTCCCTGTCCGGGGGACGGGTGGCGCTGGTGGTGGGCGACGTGGTGGGCCACGGTGTGCACGCCTCGGCCACGATGGGGCGGCTGCGCTCCGCGGTACGGACCCTCGCCGACGCCGACTTCACCCCCGACGAACTGCTCACCCGCCTGGACGACCTGGTCATCCGCCTCGACCGGGAGGAGGGCCCGGACGCGCGACGCGCGACGGAGGGAGCCTCGGGCGAGGTCGGGGCCACCTGCCTCTACGCCGTCTACGACCCCGTCGCCGGCGTGTGCGACATGGCGCGGGCCGGACACCCGCCCCCCGTTCTGCTGCACCCCGACGGCACGGTGGAGATCCTGGACCTGCCCCCCGGGCCACCGCTCGGCCTGGGCGGACTGCCCTTCGAGGCCGCCCGCGTCGACATGAGCGAGGGCAGCATGCTCGCCCTCTACACCGACGGCCTCGTCGAGGCTCCCGGTCGCGATGTCGACGTCGGCCTCGACCTGCTCACCGAGGCGCTGCGCTGCCCGGCCAGCGACCTGGAGGGGACCTGCGACGAGGTACTGCGCAAGGTGCAGCCCGACCCCCCGGCCGACGACATCGTCCTGCTCCTGGCCCGGACCGCCACGCTCGGCGCCGACCGGGTACGCACCTGGGAGCTGCCCATGGACCCCGCGGCCGTCGCGGGGGCACGCCGGGAGACCGGCGAGCAACTCGACGCCTGGGGACTGGCCGAGCTCGACTTCTCCACCGAACTGATCGTCAGCGAGCTGGTCACCAACGCGATGCGCTACGGCAACGCCCCCATCCGACTGCGGCTCATCCGCGCCGACGCCCTCGTGTGCGAGGTCTCCGACGGCGGCAGCGCCGCCCCGCACCTGCGACGTGCCCGCGTCTTCGACGAGGGCGGACGCGGCCTGCTGCTCGTCGCCCAGATCGCCGAGCGCTGGGGCAGCCGCCAGACCTCCGTCGGCAAGACGATCTGGGCCGAGCAGCCCCTGCCGGGCACCGAGACCCCCACCTGAGCACCGACGGCCGGTCGGGCTTGGAGTCCTGAGGGTTCGTCAGTCGGCGGTGAGGGGGACGCGTAGGTGTACGCGGTAGCCGCCTTCGGTGGCGGGGCCTGCGCGGAGGGTGCCGTGGAGGATGTCGGCTCGTTCCCGCAGTCCGACGAGGCCTTGCTGTGATCCGGGCATCTCGGGCTATCTGCGCCGCCTCCTCGAACAGCGCGTACGCGGTGTCCTGCTCGCCGCGCTGGCGGTGGATCTGCGCGATGCCCGCCAGCGCCCACACCGTGTGTCGGGTCTCGCCGCGTCGCCGGGCCTCGGCGAGCAACTGCTCGTGCAGCCGGGCGACGGCCTCGTAGTCGCCCTGGATCCGGCCCGTCTCGGCCAGCCCCGTGAGGGAGTAGCCGCGTACGACGATGTCCCCGCCCCGTTCGCCCATCTCGGCCGCGAGCCCGAGCAGTCGCCGGGCCAGCCGGAACGAGCCCCGCTGACGGCTGAAACAAGCCCTGGCCCGCGGGCCAGGGCACCATCTGCTGCTGATCAACACGTCAGGCACATCAAGGAGGTTGCCCGTGAGGCGCAGATCACCTCACGAGGTGGCGGCTGCCTCGGCGTCGGCCTTGTCGGCGGCGGCCGCGGCCTTGGCGATGCCGAGGAAGCGTCGGATCGTCTCGACCGGCATGTCGAGCCCCTCCGAGGCGGACTGCTCCGTGCCGAACATCTGCACCGCCTCTGTGACGGCCAGAGCCAGCTCGACCTCCGCCTTGCGTACCTTGGCCTCGGCCTTGTCGACGGTGTCGACCACCGCCAGCTGGCGGCGCTGCTTCTCCTGAAGCCTCTGCTTGCGGGAAGGGGTCTTCTCGAGGTGCTGCACAGTCATGACCAAGATCATAATCCGTCGCGCCCACCCCCACCGCATCCCCAACAAGGTTGGCCCGCAAGGGAGAATTATGGTTTCCCGGTGACTGTTGTCGAGGCGGTGACTCGCGTACGAGTCGGTAGTGGCTCCTCCGTGGTGAGGCTGTTCTGTCATCCGCGACTTCCCCTGGTAGCGGGCCTGGACGCGGAGCGTCCGGCGGTCCGCGTCTGGGACTGCGCGGCGGGGCGGCTGCGGGAACTCGGTTGCGTCGGCGCCGAGTCGAGTGAGTACGGCGATGCCGCCGAAAGGGCGAAGAGACAGCGGATCCCCGCGGTGGACTGGCATCCGCATCAGCCGCTGCTCGTGGTGGCGGGCGAGGACGGGGTGAGGCGGTGGACCCCCGACGGGGTCAGCGACCTGGAAAGCGTCCCGTCCGGCGCCCGTTACCGCGGCATCGGCTTCAGCCCGGACGGCCGGACCTTGTGGGCCACCCCGTCGTGGGACGGGGAGGACAGCGTGTGGGACAGCTCGGACGTCATCGAACTCACCTCGGGATCCGTGAGCACCGGGCCCCGATGGGACACCGGGGTCGCCGAGCATCCGGCAGGCGGACTCGTGGTCACCCTCCACAGCGACCAAGGCGCGACGTTCGGACTTTTCGCGCGCGTCGACGACGCGTCGTCCCCCGCCACGATGCGCGTGCTCCGGCGGGCGCTCGTGCTGGACGTCGACGGTTACGAGACGCCGGTCTTCAGCGCGGACGGACGACATCTCGCGATCAGGGGCAACGCGTACGGCAACTCACTGGAGGTGTTCGAGTTCCCCTCGCTCCGCAGCGTTCTCACGACCACCCTCGGCGATCCCACCCCGGGCTACCCGTATCCGCAGGAGTGGCTCGACCAGATGCGTGCCTGGTCGCGGCACAACCTCGCGTTCGCCGCCGCACCCGGCACGCTCTGGATCGGAACGCCCACGGGGACACTCGTCGAACTGGACGTGGAGACCCAGCAGGCGGTCGAGCACGAGGTGGCGACCGGCTCCCGGGTGACCGCCCTGGGCGCCACCGCTACAGGGGAACTCGTCGTCGCGACGGGCGACGGCGACCTCCTGTTCCTCTCCCTTGCCGCCGGTGCCACGACGGCGGGCAGCCGAGGCCCGGACGGCGAGCCGTCCGTGGCCGAGGTCGCGGAGTTCCTCGACTCCACCTCAGAGGTCCCCGAGGACGGCGACCTGGAAGAGCACCTCGTCCGCACCGACGGCCGCCACATCTGGGACGCGGACGAGGTGGCGAACGTGACGAGGGCGGACGAGACGCATCCGACCTGGCTCCAACTGCAGGCGGCCTTCAACGCCCTGCGTGAACAGGACACCTGACCCGCGACACCACCGGGAAACCAGCGGGCCCCCGGCATGGTCCCCTCAGCCAGGACGCGAGCGTTCCGTGGTCGCCGACGTCACGCACGTCGACGACCCGCGCGACGGGCAGCGGGCGGCCGAGATCCTGGCCGGCCCTGGCCGCCACTCCCGGTAAGCGGCACACCGTGGCGACGGCGGCGCGGCGGGCCCGCCGCCCGGACGCGACCACCCTCTTCCGTGCCGAGCGCACCCCGCGCTGCCTGCACTGTTTCTGACCGTGTCCTCGCTCGCCGACGCTGACGACGGCCCCAGCCGGATGCCGCGTCGGACGTGAGCGCAGAGGATAGGCACGCCGCCGAAAAAATCTCGCGAGGCATGTCGAGAACCCGTGACCGGCTCCGTCCCCGTGGTGAAGGCGACCACAATGGGTCGCACGAGCATCGAGGAGACAGACGATGGCCAAGTACCTGTTGCTCAAGCACTACCGCGGTGCCCCGACAGCGGTGAACGACGTCCCGATGGACCGGTGGACGCCCGAGGAGATCTCGGCACACATGCAGTACATGCACGACTTCGCCGCCCGGCTGGAGAAGACCGGCGAGTTTGTGGACGGTCAGGCGCTCGCCCCCGAGGGCTCCTGGGTCCGGTACGACGGCGAGGGGCGCCCGCCGGTCACCGACGGCCCGTTCGCCGAGACCAAGGACCTCATCGCCGGCTGGATGGTGATCGACGTCGACAGCCACGAGCGGGCCGTGGAACTCGCCGGGGAACTGTCGGCCGCCCCCGGAGCGGGTGGGAAGCCGATCCACGAGTGGCTGGAGGTCCGCCCGTTCCTGACCGCGCCGCCCACCATCACGGAGTGACCACCTCGATGGACGAGGCCCTGCTCCGCGACCTCACGCCAGGAGTCCTCGCCGTCCTCGTCCGCCGCGGAGCCGACTTCGCGGCGGCCGAGGACGCCGTCCAGGACGCGCTGGTCGAAGCGCTGCGCGTCTGGCCGACCGACCCACCACACGACTCCAAGGGCTGGCTGGTCACGGTCGCCTGGCGCAAGTTCCTCGACGCGACCCGCGCGGACACCGCCCGCCGCCGGCGCGAGGACCTCGTCGACGTCGAGCCGGCCCCCGGGCCGGCGCCCGCCGCGGACGACACACTCCAGCTCTACTTCCTGTGCGCCCACCCCTCGCTCACCCCGTCGTCGGCGGTCGCGCTCACCCTGCGCGCCGTCGGCGGGCTGACCACCCGGCAGATCGCCCGCGCCTACCTGGTCCCCGAGGCGACCATGGCCCAGCGCATCAGCCGCGCCAAGCGGACCGTCGCCGGGGTGCGGTTCGACCAGCCGGGCGACGTCGCCACCGTGCTGCGCGTCCTCTACCTGGTCTTCAACGAGGGCTACTCGGGCGACGTCGACCTGGCGGCCGAGGCCATCCGGCTCACCCGGCAGCTCTCCGCCCGGATCGATCACCCCGAGGTGGCGGGACTGCTCGCGCTCATGCTGCTCCACCACGCCCGGCGTGCCGCCCGCACCGCACCCGACGGCAGTCTGGTGCCGCTCGCCGCGCAGGACCGGAGCCGGTGGGACACGAAGCTGATCGCCGAGGGCGTCGAGATCCTCCAGACGGCGCTCGCCCGGGACCGGCTCGGCGAGTTCCAGGCGCAGGCCGCCGTCGCCGCGCTGCACGCCGACGCGCCCACCGCCGAGGAGACGGACTGGGTGCAGATCGTCGAGTGGTACGACGAACTCGTACGGCTGACCGACAGCCCCGTCGTCCGGCTCAACCGCGCCGTCGCGGTGGGCGAGGCCGACGGGCCACGCGCAGGGCTGGCGGCCCTCGCGACCCTGGACGACTCCCTGCCCCGCCACACCGCGGTGGCGGCCCACCTCCACGAACGCGACGGCGACCTGACGACGGCGGCCCGCCTGTACGCCGAGGCGGCCCACAAGGCACCCAACACCGCCGAACGCGACCACCTCACCCGCCAGGCGGCCCGGCTCAACACGCAGGGGCGACGCTGACGACGGCCGGGGGGCCGAGGGGGACGTAGGGGCGGGCGGGGGCTGGGGAGCCGAAGGGCCGGGTGACCGCAGGGCTACGGGGCGGGGGGACTACGGGATGGAGGGGGCGCGGCGCCGGGGGGACTACGCGGCCTCCTCCGCCGCGACGGCGCGCGTCACGGGAGCAGGCTTCTCGACCTGCCCCGACGAGGCGCCGGACATACATTCGAGCCATGGAGGAGATGCCGCAGCGCATCGACCCCTCCACGGACCGGGCGACTGCCGCGCTCCTGCTCGGATGTCCACCGGAACAGGTCGGGTCCTGCCCGCGCTGCCAGGGGCTCACCCAGCGCTACGGCCCGAGGGCACGAGTGCTGTGCGCGGCCTGCCGAGCAGCGGACCCCGCGGCCGCCGCCGGGAACCGTGGCGGCTGACCGCACGTATCCCCCGCCCACGCATCCCCTGCTCCCTCCGGCCCTACGCGTCCCCCGTCACCCTGGCCCTACGGGTCTCCCGTCACTCGTCACTCCGCCACTACGGGACATCCCCCGCCCTCCGTCCGGAGCACCCCGCCCCGCTGGTCCGTGGCACCCGGCCTCCCCGAGCCTGTCCAGGTCCTTCCCCGCCCCGCCCGTCCATGTCACTCCTCGCCCGCCCCCGTCCCCTCGTCGAACTCCGTCACCTCGTCGGGTGTCATGTCCTCCCGGAGGCGGGCGAAGCGGGCCGGGTGGCGCCAGGCTCCGTGGACCTGGGCGGTGTCCACGTCCATCTCGGCGACCAGGTCCGGCTCGACGAGGACGACCTCCAGGGGTGTGCGCGAGCTCCAGGACGTCGTGAAGTGCGTCCCCTCCCAGGGGTGGCCCGGTCGGGCCGGGGACAGCCGGGCGGCGATGTCCCGGACCGCCTCGGGGTGCAGCACGGTGCTGCGGGCGACCAGCCGGAGGACTCCCTCGCGGTCGTAGCGGCCGAGGAGGACGGACTGCGGCCGGCGCAGCGTGCCCGTGACGGCGCCGACGATGCCCTCAGCGGTGTCCCGGCGCCGGATCTTGTACCAGCCGCGCGTCCCCGGCAGATACCGCTGCTGTCGGCCCTTGACCACGAGCCCTTCCACACCGGGCACGCGTGTCCAGGAGGCCAGCCACTCCCGCGCCGTGGCCAGGTCGGGCGTCTCCGGGCAGAGGGTCCACGGCGCGGTCAGTCCGTGGCCGGTGAACAGTTCCTCCAGCGTCGCGCGCCGCTCGGCGTACGGCCTGCGGAGGAGTTCCACGCCGTCGGCCTGGAGCACGTCGAAGGCGATGAAGTGGGCGGGCAGCGCCTCGGCCAGCCGGGCGGCCGTGCGTCCGCCGGCCGAGGCCCGGCGTTGCAGCGACGCGAAGGACAGCTCCTCGCCCGCCCAGACCACCACCTCCCCGTCGAGGACCCAGCCGTCCGGCAGCGCCTCCGCGGCGGCGGCCAGGTCGGGGAAGCGGCCCTGGATCAGGCTGCCCCGGCGGGACTGGATCAGCACGGGTCCGGGCGCCGGCCAGGGCGTGAAGACCAGCGTCCGGTATCCGTCGAACTTGGGCTGCAGGACGAGACCGCCGGGCAGCGCCGCGGGCGGGGGCATCCGTTCCCGGGCCTTCGCCAGCATCGGCTCCACCGGCGGTCGCAGCACCATACGTCAGGTCTACGACCAGGCCGCCCGCCCCGCGACCCGAACGCGCCCCCGCCCCGCGCCTCGGGCGTCAGGGCTTGCGGGCCAGCCCTCCGTGCTCGCCGATGACCTCGGGAGCCGCGTCGTCCGGCCCCGGACGCCACTGCGGGACCGACACCACGCCGGGGTCGATGAGCTCCAGGCCGTCGAAATAGGCGGTGATCTGCTCGGGGGTCCGCAGGTTGTACGGCACGGCACCGCTGTTGTTGTACGCCTCCTGGGCCTGCTCGAAGACGGGATCGATGCCGAGGGAGCCGTCGTTGACGGAGAGGTAGCTGCCCGACGGCAGGGCCGCCATCAGCCGGGTGACGATGGAGCGGGCCTGGTCGTAGTCGGCGACATGCCCCAGGATGTTGCTGAGGATGAGGGCGGTGGGCCGGCCGAGGTCCAGCGTCTCGGCCGCGGCCGCGAGGATGCGGTCCGGCTCCAGCACATTGGCGTCGACGTACGCGGTCGCCCCCTCCGGCGTGGAGTAGAGCAGCGCGCGGGCGTGCGCCAGGACCAGCGGGTCGTTGTCGACGTACACGATCCGCGACTCCGGCGCGATCCGCTGCGCGACCTCGTGCGTGTTGTTCGCGGTCGGCAGCCCCGTACCGACATCGAGGAACTGACGGATCCCCGCCTCCGCCACCAGGTACGTGATGTTGCGCCGCAGGAACGCCCGGCTGCTGCGCGCGATGGTGACGATGCCGGGGAACACCTTGGTGTAGGCGTCGCCCGCCTCCTCGTCGACCGGGTAGTTGTCCTTGCCGCCCAGCCAGTAGTTCCAGATACGGGCCGAGTGCGGCACCGACGTGTCGATCCTCTGGTGCGCCGCCGGTCCGGGCGTGCTCGCGTGTTCGGTCATGAGTGGCGTCCGTCTTTCCACCGAAGCATTTGACGTTTCAACAGACAACCTACGCCCCGACACCCCTGCGCCGCACACCAGTTGACAAACGAGTTGACGAACCAGTTGACGAATCAGGTGGCGAATCCGTTCCCGACGGGCGTAGATCCGCAGCGATCGGCCCGTCGGTCGCTGTGCTTCGATGGGGCGATGGGCGATCAGAACGGCGAGGGCCAGGAGGCGCGTTACCGTGCCTTGGACGCGACGGTGACACGGCTGTACGGCGAGGGGCGGCTGGACGAGGCGCTGACGGCGGTGACGGACGCGGCTCCTGGACTGCCCCGGCGGCGCGCGGACCTCGCGCATCTGACCGCCTGTCTGCTGGCGCTCACCGGGCGCCCCGAGGACGCGCTCGCGGAGCTGCGCGCCGCGCTCGGCGACGGCGCCTGGTGGAGCCCGGGGATCCTCGTCGAGGACGACGACCTGGCCGCCGTACGGGACCTGCCGGGCTTCGACGCCCTGCTGAAGGAGTCCACCGCCCGGCACGCCGACGCGAACGCCGTTCCGTTCCCGCCCCTCGTACGGCGGCCGGAGGGCTCGGCGCGCGGGGTGCTGGTGGCCCTCCACGGCGCCGACCAGGACGCGGCGCTGGCCGCGCGACAGTGGGCGGCGGCGGTGGACGCCGGGTTCGTGCTCGTCGCCGTCGACTCCTCGCAGCGGTCGACCCCCCTCTACCGCAGCTGGCCGGACGCCGGTGTCGCCGTACGGGACGTCACCGCCGCTCTCGCCGAGGTGGACGAGGCCGGCGGTTCGCTGCCGCTGCTGGCGGCGGGCTTCTCGGCGGGCGCCCGCGCGGCCGTGCTGTGGGCCCTGTCGGACGCGCCCGTACACCCCTGCGGATTCCTCGCGGTGGGCCCGGCGCTCACCCCGGCCCACCTCGACGGGGAACGGCTCACGAGGGCCGCGCAGGGCGCCCTGAGCGGCCGGATACTGGTGGGGGAGCGGGACGACGACATCGCCCCCGAGATCTTCGACGCCCACGCGCTGCTCACCGGCGTGGGCGCCGACGTGACCCTGGAGTCCGTCCCCGGCCTCGGCCACGACTTCCCCGAGGACTTCCCCCAACGCCTACCCGCCCTCCTGGAGGCGCTGCTCTCACCCCGCCCGGCGCGGCCCTGAGACAGGACCGCGCCGGGCACGTACGGCCGTGCGCGGGCGCGAGCGGTCCCAGCGCCTGTTCTTTGGGTCACGCCTGGGCCGCGGGGCTTGGTGCGCGCATCTGCGGCGTTGTCGTCGGTTGCCCACTCCAAGCCCCGCTCAGTCGGTTGCCCACTCCAAGCCCCGCTCAGTCGGTTGCCCACTCCAAGCCCCGCTCAACGGCAGCCATGCAGGTGCCGTAGCCCGAAACCGGCATGATCCAAACGACAGGCCCTGGTCGGCCCGCGGCCCCGTGCCGCTACTTGAGTTCCGCCGCCGTGTAGTAGCCGCCGGCCACCAGCACGTCCTTGTAGTTGCTCTTGTCGACGCTCGTCGGCTGGAGCAGATAGGCGGGCACGGGCTTGGCACCGTTGTTGTAGGCACGCCTGCTGTTCAGGTTCGGCGTCTTGCCGTTGAGGACGTCGTCGACCATGTTCGCGGCCATCTCGGCGAGCAG
>NZ_JAMGBG010000150.1 GCF_023516595.1 Streptomyces neyagawaensis | reverse complement strand
TCGACCATGTTCGCGGCCATCTCGGCGAGCAGCCGGAGGTCCTTGTATACGGTCTGCGACTGCTCGTCATCGATGATCGACTTCACCGACGCCAGTTCTGCGTCCTGACCGGTGATGATGGGCAGGGGCTTGCCGGCGGAGCCGTAGCCGTGCGCCTTGAGGGAGTTCAGGACACCGATGGAGATGCCGTCGTACGGCGACAGGACCGCGTCGACCGTGGCGCTGCGGTACGCCTTGGTGAGCACGCTGTTCATGCGCTTCTGCGCGGTCGGCCCGTCCCAGCGCAGCGTGGTGACCTGGTCCATGTCGGTCTCGCCGGACCGGACGACCAGCTGCTTGGTGTCGAGGTACGGCTTCAGCAGGTGCATCGCGCCGTCGTAGAAGTACCGGGTGTTGTTGTCGTCCGGCGAACCGGCGAACAGCTCGATGTTGAACGGCCCCTTGCCGTCCTCCAGTCCGAGCTTGTCGATGATGTAGCGGGCCTGGAGCCGGCCGACCTGCTCGTTGTCGAAGGAGACGTAGTAGTCGACGTTCTTCGTGTCGAGGATCAGCCGGTCGTAGGAGATCACCGGGATCTCCGCGTCGGCGGCCTTCTTGAGCACGCTGTCCATCGACTTGTTGTCGATCGCCGCGATGATCAGCGCGTCGACGCCCTCCTCGATCAGCTTCTCGATCTGGGCGACCTGCCGCTTCGGGTCGTCGTCGCCGTAGACCAGCGTGGTCTTGTAACCCTTGGCTGCGAGGTCGTCCACGACGCTCTTGCCGTCGGTGAGCCAGCGTTCGGAGGCCCGGGTCGGCATCGCGACGCCGATGGTGCCGCCCTCGGAACCGTCCGCCGAAGCTCCCCCGTCGTCCTGGCCGCACGCGGACAGGGTGAGGGCGAGCGAGACGGCTCCGGCGATCGTGGACAGGGCGGCTCTTCGGGTGTGCATGTGATCGTTCCTTGTTCTTCTCGTCGTTGAGAGCAGGACGGCTTGTCAGCTGTCGGTGCGGCACTGCCTGGGGAGAGCAGAGCGAGACCGAGCCGGCCACGCGGTGGGGGACAGGCTTCGGCAAGCGTGATCGAGGCGCGGGCCACCCGGCATCCGGGGTCCGCCGGCTCCCGTGCTCCCTGTGCCGATGCGCACCGGTACGTACGTCGGGCTGCGCCACGGCGTTCCGGCCACGTGGCGGCTGATTCCGGTGATGCGCAGGGCACTTGCCTTTCAAACCGTTCGACATGTCGTCACACGATCGAATGTTTGCGTGACCATAGGGATACGGTGCGCATGATGTCAACGGGGTGAACAGGAACGGTTACGCAAAGGTGAAGGGCGAGGGGCTCCGGTGACGGATGTGACTGGGATTTCCCCCTGGGGCAAAAGAGGCGCCGGAGGGGCGGACACGGGGCTCCGACGAGGGGATCCCCGTGTCCTGAAGTAGCTCATCGCGGGACGCTCCGTACCACGACCGCGCGCTGCGCGCCGCGACCGGAGGCGCGCGGTCCCCACCGTCCGGTCGCGGGCGGTCGAAATCGGCCGGACTCCACCCGGACTCCACCCGGTGTCCGGTCGCGGGCGGCCCGGCCGGAACGTCAGAAGATGCCCGGGCCCGGGGTGAGGATGCCCTTGGGGTCGTAGCGGTTCTTCCATGCCACGAGCCGGGGCCACATCGAGCCGTAGTGGGCCTGCCAGTCGGCCTGGGTGAACGGGCACGCGCCGTGCGGGTAGCGGGTGCCGCCGACGGTCGCCGCCCGTTGGTAGAACCGGTAGTTGCGGTCCGTCATCCGCGACGCGAAGTCGGGGTCGGGGCCGGATCCGGCCGAGTCGGTCAGCACGCTGACCAGCCACACCCAGGGGCCGCCCGAGGCGTCGGGCAGTCGCAGCAGCGGCCGTCCGTAGGTCGAGCGGAGCATCGGGAAGATCAGGCCGAACCCCGTCGGGCCCAGGTCCTCCGGCGTCAGCGACGGGAACACCGAGGAGACGAAGTCCTCGACGGCGTCGTCCGGCAGAAACAGATCCAGCCACGGCTTGACCTTCGCGTCCCAGCCCAGGTTCGCCGCGAACGAGTCGTACATGCGCGTGACCAGGAGGATGTAGTCGAGGAAGCCGTAGTCCTCGAAGACGGCGCCCGCCGCGGCGGGGCTGAGGCCGCGCAGCAGGTGCGACGCGTCGGGCTCGTCACCGGCGTCGTAGAAGACGGTGGCCCACAGCGTCAGCGGCTGCGCCGTGCCCGGCTGCGGAATGCTGCCGAGGGAGTCGAACTCACCGCGGTTCGCCAGGATCCTGACGTCTCGGAAGAACGCGGGGGCGTCCGTGTACCCGATCCGGTACGTACGGGCCGACTGCTTGGCGGGCACCAGGTCCACGGTCGCCCGCGTGATCACACCGCACTGGCCGAGTCCCCCGAGTGCCGCCTCGAACAGGTCGGAGTTCTGGGTGCCGGAGCACTGCAGCAGCCGCCCGTCCCCCGTGACCACCTCGAGCTTGCGGGCATGGTCGACCTGGGCGCCCGCCCGGTACGACGACATCATCCCGATGCCGCCCATCGAGAGGGTCCCGGCGACGGTGGTCCCGAGGTAGCTGGTGATCGACGCCGGTCTGAGGCCCCGTCGGAACGCCGCCTCGACGAGGTCCTTCCACAGCACACCCGCGTCGACGTCCGCGCTGTCGGTGCCGATCGAGTGGATCGTGCGCAGCGACTCCATCTCGATGACCAGTCCGCCGCTGACGAGCGCCTGGCCGTACATCGCGTGATGTGCGCCGGCCGGCGCGGCCTTGATGCCGTGGGCCGAGCAGTAGGCGAGCATCTTCCGGATGTCCTTCACCGAGCCCGGTCTGAGTACCGCGCAGGGTGTTCTCGTGAAGATGTTCCCCTGGTCGCGGGAGTTCGCCGCGAGGGCGTCCGGGGCGAACGTGAGAGTGCCGTCGAGGGGCGGGACCGCGGCGAACGAGGCGCTGTCGGCGGCCTCGGCCACCCACTGTCGTCCGACCAGGTCGAAACCGGCCACGAGCGCTACGGTCCCGGCCCCCAGCCGGGACAGGAACCGTCGTCTGTCGAGCTGACCTTGTTCTGTACGTGACATACCAGCCTCCCTGGTGTTGGCGCGCGGATCGTCGGCACACCCCGGTGGGGTGCCGTAGCGCAATCTGCGGGTGACTTCAGCCGTTCACGGGTGGCAGTGGTGCGGCCGGACCTCGGCGCGGCGAGGTGGCGGAGTGTCCCGACCCGTCTCCTGCCCGGGTCGGCGCTTCTCACTCATGGCGGTCTTCCCCCTGAACTGTCCCCGGGCACATCATGGCCAAAGACAGCCTGTCGCGCGAGAGTTGAATCGTAGTCAGAGACCGTTTTGCGGTCATTGGCGCACCGATTCGTGAAGAGATCGCGGAGAAATGCGGGGAGCGAGTGTCGATGTCGTGGTGACGTCGCCTCCTGAGGGGTGAGCCCGCGTCGTCCTACCCCCTCGGTCGCGCGGCCCGTTCCCGCCGCCGCGCCGGCGACGACCCGGCGGTCCGTCAGGTGATTCGAGGCCCAGAGCGCCTCCCGCTGACAGCTCCCTGCGGAGGGGGTGAGGACACCGGACCCGGCGGCAGGCACCGGGGCGGGGCCCCCGCCTTGGACACGGCCCCCCTGATGTGCGATCCATGCGCGATCCAGCTGGGTGGCGGGGATAGGGTGGGCGCCGGAGGTGAGCTTGTGGCCACGGAGAACGAGCTGTTCAGTGCGGTGGACGCGTTGTTGGAGCAGGTCGCTCAGGACGTCCTGCCGCCGCCCGCCGAGCGTCGGCGGCTGCGGACCGCCGCCGGGCTGAGCCAGGAACAGATCGCGACGGCGCTGGGCACGCGCCGGGAAGCCGTGGGGAACTGGGAGTCCGGCAGGACCGAGCCGCGCCCCCCGCAGCGCGCCGCCTACGCCCGCCTGCTGGAATCCCTCGCCGCACGCTTCCCCGCTCCCACCCCGGAGGACCCGACACCCCAGCAGCCCGCCCCGGAACAGCCCGCCCCGGAACAGCCCACCCCGGAGCCGCCCAGCATCCCGGAGCCGACCCCACCCCCGCCTGCGTCCGCAGCAGCCGCACTCACGCCCGCTCCGCCCGCACCCGCCCCCGCTCCCGAACCGGCGGCGACGACGCCCCCGCCCCGTACCGCGGCACGCGGCGGCCGCCCGTCCTCCACGGCCCGCGGCGCCCGGCCGTCGTCGTCGCGCGGCCCCGCGGCGAAGAAGGCGACGAAGGTGACGAAACCCACGGCCCCTCACCAGCCCGCCGTCGACCCGCGTTTCGAGAACGGTCCGCTGGCCGTCGTCGACTGCGAGGACGGTCAGACGCTGGCGTACTGCGTCGGCGGCCTCGTCCTGGACGTGCCCGCGAAGTCGCTGCCCGCACTGGTCGAATGGACGCTGACCGAGGCGAGACTCGGCCAGGCCCGGCTACATCGCAACGGCAGGGACGCCGACCCCCTCCTCGTGCTCACCCCGGCGGCGCTGGAGCGGTACGGCCTGCCCGCCGCCCTGTCGGAGGAGGAGCGCCGAGCCGGCCGGCTCAAGGACAGCCACAAGGCGGTCAAGCAGCTCCTCCGCGCCGAATGGCGCCTCACCCAGCGAGGCTTCGGCCCGTGGGCGCGGATCTACCGCCCGGCGGACGGGGCGCGGCGCAACTGCGTACAAGTGTGCGTCCCCGCCTGGCACGCCCTGGACGCCCGCGAGTGGGACAGGAAGGACGCCCCCCTCCTGCCGGACATGCACCCCGCGGACCTCGCCCGCTACCTCGGCGCGTACGCGGAGCGCGTGATGACACCGCGGGGCACCACGGCGGTCACCGGACTGGAGCTGATGACCGCGCTGCGCCCGCCGACCCGCGCCGAACGCGACGAGACGACCGGCGAGTGGCACAAGGCGTTCAACGCGGACGCCCTCACACAGGTGTACGACGTGGTGCCGTGCGAGGTGCCCGACGAGCACCCGGTCCTCAAGGGCGTCCACGCCCGTCACCACCTGCGGACGCCGGCCGAGATGCTGATGGAGGAGCCGTACGACTGGTGCAGGCCGCTGACCGACGACGAGTGCATGCGGCCGTACCTGGTCGCCGTCGACGTCAACATGGCGTTCGCGGCGGCCGCCAACGGCCTCACCGTCGGCCTCGACGGCCCCACGCACCTCACCGGCGGCCCGAGGTTCGATCCCTCCCTGCCCGGCTCGTGGCTGGTCGACCTCTCCCATGTCGACCTCTCCCGCGTACGGATCGACGGCCGCACCGTCGACGCCGACCGGCTTCCCTCACCGTTCACCCCGAAGGGCGACCGCCCCACCGGCCCCGCCTGGTACGCGACACCGACGGTGGCGTACGCGGTGGAGCTGGGTTTCGACGTGGCGCCCGTCGAGGCGTACGTCCGCCACCGCACCGGCCGTTACCTCGACCCCTGGTACAAGCGGCTGCGCGACGCGTACGTGACGACGATGGCCGACCTCGGCGTCACCACCGCCATGGGAGGCCGGGAGTTCCTGGAGGCGATGGCCGCCGCACGGGACGTCGACCCGACGATGGCGCTGCTGGTGAACGCGATCAAGTCCACCGCGAAGGGCGGCATCGGCAAACTGCGTCAACGCAGCCGCGGCCAGGTGCCGTTCTACGAGCCGTGGCCCGCGCTCGCCCGGGAGACCTGGCGCCCCGACATCCGGGCCGCCGTCCTCGCGAACGTCCGCATCGGCATCCACCGCAAGCTCATGAAGACCGCGGCGGCGGCCGACCTCTACCCCGTGGCGATCGGCACCGACGCCGTCGTCTACCCCTCCACCGGGCCCGGTCCGCTCGACCTCCTGCCGTACACCGCCGACGGCAGACCCGTACCCGGCACGTTCCGGCTGGGGATCTCACCGGGGATGGTCAAGCACCAGGGCACCCGTACCGTGCTGTGGGCGGAGGCGCTGTTCGAGGAGCACGGCGGCGTGTTCAATGTCGCCAACCTCATCAAGAACGACAGCGTAGAGGAAGGGGAGTAGGCCATGCCGGAGTCGGTCGGGGACGGCCTGGACCGTGCCCTGGAGGCGGCCTTCACCCGCCCCGTCCCCAAGTCGGCGCAGACACGGATGCGGTACCTGGTCAGGCAGCTGAAGGGCACGAAGGCCGTCGCCGAACTGCTCGGAGTGTCGCAGCGCACGGTCGAGCGGTACGTCGCCGGAAAGCTCAAGCGTCCCCGCAAGGACCTCGCCGACCGGCTGGAGCGCGAGGTCAGGAAGCGCTGGCAGCCGCAGGTGCGGGCCCGCGCCAAGCAGAAGGCGGCCTCCACCGACGGCCTCGTCCTGTCCACCCGCGCCCGCTTCGGCTTCGCCGCCGCGCCGGGCACCACCGACGACGCCCGGATCCGCGACATCACCCAGGCGCTGCCCCCGCACTGGGCGGCCCGCCTCTTCACGGCCCGGGACCAGGGCGCCACCGAGCAGCAGCTCCAGCGCATCACCGCCGACGGCCTGGCCGAGACGTACTTCCGTGCCGGGGACACCCGCGCTCACGGCCTCGACGTGCGGTTCACGGACGTGGAGCGCATCGACATCGACCTGTGACGGGCCCACACCCCACCGGGGCGTGAGAGCCCCCGTGACCGCCCCCACCCCATGGGTGCGAGAGCCCCTCACCCGCGGGGATGGATTCCTGCGCCCGGTGAGCGCAACGCCGTCCGTGGCGGCCGTCACTGTGTGCGACCGGCGGAAGGCTGTCGCACATGCTGACACCTCAACTGCGTCCGACGGGGCGGCGACACGGCGAACGCCGGCGCCGGTCCCTGGCGGTGAGGGCCGGGACCGTCACGGCGACCGTCCTGGCGCTCGTCCTGGCCCTCCCCGGCACCGCGGCCGCGGCGCCCGGCGACCTGGATCCCACCTTCAGCGGCGACGGCAAGGTACTCACCGGCTTCGCCGACGACGACCGCGCCCACGACGTGGCCGTACAGGCCGACGGAAAGATCGTCTCCGTCGGCTCGTCCGCCGACTACGAGCTGACGGAGGGCCGCTTCGCGCTGACCCGCCACAACGCCAACGGCACCCCCGACCCCACCTTCGGTGACGACGGCCTCGTGACCACCTCCATCAACAACATGGACCCGGACCTCCAGTGGAGCGAGGCCCAGGCCGTCGCACTGCAACCCGACGGCAGGATCGTCGTGGTGGGCAGCAGCTGGCGGGGATGGGAGAACTGCTGCTGGTTCACCGTCGCCCGCTACAACGCCGACGGCACCCTCGACACGTCCTTCGGTGACGGCGACGGAAGGGTCTTCACCGACTTCGGCGGCCCCGACGAGGCCCGCGACGTGGCCGTGCAACCCGACGGCCGCATCGTCGTCGCCGGTACCAGCGGCGGCCGGGTCGCGCTCGCCCGCTACAACGCCGACGGCTCCCCGGACACGGCCTTCGGCGGCGGCGACGGCTCCGTGACCACCGACCCGGCACCGAACCTCGACGAGGGCGGCGACGGCAGTGCCCTGGCGCTCCAGCCCGACGGCAAGATCCTCGTCGGCGGCCGGGTCGGGACGACCCGCTTCGACTTCGTCGTCCTGCGCTACACCGCGAGCGGCGCCCTGGACACCACCTTCAGCGGCGACGGCATCGAGCGCACCGACTTCGGCGACTACGAGTCCGTCCTAGGCCTCGCGGTCCAGCCCGACGGGAAGATCGTCGCCGCCGGCGGGAGCGGCGGCAGGTTCGCCCTGGCCCGCTACCAACCGGGCGGCGCCCTGGACACGGGCTTCGACGGCGACGGCAGGGTGCTCACCTCCGGCGGCGGCGGAGCCTCCGGTCTGGCGCTGCAGCCGGGCGACGGCCGTATCGTCGTCGCCGGCAGCAACGGGCCCGGCGGCGACTTCGCCGTCCTGCGCTACAACCCCGACGGCAGCCAGGACAGCGGCTTCGGCACCGGGGGAGTGGCGACCGCGGACTTCGGCGGCGCCGACGCCGCCCAGGGTCTCGCCCTCCAGCCGGACGGGAAGATCGTCGCCGCCGGCTGGGGCGGCCCGAACAACGACTTCGCCCTGGCCCGCTTCGAAGGGGGCGGCAGCATCCCGCCCCCCACCGGCGTGGACCTGTCGGTCACCAAGTCCGGCCCGGCCACGGTCAGCATCGGAGACCGGGCCACCTACAGCGTGCGGGTGACCAACACCAGCGCCACGACCTCCGCCACCAACGTGTCCCTGGCCGACACGCTCAGCGGCGTCGCCGTCTCGGTCGTCTCGGCGACCACCGGCCAGGGCACCTGCACCACCACCGCGGGCGGCGCGACCTGCGCCCTCGGCACCCTCGTCCCGGGAGCCGGCGTCACCGTGACGGTCGCCGCCGAACCCCGCGCCACCGGCACCCTCACCGACCGCGCCACGGTCACCGCCACCCAGAGCGACCCCGCGTCCGGCAACAACACCGCGACGGCGACCACCACCGTCAACAACGCCCGCGGCTGCACCCGCGTCGGCACCAGCGGCAACGACACCATCACCGGCACCTCGGGCAACGACGTGATCTGCGCCCTCGGCGGCGACGACACCGTCAACGCGAGCTCGGGCAACGACACCGTCCACGGCGGCTACGGCAACGACCGCCTCGACGGCGGCCTCGGCAACGACACCCTCAACGCGGGCCCCGGCAACGACAACCTGATCGGCAACTACGGCACCGACAACCTCAACACCGTCGACAACGTCCCCGGCAACGACACCGCCAACGGCGGCCCCAACACGGACACCTGCACCACGGACCCGGGCGACACCCGCCTCAGCTGCCCCTGACCCCACCCACCCGCAGGGCCCCGCACACCATGTGCGGGGCCCCACGTGTTCCTTGCACCCAGTCGGCGCGCATTGCCGACCCGGGCGTCGGACCCCGGCCGTGATCAGCCCTGCGGGTCCTGCGGTCTCACCTCGACCTCGCGCAGGTTCTGGTCGGTCCGCTCGACGCGCGCCTCCGTGCGATGACCGCGGGCGATGTAGTCCCGCACGACCAGCTCCACGGCGTCCTGAGGCGATCCCACCCCGGCCAGGACCATCACCTCCACCACCAGTTCCGCATCCAGACTGACGTTGACCTTGGCCATGGCTCTCCCCTTCGACGCGTGCTGCCCGGACTTTAACCGCAGTCGGCCCGCCGCCACCGCCGATCGGTGATCAGCGGGCCGTTCGGGCCGACTGCCCTGTCCTGAAGGGCAGTTGAGCCGGGCAAGCGCTTGTGGCCCTCCCCGGCCCCGGCTACCGTGCTGGCAGTCGCCGGGACGCGCCCGAGGAGGCAGCCATGAGATCGCGCCTGCAGTGGACCCACGGCAGCGGAGAGCACGTCGCCGTCGTACGCCGACAGACGTACCTGGCCGAGATCGTCCTCAAGGTCCTCGTCCTGGTCGGCCTGCTGTACATGCCCGTACTCGTCTTCCACTGGGGTAGCTGGCTTCCCTTCGCCGGGGCCGGCCTCTACCTCCTCTGGGAACTCGGCCGCCTCAGCAGCGCCCTCGGCGAACTCGCCGCCCGCTGGAACGAACAGCACCAGCCGCGACCGGAACCCACCCGAAGCGTCGCCCTCAAGTGACACACGACGGAGCGCCGCGGCCCGCCTCCTCGGCGGCCACGGCGCTCCGTTCACCCCTCACCGACCTCGTCAGGCCAGCCCGAACCGTTCGGCGTGCACCTGCCGCGGGGGCACCTTCAGCGCGCGCAGCGAGGCGAGCACGGCCGTGGTCATCGCCGGCGGCCCGCACACGTACACATCGCGTTCGGCCACGTCGGGAACCAGCGCCCGCAGGTTCTCCGGCTCGAACGGTGGGGCGCCCTCCCCGGTGCGGCCGGTGAGCAGGTGCAGCCGCCCACCGAGGTCACCCACCAGCGTCCGGACCTCGTCACCCAGCACGGCGTCCCCCTCGCTGCGCACCCGGTAGAGGACGACGACGTCATCGGCCGCCGCCTCCTCCAGCAGGGCGCGCACCGGAGTGATCCCCACCCCGCCCGCGATCAGCAGCGCGCCGGGCCGCGTCCGGTGCAACGACGTGAACGCCCCGTACGGCCCCTCGACGAACGCGCGGCTCCCGACCGGGACGTGCCGCAGTCCGGCGCTGGCGTTGCCGACCGCCTTGGCGGTCAGCCGCAGCGTACGGCCGTCGGGCGCCGCCGACAGGGAGAACGGGTTGGCCAGCCACCAGTGGTTGTGTCCGGGGAACCGCCAGATGCAGAACTGACCGGCCCGGGCGGGCAGCTTGTCGAGGTGGCGTCCGGTGACGTGCACCGACACCACGGAGTCCGACTCCGGCACCACGGCCGCGACCTCGAACCGGTGATAGGCGTTGCGCCACACCGGCATCACGATCCGCCCCGTCACCAGCGAGCCGAACGCGAACAGCCACAGTGCCCACCAGTAGACCGTCGCGAAAGCGGAGGAGCTGAACGTCGTGGTCTCCTGCAGCTGGTGCACGAACGCCAGTCCCAACGCCACGTACAGCAGCAGATGCAGGCCGTGCCACGTCTCGTACCGCAGCCGCCGTCGCACCTGCCGGGCGGAGACTGCGGCGATCACGACGACGATCGCCGCGGCGAGCATTCCGAGCAGCGAGGCCGGCACCCCGGCCAGCGCGAAGAACGTCTTCGTCATCGACGCGTCGTCGAGCCGCGCGTAGCCCAGCACCACCAGCACGGCGTGCGTGAGGAGGGTCCACAGCAGGGTGAAGCCGACCCAGCGGTGCCACACCGTCAGCCGGTCCATGCCGATACGCCGGTCGAGCCACGGCAGCCGGGCCACCAGCAGCAGCTGGAACAGCATCAGCACGGCGGCGTGCAGACCGAAGAACTTGGCGACCGTGAGCGTCCCGTTCTTGCCGGTCCCGGCGGTGAGGAACAAGATCTCGACGATCGCCACGTTGACGATGACGAACGTCCACAGCGCCCAGCGCGCCGCTATGACCGGAGGTATGGTGCCCTGCCGCACCCGTGAAACCGTCGCCTCCACCGCTTCCCCTTTTGCTCATGTGAGGTACTAGTGCCCGGCACGCGGCGAAACCGCGGAGCCCTGAGCGTCCTAACCTGATACAGCCGTGATCCCGGCACAATCCGGAACTTGACGTAATCGAAAGCTTTACGTGGCCGGCGCGCGCCCCCAGCTCACCCGGCGGCAGACCCGGCCGCCGTGGCCGATACGCTGCGTGATTAACGTCTTAACCACAAGCCGTGCAGGGCTGTTGAGGTAAGAGATGACGAGCTCGCGTGTCTGGCAGCGTCCCACACTCGGTGCCGTGGCCGAACGGGCCGGGGTGTCCACAGCCACCGTGTCCAACGCCCTGAACGGCACCGGACGGCTGTCGGAGGCGACCCGGCAGCGCGTGCTCACCGCGGCACGCGAACTCGGCCACGCCCAGGCCGGCACGGCCCGCGCGGTGGCCCGCGGCAGCACGGGAGTACTCGGCCTGACCACCACGGCCTACGGCGACCTGCCCGTCTCGTACACCGAGATCCCCTACTACGCGCAGTTGACGCTGAGCGCGATGGCGGCGGCACACGAGCGCGGCTACATCCTCATGGTGATGCCGAACTCGCTGACGCCGTGGATGTGGCTCAACATGCCGATGGACGGCGTCATCCACGTCGCACCCCGCACCGACGACCCGGTGGGTTCCCTGCTGCGGGAGCGCGGCATCCCGATGGTCACCGACGGTCGGCTGCTCCGGCCGCACTGGAACGACGCGTGGGTGGACACCGACCACGACGCGGCCATGAGCCTCCTGCTCGGCCATCTCGCCGAGTCCGGCGCCCGGCGCATCGCGCTCTCCCAACCGGTCCACGACGACCCGTACGCGCGGCTGACCGGACGCGCCTACACCTCCTGGTGCGCCGAGCACGGCATGCCCGCCCTCGTCGAGGAGTACGCCGTACTGCCCGACTACTTCACGGCCGAACGGGAAGCGGTCGGCCGGCTCCTCGACCGCGACCCCCGCCCGGACGCCGTCATCGGCGTCTACTCCGACTCCGGCCACAACATCCTCGCCGCCGCCCGGCAGCGCGGCCTGCGGGTGCCCCGGGACCTGCTGGTGGCCTGTGTCAGCGAGGACCCGGACTACGCGACGACGAACCCGTCGATCACCACGCTCAGCCTGCGCCCGGACCGGGTGGGCGTCGAAGTGGTCGACCTGCTGATCTCCCTCATCAACGCCCGTGGCGGGGTGAACCGCCACCGAGCCATCCAGCCGGTCCTCATCCCGCGCCGCTCCACCCGCAAGCCCCCGCCGACTCCCCGGCGAAGAGAACGGCCGGAGTGACCGCGCTCCCCGCGCGGCCTCGATGACGTACCTCCCCAGGTCGTTCGGCTCCGTCGCGACCTCGTGGTGTGTTGTCAGATGCCCATGGAGGCCAGCTCGATGGGTGTGCGGTAGTTGGCGGCGGCGGTGACGACGCAGGCGCGGTATGTGCGGCTGGTCCTGACCGCCCGGAAGTAGTCGCGGATGTTCTGCCAGTAGCTGAGGAGGTATCCGACCCCGGGGACGAAACCGGGTGGGCGGGGCACCAGGGCGAACGCCTCGGAGCAGCGCAGGATCTCTCCCGTGGCGGTGGACAGGACGTTCGCCACGTCGGTGTTCATGTTCCAGCCGGCCGCCAGCTCCGGCGTCCAGATCGCCCCGGCCACCTCCCGGAGGCGTTCCTGCTCCTCGGGCGTCGGATCGCTCAGCGCGCCCGCGACCACCACGGAGTGCGGGCTCGACGATGCCGGTCCGCCGGCCGCGGACGCGCTCGGCGCCAGTACGGCCGCCGTGACGACCACGGTCACCCACACCGCCGCCGCCCTGGTGCCACGGCGACGACGCGCCACCACCGACCCCACCATCGCCCTCATACGGCCATCGCCTCCTGGAGCCAGCGCGATACCCGGTACGGAAGCCACCACACGAGCTCGTCGACCCGCAGGACGAGGTGCTCGGAGGCGAACTCGTCCAGGATGTCGGCGGGGACGTCCGAGTGGCGCAGCCCCCGGTCGAGCCCGCTGACGGCTTCCGCGTAGCGCGGCTCGTCGGCGGTGAACCGCCGCAGATCCCCCCAGCGCCGGTCGCGGATCTGCAGGAAGCCGGGTCCCTGACGCCACACCAGCTTGCAGAGGTAGTGGCGGGTCCGCCAGGCGTGCAGCGCGCTGTCGGTGTCGGTGGGCCCGGTGAGTGTGCGGGGCGGCTGCAGATGGGAGAGGACCTTCCACAGGTGGTCCGCCCGGTCCTGGGGGAGGACCAGATCCCAGTCGACCTGGACGGCACGGGCCGTGAGGTCGCGGACGAGGCTCAGCCGGTCGATCGCGGCGCGCGCGGCGTCCGGTCCGGGCGCGGACAGGTCCACGGGGGCGTCGAGTTCGACGAGTCGCGCGCCGAGCGACCACAGGTGCGCGGCGTCGTCGGCGGTGGCCGCGAGAGGAACTCGACCCAGGGACATGCCCGGCAGGGAACGGGCCTGCGTGTCGTGGTCCCGCCATGCATGCACGGTCGGTGTGGGTGTGGGTGTGGGTGTGGGTGTCGGGGCCGGTGGCGATGTCGGTGTCGGTGCGCTTGCGGGCATGCTCGGTCCTTGTCGGTGTCCGTGGCCGGTGGAGGGGAGGGTGGGCAGGAGCGCGGCGGTCAGGGCAGAGCGGGGGCCGGGGCGGCGGAAGCCGTGGTCGTGAGTTCCTCGTCGGGTTCGGTGGCCGCCTTGGCGTGCACGTGGCGCATGTAGTCGAGGCGCAGGAGGTCCTGGTTGACCGAGGCGGGCGCGATGTGGACGTACTGGCCCGCGTCGGTGAAGGCCACGCCCTTCGCGGTCCACTCCGCCAGCAGGTCCTGCACGTCGCGCGCGGTGCGGTCGGCGAACGCCGGGTCGGCGGTGAGCTTCCGGTGCAGGGCCTTGGGGGAGTGCGGCTGGTCCAGGAGACGGAAGGCGGCGACGGCGAACGGGTCGTTCAGCCGCAGGGTCCGCCAGTCGAAGGAGTGCCGCCGACTGACGAGGACGATCTCGTCGCCCAGATCGGTGTGGGTGAGCCGGGCGTCCGTGTGGTGCTTCTTCCACGCGCCGATGGCGTCGTTGAGCCGGTTCACGGTGGCCGAGCCGATGCCGCGCTCGGGCGCCTGGAAGACATACGCCAGATCGTGCAGCTCCTCTTCCGGCAGGTCGTAGGTGAACAGGTAGTGCTCCTCCGGGCGCAGACCGGTGAAGCCCAGTTCGGGCCGGTTGAAGTAGGGGCTGAACCGTTCGATCGCGATCCGGGCGGACAGGTCGACCGGCGGGTTGAGATGTTCGAGCGCGGGCAACTGCCGGATGACCGGCTCGTAGTCCTCCGCGGTCTCGCCCGGGAAGCCGTGCAGGTAGTTCCAGGAGACGGACAGTCCCGTCTCGGCCGCGTCCCGGAGCATCCGCACGTTCTGGCAGCCGCTGACGCCCTTGTCCATGAGGTCGAGGACCCGGCTGTTGAGGCTCTCGATGCCGGGCTGGACGTAGATGAGCCCGGCGTCGGCGAGGACCTGGAGCTGCGGGCGGCGCATGTTGGCCTTGATCTCGATGTGCATACGCAGGTCGTAGCCGCTGTCGATGATCCGGGGCAGCACGGTGGACAGGTACCGCATGTCCAGGATGTTGTCGACGACGTACATGTCGAGGACCCGGTGGCGCTCCGCCAGATCCATGATCTCTTGGTAGAAGGTGTCCGGGCTCTTGCTGCGGAACTGCATGAACGAGCCGTTCAGACCGCAGAACGTGCAGTGGTGCTTCTCGCCCCACCAGCAGCCCCGGGCCCCTTCGACCACGAGCTTCGGCTCCACCCAGTTGCGGGCGACGGACGCGGCGAGGCGTTCGAAGTAGCCGCTGTAGTCGGGGGGAAGGATCGCCGAGGGAGGCATCGGGCCGGTGGGCATCGGGTTGGCGACGGAGGCTCCGTCGGCGCGGTGGCACAGCCCCGGGATGTCCGCGAGCGCGCTGGAGGGGGCGTCCGGCGCCTTCTGCAGGGTCTGGAGCAGCCGGGGGAACGCCTCCTCGCCCTCGCCGCGCACCACGAAGTCGACGAAGGGGAAGTTGCGGTGGACGGCGGCGCCCTGTTCGGCGTCGCAGTTGGCGCCGCCCATGACCGTGACGACGCCGGGGGAGAGCCGTTTGATGTGCCGGGCCGCGGCCAGGGCCGCCGTGTTCTGCTGGAAGGTGGAGGTGAGGCCCACGACGTCGGGGGCGAGGTCGACCACCCGGCGGGCGATCTCCTCCACGAACTCCGGCACGATCTCGTGCAGTTGCTTGCTCATACGCATCCGGGAGGCGCGCAGCTTGCCGGTCATCACCTCGGTGAACTCGGCCGTCTTCCACGCCGGATCGTCGTACAGGGCGCTGGAGAACACCCAGTCGCCGCAGCCGAGGAAGTACGAGGACAGTGCGAAGTACTCGTAGTCCTCGGCGGAGAACTCGGTGCGTTCGGTGATCCAGTCGGTGAACTCCAGGTTGGCGTGCAGCACCTCGCACGTCGCGCCCGGAACGCGTTCGTCGACGCTGCGCTTGAGGATGCCCAGGGCCAGGGACGGCAGGTCGATGGGAGACCAGGGCATGTTGAGCAGGAGGACACGCACAGTCGGCTCCTCGGGGGACGACGGGGCAGGTGAAGGGCCGGTGGCAGACCCGGCCGGCCCCTGGTTCTCGGGGCCGGCCGGGCGAGGATCACTCCTCGTCGCCGCCCTCGTCCGCGTTGCGGAACGGGATGGTGATGGTGATGCCGATGCCCGGCTTGCGGTTCTCCTCGTCGCCCGCGAGCGGGTCGTTGTGGATGATGTCCTTCTGCACGGTTCCTCCTCGGTGTTGTGAAGTGGTGCTGTGCGTCCGGTCCCGCTGGTGGCTCAGCGGGACCGGAGTCCCCCCGTCGGTGCGGGGGGACGTCCGATGGCGCGGTGCGCCGGGTCGGGAAGCCGGTCGCGCAGGAAGCGCAGGGCACGCCGCAGGACGGCGACGTGCGCGGCGCCGTCGTACCCGTCGTGCCCGGTGTCGAGCCACAGGGCGTCGTGGGGGACACCCGCGGCGGCCAGGGCGTCGAGGTAGGCGCGGATCTGGCCCGGCGGGCACTTGTCGTCATGGGTGGCGCCCACCACGAGCAGGGGCGCCGAGACCTTCGCCGCGTACGTGATCGGTGAGCTGGCCGCGTACCGTTCCGGGACCTCGTCCGGGCCGCCCCCGAACAGCTTGACGTCCAGAGCGCGCAGCGCCGGTGTGGTGGCCCGGTGCGCGGCGACCCAGTCGGCGACCGGTTTCACGGCGACGCCCGCCTGCCACAGCCCGGGACGCGTACCGAGGGCGAGCAGCACGAGGTACGCGCCCCACGACACCCCCCACAGCGCGCACGCGTCCCCGGCGATCAGACCGGCGGAGACGAGGTCGGCGCGGACCGCGGTCAGGTCCTCCACCTGGGTGTGGCCGACCCCGGCGGTGAAGTCGCGCCGCCAGCGGGGCCCGTAGCCGGTGGAGCCGCGGTAGTTGACGCGGACCACCGCGTACCCCGAGGCCACCAGCGAGTGCACGGTCGCGTCGTAGGCGTCCCGGTCGTGGTCGGCGGGCCCGCCGTGGACGAGGAACACGGCCGGGGGCGGTGCGTCGCCCTCCGTCTGCGGAAGACTCAGCAGACTGTGCACGCGGCCCGGACCGACGGGAGTCCACCGGTCGGTGTGGCGGCCGGGAACCACGGTCGACGGGCCGGAGGGCGGCAGCAGGAGCGGCGCGGCGTCGGCGGGCGACGACGGGGCCACCGTCCCGGGTGTCCTGCGCAGGACCGGTGGGTGCGCGGTGTCGGTCCACAGACAGTCGACGGCCCCACCGGAGCGGGGCGCGGCATCCAGCAGGCTGCCCACGGGCGTCGGTACGACGGTCCGCCGCCGGGCCTCCAGATCGACGCGGTGCAGCAGCGAGCGGCCGTGCCGGTCCTGCCGCACCAGCACCGCCCGCGACTCGGGACACCAGCGGGCGGTGATCTCCGTGTCGAAGGTGCACCACGAGTGAGTGCGCAGTCCGCTGTCCGGAGCCCAGGTGGCGGGGGCGTAGCGGTCGCCGAGGTCCCGCACCAGCAGGAGTTCGATGTGCCCGGGGCGGGGGGAGAAGCCCTGGCACCACAGCCGGCCGCCCGGACGGCCGGCGCCGGGCAGCTCGGCGACGAGCCGCCCGTCACGGGTGTGGACGGTGACGGCGTCGGCGTCGTCGGCCGACGACGCCAGCGCGATCAGGGCGCCGTCCGCGCTGATCCCGCCCAGTCGGCAGGCGCGGTCTGTGCGCACCACTTCCCGGGGGACACGGCCCCGGCGGCCGACGAGCACCGAGGTCTCCCGTCCCCGGCGGAACGCCGCCGCTGTCACACCGTCCGCGGTCACGGCCAGCCCGCGCGGCTGTCCGAGCGGCGCGCCGGGCAGCCCCGGCAGCCGGGGACCGCCGTCGAAGTGCTGGAACCACCAGCGGCCCCGCCCCGCCGGGTCCTCCTCGAACCACCACACATGGCCGGCGGCGTCGATCGCCCGGTGGAACGTGCCGCCGGGGCTGTCGGTGACCTGCCGGGCCCGCCCCGCGGCGCCGTCCCAGGCGAACACCTCGCAGCGCCCGTCGGCGTCGGCGGTGAACACCATGCGGTGCGGGGCGGTGGGGCACACATCGGGCAGCGCGGTCACGAACACCTGGTAGGGGCTGGTCATACGCCACGCTCCGGGGCCGTGCCGGCCGGGGCGGAAGCCCCGCCCGCACCCGAGGACACGAGGGAACGCAGCACTGCCGACGCCATCCGCCGGGTACGGACCGCGAGCAGTACCAGGACCACGGCGCAGGCCGCGGCGGGGAGTCGCGAACCGCCCCAGCTCACCAGGAGGGCGGCGACGGCGGGCGCTCCGGCGGCCGTCACCGCGGTGGCCGCCCCGAACACGGCCCCGGTCCGCGACTGCAACCCGTGCGGCACGGCGAGGACGGCCGCCGTGCCCAGGACCACGGTGATCACGGGCAGCACCAGGCAGATGACGCCGAAGCACACCCCCCACAGCCACGGCCCCCCGGCCACGCTCAGCGCGACACACGGGGGCAGCAGCAACCAGGTGGCCGCCGTCAGCGCCCGCCGGGCACCGAGCCGCCGCACCACGCGAGCCGCCAGCAGCGAGCCCACGAGACCGGCCGCGCCGGACACGGCCAGCACGCCGCCCGTCGCGGCACCGCCCGCGTCCGGGCCCAGCACCAGCACCGCCGTGTAGAACAGCAGGGTCAGTCCGCCGCTCGCGACGGACGTCCACCACAGCACCAGCCGCAGCACGGGGGAGCGCATCACCACCGTCAGCCCGGCCCGCAGAGTCCCCGAGTACGCCGACCGCCGCGACCCGGTGCCGTCGGTGGGCGTGCCCGGAACGGCCGTTCCGCCGTCGTCCCTCGCCGTCGGTGCCGTCGGTGCCGTCGGTGCCGTCGGTGCCGTCGGTGCCGTCTCGGCGTCCGGCGCGTTCAGCGGCGTACGGATGGCGAGCACTCCGAGTGCCGTCGCCGCGTACGAGACCGCGTCGACCACGAACGGAAGGGAGCGGCCGACTCCGAACAGGACGCCGCCCAACGCCGGTCCGGTCACCAGCGCGGCCTGGTCGCCCGCCTGCAGGTTCGCCATGGCGCGCGGCATGTCGTCCGGTGGCGCCAGCAGGGCCAGGGCGCCGCGCGAGGCCGTCTCGTACGCCGTCGCGCACAGACGCTCCGTGAACGCCAGGACCAGCAGGACCCACAACGGCGGGTGCCGCAGACACGCCAGGGCCAGCCCGGCCATCGCCATCGCCGCGAGCACGGCCGCTCCGGTCATGATGCCGCGCCGGTGTCCCCGGTCCGCCGGCAGGGCGACGAGCGGGCCGAGCGCCACGCCGGCCAGGGCGGCGACGCTCGCGAACACGCCGACCACGCCGGGCCCGTGCCCGAGATCCAGGAGCAGCAGGGGGAACACCAGCCCCGAGGCCTGACTGCCCAGCCCGTCGACGGCGTTGACGCACCAGAACACGGTGAGGTCGCGCCGCCCGCGCGTACGCCCGGCGGCACCGCGAGCAGAGCCGGGTGCGGCCTCGGGGACCTCGTCGGGCACGGCTTCGACCGCGGAGGGCTCGGCGACCGGCACCGGCGACTCGCCGTCGGCGGGGCGGCGTGTGCGGAACGTGTCGATGGTCCTTCCCCCCTTGCTGCGCCGCGCAGCCCACCCGCGCACCGCATGAGTCATGCGCATGCCAATGCAAGGGGAGATTCGCCGACATCGGTCGTGATGCGTGGAATATGTGCAGGAAGTGCGAAAGCGAGCAGGAGCCTAATCATCCTCGCGGAGCCCGAACAAGGGCCCGGACGCCTTTCGGGTGGTGCTCAAGGGGCTGGAATTAGACGCCTGTTGAGCCGTGGGATGCGGTGCTCGACATTCCGCTTGTGGCGCTCCTGCCGCTTGATCGCGCTCGATCGCGCTTGCGTGCAACCGGCTCGACGCGTTGCGGTCGTGCATCGGGAGGGGGTCGGCCCGCCTCGTTCCTCGAAGAGTGCCGAGCGGGGCCGTTGCGACGCGAAACGGCGGAGCCGTCCGCCCGTGCGCGGAGTGCCCCGAAGCGCGACCGGGGCGCGGCTGCCGCCCACGGGATGGAAGTGCTTGCGGTGCCGTTGCCGGAGGACGCCATATTGGCCGACAACATCTCCTGATCGACCGGCCCGCGGCCCCCCGGCGTGTGCCGAATCGCTTCGGGCGCGCACCCCCTTGGCCCCTTGTTCGGCCTCGAAACCCGCCGTGTGACGCGAAGGGCTGCCGCCCGCCGCTTTGATTCGTGACCGCCGGGCGCGTCTCGTTCAGGGATCAAAGATTGGCGTGTTCATGGAGATACGGCCGGGACGTCGGCGATCAATACTGCGGTCTGGGCCAGCCGGGCCAGCCGGGCCAGCCGGGCCTGCCGGCCGGTCGGTCGGTACACGACAGCGGCGCGGCGGGCTCGTCCGTCGTGCCCACGAACCTCGAGGAGACGCTCGTATGAGGGGCTTACGGATGGCCGGACGTCGGACATCACTGGTCGGCGTTCTGGCCGCAGCCGCGTTCATGGGTGCCGGTCTGTCCAGTACGGCGGCGTACGCGACGGAAGCCGCCCCGCGCGGCGTCGCTCCGCAACTCGGCATCCAGTTCAACCCCGACGGCGACGCGGGCCAGTGCGGCGGGAGGACCGGCGAGCAGTGGGTCGCCTCGCCGGACTGGACGGAGGCCATCCGCTTCGACACCGACCGCCGTCCCGGCGGCTGCCAGCTCGCGTTCGGCGTCTACGACCCCGACAGGGCCCTCGCGGGGGCCTCCATCAGCTACTCGCTCCGGCCCAGCGCCGGCGGAGACGCCGGTCAGTGCGGGAGCTACCAGGGCAACAACGCCGTGCCGATCCTGCCGATCCAGGTGTTCGGGCAGGCTGTCCGGGTCGACACCGACGGCCGGCCGGGCTGGTGCGACCTCACCTTCACCGTGACGGGCAACATCGTCCTCGACGTCCAGTTCTTCCCCGACGGTGACGCCGGCCAGTGTCCGGACGCCCTGCCCGAGGGCCAGTACCGCTCGGCCTTCGTCGGGACTCCCGTCACGGTGAAGATCGACGCCGACAACCGCTCCGGCGGCTGCCAGTTCCTGATGCGCCTGCGGCACTTCTAGTACTCCCGTACACCCGGTCCCCGGGCCGGTGGTTCACAGGAAGCGGCGGATCGGGGTGACCGCCGCTTCCTCGGCGCGTTGGAGCCATGCTCGGCGTCTCCAGCGGGCGAGGTCGATGTCCACGCTGTTCTCGAGGTCCGCGTCGTAGTCGCGGTCGAGCGCGGCCGTGAACTCCTCGTCCAGGACGGCGAGCATGACCTCCTCGTCGTGGTCCATGGAGCGCCGGTTGAAGTTGGTGGACCCGATGAGTGCGGCGACCGAGTCCACCGTGATGATCTTGGCGTGCATCATGGTCGGCTGGAACTGGCGGATGCGCACACCGGCCTCGAGCAGCCGGGTGTAGTGGTGCTGGCCGGCGAGCTGACAGGCCCGCTGATCGGTGTGCGGGCCGGGCAGCAGTATCTCGACGCGCACACCCCGGCGCGCGGTGTCGCGGAGCAGCTCGATGAAGTAGGTGTCGGGGGCGAAGTAGGCGGTGGCCAGCCGGAAGCGTTCCTCGGCGGAGGTGAGCATGACCCGGATGAGGGTCTGCATGTCCTGCCAGCCGATGCTCGCGGAGCCCCGCACGACCTGCACCACCGACGAGCCCACCTGCGGGTGTTCGGTGAAGCGGTCCCGGTGGTCGAAGAGTTCGTCGTGGCACTCGGCCCAGTTCTGCGCGAAGGCGGCGGCGATCCCGTCCACGGCCGGGCCGCGGACCTGGACATGGGTGTCCCGCCACTCGGAGGGCGTACGGGCGTCGCCGCACCATTCCTCCGCTATGCCGACGCCGCCGGTGAAGGCCGTGTGCTCGTCGACGACGAGAGCCTTCCGGTGGCAGCGGTGATTCTGCTTGAACGGCGACAACCACACCGGCTTGCGGAACCAAGCCACTTGCACGCCGGCGTCGGTCATGAGGTCCAGCAGCCGCCCCTCGATCTCCTTGGCGCCGAAGCCGTCGAGCAGCAGCCGGACCCGCACACCGGCACGGGCCCGTTCGGCCAGGGCGGCGGCGAAGTCGTGGGCGATCTGACCCCGCCAGTACACGAACGTCATCATGTCGATGGTGTGCCGGGCGGAGCGGATCGCGCCGAGCATCGCGGGGAAGATCTCGTCACCGTTGCGCAGCGGCACGAGGTCATTGCCTTCGGTGGCGGCCACGCCGATCAGCCGCTCCAGGCGCCTGCGCAGGCGTTGCTTGCGCGCCGCGGCGTCGGGAGCGCCGACGGACGCCGGGGGAGCCGAGATCGGGTCGTAGAGCATGCCACACCTCCTACTGGCCCATGACGCCCAGAACGCCACGGGATACCGGGCGAGCCCGAACAAGCGGATGCCCGGACGGCACCGCTTCACGCACCGGGAATCGGCCGGGGTCGGCGGAGACGGGCGGGGCGCCGGTCCGGCGTGGCGAGGTGCGCCGCCCCCGGTTCAGTCCTCGCTGTTCCGCCGACGGGCCCCCGCTCCCGGCCGAGCCGTGACATCCCTCGGGGTCAGCTCGGTGTGCTCCGTCGCGCACTCCACCACCACACGGACCGGCGCCCCGCAGTCGGCATGCCGCACGTCGAGCACGGGACCCCCCGGGGCGGCGGCGTGTGTCTCACCCCACTGGCGCAGCGCGATCAGGACCGGCCACAGATCCCACCCCTTGGGGGTGAGCCGGTACTCGTTGCGCGCTCGGCTGCCGGGCTCCCGGTAGGGGACGGTCGTCAGGATGCCGGCGGCCGTCAGCTTCCTCAGCCGGTCGCTCAGGACGGCCTCGGACATCCCCATGTGGCGGCGGAACTCGTCGAACCGGCGTACGCCGTTGACCGCGTCCCGCAGGATCAGCAGGCTCCACTTCTCGCCGACCACATCGAGCGTGCGCTGTACGGGGCAGTCCTCCGTACTCACCTCAAGCCACTCCATGCGGTCATGGTAGGGACTCTGGCTTCGACATTGACAGTCAGAAGACCCGACAGCTAGCTTCGATCTGCGAAGTCAGCTGGGCAGGGTGAAACGGGAGGCAGGGGCCGTGGGGCGGACGCGCACGTACGAGTGGGAGGACCCCGAGCTGACGGCCGCTGCCGTGGGCCGCGTCTCCGGCCTGGAGTTCCTGCGCGACATGGGAGCCGGCCGGCTGCCGGCCCCGCCCATCTCGGCCACGCTGGACATGGCGCTCGAAGAGGTGGAGTTCGGCCGGGCGGTGTTCTCACTGCTTCCGGGCGAGGAGCACTACAACCCGATCGGCAGTGTGCACGGCGGTGTCTTCGCCACCCTGCTCGACTCGGCGGCGGGCTGCGCCGTGCAGTCCACGCTCCCCGCGGGCATGGCGTACACCTCCCTCGACCTGAACGTGAAGTTCCTGCGGCGCATCACGGTGGACACCGGCCGGGTCCGCGCCGTCGGCACGGTCCTCAACGGCGGCCGCCAGACCGCGCTGGCCGAGGCGAAGCTGATCGACGACCAGGACCGCCTCCTCGCCCACGCCACCAGCAGCTGCCTGCTGTTCCCGCTCCCGCCGAAGCCGCAGGTCTGAAAGTCCGCTCGCAGCAGGCGGCTCATCGAGGGAGGGGGCTACGCGTCGTCGCGGGCCCGGGAGCGCCGGGCGGCGCGGCGGCGCAGGCCCAGCGGGAGCACGTACCAGCACAGGCCGAACCACAGCATGACCCCGCCGACGAGCACCTCGGCGAGGACCCCCGGGACCACGAAACGCAGGATCAGCAGCAGCGTGCAGCCGATGGTCAGCGCCAGCAGGACCATGCCGCACACCATCAGCCGCCCGGCCGTCTCCACCAGGTCGTCCTTCATGCGCTGACCCGACAGGAAACGGTGCATGGAGACGGGCGCTATCAGCGCTCCGGTCGCCGCCGCGCCGAGCACCACGGTGGTGACATAGATCCCTCGGTCCAGCGGCTCCAACTCCTTGAACGACGCGGTGAAGGCGACGCTGAGCAGAAACCCGAAGAGGATCTGCACACCGGTCTGGGTGACCCGTGTCTCCTGAAGGATCTCGTTCCAGCGCCGGTTGACTCTCTCGTGCGCCGCTTCCGGCGCCTCTCCACCGGGCGCCGGGCCGCGCTGGTCGCCGGACGCGCGGCGGGCGGTCTCCTGGCCCGCCGGGTCGGTCGGCTGCTCGGTCATGGCCATGGCTCCTCCAACGTCTCGGGGGACCCCGTCTGCCCGCTCGGGCCACTTCCATGCTGGTCGGAGAGCGGAGCGGGGGCTCCGCGCGCGGCGGGATCGAAGCGGACACGGGGCCGGTGCGACACGGAGGGGGGCTGGTTCGACACGGGGGGCCGGGGCGACACGGTGAACCGGCGAAGGCCGTCGTGGCGTGCGCGCGCGACGCACGGCGACGTCGTCACGCGGCCTCGGGCAGACGCGATGGGGGCCTCGGGTGGATACCCGCCATCAGAATCCGGCGCGGCGGCGGTGAATCGGGGGCCGTCGGGGGTACACGGGGCGGCATGGCATCCGAGAGCGATCACCCCATGCCCCAGCGGGTCGTACGTCAACTGCGCCGCATGCGCGCCTTCTACGCGGTGGCGGCCTCCGGGTGGGCGGCACTGGCCGCCTGGGAGGGATGGATACAGCCCGGAAGCCGGCCCATGTGGCTGTCCGTCCTCTTCCTCGTCGTCTTCACCGGGCTGCTCACGATGACGAGCCGGTGGTTGCAGGGCCGACGCCCGGCCGGCGCCGGTGAGGTCCGCACCATGTCGCCCGCCCGCCACACCGGCGGCGCCCCGTGGTTCAGGACCACGGCCGCAGGTCGGGCGGCGGAACGGTGATGGTCTGGTCGTCGCCGCAGCCGATCTCGCCCCAGTAGGCACAGCCCGACCCTTCCGTGACGCCGCCGGGACCGTCCGGGACGTACGGGTCCGTGGAGTCCCAAGGCTCGATGGTGGGGTCGTCGGTCACGACCGGGTCCGGCAGGGAGGTCTCCTCCGACGGCCCGGGCGCCGGCACGCCGCATGTGGCGGCCTCCCAGGCGACACACTGGCCGTCGTCGGGGACGGTGTCGGGCGGTTCGTCACCGCAGGCCGTGACGGTCGCGAGCGCGAGAGCGACAACCCCGGTGAACAACAGACGACGGGCCGTTGTGTACATGGGCACCCCAAGTGCGTCGGAAGTGAGCTGCCGGACTTCGGCGTTCACCACGGTCCCCCGCCCGGGTGCCCGGCCGCCTGAGCCGCCCGTCCCGGCCCACCCGGGCAACCCGCCGCCCATGCCGGGACCCCGGCCCCGCGCCCCACACCCACCCCGGGCCGCACAGTGTCCCCACGGCGGCTGCGGCGGGCAGGCCCCCGCCAGGAGGAGGACGAGAAGCCGCAGCCCCCGGCCACCGGCAGTGGACGGCGACGGCGCCCCGCATGGGCGGCGTCTCCGTTCGCCGACGTCGGTGCGCCAGGTACGGCGTCCTCGTACACCGACGTGGGCACTCGGGCGCGCCGCCCCACCCGTCGACCCCACGCCCGGTCCGCCCGACGCCACCGAGGAAGCGGCGCCGGAACGCTGTCGTCCGTGCGGCGGCGACCGGAGAATGGGGTGTGCCTGTGCGCGTGGTCGTGTGGTCGGTCGTGCTGACCAGTGTCATCGCGGTGGCGCTCGCCGGATGGGCGCGGGCCGCGCTGCCCGCCGTCCCCGGTCAGGAGCAGCCCGTCGCCGAAGTCGTCCTGATGGGTTCGGCGTTGGTGTCCTGGGCAGCCGCCGGCGCGGTACTGACCGTGCTGCGCCCCCGCAACCCGCTCGGCTGGTTGTTCCTGCTCATCGGCGGTTCCGGCGCCTGGCAGCTCGGCCTCGCCGCGTACGGCAGCCACGGTGCCACGGCCGACCGCGACTGGCCGGGCGCCGCCGCCGTGGCCGCCGTGGCGGGCGGCGCGCACGTCCCGTCCCTGTTCGCCCTCCCCACCGTCGTCCTGGCGCTGTACCCGGGCGGGCGCCTCGACGCGAGGTGGCTGCGGTGGACCGTCGCCGTAGCGGCTGTCGGCATCGGCACACTGACTCTGGCCGCCGTGTTCGACCCCGACGCCTACGACGACATCGTCCCCGGCCGCACGCCACCGGTGGCCCTGCCCGCCGCCGTCCTCGGCCCCCTGATCGCCCTCTGCCTCCTGCTGATCGGCCTGAGCGCGCTGGCCGTCACCGCGCACGCGCTGCGCCGCCTGGTCCGCTCCGAGCCACCCGAACGCCAGCAGTTGGCGTGGATGCTGTCCGTCCTGACCGTCGTCGTGGGCACCTCGTTCTTCGCCGGCCCGCTCGTCCGGGCGGCTCTGGCCGTCCTCGTACCCGCGGCCGTCGCCGTCGGGGTGCTCCGCTACCGCATGCTGGGCATCGAGGCCGTCCTGCGTCGCGGCCTGGTCTACGGGCTCCTGACGACCGTGGTGGCCGCCCTCTACCTCCTCACGACCGCCGCGATCGGCACGCTGTGGGAACCGAGCCCCCTGCCGGGCGTCCTGGCCGCCGCCGTGGTCGCCGTTGCCCTGACACCGGCCCGGGACCGGCTGCAACAGGCGGTGGACTGGTGGATCTACGGCGCCCGCCGTGACCCCCTGCGGGCCCTGGCCCGCCTCGGCGACCGCGTGGCGTACGGGGACGAGGAGGAACTGCTGCCCGGCGCGCTCGACGTGGTCCGGCACGCGGTCCGCGCCCCCTCGGTCCGTCTCACCGGCCCGGACGGAGCCGTCCGCGCCACCGCCGGCACCCCACCGGCACCGGGCCTCACCCTGCCGCTGAGGCTGGCCGGTCGGCCCCTGGGCACGCTCACCGTCGCCGACCGCGCGCCCGGCGAACCGTACGGGCGGGACGACCTGCGGCTGCTGGAGGCCCTGGCGCAGCAGGTCGCCGTGATCGCCCGCGCCCTCGAACTCACCGATCTGGTCGCCGCCCACCGCGACCAGGTCATCGAGGCGACCCGACTCGAACGCGACCGGCTCCGGCAGGACCTCCACGACGGTCTCGGCCCGTCCCTGGCCGGCATGGGCCTCGGCCTCCAGGCCACCGCCGCCAGCCTGGACCGCGGTGACACCGCCGCCGCCCGCCTCCTGGTGGACCGCATGCGCGACGAAGTGCCCGGCGCGGTGGGCGAGATCCGGCGCATCATCGACGACCTGCGCCCGGACGCCCTCGACCACATGAGTCTCCTGGAGGCCACCCGCAGACACGCGCGCACCCTCACCCCCGCGGTCACCATCGACATCACGGCCCCCGAACTGCCTCCCCTGCCACCCGCCGTAGAGAGTTCCGCCTACCGCATCGTCACCGAGGCACTGACCAACGTCGCCCGCCACGCGGACGCGGACCGCGCCGACGTCCGCCTGACCGTCAGCGACGACACCCTGCACATCACGGTCACCGACGACGGCCGGGGCCTGCCGCCCCGGCTCGTCCCCGGAGTGGGACTGGCCTCGATGCGCCGCCGCGCCGAGGCCCGGGGCGGCAGCCTGACCGTCCGGCCGGGCGCCGGCGGAACCGTGCTCACCGCCGTGCTGCCCCTGGAGGCACCATGACCACCGCGACCGCCGTCCGCGTCGTCGTCGCCGACGACCACCCCATGTACCGCTTCGGTCTCGTCGCCGCCCTCGCCGGGGAACAGGGCGTCGACATCGTCGCCGAAGCCGCCGACGGCCGCGAACTCCTGGCCGCCGTCGAACGCACCCGACCGGACGTCGTCCTCACCGACCTGGCCATGCCTCGCCTCGACGGCACCGCGGCCATCCGCGAACTCCTCACCGCACAGCCCGACCTCGCCGTCCTCGTGCTCACCATGCACGAGGACGACCAGACCCTCATGGGAGCCCTGCGGGCCGGAGCCCGCGGCTACCTCCTCAAGGGAGCCGACCGTACCGAGATCGTCCGCGCCGTACTGGCCGTCGCGTCCGGCAACGCCGTCTACGGCCGGGCCGTCGCCCAGCGCATCAACGCCTTCTTCACCCAGCCGCAGCGCGCGTACGCCGCCCAGGTCTTCCCCCAACTCACCGTCAGGGAACGGGAGATCCTCGAACTCGTGGCCCGCGGCCAGGGCAACCACCAGATCGCCCGCACCATGTACCTCGCGGAGAAGACCGTCCGCAACCATGTGTCCGCCATCATGAACAAACTCGGCACCACCACCCGGGCGGCCACCGTGGCCAGGGCCCGCGACGCCGGACTCGGCGACTGACCCGCCGTCGGCCGGTGCGCGCATCCGGAGGGGTGAGCGGCAACCCCGGACGTACGACCGTGCTCAGCCGTTTCCTTCTCCCCTCCGCCGTTGATCTCCGATTCCTCACGAACCGGGACTCACCGTCCCTGTTGTCGTCGCCTCCGTCTAGGCTCCCCGCATGAGCAGAACGGAGCCCGGCAGACGGGTGATCGACGGCCGCTTCGAACTCGTCGGGCGGCTTGGCGGCGGGGGAATGGGATGGGTCTGGCGCGCCCGTGACCTGGCGCTGCACCGCGAGGTCGCCGTGAAGGAGGTCCGCCCGCCGGACCCCGGCCTCGCCGAGTACGACCCGGAGGGCGCCCGCACCCTGCGCGAACGCGTACTGAGGGAGGCCCGGGCCCTCGCCCGCGTCCACCACCCGAACGTCGTCACCATCCACCACATCGTCGACGGCGGTGAGGGCACCTACCCGTGGATCGTGATGGAGCTCCTCACCGGCGGCTCGCTCCAGGACCGCCTCGACCGGGGCCGCCTGGAACCGTCCGAGGCGGCCCGCATGGGCCGGGAGGTGCTCGACGCGCTGCGCGCCGCGCACGCGGTCGGCATCGAGCACCGGGACGTGAAGCCGGCGAACGTCCTGCTGCGCCCCGACGGACGTCCCGTGCTCACCGACTTCGGGATCGCCGCCGTACGTGAGGCCACGAGCCTCACGGCCACCGGTTCCGTCATCGGCTCGCCCGACTACATGGCGCCGGAGCGGGTCAGCGGCAAGGAGGGCGGCCCCGCCTCCGACCTGTGGTCCCTCGCGATGATGCTGTACGTGGCCGTCGAGGCCCACCATCCGCTGCGCCGGGACAGCACGCTCGCCACGCTCGCCGCGGTGCTCAGTGAGGACGTCCCGCCGCCCCGTCAGGCCGGCCCGCTGACGGGTGTCCTGACCGCCCTCCTCGTCAAGGACCCGCTCGCGCGGCCCGGCGCGGAGGAGGTGGACCGCATGCTCGCCGTCGCGGCGGGACAGGCCGCGCCCCCGGCGGCCGGCGGTACACCGGCCGACGCGGCCCCCGCCTTCGGTCCGGCCCCCGGCTTCGGCCCGCCGCCGTCGTTCGGTCCGCCGCCGCCCGCGGACCCGTCCGCCACGTCGTACCGGCTCGCACCGCCGCCCGGAACGGGACACTCTGGAACGGGTCCCGCTGGAACGGGCGCCTCCGGGACGGGTTCCCTTGGAGCCGGTCACTCCGGACCGGTGGGATTCCCCACCTCCGGGGCGCAGGGAGCCGGGTCGCCGACCGCCGGTGGCGCCTCGCCGTGGAGCCCGACGGGCGGCCAGGGCGGGCCCGCCGTTCCCGACCTCGGCGTCGTGCCCCAGCCCGCCACCAAGGTGACGGGGGGCGGCAGCCCTCCCCGGCGACGCCCTCTCCTCACCGTCGTGACGTCCGTCGCCGCGACGGCACTGACGGGCGTCCTGGTGTGGACGCTGCTGCCCGACTCCGGAAGCGACGTGAAGAACCCCGGGGCGTCGGCGAACTCCCGCACAGCGGACGAGGGGTCCGGTGCCACGGCGTCACCGGACGCCACCAAGGACGACGAGAAGTCCGACGCCGGGGACGACGGCACCTCGAAGAAGACCGGCGACCTGCTCACCGAGGAGGGGCTGCGGACCACCGCCGCCAAGTTCAAGGCGGTCATGGGCGGTTCGAAGGTCACCCGCTACGTCGTCTACCCCGAGTACGCGGTGGCCGAGGCGCCCGTGAAGGGCAAGGAGAAGCTGTACGACAGCTTCAGCTACCGGGGTGGCGATGTCGCCGTCAAGGACGGCCCCGGCGGCACGATCACCAGCGGCGACGGCCCCGCCGACCTGGACGACTTCGCGTGGGACGCCGTGCCCGGGCTGTTCCGCAAGGCCGACAAGACCCTCGGCGTCGACGACCCCACGTCCCGCTACCTCGTCATCAACCCGCCCGGCGTCTTCGACGACGAGCCGACCATGAGCGTCTACCTCGCCAACGACTACGGCGGCGGCTACCTCAAGGCGAACACCAAGGGCCAGATCATCTCGACGTACCCGATGGAAGCCGGCTGACCCGCCGCCCACGCCCGCCCGCCCCTTGACAGCGGGCGGGCACGGCCTCCGGCCCCCCTCCGGCCCCGAACTCCCGGCCCGTTCCCCCACTGCCGCGACGCCGTGGGCTCGCCCCCTGCCCGTTCGTCATTCGTCCGCGGGTATCTCGATCCTGCCCTGGCGGATCTGCAACGGTTTGGGGATCAGCCCCGTGGTGGCGGGCCCACCGAGCACGGAGCCGTCCGCGAGGTCGAAGCTGCTGCCGTGGCACGGGCAACGGATCGCACTGTCGCCGATCGACTTGACCATGCAGCCCCTGTGCGGGCAGAAAGCGCTGAACGCCCGGAAGTCGCCTTCTCCGGGCTGGATGATGGTGACCCTCCTGTGATCACTACGGGCGGGAGCGCGTCAGAACTCCGTGACGAGGAGACCGTCGTGCGGGTGCGCGTACCGTGACCCGCCCGGGAACGATCACACCTTGATCCGTCGGCGGCACGCCCCACGTAACCTCTTCCCGTGTCAGCCTCCCGCCTGCATCGTGTCGCCGTCCTCGTGCTCGAGGGCGCGAAGCCGCTCGACGTCGGAATCCCCGCGCAGGTCTTCACGACGCGCGCGAGCATGCCGTACGAGGTGCGGGTGTGCGGGGCGACACCCGGTCTCGTGACCGGTGGCGACGGCCTCGCGTACCACGTCGACCACGGCCTCGACGCCCTGGCATGGGCCGACATCGTTTTCGTCCCCGGCTACCGGTTCCCGGACCGCGAGGATCCGCCGCGGGCCGTCGTGGAGGCGCTGATCGCCGCCCACGCGAGGGGCGCGCGGCTCGCCGCCATCTCGACCGGCGCCTTCGCGCTCGCCGCCACGGGCCTGCTCGACGGCAGGCGCGCCACGACGCACTGGCACTACACACGGGCACTCATGGCCCGGCACCCACTCGTCCAGGTCGACGAGAACGTGCTGTTCGTCGACGAGGGCAGCGTGCTCACCTCGGCGGGCGCCGCCTCCGGCATCGACCTGTGCCTGCACATCCTGCGTGGCGACCTCGGAGTGGCCGCGTCCAACCACGCGGCCCGGCGGCTGGTCGCGGCCCCCTACCGCAGCGGCGGCCAGGCCCAGTACGTGCCGCGCAGCGTGCCCGAGCCGCTCGGCGAACGCTTCGCCGCCACCCGCGAATGGGCGCTGCACCGGCTCGGCGATCCCCTCACCCTCGACCTGCTGGCCCGCCAGGCGGGGGTCTCACCGCGCACGTTCTCCCGGCGCTTCGTCGAGGAGACCGGCTACACGCCGATGCAGTGGGTGATGCGCGCCCGTATCGACCTGGCCCGAGAACTACTCGAACGCTCGGAGCGCAGCGTCGAACAGATCGCCGCCGACGTCGGTCTCGGCACCGGCGCCAACCTGCGTCTGCACTTCCAGCGCATCCTCGGCACGACCCCGAGCGAGTACCGGCGCACGTTCACGCGAGGCGAGTGAGCCGCCCGCGGCATGCAGACGCCCGCCTGGGCGCGCAGCCCCCCCGCCTGGGTGCGCAGCCCCCGCCTGGGTGCGCAGCCCCCGCCGGGGGCGACTGGCCTGACCGGCGCGGGCCGCCCCTCGCCTCCCAGAGCCCGCTCCCACCTGGGACGAGTCACCTGCCCGGCGGGACCTCCCCGCCCGGAACCCGCCCTGGCGGGATCCTTTTGAACCATGGCGATACCGCCACTGTCAGCGGCCCTGCCGGCAGGCGAGCCTGGTGGCGAAGGGAAGGGACCCCACTCATGACTCGCATCGCCATCAACGGATTCGGCCGCATCGGACGCAATGTGCTGCGCGCGCTGCTGGAGCGCGACAGCGCCCTCGAGGTCGTCGCCGTGAACGACCTGACCGAGCCCGCCACGCTCGCCCGACTGCTCGCGTACGACAGCACGGCCGGCCGGCTCGGACGGCCGGTGACCGTCGACGGCAACGTCCTCGTCGTCGACGGCCGCAGGATCACGGTGCTGGCCGAGCGCGAGCCGGCGCAGCTCCCGTGGGCCGAACTCGGCGTCGACATCGTCCTGGAGGCCACCGGCCGCTTCACCTCGGCGAAGGCCGCCCGCGCCCACCTCGACGCGGGTGCGAAGAAGGTGCTCGTCAGCGCCCCGTCGGACGGCGCGGACGTCACCCTCGCGTTCGGGGTCAACACCGACGCCTACGACCCGGACGTGCACACGATCGTCTCGAACGCGTCCTGCACCACCAACGCGCTCGCCCCGCTGGCCGCGGTCCTCGACCGACTCGCCGGTATCGAGCACGGGTTCATGACCACGGTGCACGCCTACACGCAGGAGCAGAACCTTCAGGACGGTCCGCACCGCGACGCCCGTCGCGCCCGCGCCGCCGGCGTCAACATCGTGCCGACCACGACCGGCGCCGCCAAGGCGATCGGCCTGGTGCTGCCGAACCTCGACGGCAAGCTGTCGGGTGACTCGATCCGCGTACCGGTGCCGGTCGGCTCGATCGTCGAACTCAACACGACCGTCGCCCGCGACGTGACGCGCGACGAGGTGCTCGCGGCGTACCGCGCCGCGGCGGAGGGGCCGCTCGCCGGCATCCTCGAGTACTCCGAGGACCCGCTCGTATCGTCCGACATCACGGGCAACCCCGCGTCGTCGATCTTCGACTCGGCCCTCACCCGCGTCGACGGCCGCCACATCAAGGTCGTCGCCTGGTACGACAACGAGTGGGGCTTCTCGAACCGGGTGATCGACACGCTCGACCTCCTCGCCGCCCGCTGAACGGCTACGGAACGCTGCTGACCCACCGCCGCTGACCGACCGCTGACGCCGCCCGGGATGATGCCCCTGGCGGCGTCGGTCGACGAGCTTGTTCCCTCTTCACCACTCCCACTCTAGTCAAGTTTGACTAGAGTGGGAGTGTGACTGAGACGACGATTCCGATACTCCCGTGCCGCACCCTGCAGCCCGTCCTCGACTTCTACACTGCCCTCGGGTTCGACGTGACGTTCCGGCAGACCAGCCCCAACCCCTACGCCGTGGTCGAACGCGGCGGCATCCAGCTGCAGTTCTTCGGAACGAAGCACTACGACCCGAACCGATCGTTCAGCACCTGCTACGTCCGCACCGATGACGTCGACGGGCTGCACCGCGCCTTTCGAGCCGGACTCAAGGCCACGTACGGAAGGGTCCCGAGTCGCGGACTGCCTCGCATCGGGGCGCTGCGGGACGCCTCGCACGGCATGCGGCAGTTCCTCATGACCGACCCCGGCGGCAACTGCGTCCGCGTCGGCCAGCCGATCAGCGAGGACCAGCACCACCGGCCCGCCCCCAAGGAGACCTTCGCCCGGGCACTGCACTACGCGTCCCTGTTCGCGGACTCGCGGGAGGATCCGGCGGCAGCCGCCAAGGTCCTCGACCAGGCCCTCGGCCGTACGGACGAACGGCCCACCCCTGTGCAACTGCTGCGCCTGCTGGTGCTGCGCGCCGATGCCGCCGGACGCCTCGGCGACGAGGAGAGGGCGACCTCCGCGCTCGCCGAGGCCGCGGCGGTCCGACTCACCGCCGGGGAACGGGACTCGGCCCGCGACGACCTCGCGCGTCTGGAGGAGCTGCTGGACGACCGGGACATGCGCTGAACGCGGTGACCGGCCGCCGGAGCCCGGGCGGGCCGGTCACTTCTGGTCGGAGTGCCCGTCGCGCACCCGCTGGGCGACGTCCCGCAGCTTGACGTTGTGGTGCTGGGAGATACGGCGAAGCACATCGAACGCCTCGTCCTGGCTGAGCCGGTGGCGCTCCATGAGCATCCCCATGGCCTCGCCGATGGCGTGCCGCGTCTCCAGGGCGTGTTCGAGCTGGTCGATGGTGCGGGCGTCGGCCAGGGCGACCGCGGCGTGGGAGGCCAGCAGCCACCCGGCGGTCTCGATGTCCTGGCCGAACGCGCCGGGCCGGCGCGAGTACAGGTTCAGGGCGCCGAAATCCTCGTCGCTGGTGTAGAGCAGCACACCGGTCATGCTGCCGATGCCCAGCTCGCGGGCCTGAGTCGCGAACCGCTCCCAGGCGGGCTCGGGCCGGGTCAGGTCCGGTATCCGGTACAGACGCTCGCCGTCCTTCTTGCGGGCGAGGTCGAAACAGGGCCCCTCGCCCAGCTCGCCCTGGAGGCGGTCGCACTCCTGCACCATGTCCCCGCAGGCGGCCAGGGTCACGGCCCGGCCCTTGCGCACGGCGAGGATCCCGGCCGCGTCACAGCCGTCGACCAGTTTCACCGCCGACGCCGCGATCTCGTCCAGCGTCGCCTGGACCGAGTCCTGAGCCAGCAGATTCCGCGCGAGCAGAGCCATCTGCTCCGCGTACTCCCGCCACTCCATACCCACCACCCGCCTCGCCATCGGTGCCGTCACAGTACCCCCGGCCGTACCGAACACCGCCGTGCCGCTCGGCTCCCACCCTGCCACTCCTTGCAGGTCCCTGTCGGTCCCCGTCGGCAGTCGCCCCACCTCTAGGCGATAGGTCCTATGTATCTTCCGCCCGCTGGCAGGGGAGTGGTCTCCCTGGCTCATGCCTCCTTATGAAATACCACATGTTTCTAGGCGACTTTGTTTGATTGTCGTCCGAGCTATAGACGTGACCCTGCCCGGTCTTCTATAAATCCATCCGATGTCTCCGTGGGAGGGGTACGGGGTGCGGACGCCATGTCGTGCCGCTGCTCCGCCCCCCTCGCTCTGCCATTCCTCCCCTCTGACACATGGAGCCGCGCCATGTCCTCCACCCCCCTCAGCAGACGCTCTCTGATGAAGGCCGCCGCGCTCGCCGGGGGAGTGGCGGCCTTCGGGCTGCCGCAGGCCCTGTGGCCCGCCACCGCCGAGGCGTACACCGTCCCCTCGAAGATGGACTGGTGGTACGAGGCCCGGTTCGGGATGTTCATCCACTTCGGGTCCTACTCGCAGCTCGGCCAGGGCGAGTGGGTGTTTTCGCAGAAGCGGTGGAGCAAGGCGAACTACCAGACGCAGGTCAGCCAGAAGTTCAATCCGACCCAGTTCAACGCCGCCGCCATCGCCGAACTGGCCAAGAACGCCGGCATGAAGTACCTCGTGATCACCGCCAAGCACCACGAGGGCTACGCGATGTGGAACTCCGACGTGGCGAGCTTCACCGACACGACCGGCACCAAGCTGTACAACCTGCACGACTACAGCGGCGTGCAGGCCGACCTGCTCGGGGACCTCAAGTCGGAGTGCGAGAGCCGCGGGATCAAGTTCTGCCTGTACTACTCGATCCTCGACTGGAACCATCCTTCACAGACCGACCGTCACGAGGGCGGTCTCACCACGATGTCCTCGCAGGCCGCGCGCACCGCCTACATCGCCGACATGAAGGCGCAGCTGCAGGAACTGCTGGACCGCTACGATCCGGCGCTGCTGTGGTTCGACGGCGACTGGTCCGGCGAGCCTTCCAGCCCCACCCTGGAGGACTGGTGGCTGAAATCGGACGGCGTCGGCCTCTACAACTGGCTGATCGCCCGCAAGCCCGGCCTCATCGTCAACGAGCGGGTCAAGCGGGACCTCGGTCTCGGTGACTACGCGGTCGCGGAGTTCGGGGTACCCGCCCAGCCGATGGACCGGCAGTGGGAGAAGTGCGCCACCATGAACGGCTCCTGGGGTTACAACGCGGGCCTGGAGAACCGCTACAGACCCTTGAAGGACCTCGTCCGGGAACTCGTCACGGTGGTCTCCCGGGACGGCAACTACCTGTTGAACATCGGCCCCACGGGCGAGGGCCTGGTCACCCCCGGAACGGAGTCCGTCCTGAACGGCCTGGCCTCATGGATGTCGACGTACAGCGACAGCATTCACGGGACCAGCGGCAGCCCGTTCACCTTCGAACCGGCGTGGGGGAAGGCCACCAAGAAGAGCGGCAAGCTCTTCGCCCATGTCTTCACCTGGCCCACGAACGGCCGGCTGCGGATCCCGGCGCTCGACAACGCGATCCGCCGCGTCTATCTGCTGGGCGACCCCTCGGTCTCGCTCTCGTACACCATCAGCGGCGGCACCATCGACGTCACCGTGCCGGCCACCGCGCCGAACGCCAACGTCTCCGTGGTGTGCGTCGAGGTCCAGGGCATGCCCGTCGGGGTTTCCACGTCGGCGACGGTGTTCCAGGACGTCAACTACCAAGGCGCCAGCGCCATTCTGCCGCTGGGCAGCCACACGTCCGCCGAGCTGTCCGCCGCAGGCCTGGGGCCCGCCATGGCCTCCTCCATCCTGGTACCCGACGGCTACCAGGTGACGGGCTACTCCGGCGACAACTTCACCGGCACGGCCTGGACGTTCACCTCGAACGCCCCCGACCTCGTGGCGACCGGCAACAACGACGTGATCAGATCACTGAAGGTGACGTTCAGGCCCGACAAGTACTTCCGCCTGACCAATGTCACCAGCGGCTTGGTGCTGGACAGTGGTGGCAATGTCGCCAGCGGCTCGAATCTGAAGCAGTGGCAGCCAATAGACCACACCAATCTCCAGTGGCAGGCAGTCGAACTCGGCGACGGTTACTACAAGCTCGTCAACCGCGCCAACGGCATGGTCGCCGACGGCTGGGGCTCCACCGCCAACGGCGATCCGGCCCGACAGAAGGCCTGGGACGGCAGCGACACGCAGCAGTGGCTGATCACCCCCCGCGGCCAGGGCCGGTACTCGATCGCCAACCGCGGCACGGGACTGGTCCTCGACAGCGGCGGCAAGGTCGCCTCAGGGTCCGTGACCAAGCAGTGGACGTGGCTCCAGAACAACAACCTGCTCTGGACGTTCCGGCCGGTCACCACCTGACTCAGGATGCCGTCGCGTGCGGCGGGAGTTCGCCGCGGAGCAGCGCCGTGCCCAGCGGGGTGAGCGTGTGGACGACCTGGGAGCCGGTGCGCCGGCTGTGCACGAGGCTGACCTCGCGCAGGGCCGTGATGTGCTCGCTCGCCGAGGGCGCGGAGATGCCGAGGCGCTGGGCGACCTCCCCGGTGGTCGCGGTGGTGTCCAGGGCGGCCAGCACCCGGGCGCGGGTCCGGCCGAGCAGTGTGGCCAGGGCTTCGGGGCGCCGCTCGCGGGTGGCGGGCGGCGCCCACGCCGGGGGATGGGTGACGGGGTAGGCCAGGACCTGCGGCAGGGAGGGGTCGGCCAGGGCGATGGGGGTCCGCCAGCAGAAATGGGACGGGATGAGCCGCAGACCGCGCCCACCGAGGTGGAGGTCCCGGTCCTCCGGGTAGCGCACGTGCAGCACGGGCGGCCGCCAGTCCATCAGCGGACGGAAGGAGTCCAGCAGCCCCTCCACACCGCGATCGCGCAGGACGCGCGTCCGCAGCGCCCGGTCGGCCTCCGTGGTCCCGGCCGCCCCGGTCCAGTCCGGCGTGATGATCGTGCGGTGTACCAGACGGAACGCCGTCGCGACCTCCTCCATCCGGTGCGCCTCGCCCCCGGCGAGACGGTGAGCCCAGCGCGGCAGCGGGTGGGTACGCGCCAGCCGGTCCATCTCCTGCCGCAGCTGTGGCTTGGGCGTGGCCCGCAGTGCCTCCAGCGCGGCGTCCAGGCCGTCGGCCGACGCGCCGGGGGTCAGGAAGTCGGGCCAGTAGCCCGCCGAGGCGGGGGCCAGGGCGGACAGCATCCGCACCGGCCCCACCAGATGACGGTCGGCCAGGCGAGCGCGGGCGTCGCGGCGCCAGGGGGCGAAGACCGGCAGTCCGCGCCGCGGCGCGGTCAGCTGGTGCAGACCCAGCAGGGTCTCCCAGACAGGGTCGGGCTCCCGCGCCAGATGGACGCGGGCCAGGTCCCTGTCGGTGAAGTGAATGCGCAGCACCTTGTTTCCCCGGTGTGATGGTCGGCGCCGGGACACACGAGAAGGCAGGTGTGTCCTCGAGGAGGTGGGCTGCCCGGCCCCGTGCGAAAGGGAGGCCGCGGGCAGCGGTGACACGCCCGCGGGGCGGGCGCGGCGACGGGCCGTCTGTGCGGACCCTCGGGAGCGGGTGCTCCGTGTGAGGTGGTCCGGTGGCGGTGGGCCCGGGGCGGCCGTCACTCGGGCGGGCGGTCGTTCCCGATTCCGTCCGCCCGGCAGTCCTCGCTCCGGTCCGGCACATGGTTCACGCCGGAGAGCAGGCGTGTCTTCATCCCGTCGTCCCCCTCGATCAACTGCTGAGACCGCCCCGCGCGTCCGGTGGTCAGCCCGGTCGGCACGGCGGTCCCCCCAGGGTCGTACAGCGGCACCCCGTTTGTCAGGAGACCAGGGGTGAGGAAAATGCGCACGATCGGTGCAGCGGTGCCACCCGGTCGCGGGCGGCGCCTACCTCCGGGTTTCGGTCCTGGCCGAAAGGGGGCGCGCAAGGGCCCCGCGGGTCGGCAGGCTTCGGTGCGGGACCGGACCGAAGCGAGAGGGCACACCCGGCAGGGGAACGGGGGCCACCCGGCGGCCGGCCCCGCTGAGACATGCCCTGACAGGGAAAGGAACGTTCCTATGAGGTTTCGTTGGCTTGTCGCCACCGCCGGCCTGGCCGCGGCGATCGGCACGACCGTCGTGTCGCCGTCCGCGTCCGCCGCGTCCGGCTGCTGGCGTCACGAGGACGGCAACCGCTACTGGTGCAACAACGTCTCCGGCGCCACGGTGTACGGATCGATCGGCAACAGCCGCCTGTACCCCGACCCCAACCAGGTCGTCGGCACGATGTTCTCCAACCCGAGCTGGTTCTACTGCAAGGTGGACGGTCAGGCGTGGGTGGGCGGGCCGCACCCGACGCGCTGGCTCAGGACCGTCGCCGACAACGGCGCGTACGGCTGGATGAAGGACACCGCCATCTACAGCGAGACGGACCCGGTGCGCGACTGCTACCCCTCGTGACGCCAGGCTGCCGTGCCGGACCGGTGGTGTCAGCGGATGCGGTGCTGCTTCCAGAAGGGCCCGAGATCCTTGCCGGTGACCGAGCGGGCGGCCTTCTTGAACGCGGCGGTCGTGGAGACGCCGTACCAGTGGTCCCGCGCGTACCCCTTGAGGAGCCGCGCCATGGCCGGGGCGCCGATGGTGCGCTCCAGGTCCGCGAGCGCGCAGGAGCCGGCCGAGTAGACAAGATGGTACTGATCCCGGTGCTCGGCCCACCGGGCCATCGAGTCGGTGAGCGCGGTGCGGTCGTCCGGCCAGTCGATGTCGGACCAGCACCCGCGGGTGTCCCACCCGTAGAAGCGCGCGTTGGCGTACTGGGCGAAGCTCTCGTCGAGCCAGGGCGCGCTGTACTCGTCGTTGCCGACGATGCCGTACCACCACTGGTGCGCCACCTCGTGAACGACGGCGCTGCCCTCCTTCTCGGTGCCGAGGAGGACGAGGCCGGGGTACTCCATTCCGCCACCGAACTCCTTGGTCATCACGAGGTCGATCTCGCCGTAGGGATAGCGGCCGAACTCCTTGCCGAACCGGTCGACGGCGCGAACGCCTTCCTCACGGGTCAGGCGGACCCCCGCGGCGGGCGTGTTCGGCGCCCAGTACGACTTCACGCGCACGCCACCGGCGGACGTCTCGGTCGCCGTGCGGAACGGGCCGGACGCCCACGCGAAGTCCCGCACCCGGTGCGCGACGCTGTGGGTGAGGGTGCGTCCGGGTTCCCCGGCCCTGGTCCAGGTGCGGCCGGTCGCGGGGACCTTGAGGGCCGACGGGTGGTCGAGGCGGACCTGGAAGTCACCGGCCAGGCTGTAGTAGCTCTCGCCGATCGGCACATGGGGGTCGAGATGCCACCCCTTCGCGTCGTGCACGGCGAGTACGGGCACGGCGTTGCCCAGGAAGCGGAACGCGCCCTCACGGCCGAAGCGGGCGTTGCGCCCCGGCACCGTGAGGGACACGTCGAAGGCGATGCTCGCCCGCTTCCCGCGTGCCAGCGGCTTCGGCAGGGTGATGCGCAGTGCCGTGCAGTTCACGGTGAGCCGGCCCGGAGTGCCGCCGCGCACCTTGGTCACGGCGACAGGTGACGGTCTGCCCGGCTTGCCGCACCCGTCGGCGCCGTTGCCCCACAGCCGTACGTACACCTCACGCAGGGGCCGTTCGGCGGCGTTGCGGAACGACACCCGCTGTCGGCCCTTCCAGTGGGAGCCGTCGGAGTCGCCGCGCAGGGTCACGTCGTAGCGCGGGCGATCGGGGGTCGCCGCCACCGGGCGCCCCGCCTCGCCCCCGGGCTCCGCGACGCCCCCGGGCTCCGCGACGCCCCCGGGCTCCGCGACGCCCCCGGGCTCCGCGACG
>NZ_JAMGBG010000015.1 GCF_023516595.1 Streptomyces neyagawaensis | reverse complement strand
GGAGACGCCGGGCAGGGTGCCGGCGGGGGCGCGGATCTCGGCGGGGAAGTTCGGCAGGGTTGACAGGTCGTTGCCGAACGAGGCGGTCTCGGAGGTGAAACGGTCACCGGTGAGCTGCATACCGTCACCGGAATCACCCGCGAACCGAATGACCACCCGGTCCAGACGGTGCACCTCCTTGGTGCGGATCCCGGCCGATGTCGGCTCGGCCTCTTCGATGTCCACGGTGTCTACCGTCACGCGACTCGTCTCCTCTGGCTTTCCGCTGTCCGGCGCCGCTGCGTGGGCCGGACCCCGTCGGCGCCTCCCGTAACTCGGGGACGCCGGGCACACGCCGACGGGACCTGGCAGGCCGGGACGTTAGGCAGCCCGCCTTGCGCCGGACCAAAGCGCCTCCCGGGCGCCGTCCACCGCTTCCGGCCGCCCGTGGCCGGTTCAGCGCAGGTTCAGTGGTTCTCCAGAGCGGCTCGCGACCCTTGCCCATGTCCGCTGGACAGCCGGACCCGGCGCTTCCCCCCAGCGGGGCATCAGGTGCGCCACCACACGACCCGGCCCGCCGCGACCACGCATCGGCCCAGCCCACTTCCTGTTACTTCGTCATCCTTTACCCCTTTCCCAGGAGCACATCATGGACGTGTCGTCCCCGGCCTCCCGCCGCACCCTGCTCAGACTCGCCACCGCGGTTTCCCTGGGCGGGGCGCTCGCCGCCACCCCGCTGCCGGCGTTCGCGAAATCCACCCGCTGCCCGCTGCCGCGCAGCCTCAGCGTCACCGCCCCCGGCGTGTACCCGGAGGGCGTCGCCTGGGACCCCACGAGGAAGGCCTTCCTCGTGGGGTCCAGTGCGCAGGGCACCATCTCGGTGGTCCGGGCCGACGGCACCGTGACCCCACTGGTGGCCCCGTTCGCCCGTGTGTCGGTCCTCGGCATCGTCGTGGACGCGCCCCGCCGCCGCGTCCTGGCCGCCTACACCGACTACTTCTTCCGGCTGATGGGCATCGTCGACCCGACGCTGCCCCCGGTGTCCGGAGTGGGTGTCTTCGACCTCGACACCGGTGCCGTCCAGCACCTGGTCGACCTGTCCGACGGACAGGCCCAGCCCCGCGCCAACGACGTCACCGTCGACCGCGACGGCACGATCTACGTCACCGACACCGGGGTCGACACGATCAGCGTGGTCAGCCGTGCCGGCGAGCTCCTCCAGGTGATCCGCGACGACCGCTTCCTCACCGAGGCCACCGGCCCCAACGGCATCGTCCACCACCCCGCCGGGTTCCTCCTCATGGGCAAGTACGACGGCGGCCGCCTCTTCCGCGTCGACCGCCCCCGCTCGGCGCGGCCCAAGGTCAGCGAGGTCCGCCTCGACCGCGCGCCCGCCACCATGGACGGCATCGCCCTGCGCCCGGACGGCTCCCTGGTCGTCGTGTCCAACGACCTGTCGCCGGCCGACGGGCGCCCCGGCCGCGACGCCGTCCTGGAGCTGCGGTCCACCGACTGCTGGCGCAGCGCACGCACCGTGCGGGACCAGACCTGGCCGTTCGAGGACCCCACCACCGTCGCCGTGACCCCGTACGGCGACTACGTGGTCAGCGGCGGGCTCCGGGAGATCCTCACCGGCGTCCCCTCCACCACGCCCGGCCAGTTCCACCTGCGTCGCCGCTGACGACACCGGTCGGCGTCCCCGGGCGTACGGCCGGCCCGCACCTCACCCACCCCGACCTCCGGGAGCCCCCATGTCCCCCGCCACCACACCCACCCCGCCCCCCGAAACCGCCCCTCCCCGGGGCCTGTTCACCGCGATCGCCGGGCTGGCCGTCCGCCGGTCCCGGCTGCTGCTCGTCCTCACCGTGGTCCTGCTGGCCGGTGCCGTCGTCCTCGGCAGCGGCGTCGCCGACCGGCTGCGCAGCGGGGGCAGCGGCGGTGTCGTCGACCCGTCATCCGAGTCCTCGTACGCCGCGGACATCCTGGAACGGGAGTTCCCCGGGGCCCGCCCCAACCTCGTGCTGCTGGCGCGGGCCGACGGCGAGGTCGACGACGCCGACGTGGCACGCCAGGGCCGGGAGCTCGCCGCCCGCCTCGCCGACGAGCGGGGCGTCACCGGCGTCACCTCCTACTGGGACACCGGCGCCGGGGCACTGCGCTCCGACGACGGCCGGGAGGCCCTGGTGGTGGCCCGGCTCACCGGGGACGAACTGGAGGCCGACCGCACCCTGAAGGACCGTATCGTCGGGCACTTCGACGGACGGCAGGGCGACCTCACGGTCCGGATCGGCGGCAGCGTCGCCGTCCAGAACGAGCAGCAGACCTTCATCCGCGAGGACCTCGTGCGCGCCGAGGTCATCGCGCTGCCGATCACGCTCCTCATCCTCATGGTCGTGTTCGGCAGCGCCGTGGCCGCGCTGCTCCCCGTCGGCATCGGCGTGATCGCGATCCTCGGCACCAACGCGGTGCTGCGGGTCCTCACCTCCTTCACCGACGTCTCCGTCTTCGCCACCAACCTCACCACCGCCCTCGGTCTCGGCCTCGCCATCGACTACGCGTTGCTGATCGTGCGCCGCTACCGCGAGGAACTCGCCGCCGGCCGCGACACACCCGCCGCGCTCGCCGTCACCCTCAACACGGCCGGGCGGACGGTGCTGTTCTCGGCCGCGACCGTCGCCGTGTCGCTCGCCGCGATGATGGTGTTCCCGCTGTACTTCCTGCGGTCCCTCGCCTACGCCGGCATCAGCGTCGTGGTCCTCGCCGCCGTCGCCGCCCTCGTGGTGCTGCCCGCCCTGCTCGCCGTCCTCGGCCGGCGCATCGACGCCTGGGACGTGCGCAAGCTGGTCCGGCGCGGCTCCCGCAAGATCCCCGAGCCCGCGGCCCCCGGGGCCGCCTGGGCCCGGCTGGCCCGGGGCGTGATGCGGCGCGCGCCGCTGGTCGCCACCGGCACCCTGGCCGTCCTGCTGCTGCTCGGGGCGCCCTTCCTGAACGTCGACTTCGGCACCGCCGACTACCGGCAGCTGCCCTCCTCCGCCGACTCCCGCGTGGTGCAGGAGAACATCAGGGACCACTTCCAGGGCAGCCCCACCGGAGCGATCGAGGTCGTCACCCGCGACGCGCCCGCAGGCGAGCTCGGCGACTACGCCGAGCGGCTGTCCCGGCTCGACGGAGTGATCCGGGTGGACGGGCCGACCGGCAGCTACCAGGACGGCCGGGCCGCCGGACCGGCGCAGCCGGGCCGCACCGCTGGCGAGATCGCGTACCTCACCGTGGTGCCCGGCGTGGAGGCCGTCTCCGACGAGGGCAAGGACCTGGTGCGGGACGTCAGGGCCGTCGACGCCGACTTCCCCAGCTACACCTCCGGGACGACCGCGGCACTGATCGACAGTCAGGCCGCCATCGGCCGCGGCCTGCCGTGGGCCATCGGCATCATCGTGCTCGCCACGCTGGTTCTGGTGTTCCTGCTCACGGGCAGCGTGCTGGTGCCGTTGCAGGCCGTCCTGCTCAACGCGCTGAGCCTCACCGCGATGCTGGGCGCCGTGGTGTGGGTCTTCCAGGACGGACACCTGTCGGGGGTGCTGGGCTTCACCCCGACCGGGAGCATCGAGACGGCACTCCCGGTGCTGATGTTCTGCCTCGCGTTCGGACTCTCCATGGACTACGGGGTCTTCCTGCTCTCCCGCATCAAGGAGGAGCAGGAGCGGACGCTCGACCACAAGGCCGCGGTGGTCGAGGGGATCCGCTCGACCGGCGGTGTCATCACCGCCGCCGCGCTCGTCCTGTCCGTGGTCATGGTGGCCATCGGCACGTCCCGCATCACCAACACCAAGATGCTCGGACTGGGCGTCGCCCTGGCCATCCTCATGGACGCCATGGTGATCCGTACGCTCCTCGTCCCCGCGGTGCTGTCGCTCACCGGACGGGCGACCTGGTGGGCGCCCGGACCGCTGCGCCGCCTGCACGCCCGCTTCGGCATCCGTGAGGGCGGCCCGGCCCCGGCGGCACCGGCCCCGGCCGCGTCGGACACACCGGACGCCTCAGACCCGTCGAGCGCGTCGGACACGTCGGCGCCGGTGACGCAGGAGAGGGAACGGGCCGGCGCGGCCGCCGGGAAGCAGTCCGGCTGACGCCGCGACGGCCACACGGCCGCGCGAGTACGTGAATACGCGGGAAACAAGGTGCGGGAGGACCTCGACAGGTCCTCCCGCACCTCTTTGGCGGGGCGCAAGCGATCGTCGTTAGCGTCCGGGCAACGCGTCGGGCGGACGCCGCGGCAACGCCGCCCGGACACCCGACCCGGCCGAGTGGCCACGGCACCGCCCGGCCCGCCCCGACCGGCCCTGTGCGCCAGAACGGCCGCAGCCGGCCGGCCGCGATCAGCGCAACGCCCGCGACCGGACCGGCCGACGACCTGGCCGACCGACCGACTCCACCGAGCCCACGGAGTCGACCGGTTCAGCCCGATGCAGCCCGATGCGGCCCGGTCACCGGTCCACCCGGTTCAGCGGTCCGCCAGGACCACCCACTCCCGCACCCGCCACCCCGATCCCGGCCCAAGGGATCACCCGGATCACCCGATCCAACAGATCCACCAGATCGACCCGATCGAACCGAGCACCCAGAGCGAGCAGATCGACCAGAGCAAGGGGGAACAGCCCGATGACATCCACACACCAGACGGGGCCGCAGGAGCGGCCGGTACGCCGCGTCGCGGTGGGCGAGGGGAGCGCCACGGCGGTCGACACCGTCGTCGTCGACTACGGAGGGGTCCTCACGAACCCGCTCGTGGAGACCTTCGCCGCCTTCGCCGAACTCGCCGGCATCGACGCCGGCGACCTCGCGCAGGCGTTCCTGGCGGCGACGGAACGCCACGGGGAGACCCCGATGGCCGCCCTGGAGACCGGCACGATCACCGAGCGGCAGATGGTGGACCGGATCCTCGCCGAACTCCCCGAGGGGGCGGGCCGGATCCTCGCGGACGGACAGAGCTTCGGCGAGCTGTGGTTCCGGGGCCGGCGGGCCAACGAGCCGTTCCTGGCCTTCCTGCGCGCCCTGCGCCGCGACGGCTACCGGCTCGCCCTGCTGACCAACAACGTCCGCGAGTGGGAGCCGCTGTGGCGGGCCCAGCTGCCCGTCGACGAACTCTTCGACGTGGTCGTGGACTCGCACCGGGAAGGCGTACGCAAACCGGAACCGGAGATCTACCGGATCCTGCTCGACCGGCTCGGCACCCCGGCGAAGCGCTGCCTGTTCGTCGACGACACGGAGGAGAACTGCCGGGCCGCCGCCGAACTCGGCATGCGCGCCGTGCGGTTCGCCGACACCGACAGCGCCGTCCGCGAGATCTCGGCCCTGCTGCACCGCCCCGTGGCCGTGGCCGCCGGCGCCGCGGGAGGTGCCCGATGACCGCCACCCCGGTTCTCGTCGTCGGCGCCGGGCCCACCGGCCTGTCCGCCGCGTGCGCCCTGTGGGACCTCGGCGTGCCCTGCCGTGTCGTCGACCGGCGTCCCGGCCCCGGTATCGCGCCCAAGGGGCTGGTGCTGTGGAGCGGCGCCCTCGAATGCCTGGACCGCCTCGGGGTCGCCGAGAAGCTCACCGGGACGGCCCTTCCGCTGGCGGGGGCGTCGTACTGGTCGAAGGGCAGGAAGCTCGCCGGTGTGCGGTTCGGCGGACTGACGGGCACCGCGTTCCCCGGCCCTCTCTGCGTACCGCAGCCCGTCACCGAGCGCGCGCTGCTGGAGCGGCTGACGGAGCTGGGCGGCACCGTCGAGTGGGAGACCGAGGCCACGGCGGTGACCGTGCACCGCGGCGGCCCCGAGGAGTCGGTGACCGTGACGCTGAGCGCGGGCGGCGCGGAGGAGACGGTGACGGTGCCCTGGCTCGTCGCCGCCGACGGCGCCCGCAGCCTGGTACGCGACAGCGTCGGCATCCCCTTCGAGGGCCACACCTTCGACCGTACGTTCCTCATCGGGGACGGCCGGCTGGAGGGCGCGCCCGAGGAGGCCGAGGTGCAGCACCACATCACGCCCGACGGGGTGCTGGTGATCGTCCCGCAGCCCGACGGCCACCGGGTCTTCTTCGACACGGAACCGGACGAGCGCACCGATCCGCCCTCGGAGGAGCTGCTGCAACGGCTCCTCGACGAGCGGGGCCCGGGCGGGCTGCGGTTGCACGGCACCTGGTGGACCAGCCGCTTCCGGGTGCACGCCAAGGTCGCCCCGCGCTTCCGTGAGGGCCCGGTGCTGCTCGCGGGCGACGCGGTGCACGCCCACACCACCGCCGGCGGACAGGGCCTCAACACCGGCGTCCAGGACGGCTACGACGTGGGCTGGAAGCTGGCGACCGTGGTGCGCGGCGGCGACCCGGCGCTGCTCGACAGCTACGAGGCCGAACGGCGTCCCGCGTCCGTCCGGGCGGTCGCGAACGGCGACCAGCAGATCCGGATGTGGCTGCTGCGCCGTCCGGTGGCCCGGCTCCTGCGGAACACGGTCATGCGGGCGCTGTCCGCCACCGGGCTGCTGGAGCGCAAGGCGATCCCCCTGCTCGCCCAACTCGACCTGGACCACTCGGGGAGCCCCGCGGTGGCCGCGTCCGACGCCGTGAGCGGCGTGCCGCGCACGCTGAGGCCCGGACGGCGGTCCCCCGACGCGACGCTGATCCCGGTGACCGGTACGGCCGCGACAACGCTGCACGACCATCTGGCGGCCGGGCGGCACACCCTGCTGGTGTACGGCGCGGGGACGGCCGGTGAGGCGGCCGTGCGCGCCGCGGACGCCGTGCGGGAGCGGGGCGTCGGCGACACGGCCCAGGTGCTGTGGATCCAGCCCGCGACCGCCGAAGCCGCGCAAGTACCGCAGGGGACGGGCGACTTGATCGTCGCCCGGGAACAGGGCCGCACGCTCGGCGCCGCCGGCTCCCCGTGGGTCGCCTATGTGCGGCCGGACGGTGTCGTCGCGGCCCGCTCCGCCCCCGCCGGCCTCGACGCCCTCCTCGCCCGGCTGCCGTCGCGTGAGCCCCTGACGGCGCCGGTGCCGTCCCTGCGGCCCTGAGCGGGCCCGGCCCACCGATCGCGAGCCGATCGATCGCGACACCCAGACTTCCTTGGAAGGACCGACCATGAGCATGTCCCTGTCTGCCCCCGCGTCCGCGACCGCCCCCGTCACCGCGTCCGCCACCGCCTCCGAGGCGGCCCCGGCGCGCCCGAGGGCCGCCGAGGTGGAGCTGAGCTACGACGCGACCGTGCCCCGCACCCTTGTCCACCGGGCCTCGATCGCCGAGGTCTTCGTCACCGACTCCGCCGAGACGGGCGAGGACACCTTCGCCGTCGCCGCCCAGCTCCCGCGCGGCCATCTGATCGGGGAGGACTCTCCTTCGTACGACTTCACGTTGCTGGTGGAAGTGGTGCGGCAGGCCGGGGTCCTGATCGCCCACCGTCATCTGGGGGTGGAGCTGGGGTCGGCGTTCATCTTCCGGGATCTCAGACTGCGGGTCACCGCGTTCGAACCGCTGCGCATCGGCCGACGGCCGGCCGACCTGCGGGTCGAGGTGACCGTGAGGACCCGGCGCAACCGGGCGGGCCGCGTCCAGGGGTTCACCTTCACCGGGGACGTCGCGGTCGACGGGCGCCCGGCGATGCGCGGGGAGGGCGGGCTGCTGATCCTGTCCAGGACCGCCTACCAGGCCATGCGGAGCAGGCGGCAGCTGCCGGACCACCCCGGTTTCCTGCTGCCGCGCTTCACGGCGGCCGAACCGTGCGCGGTGGGCCGCCGCGACGCCCGGAACGTGTTCGTCACCGAGCCCGTCGCGGACGGTGAACAGAGCCGGTTCTCCTGCCAGTTGGTGGTGGACACCAGCCACCCGCACGTCTTCGACCACCCGCTGGACCATGTGCCGGGCCATCTGCAGATGGAGGCGGCACGGCAGTTGGCGGTGGCCTCCGTGGCCCGGCTGCACGGCCTCGACCCGTGCAGCCTGTCGATCGCGTCCATAGAAACCGACTTCACCGACTACGCCGAACTGGACCGCATCACCAGCCTGCGGGCGACGGTCGGAGGGTTCCGTTCCGACGAGGAACTGGGCACCTTCACGATCCCGGTCGAGGTGGAGGCCGTGCAGGAGAGCACCGTCACCACCGCCATGCGGATCGAGGTGGCGCAGTGGGCCCAGGATTAAGGTGAAGTTTAAAGGAAATCGCTCTCTGATCTTTTACGCGCACCCTCTGTCAAGTAATGTCCTCGTCAATCGGGCCGACGTGACCTTCTCGGCCCCCCGGGGGGAGCACTGTGATACGCATACTGCTCGCCGAGGACATGCACATGGTCCGTGGGGCCCTGGTGGCCCTGCTGGCCTTGGAGGGTGACCTCACCGTCGTGGCCGAGGTCGAGCGTGGGGACCGGATCCTCCCCACGGCACTGGAGCACCAGCCGGATGTCGCCATCATCGATGTCGACCTGCCCGGCCTCGACGGATTGAGCGCGGCGGCCCAGCTGGCCCAACAGCTGCCCTCGTGCCGCACATTGATCCTGACCAGCCTCGGCCGGCCGGGCACGCTCCGCAAGGCGCTCGCGGCCCAGGTGGGCGGTTTCCTCCTCAAGGACGCCCCACCGGACCGGCTGGCCGACGCGGTCCGGGACGTCGCGGCCGGGAAGCGGGTGATCGACCCCCAGCTGGCCCTGGCGGCCCTGGACAACGGGGAGAACCCGCTGACGCCCCGTGAGACGGAGGTGCTGCGGCTGGCCGCGGACGGGGCGGAGGCCGCGGACATCGCGCGCCTGCTGTTCCTGTCCGTGGGGACGGTGCGCAACTACCTGACGACGGTCGTCACCAAGCTCAACGCCCGCAACCGGGTCGACGCGATCCGGGTCGCCAGGGAGAGCGGCTGGCTGTGAGAGGCCGCGGGCCGGACGGGGCGCGACACCCCCGCCCGGCCCGCGGCTGTGAGCTCCTCACCGGTTCCCGCCCGCTCCGCCGCCCGCGGCTCTCAGAGCTCCGAACAAATGGGGAGCCCGGCTCGCGGCGTCTGGCACGCACGCTCGCCGCGTTGCCGCAAGCCCCTGGTAGCTCCTCCCCCACTCTCGGCTCCGCTCGAGCGGGGGACCCCCATCGAGGAGCTTCCGGCGCCTTGCGATCGCACGCACCAGACGCCGCGAGCTGATCGGACACCCCTTTTGTCCGGAGCTCTCAGTCGGCCCGGCCCAGCGGGACCGCGGCCCGCAGGACGAACCAGCCCGCCTCGTCCAGCCCGGACATCAGCCGGCCCCCGATCGAGGCCAGCCGGAACTGCAAGTTGCCCAGGCCGCTGCCGTCCGAGCCGTCCGACAGGTCCCGGAAGGCCGTGGCGGTCTTCTGCACCCCGTCGTTGGCGATGGTGAGGACCAGATCGCCCGACGACGTCCCGCAGAACTGGATCCGGCAGCGCTCCGCCTTGCTGTGGCGCAGCAGGTTGGTGATGGCCTCGCGGAGCACGGTCGCCATGATGGTGCTCACCTCCCCCTCGGGGAGGTCCACCTGGCACTCCACCTCCGCCTGGATGCCGGCGGCCGCCAGGACCGCCTGCGCCGACACGGCCTCCGTGGACAGCGACATGTCCCGGTAGCCACGGGCGACGGTGCGCACGTCGGACAGGGCCTGCCGGGAGATCTCCAGGATGCTCTTGAGCTCCTCCAGGGCCCGCTCGGGGGCCGCGGGCACGAGACGGCACGCCAGTTCGCTCTTGAGGGTCACCGCGGACAGGCTGTAGCCGAGCAGGTCGTGCAGGTCCCGGGCGAAGCGGAGCCGCTCCTGGGTCACGGCCAGCCGCGCGAGTTCCGTCTGGGCCGCGTGCACCTCGACCACCAGCTGGGCGAGCCGGTTCAGGCCGTACACGATCAGTCCCGTCAGCACCGTGGAGACGGCGATGTACACCGAGCCGACGAAGTGCATGCCCAGCAGCGGGCCGGTGCCCGCGGCCGCGACGGCGACGAGGCCGAACAGCGGCCAGGCCACCCTGGGCTGGAGCACCAGCAGCAGGGAGGCGCCCAGGAAGCCGGCCATCCCGCCCCAGCCGAACCCCAGGACGAACAGCGGGAGATACGTCAGCAGCGCCTGCAGGGTGAGCGTCCACCGGTACCAGCGAGCCCGGAACCGCCGCAGACGCTGGGTGGTGTGCACGAGTTGAAGAAGGAAGACCAAGCTGAAGCCGAGGGCCGAGGCGACGAGGGTCCACGGCCCCGGCCTCGCGTCCGCGATGTTCAGAAAGCCGGTCAGGACGAAACCGCACTCGACGATCAGGACGACACCCTGGGCGAGCCGGGGCGGCGGGGCACTGAGGCCCAGGGCGCGCACAGCCGCCGACAAGGTGGGACTGCCGCCGACACCGCCGGTGGCGGTCTCCCCTAAGGAGCGGTCGACTTGCGTCTCCGCGCCCAGCGCGGCTGCCTCCATGAAAGCCCCTCACCGGAACAGGATCAAGGAGCGACCAGTGTATGCGGGATCTTTGAACTGTAAGTATTAAATGCAGGACTCATGGACCAACTGTGCGATTTTAAGGGATGGTTGGTGACAGGTGCGGGGCCACGCCCAGGGCGAAGCCCCCGACGCTCGGCTCGGTCAGCCAGTCCGTGCCGGTGGTGCGGGCGGCCAGCTCGACGTCACCGCTCCCCAGGGCGCACGCGGCCAGGCCCATCGCGGTGCCGATCAGATACAAGTTCTGAATGACCGCGCCGACGTGCTTCAGCGTCAGCGCGTAGGGGAGACCGCTGTACTTCCAGGACAGCCGGTGGATGCGCGAGGTGATGGTGATGACCACCGAGGGCGGGTCCACCAGCCCGGCGGTGATCTGCGCCTCCGCGACCAGCTCCGCCGTCGTCGAGTCCGTCCCGCCGTCGCCGATCTGCACCAGGCAGTGCTCCAGCGGCGCGTAGTAGTGGGTGCCCGACGGGATGCCGGCGCAGTCCCGGATGGTGAGATAGAACTCGAGCTCGTAGGCGCGGCCGCCGCTGGGGTACGGCCGGTCGGAGTACGCCTCCTCCTGCCGGCCCTCGCCCTGCCGCTCGTGCAGGCCGCGGACCCGCAGCGCCCGGTACAGGAACTCGCCCAGCGCGGCGGCGGTGAGCGGCTCCGAGCCGTAGCGCCGGATGCTCCGGCGCCCCTCCACCACGGTCGTCAGCGGCGGGTCCGCGGCCGTCACCTCGCTCAGGGACGGCCGGGGGAGGGCGATGCGCGGGCCGTCCGGCAGCGGCTTGACGGCCGGGGCCGGGGGCAGCCGCCCGGCGAGCGGATACGTCGCGCCGAAGTCCGCGTCGTGCCGGCCGAGCGTGGAGCGGCTGTGGAAGAGCAGGTCGACGGCGCCCCACGACAGCAGCGCCGGGTCCAGGTCCTCCGCGAAGGACGGGACCGGGTCACCGCCGCCCCGGCCCTCCTCGTACGCGCCCGGACCGCCGCGGTCGGCGCCGGGCGACGGCTGCTCCGCGGAGAGCACCATGCCGGTCCCCAGCAGATGGCCGACGATCTCGGCGACCACCGCGGCGGGCAGCGGCACGGCCGCGGCGATCTCGTCGACCGTGAGCGCGCGGCCCAGCATGCTCACGACCCACGCGGCCTCCGGAGCGTGCAGGACGACCCGGTACAGCGACACCGGCCCCTCCAGCACGAACCCCTCGCCCTCGCTGCGCAGGAACGCGAAGCGGGACAGCCGCACCGGACGCTGCCGGTCGACGATGTCCGGCCGGTACCGGGCCGACTGCGCGATCGGCACCACTGACAACAGGGGCTGGTCGGCGCCCTCCAGCGTCAGTGAGCGCACCACCATGTGCTGCAACCGGTGCAGCACCATCAGGATCTCGGCCTGCGCACCCGTGACGCTGGCCGTGCGCCCCCCGGGGGAGGAGGGGCGCACGGAGCTGTCGGCGGCCAGCTCGGCCGCCACGTTGGCCAGCGAGATCGGGCCGAGGCTCATCCGCCGCAGCGCCTCGCGGACCAGCGGGCCCGCTCTGTGCAGCCGGGTCTCGCCCCACCGGCCGGAGAGCACCACGGGACTGGCCGGGCCGCCCATGTCCACCAGGACGTCCTCACGGAGCGACCACAGGGCGACGCAGCGCCTCTCGCTCTGCGGTGTCACAACGGTGCTCAACGGCCTCTCGGCGGTCATAGGGGCTCCTGTGGGGCATGCGGGGTACGGCGGTGGGGCGCCGTACCGTTCAGATGAACAGTCAGAGGAACAAGGGGACGGGGTTGAGGTCCTCGTACGGTGTCGGCGCCGCCAGCCGGCCCAGCCGCACCGGCACGTCGAACAGCCGGCCGGGCGCGAACCGGGCCCAGAAGTGCCGCAGCCCCGGTACGACCACCTTCACCACCGGGATCCCGATGTCGGGCCTCGTCTGGTCGAGCACCAGCAGGTCCATGCCGTGCCCGCGCAGCAACTCGACGACGGCCTCGACGTCGTCCCGCAGGTCCGGCCGGTTGTGGAAGGCGAAGTCCGCCGGGCCGCGCGCCGGGAGCGAGGGGTCGGGCAGCAGATACGGTTGCGTGGCCACGGTCGCCCCCCACCACCAGCCGAGCGGTTCGGGCGCCGTCGTGCCGTAACCCGTGCCGTCGGCCCGTGCGCCGATCACGGCGGGCAGCAGCTGGTTCATCTCGGTCAGCGCGCGGCGCAGCGCCACCGCCGGGTCGAAGTGCGCCCCGAAGCCGAACATGATGTCCTCGGCGGGTTTGTCGGTGCGCCGCGACACCGCCGCGAACACCGGCACGCCCAGGTCGGAGGTGAGGTCCAGGACCCACACCTCACGGTGCATGTGCCGGTACATGTCGAGGAGTTCCTCGGTCCAGGCGTCGCCGAAGCCGCCGGGGCCGTGCAGCCGCACGGCGGGCTGCCGGGTGCGGTTGTACCACCACAGGGCGACGGCGTCCCGCTCGACCAGCTCCAGGAAGCCGTGCAGGATCGCGTCCTCCGGGCTGCTGCCCGCGGCGTTGCCGTTGGAGTCGGCGCGCAGCGAGCGCCGGCCGGCCACCGGCCGGGACGACCCGTCGGCGGCACCCTGGAAGTACAGCATGCCGGTCGGCAGCATCCGCTGCCGCTGCTCGGTGAGCGACCACACCGGCGTCCAGTCGACCGGGGCCCGGTCGTCGAACGGCTCGGGAACGTACTGGAACGCGTCGTGCAGGGCGTTCCACCGCTCGCGGTCACGGAACTGCCGGGGGGCGAACAGCTGGCAGGCGTCCGGGGAGACCGCCACGTCCCCCAGGCCCCGCAGGCTGTCCCTGGTGCGCGGCTCGTCCCCCTGGAGGGTGCCGCTGTACCGCTCCAGCGCCTCGCACATGGCGCTCACCTCGGCGTCCAGCGCGGTGGCGCCCTTGCCGCCGCTGAGGTGACGCAGCCCGGCCCGCAGCCGCGCCAGGTCGGTCCCGCCCAGCGCGGCGTTGCGGCCCGCCAGATAGCAGTGCAGGCCCGACGGCGCCCGTGGGTCCCTGCGGATCTCCTCGATCACCCCGGTCACCGGGCTGACCAGATGCGCGTACCGGTCGCGGACCTCCTGGGGGGAGAGCGCCCGGTGCCCGCCCCCCGCGTACGGCGCCTTCGGCCGGGAGACGAGCGTCACCGGCTGCCGCACCCGCCGTGCGACGAGGCCGGGGTCACCGCAGTCCGGGCACTGGGGGCGGCGCCGCAGCTCGTGGTGACGGCTCGTCAGGGTGAGGGTGTCCAGGGTCAGGACCGCGGACTGGCCGGGATAGCGGTAGCCGGCCAGCCACTTCGCCGACTCCAGCGCGGCGAGCTGCGCGGCCGCCGCCGCGGACGGCGGCACCTGGGCGGCCGGCCGGGGGACCGGGCCGGTCAGGCCGAGCGCCCGCCGCACCGGCGCCTCGCACAGCCGGTGGCCGCGCAGCCGGTGGGCCAGGCACGACCAGCAGGGGCCGGAGTCCGGCTGGAACACCGGGCCCACCCAGGCCGTGGAGCCACCGGGCCGGGACAGCAGCCAGGGCCGCCCTGTGGCCCGGTGCAGGGCGTCGATCTCGCGCAACTCGGGGTTCAGGTAGTCGTCGCACACGACGAGGGACAGCGGGGCGAGGTCGTTCCCGGCCACGCCGTGCGCGCCGTGCGCGCCGTGGGCCCAGCCGCTCGCGGTCACCGCGAGCCCCGCGGCCCGGCACGCCTCCAGCACCCCTTCGGCGCACGCCCCGCCCACCGTGAGGACCTCCACCGGGGCGGCCGCCAGCCGCCGCAGGGCCACCGTGCCGTCCAGCCCGGCCAGCTCCCAGAACGCGCGGGCCGGCCGGCCCGCCTCATCGGAGCCGCCGGAGGCCGCGACCGGCGTCGAATAGCCCACGAGACCGGCCTGGGCGAGCCGCGCGATCAGCCGGCCGACCTGCTCGGGCGGTATCTCGGGAGCCGCGTCCCGCAGCAGGGACGGCAGGTCCCTGGTGCCGTCCAACAGGGGTACCAGGGCCTCGATGTGATCGCCCTGCAACGCGGTCACACCCCGGTCGGACAGGAGGTACGCGGCGTCGTCGGCGACGACCTCCGCTCTCAGGTGACTGCGGAAGCCCACGAGCCGAGGGTCGTGCGTTCTCGACGGGTGCGCGGGACGCTCACCGAAGACGGCGGTCACCGAACGATCCTCCGACCGCCGGTCCCCGACGACGTGTACCGGGCCTCCGGGGACACGTCGTCGGTCAGGCAGAAGCAGAGGAACGCGTGCGCGGTCGTCGGCTGGGAGAGCTCCTCGATGGTCAGTTCACCCACCGGGTTCTCGGGCAGCGAGGGCGGCTGCTGCCCCCGGGCGAGCGTGACGCCGAACTCGTCGAGCACCGATGTGGCGTCCACCTGGTAGCGGCGTGACAGCTCCGGCTCCAGCCACGCCCGCGCGGCCAGTTCCACGAACCGCAGTTCCTGGCCGGGCATCCGGTCGAAGGCCACGGTCTGCTCCGTGGCGTGCGTACCTTCGAGAGTGGAAATAACGCCTTCGTGCACGTTGCCCTCCGCAAATACCTGTGTGTGAATCGGAAGTCGCCGTGATCGGACCGGCAGACAGGATTCTTCGGGCAGCGGGGTCGTCACCGACAGTGTTCCCCTCATGCCTCCCATGTGAATTCGTCATGGGTCACCGCCTCCGTTATTCACGCGGCGGCGATGAAGCGCTCACTGGGAGTGGCATGGGTCCCCGTGCCACTGTGGAGCGCTCGGAAACGCAAGCCGAGCGGTTTTGGCTGGAGGGAGAACCACAATGGAGGTCCGGGTCCTGGGGCCGCTCGTCGCCCAGCTCGACCACACGTCCGTAGTGCCCAGCGCGGCCAAGCCCCGCCAGGTGCTCGCCCTGCTGGCACTGCACGCCGGCCAGGTCGTGACCGTGTCCACCCTGCTCGACGAACTGTGGGGGGACGCGCCGCCACGCACCGCGCCCGCGACCCTCCAGACCTACATACGGCAGCTGCGCCGCGGACTGGCCACGGCGCTGGGCCCGACCGCGGTGCGCGGACCCAAGGACGTCCTGTGCACCCGGTACGGCGGCTACGCGCTCGACGTGGCCGGCGCCTATGACGCGACGGAGTTCCAGCGGCTGTCCGCGGCCGGGCAGACGGCCCTTCGCGAGGGATCCGTCCGCGAGGCGTCCGTCCTGCTGCACCAGGCGCTGGGGCTGTGGCGCGGCCCGGCTCTGGCCGACGTGCAGATCGGCCGGGCGCTGGAGGTGGAGACGGTACGGCTGGAGGAGACCAGACTGGGCGCCCTCGACGCGAGGATCGAGGCGGACATGCGGCTCGGCCGGCACGCCGCGCTGCTCGGGGAGCTGACCGCGCTGGCCGCGCAGCACCCCCTGCACGAGACCGTGCACGCGCAGCTGATGCTGGCGCTGTACCGCTGCGGCCGGCCCTCCCACGCGCTCGGCATCTACCAGAGGCTGCGTCAGTGCCTCATCCGGGAGCTGGCGTTGGAGCCGTCGACGCGGCTGCAGCGGCTGCACCAGGCGATCCTGCGGGCCGACCCCGTCCTGGAGTCCCCCGAACCGGCCGTGTCCGAGGGCGCGCCGCGCGTCAGGCCGCTGGCACCCGTCTCGGCCTGACCCGCGCCCCCGCCTGCGTCCGGCTCCACCGGCGCCGGAGCCGTCGGAGTCGTGGGAGCCGTCGGCGGCGTCCGCCCCGCACTGCCCCGGACCGCCCCGCCGCGGGATCCCGGCCGCCCGGCGGACGGCGGACGGCGATCGGTGGTCATGCGGGCGATCGGCGGTCATGCGGGCGATCGGGGACGTTCCTCTCTCTTCGGGCCCTGTCGTCGTTTGGCGGCCCTTAAGCGCCGCTCCCGACGCTGTGGGGACTGCGGGGGCTGGTCACCTGGTGGCCACCGCGTGACGAGAGGAGTTCCGGGGCACTATGACGCGATATCTGAGACGCGGTGGCACACGCCACGACGGTCGCCTGCGCATGTTCTGCTTCCCCTACGCGGGTGGCGGTGCCTCCGCCTACGCGGGCTGGCAGCGGTGGCTGGGATCCGGCGTGGAGGTGCTGCCGGTGCAGTTGCCCGGCCGTGAGGGCCGGATGGCGGAGCCGCGCTTCACCGACCTCCCCGCGCTCGTGGCGGACCTGGACCGGGAACTCGGCGAGGAACTCGACGGCCCGCACGTGCTGTACGGGCACAGCATGGGCGCCCTCGTCGCGTTCGCCCTGGCCCAATACCGCAGGGCCCGCGGCGAACGGCTGCCCCTCGCGCTCCTCCTCGGCGCGCACCGGGCCCCGCACCTGCCCGCCCCGCCCATCACCCACGGCTATGTGGCGGACGACATGGAACTGATGCGCGGGCTGTCCGCGCTGGGAGGTCTGCCCCGGGTGCTGCTGGACCGCCCGGAATGGCTGGCGGCGCTGCTGCCCGTCGTCCGGGGCGACCTGATGCTCTGTGAGGGCGCCGGGAGCGTGGACCGCACCCCGCTGCCGATCCCGCTGCACACGTTCGCCGGGGCGGAGGACCGGCTGGTGACCGTCCCCGAGGTCCGGGAATGGTCCCTGTACTCCACGGTGCACTGCGAGACCGTGGTGGTGCCGGGCGGCCACTTCTACATCCGGGAGCAGGAGAGCGCGTTCCTCGACCGGCTCACGGAGGTCCTGAGCCGGTACACCGACATCGCCGACCTGCTCGGCATGGACCTGGTGGGAGCCCCGAGCGACTGACCCCCTCCGGGGCAAGAACCGCCGGACCGCACAGGGCGCCGAGAGGCCGCCTCCCCTCCCGAACTCCCGGAGGAGAGGCGGCCGTTCGCATGCAAGGAACCACCCGCCCGAGGATGCGCCTGCTCGCAGGCCGCCCCGGACACCACCGGGCCACCGGGCGAGACACAGTCCGCGCACGCCGCTAGTCGCCTGCCCCTACGGTCACTTCGCGCACCGGGCGGCCTGCCCGAGGGGGTGGCCGTCCGTGGGCCGGGCGGTCGTTTGGTGCGCGGCCCCCAGCCCGAGGGGCGGCCCTCCGTCGGCTGGGCGTTCCCCTTGGACTCGCCGGGCGACCTGTCCGAGAAACGGCCGTCCGTGGGCCGGGCGGTTGTGTGGTGCGCCGGGCGCCTGCCCGAGGAGCGGCCCTCTGTCGGTCGGGCGGTCGTGTGGTGCGCCGGGCGGCCTGTCCGAGCAACGGTCCTCCCGCCAGCCGGACCTTCCCTTGGACCCGCCGGGCGGCCTGTCCGAGGGGTGGCCGTCCGTGGGCCGGGCGGTCGTTCAGCGCACCGGATGCCCGATGGGGGAGCGGCCCTCCGTCGGCTGGGAGTTCCCCTTGGACTCGCCGGGCGGCCCGCCCGAGGAGCCGCCCTCCGTCGGTCGGGCGGGCGCCGGGGCGGCCGTCCGGCCGCGAGGCGCCGTCGTCGAAGCGGCTCAGCCGACGGGCGTCTGGCCCGCCGAGGTCTCCGGGGCCGAGGTCTTCGGGGCCGGCGTCTCCGGGGCCGGGGCTCCGGGTACGCCCGTGTCCGCGACCGGGGTCACCGCCTCGCCGGCGGTGTCGCCGACGGCCGTGCGGCCCGGCATCAGCAGGGCCGCGATCACCGCGCCGCCCGCCACGCCGGCCGCTGCCACGGTCAGGCCCACCCCGGCGGCGTGGTCGAAGGCCGACCTCGCGGCCGTGGCGAGCGCCGCTCCCGCGTCGCCCCCGGTGCGTTCGGCGAGAGCCAGGGCGCTCTCCAGCGTGCGCCTCGCCGCCTGCGGCCGGTCGGCGTCGGCCATCGCGTTCGTGTAGCTGTGGGCCAGCACACTGCCGACCACGGCGACGCCCAATGCGTTGCCGAACTCCTGCATCGTCATGTCCAGCGAACCCGTCGCCCCCGACCGCTCCGGCGGCACCAGGGACATCACCACGTCCGTGGTGGGCCCCATCGCGAGCCCGAACCCGATCCCCGCGAGGACCAGCCCGGCGAGCACCGGTGCGTAGCCCTCGCCCACCCGGCCGAGGACCAGCACCCCCGCCGCCCCGAGCGCCAGGCCCACGGCGACACTGCCGCCCGGCCCGGCCCGGCGGACCACCACGGGGCACACCATCGTGCCGAGCAGGACGGCGAACGCCACCGGCATCACGGCGAGACCGGCCCGCAGCGGCCCGTAGCCGAAGGCGAACTGCAGCCGCTGGGTGAGGACGAACAGGGTGCCCGCCAGGCCGAACATCAGCAGCAGGATGCTCACGCTCGCCCCGATGAACGGCGCCCGGCGCAGCAGAGCGAAGTCCACCATGGGGTACGGGTGCCGGCGCTCCCACAGCACGAAGCAGACGCCCGCGACGGCGGCCACGGTGAAGCCGGTGACCGGCCACCCGGAGGTCCAGCCGTACTTCGACGCCTGGATCGTCCCGAAGACCAGCCCCACCATGGCGCCCGTGCCGAGCAGCGCGCCCACCGGGTCCGGGCGGCGCGGCGAGGGATCGGCGGACTCCGGCAGCAGTAGGGCGCCGACGACCAGCACCACGGCCACCGGCACGAGGTTCACCAGGAAGATCGAGCCCCACCAGAAGTGGCTGACCAGGGCGCCGCCGACCACCGGACCGGCCGCGACCCCGAGCGCGGAGCAGCCGCTCCACACACCGATCGCCCGGGCCCGTTCGGCCGGCGGGAAGACGTCGACCAGGACGGCGAGGGTGCCGGGCATGATGCACGCGGCACCCAGCCCCATCAGGATCCGAGCCGCGATCAGCTGGCCGGTGCCGTCCGCGGTCATGCCGACCAGCGAACCCACGCCGAACACGGTGGTGCCGAGCAGGGTCGCGCGCTTGTGGCCGTACCGGTCGGAGAGCGTTCCGGCGGTCAGCAACGCCCCGGCGAGGGCCAGGGCGTAGCCGTCCACGATGAACTGGATCTGGCCGACGTCGGCGTCCAGGCTCCGCATCATCTGGGGGATGGCCACGTTGAGCAGGCCGTTGTTGAGCACGATCGCGAACAGGGCGAGGGAGAGCACACCGAGGATCCACCAGCGGCGGGGATCCGCGGTCTCGGTGCGGGTCATGGTCGGGTCCTCCGTCGGTGGCGGGCACAGCGGTCCCCGCCACCCTCAGGGGACCCGCTGAAGGGGGACTTGCGGCGGTCCCCGCCGTGGCGTGCCGCGCCGCCGTCCGCTCAAGCGGCGCTTCAGCGCCGCTCCCTACGGTCCGGGCGGTGCTGCCCTCGGGTGAGCGGCGGCGAACACCGAAGGAGGTGCCATGGAGCTCCCGGTTCGGCTGCGGCAGGCCCGCTCCGCACTACTGCTGATCTTCCTCGTCCACGGCGCGGTCTTCGCTCTGCTGGTCACCCGCATCCCGGCGATCCAGGACCGGTACGGACTCAGCGACGGCGAGCTCCCGCTGGCCCTCGCGGCCGTCCCGATCCTGGCCGGCGTCGGCACGGTCACCGCCTCGCGGGTGGTGCGCCGGGTCCCCCCGCACGTCGTGGTGAGGGTCGTACAGCCGCTGATCTGTCTGGCGCTGGCCGGGGTCGGCGCGGGCGAGGCCGTCTGGCAACTCGCCGTCTGCCTGGTGGCCTTCGGCCTGCTGGTGGGCGCCATGGAGGCCAGCCTGAACATGACGGGCGTGGGGATCCAGCGCGGCTACGGCCGCAGCATCATGCTGGGCTTCCACGGCGCGGCGAGCCTCGGCGGCATCCTCGGCGCCGCCCTGTCCTGGGCCGGGGCCCACTGGCACCTGTCGCTGTTCACCGTGTTCGCCTCCTCGGTCGTCATGCTGCTCCCGGCCGCGGTGGCGGCCGGCCCCCGCCTCGACGCGCGCCCGGACGGACCGGGCGCCGGGAGCGGCGGTCCCTCCGCCGCCCCGACCGCCGCCCCGTCCGCCGCCGGGGCGCCCGAGACGCGGCCGGGCGGCCGGCGCGGCATCCCCTGGAAGCCGCTGCTGCCGCTCTGCCTGATCATGGCCGTGTCCGTCGTCGCGGACTCCACCGCGACCAACTGGAGCGCGAAGTTCCTGGAGGACACCCTGCACAGCTCGGAGGCGATGGCGACCGTCCCGTACGGCCTCTACATGGTGGCCACCCTGCTGGGCCGCGCGCTCGGTGACGGCTGGGTGCAGCGGTGGGGGGCGGCGGCCGTGGTGCGGGCGGGCGCCGTGCTCGCCGCCCTGGGGTTCGCCGTGGTCGCCGCGGCGCCGGAACCCCTGACCGCCGTCCTCGGCTTCGCCGTGCTCGGCGTGGGGCTGTCCGTCATCATCCCCCAGGCCCTGGTGATCGGCGCGCAACGGCTGCCGGGGGCCGAGGACACCGCCGTGGCACGTGTCAGCCTCTTCAACTACGTGGGCTTCCTGATCGGCCCACCCCTGGTCGGGGCCGTCGGAGCGGCCGTCTCCTACCGCGCGGCCATGTGCGTGCCGCTGCTGCTCGTGCTGTGCGTCCTGCTCGTGGCCCGTTCCCTGGCCGCGCCGAACACGGCCGACTCCTCCGCCCGCGTTCCGAGTCCCGAGGCGCCGAGGACCACTGTCGGCTGACGGCGCCGCGCGTCCCCCGGCGCGGCGCCCACCCGGTCGTGCCCCGGCTGCCCGAACGGCGGCCGGGGCACGACCGTTCCCGCTCCACCCCGCGCCCCGACGCCCCGTCCCGTCCCCTCGGCCCCCGTCCCGTCCCCTCGGCCCCCGTCCCGTCTCCTCGGCCCCCGTCGTCCTCTCGGTCCCCGTCCTGTCCCCCCGGTCCCCGCCCCGCCCCTCGGCCCCCGTCCCCTCCTCTCCACCCCGCCCCGATCCCGCCCCCGGTCTTTAGCCGGGCCAAAGCGACAGGGCCGACGATCCCGGCAGGGCGGATCCCAGGAGCCCGGCCGTGCCGCTCGGCCACCCGGCCGTCCCTGGGTGAGCCAACCGACGATGGGAGAACCATGCGCTGGGAAAGCGTTTACGTGGCGGGGACGGGGGCCTGGCTCCCCGAACCGTTCTCCGCCCGCGCCGCCGTGGAGGCGGGTGAGTACGACCCCGAGCAGTTCGAGGCGGACGGTCTGCTGTCCGTCCGGGTGGCCGACGAGGACGTCCCGCCACCCGACATGGCGGTGCAGGCCGCCACCACCGCGCTCAAGCGGTCCGGTCTCGCCCCGGAGACCGTACGTCTGCTGCTGCACAACTACGTCTGGTTCCAGGGCCAGACCATGTGGCCCGTGGCGTCCTACGTCGCCGACCACGCCGTCCACTGGGGCGTGCCGGCGTTCGAGGTGAAGCAGGAGTGCAACGCGGCGGTCGGCTCCCTGGAGCTGGCCGCCCGGCAGCTGACCACCGAACAGGACGAGGCCGCGGTGGTGCTCACCACCGCCGACCGCTTCGCCGAGCCGCTCATCAACCGCTGGAGCGCGGAGGCGGGCCTCGTCTACGCCGACGGCGGCACCGCCCTGGTCCTCTCCAACCGGGACGGCTTCGCCCGCGTCCTGTCGACCGTGACCCGCGCCGACAACCGCATGGAGGCGCTGGCCAGGGGAGCGGGCCTCACCCCGCTGCCCACTCAGGAGCCGTACGAGCACGCCGAACGGTTCGCCCACTACCTGCGCTCCCGCGGCGGCAACATCCGCGAGGCCACCGACCGGCTGGTCGCCATGGTCAAGGGCGCCGTCGACGACGCGCTGGCCGAGGCCGGGATCACGCCGGACGAGCTGGCCCACGCCGTCATCCCCACCGGCGGCCGCAGCAAGATGCAGTGGCAGGCCGAGCAGTTGCTGGGGGTGCCCGAGGAGCGCACTACCTGGGAGTTCGGCCGCCGCACCGGACACCTCGGCGCCGGCGACCAGTTCGCCGCGCTGAACGACCTCGCCGAGACCGGCGCACTGCGCCCGGGCGACCGCGTGCTGATGCTCTCCGCGGGCCCCGGCACCGCCAGTTGCGCCGTACTGGAGATCCTCCGCACACCGGGCTGGACGACCCCGGCCGCCGATCCGCAGACACCCGAGGAGCAGCGATGACCGCGACCGTGATCGGAACCTTCCCCGGCACGGCACTGATCGACAACGCCGTGGGCACCGACACCGCCCCCCGGGTCGACAACGCCGCGGAGGTGTTCCTCACCGCCGCCGTCGCCCGGCGCCCCGACGCCCCCGCCGTGCGGGACCGCTATGGCGTGTGGACGTACGCCGAACTCGACGCCGCCGCCGACTCCTTCGCCAGGGAACTGCACCGCCGCGGCATCCGCCCCGGCGACCGGGTGCTCGCCCGCGTCGACAGCGCCAAGGAGTTCACCGCCCTGCTCTACGGGACCTGGCGCAGCGGCGCCGTCCTGGTGCCGATCAACCCGGGCATGAAGGCCTTCCACCTCCAGTCGGTGATCGCCGACGCCGAACCCTCGCTGATCGTCGTCCAGGACGCCGAGCGCGACGGTGCCGACGGCCTGAACTGGCCGTCCGAGGTGCCGGTCGCCGTCGTGTCCGAGCTGGACCTGTCCGGTCCGGCCGACCCGGACGCCCGTACTCAGACCGAGGTGCCCGCCGACCGGCTCGCCCTGCTCATCTACACCTCGGGCAGCACCGCGGCGCCCAAGGGCGTGGCCTGCCCGCACGGGCCCGTGGCGTTCGCCGCCCGCGCCATCCAGGCCCGGCTGAACTACCGCCCCGACGACATCGTG
>NZ_JAMGBG010000149.1 GCF_023516595.1 Streptomyces neyagawaensis | reverse complement strand
CCGAAGGAAACAGCCCCGGACGGCTGGGAAGCGAAGCACGCGGTGGCGGCGGAGCTGGGGGAACGTCGCGTGGCGGGGCAGTTGTGGGCGTGCGGTGGGAGTGGGGGCGCGTGGGCGGGGGCGGCTCGTTTCTATGCCTACTTGCGCGGTCACGTGACAATGGACGGTGGCCCTTCCGGGGGACACCCCGGGGACAGGCCCCGTGCACCGTCGTACGAGGAGGAGAAGACATGGCGGAGCCCACGCCGCGTCGGCACGAACCGCGGCTACGCCCCGCGCCCCTGCTCTTCGAGCCGGCGGAGGCGGCCGGCGACCCCGAGCACTTCTTCGATCTCGAGTCGATCGACGATCCGCGGGCGCTGCTGTCGCGGTCGACGGAGCTGGCGCAGGCGTTCCGGGCGGCGGCGGACCGCGCCGTGGAGTTCCAGGCGATCGCGGCGGCCCAGCTGGCCGATCCCCGGCGGTTCGACCGGCTGACCGCGGCGGACATCGCGGAACGGGCGGAGTGGACCGAGGACTACGCGAAGAAGATGGTCGACTTCGGGCGGGATCTGTTGCGGGGGCGCGACGTGAGCGGCCCGGACACCCTCTGAGCTGCCGGATCCCACCCTCGACCGACAGCGAAACACCTTCTGGCATATGCCGGGCGGGCAAGATACCCCACTTGCCCCGCTCCCGTACCACTTTCCCGCAACCCTGGGGAATCAGGTCGTGACGGCCGGTAGACATGGAGACATGAGTGCTGGAACCGATGCGGGCAGGTATCCACAGGACCGGGCCGACGTCACGGGGGTGACGGCGGAGGGGGCCGCATGGCTGGCCTCGGCAGGAACGTATCCGCGGCGCACCATGGCCGCCCGGCGGGAGGAGCGGCCGGTCGCACCCCTGGTGCTGCCGTGCGGGACGGTGTTCGACGTGGTCAGCGCCCCGGCCCTCTTCGGGCGGCGGATGCTCGACCGGCTGTGGGCCGAGGGACCGGGATCCGGCCCGGTGGCCGTGCATCGCGGGCGGATGCTGCTCTTCGCCTCCCCCGGCACCGCGCACCGCCTGCCGACCCTGCTGGAGTGGGAGGAGTGGGGCTCACCCGGCCGCACGGGCGCCGTCCCGCCCCTCCTCTGCCACGGCACCGGCGACACGGTCACCGTCCCGGCCCTCCACACCCCGGAGCCCCGCAGCAGCCGGGCCGACGCCGGCGGCCACCACCGCGGCATCGACGGCCGCGCGAGCGGCCCCGCCGGTGATCGCTCCGGGCGCCACACCGATGGCTGCTCCACTGTCGGCGGCAACCGCGCGGGCGACGCCCGTACCCTCCCTGTCGCCCGGCCCGGGTCCCGTTGGGTCGTCGCTCCCGATACGCCGCGGCCATGGCTTCCGGGGCCCGAGGTGCTGCTCTGGGCGGCCGTGCGGGCGGCCCGTGCGAGGGCCTCCGCGACCGTGCGGATATCGATTTTTCCTCCCGCCGACCAGGGTGCTAAGGTCTACGACGTCAGCAGGCGCCGCTAGCTCAGTTGGTTAGAGCAGCTGACTCTTAATCAGCGGGTCCGGGGTTCGAGTCCCTGGCGGCGCACGACACGAAGGAAGCCCCTCGCGAAAGCGAGGGGCTTCCTTCGTTGTCCGCGCGACCCCGCCCTCCCCCTCCCGCTGGCCCCCTACCAACCCGTTGTCGTGATCTTCACCGTCCACTCCCCGGACGGCGTACGGCCCTCCACCTCGACGCGCACTCCCTCCCCGGGCACCGTGAAGCTCTCCCCCACCCGCATCGGCGCGTCCGCGAGGGGCGGGTAGACCGAGTCGTCCCAGCACGCCCCGGTGAGCGGATGGGCGTCGAGCACCTGGATGGGGCCGCTGCCGGACTCGGCGCTGCTGCGGACCCGGTAGATGAGCACACCCTCCGCGCAGACGGAGGAGTCGTTGCCGACCGCTCCCCGCACCTCGATGCCGAGGGCGCTGTCCGGACCCGTGGGGACGACCGCCAGCTTCGTACCCCGGCCGGCCCCGAACGCTGCCTGCGCCCCCGCCGACAGGATGTCCCCGGAGCCCCCGCCGCGCCCATTGGCCCCGCCGTCGCCGGTGGCCCCGCCGTCGCCGGACGTCGCGTCACCGGCGCCCGACCCGCGCCCCGAAGCGCCGCCTCCGGAGACCTCCCGCCCTCCCGCGCTCCCGGCCTGCACCGTGCCCTCCGCCCTCCGCGCCGGTCCCGCTCCCACCGCCTCCAGCGTCAGACGGGTGACACCCGCACCGCTCACGCACGCGACCTGGTGCTGTTCGAGCCAGCCCAGCTTCCACTTGTGCCAGGCGAAGAAGTCGGGCGCGAGAGCGAACTGGCTGCCCATGAGATCCCAGTCGCCGACATGGGTGTCCCAGTCGCCCTTGCCGTCGACGGGCCGGTGGTAGAGATCGGGCAGGTCGAAGACATGACCGGTCTCATGGGCGAGGACGAGACGGTCCGGCGGATGCTTCTCGAACACGGTGACGACGCGGCGCAGCCCCGTCCCGTCGACCTTCAGGGGCGACTCCAGGTTCACCACCTTCGTCGCGTCCGAGTCGACGCCGGGCGCGTGCGGGTCGGCGATGAAGTACACGATGTCGTAGCGGGAGAAGTCGATGTGCGGGTCGGCGGTCGCGAGGGCGTCCTTCAGATAGGCGGCCCGGTGCGGCGCGTTCCAGTCCCGCCGTATGGCGTACGACGTGGAGCGGCGCGGCATCTGCAGCCATTGGCGGTGCGGATGCGGACGGAAGGCGAACTTGCCGTAGGAGGCACGTTCGAAGAACAGGCTGGTGTCCGGAAAGTGATCGGCGGTCAGCTGTTCCGGGGAGGTGACGGGGGTGGAGTCCGGGAAGGAGAGGAACACCAGTACGGCGTCGAGGTCGCGGGTGGGGCGCGGGTAGGCGGCGTTCCAGGTGTCGAGACCCTCCGAGTGATGCGCCTCGGTCCTGCGCAGGGCGCACGCCTCGGACAGGGGGACGGCGACCGACGGGGCCGCGATCAGGGAGGTCGCGGCGAGGGCGGTCAGCGAGGTCAGCATGGCCGCCGTACTGCGCAACGTGGGCACATGGCCGTCGAGGAGTCCCTGCCGGAGAGGCCCCCTCCAGGGGTGCGGACGCTGCACGGATACCTCCGAACGCGAGTCTTGGGACGCCGCATCCAGATTTTCCGAATTAGTAGTACTTTGCCCTGTTTGTGTGCACCAGACGGGTGAGGGACGGTCGTACAGTCCCCTCGGGACGACACCCCGCGCACTCACGGAACGTCACAAGTGGTCGACGGTTCCGGGAAGCCGTTCAGCTCGGGGCAGAAACGATCTGTCAGATCTGGTCGTTGTTCAGGGAGACTGGAGAGTGGCTAGAAGGCCCTGAGGGCAACCTCTATGATCGGCACACTTTCCTGCACGGACGCGGCCAGAGCGCCCTTCGTACTTAGTTCGGCCGCTCCGACGACACAATCGAGATCCGTACGAAAAACGAGTGCACTGCGGGAGCGAACGGTGAGCGGAACGTCCCAAGGGCCGGCGCCCGCGTCAGACCTCGTCCGATCAGCGACTACAGAGCGTCACGTCGAGGCATCAGATGTGTCAGCGGCGCCGGGCACGGCGGACACATCGGCCCGCGCGGTGGTCGAGAGCACTCCCTCCGCCTTCTCCGCGGCGCCGCTGGCCATGGCCGTCGTCGACCGTGAAGGGCGGGTCGTCACCGCGAACGCGGCGATGGAGACACTGCTGGGGAACGGGGTGGCCGGGCCGCTCGCGGGGCGCGTCGCGGCCGAGTTGGTCGACCTCTCCGCGGACACCCGCACCTGGCACGCGTATCGCGAGGTGTTGCGCGGCAGGCAGGCCCGGCTGCGCTGTACACGCCGACTCAAACGTCCCGACGGGACCTCCCTGTGGGTCCAGGTGTGCGTGGCGCCGCTGCCCGAGGAGGAGGGCGCGGTCCTCCTCTCGGTGACCGACATCAGCGCCAACCGTCAACTTCAGGCCAGACTCCAGCACTTGCAGCTGCACGACCCGGTGACCCGGCTGCCCAACCGCACCCTGTTCTTCGAACGGCTGGCCGCCGCCCTGGAGCGCGACGCCTACGAGGAGGCCGGCACCGGCCGGATCGGCCTGGTCTATCTGGACCTCGACGGGTTCAAGGCGGTCAACGACACCCTCGGCCACCGGGTCGGCGACCGGCTGCTCTCGGCCGTCGCCGAGCGGCTCACCCGGTGCGCGGAGGCGGCGGCCTACGGCCGTTCGGCGGGCGCGCCGGCCACGGCCCCGCTGGTGGCCCGGCTCGGCGGCGACGAGTTCGCCGTCCTCGTCGAGGACTCCACCGGCACCGAACAACTCGCCGACCTGGCCGAGTCCGTGCTCAGGACCCTCCAGGCGCCCTTCGACCTCGCCGGGCAGCGGCTGTCCGTGTCGGCGTCGATCGGCGTCGTGGAACGGCAGTCGGCGAGCACCACGGCCACCGGGCTGATGCAGGCCGCCGACACGACGCTGTACTGGGCGAAGGCCGACGGCAAGTCCCGCTGGACGCTGTTCGATCCGGAGCGCAACGCCCACCGGATGACCCGTCAGGCACTGTCGTCCACGCTGCGGGCGGCCATCGGGCGGGGCGAGTTCGTCCTGGAGTACCAGCCGCTGGTCGGGATGGCGCAGGGCGAGGTGCGCGGGGTGGAGGCGTTGGTGCGCTGGCACCATCCGCAGTTCGGCCTGTTGACGCCGAATCGGTTCATCTCACTGGCGGAGGAGGACGGTTCGATCGTCCAGCTCGGCCGCTGGATCCTCGCGACCGCCTGCCGGCAGGCCCGCCGCTGGCAGCTCGACCACGCCGGCCGGGCGCCGATCTTCGTCAGCGTCAACGTCGCCGTGCGCCAGGTCTGGGACTCCGACCTCGTCGCCGATGTCGCCGAGATCCTCTCCGAGACGGGCCTCGCCCCGCATCTGCTCCAGCTGGAACTCACTGAGTCCGCACTGATGGGCTCCGCCGGCCGCCCGTTGCAGGCACTCAAGGCCCTCAGCGACATGGGGGTCCGTATCGCCATCGACGACTTCGGCACGGGCTACTCCAACCTCGCGTACCTGAGCCGGCTGCCGGTGTCGGTGCTGAAGCTGGACGGGGCGTTCGTCCGGGGCTTCCAGTACGAGACGCCGCAGGAGGGCGGGGCCGGGGACGACGGGGTGCCCAACCCCGCCGACGAGATCATCGTCGAGGCCCTCGTCCAGCTCGCCCACCGGCTCGGGCTGACCGTCACCGCGGAGGGTGTGGAGACCGACGCCCAGGCCTCCCGGCTGCGCAGACTCGGCTGCGACACCGGGCAGGGATGGCTCTACTCCCGCGCGGTGTCGCCCGAACGGATCGGCGAGCTGCTGGGCGCCGCGGCCTGCCCCCAGACCTGAGGCCGCCTACCGAGTGCCCTCGGCACGGGCCCCAGGTCCGAGACCGCTCACCGATCGCCGTCGGTGCGGGGGACGCGCGGCAGGTCGTAGGCGTCCGCGATCAGTTCGTAGGAGCGCAGGCGCAGGTCGGGGCTGTGGGCGTGGGTGGTGAGCATCAGCTCGTCGGCGCCGGTGCGCTTGTGGAGGTCGTCGAGACGGGTGCGGACCTCGTCGACGGTGCCGTGGATGACATCGGCGTTCCAGGAGTCGATGAAGTCCTGTTCGACCGCGCTGAACCGGTACGTCTCCGCCTCCTCCGGGGTCGGGACGAGGCCGGGGCGGCCGGTGCGCAGGCGGACCATGTTCAGGGCGGCGGCCCTGACCTGGCGGCGGGCCTCCTTCTCCTCGTCGGCGGCGAGGGCCGAGACACCGATCAGCGCGTACGGGGCGTCGAGGACCGCGGAGGGGCGGAACGTCTCGCGGTACAGGTCGAGGGCCGGGATCGTGTTCCGCGCGGAGAAGTGGTGCGCGAAGGCGAACGGCAGGCCGAGTTCGCCGGCCAGGCGGGCGCTGAAACCGGAGGAGCCCAGCAGCCAGATCGGGGGGCGGTGCGGGGACTGCACACCGCCGGGCGACGTGCCCTGGATCGGGCCCGGTACCGCGTGGATACGACGGTAGGGGTGGCCGTCGGGGAAGTCGTCGTCCAGGAACCGGATCAGCTCCGCGAGCTGCTCGGGGAAGTCGTCGGCACCCTCGTGGAGCCGGGCCGAGCGGCGCAGGGCGGCGGCCGTGGCACCGTCCGTGCCCGGGGCGCGGCCGAGGCCGAGGTCGACACGGCCGGGGGCCATGGCCTCCAGCGTGCCGAACTGCTCCGCGATGACCAGCGGGGCGTGGTTCGGGAGCATCACGCCGCCGGAGCCGAGGCGGACGCGGGTGGTGTGGGCCGCGAGGTGGGCGAGGATCACGGCCGGGGAGGAGGAGGCCACGCCCGGCATGGAGTGGTGTTCCGCGACCCAGTAGCGGTGATAGCCGCGGTCCTCCGCCTGGCGGGCGAGGGCGACGCTCGTGCGCAGGGCGTCGGTGGCGGTGCGGCCGGCGCCGACGGTGACGAGGTCGAGGACGGAGAGCGGGACCGGGGCGGTGCCGTGTGTCTTGCCTCGGATCTCGTCTGCGGTCACGGCGGGGCCTCCTGCTGTTCACGGCGGTTCTGGGGTACGCCGAGGGTTAACAGGAGGGTGTCTCCGGTTATTCCGGGTGGGGTACGGAGTGTGCGCGGGAGAGCTCGGGGGGTGGGGTGCGTTGGCGGGTGCGGGTGAGTGGGGGTTGTTCGCGCAGTTCCCCGCGCCCCTGAAAAGCGACCGGGGCTGCGCCCCGTGCTTTTCATGGGGAGGGCGGGCCGCAGGCCCGTCCCTCCAGGGGCGCGGGGAACTGCGCGAGAAACCACACACCACCCGCAGCCGCCGAACAAACAGCGCCCCCGAGCTCCTAGGCGCCCGGCACATACCCCCTCCGCTTGTCCACCACATGCGGCAGCCTCCGGCCCGCCTCCCACAGGTCGTACGACTCCACGAACTGCTCGGACAGGGCGTCGCGCCAGCCCACCGTGTCGCCGCTCATGTGGGGCGACACGATCAGGCCCGGTACGTCCCACAGCGGGTCGTCCCCCGCCAGCGGCTCCCGGTCGAAGACGTCCAGGGCCGCCCCCGCGATCCAGCGTCGGCGCAGGGCGTCCACGAGCGCGTCCTCGACGACGAGCTGGCCGCGGCCCACGTTCACGAAACGCGCGGAGGGCTGCATGACGCCGAAGCGGCGGGCGTCGAACATGCCGCGGGTCTCCTCCGTCAGCGGGGCCGCCGCGATCACCCAGTCGGCGCGGGCGAGCAGCCGGTCGAGGTCCTCGGGGCCGTGGACGCCGACGCGCGCCACCCGGCCGACCAGGGCGCTGTGCACACCGATCGCCTTCAGCGACCGTACGATCGCCCGCCCGATCGGCCCCGACCCCACCACGCAGGCGCGGCTTCCCGCGACGCGCAGCGTCTCGCGGTGCCGCCACTCCCGGCGCCCCTGGAGCTCCCAGCTGCGCGGCAGGTCCTTCGCCATGCTCAGGACGAGCGCGGCGACGTACTCGGCGATGGGCTCGTCGAAGATGCCGCGGGCGTTCGTCACCACCGTGTCGGAGGCCACGAGTTCGGGGCACAGGAGGTGGTCGACGCCGGCGCTCGCCGTGTGCACCCAGCGGGGGCGGGGGCCGTCGCCGGGCCAGGCGTCCCGTACCGCGCGGGAGGTGAAGTCCCACACGAGCAGCACATCGGCGTGCGGCAGCCGCTCGGGCAGCGTCGACGCGTCGGTGTACTCGATCGTCGCCCGTCCGGTGAGGCGCCCGAGCCGGGGGCGCGGTTCGGCGTCGAGGACGAGAAGCGTCGGTCTGTGCGTCGCGGTCATATCGGTGGGAAACCGTCCGTAGTGTGGCCTGGACCGAGCCAGGATCGAGCCCGGACCGAGCCCGGATCGTGGCGGGATGCGACTCGATCGACCCCGTGCGATGCGTGTGACATGCACTGATGGACCACGCTCGCACCCGAACCACCCGCCGTCAACACGGACTTGCACACGTTCCGTCGCCTTGGCCTCTCTCTGCGTGAGGCCGGTGGCCTCCGCGGGGCGTGGGTCCGCGTTCTCTCGGCCAACCAGGTGACGATGAGGAGCGGCGGTGCGTCACCTGGGTACCCGGGCGGTGGGTCCGTACCAGGCTCTGCTCGACGAGTCGGCACGAGTCGGCCAGGCAGGTGTCCGGTGCGGGGCCGTTCCGCCACCGCCGGCGTCGCCGGAAGAACAGGAAGGTTGGGCATGACCGCTCTCGGACTCCTCCACCCGGGCCACTCCGCCGAGGACGACTATCCACGTATAGAGCAGCTCCTGGGCAGCGACGTCCGCGTCGACCTCGCGCGGATCGACGTCGGTGAGGACCCGCACCGGGTGGACGCGCTGCGGGAGATGGGCGCGCCCGAGCGGCTGGCCGCGGGCTGCGAGGCCCTGCGGCTGTCCGGCGCCGAGGCGGTCGTCTGGGCGTGCGCGGGCGGCAGCTTCGTCCTCGGCTACGAGGGCGCCCACGAACAGATCCGCGCCCTGGCCCGTACGGCGGGCCTGCCCGCTTCCTCCACGGCCTTCGCGTTCCTCCACGCGGCGCGGGAGGTGAAGGCCGCCCGGGTGGCCGTCGCCTCGACGTACCCGGACGACGTGACCCGCCTCTTCGTCGACTTCCTGACGGCGGGCGGGCTGGAGGTCGTCTCCGCGCGCGGGGCCGGCGCCGCCACGGCGGCGGAGGTGGGCGCCTGGACCGTCGACGACATCCTCGCCCTCGCCCGGGACGCGGACCGTCCCGACGCCGAGGCGCTGCTGCTGCCCGACACTGCCCTGCGCACCGCCTCCCACATCCCCGCTCTGGAGAAGGAGCTGGGCAAGCCAGTTCTCACCGCCACCCAGGTCAGCGTCTGGGAGGCCCTGCGGCTGGCCGACCGCAGGGTGAACGCCCCGGAGCTGGGCGCCCTGTTCACCAGGGAACCGATCGTGCAGGCGTGAGCCGGCGGAACGAGCCGGGGGTGCCGGTGCCGTCCGGGGCAGGTCCCGCGCCCCGCCGGTTCGGGGGCGCGGGCGGCCGCCGCGTCCCGTGGTCGAGGGCGGCCGGGCCCGCGCCACGGTGTGTGCGGGGGTCGTGAAGGGGCCACGGATGGCCCGAATACATCGCATGGGGTCGGGTAGCCGCGCGCCCATGGCTCCAGCAACGAAGAGTTCCGGAAGAACCGGCACCCCACGTGACCCCAGCCGCCGGGCGCTGCTCGTCGGCGCGTCCGCGCTCGCGACCGCGGGCGCGCTGGGCGCCGCCGGGTGCAGCCGGGTCGCCTCCGCCTCCGGTGTGAAGGGGGGTGACCTGCTGGACCGACTGCGTGCGCAGGGCGTGGCGCGGCTCGGTATCGCCGGGGAGATCCCGTTCGGCTACATCGACACGAACGGCGAACTGACCGGCGAGGGACCGGAAGTGGCCAGGATCATCTTCCGGCGGCTCGGCGTGGAACGCGTCCAGCCCGTGCCCACCGAGTTCGGCTCGCTGATACCCGGCCTGAACTCCCAGCAGTTCGACGTGGTGTCCGCCGGGATGTACATCAACCCCGAGCGCTGCGGGCAGGTCATCTTCTCCGAGCCGGACCACCAGATGCTCGACGCGTTCGTGGTCCGCAAGGGCAACCCCAAGGGCCTCAACGACTACGCGGACGTGATCCGCGCCAAGGCCAGGTTCGCCACCGGCTCCGGGTACGCGCAGATCGAGCACGCGGTCGAGGCGGGTTACCCGGAGAGCGACATCGTGATCGTCCCCGACCAGGTCGCGGGCATGAACGCCGTCGAGGCGGGCCGTGTCGACGTGTTCGCGGGGACCTCCCTGACCACCCGTGAGGTCGTCAAGAAGTCCCGCAGGACGGAGGCCACCGAGCCGTTCGCCGCGCGGGTCGACGGCAAGCCGCGGGTGGACGGCGCGGGCTTCGCGTTCCGGCGCACCGAGACGAGGCTGCGGGACGCCTTCAACGCCGAGCTGCGGAAGATGAAGGAGAGCGGCGAGCTGCTCAGGGTCCTCAGGCCGTTCGGGTTCACGAAGGTCGAGATGACCGACCTCACGATGCGGGAGCTCTGTCGCGCATGACGTCGGGCCTGTGGGAACTCGTCCTGCGCGGTGTCTGGGTCACCGTCCAACTGCTGGTGTTCGGCGGTCTGCTGGCCACGGCCGTCTCCTTCGCCGTGGGGATCGCGCGTGTCAACCGCCGGTGGATCGTCCGCTTCCTCGCGGGCGTCTACACCGAGGTGTTCCGCGGTACCTCCGCGCTGATCATGATCTTCTGGGTGTACTTCGTGCTGCCGCTGGCCTTCGGCTGGCAGCTCGTGCCGATGTGGGCGGCCGTCCTCGCCCTCGGGCTGACCTACGGGGCGTACGGCGCCGAGATCGTGCGCGGCGCCCTGAACTCCGTGGACCCGGCGCAGCGCGAGGGCGGCATCGCGCTGAGCTTCTCCCCGTGGCAGCGGATGCGGCTGATCCTGCTGCCCCAGGCGGTCCCGGAGATGATCCCGCCCTTCGCCAACCTCCTGGTCGAACTGCTCAAGGGCACGGCACTGGTGTCGATCATGGGCATGGGCGACCTCGCCTTCAGCGGCAGCCTGGTGCGGCTGGCGCTCCAGGAGAGCGTGGAGATCTACACGTACATCCTGCTCATCTACTTCGTGATCGCCTTCCTGCTCACCCGGGCCATGCGGGCCCTGGAGCGGCGGCTCAAGGCCGGGGTCGGCAGGGCCCCGGCGAAGGCGGGCGGGGCGCGGGCGCGCGTACCCGAGACGGCGGGCGCCGGAGGTGGTGCGTGATGAACTGGGACTGGAACGCGGTCGTCGACTTCCTCCCGCACTTCCGGGACGGCCTGATCGTCACCCTCCAGGCGCTGGCGCTGGGCTCGGTGGTGTCATTCGCGCTCGGGCTGGTGTGGGCGCTGCTGGTGCGGACGCCGACCCGCTGGGTGAGCTGGCCGGTCGGGGTCTTCACGGAGTTCGTCCGGAACACCCCGCTGCTGGTGCAGCTGTTCTTCCTCTTCTACGTGCTGCCCGAGTGGGGCCTGACGTTCTCGGCGCTGACCACGGGTGTCTTCGCGATCGGTCTGCACTACTCGACGTACACGATGCAGGTCTACCGCGCCGGTATCGAGGCGGTCCCCGCAGGCCAGTGGGAGGCGGCCACGGCGCTGAACCTGCCGCTGCGGCGCACCTGGACGGTGGTGATCCTGCCGCAGGCGGTCCGCCGGGTGGTGCCCGCGCTGGGCAACTACGTGATCTCGATGCTCAAGGACACCCCGATCCTCATGGTGATCACCGTCCCGGAGATGCTCGGCGAGGCACGGCTCTACGCCCAGGAGACCTTCCGCTTCACCGAGCCCCTGACCGTCATCGGAGTGGCCTTCATCGTCATCTCCTATCTCGCCTCCGTCCTCCTGCGAACCCTGGAGCGTCGTCTTGTCCGCTGACACCCCGCTGTTGAAGGAAGCCGGCTCCCGCGCCGACCGTGCCGCGGACCACGCCGAGCTGATCCGCTTCGAGAACGTGACCAAACGATTCGGCAGCAATACGGTGCTGGACCGGCTCGACTTCTCCGTCGACGCCGGCAAGCACGTGACGCTGATCGGCCCGTCCGGCTCCGGCAAGACGACGATCCTGCGGCTGCTGATGACCCTGACCAAGCCCGACGAGGGCACGATCACCGTCGGCGGGCAGCGGCTGTTCCCGGCGAGCGACAAGCAGTGCCGCGAGGTCCGCAAGAACATCGGGATGGTGTTCCAGCAGTTCAACCTGTTCCCGAACATGAAGGTGCTGCGCAACATCACCGAGGCGCCGGTCACCGTCCTCGGCCTGTCCAGGGACGAGGCCGAGGCGCGCGCCCGGGAGCTGCTGGACATGGTCGGGCTCGCCGACAAGTGCGACTCCTACCCGACGCAGCTCTCCGGCGGGCAACAGCAGCGGGTGGCCATCGCGCGCGCCCTGGCGATGCGCCCGCAGGTGCTGCTCCTCGACGAGGTGACGTCCGCGCTCGACCCCGAACTGGTCGCGGGTGTCCTCGATCTCCTCCGGGACATCGCCCGCACCACCGACATCACGATGCTCTGTGTGACCCATGAGATGAACTTCGCCCGTGACATCTCGGATCAGGTTCTGATGTTCGATTCCGGCCAGGTCATCGAGTCGGGCAGCCCCGAGAAGATCTTCGGCGAACCCGAGCACGAACGCACGCGGGAGTTCCTCGGCGCGGTCCTCTGATTACGTGCCGTGAGCGGTCGAACACGGCGGAACGTCCGAGGTGGGGCCGCCGGGCCATGACTCCGGCATATGCCAGAGTGCTGATCCACCAGTTGAGAGGCGTGGAGACGCCCGGATTTTCTGCCGAACAACCCCTGCGCGTAAGCCCCTTGGGCCGTATCGTGGGACACGGCAAGCTGTCCGAAAAACGGCCCGAGAAGCGCAGGGGGAAACCGTGGCGCTCAAGCACGAGCCGACCGCGCCGAACCACTCGGCCCAGGACGCGCTGCGCGTCCTGGAGACAGTGGCGCGGCACGCAGGTGGCGTCACCGACGCCGAGATCGCCCGCCGGACCGGCGTGGGCAGCGAGCGGTTGACCGCGCTCCTGCTGATGCTGCGCCGTGAGGGATACGTGGAGCAGACCGCCGACGGCGCCTATGTCACCGGAGTCGCACTCGCCAGGCTGGGCTCCGCCCAGGGCCATGACCAGGCCCTGAGCGAGCAGCTCCAGCGCACCCTGGACCGACTGCGCGACTCGGTGGGCGCCGCCGTCTACATCAGCCGCTACGAGGACGGGGAGATCAAGGTCACCGGCTGCGCCGAGGGGCCGGGGCACACCCGCCGTGCACCAGTGGGTCGACTTCCGTTCCGCGGCCCACGCCACCGCCATAGGCAAGAGCCTGCTGGGCCAGCTCGACCTCAACGCCCGGCGGGACCACCTGTCCCGGCACCGGCCGGCCAGGCTCACCTCCCGCACGATCACCAACGAGAGGGTGCTGCTGAGCAAACTCGACGCCCAGTCGCCGACGGTCCCGGTCCTCGACCTCCAGGAGTACGCGCCGGGCACGGTCTGCGCGGCCGTCCCCATCACGGCGGGCTCCTCCGTCGGCTGCCTGGCCCTATCGCTGCCCCTGGAACACGCGCACCGGCTCCGCCAGGCGGCGCACACCCTGAACCGGGGGGCGGCACCGGTCCTGCTGTCGCTGGCGATCTAGCGGTCGCCCGCGCTGCTGGAGATCCACGTCACGTTTACGTGGTCGAAGGCACCCCTGAGGACCAGGTAGTATTTTCTCTGTCGCCGGCCGCGAAAGCGAAAAGCGACAGAGTCTGCGCCGCTAGCTCAGTTGGTTAGAGCAGCTGACTCTTAATCAGCGGGTCCGGGGTTCGAGTCCCTGGCGGCGCACCATGACGATGGCGAGGCACGTTCGCAGAAAGCGCGAACATGCCTCGCCATCGTTGTTCTTGTGCGGCTTCGCCGCGCGCGGTGGGGGCTTCGCCACCCACACCCCCTACCGCCGTGCGGGACTCAGCCCCGGAGGTAAGCCAGGACGGCCAGCACCCGGCGGTGGGTGTCCTCGGCCGGGGGGAGAGCCAGCTTGGCGAGGATGTTGCCGATGTGCTTGCCGACGGCGGCCTCCGTGACGACCAGATCGCGGGCGACGGCGGCGTTGGACTTCCCCTCCGCGACCAGGGCGAGGACCTCCCGCTCGCGCGGGGTCAGCGCGGCCAGCGGATCACTCCGCCGACGCAGCAGCAGGCGTACGACCTCGGGATCGACGACCGTGCCGCCGGCCGCGACCCGGTCGACCGCCTCCGCGAACTGCTCGACCTGCCCGATGCGGTCCTTCAGGAGATAGCCGACGCCGGTGCCGTCCCCCGTGTCCAGCAGGTCGGCGGCGTAGGCGCGCTGCACGTACTGACTGAGGACGAGGACGGGCAGGGACGGGTTCGCCGCGCGCAGGTCGAGGGCGGCCCGCAGCCCCTCGTCGCTCTGCCCGGGCGGCATCCGGACATCGGTGACGACGAGATCGGGGCCGTGCGACACCACCGCCCGCTTGAGGGACTCCGCGTCACCGACCGCCGCGACGACCTCGTGGCCGAAGCGGGCCAGCACCCCGACGAGCCCCTCACGGAGCAGGACGCTGTCCTCCGCGAGCACGATCTTCAGCGCGTGGGGCACGGGATCTCCAGGGACAGGACGGTCGGACCGCCGGCCGGGCTGTGGACGGTCAGTGTCCCATCGAGGACGGCGAGCCGGTCGACGAGCCCCGTGAGGCCGGTGCCGCCGGCCGGGTCGGCGCCGCCGTGCCCGTCGTCCCGCACCTCCACGCACAGCCGCCCGCCCGCGTACCGGCCGGTGACCCAGGCGTGTCCGGCGCCGCTGTGCCTGCCGACGTTGGCGAGCGCCTCCCGGACCGCGAAGTACGCGGCGGACTCCACCGACTCGGCGAACCGGGGCAGGTCGGCGTCGACCGTGACGGGCACGGCGGACCGGTCGGCCGCGTCGGCGAGGGCGTCGGGCAGGCCGTAGTCGGCGAGGACCTGGGGATGGATGCCGTGGATCAAC
>NZ_JAMGBG010000148.1 GCF_023516595.1 Streptomyces neyagawaensis | reverse complement strand
GTAGTCGGCGAGGACCTGGGGATGGATGCCGTGGATCAACTCCCGCAGCTCCCCGAGGACCTGGTCGGCCTCCCGGTGCGCGGCGGCGAGCCGGTCGGCCAGCTCCGGAGGGGCGTCCAGCCGGACCAGGCCCAGTGTCATGCTCAGGGACACCAGTCGCTGCTGGGCTCCGTCGTGCAGATCGCGTTCGATGCGGCGCCGCTCCGCCTCGAAGGCGGCGACCAGCCGCGCCCGCGAGCGGGTCACCTCCGCCAGCCGCCGCTCCCCCTCGGCCTCACTGGGCGCGAGCAGCAGCCGCGCCACCCCGGCGCGGGCCCGCGCGTACAGGGTGAGCGGCCCCAGCAGGGCGAGGACGAGGGCGAGTCCGGCGGCCGCGCACAGCAGGGCCTGGCCCTGGGTGTCGATCAGCCACAGCTTGACGATGCGGGTGTCGCCGCCCGAGAGGGCCAGCTGGAGGGGCGCCCCGAGCAGCGCGCCGGGCACGGCCACCGCCGCGCACAGCGCCAGCGCGTCCAGCGGCCACAGCACGAACCCGAGGAGCAGGGTGTACGCCAGCTCCCGCCAGGTCGCCCGCTCGGTGAACCGCAGCCGCGCCCAGGCGGCGAGCCCGGGTTCGACGGGGGTGGCGTGCGGGCCGGGCGGTGGGGATGTGCGGGTGACGAGCAGCCGCCGGCGCTCGAGGGCTCCGACGGGGACACCGGACAGGGCGAGCAGGGCCAGCAGCGGCAGGCCCACGAGGAGGGGGGCCAGGGCGAGGCCGAGGGCGCCCAGGACGAGGAGCAGCAGGAGCAGGGGCACGCCCACCAGCACCCCGCTCAGCAGGTACGCCACCGCACCCGGTGTGTCCCGTACGACCGTTCGGATCATGGGCTCACGGTAGGCGGCGGCGCCGGGCAACGGCCATACGGACAGGGGGTGTTCCGAGGTAGGTCCAGCCCTACCTCGGGGTGGGCCCGGCCGGCGGCGGGCCGGGCCCTCGTCCGCCCGCCCGGCTATCGGGTCAGCAGCTCCTCCCGGCCCCGTGCCCGGTACTCGGTGACCAGTGCCGCGAGGTCCACCGCGGTGAGCCTGCGGTACGCCCACTTGCCCGGAGGCCGCCACCAGACGGGGTCGGGGCAGCGGAAGCCCTCGCGGCGCAGGGTGGCCCGCTGGATCTTGTTGGTGGCGGTGACGGGCATGCGGGGGACGACGCGGACGAAGCGGGGGGTCATCTTGGTGCCGAGGTCGGGCTGGTCGAAGAGGAACTCGGTGAATCCGTACGGGTCGAAGGTGCCCGCGATGGTGGCCATGACCTGGTCCCCGGCGACCGGGTCGGGGACGGCGTAGACGGCGACGGCGTCGGCGCCCTCGTACCGGGCGAGGATGTTCTCGATGGTCGCGGCGGCGAGGTTCTCGCTGTCGACGCGGAGCCGGTCGTCGGTGCGGCCGGCGAAGTAGAGGAAGCCGCCCGTGTCGCGGTAGAAGAGGTCGCCGGTCCAGTACCAGCCGTCGTGGCGGCGGGCCGCGTCCGCCTCGGGGTTGCGCCAGTAGCCCTCGAACGGGTTGGGGCCCCGGTTCACCAACTCCCCTATCGCGTCGGTGCCGTTGAGGAGGCGGCCGTCCTCGGCGAAGACCGCCGGCGGGCACTCCTCGCGGGTCTCGGGGTCGACCACGGCGAGGTCGTCGCCGGGTGCCGCCCGCCCGATCGCGCCCGGCGGGGTCCCCGGTGTCCGCTGGATCGCGGCGCCGCCCTCGGAGGAGCCGTACCCCTCGACGAGCCGCACCCCGAAGCGCCGCTCGAAGGCCGCCGCGTCCACGGCCCCCGCCTCCGTGCCGAAGCCGGTGCGCAGCGGGTTGTCGTGGTCGTCGGGCCGGGGCTCGGTGGCGAGGACGTAGCTCACGGCCCGGCCGACGTAGGTGAAGTACGTGGCGCCGTACGCCCGTACGTCGTCCAGGAAGTTGGAGGCCGAGAACCGGCGGCGCAGGGCGACGCCCGCCCCGGCGACGAGGGCGGGCGCCCAGTCGGCGATGACGGCGTTGCCGTGGAACATCGGCATGCACACGTAGTGCACGTCGTCCCGTGCCACGTCGAAGCGGTCGACGAGGGCCCGGCCGGCCGCCGCGAGCCGGCCCTGCGAGCAGATCGCGGCCTTGGGGGCGCCGGTGGAGCCGGAGGTGAAATAGAGCAGGAGCCGGTGGGACGGGGTGGCCCCGGAGGGGTCGGGTGCGGCGCCCGCGTAGGGGGCGACGAGGGCGGTGTACTCCTCGGTGTCCGTCACGAGGATCCGCACACCGGGCAGGTGCAGGCCGTCGAGCAGCGGGAGGTGGGCGCGTTCCGTGACGAGGATCCGGCACTCGGTGTGGAGGATGTCGCGGGCCAGTTCGGGGCCCCGGCGGGTGGGGTTGATCCCGGCGACGGCGGCGCCCGCGAGGGCGGCGGCGCTCAGCCACAGGGGGTACTCGGGGGTGTTGTCGAGGAGGACGCCGAGGTGTGGCTCGGCGCCGGGTGGCAGCAGGTCGGCGAGGAGGGCCGCGCGGGCGGCGGCACCGGCGGCGACCTCGTGATGGGTGAGCACCTCGTCCTCGAACCACAGCCCCGGCCGGTGGTCGCCCCACCGGTCGGCGACGAGCTGCGCGACCGTACGCCTCGTGGACTCCATACGGGCGCACGGTAGTTGACGTTCCGTCAGTTGGGGAGGCGCATGTCGGTCACGGGCTCGGGAAGGCGGCGTCGGCGGACATCTGGTGGAAGGTGACCATGAAACCGACACAGAAGACGAAGATCACACCGAGGAAGGCGAGGATGCCGAAGCTGGCCGCCGCCTGCTTCGCCCGGCCCGGCTGGTGGGCCGTGGCCACCACGGACGGGCCCTCGGTGTAGTACACCGTGACGAAGTCGCCCTCGACGGTGGTCATCGGACCGTCCTCCTCCTCGAAGCGGATGGGGCGGCCGTCCCGGGTGGTGAACTCGTACACATGGTGGATCGTGGTGTGCACGGCGCTGCTCTTCCCCATGGCCTTGCTGACCGTGGTGAACGCCTTCAGGCAGCGGCCCTCCGCCGTCAGCCCGCTGTTCCAGGCCCGCTGGATCAGCAGCCAGCGGCGCAGTACGCGGTAGGCCGCGAAGGCGACGACGGCCATGATCAGACCGGGAACGATGTACAGAAACATATCCATGGTGATCCCCCGCTTTCGGTGACCGCCCTGGTCGGCGGTGCGTGGGGAACCTACCCGCGCGGGGGCCCCGCGCAGCTCAAGCGATGCTCAGAACTCGCGGGGCCGGTGCGCTGTCGGTCAGAACGTGACGTCCGAGCAGGCGTAGAACGCGTTGCCGGTGTCGGCGATCGTCCACACCGCGAGGATCACGTGGTGGCCGCTCAGACCGGACGGCAGGCGTCCGGTGTGGGAGAGCGTGGACGGGGGTCGCTGACCGTTGTAGGGGACGGTGAAGAACGGGGTGAGGTTGAGGTCGGAGCGGGCCAGCGCGTGGTTCTGGTTCCAGCCCGGCTTGGTGACGTAGTACTTGAAGTCGGTGGTGGCGTGCATGGCGGTGAACTGCCAGCGGAACGTGTAGTTCTGGCCGCCCGTCACCCTGGTCGTGGGCCAGGCGCCGCCGCCCGGCCTGGTGGGCGAGTTGAGCTGCCCGAACCGGCTGTGCCCGGCGGAACAGATCTGGCCGTCAGCCGGCCCTGAGCCCGGGAAGCCCTTCGGGCCCTCCACGCTCTGCGGCTCCCACTGGATGTCGCCGCAGTTCGTGACGGTGCCGTTCTGACAGAGCTTCTGCCGGCTGACGGGGAGATCGGTGTAGCCGTGGCCGGAGGCGCCGCCGCTGGAGAAGACGAGGGCTCCCATGGTGGCGAGACCGACGCCGGCGGCGTACCACTTGGCGCGTTTTCGGGTGAAGGTCCTTGGACGCATGCTGCCGCTCCCTGGAGTACGTGGGGATGTTCCAGGTCTAGACCAAGCATCAGAGTAGGAGCGGCGGTTGGCTGTGTCCATATCAACAACAGAACGCTGCCGGGCGGGTGTTCACGGCGACACTTCGCGCCGCCCCGTGTAGAACGCCACCGTCAGGTCCTTCACCAGCGCCTTGCGCTCGTAGTCGTCGAGTTCCACCAGGCCGCGCATCGTCAGCCGGGTCACCGTGTCCTCGACGGAGTCGACGACCGACGTGAGCACGGTGTCGCGGTGCTGGGCGTCGAGCGCCGCGATCCGCCGGCGCTGCATCACCGCGGCGACCTCGGGCGCGTACTCGATCCGGATGGGCTGCACGGAGAACACCTCCAGGCCGACCGGTGCCGTGTCCGCGACGAGCAGCCGGGTCAGCGCCTCGCCGACCGCCTCCGTGTTGCGCAGGGTGGAGTCCCGGACGAGGGCGTTCGGCGGTACGTCGGCGGGCAGTTGGGAGAGCACCCGGGAGAGCGCCGCCTCGACGCACTCGCGCAGGTAGCGCTCGTGGTCCTCGATCCCCAGCACGGCCCGCGCGGTGTCCTTCATCCGCCAGGCGACCAGGACGACGGCCCGCAGCGCGACCCCGTTCGCGTCGACGGCCGGCATCGGCTCGCTCCGCCAGTGCCGCAGCCGTACGTCGACCCGGCGGCGCAGCACGAGCGGGTTCACCCACAGCAGCCCGGCACGGCGGACGGTCCCCCGGTACCGGCCGAACAGGTTCAGCACCCAGGCTCGCCCGGTCCGCCCTCGCGCGAGCCCGCCGAACCCGAACAGCGTCAGGGCCCCGGCACCGGCGTACGCGGCCCACTGCGCCGGACCGAGTCCCCCCGGATACCCGGTCGGCAGCCCCAGCCCCCTGACGACCAGCTCCGGCAGCACACCGGCCCACCACGACGTCAGGACGCAACCGGCCACGCCGCAGGTCCCGCCCAGCACGCCCACCATCCCGGGCAGCACCCGCGCTGGGCGCTCGACCAGGTCGGGGTCGACCTCGACGGCGGGCCGCGGCTTCACCGACGCGGGGCCCCGCCGCACCCTCGGCTGCTCCCCGGTCCCCCGCCGGCGGCCCACGACGGCGGGGGTGACCGGCACGGACACGGGGGCCGGGTCGTCCCGGAACAGCAGATGGACGGGGATCTCGGTGGTCGTCTCGTTCTGGATGAGCCGCGCGGGCCGCGCGACCCCTTCCGGCTCCGGTGTGGGTGAGGTGGTCGTACTCATACGTGCCTCCATGCCTCCGCGCAGGAAGAACCGTGGTGCGAGCTGATGAGGGTGAAGAGAGGGCGAGCGAGGGGGGGCGAGATCGGGGCGAGCGGGGGTCGGGAACAGGGCGAGCGTGAGGGTGAGAACAGGGGAGCGTGGGGTGAAACATCGGGCGGGCGTGGGGCGAGCGGCGGGGTGTGTGACGTCGAGACGGGGCCGTCGGCCTGCGGTCGAGCGCCGGGCGAGCGGCGGTGGTCGGGGCCGGGCGAGCGGCGGTGGTCGGGGCCGGGTGTCGGGCGGGGTTCGGTGGCCGGGGTGGGTGGGGGTGTTCGGCGGGGCGGGGCTCCGTGGCCGGGGCGGGCGCGGGGCGTGATGGGTGCCGGGCTGGGCCGCGGGGGTCGTGGTCGTGTCAGGAGAACAGGCGGCGCCAGGTCTCCGGGCCCGGGTAGCCGTCGGCGGCGCCGCCGCGCCAGCCCTGGGACCGCTGGAACGCCTCCACGTTCCGCCGGTCCGCCTCGCCCCAGCGCGGCCCCGGACCCGAGGTGTAGTACTTGCCGAACCCCAACTCGACCAGCCGCTTCCCGAGCAGCGTGACGTGCGCGTTGTACGCGCCGGGCCGGAACGCGCCCCGTCCCGGATACCCGGGCACGCCGTGCGAGGCGGGCGCCTCGGAGCCGTCGGACGGCCCCGGTGTGAGCGGCGGCTTGGTCGTGACCGGCGGCCGGGACGTGACCAGTGGCCTGCCGCGCGGGCCCGGGCTGTCCGCAGGCGGAATGTCCTGGCCCTTCCCGCTCACCAGGTACGACCAGGTCATCGGGCCCGGCAGCCCGTCCGCGTCCGGCCCGGTCCAGCCCTGCGCCCGCTGGAACGCCTGGGTGGCCCTGCGGTCCGCGTCCGACCAGCGCGGCCCCGGCCCGGCGGTGTAGAAGCGGGCCCCGCCGCGCTCCACCAGCATCTGCCCGAGCCGGGTGACGTACCGGTTGTCGGCGCCGGGCCCGAAATAGGCGGCACCCGGGTACCGGTTGCCGCTCGACGGACTCGTCGACCCCTTCGTACCGCCGCTCCCGGAGGAGTCGGGGTCGTCGGTGGAGCCGTCCGTCTCCTCCGGGACCACCGTGCCGTCGTCGACCACGCCCTTGTAGCGGTACGGCACATAGCGCGTCGGGGTGGACCAGTAGCCGTACGGGGTGACCTCGCGGCGGGCGTGGGGTCGGGTCGACTCATAGGCGATGTACGAGCTGTGCGTCGAGTCCGTCCAGCCGCCGAAGATCACCACGTGCGAGCCCTTGTGCGGGTCGCTCCGATTGTGGAAGAGAAGCATGTCGCCGGGTTGCAGCGATTCCTTGGAAATGCGGTCGGCGAACTTGTCCAGACTGCCCGTCCACTCGTTTCCGGGCAGATGCCAGGCCATGGAGACGAATCCGGAACAGTCCTGCCGATATCCGTCCGACCAGTACTCCGTCATGCTGTACGGCACCTCGGCGGTGACCCAGGTCCTGGCCCGCCGGATGATCTCCGCCCGGCTGATCGGCGGCGTCTTCACCTCCTCGGACGGCTTCTCCTCGTCGGCCGGCCGACCCGCCGGGCCGTGCAGCGGGGTCTTCTCCCCCTGCGGGGTATCGGGCCCGTCACCTGCGGGAACGCCTCCGGGGAGGGTGGGGGCGTGGGCTGCCGCGACCGCCGGCGCGACATGCCCGGCGCCGAGGGCAGCGCCTGCCGCCGTGGCCACGACGAGAGCGCGCCTGGCCGTTCTGGCGGCCGGGTGACCCGGGTGGTCGTACAGGGTCGAGTACGGCATCACGCGCCGCCAGTGAACACAGCCGGGGCATTCGCAGGCGGCGCCCGGATCGATTTCCTCGAATGCCGGAGCGTCCATGCGATTCCCCTCACGGGCGGGGCGGAGAATTCCACGATTCTGCACGACGTCAAGTTTTCCAAGTGTCTCGTGCTGTCGCATGCTGACGGTCCAAATGATGTACGCGCGGCACTGAGCGCACCGGCGGGCCGACGGCCGTGGGCGAGGGCGGGGCGGGGCGGGCTCGGGGCGAGGGAGGGCGGGGGCGGGGCGAGGGTGAGGGTGGGGGAAGTCCTTCCCTCCCGGAAAACGGGGGGCGCTCGATGCGCCGAGGGGCGCGTGAAACCGCGCGTGCAACCACATGTGCCCCACAACCGACGGTCGCCGCCGCCCCGCCCCAGGCGCCCGGCACGGTGGTCGGAAGCACCCCCGTCCCTCCGGTAAACTTTCACCGCACGCGCCGCTAGCTCAGTTGGTTAGAGCAGCTGACTCTTAATCAGCGGGTCCGGGGTTCGAGTCCCTGGCGGCGCACCACCGAAGAGGCCCCTCGCAGCAGCGAGGGGCCTCTTCGCATACCTCCGCACCCCCACAAAGCGCCCCAGGTTTCACAGATCCTCCACTCATGCCCCAAACACCGCGTATGACCGGTAAACACCGTGTTTCCGTCTTGCGATCAAGAAGAGCGCCGTAGAACCCTGGGCCCTAAGGGACTGCGGATACACGGCAGTTGGGGGGCGTGGGCGACGTGCGCGCGGGGATGCGGATCATAGCCGCCCGGCGACGCCGCGACGCGCGAACTCTCGAACGAATGCCTGGGGGGCATCGAAGGAACCGGAAGGTTCCCCGTCCCGTGTCTCCATGGTGTAGATCACATGGTGGCGGCGACGATCCGCCACCGATGCGTCCGTAAAGGTCGAGGGGGACCGAAGCGGGCGGAAGACCGACTAACACACACGAACGTGTGTGCGGGGGGAATGACTCATGACGCCGACGGGCGCCCGGCATAACTCCGACCCGTCCGACACGACACGACTGAAGGTCCCGTCGCACCGGACCGGCACCTTCCGAAAGCTGAGGAAGACACTTCCGAGATACGACTACGAGCACTACAGCCGACTCGCGGGGCCGCTCACCCAGCCCGATCCGAGCAAGCCCTACACGGTGCAGTACCGCTCCCTGATCTCCCAGGAGCCGCACCGCCTGAGGGTCGCACTGATGCTGGCCGCCGCCCCGCTGCTCTCCCTGGTCCTGCTCACCTGGCTGCTCCAGCCGGAGCACTGGACCAGGCGCGACTACGTCGAGTACGAGTTCCTGCCCGCCCTCGACATGGTCATGCTGGTCTCGATCGGCCTGATCGAGTTCTTCCGCTGCATGAACGTGCTGTCCAACGCGCACGCCACCCTGGTCGCCCGGGACCCGATCCCCGTGGTCCCCGAGGTCGGCACCAGAGTCGCCTTCCTCACCTCCTTCGTGCCCGGCAAGGAGCCGCTGGAGATGGTGACGAAGACCCTGGAGGCCGCCGTCAGGCTCCGCCACCGCGGGCTGCTGCACGTGTGGCTCCTCGACGAGGGCGACGACCCGGAGGTGAAGGAGGTCTGCGCGCGCCTCGGCGTGCACCACTTCTCCCGCAAGGGCATCGCCAAGTGGAACCAGCCCAAGGGCCCCCACCGCGCCAAGACCAAGCACGGCAACTACAACGCCTGGCTCGACGCGCACGGTGACGACTACGACTTCTTCGCCTCCGTCGACACCGACCACATCCCGCTGCCCAACTACCTGGAGCGGATGCTCGGCTTCTTCCGGGACCCGGACATCGGCTTCGTCATCGGCCCCCAGGTGTACGGCAACTACGACAACTTCGTCACCAAGGCCGCCGAGTCGCAGCAGTTCCTCTTCCACGCGCTGATCCAACGCGCCGGCAACCGCTACGGCGCCCCGATGTTCGTGGGTACGTCGAACGCCGTACGCATCAAGGCCCTCAAGCAGATCGGCGGGCTCTACGACTCGATCACCGAGGACATGGCGACCGGCTTCGAGATCCACCGCCACAAGAACCCGGTGACGGGCCGCAAGTGGCGCTCGGTGTACACACCGGACGTGCTCGCCGTGGGCGAGGGGCCCAGCGCCTGGACGGACTTCTTCACCCAGCAGATGCGCTGGTCGCGCGGGACGTACGAGACGATCCTCAAGCAGTACTGGAAGGGCTGGTACTCGCTGCCGCCGACCAAGCTCTTCAACTACACCATGATGATCATCTTCTACCCGATGTCCGCCCTCAACTGGATCCTCGCCGCGTTGAGTTGCGCCCTCTTCCTGGGTCTCGGCGCGTCGGGCGTGAACATCGACCCGACGGTGTGGCTGATGCTCTACGGGAACGCCTCGGCGCTCCAGATAGGCCTGTACGTCTGGAACCGCAGGCACAACGTCTCCCCGCACGAGCCCGAGGGCTCCGGCGGGGTGGCCGGCATGGTGATGTCCGCACTGTCCGCGCCGCTGTACGCGAAGGCGCTGATCGACTCGGCACTGCGCCGCAAGAGCAAGTTCGTCGTCACGCCCAAGGGCGACTCGGCCAGCCCCGACCGGTGGTTCGGCACCTTCCGGTACCACTGGTACTTCATCGCCATCTTCGGTGGCTCGATCGCCGCCGGCCTCGTCTACGGGCACGCGCACCCGGCGATGATCACCTGGGCCACGTTCGCCCTGCTGATCACCGCGCTGCCGATCTTCGTCTGGCGCCACATGCTGCGCCAGGACAGCAAGAAGGCCGCCGCCGCGGCCGAACTGCAAGGGTCGATGGTGGCCCCGCCCGAGGCGGCTCCCACGCCGCACGCGCCGCACCACGCACCGCACGCCCCACCCGCGCCGCACGCTCCCCAGCACAAGCCGAGCTGGGCCGCGTCCGGATCGGGCGGCGGAGGTAGCGACCAGACCATGCAGATCGCCCTGGGCGGACTTGGGGGACGTAAGGAATGAAGGACCGTGCAGGCCACCGCCGCGCCCGTCGCCTCGCGATCGGCGGGGCGGTGGTCCTCGCGCTGGCCGGGATGAACGGGCCGTGGCTGTACCGCTTCGGCACCGAGCAGTACCACCAGTACAAGATCAACCGACCTGAGTACAAGGCCGCCAACGGGCACTGGCAGATCGTGGAGTTCCCGAAGAAGTACCGGCAGAACACGATCCACGCCGCGCTCCTGCACACCGGCAAGGTCCTGTTGATCGCGGGGTCGGGCAACGACCAGGACAACTTCGACGCCAAGAAGTTCGACACCCGTATCTGGGACCCGGTCAAGCAGACGATCAAGCGGGTGCCGACCCCGGCCGACCTCTTCTGCACCGGGCACACCCAGCTGTCCAACGGCCGGCTGCTGATCGCGGGCGGTACCAAGCGCTACGAGAAGCTCAAGGGCGATGTCACCAAGGCCGGCGGCCTGATGATCATCCACAACGAGAACCCCGACAAGAAGGTGGAGCTGAAGCCCGGGACACGGTTCGTCGGCAAGGAGAACGGCAGGACCTTCGTCCTGAAGGACGAGGTCGAGATCAAGAAGGCCACCAAGACCTTCGACCCGGACACGGGGAAGTTCACCGGCAACAAGCCGGGGCTCGCCCGCGCCTACGTCGAGGCCGAGCGCAGCGGCAAGCGGTACGAGACCGGCACCGAGGACAACTACCGGATCGTGGGCCTGAAGGGCGCCGACGCCCGCAACACCTACGGCATCGCGCAGAAGCTCGCCCTCGACAAGAAGGACTTCCAGGGCATCAGGGACGCCTACGAGTTCGACCCGGTCGCCGAGCGGTACATCAAGGTCGACCCGATGAACGAGGCCCGCTGGTACCCGACGCTGACCACGCTCGCCGACGGCACGGTGCTCAGCCTCTCCGGGCTGGACGAGATCGGCCAGCTGGTCCCCGGCAAGAACGAGATCTACGACCCCGCGACCCGGAAGTGGACGTACACCAAGGGTGTGCGGCAGTTCCCGACGTATCCGGCGATCTCCCTGATGCAGAACGGCAAGCTGTTCTACTCGGGCGCGAACGCCGGGTACGGCCCGGACGACGTGGGCCGGCAGCCGGGCGTGTGGGACCTGAGGACGAACACGTTCACCAAGATCCCCGGTATGAGCGACGGCAAGCTGCTGGAGACCGCCGGGACGGTGCTGCTGCCGCCGGCGCAGAAGGAGAAGTACATGGTGATCGGCGGCGGAGGGGTCGGTGAGTCGGAGCGGTCCAGCCGGCGGACCCGGATCGTCGACCTGCTGGACGACAGCCCGCGCTTCGTGGACGGACCGCGCCTCGAGAAGGGCACCCGGTATCCGCAGTCCTCGATCCTGCCCGACGACACGGTCCTCATCTCGGGCGGTTCCCAGGACTACCGGGGCCGCGGCGACTCCAACATCCTCCAGTCACGCATCTACGACGCGCGCACCGGCACGATGCGCCGGGTCGCCGATCCGCTGGTCGGCCGCAACTACCACTCCGGGTCGATCCTGCTGCCCGACGGACGGGTCGTCTTCTTCGGGTCGGACTCCCTGTACGCCGACAAGGCCAACACCAAGCCGGGGGAGTTCGAGCAGCGCGTGGAGATCTACACGCCGCCGTATCTGTACCGGGACGGGCGGCCGACGCTGTCGGGCGGACCGAAGACGGTCGAGCGCGGCGGGAAGGCGACGTTCGGGACGCGGCACGCGTCGTCCATCAAGACGGCGCGGCTGATCCGGCCGAGTGCGTCGACGCATGTCACCGATGTCGACCAGAAGTCCGTCGCGGTGGACTTCACGACGTCCGGCGACAGCGTGACCGTGACGGTGCCGAAGAACCGGAATCTCGTGCAGTCCGGCTGGTACATGCTGTTCGTGACGGACGCGGCGGGAACACCTAGCAAGGCGCGGTGGGTGAAGGTGCCGTAGGGCTCCGCCGGGTTGTGTGATTCGGGTGCGGGTGTGTGGGGGCTGGTCGCGCAGTTCCCCGCGCCCCTGGAGGGACGGGCCTGCGGCCCGCCCTCCCCCTTGAAGGGTTGGGCCTGCGGCCCTCCCTTCGGCCTGAAAAGCACGGGCGCAGCCCGGGCGCTTTTCAGGGGCGCGGGGAACTGCGCGAGAAACCACACACCACCCGCACCCGCCAACGAACCGCGCACCCCCGAGCCATCAGGCACCCCGCGTTCAGTCAGACGCCTTGGCCAATGCCAGCGCGTACTCCGGCCACCACTCCCCCGCCTTCGGCCCCCCCTTGCACTCCCCGTCCGACTCCCCCGGCCGCTTGACCCACAGATACGCGTCCACCAGCGGATCCGACGTCTTCGTCGTCGGCGTCTCCCCCAGCGCCCGCCCCGGCGGGTTGCACCACTGTTCGTCCTTGTCGCCCCCGGTGTAGGGGCCGTTGCCGTTGCGGCTGGTGTCGATGACGAACGGCTTGCCGCCGACCTTCGCGGACAGCTGCTTGCCGTACCGGACGGAGTCCTCGGTCGTGTAGAAGTTCGAGACGTTGACGGCGAACCCGTCGGCCTTGTCGATGCCGGCCCACTTCAGCGGCTCGGCGATCTTGTCGGCCTCGCTCCACCCTGCGTTCCCGGCGTCCAGATACACCTTCGTGTTCTTCAGCGCGCCGAGCTTCTCGATCGCGCCCTTGAGCAGGTCGTACCGCTCCCCGTGGAACTCGCCCGGCGTGCAGCCGTCCACCACGTGGAGGACCGCGTCGGGTTCGAGGACGACCGTGGCCGGGCGGTCCCCGATGCCCCGGGCGACGGCGTCGATCCATGCCCGGTACGCGTCGCCGTCGGCCGCGCCGCCGCCCGAGTACTGGCCGCAGTCGCGGTGCGGGATGTTGTAGAGGACGAGGAGGGCGTCTCGGTCGGCCTTCTTCGCCGCCTCGGTGAAGCCCTTGGCCTCCCGCTCCGGGTTCTCGGGGCCGATCCACTCGCCCGTGGGCTGTTCGGCGATCCTGCGGATCAGCTCGGCGTTCTCGTCCTTGCCCGCCTTTTCGTAGGCGGCGACCTGGGCCGCCGCGTTCCCGTCCGGGTTGACCCAGAACGGGTCGGTCCCGCTCGGCTGTTGGGTGATCCCGGAGCCCGTGGTCTTGTCGTCCTCGCCTTCGCCGTCTCCCCCGAAACAGCCTGCGAGCAGCAGCGTGGCCCCCGCCACCGCCACGGACGCCCGGACTCCGGCCCCCCTACTGGCGTACATCCAACTCCCCCTTGGGTGCACCGTGTCGTAAGGGCCAATCCTGGCATATTTCCCGCCTCGCCCACGAGGATGCCGCCGCCTGACCGAGAGCTGTTGCCTCCTGATCACCTCGGACGGAAACCGCCTGCGAACGGGGCCGCGGGCTGCCCGGACGATCATGTGCGGGACCGTGTGTCATGGGTTCAGGGGCGGGTGCCGCTGAGGTACGCGGAGACGACGACGTTCGCCGTGTAGGTGCGGCTCTTCTTGTCGAAGGTGCCGCCGCAGGTGACCAGGCGGAGTTCGGCGCGGCCCGACTGCCGTACACCGTAGGCCTGTCCGGCGTCGAAGTCGTCGCGGCGCAGGACCCGCACGTCGTCCACGGTGAACTCGGCGACCGTGCCGTCGTCGCGGGCCACGCGGATCAGCTCGCCGAGCCCGAGGGCGCTGAGCTTGTAGAAGACGGCGGGGCGGGTCTCGGTGTCGACGTGTCCGACGAACAGCGCGGTCCCGGTGGCGCCGGGCCGGGTTCCGGCGGCGTACCAGCCGACGACGCCCGGCTGGTCGAAGGAGGGCGGGTCGATCGCCCCGTCGACGTCGAGGCCACGTGCCACGACCGGGGCCTGCACCCCCATGGCGGGGATGTCGAGGCGTTGGGGGCGGGCACCCTTCAACGGTTCGACGGCGGGCGGGAGTTCGGCCTGCGCCGGCCTGCCGACGGCGGCCACGTCACCGGTGGTCGGCGCCGCTATGCCATGCCGTACGTCGGTGACCTCGCGGCCCCAGAGCCACAGGCCGAGCAGCAGTACGGCCCAGGCGACACCGGTGGTGAACCGGCCGGCGCTCGTACCGCCGCCGCTCTCGCCGATGTCGGAGTAGTCCTGACCGGACACGGCGACCCCTTACCTCGCGCCCCGGCCCCGGCGGGCGCCGCGCACCACGACGACGGCGGCCGCGACACCGGCGAGGACCAGGCCGACCACCGCGTGCCGGGCGCCGGGCCCGGTGTTGCGGGCGTTCATGGAGTTGACGCCGTCCGCCGAGGCGGCGGCGTCCGCGGAGGCCACCGGGTGCGCCGCGAGCAGCGCGGCCGCTCCGCCGCCGCCCGCACGGACGGGGGCGACCGGGGAGGCGGGCGCCGAGGGCCGCCCGGTGGGCCGGGCGGAGGAGGAGGGCCGAGTCGAGTCCGAGGGCCGGGCGGGGGGCTGCTTGCCGTCGCCCACCTCGATGGTGCCCTTGACCTTGTCCTCCGTGCCGTCGCAGGAGACCCGTACGCCGTAGGTGCCGGGTTTCAGCGAGGACCGGATACGGGTCTCGCCGGACAGGGTGCCGGCCCGTTTGCCGCCGGCCACGGTCAGCTGTGCGTCCGCGACGAACGCCGCCGAGGCCGCGGTGCCCGACTTGCCCCCGCAGCCCTTGACCCGCACCTGGATGTCGGTGCCGGGCGCCGGCGCGGCCGGCACCACCGAGACGTTCCCCGCGTCGGCCGCGTGGACCGGGGGTGCCGACGCGGTCAGCGCGGCGGCGACCACCGCCCCCGAACAGAGAGTGAGTCGCAGTGAGCCCATGGTGAACCTCCAGACTCCTGAGACTCCCCCGCCGGCACGGGGGCCGCATCCGGGGAGGGCCTGTCACTGCTCCGTACGGGTGCCCGTGGGTTTACCGCCCGGGGCTCCGCCCGCATGGGGGCATGGCGGAGGCGTGGGTCAGATGCGGTCGACGAGGTCCGCGATGGAGTCCACGATCTTCGAGGGCCGGTAGGGGAACTTCTCCACCTGGTCAGGGGTGGTCAGACCGGTGAGCACCAGGTAGGTCTGCATCCCGGCCTCCATGCCGGCGAGGACGTCGGTGTCCATGCGGTCGCCGATCATGGCGCTGGTCTCGGAGTGGGCGCCGATCGCGTTGAGGCCGGTGCGCATCATCAGCGGGTTCGGCTTGCCGGCGAAGTACGGCTTCTGCCCGGTCGCCTTGGTGATCAGCGCGGCCACGGCGCCGGTCGCGGGCAGCGGGCCCTCGGTGGAGGGGCCGGTCTCGTCCGGGTTGGTGGCGATGAAGCGGGCGCCGGCGTTGATCAGCCGTACCGCCTTGGTCATGGCCTCGAAGGAGTAGGTGCGGGTCTCGCCGAGGACCACGTAGTCGGGGTCGTGGTCGGTGAGGACGTACCCGATGTCGTGCAGGGCGGTGGTCAGGCCGGCCTCGCCGATGACGTACGCCGTGCCGCCGGGCCGCTGGTCGTCCAGGAACTGGGCGGTGGCGAGGGCCGAGGTCCAGATGTGGTCGACGGGGACGTCCAGGCCCATGCGGGAGAGCCGGGCGTGCAGATCGCGCGGGGTGTAGATCGAGTTGTTGGTGAGCACCAGGAAGGGCCGGCCGGACTCCCGCAGCTTCTTGATGAAGGCGTCGGCGCCGGGGATCGGCACACCCTCGTGGATGAGCACCCCGTCCATGTCGGTGAGCCATGACTCGATGGGCTTGCGCTCTGCCATGTTCGATCTCCTGCCGTACGTGCGGATCGGCTCCCAACCCTAGGGTGGCGTGGCTGAAATGAGGAGGGCGATCTTGGCCGCTGAGACCGTCGCGCCCGTTCATCGCCGACGTCTGCGCACCCCTGTCGCCAGTACCCCTCCGACGGCGAGGGCCAACACCCCGACGGCGTACGGCAGCAGGACGTGTCCGGCGCCGCTCGCGGCCAGCTCCCCGGGGTACGGTCCCGCGTCCGGCGCCGGGTCGGGTTCCGCGCTCACCCGGTCACCGGGGGGCCGCTCGCTCTTCCCCGCCGACGGTGTCGGGCTCCCGTCGCGCCGCCCGTCCGCGTCCCGGTCCCGCTCCTCGCTCTCTCCTTCGTGCTCGTCCTCTTCCTCGTCGGTGATCCGGAAGCGGTAGTCGTCGGACTCCCCCACCCATTCGCTGTCGTCGCCGCGCCGCTGGACGACGGCCGCGTTGGCCACGACGTCGTTGGGCACGGCCGCGTCGGAGGTGACGGAGAGCCGGACCTTGACGGTGAGGGTGCCGCCGGCGGGCACGGTGAAACCGTCGCCGTCCTCGTCGAGCACGCCGACCAACTCGTCCGAGTCGGTCTCCTCGAAGACGACCGGCCGGGAGGTAGTGCCCTTCGCGTCCTCGAAGTACTCCAGCTGCGGCTGCGATCGCTTCAGGGCCCGCCCGTCGTCGACCAGCACGATCACCGGGTGGACGTCCGCGCAGGTCCGGTCGGTGGTGTTGGTGAGCTCCACCGCCCAGGTCCGGAAGCCACCGCCGGCGACATAGGTGGCCGGTCCCCCGTCGATACGGGTCAGGATCGGGAACTCCTCGCTGTCGGCCCCCGCGCAGCCGACGGCCTCGCCCACCGCCGCGACCGCCACTCCCGGACCACCGCCGAGGCCGGCTCCGACGGCGAACACCAGGGTCAAACAAGTACACAGTCGCATGAACACATGACCATGCCAGCGCCGCCGGGACGGGCGGGGAGCCACGCCCGGGACCGCCGGGGAGACGGCGGAAGTCCCCTCGATCAGCGGAGGGAGGGGCAGGAGGGGCACCGGAGGGGCGCCGCCCCTCGGGACCGCTCGGGGGCGCGGGGCTGTGACCCGTGCGGCTCCGCCGCGGGCGGTCCGAGCGACGCCCGGCGGGCCTACCCGTCGGCGCGGCCGAACAGCGGGGCCAGCAGCAGTTGGGCCGCCCCCTCCGCGACGCCCAGCGACCCGCCGGAGGCGACCCGTACCGGCACGTACGGCTCCTCTCCCTGGAGCCGGGCCCACTCGTCGAGCATGGCCCCCACTCCCCGGACGAACACGTCGGGCTGTTCCTCGACCGTGCGTCCCCCGAGCAGCACCAGCTCGATGTCCAGCAGCCCGACGAGGTTCGCGGCCCCGGCCCCCAGGACGCGCGCGGCCTCGTCCACGTCCCCCCGCGCGACGGCCGCGAGGCACAGCGCCTCGATGCACCCGCGGTTGCCGCAGCCGCACAGGGGCCCGTCCAGCTGGATGACCTGGTGCCCGAACTCCCCGGCACGGGTTCGCGCGCCCCGGTGGACGGCCCCGCCGAACACGAGCCCGGCGCCGAGGCCCGTACCGAGGTGGATGTACGCGAAGGAGCCGTGCGTCGCGAGGGCCACGGCCAGCCGCAGCGCCGCCGCGTTGGTGTCCTTGTCGACGACCACGGGGGTCCGCAGCCGCCGGGCGAGGGCGGCCCGCAGCGGGAACCCCTCCCACTCGGGGAACCCGGTGACCCGGTGGAGGACGCCGTGCAGATGGTCGAGGGGGCCGGGCAGGGCGACACCGACGCCGAGGAGGGGGGCGTCCCCCTCGGCGAGCAGCCCCTCCACCTCTTGTGCCGCGCTCTCGACCACGGCGTCCGCCCCGGCGCCCAGGTGCAGAGGGGCGCGCCGCTCGCCGACCACGGCGCCGGTGAGGTCGCAGACCACGGCGGTCAGCGCGTCGCGGTCCAGATGGAGCCCGACCGCGTGACCGGCGTCGGGGACGAGCCGCAGGACGGTGCGCGGCTTGCCACCGGTGGAGGCGCGGTAGCCCGCCTCCGTCACGAGCCCGTCGGTGCGGAGCCGGGCGATGATCTTGCTGACGGCCTGCGGGGTGAGCCCCGTCCGGTCGGCCAGTTCGAGGCGGCTTATCCCGGCCGCCCCCGCGGTCCGCAGCAGGTCCAGCACCAGCGCGCCGTTGTGGCTGCGCAGCGCCAGGAGGTTCACTCCCGACGCCCCCGCGGCGCGCCCGTTCCGGTTGCCGGTGCCGTTCCCATTGCCGTTCACCCTCCCATTGTCCCCCGTGCTTGCACTTTGGCAACAGCGTTGCTTAAGTGGGGGCATGACTGGCACCACGAACGGCACGGACTCCACCGGTACGGCCCCCTCCGCACCGGACGCGCCCGGTGCGGCCCCCGCCGCTCCCCTGCGCGTGGCCCTGGTCGGCTACGGCCTCGCCGGCTCCGTCTTCCACGCCCCGCTGATCGCCGCGACGCGGGGCCTCGCCCTCGACACGGTCGTCACCTCGAGCCCGGAGCGGCAGGCGCAGGCCCGCGCCGAGTTCCCGGACGTACGACTCGCGGCCACCGCGGACGAGGTGTGGGACCGGGCGGACGAACTGGACCTGGTCGTCATCGCCTCCCCGAACAAGACGCACGTCCCGCTGGCGACCGCCGCGCTGGAGGCGGGTCTCGCGGTCGTCGTCGACAAGCCGATCGCGGGGACGGCGGCCGAGGCGCGTGAACTGGCCGCCCTGGCCGACGCCCGCGGCCTGCTCCTGTCGGTCTTCCAGAACCGCCGCTGGGACAACGACTTCCTGACCCTCCGCAAGCTCCTCGCCGACGGCGAGCTGGGCGAGGTCCGCCGCTTCGAGTCCCGCTTCGAACGCTGGCGGCCCCAGCTCAAGGGCGGCTGGCGCGAGTCCGGCGACCCCGCAGAGATCGGAGGTCTCCTCTACGACCTGGGGAGCCATCTCGTCGACCAGGCCCTCACCCTGTTCGGCCCCGCCACCCTCGTCTACGCCGAGTCCGATCTGCGCCGCCCCGGCGCCGAGGCGGACGACGACACGTTCATCGCGGTCACCCACGCGAGCGGCGTCCGCTCCCACTTCTACGCCTCCGCCGTCACCCCCCAGCTCGGCCCCCGCTTCCGGGTGCTGGGCTCCGAGGCCGGCTATGTGAAGTACGGCCTCGACCCGCAGGAGGCCGACCTCCGCGACGGCGCGCGTCCCGCGCCGGGCGCCCCCTGGGGCGTGGAGCCCGAGGACCTGTGGGGTCGTATCGGCGCCGGCGAGTCCCCCGCCACCGGCGGCGGCGGCCCCGTCCCCACGGTCCCCGGCGACTACCCCGCCTATTACGCGGCCGTGGCCGCCGCCCTGCGCGGCACCGGCGAGAACCCGGTCACGGCGTACGAGGCGGCCGCCGCGCTGGAGGTCCTGGAGGCGGCGCGGAAGTCGGCGGCCGAGGGAGTGGCGGTGAGGCTCGCATGACGAACACCCCGAGCAGCGAGACGCCGGGCATCGAGGAACTGGAGGCGCAGGAACGCCGCCTGGTCCTGCCCCGCTTCGGCTTCGACGACGCGTGGGCGCTGGGCTCCCTGCTGGTGGAGATGGCCCGTGAGCGGGAGACTCCCGTCGCCATCGACATCCGCCGCGGCCCGCAGCAGCTGTTCCACGCCGCGCTCCCCGGCTCGACCCCGGACAACGACGCCTGGATCGACCGCAAACGCCGCGTGGTGGAACGCTACGGCGCCTCCTCCTACCTCGTCGGCGCCCGCTTCCGCGCCAAGGGCACGACGTTCGAGGCGTCGTCCCGCCTGGACCCCGACCGCTACGCGGCCCACGGCGGCTCCTTCCCCCTGGCGGTCGAGGGCACGGGCGTCATCGGCACGGTGACGGTGTCGGGCCTGCCCCAACTGGAGGACCACGCGATGGTGGTGGAGGCACTGGAGCGCTTCAAGCTGGAGCGCTCCGAGGGCGACGCGTAACCCCCGCAACCCCTCAGGGGCGCGGGGAACTGCGCGACCGGCCACGACGAACCCGCGGCCGCCGACCAACCCCAGCACCCCCGCCCCTCAGGCGCCCGGCGCCCCGCGGCTCGCGTTACGCCTGCCCGAACTCCTGCCGCTGCCGCCCGAGCCCCTCGATCTCCAGCTCCACCACATCCCCGGCCTTCAGGAACGGCTTGGGATCGGGCTCCCCCAGGGCCACCCCCGCGGGCGTCCCCGTGTTGATGACGTCCCCGGGGTAGAGCGTCATGAACTGGCTGACGTACCGCACGACCTCACTCACCGAGAAGATCTGCTCGGCGGTCGTGCCGTCCTGCTTCAGCTCCCCGTTGACCCACAGCCGGAGCCCCAGCTTCTGCGGCTCGGGTACCTCGTCCGCCGTGACTAGCCACGGCCCCAGGGGATTGAACGTCTCGCAGTTCTTGCCCTTGTCCCAGGTCCCGCCGCGCTCCAGCTGGAACTCCCGCTCGGACACGTCGTGGGAGACGGCGTACCCGGCGACATGCGTGAGCGCGTCCTCGCGGGACTCGACGTAGCGCGCCGTACGGCCGATGACGACCGCGAGCTCGACCTCCCAGTCCGTCTTGCCCGACCCGCGTGGGACGAGCACCGTGTCGTACGGGCCGACGACGGTGTCCGCGGCCTTGAAGAAGATCACCGGCTCGGCGGGCGGCTCGGCCCCCGTCTCGCGGGCGTGGTCGTGGTAGTTGAGCCCGATGCAGACGATCTTGCCGATCCGGGCGAGTGGCGGCCCGACCCGCAGTCCGGTCGCGTCCAGCTCCGGCAGGTCTCCCGCCTCGGCGGCCTCCCGGATCCGGCCGAGCGCCGCCTCGTCCGCGAGCAGCTCGCCGTCGATGTCCGGCACGACCGCCGAGAGGTCCCGCAGGACACCCTCGGCATCGAGCAGCGCGGGCCGCTCCGCGCCTGGCGTACCGACTCGCAGCAGCTTCATGATCACCATCTCCCTCGAACGCCGACCGCCCGACCGATGGGTGCAGCCATCGGAGGACTGGTCGATCGTCCAAGGTCACCATTCACTCCGCAAGACCCGGTTCACGGACTGGACCACTACCCGCTGGTAGCCCCCGTACCGGGGACGGTCCCGCTACGCGGCGGCGGGCGTCGGGGCGGCCGCGGGGGTCACGGGGTAGAGCGCCGCCCGCTCGATCGCGCTCCACGTCGTGCTGGTCACCACGTACAGCGCGGCCGCCAGCGGGACCACCGCCACGGTGAGGAGGGTGAAGAACGACATGAACGGCATGATCTTGCTGACGGCTCCCATGCTCGTCGCCAGCCCGGGCACCGGGTCGTCCCCGGCGGCCGGCATCCCGGCCGTCCCCGCCGCCATCATCCGCTTCGTGCGACGGAAGTTGAAGGCCGCGACCCCGGTGACGATCAGGAACAGCCCCACGTAGACCAGGCCCTGCGGCCCGAGGAGGCCGCCCGCGCCCAGCGCGTCGGCGAAGCGGTCGCCGAGCGGTGCCGCGAACAGCCGGTGGGTGAGGAGTTCATTGGCCTCGCCGCCGATCTCCTTGTTGGAGAACAGGTGGTAGAGCAGGAAGAACGCGGGGAGCTGGCAGAGGCTGGGCAGGCATCCGGACAGCGGTGACACCTTCTCCGCGGCGTGCAGTTCCAGCACGGCCTTCTGCAACTTCTCCGGGTTCTTCGCGTGCTTCTTCCGCAGCTCAGCGATCTTCGGCTGCAACGCCACCCGGGCCCGCTGCCCGCGTGCCGCCGCCCGGGACAGGGGGTGCACGAGCAGCCGTACGAGCGCGGTGAACAGGACGATCGCGGCGGCCGTGGCGGAGGCGTGGAACAGCGGGTCGAGCAGATCGGCGAGACGCGCGACAAGGTCGGCGAAAACGGACATGGGTGGGAGCCCTCCAGGGGTCTCGTCGTGCCAGGAGTGGTCCGGAACAGCCCGGTGACCGGGGCGTCCGATGACGGGGAACTCGACGCGACGGCCCGCGTGAGGGGCACGGGGGTGGTACGAGGAGGTGGTGGTGTGCCCTACGCGGTGACCGTCAGGAGGGCACGTCCGGGCGCCCGGGGTCGCGTACGACCGCGGGCGTCGGGGTCACGTTGGGCGAGGAACGCCGTACGGCGCTCCCGGTCCCTGATCGCCGTCCTTACGCGCGTACGCGGGACGACGGGGGCACAGCGCGACGCGATGACCGCGCAGGCGGCGAAGGCCGACCCGGCCGCGGCGGTGGCCGCGAAGGCCACGGCGGCGGAGAGGGAGCCGGCGTCCAGCACGGACAGCTCGAAGAGCACGAGGAGCACGACGGCGAGGGGACGCAGCGAGGCCAAGACGCGGAACACGGCTGACTCCCCCTTTCGATGCGACACGGGCTCCCTCCCGTTTATACAGGACGCCCCGGACCCCGTTGCCGGGTCCGGGGCGTGGGATCCGCTGCACCGGGCCTCGCCGGACCACACCCCGGCGTCGCCCGGCCGCACCCTGCATTCGCCGGGCCTCGCCGCGGCACTCACCGCGGCCCTCACCGCAGGCTCACTGGGCCGGGGCGTCGGGCGGGGGCAGCTGGACGGTGCGTTCGCGGTCGAGGGCCTCGACGCCGTCGACGGCCTGCAAGGCCTCGATCCGGTTCTCCGGGACGGTTCCGGAGAGCGTGCCGACGACGGGCTGTTCGCCCGTGACGGTCAGCCCGGCGCGCCGCAGGGCGTCGACGACCTCCGCGAACCGGTCGGGGTCGACCGCGAGGACGACCCCGACCGGCGCCGAAGCGGCGGACTCGCTCACGGGGCCTGCAGCAGACCGTGGCCGACGTCCCGGACGGGCTGCGCCAGCGGGAACGCGCCCGCCTTGAGGCGGGCCACGAGGTCGGCCGCGGACACATTGGGGTGCGCCTCACTGAGCAGGGCGAGGACGCCCGCGACATGCGGCGTGGCCATGCTCGTACCGCTCAGGTTCTGGTAGCCGCCACCGGGCGCCGCCGAGCGTACGTCCCTGCCGGGCGCGGCGAGGTTGATCTCGCCGCCCTGGCCGTTGATGCCGCCGTTGGAGAAGAACGACGGGGTGAGCGCCCGGTCCAGGGAGGCCACCGCGAGGATGGAGGGACAGTTGGCGGGGCGGCCGACGGGTTCGATGACCGGGGGCCGGTTGCTCTCGTTGCCGGCCGCGGCGACGATCACCGTCCCGCGCTCCAGGGCGCGCCGGGCGAGGATCTCGTACGTCTGCGGGAACAGCTCGCCAGGCCGGACCGGGGCGCCCAGCGACATGGAGATCACCCGGGCGCCGCGGGAGATGGCCCAGGCGATGCCCGCGAGGATCTGGCCGTCCGCGCCACTGCCCCGGTTGCTGAGAACCTTGCCGGCGAGGATCCGTGCGTCGCAGGCGACGCCGTAGCGAGGGCCCTGATGGGGCTTGGCCGGCCCGGCGACGGTGCCGATGCAGTGGGTGCCGTGGCCGTTTCCGTCCTCGACCGACTCGCCGAGCACGAACGACATGGTCTCCTCGATGCAGCCGGCCAGGTCCGGGTGGTCGGTGTCCACACCGGTGTCGAGGACGGCGACCTTCACTCCGCGACCGGTCAGGTGGGACAGGTTGGCCCGGATGGCCTGGAGGCCCCAGGTGAAGGTCTGCTCGTCCACGGCCGGGCCCTGGGCGGCGGCGATCTCGGCCCGCGTGTGGCGGTCGACGACCTCCTCGTCGCTGCGGTAGGCCGGGAAGAACTCGGTCGGCGCCTGCGTCGGGGCGGTGATCGGCATGGCGTACACCATGCGCTCGGGCTCGGCGGCGATGACCGCCGGGTCGGCCTCGGCCGCGGTGACCAGCGCGTGGCGCTGTTCGGGCCGCACCTCGACGACGGCGGCCGCGAGCTCCTCGAAGTGGACGGAGACGTCGGGGCGCTCCAGCAGTTCGGAGACGTTGCCCACGTCGCCTCCGCGGACGCGTTCGACGGAGGCGATCTCGGCGGAGGAACGCAGCGCGTTCAGTCCGCTCTCCTGGTTGCCCGGGTCGAGCAGGACGACATACCTACCGGTGTACTCCGCGCCCTGGGGAGCGCCGGAACCGTTCATGCGCTGGGGCTGCCCGTTGTGACCACGTCTGTCCATGGGGCTGTTCGCCATTGAATTTCCCGCTTTCTGTGCACTGCCCCCGAGGGATCGTGGACGCGCGTCGGTTCACGGAGCGCTGGCATGCCGACATGGCGCAGGGTCGTGTGGGCGCGGCCGGGCCGCACGTCGACGCGCGGCGCCCTCGCCTGGGGCAGAGCGGTCCCGTGACGGACCGCCGCCTCCGCGTGGCGCCTCGAACACCGTCGCACCGGGTGCGGAGGTCGGCAACACAGCACGGCCGGGCGGGGCAGTGACCGCGGCCGCTCCGGCTCTCACCTGAGTCGGACGGACCGGAGCTTGCCCCAGACCACGAGCCGGTACGTGGAGGTGTACGCCGGCGTGCAGGTGGTGAGCGTGAGGTAGTGGCCGGGCCTGTCGTACCCGTACGCCGGCAGCACCCCGCTGCGCGGCACGGGGCGCAGGACGCCGCCGTCGCCGGGCGTGGTGCGGGGGAGCGTCCGGTCGACGACGTACGTGTGGACGGCGTCGCGGGTCTCGATCCGTATCTCGTCGCCGCGGTCCAGACGGTCGAGGTACCGGAAGGGCTCGCCATGGGTGTTGCGGTGCCCGGCGAGCGCGACGTTCCCCGGCTGCCCAGGCTGCGCGGTCCGCGGGTAATGGCCGACGTACCCGCGGTCGAGGACGTCCGCCCGCCCGATCCCCTCGGCGACGGGGACGCGGAGGCCGAGGCGGGGGATGGCGAGGACGGCGTAGACCTGGGCGGGGCGGGGCCGGGCGGAGTCCGGGGCGCCCGTGGGAGCGGAGGGCGCGGAAGGGGCGGAGGGGGCGGAGGGGCGTACGGGTGCCGTGTCGAGCCCCGGCGCCGTGGTGCCGGCGAGCGGCGCCGACCCGTCACCGTGCCCGGCGGCCCACTCCCTCTCCAGGGCCTCGACCTGGCGCCGCGCGCCGTCCTGGGCCTGCCGGTTGGTCCACCAGAGCTGGTGGACGACGAAGAGGAGGAGGACCAGGCCGAGGGTGACGGCGAGTTCGGCGGCGGTCCAGAGCGCGCGGGCGTACGCGGTCCGTCGGCGCCGGCCGCGGTGGTGGACGACCCGGGGTGTCCTCACGGCCGGAACGATAGGACGGCTCGCGGGAAGTGACCAGGGCGCCACCGCGCGAAGAGAACGGGCCCGAACCGACCCGCGCCCTCCCCCTCCAGCCAGGCGGGCCCTCTCCGGGCAACCAGATGATCACGGACGGCAAGCCTTTTTTCCGCCCTTCTCACAACCGTTGAGGGAAATCGGAGAAAGCGCTGTCAGACCTCTCGACAACCTCATGGTTCACCCCTGACTCTTCCGATGGCCCTCCTGCGTCTCTCCACCTCCCCCGGGGTCTCCCCACCCCGGCACCCCCGACCCGGAGTTGACATGACCGCTTCCACACCGCCACCGCAGAACCCCAGGAACATCCACCGCCCCGAACCACGCGCCTCCGCCTCCCCGGTGCTGGGCCGCAGAGCCCTGCTGGCCGCGGCCGGCGGCGCGGTCGCGGGCACCGCCCTCGCCACCGGCACCGCCCACGCGGACGCGACCATCGCGATCAACCCGGCCACGAGGTACGGCACCTGGGAGGGGTGGGGCACCTCGCTCGCCTGGTGGGCGAACGTGTTCGGCGCGCGGGACGACTTCGCCGACCTGTGGTTCACGACGAAGACGACGACGTACAACGGCACGGCGCTGCCGGGCCTCGGCATGAACATCGCCCGCTACAACCTGGGCGCGTGCAGCTCGAACTCGGTGAACGGCGAGTCGATGGTCGTGTCGCCGAACATCCCTGCGTTCAAGCAGATCGAGGGCTACTGGCAGGACTGGAACAACGAGGACCCGGCGTCCTCGGCGTGGGACTGGACGGCGGACGCGAACCAACGGGCGGCGCTCACCAAGGCGGTGGCCCGCGGCGCGACCACCGAGCTGTTCGCGAACTCGCCGATGTGGTGGATGTGCAGCAACCACAACCCGTCGGGCGCGTCGGGCGGCGGCAACAACCTCCAGACGTGGAACTACCGCCAGCACGCCTCCCATCTGGCGGCGGTGGCCCTGCGCGCGAAGAACAACTGGGGCGTGAACTTCGCGACGGTCGACCCCTTCAACGAGCCGGCGTCGACATGGTGGACGGCCACCGGCACCCAGGAGGGCTGCCACATGGACCCGGCCGTCCAGGCCGCCGTACTCCCCTACATGCGCAGCGAGTTGGACAAGCGGGGCCTGCAGTCGGTCCGTATCTCCGCGTCCGACGAGACGAACTACGACACGGCCCGCTCGACCTGGAACTCCTTCAACGCCACGACGAAGGGCCTGGTCAGCCAGGTGAACGTGCACGGCTACCAGGGCGCGAACGGCCGCCGCGACCTCCTCTACACGGACGTCGTGACGACCGCGGGCAAGAAGCTCTGGAACTCGGAGACGGGCGACAGCGACGGCACGGGCTGGGCCCTCGCCCGCAACCTCTGTTACGACTTCCGCTGGCTGCACCCGACGGCCTGGGTCTACTGGCAGGTGATGGACCCGACGGCGGGCTGGGGCATGATCAAGTACGACGCGAACACGCTCCAGCCGGGCGCGATCGAGACGAAGTACTACGTGATGGCGCAGTTCAGCCGCCACATCCGCCCGGGGATGACGATCCTGGACGCGGGCTCCAGCTACACGGCGGCGGCGTACGACGCGGCGGCCCGCCGCCTGGTGATCGTCGCGATCAACACCGCCACGTCCGCCCAGACCCTCACGTTCGACCTCTCCCGCTTCACGACGGTCACGGGCGGCACGAACGGCGCGGTCCCCCGCTGGAACACCCACACCTCGGGCGGCACGGACCGCTACCGCGCCTACTCCGACACCCGCCTGAACGGCAAGTCGGTGGCGGTCCCGTTCGCGGCAGGAGCGGTACAGACGCTGCAGATCGACGGGGTGACGATCTAGGGGAGCGGGGTGGTACGAGCCGGAGCGCGGTGGTGCGGCCCGGAGCGGGAGCGGCGAGAGCCGCACCCGCCTGGACGGCGAAAGCCACGCCCCGGCCCGCGCCCCGCCCACAACCGGCCGGAAGCCCGCGCACCACCACCCCGTGGGCCTTCCCCGGGCAGTACGGTGTCGTCCATGCGCCCCGACACGCCTGCCGAGAACGTCGACCACCCCGCCGAAGCGGCCCGCCTGGAGCGGACCGCGGACCTCTACCCGGAGGACGCGGAACACCTCCTCCTCCAGGCCGCCGCCCACCGCGAACTCGCCGGCGACCGCCCCACGGCGACCGCCCTCTACGACCGCCTGCTCGCCTCCGACGCCCCCCTGGAGAACCCCCACCTCGTACGGGCCCTGAAGGCGTCGAACCTCTGGGAGTACGGCCACGAGGCCGAGGCGAGGGCGATCATCGACGGCATCCGAGCGGCCGCTCCCCGGGACCCGGCGCCCTGGGTGATCGTGGCGGAGGCGCTGGAGGCCCACGACGAGCTGGAGGCGGCCCAGGACACGTTCACGGCGGCCGCGCTGCTCCTGCTGACGGACGTGACGGAGCCCCCGTACGCGACCCGCCCCCTCCTCTTCGGCCGCCACCGGGTGCGCCGCATGCTGGGCGCCCCGCACGACGACTGGGACGCCCTGGCGGACACCCTCCACTCGTCGTCGGTCTCCCTGGACGAGCTGCACGACCCGAAACGGGTCTGGTCCCTCGGCTCGGACAACCCGGCGGAACTCCAGGCGGAGATCTCCCGCCTGCGCGCGGAGTTGGGCACGTACAGGGAGGCCCTGTCCCGCCCGTTCCCGGTGGCGGTGCTCCACTGGCCGACCACGGAACTCTCGGAACTGGTGACGGCGTACCCGGGCCTCCTCGCGGAGTACCCGTCGCACGAGGACCACCTGGCGACCATAGAGTCCTCCCTGCGCGAACTGGCCTCGTCGGGCACCCCGAACCTGGGCATCGTGACAGGCACGGTCCCCTCCTACGAGGCCTTCGCAGCCTCAGAGGGCACGACCCCGGACGACGCGACCCTCCTCCCCCAGTACGCGACGACACTGGCGGCGCGGGGGCTGGCTGTGGCTTGGCCGCCGCAGAAGGGGTCCGTTTGTTGGTGCGGGTCGGGTGAGGCGTACGAGGGGTGCCACGGGGCACGGTAGACGGAGATCCCCACCCCCGGCCGGGCCCCAGCCAACCTCACCCGGGCCCCGGCCGGGCCACCCACAGCGCCCGCCCTCAGACGAGCCTTCTTCACTCAACTCCAGCTCGCCCATCATCGCGTCACCCCTCGTGCCACCGAATTGACGGTTGTTAGGGTCATGACATGACAACCAAGGCTAGCGCGATCCTTCCTGGAGATGTGCGCACGCGGGCAGAGATTCGGAAGATATTCGGAGGGAGCGGGCAAGGCGGAATATGCCCCTCCGTCGAAAAACAGAGCGTCAATCTCTACTCGGACCCTACTGTCGGAGAAGGTAACGGGTACTACGATGGCTGGCTTGCCGAGGAAGACGATCTGGGGCCCATCTTCGAGTACACCGGAGCAGGAAAGTCCGGCCATCAAACATTCGATGGAGTTGCCGGCTCAGGCAACCGAGCGATATTACGTCACGCCGAACAGAATCGCACCCTGAGAGTATTCACCCAGGTAGGCATGGTTCCCGGCACCGGAACCAAGACACATCAGTACATCGGGGAATTTACACTAGATTCACTGGAACCCTATGTGTGGCGCAGGGTGCACGATAAGGATAACAAAGAACGCGATGTGATCGTATTTCGCCTGCGCCCAGATGGCGAATTCGAGCGTTCACCACAGAATCTGATCCCCGCCGCAACCAAGACCACCTGGGAACTCGTCCCGTTAGAGATAGTCACCGCAGCAACCCTGCAACGCGATTCTGCCACTATCGGGGAACCGACAAGCCCACAACGTAAGAAAAGGAGAGGATCTCGACGCAAGGCCGTCGAGAACTCCGCAACCAGCGGCACGTTCGTGGTATCAGAGTCGTTCAATACGAAGATGAGTCTCCGATCGTCCATTGCGGCACACGTCGCCGTTCGCCGTGAAGCCGAGCTCACTCGCACGTACATGGCTTACCTTAGATCTCTCGGGCGCAAGACCGGCGCTTTCCAGATACGGGTCAAAGGACTCACCTCCACCCTAAAGACGGATCTATATGATGCCACGGAACACGTGCTCTACGAAGCTAAGGGGTCTAGCGCACGCGAGGAAGTACGAATGGCTCTGGGCCAGATTCTGGACTACAGCCGCTACGTGCGAACCGAAGACCATCCCGGGCCGCCAAAGCGCGTCATACTTCTCCCCGCAGCGCCTGACCTGGACATGTTCGACCTGTGTATGTCACTTGGGGTGGACATAGTCTACAGATCAGAAAACGGTAGCTTCGTCGGAAACTCAGTCCCAGCCGACTAGGCGCTTCACTTTCCCCTCACGGGCCTTCCAGCATCTTCGGTGGTCTACCCGCGGGAGTCATGCGCCATCGGCGCGAAATGGTACCGAGGCGAGTGGCTCCCGCATACGGCACGAGATCCAGCGGATTCATCCATGCATCAGAGAAGTGAATATTCAAGTGCAGCGCGAGAGCAAGAAGGATGTCCTGAGACGCATCCGTATCTATTTGGGCGAGCAGCGACCCCGGCTGAGGCGAGCGCTCAAGCATGTGGCTGTCGGGGTTCTGCCACTGAAGGTGGCCATTTCCTAGCACCCAGACACTATCGGGCCATTCAACAGGCGGCCGAGCCTGACACCACTCCATAAGATGACCGCCTATGGTCTCCAGCTTGAGACTGCTAAAAGCGACGATAATCCCAGACGTAGGGAAATAGTCGTAGACCTCCCCATAGGCTAATGTTCTCCGGGGCATGAGACCAGGCGTCACACGATAGGAACCCTTCGACATGCGTCGCAATTTACTGATCTTGTTGCACGCATCTATGAGTTGCTCTTTGTCTAGCTTGGTCTTGACTTCGACCACACCATAGACGCACTCATTAGGGAGGATTCGATACCCATTCAGAGTGGTGAAAGGCGGGGTGCCTCGATCGGCGAGAACGATGTCACACTGAGGGGAGGTCTCACCTGCTGATGTGACGATCTCGGCGTTATGCACTGTTTCCACATGGGACGGTAGATAGCTGGCGAGAAACTCACGAACTAGGGCTTCTCGGGAAGTTCCCGCTTCTCCGTTGTGGCTGAAGTTCCTTGACTGCTCAAAGTCCGCGCGCATCCGCATGGCAACAGACCTGAGGATGTTTCCTAGTTTCTCTCGAGGCATGAAATAATTTTAGTCAGACAAGCGAGGTCCTTGCAGGAAGCGTCGGCGGATCGCCTCTCCTCTCATCTAGCAATCGATCGCCCTCTGCACACTGTCAGTCTCCTCTGTTACACATGAGCACACCTGCTGAGCGTTCAAGGAGAGTGAGTGTGTCTGAGTCGGGGGATCTCGTGCAGCCTGTCACTGGCGTCTACGAGCAGCTCATCACAGTGCGCTTCGAGCAAACACTGAGGCAGTTCACGAACCTCGGATGGCATCCGGTGAGCGGCACCGTCGGGGACGAATCCGCACCCCACGTCCTGGCAAGACACGTCGCCCGGACAGTACGCCGCGTACTACAGAGCCTCCCAAGTGAGGAACGGGTGTACGCGGTGAACCACATCCTGGAGTCCATCAGCACACTCAAGGGGGCTCAGGAGTGGGTGGATTTGGTAGCAGACGGACCTCGGCAACTCCTGGCTCTGACTCGGCAGGAGGCTCCCGGCGTCTTCGCTGTCCGGCCTGGCATCCCGCTGTCTGAAACTGCGCTCATCACCAACGCGCCGGAAGACCCCAGCCTGGGCTTCGAGTTGCGCGCCGAACTGGCCACGGCGGATCGCGTCGACCTGCTGTGCGCATTCGTCAAGTGGCACGGTCTGCGCGTCATCGAGCAGTCCTTGAAAGCGGCCCGCGAACGGAACGTACCCATACGGGTCATGACAACGACGTACATCGGCGCGACGGAGCGGCGCGCACTGGATCGACTGGTGCAGGATTTCCACGCTGAGGTCAAAGTCAACTACGAGACCCGGTCGACGCGGCTCCATGCCAAGGCATGGTTGTTCCGGCGTGACAGCGGCTACGACACCGCGTACGTCGGCAGTTCCAACCTCTCCAAGGCTGCGTTGCTCGACGGCTTGGAGTGGAACGTCCGCCTGTCCTCCATCGCCACGCCGGACGTACTCCGGAAGTTTGAGGCGATGTTCGAGGCCTACTGGAGCGACCCCTCCTTCGAAATGTACGACCCGGACTCCGATGGAGCTCGGCTCCAGGAAGCATTGGCGATCGCCGGCGGAACCTCAGCTACGTCTGGTGCAGATCGCAGGATCACCCTGTCCGGGCTCGAAGTACGCCCCTATCCGCATCAGCGCGACATGCTAGAGCGGCTCGAAGTTGAGCGGGGCGTGCATGACCGCCACCGGAATCTGTTGGTCGCGGCAACGGGCACCGGCAAGACCGTGATGGCAGCGCTGGACTACAAGCAACTGCGGAGGAAGCACGGCCGCGACCTGCGCTTGTTGTTCGTCGCCCATCGCAAGGAAATCCTCCACCAGTCCTTGCGAACGTATCAAGATGTTCTAGGGGAGGCAGGCTTCGGCGAATCCCTGCACAGCGGGGAGATCCCGGAACGGTGGACACATGTCTTCGCCAGCGTGCAGGCACTCAACTCACGGGCGCTGGAAAGGCTCGCTAGCGACCACTTCGACGTGATCGTGATCGACGAGTTCCACCACGGGACATCACCGACGTACCGGAAAATTCTCGATCACTTTGAGCCGCTCGAGTTGCTCGGACTGACGGCGACTCCTGAGCGCATGGATGGCAAGAACATTCAAGATGAGTTCTTCGACGGGCGCATCGCCGCCGAGATGCGCCTGTGGGAGGCGTTGGAGAACGATCTCCTCAGCCCATTCCACTATTTCGGCATCACCGACAACACCGACCTGAGCGCTGTGAAATGGCATCGCGGAGCATACGACACGAGCGCTCTAAGCGAGGTGCTGTCTGCCAACCACGCGCGGGCCTTGCTGGTGTTGAAGGCTGTCGAAGAGAAGGTCGCAGACCCTAGTGCCATGCGCGCGCTGGGTTTCTGCGTTTCCGTTGAACACGCACACTTCATGGCTGAATCCTTCCGTGAGGCCGGCCTCAACGCCATTTCCCTGTCCGCAGGAACCCCAGCTGATCAGCGCAAGCAAGCGCTATCTGATCTCCGCTCAGGGGCCTTGCAGGTGATCTTCTCAGTCGATCTCTTCAACGAGGGCCTCGACGTCCCTGACGTCGACACCCTGCTTCTACTCCGCCCTACGTCTAGCGCGACAGTGTTCTTGCAGCAGCTCGGTCGGGGTCTCCGGCGTACCGAGAACAAGGCAGTCCTGACCGTACTGGACTTCATCGGACAGCATCGGAAGGAATTCCGCTTCGAGAAACAGTTCCACGCGTTGACCAACCTGACTCGCAAAAGACTCTTGGACAACATCGAACGCGATTTTCCGCAGCTTCCGTCCGGCTGCCAGATCCTCCTGGAGGAAAAGGCCAAGAAGACCATTATCGCCAACATTAAGGATCAGATCGGTATCAACGTCACCGTTCTGGCACGTGAGGTGGCGAACTATGCCGAGCCGAGGCTCAGCCGCTACCTCGACGAGAGTGGACGCGAGCTTAAGGAGCTCTACCGAGGAAACGGAAACTCTTGGACAGGCCTGCTTCGCCGCTCCGGCCTTCTGAAGGGCGAGGCCCCAGAAGGTGAGGCAGCACTACTCAAGCGCGTCGCCTCCTTCCTCCACGTGGACGACCCGCTCAGGGTTGCTGCGTACACGCGAATGCTGACAGACGATGCTCCTGCCTACAGCTCGCTCGATGAGCAAGGACAGGCCTACGCCCGCATGCTCTTCTTCCAGTTGTGGCCGCTGGGCGGAGTCATTCGCAAGGGCTTCCCCACCTACGATGCTGGATTCGCAACGCTGCGCGAGCAGCACGCCTTCCGTAGTGAGCTGCGTCAGGTGCTGTCGTACAACCTCGCCCACACCGAGCACGTACCGATCCCGCTGCTGGGAGCGGGCGGACTGCGTGGTGTCCCACTCACTGTGCATGCTTCGTACAGCCGGGAAGAGATCCTTCCTGCGCTGGGGCAGTCGTACATCGGCGGATTTATGCCGGCTGACTTCCGTGAGGGCGTGAAGTGGTGCGAGTCAATCAAGACAGACGCGCTCCTCATCACCTTGGAGAAAGACGAGAAGGATTTCTCACCTCAGACGCGCTATCACGATTATGCGCAGAGCGAGACCCTCTTCCACTGGGAGTCCCAGAACCAGACATCAGAGTCCTCACCCACCGGTCTGCGCTATCAGCATCATGCCGCGCAGGGAAGCAACGTCCTGCTCTTCGTCCGCCGGTACAAGAGCACCGATATCGGTGGCGCCCAACCTTGGATGCTGTTGGGTCCGGCCGAGTACGAGAAGCACACCGGCAGTAAACCGATGGCGATCACGTGGAGACTGAAGCACGAGATTCCGGCCGACGTGTGGACCTACTCGACCATCGCAACCGGATGACACCCATGAGCGAGCTCAAACAGCCAGCGAGGCTGCGCCACCAGCGCCGTCCCGCCGCCATGCGCCAAGCCGCCGTGACCGCGCCGTGCGCCTGCTTCGTGCTCGCCGGGCAGCCTCAGCGGCGCGCCCACGTGGACGCGGAGGTTGGGGCGGCGGAGTGGGGCCGTGGCCAGGCCCGCCAGTCGCGGTTCTGGCACAGCGAGGAGACGCGTGCCGCGTGGGGCGTTCTCCGCCGCGCCTCGATCACGTGCTGCGCCACCATCTGCGGGTTCTCGTGCTCCCAGAAACGAAGGACAGTCCAACCCTCAGCCTGCAGGTGTTCGGTCGTCTCCCGATCACGGGCCATGTTCTTGTCGAGTTTTGCGCGCCACCACTCTGTGTTCGACTTTGGCTGCGTCGCATGGTCTGGGCAGCCGTGCCAGAAGCAGCCGTCCAGGAAGACCGCGATCTTGGACCCGCTGAGGGCGATGTCGATGGTGCGGCGCCGCATCCCTGGAACTGGGACATTGAGGCGGTAGCGCAGCCCGGCGGCGTAGAGGAGGCGACGTACCGCGACCTCGGGGGCTGTGTCTCGGGAGACTTGGCGACTCATGCGGGCCGAGACGGCGGCTGAGGAAGGGACAACACTAGGCACATCGGTATTGTGCCTCCGCTGCAAGGACTCCGCACCGACGGGTACACAGTCAGCACGGAGAGCGACCGCGTAGCTCGACTTCGAGGACCGGCTTCACAGCTCGCTACCGGACCGCTCCGCCTCGAAGTGCATCTGGGCGCGGTCCAGGACCTCATCCCCGTCACAGCCATGCGCCCGGAGCCAGTGGAGGAAGTCCGTGATGACGTCGATCACCGCTTCCTCGGCGACGGCCGTGCTCAGTCGGCCCGCCTCGGAACCACGAGGCAGCTTGGTCGCGGCGTAGAGGTCGAGTAGCGCTTCGGCTCGCGTCACGCCCGGACTTCCGACGTGACCGGTCGGTGAGACGAGGCTCGTCGCCAGCTCGCACCAGGTCACCTTCTGGTCGTCACGGAGCTGAACGCCCCAGCGATCGGCAACGGCATCGATCAGGGCCATGCCCCGGCCGCCCTCGGCGTCGGAATCCGCAGCGATGAGAGTTGGCAGCGAACGCGTGTCGGGGTCGTGGACCTCGATGCGCAGATACGTCCCGCTCATCGAGACCGCGAGGGTGACCGGGGTGCCGTGGCCGACGTGCGTGACCACGTTGGACACGAGCTCACTCACGCACAGTTGGGCTGCGTCGGAGACCTCCTGCAACCCCCAAGCTCCCATATGAAGTCGCATGATGCGCCGCAGAGCGGCCACTTCCTCGGGTTCGGCCGTGAAGGCCAAGTCCCACGGCTTTCGCGACATGCACGCTTCCTGGATCACAGAGACCTCTCTCTCGTCGCACGTCGTCTCCCCGACCTCACACATGAGCGGAGCGTGACGTGTGCTCACGGTGAGTCGCACTGCTGGCAAGAATGACGCCATCACATCCCCATATGCAATGTGCACGGCGGGATTCCCACTTCTGAGTGATTGGCAGGCACAGCCCCTTGGCGCGAGACTGAACGCCCGTTATTCGACGGGGCGTTGACAAGGGGTTGAGATGGCCGGTTCACCTACGGCACGGCGTCGTCGTCTCTCGATCGAGCTGAAGAAGCTACGCGAGACGAACGGGTTCACCTGCGCCCAGGTCGGCGAGGCGCTGGACTGGAGCGGCTCCAAGGTCAACCGGATGGAGACGGGGAGTGGCCGGGTCCAGCCGTCCGACATCGACGCCCTGTGCCGCTTCTACGGCACGAGCGATGAGCTGCGGGAGTTCCTCAAGTCACTGGCCCGACAGGCCAAAACGCGCGGCTGGTGGCAGGTGCACGGCGCGGGTGTTCCCGAGTGGTTCAACATCTACATCGGCCTGGAGCAGGACGCCTCGACGCTCCGCCAGTACCAGTGCGAGCTGCTGCCTGGGCTCATGCAGATCGAGGCGTACGCCCGGGAACTCCACACGACGGGTGCGTACATGTCCGCCCAGGACATCGACAGGGCCGTACGCGTTCGTATGGAGCGACAGGCCATGTTGACCCGACCGGACGCCCCGGATGCCTGGTTCATCGTGAACGAAGGTGCTGTACGCAATGTCATCGGGAATCAAGCACTGATGCGGGAGCAGCTCGAACGCGTTCTGGACTCAGCCGAGTTGCCGACCGTCACTGTGCAGGTGCTTCCCTTCGACTCAGGCACATGCCCGGCCACCGGATCGTTCACCATGCTCGGTTTTCCAGCCCCGGAAGACCCGGATCTGGTGTACAGGGACGGCATCACAGATGCCGTTTACCTGGAAGGCGAGCATCATGTTCGGGAGTACACGAGGGCGTTCGACGGCTTGCGGGCCGCGGCCTTGAGTCCTCAGCGTTCCGCCCAGTTGATCAAGTCTGTTCTGAAGGAATTCGCCAGGTGAGCATTGCGGAGTCCGGCGGCGGCAACGGCCGTCCGACATGGTTCACGTCGTCGTACAGCAACGGGGCGGGGGGAGAGTGCGTCGAGTGCGCGGTATCCGACAAGCTCGTTCTCATACGTGACTCCAAGAGTTCAGAAGGTCGGTGCATGCCCGTTGCGAGCAGCGCTTGGCAACCCTTCGTGCACGCCCTGAAGCAAGGGAAGCTCGATCGTGCATGAGGTGGCAGAGCTCTCCGAGATCCGTCTCTTGTCCTGATACGCGAGCAGGAGTTCCACGACCTGACGCGAAGAAGCTGTCACTTGCGAGGACAGCCGTGGCGCGGAACGAGTACGAGGTGGGGCGTCACATTCTCGCTGAGCCGACCCTCTCTCTTTTCTTGACGACGGGCAGGGCCGGCGAAGCTACGCCCCCAGCGCCGCCGCCTCCCCCAACCGCCCCGCCGCCGTCCGCCAAGCCGCCGTGACCGCGCCGTGCGCCCGCTTTGTGCTCGCGGTGTGCTCGCCGTTCAGCCTCAGCGGAGCGCCCACGTGGACGTGCAGGCTGGGGCGGCGGAGTGGGGCCGTGGCCAAGCCCGCCAGTTGCTTCGCCGGGTTGCCTGACGTGACGCGGCGGGCGCCTGCCTGGCCTACCGGGATGACCGGAGCGCCGGTGCGTTGGGCCAGCCGGGAGAGGCCCGTGCGGAACGGGGCCGGGGGCGCTTCGGACGCGTCTTTGCGGGTGGGGATGCCGCCCTCGGCGTAGATGAGGATCAGTCGGCCCTCCCGCAGCGCGGCTGCCGCCAGGTCCAGGGCCTGGGCGGCGCGGGGGTCGTTGCGGTGGACCGGAATGTGGCCCTCTCGGGCCAGTGCGCGGCCCAGCACGGGGATACGCCACAGGCCCGCCGCCGCCATCACCACCGGGTGGACGTCCAGGCGGTGCAGCGCGGCCAGGACTATGGCCGGGTCCGCGAGCGACGTGTGGTTCGCGGCGATGATGCTGCCCGGTGCCAGCACGGCGTCCGCGTCGGCGGTCACCGTGAGGCGTCCTACGGTCGGTACCAGGACGTCGGCGAGGCGGCTGAGCATGCGGTCTCCTGGACTTGCACTTCGATGAGTGACATGAGTGAGATGAGTGATGTGAAGGGTGATCCTCATCGTCGGTGCGGTCCCCGTCCGCGGGCCTGAGTGCTCCTACTCAGTTGGCGGGCGTGCGGTACCCATCCGGTCGACTGCGCTACGGCCCACCTGAATTCGGTGGCGGGCCGCGTCTTCGCTCCGCCAGGCTCACCCGCATGACCTCGGTACTGCAGAACGTGGCGATCGACTGTGCGGACGCCTACGAGTTGGCCCGGTTCTGGAGCGCGGTGACCGGTTGCCCCGTGCATCCCGACGCACGGCCCGGCGACCACGAGACCCAAGTGATGCTGTCCGACGGGCCGGTCCTCTACTTCAACCAGGTGCCGGAGCCCAAGACCGTCAAGAACCGGCTCCATCTGTGTCTGCGGCCTACGACCTCACGGGAGAAGGAGGTCGAGCGGCTGTTGGGGCTCGGCGCCTCGTTCGTCGCCGATCGACGGCAGCCGGGCGGGGCCGGCTGGGCCGTCCTCGCCGATCCCGAAGGCAATGAGTTCTGCGTCCTTCGTAGTGCGTCCGAGCGCGCCGCGATGAACGGGGCGGGTTCGGTGACTGCAATGGGTTCGGCGGAGGAAGGGGAAGGAGAAGGGGAGTCGGTCGTTGGAGGGCGGTCGGTTGGTCGTCCGGATCATGGGGGGCTCGCGGACGTCGGCTCGTTGCCCACCGCCGAGTTCGCCTTTCCCGGTCCGTTGCGGGATCGGCTTGTCGCCGCCATCCTCGACCGGGCCAAGACCTCCACCACCGGGCTCGTCGTCGACTACGAGCACGAGGGGGAGGCTCTGCCGGCCGTCGGGGACCGTTCCGTGGTCGTGAACTCCGACGAGCGGCCCGTCGCCGTCATCGAGGTGACCGGTGTGCGTGTCATCCCGCTGGCGGACGTGGACCTCGCCCATGTCGTGGACGAAGGGGAGGGGCACACCAGCGTGGCCGAGTGGCGGGAGGACCACGAGCGGTTCTGGCACAGCGAGGAGATGCGTGCCGCGTTGAGGGACCCCGGCTTCACCGTGGACGACACGACGCCGGCCGTGCTGGAACGGTTCCGGCTCGTCGCCGACCTTCGTCCCGACCACCTTCGACCAGACCGCCCTTGATCCGACCGCCTTCGCCCCGACCACCCGCGCCCCGACCGCCCTCGACCCGACCACCTTCGTCCCGACCACCTTCGTCCCGCCGAGCCGCGGCGTAAGTGACTCGTCGGCATCCCTCCCTGGCTCCCGCGAGGGAACGGCCACTCTCAGGCCCCCCTCCCAGGCCCCTACCAGTCCCTCAAGTCCACCCGGCGCCAACAGTGCGGGTCCCTCTTGTCCTTCCGTCGGCGTTCCTTCTCGCGGAGCACGGAAGGGAGCGCCGCCTCGATCGCCGTCAGGGGGCCGGAGAGGTGTACGTCCGCTGCCACGATGCCCGGCGCCGTGGGCGGGGCCAGGTAGAGGCGGACGGTGCCGGGGGCCGTGGGGAGGAAGCCGACCAGGGGCAGGAAGGGCAGGTCGTCCGTCGCGGGGCAGGTCAGGGACGTGAGGAGGGAGAGCCGGCGGTGGGCGGCGGGTTCCTTCGCCGTCGGGTCTTCCGACGGGTCCAGGTGGATCACCGTCATGCCCATCGTCTCCTCGATGCGGCTCGACGAGTAGAGGCGGGTGCCTCGGTGGGCCGCGCGGAGGAGCGCGAGCATGTGGTGCGGGGTGATGGGCTCCCCGGCGTGGGTCAACGGGATCTCGTAGAGGCGGAAGTCGGGGGGCGCGGCCTTGCGGCGGCCCGTCGCGAGGCGTAGGGCGGGGCGGCCTTCGGGGGCGGGGAGGACGCCTCGTACGTAGTGCTTGGAGCCGAGGGGGAGGTGGAGGTAGTGGAGGAGGGTGCGGACCGTGGAGGCCTGGTCCTCCACCGTCTCGGGGGTGGGGCGGGTCACCGTTTCGTCCGGGTGGCGTGCTGACGCATGGCGTCACAGTAGTCAAGCAGTCAGGAAGCGGTGAGTCGTCGGCGGTCCGCAGGGACCGACCCCACTCCACGGCCGACCTGAAGTCGGCAGTGTGTGGGGGCTCCTGGCCGGCGCCGGACCGGTGTCCCCCACCATCCGGTCGGCACACACCATGGCCAGGAGCCTCCTTCTCGGACGGCGGGGCGACGGGTTACGCCGTGGCCACCTCGCCCTTCGTCAGCAGCCACTCCTTCTGGAGGGCGCCCAGCGGGATCTTCTTCTGGAAGATCGGGGTGCCGAATATGGAGAGCTGGATGTTCAGCGTGCCGGTGAGGTCCACGCCGCCGTAGAGCGCCCAGGAACCCCTCGCCGAGCCGGTGCCGTTCGCGGAGCCCTCGGCCCTGGCGTCGGCCTCGGCGCGGAGGTACGGGGCGAGGTCGGCGGTGACGCCCACCGTGCCGTAGAGGCCGATCGTGGCCTCGGCGCCCAGCGCGGCCTTGACCTTGCCGGTGGCGGTGACGGTCGCCTTCAGGGGCTCACCGGTCATCTCGGACTCGCTCACACCCGTCCAGCCCTTGGCCCAGGTGAAGTTGCCGCCGACGCGGAAGTCGCCCTTGAGGTTCTGCTCGACGTCCACGGTGACGCGGCCGTCGGCGTCCACCTGGAAGTAGCAGACGAGGTCCAGGTTGACGACGATCGGAACCGGGCCGACCTGGATGACGGGGTCGGCGTGGAGTTCGGCGAACGGGACGCGGACCGGCTTGCCGTCGGTCGTGCCGGCCGCACGGCCCTTGAGCGACCACTTCGACGCCCAGTCGCCGGTCAGCCCCAGGAACGCCCCGCCGGGCGCGGCCCCCGTACCGGCTCCGGAGCCGTCGTACGAGAAGGCGACCTCGGGGGCGAGTTGGACGAATCCGTGGACGGACGCGGCGGCCGAGGCGGGGGCGCCGGCCGCGGTCTCCACGGCGGCGCCCACGTCGATACGGAGGCTGCCGAGCGGGAGTTTCGCGCCCTGCGGGCCGAAGGTGAGGTCACCGGTCTTCGCCCAGGAGACCTTCACGCCCTGGACGAGCGGGTCGATGTCCATGGTGGACGGGTCGACGGGGACCGCGCCGTCCGCCTTGCTCTCGCCCAGGACGGAGTTGAGTTCGGCGGGCTCGGTCTGGACGGTCGTACCGCTGCCGTCCTCCGTCGTGCCGACGATGTCCGTCACCTTGGCGAGCAGGCCGTCGGGGGCGCCGGGGGCGGGGGCGCTTGCGATGACATCGCCGACGGCGACGGGGTGCGAGCCGTCCGCCGGGGCGGACGCAGGGGCCGAACCCGACGCGGAGCCCCGCTCAGACCCGGAGCCCTTCGCCGGCCCCGAGTCCCGCTCCGCATCCGGGCCCTGGTCCGCCGCCGCGCCCGACTCCTCGTCCGACCCGGCGTCCGATTCCGCCCCCGGCCCCGTGGCGGCCGACTTCGACGGCGACGGGTCCGCCGTCGGCTTCGTGTCCCGTGCGGGCGGTGCCGCGATGACCGCGCGGCCGGTCTTCCTGTCGTACGACGCGACCTTGAGCGTGGACTTCTTCGCCTTGCCCTGGTCGACGGCGTTCCCGTCGGCCACGGCCGTGGGGGTGGCCCCGTCGGTCGGGGCGGAGACGACGGCGAGTTGCTCCTCGGCCGCCGCGGCCTCGGGGGTCTCGACCGCCGCCGCGCGCGCCTTGTCGGCGGTGGAGGACGAGTCGTTGGAGCAGCCGGTGGCCACCAGGGTGGCGACGGTGATCGCCGAGAGGGCCGAGAGCAGGGCATGTCGTCTGAGCTTGTGCACGCGTGATCCTCGGGATCGGTGTGGTGGGGGGTGCGCTTACACGGAGGGCGGCATGACGGCAGGGCCGCGCGCATGACACGGCGGCAGCAGATGACCGACGGTTACCGTCCAGTAGCTATGCATGAGCATGCCAGCCCTGGCGAACGCCGCGATCCACTTCCGGCGGCTTTATGCAGTGACGTGAGTCACACTCGCCGTGCAGAGCGGCCCGCATCATTCCGGATGCCTGGAAATCGACCGTGAAGCGTCTGCTCCCGAGGCGAAGCTCGCGAAGACCGTGGGCGAGGCGCAGCGCGCGGTGGAGAAACCAGCCCTGGGGGCAGGGCCGACGACCGCAAGGCGATCGAGCGCCATCTCGCGCGCAAGCGTGAGGTGTTGAGAAAGGTGGGCGCTGGTACGGCCGGCAGGAAGGCGGCCACCGGCGCGCCCCACCGGCGGTGAGAGGTAATGAGAAAGCGAGCCGGCGTCGCCCTCCAGTGGGCGACGCCGGCTCGCCGACGGGAAGCCGGGGGCACCGGACGTTCGCGCCGCCGGTCGGCGCGGACCGGTACCCCCGTGGCCCGGTCGGGCCGGGCGGTCAGCGGTCGATCTGGCGCCGTTCGCTGCCGCCGCTGATCTGGATCTTGCGCGGCTTGGCCTTCTCCGCGATCGGGATGCGCAGTGTGAGGACGCCGGCCTCGTAGGAGGCGTCGACGCGCTCGGCGTCGAGGGTGTCGCCGAGGAAGAGCTGACGGGTGAACGTACCCGTCGGGCGCTCGGCGGCGACCAGTTCGGCCCCCTCGGGCGCCGGGGAGCGGCGCTCGGCGCGGACGTTCAGCACGTTGCGCTCGACGTCCAGGTCGATGGTCTCCGGGTCCACGCCCGGCAGGTCGAAGTGGACGATGAAGTCGTCGCCGGCCCGGTAGGCGTCCATCGGCATGACGGCCGGCCGGTTCTCGGTGCCGAACACCTGCTGCGCGAGCCGGTCGAACTCACGGAACGGGTCGGTACGCATGAGCATCACGGGTCACTCCTCTCATCAGGCACTGGATGCGATGCCCGGTGATTTCCTACGCCTTCTTATATAGCTCCGAGGAGGAAAGTTGACAAGCCTCGACTCAGCTTCGGCGAGTGGGGTGCTAGAAGAGTTAGCCTCGGGGCGACAGCGCGCGACAGCCGGCGCTGCGACGACCAGGAGGCGGACGATGGCGAGGATTCCTGCGGCGGCGGTGGCCGCGAGCGGGCTCATCGGCGGGTACGGGGTGGCCCGCTGGACGAAGAGGCGGCAGCTGGGCGGGGCCGTGCTGGCCGTCGCCGGCGCCGCCGCGGCCCAGCAGTGGCAGCGCGCGGCCGGGCGCAGGGCCGCGGGCGCCCTGACCGCCGGGTACGTCGCCGCGTTCGCCGGGTCGCATCCCCTGGCGAAGAAGGTGGGTGCCTGGCCCGCGGTGTTCGGCGTGGCCGGAGCGGTGGCCCTGGCGTCCTGGGTGGTGGCCGACCGCCGCGCATGACGCGGAGCGTCCGAGCCCCTGACGCGCTCGCCCGATACGGCTACTCCCCCGGGGCTACTCCCCCCGGAACGCCCGCCGGTACGCGTACGGGCTGGTCCCGACCACCTTCTTGAACCGGTCACGGAAGGCCGTCGGGGAGCCGAAGCCCGCCTGGCCGGCGATGCGGTCGACCGTGTGGTCCGTGGACTCCAGGAGGTACTGGGCCCGGCGGACCCGCGCCCGGTGCAGCCACTGCAGCGGTGTCGTGCCCGTCTGCTCCCGGAAGCGGCGGTTCAGCGTACGGGCGCTGGTGCCGGCGTGGGCGGCGATGTCGTCCAGCGTGAGGTCCCGCTCCACGTTCGCCTCCAGCCAGCGCAGCAGGGGCTCCAGGGTCGCGCCGGCCGGGGCCGGGGGCTGGTCCTGGACGATGAACTGGGCCTGGCCGCCCTCGCGTTCCAGCGGCATGACGCACATCCGCGCGGTGAACGCCGCGACCGCCGAACCGTGGTCCTTCCGGATCATGTGCAGACACATGTCCAGCGCCGCGGCGGCGCCCGCCGAGGTCAGGAACTGGCCGTTGTCGACATAGAGGACGTTCGGGTCGACGGTCACCCGCGGGTGCCGTGCGGCCAGATCCGGGGCCGCGATCCAGTGGGTCGTGGCGCGCAGCCCGTCCAGCAGGCCCGTCGCCGCGAGGAGGAACGCGCCGACGCACACCGAGGCGATACGCGTCCCGTCGGCCGCCGCCGCGCGCAGCGCCTCCGCCACGCCCGGGGGGAGCGGGGCGGTCGGGTCCGCCGTCCCCGGCAGGATGATCGTGTCGGCCTCCGCCAGCGCCTCCAGCCCGTACGGCGCCCGCACGGTGAACGGCCCCGCCGGCACCTCCGCGTCCCCCGTCGGCGAGCACACCCGCACCCGGTACGCCTCCCGGCCGTCCGGCAGCCGGGCCCACCCGAAGGTGTCGATCGGGGCGGAGAGATCGAACGGGATGACCTGGTCGAGCGCCAGGACGGCCACTGTGTGCATGGCGGGAGCGTAGGGCTCCGCCTGGTTCTCGCCAAGCAGAGGCCCACCGTCCCCGTTCACCATGCACACCCCTGGCGAGAATCCGTTGCCACCTGGCAATCTCGCCACTCCCCCCGGCTTGTCGCGCGCCCTAGCGTCCCTGCGTGACCAAGTTGCTGCTCTCCCTCCATGTCCTCGCCGCGATCGTCGCCGTGGGGCCCATCACCGTCGCGGCCAGCATGTTCCCGCCGAGCGCCCGCAAGGCACTGGCCGAGCCCGGCGGCGAGCGGGCCGTGTCGTCGCTACGGCTGCTGCACCGGATCTGCCGGGTGTACGGCGGTGTCGGTATCGCGGTGCCCGCGCTCGGTTTCGTCACGGCGATGAGCATGGGGGTGCTCGGCGACGCCTGGCTGATCGCATCGATGCTGCTGACGGCACTCGCGGCGATGGTGCTGCTGGCGCTGGTGCTGCCTCGACAGGAGGAGATTCTGGAGGGGGTGGCGGGGGCCGGGCCCGTGCCTGGGTCGGCGGTGAGCGTGCGGACCACGGCGCGACTCGCCATGTTCACCGGTGTGTTCAACCTGCTGTGGGCCACCGTGACGGTGCTGATGATCGTACGGCCCGGGTCCACGACCGGGGCTTAGGGCCTGTCGTCGCACAGCCTTGCGCAACCTTGGCCTCACCCCGCCTTTCGTGATCCGGCCAGGGCGGGGCATGATCCAGCCATGCATCCACAGCAGTCCGCCTCGCAGTCCTATGTCGCCTCCCTGGGGGCCCGTCTCGCCGCCGATGAGTGCCGTACCTGGTGGGAGGACTGGGCCGGAGTGCCCGTACTCGTCGGGCGGCGGGCCGACTTCAAGTGGCGCTGGATGGGGACGAAGCTCCACCTGTTCACCGTGGCGGCGGCGGTCCCCGAGATAACCATCCCTACGATCGCGACGTTCACGGATCAGGTACTGGCGTACGCGAAGAAGACGAAGGGTGGGTTGCCGGCCGGGCTGCAGAACGGGGTCGCGGCCTTTCCCGTGCTGGTCAGCGACCGGGTCGATCCGGCGGCCGTGCGGTGGGCGGAGGCCGAGCAGCGCAACAAGTGGGCGTGCATGGCGCGGCCGGTCGTGGTGGACAGTGCGCAGCAGTACGTCGGCACGTATCGGGGGACGCCGGCGATAGGGCTGGTGTACTCGTCGTACTTCGAGCGCAAGGCCGCGCAGTACTTCTACGGGTGAGTCGGGGGCGCCTTGTAGCTCGGGGGTGCGGGTGGTTCTGGCGGGTGCGGGTGAGTGGGGGTTGTTCGCGCAGTTCCCCGCGCCCCTGAAAAGCGACCGGGCTGCGCCCGTGCTTTTCAGCCGAAGGGCGGGCCGCAGGCCCGTCCCTCTAGGGGCGCGGGGAACTGCGCGAGAAACCACAACGAACCCGCACCCGCCAGAACCACCCGCACCCCCGAGCTACTAGGCGCCCCGGCCCGCTCACCCGGCCGCGGACAGCGGCCGCGCGACCTCCTCCAACGACCTCCGCTCCGCCCGCACCGCGAGGAACACCGCCACCAGCCCCGCCGCGCACATCAAGCCCGCCCCGATCTGGAACGCCAGCACCGTGTCGCCGACGGCGCCCGACTCCGTCAGGTCCGCGAAGACCAGCGGGCCGCTGATGCCGCCCGCCGCCGTGCCGATCGCGTAGAAGAACGCGATGGCCATGGCCCGGGTCTCCATGGGGAAGACCTCGGAGACCGTGAGGTACGCGCTGCTCGCCCCGGCCGACGCGAAGAACAGCACCACGCACCAGCACACCGTGAGCGTGACCGCGTCCAGCGCGCCCCGGTCGAACAGCCAGGCCGTGCCGAAGAGGAGGACACCCGACAGCAGATACGTCGACGAGATCATCACCCGGCGGCCGACCGTGTCGAACAGCTTGCCGAGGAGCAGCGGGCCGAGGAAGTTGCCGGCGGCGATGAACGCGAAGTAGTAGCCGGTGTCGGACGTGGGGACGTCGTAGAACGTGGTGAGGATCGCTCCGAAGCCGAAGGTGATCGCGTTGTAGAGGAACGCCTGCCCGATGAAGAGGGAGAAGCCGAGGACGGCGCGGCGGCGGTAGCGGGAGAAGACGGTACGGGCGATGGTGCCGAAGCCGATGCTCTTGCGCTGGTGGATCGTCATCTCCTCGGTGACCGCGGGCAGTCGGCGGCCCTTCTCGGCCTCGACCTGCCCCTCGATGTCCGCCACCAGTTGCTCCGCCTCCCGCTCCCTGCCGTGGATCAGCAGCCAGCGGGGGCTCTCCGGGACGTTCCGGCGGACCAGCAGGATCACCAGGCCGAGCACCACACCGAGCGCGAACGTCAGCCGCCAGCCGACGTTCGCCGCGAAGAGGTCCGTGTTCAGGGCGACGATCGACAGCAGCGAGCCCCCGATCGCGCCGAGCCAGAAGCTGCCGTTGATGACGATGTCGACGCGGCCCCGGTACTTGGACGGGATCAGCTCGTCGATCGCGGAGTTGATGGCCGCGTACTCCCCGCCGATGCCGAAGCCGGTGAGGAAGCGGAAGAGGAAGAACCACCAGGAGGAGAAGGAGACGGCCGTCAGCGCGGTCGCGCCGAGATAGACCGCCAGCGTCACCATGAACAGCTTCTTGCGCCCGAAGCGGTCGGTGAGACGGCCGAAGAAGAGGGCGCCCGCGCAGGCGCCCGCCACGTACAGGGCCGCCGCGGTGCCCGTGACCTGCGCGGAGCTGATCGGTAGACCGCTGCCCTGCTCGGAGAGCCGCCCGGCGATGTTGCCGACGACGGTGACCTCCAGGCCGTCGAGGATCCACACCGTGCCGAGTCCGATCACCACCATCCAGTGCCAGCGCGACCAGGGCAGACGGTCCAGGCGTGCGGGTACGGCGGTGGTGACCGTACCGCCCCCCTGCGGCGACTTCCGTTCGGTTACGGCCATCTGTGCGGCCCCCTCCTCCTCGAGCGAACCGCGTCCGAGTGCCCGGAGGAGAAAGGTCTACGCCCCCAGCGCCCTCGACACCGTGTAGATCAGCAACCCGGCCAGGGAACCCACCACCGTGCCGTTGATGCGGATGAACTGCAGGTCACGGCCGATGTTGGCCTCGATCTTCTTCGTCGTGTGCTCGGGGTCCCAGGCCGCGACCGTGTCGGTGATGAGGGAGGTGATCTCCTTGCGGTAGGTGGTGACGACGTGGACGGCGGCGCCCTCGATCCACTTGTCGACCTTGGCCTGCGCCGACGGCTCGGTGGCCAACCGCGTGCCCAGGGACAGCAGTGACGCCCGTACCCGCAGCCGCAGTTCGCTGCGCTCGTCCTCGGCGGCGGACACGACCATGGAGCGTACGGCGGTCCAGGCGGCGGCGATGAGGTCCTGGACCTCGCCCCGGTCGAGCATCTCGCCCTTCAGGCGCTCCACCCGCGCGCGGGTGTCGGTGTCGGACTGGAGGTCCTGGGCGAAGTCCGTGAGGAAGCGGTCCAGGGCGCCGCGCGCCGGGTGCGTGGGCGAGTCCCGCATCTCGGAGACGAAACGGAGCAGTTCCTTGTAGACGCGCTCACCGATCCGCTTGTCGACGAAGCGCGGGGTCCAGCCGGGGGCGCCGCCCTCGACCGCGTCCATGACCTGGTCGTCGTGGAGGATCAGCCAGTTCTGGGCGCGGGCGCAGATCAGGTCCACGGCCCGCCGGTGGCCGCCGTCGGTGACGATCCGCTCCAGCATCTTCCCTATGCCGGGCCCGATCTCCTGACTGTTGGCCCGCCGGGTGATGGCCTCCCCGACCACGGCCTGCACATCGGTGTCGCGCAGCACGGTGAGGGCGCCGCGCATCGCGGTCGCCAACTCCTCGGTCACCCGGTCGGCGTTCTGCGGCTCGGCGAGCCACGCGCCGAGCCGGCTGCCGATGCCGACGGCGCGCAGCCGCTGCCGTACCACGTCCTCGGAGAGGAAGTTCTCCCCGACGAACTCACCGAGCGTGACGCCCAGTTGGTCCTTCTTGCGAGGGATGATCGCGGTGTGCGGGATGGGGATGCCGAGGGGGTGCCGGAACAGGGCGGTGACGGCGAACCAGTCCGCCAGCGCACCCACCATGCCCGCCTCCGCGGCCGCCGCGACATAGTCCGCCCAGGCTCCCGCGCCCTCGTGGGAGGCCCACTTCGCCAGGATGTACACCACGGCCACGAACAGCAGCAGCCCGGCGGCGGTCAGCTTCATCCGCCGCACGCCCCGCTGCTTCTCCTCGTCGGCCGCGCTGAACGTGGTCATCGTGCGATGCGACACACGAGGCGCACCGGACCCGCCGGGCGCGTCCCCCGCCGCCCGCGCGCCCGGCGTGGTGTCCGTCACCTGGTTCCCGGCGCCACCGGGGAGGGAACGCTGTCCCGGGGTGCCGTTCTCTTCCGGTTTCGTACGGTCCATTCACTCCACCCGTTCCTGTCCCCCGTACACATTGTCCCCTTCTCGGTCCCTTGGTGACCTACTGCATGACGTACTCCTGGAACGCCACAGGAGTTCCCCGCGTCTGTCCGGACGGGGGAACCGACGAGGGTTCGCACCGACCGCCCCCATCCCATGCCGCATCATGGGGTGATCACCACGGAGCCTCGGGGCTCCATTGTTCGAGGAGCCACACACCGCATGACCAAGCGTCACGCCGGGGGTGTGGGGGATTCCCCCACAAGGCACGGCGCACTGCTGGCGGCCATCACCGCCCTGATAGTCGCCGTCTCGGCGGCCATATACGTCGCAGTCGGCATCGACGACGGCAGCCGGCGCCAGGAGACCTTCGCCGGCGCACCACGCAACTCCGCCGCCCCCGCCTCCACCGGGGTCTGGGTCGGCGCCTGGTCGGCGTCACCGAGCGGATCCGAGCCGGGCACCGAGACCAACGGCCTCGCCGGCCGCTCGGTGCGCAACGTCGTACACAGCTCCGCCGCGGGTACGAGTGCCCGCGTCACGCTGTCCAATCTCTACGGCCAGCAACCGCTGACCATCACCCACGCCTCGCTCGCGGTCGCCGCCGCGGTGAACAGCCCGGCGGCAGCGGCCGACACCATGCGCCGGCTCACCTTCGGCGGACGTCCGGCCGTGGTCATCGCCGCAGGTCAGCAGGTGGTCAGCGATGTCGTACGGATCGCGATCCCGCACGACAGCGACGTACTGATCACCACCTACTCGCCCACCCCGTCCGGGCCCACGACCTATCACGCGCACGCCCGGCAGATCTCGTACACCGCCGAGGGCGACCAGGCGGCGGACGTCACCGGGACGCCGTACACCACGCAGAGCATGCACTGGCGGTACGTCACCGCGCTGGACGTGCTGAGCAAGGAGTCCGCGGGCACCGTCGTGGTCCTCGGCGACTCGCTCACCGACGGGATCACCTCGACCGTCGGTGAGAACCGCCGCTGGACCGACGTCCTCTCCGACCGGCTGCGGGCCGCCGCCGGCTCCTCCGACGTGCCCCGCTACACCGTCGTCAACCAGGGCATCAGCGGCAACCAGGTCCTCGCCAACGGGCGGGGCCGCCCGGCCGACAACCCCAGCGGCCTGTCCCGCTTCCCGCGCGACGTGCTCGGCCGGACCGGCGTCAAGGCCGTCGTCATCGACCTCGGTGTCAACGACATCCTGAAGAACCCCGGTCAGGCCGACCCCGAGACGATCGTCGCCGGCCTGCGCGGACTCGTCGACCTGGCGCACGCGCGCGGGCTGCGCGTCGTCGGCGCCACACTGATGCCGTTCAACGGCCACCGCGGCTACACCGACCAGCGCGAGGCCGTACGCCAGGCCATCAACGCCCGCATCCGCTCCGGCAAGGTCTTCGACGCGGTCGTCGACTTCGACAAGGCACTCCGCGACCCGTACGCCCCCGGCCGGCTGCGCTCCGACTACGACTCGGGCGACCACCTCCACCCGAGCGACAAGGGCTACGAGCGGATGGCTCAGGTCTTCGACCTGAAGGCGCTCAAGGGCGCGGTCCCGGCCGACCTGTAGGTGCGGGGAGGCCGGGGCCGCCTCAGCGGCCCTTGCCCAGTTCGCGGCGGGCCCGGCGGCGTTCCAGTCGTTCCTGCCGCCGGGCTTCCTTCAGCCGTTGCCGCTCGGCCTTGGGGAGCTTGCGCTCGACGCCGACGCCACCCCAGAAGGCGAACCCGGTGATGACCACGCGAGGGGCGCCGGGCTCGCCCGGTTCGCCCTCCTCGCGGTGGTCGAAGCCGCCCATGACACCGATGCCGCGGACGACGACCTCGACGCCGGGCGGCACGATCACATTGATCCCGCCCATGACGGCCACACAGTTGATGGTGACCTCGCGCACCGCGAAGTACGCGTCCCTCAGGTCCAGTTCACCGCCGCCCCAGAACGCGAAGCAGTCGAACCGCTCGGGCACCGTCCAGCGGCCCTTGCGCTCGAAGCCGGACATCACCGCCACGCCCCACGTCGACGAGCCCTGCCCGCCGACGATCCGCTCCGCCCAACTCCCGCTCTCCGCAGGCCCCTTCACCAGGGAGACGGACGGCGGCGCCACCGTCCGGGCACCCGGCAGATCGCGGGTGATCGGCGCCAACTCACCGTAGGTGCGCGCCTGGTAGGTGGCGTCCAGCCGCTCCCCGAACTCCTCCATGTCGAGCCGCCCCTCCGCGAGGGCGTCCCGCAACTGCTCGGCGACCCGTTCACGGTCGGCGTCGGAGGCACGGAGGTCCGCGGCGGCCGGCAGGTCCGGGAGATCGTCCGTCATACGGCTCAGCCTACGAGGAACCTCGGCCCCCGGCTACGAGACCGACTGGCCCGACTCCCCCACCCGCTCCGCCTGTTGCGCGTACATCTGGGCGATCACCGCCTCGATGTCCGGCTCCCGCACCGACAGGTCCACCAGCGGATACTCCGACGCGATCCGCGCCACCAGCGGGGCCGCCGACTCCGACGCCGGGAACGCCAGCCACTGCCGGGGCCCCTCCACCCGTACGACCCGGGCGGGCGACGCCTCGATCGGGGGCAGCTCGCGCTCCAGGTCGACGACGAGGGTCCGCTCGCTCTCCCCCACCTCGTGCAACCCCGTCAGCGGACCGTCGTACATGAGCCGACCGTGGTCGATGACCATCACCCGGCGGCACAGCTGCTCGATGTCCTGGAGGTCGTGCGTGGTGAGCAGCACGGTCGTACCGCGCTCGGTGTTGAGGTCCTTCAGGAACGTGCGGACCTTCGCCTTGCTGATGACGTCGAGCCCGATCGTCGGCTCGTCCAGATACAGCACCTCGGGGTCGTGCAGCAGCGCGGCCGCGATGTCGCCGCGCATGCGCTGACCGAGGGACAGCTGCCGCACGGGCACGTCCAGCAGGTCGCCGAGTTCGAGGAGTTCGACGCAGCGGTCCAGGTTCTCGCGGTATCGGGCGTCGGGGATGCGGTACATGCGGTGCATCAGCCGGTACGAGTCGATGAGCGGCAGGTCCCACCACAGGGTGGTGCGCTGCCCGAAGACGACACCGATCCGGCGGGCCAGCCGGGTCCGTTCACGGGAGGGGTCGATGCCCGCGACCCGCACCCGGCCGCCGCTCGGGGTCAGGATGCCCGTCAGCATCTTGATGGTGGTGGACTTCCCCGCGCCGTTCGGGCCGATGTAGCCGACCATCTCGCCCCGCGGCACGGTGAAGGAGATCGAGTCCACGGCCCGCACCTCACGCCGCTCCCGCCGCAGGAACCCGGTCTTCCTCCGGACGTCGAAGACCTTCTCGACCCGGTCGAGTTCGATGAACCGCTCGTCCATGTGTCCCTAACTCCCCGTACTCCGGTACGAACGCAGCCCCGCCCGCCATGCCGCGCCGGCGAGCGCGCAGCAGGCCGCCGCCACCAGCGGCGGCGCGAACGCCAGCCAGTGGGGCACGTCGAGCGGGTAGGGGCGGCCCAGGACGTACAGCCCGGGCAGCCAGTTGACGAAGGCCAGCGGCAGGACGAACGTCACACCGCGCAGCAGGTCCTTGGCGAAGAGGGCCGGCGGGTACTGCAGAAGCGTGGCCCCGCCGTACGTGAAGGCGTTCTGCACCTCGGAGGCGTCCTGCGCGACGAACTGGAAGGCCGCGCCCCCGACGAACACCGCCCCGAAGATGATGCCGCCGCTGACCACCATCATCGGGAGCATCAGCACCTTCAGCGGCGTCCAGGCGATGTCCAGCGTGGCCAGCGCGTAGCCGAGGACCAGGGCGCCCTGGGTGACCCGGCCGAGGCGTCTGAGCGCGAACTTGTCGGCGGCGACCTGGGCCAGCACCGGAGCGGGCCGCACGAGCAGGGTGTCCAGCGTGCCGTCGCGGACCCGGCGCCCGAGCCGGTCCATGGAGCCGATCATCAGGTCGGCGAGACCGAAGGCGATCGCGGACGTGCCGTACAGCAGGGCGATCTCGGACAGGGTGAAGCCGCCCAACTCATCGACCTGGGAGAACATCAGCAGGATCGCGACGAAGTCGAAGGCGGTGGCGGCGAAGTTGCCGAACGCCGTCATCACGAAGGAGGCGCGGTACGCCATCGTGGAGCGGATCCACATGGCCGCGATCATGCGGTAGGCGCGCAGCCCGTCCCGGAGACGGCCGTACGGGCCGTACGCGCCGAACGGGTCCTCCGTGACCCTCGTCACCGGGCGCTCGTCGACGTCAGCCACCCTGGACCACCACCTTCCGTGTCGCCGCCGACTGGATCAGCCGCCCCACCGCCAGCAGCGCGACCGCCCAGCCCGCCTGGAACGCGAAGGTGCCCCACACGTCGGCCTCTCCCAGCAGCACGTCGGCGGGCGCCTGGAGCAGCGCGGACCAGGGCAGGAGGCGGGCGAGGTCGCCGAGGGCGCCGGGGAAGACGTTCAGCGGCAGCAGCATGCCGGAGAAGAAGACCCCCGTGAGCCAGGTGATCTGCATCGCTCCGGCGCCGTCGAGGAGCCAGAACGCCCACAGGGCGACGATGTATCGGATCGCGAAGCTGACCAGGGTCCCGAGGGCGACCGCCACGAGGCAGGCGAGCCACGGCAGGGCACTGGACGGCAGCGCGAGATCGAAGAACAGAGCACCGCACAGCATGGGAACGACACCGCGTCCGAGCAACTGGAACAGGGCCCGGCCCAGGTCGGCGGCGAGCCACCACAGCTGGAGGTCGGCGGGCCGGTACAGGTCGACCGCGATGTCACCCGTACGGATCCGCTCGATGAGCTCTTCCTCGAAGCCGGCGCTTCCCAGCACCATGACCGCGAACATCGCCTGGCCGACCCACACATAGGTGAGTGCCTGCGCCTGGTCGTAGCCACCGAGGTGGGGCTTCTCCTGCCAGAGGGCGATGTAGGTGTATGCGAGGATGAAGCCGAAGACGGTGTTGGTGAACACCCCCGCCGCGGTGGCCACCCGATACGTCGCGTACCGCCTGAAGCCACCGGCGGCGACGGCGGCGTACAACCGCCCAGTGCCCACGAGGAAACTCCCATCCGCTGCGAAGAGTCAGGCGAAGGACCGAGGCCGAGGCCGATCCGGGCCGAAGCGCGAAAGCCTAGTCCGCGGCCGGATCGGTGTGCCAGGCGTTTTCGGGCCGGGCGGTGGTGCTCCCGGGGCGTACGAGGCGCGTGCCGGTGTCCGGGAACGGATCAGCCGGTACGAGAGTCTTCACTCCTGGGTGCAGAACTTGCCCGGAGCGGGCGCAAAGCGTACGAGGCCGTACGGAAATGAACGTACGACGCGGAAACAGGAGCACGGCAGCACGATGAGCGACGAGCCGCAGCCGAAGCGGAACGGCCCGGGCCGGGCACCGGGAGAACCGGAGCGCCGGACCCCGGGCACGCCCCGGAACCCCGCCGAGCCGCGCCCGGGCACGCCCCCGGAGCGCCCGACGACCGGCACCGGGCCCGGCTCGCCGTCCGGCCCCCGCCCGGGCTCGACCCCGGCCGACGGCCCGGACCGGGCCTCCGGCGAACGGCGCGAACCGGGTGCGGTGTCGGGCGGACGGTCGGGGTCGGCCACGGGTTCGACCTCGGCTTCGGACGGGCGGTCGGGCTCGACCTCGGGCGGACAGTCGGGGTCGGCCACGGGTTCGGCTCCGGGCGGGCGGTCGGGGTCGGCCGCGGGCGGACAGTCGGGGGCGGTCTCAGCATCGGGCGGACGGCCCGGTGCGGCGAGCCGCGACGGGGCTGCGGCGGGCGGCGACAGGTCCGGCGGGGGCTCGGAGGCTCCGGCCGCAGGCAGGCCCGGCACCGGAACGGGCACCGGCGGTCGGCCGACCTCGGCGTCCGGCGGCGAGCGCTCGGCGGCGAACGGTGCGACGTCCGGCCGGCCGTCCTCGGCTGCGGGTGACGGGACCGGTCGGCAGACCGGTGGACCGTCCGGCCCCGCGCAGGGCGGCTCCTCGGGGCGGTCCTCCGGCGGGGGCTCCGGTTCGGGGGCCCAGGGGCGTGAGGCCGGGCAGCGGAACGGCACGCCCGGCGGGGGCAAGTCGCCTTCGCCGAGCGCCGGGACGGCGTCCGGTGGTGCGGCCGGGCGAACCTCCGGCGGGGCGGGTGCTCCGGAGAGCGACGCCGAGCTGACCATGCCGCTGAGCGTCACCCGCCCCGAGAAGTCCGGTTCGGCGAAGCCCGGTTCGGCGCCCGGTTCGGCGAAGCCCGGCGGCAAGCCCGGCTCCACGGGCGGCGGCGCGTCGCGCCCGGCGGCGGCCGGTGACGCCGAGATGACCATGACCCTGGGCGTCACGCGCGCGGGCAGCACGAAGCCCGGCGGCAAGCGGCCCGGCAGGCCCGGCGGCGCGGCGGCCGCCGGAGCG
>NZ_JAMGBG010000147.1 GCF_023516595.1 Streptomyces neyagawaensis | reverse complement strand
AGTGGCCCGAGCCCGCCGGGCCCGCCGAGTGGCCCGAGCCCGCCGGGCCCGCCGAGTGGCCCGAGCCCGCCGGGCCCGCCGAGTGGTCCGAGTCCGCGGAGCCTGTCGGGTGGCCCACGTCCGCGGGGTCCACGAGACCGGCCGAACCGGACGATGCCGCCCGACCCGACCGGTCCCTCGGGTTCGGCGGACCCGCCGGGCCGATGTGACCCGCCCAGCCGTGGCCCCCGGCCCGGTGTGCCACATCCCCCGGGCGAGGAGCCCCGTCCGTGCCTCCAGGACCCGGTGCCCCGGTGGGTCCGGCCACCCGCCTCGCACCCGCCGGGCCCCCCGCCCCCGTCGTGTTCTCCTCGATGCGGCCCCGGAAGCCTGCCTTGGCGGCCAGGAGGTGCACCAGGTCGCGTACCAGGACTGCCTGGCCGCCGCCGATGTTGAGGATCGGGGGCAGGGGGCCCGGTGCCGTGGCCGCGAGGACGGTGGCCCTGGCGACGTCGCGGACGTCGACGAAGTCGCGGTACGCGGAGAGGTCGCCCAGCCGCAGCACCCCGTCCCGGTCGGTCGTGCGCAGCAGGCGGGTGATCCGGCCGGGCAGTCCGCTCGCCGGTGCCCCCGGCCCGACAGGGTTGCCGACCCGCAGGACCACCGCGTCCAGGCCGGCACCGGTGACCGCGACCGTGCCGGCCAGCTTGGTGGCGCCGTACGGGGCGGCCGGGCGGGTCGGCGCCGACTCGGTCACCCGGGTGCCGGGCGCGCCGGGCCCGTACTCGGCGGCCGAGCCCAGGTGCACGAGGCGGGCGCCGGGCGCCGCCTCGCGCAGGGCGGCGCACAGCACCGCAGGGCCGCGGGCGTTGACCTCCGCGAGGGTCACGGCGTCGCCGCCGGTGGCGCCCGCGCAGTTGACCACGGTGTCCGGCGCGACGGACGCCAGGGCCCTCGCCAGGTGTTCGGGTCGGACGGTGGCGAGGTCCACGGGGAACTCGGCGGCCGGCGAGCGCCCGCCGCCGAGGACCCGCGCGCCGGGCAGGGTGCGCAGCCGTGCGGTGACATGGCCGCCCAGATAGCCGGTGGAACCCAGGACGAGAATGCGCATGCGGTGCTCAGGCTCCCTTGAGCAGAAGCGATTTACGGGTGGTGAACTCGGCGTTGGCCCGGTCGTAGTCGTCGGGGCGCCCTATGTCCAGCCAGTACCCGTCGAACTCGTAGGCGTGCGGCTGGTTCTGGGCCCTGATCAGGTCGAGGACCAGTTCGTCGAAGCCGAGGGGCAGTCCGGGCGTGTAGCCCTCCAGCGTCGAACGCGACACCCCGTAGACGCCCATGGAGACCCGGTAGTCCATGCTCGGCTTCTCGGTGAACGCCACGACCTTGCTGTCGTCGGTGGTGAGCACCCCGAAGTCGATGTGCACCTTGCGGGCGTATGTGGCGATGGTGAGCGGCGCGCCGGACTCGCGGTGCCGCCGCAGGACGTCGGCGTAGTCGAGGTCGGTGAGGATGTCGCCGTTCATCACGAGGAACTCCTCGGGGAGCCGGTCGCGCAGGTTGAGCAGCGGGCCCATGGTGCCCAGGGGGCTCTCCTCGGTGGCGTAGTCGACGGTCAGGTCCCACTGGGAGCCGTCGCCGACGTAGGCGCGGATGATCTCGCCCAGGTGGCCGATGGCGATGGTGCAGTGGGTGAATCCGGCGGTGGAGAGCTGGCGCAGCACGATCTCCAGGATGGCGTGCTGGTCGCCGATGGGGACGAGCGGCTTCGGCAGCGCGGTCGTGTAGGGCCGCAGCCGTACGCCCTTGCCTCCCGCCAGGATCACTGCGTGCATGGTGCTCCTCCTTCAAGGACTTCGTGGACCGCGCGGCCTCGCTGGCCGTGCGGGTCGTTCCGGACGGGAGTCAGATGTTGTAGATCCCGGTCTTGTAGCGGGCGAGGTTGGCCGGGTCACGGAAGAACTCCACGGTCGCGGCGAGTCCTTCCTCCAGGGAATGGGCGGGCTGCCAGCCGGTGGCGGCGGTGAGTCTGCTCGCGTCGGCGACGAGCCGCATGACCTCGGAGTTGGCGGGTCGGATCCGGGCGGCGTCCTCGCGGACGTCGAGGCCGGTGTCCATCACCTTGCCGATGAGGGCGACGAGGTCACCGACCGCGATCTCCCCGCCGGTGCCGGCGTTGAAGGTGCGGCCCACGACCCGCTCGGCGGGCGCGGTGCCGACGGCGAGGAACGCCTGCGCGGTGTCCTTGACGAAGGTGAAGTCGCGGGTGGGCCGCAGGTCCCCGAGCGTGATGGTGCGCTCCCCCGCCGCGACTTGACCGATGACCGTGGGGATCACGGCGCGCATGGACTGGCGGGGTCCGAAGGTGTTGAACGGCCGCAGGGTGACCACGGGGGTGTCGAAGCTGGCGTGGTAGCTGTCGGCCAGCCGGTCGCCGCCCGCCTTGGAGGCGGCGTACGGGGACTGGGTGTGGATGGGGTGGTCCTCGGTGATCGGCACGGTCCGCGCGGTGCCGTACGTCTCGCTGGTGGAGGTGTGCACCAGGCGGGGTGTGCCGAGGGCGCGGACGGCCTCCAGCACGTTGAGGGTGCCGGTGACGTTGGTGTCCACGTAGCTGTGCGGGGCCTGGTACGAGTACGGGATCGCGATGAGCGCGGCCAAATGGTAGGCGGTGGCGGCGCCTTCGAGGAGGCCGCGCACGGAACCGGGGTCGCGGACGTCTCCGAGGACGATCTCCACGTGGTCGAGGACGTCGGGGTGGAGGGTCTCCAGCCAGCCGTAGGAGGAGAAGGAGTTGTACTGGGCCATGGCGCGCACGCGGTGGCCGGAGGCGACGAGTGCCTCGGTGAGGTGGGAGCCGATGAAGCCCTCGGCTCCGGTGACGGCGGCGAGCGGTGCGGAGGTCAACGGTGGTGTCCTTCCGGTAGGTCGGATCGGGGACTGCGGCGGGGTCATGGGTGAGCGCGGGGCTCAGGCGTGCGGCGCGGGCCTGCCGAGCACGCGCAGCGCGCACACCGACAGACACAGCGCGGCGGCGGCGCAGCTCAGCGGCAGCGCCGGGTCGCCGGGTGGCAGGCGCAGCAGAGTGATCGTTCCTGCGGCGCCGGCCGCGGCGAGGCAGATCAGGGCCGGGGGCCAGGCCGCGCCGAACGCCTGGAGCAGCAGCGCGGTCCAGAGCGCGGCGGCGAGGAGCAGCAGGGGCGCCGGTTCGGCGCCGGTGAGCAGGGCCGCGGGCAGCAGCGGCAGCAGGTAGGCGAGCAGGCAGAGACCGAGGACGCCTGCCGAGCGGAGCAGGAAACCCGCGGGGGTCGCGACGGCCCGGAGGGCGGCGACGGACAGGCCCCGGTAGCGGTAGAGCAGCCATTCGGCCGGGCCCATGCTGACGGTGAGGACGATCACCGCGTACGGCTCCTCGCGTCCTTCGAGCAGGACGAGCACTCCGGCGGCCAGTCCGAACAGGCCGTAGGGCAGGGACGGCAGGAGGCGGGGGCGGGTGGCGCCCGGTACGGCGTCGACGGCGAGCGCGGTCCGCAGCACCCGGCCGGTGACGGCGAGGGTGGCGGTCAGGGCGAGCGCCGGCAGTCCGGCCCGGAGCAGGGGGCCGGGCTCCCACCAGGGCAGGACGGCGGCGCCGGCGATCAGCGGGCTGAGCGCGGCGAGCAGCAGCCGTTCGCGGGCCAGGACCAGCAGGACGCCGGCCGCCGCGAGGTAGGCGGACTGCGCGGCGGCGACCAGGGTCACCGGTCCGCCCCCGGCGGGCAGCGCCGCGGCGGCCGTGGCGACGGCCGCGCCCAGGGGCGCGCCGGTCAGGAGGGTACGGGCGGCCTCGTGCCGTCCGGTCGCCATGCGCAGATGGGCGCGGTGGCCGAGGGCCTGGCCCCAGGCCCAGGAGACGAGTCCGGCGACGATCAGGGCGGGGGCGTGACCGCCGGGGTTCCACAGGGGCGCGGTGAGCAGATAGGCGAGCCCGGGCAGCGCGAAGAGCACGCCGCGCAGCAGGCAGCGCACGGTGTCGGGGCGCCATACGTCGGGTTGCGACGGGGGCTCGGGGAACGTCCTCGGCACTCGTTCGTAGAGCGCTGCGGCCAGGGAGAAGAGGTTCGGGTGGCCGTACCGTTCCTTGATCACGGTGGCGGACAGGCCCTCCGCCTCCAGGAACGCGGCCACCTCGTAGGGGTGGACGGCGGGGCCTATGCGGTCGGCGAGTTCGGCGGCGAGTTCGCTGACCGCCGCCTCGTCGGGCCCCTGGCGGGGCAGCCGGATGGTGAGGGTGGTGTCGTCGGCGAGGGCCCAGCTGGGGCGGCGGCGTGGGCGGCGCCGGTCGGCGAGGCGGATGGTGAGCGTCTCGTGTTCGACGCCGCCGGGTTCGAGTGACATCGGCCCGCTCATCCGGCCACCGTGCTGATCGCGGTCAGCTCCCCCGGTGCGACCGGTACGTCCGCCGGAGCGCGGACCAGGGCGGGGAGTTCGAGGTAGATGGACCGGAAGGTGTCGATGGTCTGGCGGAGCGTGAACTGTTCGATGACCCGCAGCCGGGCCGCCTCCCCCATCGCGGCGCGGCGCGCGGGGTCGCCGAGCAGGTCCAGCGCCGCCGCGGCCATCGCCGCCGGGTCGCGGGGCGGTACCACGAGCCCGGTGTCGCCGACGGCCTCGCGGACGCCGCCCACGTCGGTGGAGACGGTGGCCCGGCCGCACGACATGGCCTCGATCAGGGTGAAGGGGAAGCCCTCGCTGATGCTGGAGAGCATCACGACGTTGCCCGCCGCGTAGGCGTCCTTGATGTCGTCGACGCGGCCCTCGAAGGTCACGGCGTCGGCGTGTCCGAGTTCGGCGGCGAGGGCCTCGCAGCGTTCCCGGTAGGCCTCCCCGCCCTTGGGGGTTCCGCCGAACAGCCGCAGCCGGGCCTCGGGGAGTCGTTCCCGGACGAGGGCGAAGGCCCGGATGAGGGTCTCCAGGTCCTTGATCGGGTCGACACGGCCCGCCCAGCTGAGGGTGAGGGTCTCCGGCTCGGGCCCGGCGGGCGGGAACGCGGCGGGGTCGACGCCGTTGTAGACGGTGCGTATGGACTCCGGGTCGGCGCCGCCCTGTTCCTCCCAGAGGCGGTTGTAGCGGTTGCCGGGGGTGATGAGGGCGGCCCTGCGGTAGGTCTCCTCCGCGAGGAGGCGGAAGAAGCCGAGGACGACCGCCTTGACCGGCCAGCGGTAGGGGGCGGTGCGATAGCCGAGATAGCGTTCGCGCAGGTAGACGCCGTGTTCGGTGAGCAGCAGGGGGACGCCGTGCCGGTCCAGCGCGGCGAGGCCGGGCAGGACGGCGACGCCGCCGCTGACCGCGTGGGCGACCCCGGTCTCGGGTGGGGGCGCGGCCAGCGGGCGCAGGGCGTGTTCCAGCAGGGAGGTCGCGGTGAGCGCGTCGTGCAGGGTGGGGCGGGACTCGTGCACGGCGAGGCCGGGCCGGTTCCACACCGAGGTCAGCAGGGTGATCGCCCGGTCCGAGCGCAGGAACGGGCTGAGCGCGCCGTCGGCGGCGGCCCTCGCCATCGTGTACAGGGCGGGTGCGAAGCCGGGTTCGGCGCGGGGGTCGAGGAGGGCGGTGAGGAACTGCTCGTAGGCGGTGGCGAGCCGGTTGCGGGCGCGCCCACGCGGCGGGTCCCCCTCGGGCGGGTCGCCCCACATGGGGACGGACAGCACACGGGAGACCTGCGCGGGCAGCTCCCAGACGAGGGGTTCGCGCCCGGTGCCGGTGACGGCGATGACGTCGAAGTCGAGGTCGGGCATGCCCTGGACGAGCTGGTCGCACCAGACGCTGACGCCGCCGTGACTATGGGGATAGGTGCCTTCGGTAAGCAAAGTGACGCGCGTTGCGCCAAGGTTTCGCGTTCCGTGCGGAACGGGCATCGTTGTGCTCCACGGCCGAGGTGTGGGGTGGTTCGTACCGCTCCCGGCCGCCGGGTGGGCGGCCGGGACCTTCGGTCGGTGTGCGCCTCAGTCGTCCTCGGTGGACGTGTCCGCGCCGTAGGGGACTCTCTCGCTCACACCCGCGGGGACCCGGGTGTCCGGTGCCGGTTTCGTGGCCTTGCCGGGTTCGGCGGGGGAGACGGTCGGCGCGTCGGCGGAGGACGGCAGGGTGAGGGTGAGGGGTGCGCCGGTGGCGGTGGTCCAGCCGGAGGCGGCGCCCGCGTACGCCTCGCCGAAGGCCGTGCCGCCGCGGGTGGTTCCGGTGGGGAGGGTGGCGGTGACGGCGGTGCCGGCGGGTGCGTCGACGGTGACGGTGGTGCCGATGCGGTGGGCGGTGACGTTGCCGGCTTGGAGGGCGGCCTGCCAGGCGGCCCTGCGCTTGAGTTCGGCGCCGATGTCCTTCATCCGCAGGTTCACCACGGGGGTGTTGTCGGCGAAGAGGGCCGCGTAGCCGTCGAGGACGCCGCTGAGCACGGGGTAGGCGATGCGGTCCTCGGCGAGGTTGGACTGGTGGATGAAGTGGGGCCTCGGGTCGTTGGCGAGGACGTGGCCGAGGGCGATCCGCTTCTCCAGCGGCACGATGACCTGCGCGTAGCCGGTGGCCGTGTCCAGGGGTGCCGTGAGGCAGGTGGTGGTGGCGGGGTTGTCCTCGCAGATGCCGCTGCCGCCCTGGGCGCGGCTGGTGTAGATCCAGTTGTACTCGTCGACCTGTTCGGCGGCGCGGCCCGCGTTGTAGAAGACGTTCATCGGGTGGCGGGGCACGGTGGTGGCGGGGCCGACCTGGCGCTGGGCGGGTTCGCGGGAGTTGTCGGAGCCGAGCCAGGTGATGTGGTTGTCGGCGACGGCGAGCGCGAGGTTGGGGTTGTCCTGGGGCTGCTGCGGCAGGACCTTCATGCCGGAGTGCTCGCCGGTGACCAACTCGTCGTTCTGCAAGGGCAGTTGGTTGATCTGGCCCCAGACGCGGTTGGTGGCGATCTCGTCGGAGATCTCGTTGCGGCTGACCCAGCGGGTGGAGCCGTCGGCGTTCGTCGCGCATTTCCAGGGCACCACGCTGGTGTCCTGGACGCAGCCGAGGAAGGGGTGCGAGTAGGTGTGGTTGATCCAGCGGAACCTGTCGCGCTGCGCGATCAGCCGGTCGGCGAGGGCGTCGGTGCCGTTGTGGTCCTCGCGGTGGTCGACGCTGCCGGCGCCGTTGTAGGCGAAGTCGAGGGTGAAGTTCTTCTGGTTCTGCCAGGTGATGGCGTGGTCGACGTCGCCCGGGGTCATGCGGATGGGGTCGGGCTGCGCGTTCGGGTCGGTGCAGTCGACGTCGCCGGGGGTGCAGTTGAGCTGGGTGTTCCAGCGGTCGTCGGCGGCGAACACGTCGTCGACATGGACGGCGAAGTAGTTCCGGGAGGCGCCGAGGTGCACGCCACCGGTCATCCATTCGACGATGCCGCGGGCCAGCAGCCGGAACTGCTGCTGGTACTGGTTGTAGACGAACGTGACGACGAGTTCGCGGCGACCGTCGTGCCGGTACTCGCCGACGAGGCTCCCCCGTGTGGACTGGCCGGGGATCGCGGCGTCGACGTACGGGGTGAAGTCGGCGCCCGTCACGGGTCTGGAGAGGTAGGCGTAGCTCTCGCCGATCGCGGGGTCGTTGTCCTCGAAGGGCACCGCCCCGTCGAGATAGCCGAACGGGCCCGCCTTGCCGGCGGCGGTGACCTGGGCCTGGGCGCCGTCCATGCCGCCGGAGTAGCCGCCGTACACCGGGTACTGGAGTCCGGCTTCGGGGCGGGCGTAGGTGTAGGCGTCGACCTGGGGTATCTCGTACGTCTGCTCGTAGGCGACGAGGGCGGCCATCTCGGCGGAACCGGCCGGGAACGGGTTGTCGTTGGGCAGGACGACGGCCTGGAATTTGGCGCGCGGGCGGCCGTCGACGGTGTCCGCGAGGAAGCCGGTGTCGATGACGGGCCGGTCCGACCGGGTCAGGTCGATCTCGGTGTACGGCGTGCCGGCCGCGGTGAGTTCGGCGGCGATGGCGTCGGTGGACGGGCCTCCGTCGCTCACCACGAGGACCCGCAGGTCGATTCGGGGTGCGATGTCGTCGGCCTGTGCGGGGCCGGCGGGCAGGCCGAGTGCGGCGATGAGCGCGCCCACCGTGAGCACGGTGGTGCGTAAGGTCCGCTTCATGCGGTGAAGTCCCCTCCCCGGGCAGGGGTGAGCACGCCTCTCCTGAGCGGACGCACCCCCTTGCGTGACGCCGGCGTCCCCCTCAGAAGCCAGTCGTCGACGCATCCGTCGCGTCACATAGTGGTGTCTGTGTGGAGCTTTCGTGGCCATGCGGAGAAACATGACGGAAAAGCGAAGGTGTCCAAACGGAATCACATGGAACCGATTGCGGTGGTTTTCCGTCGCCATCGGGGGTGCGGAGGGTCGGTTCCGGATGACCATGAGGGCCCGGCGCGCTGGTCCGGGCCCTGTGCGGTGCACCGGCGGGCCGTGGGGGCCCGCCGGTCGAGCTGTCAGTGGTCCATACCGCGACAAGTACGTGATCGCAGATCATTTCAGGTCACGCCCCCCGCGGATGCCCGGATCCTGGGCGAACCGTCAGGCGCAGAGGACCCGCGTCTGGGGCGTGTAGACCGGGCCGCCGCTGGTGTTCGTGGAGTCGCTGAACTCGGCGTAGTAGTACGAGTAGAAGCCGATGTTGCCGTTGCAGCCGGAGTCGGCGGCGACCTGGAGCGTCAGCGTGACGGTACGGCTCTGACCGGGCGGGATGGTGGCGCCGTAGTTGGTGCCGAGGTTGGCGGGGCCGGTCCCTGAGCAGGGGGTGGCGCCGGCGGCCGTGGCCAGGCTGCACCCGGTGAAGGAGTACTTGAGGTCGGGGCGCTGGGTGGTCAGCCAGGTGGGCTCGATGGTCTGGTACACGAACCAGATGTCGTAGGTCTTGTTGTTCGTGATCGTCATCGACAGGTTCACCGTGCCGCCGGGCGTGGTGGTGGCGCTGT
>NZ_JAMGBG010000146.1 GCF_023516595.1 Streptomyces neyagawaensis | reverse complement strand
TTCACCGTGCCGCCGGGCGTGGTGGTGGCGCTGTCGGTGGCGAAGGTCAGCGCGGCCGGCGCGGGGTCGGCGCTCGCGGTGGGCGCCATCCCGAAGACGGCGAGGGCGAGGGCGAGGACGGCGCCGAGGCCGAGACGTGTCATCAGTGGTGATCGCATGGGCCGGGAGGCTAGGCACACGACGAGCGGGCCGTCTGCCCCTCCGTCGGCGAGCCGGGGAGCCGTCGGCCGAAAGTGCGTGTGGCGTGAAGGCGGTGGAGGGGATGTGTACACAATCCGCGCACGAAGACATAGACGCAGGGTGATGGGCGTGTCACACAGGGCTCGGATGCGGCCCGCGGGGGCGGCGTGGGCAGTGGGGGCTCTGGGGCGGCATTGGCGTGTTTCGAACCGTATGGCCGCCGCTCGGCGGGGGCCCGCCGGCCGTCCGCCGGGCCCCCGCCCGCCCATGGCGTCGGCGGGCGTGTTCACGAAGGGCCGGAAGTCGTCTTTCGACACCACCGCCCCGTTGATGGGACGCCGCATCGCCTGTTCCATGACCCCTGGCCGGCGGTCGACCGCCGCCGGGGATCCGACTTTCGTGGGGGAGACAGTGCGTCAGCACAGAGCACGTTCCGGGAGATCAGCAGGCTTATCGAGAGGTCGGCGGGGCGGGGTGTCGGGTGCGGCGGCGCTGTTGGGCGTCGCCGCACTCGTCGTGTCGGCGGTCCCCGCCGGCGCGGCGACCGGGGGCGACACACCGCCGCCCGCCCCGGGCGAGGTGGTGCCGGGGCAGCGGACGGCGACGCCGGCGCTGGTGGACGACATCCGGGAGCGCGCCCCGGCGGCGGGCAGCGCGGCGGACGCGGCGCGCGCGTATCTCGCCGCCGAGCGGGACCGCTACCGCATCGCGAACCCGGTGCGGGACCTGGAACCGGCCGGGACCATCAGGGCGGACGGCGGCCGGGAGACCGTACGGCTGCGGCAGGAGCACCGCGGTGTGCCGGTGCTCGGAGGCCAGTACATCGTCCGCATGGAGAAGGGCGACGACGGCCGGAGGGTCGTCACCGGAACCTCGGGCAAGTACTTCACGGGGCTACGGACCGACACCGCGGCCGAGGTCGACGACGCGCTCGCCATCGAACGGGCGGTCGACGCCGTACGGGCCGATCTCGACGCCGAGGACTTCACCGCGTTCGACAAGGCCGACCAGGAGAGGGCGCCGCTGACGGGCACCTCGCACGGTCTGGTCGTGCTGCCCGCCGGCGCGGGTGTGCTCACCCGGCACATCACCGTGCGGGGCACGAGCCCGGCGGGCGGCGAGCCGGTGCTGCGCGAGGTGTACATCGACGCGCACGCCGGATACCCGGTGCTCCAGTACAGCGGTATCAGGACGTTCGGCACCCCCCGCACGGCCGGAGCGGGGAAGGCGGCCGGCCGGGCCGCGCGGGCGGCCGATCCGACGGGCTCCGGCGTCAAACTGGACGGCAAGTCCGTCGAGTTGCCGGTCAGGCAGGACGAGATCCAGGGCACGTACGCCCTGCGCGACCACACCCGGATCCAGAACGACAACGGGGACTTCCTCGGCACCTGGGACGCGAGGGGCCTCGGGGTCACGGACGTGGCCGGTGTGTGGCCGCCGGAACTGCCGCTGTTCACGTCGCCGACCCCGGCCTTCGGCTCCGAGGCCACCGAGGCGGGCGCGGTCGACGCGCACTGGGCCGCCGGGCAGGTCTACGACTACTTCAAGAACCGGCACGGCCGGGACAGCCTCGACGGACGCGGCATGTCCGTCCACTCGCTCGTCGGCGTCACCGACGGCGGTCAGCCCTATGTGAACGCCTTCTGGGACGGCCAGAAGATGGTCTACGGCAACGGCGACGCGGACTACCTCCCGCTCTCCGCCGGGCTGGACGTCGTCGGCCACGAGATGACCCACGGTGTCATCGACCACTCGGCCGATCTCGTCTACGCAGGCCAGTCCGGCGCCCTGAACGAGGCGCTCGCCGACTACTTCGGCAACGCCATCGAGACGGATGTGTACGGCGTCTCCATGGACGACCCCACCGCGAGTCTGCTCGGTGAGCGGCTGTGTCGCGCCAGGCCGGCGGGCGAGTGCGCGTTCCGCGACCTGAACGACGGGCGGACCACGGCCAAGTCGTTCCTCGGCGTCGGCTTCGGCACCGACAGCGGGGGCGTCCACCTCAACTCGACCATCTTCTCCGGCGCGTTGTGGGACGTGCGCGAGGACCTCGGGGCCCGGCTCGCGGACCGGATCGTGTACCGGGCGCTCACCGAGTACCTCACCCCGCTCGACGGGTTCACCCAGGGCCGGGACGCGGTGATCGCCGCCGCGAAGGACCTCGGCGTCGCCGGGCAGGACCTCACGGCCGTGCGACGGGCCTTCAACGCCCATGGCATCGTGCCCAACTGGGAGCTGGCCCTCGGCGTCGACTCCGACACGCTGCTCGAACGCGTCAACACCACCGACACCCGGCTGGGCGCGGGCGGCGACTGGTGGACGGCGTCCTCCTCCAACGAGGACGGCTCGGAGCCGTACTCGGTGTGGGCCGGACGCACGGACGGCACCGGGCGGCTGAAGCTGATGAGCCCCAACGACGGCCGCTATCACGTCAATCCGGCCACCGACGGTAAGACCGTGGTGTGGCAGGCCCACGGATCGAACGGCATCGACATCCTCGCGCGGCCCCTCGCGGGCGGGCCGGTGAAGGTCCTCGCCCACCATCGGAGCGTCGGGCGCGCCCTGGACGTCGACGGTGACGTGGTCGCGTACGCGTACAACAACCACGGCGGGCGTGCCGCCATCGCCCATCTCAGCCTGAAGGACCCGGCGAACAAGGTCTCCCGCGGCGGGGGGAGCTACCACCGGGCCACCTGGCCGTCGGTGAGCGACGGCAAGCTGGTCTACCAGGACTGGCGGCGCGTGGCCCATGTGTACGAGTCCAGCACCCGGGTGATCGACCTGGCGACCGGTGAGGAGAGCGTCGTCCAGACCGCCGCGCCCGGCACGAGTCTGGGCCCGACGGCCGTCGTGGGCGGGCGCGCCTACTGGCTGCTCGACGAGATCGACGGGAACGGGACGACGGCGCTGCGCCGCGCCGGACTCGACGGCTCGGACGTCACCGACCTCAGCCCGGAGACGGGTCCGCAGGCGCTCAATGTCTCGTACGTGACGGCCTCCGAGGGAGCGGTGACGATGATCGCCAGGAAGCCGGACACCGTACTGCGCAACGAGGCGTTGTCGAAGCTCTGGCAGTTCACCCCGGACGGCGACCGTCGGGGCCGGGTCTCCTGCAACCGGGGCGAGCAGCTCTCGGCCGCGGCGGCGCCGGGCACCCGCGTGGTGTGGCTCGACGCGACCACCGGCACCAGCGAGGTGGTGACCCGGGCCAGGCCGAGCGGCCGGTGCGACTGACCGGCTCCCGCGTATGGACTCCGCGCGTCCGGGCACTCGGGGCGCGCGGGGTCCGTGAGGACGCCGTTCACGTACCGACTTGACGACGAAGGGCCTGTGCTCATGAACGACGAGGAGCGGCGGAACCCGGTCGAGCGGCATCCCCGGCCAACCTTTCCGCAGCAGGACCAGGAGCACCCGGGCTGGACCGGCCCCATGGACCCGCCTCCGGACCACGGGGAGGAGTCCTACCGGGGCAGCGGACTGCTCGAGGACCGCTCGGTGGTGCTGACCGGCGGGGACTCCGGGATCGGCAGGGCGGTCGCCCTGGCGTACGCCCGGGAGGGCGCGGACGTGCTGTTCACGCATCTGCCGGAGGAGGCGGACGACGCACGGGAGACGGCCCGGCTCGTCGAGGACGCCGGGCGCAAGGCGATCGCCGTGCCGTGCGACGTCCGGGACGAGGAGCAGTGCCGGAAGCTGATCGAGCGGGCGGTCGCGGAGTTCGGCCGGATCGACGTGCTGGTGAACAACGCCGCGTACCAGATGGCGCAGTCCGACGGCATCGAGGGCATCTCGACCGAGCAGTTCGACCGGGTCGTACGGACCAACCTGTACGGCATGTTCTGGCTGTGCAAGCTGGCGTTGCCGCACATCCCGGCGGGCGGGTCGATCATCAACAGCACCTCGGTGCAGGCGTACAAGCCGAGTCCGCATCTCCTCGACTACGCGATGACCAAGGGCGCCATCGTCACGTTCACCCAGGGGCTGGCGCAGATGCTCGCCCCGCGCGGGATCCGGGTGAACGCGGTGGCGCCGGGCCCGGTGTGGACACCGCTGATCCCGGCGACGCTGCCCGACACGGAGGAGTTCGGCAAGCAGGCGCCGCTGGGACGGCCGGCCCAGCCCGCCGAGATGGCACCGGCCTATGTGTTCCTCGCCTCCGACCGGGCGAGCTACATCACGGCGGAGATCCTGAACGCCACGGGCGGCACCCCCCTGCCCTGACGGACCGCCCCCAAGGGGCACGGGAAGGGCCGACGATGACGACGAGTGAGCCTTCCGGTACCGGGAGACGGAGAGCGTTCCGTCTACGGACGAGCGACATCCACGGCCCGGGGCTCACTCGGAGGCCGCCCCAACGGGTCGGTGTCCCACATCAGGTGCGGCGTGGGCCGTCCCGGGCACGGCATCGCCCATCGTGGCAGACGGGAAGCACGAGCCCCCTGGTGACGGCGGAGAGCCCCGTCGACCACCGGCCCAACTCCCCTTCCCTCACGCGCCCTTGCCCCACCAGGTGGGCTTGCTCACAGGACTTCCGCAATGGAGCACCCGCCCCGGCCGAGAGTGGCCCGTCGCGCGCCCCGGCCGGGAGCGGCGCGCCCCCGGCTCGGTCGACCACCGGAACCCCCATCCGAACGGGCCGCGAAGGTCCCAGCAGGTCCTCGAAGGCCCCCTCAAGGCGGTGCGCATGACATCCGTGAGGTTCGTCCCGTCGGCGCCCCGCGTCTGGGAGCGGGCCCTGGTCACCGGAGGCGCCGGATTCCTCGGCTCGCATCTGTGCGAACGACTGCTGGAGCGGGGTGTCGCCGTGGACTGCGTCGACAACCTCTCGACGGGCTCGCCGGACAACATCGCCCACCTGAGGGAGGTGCCGGGCTTGCGCCTCGTCGCCCACGGCATCGCCGACCCGACAGCGCCCGGCCCCACCGACCTCCTCGACGGCCCGTACGACGTGGTCCTGCACTTCGCCGGCCCCGCCGCGCCCGCCGACCGTCGCCGTCTCCCCCTGGAGACGCTGGAGGCGGGCAGCGTCGGCACCCGCAACGCGCTGGGGCGGTGGCCAGCCGGGACGGCGCGCTGCTCCTCCTCGGGTCGTCCTCGGCCGTCTACGGCCGCGCCCGCGGTGGTCGTCGGCGGGACGACGTCGGCGAGGTCGACCCGGTGGGCCCGCGCTGCGCCTACGAGGAGGCCCACCGCTTCTCCGAGGCGCTGGTCACCGCGTACGCGGGCGCCGAGCGGACGCGGGGATCGTACGGGTGTTCAGCGCCTACGGGCCCCGGATGCGGGCGGACGGCGGTCGGGTGGTGTCCACGTTCATCCGGCAGGCCCTGGCCGGCGAGCCCCTGACGGTCGCGGGCGACGGGCGCCAGACGCGGTCGCTGTGCTTCGTGGACGACATCGTCGAGGGTGTGCTGCTGGTGGCGGCGGGCCGTTCGGTGCGCCCGGTCAACGTCGGCGGCGGCGAGGAGACGAGCGTCGCCGCACTCGCCCGCCGGGTGCTCGCCCTGACGGGCTCCGACTCGCCGCTGCGCTTCGTCGACCGTCCCGCCGGTGAGGCCGAGCGCCGGGTGCCCGACACCACGTGGATGCGTGAGCTGTTCGGCTGGAACCCGAGGGTGCCGTGGCAGGAGGGCCTGGAGCGGACGATCGCCCACTTCACCCGGGGCGGCGGCGCGTTTTGGCGGATGTGATCGGGTACCCGCTGCGTGCACCACCCACAACCGGAACAAAACAGGCACAGGTGTTCACGGTGACCGCCAGAGGTACCCGGTGGGGCCGTCGGTACCCGGTGAGGGCCGTCGGTTCCCGGCGGCCCGCGAGGTGCCGGGGAACGCGACCGCGCCACCACGCCCCGCCCACGTGGAGACCGCGAAGGAGCAACGCGATGAGTCATGCGACAGGGACCCGGCACAGCCCCGCCCCCGCCCCCACCTCCGCCCGACGGACGGACACGCAACTGCTCTCCGTCTACCTCAACGACCACTTGGCCGGCGCCACCGCGGGCACCGATCGCGCCCGCTATCTGGCCCGCTCCTGTCGGGGCACCGACCTCGGCCCGACCCTGGAGGCGATCGCCGGTGAGATCGCCAAGGACCGGCGCAGCCTGACGGACCTGATGCACCGGTTGCACATCCCCGCGCGCCGGTACAAGGTCGGCGCGGGCTGGGCCGCCGAGAAGCTGGGACGACTGAAAGCGAACGGCAGGCTGGTGCGCCGTTCCCCGCTCAGCACCGTGATCGAACTGGAGATGCTGCGGGTCGGGGTCACGGGCAAGATCGCGTGTTGGGAGGCCCTGCGCCAGCTCGCCGAGACCGACGAGCGCCTCGACCCCGACGTGCTCGACGATCTCCTGAGCCGCGGCCACCGGCAGCTGCACACTCTGGAGGAACTCCACCGCGAGCAGGCCGCGTCCACCTTCCGCACCGCCGAACCGCACGGCCAGGGAGCACTGTCATGAGCGAACAGACCCCGTCCCAGGCAGAGGGGGAACCGGACACCGACATCGACACCGGCCGCGAACCGAGCCCCGACCAGCAGGTGCCCCGCACCACGCCGTCCCAGGCCGAAGGCGCACGCGACGACGAGACCGAGGACGCCGACACCGAAACCGACAGTGGTGTGGGCGACGACCGCCCCTGACATGACGAACCCGACGACTCGATGAGCACCCGAGACGAACTTCCCGTCCTGCGTACCCTGGATGAGCTCGCGGACCTGGTCCGGCACACCTCCGGTCTCCATGTCCGCTGGTCACACGGCCCCGACGCGGACCGCGACCTCGTCACGAGCAGGGACGGCCTCACCGGGGTACGGCTGCCGGGGCTGTCCGCCAACCCGCTCGACCTGGAGCCCTGGTGGGAGGACCGGCCGGTCGAACTGTGGGTGGCGCGCCGCCTGTACGACTACTCGCACCTTCCGCGTGAGAAGGGACCGGGGGTCCGCCCGTGGATCCTCCGCGGCCGGGTGAAGGGCCGGGGGCCCGACAACGAGCCTCTCCTCGGTGACATCGACCCCGTCGGCTGGATCGACGAGGCACTCATCAAGGAGGCCGAGGAGACCGTCGACCGCCAGGAAGGCGAATGGGGCCCCATGCAGCGTGACAGCGACGACCCGGCCAAGGGCGCCGACGGCCGTACGGTGACCCCCACCGGGGACGGGACCGGCTGAACCCCGGTCCCCGCCTGCCGCGCCCCCGTCGATGCCGGCACCCGCTGATAGCGTGCCGTCCGGCCGCGAAGATCGCGAAGGGGGACGGCAGTCGTGCGGGAAGTGTCATGCCACGAGGTCGAGGAGGACGGTGTCGCCCGGGCACTGGACGAGATCGCCGGGCGGACCAGGCGGCGCTGCGCACTGCTGCGCTACCACGAGGCGTCGCCGGCGCGGATGCTGGAGATGCGCGACGAGTTGCTCGACCACGTCGCCGCCCGCGCCGTCGCCGATCTGCCGCCGGACGAGTCGTCGCGTGCGGCGCTGCGGACCGCCGCGGAGTGCTCCCTCGGCATCCTCGCCATCGGGTGCTTCCCGAAGGGCGACCAGGAGATCTTCTTCCCGCTCGTCGGGGAGACGCTCACCAGCGACGACGTCGCGTTCGGCGCCTTCGTCGACCGCGCGCCCACGGCGAGGACGTGACTCGACACGTTCGAACTGTGCGTGGTGAGCGGGCTGGTGTGGGAGTGGCGGCGCGTGATCGGACTGCTGCTGCGCACCGACTACGCGGGTGAGATCCGCAACGGCGTGCCGTACTCCCCGCTGAAGTCGGTGTCGGACCCCGCGGACCTCGCGGCGATGGACGCGCTCTGCGGCTACCTCACGCACACCGAGGGGCATCTCCCCCGCGACTGGCCCACCGTGCCCCTGTGCGAGCCGGATGCCGCGGAACGCGCCGACGCGGCCCGGCGGTTGGACGCGGTCGACGGCCCGCCGACCCCGGACCAGCGACTGCTGCGCGTCCTCCTCGACGACGACCGGCCGGCCTTCGAGCAGGCACTCGCGGACCGTCTCGACGAACACCGCGAGGAGGTGGGTGCCGACCCCGCCCCCAGGACGCTGCTGCCACTCGGCCCGCTCGCCCTGGCCGCCCTCGCCGTCCAGGTGCACGGCTGGAAGCTGGACATCCGCTCCGGCTACCTCCCACCCGACCTGCTCCGCTCCGTGCAAGCCCCGCGGGAAGCAGCGGACGCCGACGAGAACGACCTGGGCCTGTGAACCGTCCGTCGGACGAGGGGAAACCGGTGGCGGTGACGGTGGACGCGAAGGCGCCGACGGCCTTGGCCGGGGACCCCGCCTCCCACCTGTACGGGCGACCGCTGGACGCGCCGAGCTTCGCGCCGGACGCGGAGAAGCTCGCCGTTCCGTGGCGGGAGGTGGGCCGCCGTGATCTGACGCCCGCGGTCCTCTTCACGCGTCTGGAGACCTGTCCGGAGGCCCTCTTCGCACGCTACGGCTGAGCGGCGCCGGGAGCCTGTGCCGCGAGGTCGTCGAGGGGGGCGCCGCTCAGGCGGCACACCGTCCACTCCTCCAGCAGTTCCGCGCCGAGCGACTTGTAGAAGCCGATCGCCGGTTCGTTCCAGTCGAGGACCCACCACTCGAAGCGCTCGAAGCCGTCCCGTCGGCAGATCGCGGCGAGCGACGCGAGCAGGGCCTTGCCGTAACCGCCGCCCCGTGCCGTCGGCCGGACGTACAGGTCCTCCAGGTGCATGCCCCGCGTGCCGGTCCAGGTGGAGAATCGGGGGAACCACAGGGCGTAGCCCACGGTCCCGCCGGTGTCCTCGTCCTCCGCGATCAGGGCGTACGCGGCGGGACGTTCACCGAACAGGGCCTCGCGGAGCTGCGCCTCGGTCGCCCGGGCCTGCTCCACCGCCCGTTCGTACGCGGCGAGTTCGCGGATCATCGCGCGGATGTCCGCGACGTCGTTCACAGTGGCGGCCCGGATCATGCCGGAGATCATCGGGCACGCCACCGGACCATGTCCACCCTATTGACGCGAGCACCGAGATCAAGGTCGGGGCCAACCCGGGCGAGGTGGTGGTCAGCGCCGACGGCCGTACCGCGTACGCCGCCGATCAGGGGTCGAACTCCGTCCGTGTGATCGACGTGGCGCGCGGCGAGGTCACCGGCACGGTCGCCGTGGGCCGGGTTCCGGCCGGGCTCGCGCTCACCCCGGACGGCGGCACGCGACCCTGATCCGCACCGAGCTGCCCCGGCTGGCCGGCTCCCTGCGGAAGGTCGGCGAGCTGATCCTGGAGGATCCGGCCGCCGTCACCCACCGCTCGGCCGCGGAGCTGGGCCGCCGCACCGGCACCTCCCAGGCCACCGTCACCCGGTTCTGGCGGGCCATCGGCCAGGACTCCTACCAGCGCCTGCTGATCGAGCCGGCCCATGAGCGCGACCGCGGTGAGTCCTCCGAGTGGGGCGGTGCCGAGATCGGGCCGGACATCTCCCCCGACGACAGCCTGGAGCGGGTCGTCCAGGTCGTCGGCACCGCCGATCTGCGCGCCATCCAGCAGACCATCGACCGCATCGACCTGGACGCCGTCGAGCGGGCCGCGCAGGCCGTCGCGCCCGCCGCGTCGACGTCTACGGCGTCGGCGGCAGCGGAGCGGTCGCCCAGGAGACGGAGACCCGGCTGTTCCGCATCGGCTGCGCGGTGCGCGGCTGGACCGAGATGCACGCGGCCACCACGCCCGCCGCGCTCCTCACCCCCGCGGACGTGGCGATCGGCATCTCCCACTCCGGCGCCACCCGCGAGACGATCGAGCCGTTCGAGCCGGCGAGGGAGCGCGGCGCCACCACCGTCGCACTGACCGCCGACCCGCGCTCGCCGCCGGCCCGCGCGGCCGACGTACCCCTGATCTCGTCCTCCTCGGAGACCAGCTTCCGCACGAGCAGCGTCGGCGCCCACCTACTCGGTGCTGATGCTCATCGACTGCCTCTACGTCCGGGTCGGCCAGCTCTCCTACCGACGGGCGAGCGCCTCCCTCGCGCTGACGGACCACATCGCGGGGGCGCACGCCGTGACGTCGCGGCGGAGCCGCTGATCACGAGCGGGGGCACCGAGCGGGAATGCACGGATGAAGCAACCAAGACACACCGCCCCCGCCCGCGTCCGCGCTCCGCACCGGGGTCGACTACACACCCGCACACGAGCGACGGGACCGCCTCCGCGCCCTCTCCCGGTAATGACTTGCCCTCACAGCCCTTGACGCCCGGACGCAAGAGGCGGAGAGTCGTACATATACGCCGTAAACATACGGTGTCGCTCGCCTGTCACGCACTCAGGAGCGACGCGCCATGACGCGTAAGGAACCGACTTCGGCGGATCTTCCCGGGGTGGAGCGTCGGCCTGCTCGGATCTCGGGCCCCGACGTCGTCCGGATCACCACCAGCAACCCTGTCCTCGGGCGTCCGTACCCGGTCCCCGCCGTCCGTCCGACGCCCTTCGCGCCGCTCCCCCGCCCGCCCGTCACCGGACTGATGCTCCTCTCGATCGCGGTGCTCACCGGTCTGCCGTGCTTCCCCCCGGCTACGCCGCCGACACGGGCCGGTGAGGTGCGGTGAACTCGGACCGACGCCACGCGCACGAAGAAGCCACGCCCATGAGCGCACCATCCACGGTCCTCGTCACCGGCGGAGCCGGCTTCATCGGCAGTCACGCCTGCGTCGAACTCCTCGACCACGGCTACGAGCTGATCGTGGTGGACAACTACTCCAACAGCACCCCGCAGGTCCTCACCCGCGTCGAACGGATCGCCGGCCGTTTCGTCGGTGCCATCTATGAGCTGGACATCCGTGATCGACACGCTCTCTCGGCCGTCTTCGACCGCCACTCAGTGGACGCCGTCGTGCACTTTGCCGCGCGCAAGGCAGTGGGCGAGTCGACACGGATGCCCGTCGAGTACTACGACACCAACGTCGGCGGCACGACCGCCCTGCTCCGGGTCATGCATGAGCACGGTGTGCACCAGCTCGTGTTCTCGTCCTCCTGCTCGATCTACGGCGACGCCGGATCCGGACTGCTGGACGAGGCCACCCCGGCCCGGCCCACCAATCCCTACGCGGCGTCCAAGTGGACCTGCGAACAGATCCTCGCCGACGTCTGCCGCCGGTGCCCCGAATACACCGTGCTGTGCCTGCGGTACTTCAACCCGGCCGGCGCCCACCCCAGCGGGCTGCTCGGCGAGGACCCCTGCCGCACCCCCGAGAACCTGATGCCGTACGTGGCCCAGGTGGCCATCGGCCGACGGGAGCGGGTCCGCGTGTTCGGCGCCGACTACCCCACGCCCGACGGGACCGCGATCCGCGACTACCTCCACGTCGTGGACACCGTCGAGGCCCACCGCGTCGCGCTCGACCACCTCGCCGACGGACCAGGCATGTATGTGTACAACCTGGGCGTCGGCATGGGCAGCTCGGTCCTCGACGTCGTCGCCACGTTCTCCGAGGCGTGCGGCAGGCCCATTCCGTACGAGGTCACGGCCCGCCGCCCCGGCGACGTGGCCGAACTCGTCGCCGACGCGACCGCCGTGACGCGCGCCTGGGGCTGGCGCCCCAGCCGGGACCTCGCCGACATGTGCCGGGACGCCTGGCGGTTCCAGCAGCTCAACCCCTACGGCTACGCGGGCTCTGCCCGGCGGCCGAACCTGAAGCGGTAGGACAGCCCGCCGACGGGTTCGTCGCCACGTCGGTGACGAGATGCAGCCCGGCGCCCGTCTGCCTACGATCTAGAAAGGCACAGGTTGCCGCGTGTTGGCGGCCCGGTGCCCTTCAACGCAGGGAGGCGCTTGGCGTTGCTGCTGGCCCACCGGCTGATGGCCGTGTACATCGCGTTGGTCGGGATCGCCACCAGCCTGTACATGACCACCCCCGCGGCACGCGCCCCGCTCTGGCCTGTGATCGGGCTGGCCGGTGCCGCCGCCATCCTCACCGGAGCACACATCCACCGGCCCGCGCACCGCTGGCCCTGGTGGATGCTGGCCGCCGGGCTGTTGGCCTTGTCCGCGGGCGATACCTACTACAACGCGCAGGAGGCGTACTTCCGCGCACCCCATCCGTTCCCCTCGCTGGCGGACGCGTGCCATCTCGCCGTGTACCCACTCCTGGCGGCTGGACTGTTCGGCCTCGTCCGGTACCGCTGGGTGGACCGTGACCTGCCCAGCCTGCTGGACGCGCTGATCATCACCGCCGGACTCGCCCTGCCGGTCTGGGTCTATCTCGTGCGGCCGCCCGACCGGCTGGAGGGCCTGAGCTGGCAGCAGCGCGCGATCAGCATCGCCTACCCGCTCGGCGACGTACTGCTGCTGGCGATGCTGGCCCGGCTGCTCGCCCCCACCCCGCTTCCCGGCGGCAACCGCGCCGTGCAGCTCCTCGTCCTCGGCACGGTCACGCTGCTCGGTCTCGACATCGCCTACGGGATCCTCCAGCTCAACGGGGCACGGCGGGCCGGCACGCTGCTGGACTCCGGTTGGATCGTCCTCTACGCGGCGTGGGGGCTGGCAGCGCTGCACCCCTCCATGGCGGCGCTGACCGCGTCCGTGTCTCAGCCGCACTCACTGCGCCCGCCGTGGCCCCGGCTCGTGCTGCTCGCCGCGGCCACACTGGTCGCGCCCGGGATCCTGCTCTACGAGGGGCAGGTGGGCACCGTTTCCGACACGACGGGGTTCGCGGCCTTCTCCAGTGCCCTGTTCCTGTTGGTGATCTTCCGTCTCGGGGGCATGATCGTGGCCCACCGCAAGGCCGTGGCGCGTGAACTGGCACTGCGCGCCGCGACCGCTTCACTGGTGGCGGCGGAAAGACCGCAGGAGATCGCGCAGTCCTGCGACACGGCGGTCACCTCACTGTTCGGGCCGAAGGTCCGGCACGGGTCCATGCTGCTGTCGGCCAAGCAGGCCCAGGACCTGTACGCGCTCCAGGACCGGTCCCCCGACAGACCCGGCGACGGGCCCGTCACGGGCACCGGTGCGACCCCCGAGGACGGGCCGGACGGCCTCGCCCTCCACCACACGCTCATGGTCCCCGTCGCCGCGCTCGGGCCGCGCATCGCCACCGAACTCGGTGATCTGCCGACTGCACTGCTGTGCCCCATGATCCAATCCGACCGGCCGGCCGGCTGTGAGCTTCCGGGCGTGCTGCTGGTGGCGGGACCCGAGCGTCGGCTCACCGACATGCGCGGCTCGCTGGAGATCCTGGCCTCGCACGCGGGGCTGGCGACGGAACGCATCGGGCTCCGGCAGGAGATCACTCGGAAGGAGAGCGAGGCGTACTTTCGCACACTGGTGCACAACGCCTCGGACGTCATCCTCATCGTCGACGACGACACCACCGTTCGGTATGCCAGTCCCTCCGCGGAAGCCATGTTCGGCATCGACCGGCTGATCGGTACGGCGCTGCGGGAACTGGTGGACCCCCGGGATCGCCATCGGGCGAACCGGGCACTGACGGCCATGCGGGACAGCGGGCGACAGGAGGCTCATGACCACTGGTGGGTGTTACGTGACAGCGGGCGCATCGAGGTGGAGGTGCGGTGCCGCGACCTGCGGCACGACAAGACCGTCAACGGCACTGTCGTCACGCTGCGGGACGTGACCGAACAGCGCCAACTGGAGCATGAACTCACGCAGCGGGCCTTTCACGATCCACTGACCGGCCTGCCCAACCGGACGCTGCTGCTGGAGCGGACCGAGCGCGCGATGCTGCGCGGCCGCCGCGAGTCGACTCTCACCTGCCTGCTCTTCATCGACCTGGACGACTTCAAGCTCGTCAACGACACGCTGGGCCACTCGGTCGGCGACCGGCTCCTCGGCGCCGTGGGAGAGCGCCTGTCGGAGACGCTGCGCCGCACCGACACCGCGGCGCGACTGGGCGGTGACGAGTTCGCGGTGCTGATGGAGGACGCGAAGCAACCCCTCGATGCCGAGCTGTTGGCCGCGCAGGTGATCCATACCCTCAACCGGCCCTTCCAGTTGTCCGAGGATTCGGTGAGCGTCTCGGCCAGCGTGGGCGTGGCCACGGCGATGGACAGCGAGGACGCCGAGGAACTGCTGGCCCACGCCGATCTGGCCCTGTACGCGGCCAAGGCCGCGGGGAAGCGCCAGTGGCGCCGCTTCCAGTCCCAGTTGCGTGTCCGCATGATGGAACGGCACGACCTGCAGGCGCACCTGGACCGCGCGATCGCCAGGGAGGAGTTCGCCCTGCGGTACCAGCCGGTCGTGGACATCATCGTGGGCGATGTCGTCGGCTTCGAGGCACTGGCCCGCTGGGAGCACACCCGGCGCGGTCTGCTCCCGCCGCAGCAGTTCATCTCCCTTGCCGAGGAGACCGGACACATCACGCTGCTGGGCGCCTGGGTCCTGCAGAAGGCCTCGTCCGACATCGCGCGCCTGCAGCACCAGACCCAGCGGTCGGCGCCGCCGTACCTCAGCGTCAATGTGTCCGCCCGCCAGTTCCGGGACGCGGGCTTTCTGGACGAGGTGGGCAAGGCGCTCGACACACCGGGCCTGGTACCGGGCTCGCTGCAGCTGGAGCTCACCGAGTCGGTGCTCATACAGCGGGACGACCAGATCGACGCGCTCATACGGGCGCTGAAAGACCTCGGCGTACGCATCGCCGTCGACGCCTTCGGCACCGGATTCTCCTCGCTGCGCTATCTCCGGGAATTCCCCCTCGACGTACTCAAGATCGACAAGACATTCATCGACGACATCACGCGGGATCCCCAGCAGGTGGCACTCGTCGAGGGGATCGTCCACATAGCCGACACGCTCGGCCTTGAGGTGATCGCCGAGGGAATCGAGGAGCCGGCCCAGCGCGAACTGCTGGCCGGTATCGGCTGCCGGTTCGGGCAGGGATATCTGTTCGCACGGCCGATGACGGTGGCACAGAGCGAAGTCGTCCTGCGGCAGCGCAACGAAGCCCAGTCGTCGCCGCGAGACAGCGGCGCGGCGGCACGGGGGCCCCGAGGCATACGAGCGCGCACGGCACCGGGCGGAACCCGGCCCGTCGGAGGCGAGCCGGGCGCGGACGACCGGACAGCGGCGGACGAGGAGCGCGAGGAGCGCACGGCCAAGCCCGGAACCACCGCCGCCGAACCCCCGCGAACACGGCGTGATCCACGCTGGGGCGACCTCGAGCACCTGCGGCAGACGAGCCCCATGAGCGACGCGGTCATGGACGAAGTGCTCGGCCGGCACATCCGCAGCGGAGATCACTGGCTGATCGACTTCGCCTCCTGCAACTACCTCGGCTTCGACTGGGGCCCCGAGATCATCGGCGCGATCGAGCCCGCCGTCCGTCACTGGGGAACGCACCCCAGCTGGCCCCGGCTGCTCGGCAGCCCACGGCTCTACCTCGAGATCGAGGAGAGGCTCACCGGGCTGCTCGGGGCGCCGGACACGCTGCTCCTGCCCACGTCCAACCTGATCCACGCCTCGGTGATCCCCGTCCTCACCGGCCAGGGGTACGTGTTCGTCGAGGCCACGGCGCACCGGACGGTGTATGACGGATGTGTGTCGGCCCAGGGCCAGGGGGCGACGCTGCAGCGGTTCCACGCCGACCGGCCGGACCAGCTCGACGATCTGCTGCGGGCCGTACCGTCCGGCAGGTCCCGGCTTGTCTGCCTGGACGGCGTCGACCGCATGACGGGAAACATGCCTGCCCTGCCCGAACTGGTCGGCGTCTGCCGGGACCGGGGCGCGACGCTGTACATCGACGACACACACGGTTTCGGCGTCATCGGGGAGCGGAAGGCGGACGAGCTGTGCCCCTACGGGTCCCGCGGCAACGGCGTGGTCCGGCACATGGGCGAGACCTACGACGGCATCGTGCTCGTCGGCGGCTTCTCCAACGCTTACTCCTCGATGCTGGCCTTCATCGCACTGCCCACTTGGCTCAAGAACCATCTGAAGACCGCTGCGGCTCCCTATCTGTTCTCCGGCCCCTCGCCGACCGCCTCCCTCGCCACGACGCTCGCCGGTCTGGAGGTCAACGACCGCCGTGGGGACGCGATCCGCGCCGATCTGCACCGCAAGACCGTACGGGTGCTCGATCACGTCCTCGGCCTCGGTCTGGACACGCCGAGTGTCCATCGGCTGCCGATCGTCGAAATCCCGCTCGTCAACGCGTCGGACCTGGGAGCGGTCGCCGGATTCCTGTGGGACCACGGCATCTATGTGACGCTCGCGGCCTACCCTCTCGTCCCTCACGACCTTGTCGGCTTGCGCATCCAGATCACGGCGCTTCACTCCGACGAGGACATCGACCGGCTCAACGAGACGTTGACCGCGCTCTCGGAACGCTTCGCCCTGCGGCAGATCAGCTGAGACCACGGGGACGCGGGGATGGTGGCGATGACAGGGCGAAGGCCGTCTCCACCAGAGCGATATGGCTGAACGCCTGCGGCGCGTTGCCCAGTTGCCGGCCCGCGTCCGGATCCCACTGCTCCGAGAGCAGACCGACGTCATTGCGGATGTCGAGAACCCTCTCGAAGGCATCCCGGGCCTGTTCCGCATGGCCGGTCGCGGCGAGGGCGTCGGCGTACCACAGGGAGCACGCCACGAACGTGCCCTCGGTACCGTGCATGCCGTCCACGCTGTGCACGCCCTGGCCGTCGTGCACGCCCTGGCTGTCGTGCGCCCCTTGGCCGTTGGGCGCGTACCGCCGCACAAACCCGCCGTGATCCAGTTCCCGCATCGCGCGGACGGTACCGAGCACCCTCTCGTCCCGGGCAGGCAGGAAGCCGAGCCGGGGAATCAGCAGAGCCGAGGCGTCGAGGGCCGACGAGCCGTAGGACTGCACGAAGGACCGCTGCTCCACGTCCCAGCCCTCCTGGCACACCTGCCGGTGCACCTCGTCCCGCATGGCCCGCCACTCGCCCGAGGACCCGTTCCTGCCGAGCAGCTTTCCCATCCGCAGGGCGCGGTCGGCGGCCACCCACGCCATGACCTTGGAATGCACGAACTGGCGCCGCGGCCCGCGGACCTGCCACAACCCCTGATCCGGCTCACGCCAGTGCCGGTGGAGGTGGCCCATCAACGCCTCCACCAGACTCCACACGTGCGTCGGCATGGGGATGCCCGCCCGCAGCGACAGATGGAGCGTGTCCAGAACTTCGCCGTACACGTCCAGCTGGAACTGGCTCACGGCGGAGTTGCCGAACCGGACCGGCCGCGACCCCTCGTAACCGGTCAGCCACGGCGCCTCACTCTCCGGCAGAAGCCGCTGGCCCCCGACGCCGTACACGGTCTGCAGGTCGGCGGGGTCTCCCGCGATGGCCCGCACCAGCCAGTCCAGCCATGCCGCCGCCTCGTCCCGGTAGCCGCTGCGCAGCAGGCAGGACAGGGTCAGGGCGGAATCGCGCAGCCAGCAGAACCGGTGGTCCCAGTTGCGTTCGCCGCCGATGCAGCCGGGAAGCGAGGTCGTCGGCGCCGCGACGATGCCGCCCGTGGGCGCGTAGGTGAGCGCCTTCAGCGTGATCAGCGAGCGCACCACGGCATCCCGCCACGGCCCCTCATAGCGGCATCGGCCGGCCCAGCGCCGCCAGAAGTCGCCGGTCTCCTTCAGAATTGTCTCCGTCGGGACGCCCAGCGGTGCGGGCAGCTCCGCCAGATGCGACGGCGACCACACCAGTGTCAGAGCCACCCGTCGGCCGGCCGGGACGGTGAAGTCGAGAACCGTCGAGTCGCGGACCGCGGGGACCGCGCCGTCGTGGCTGTCGGCCGCTCTCACCGGGGCGTCGGCGTTCAGCCAGACGGCGTCCGGCCCGGCGACGGCGACGGTGCAGCGGTCGGTGACGCGGATCCACGGCACGACGCGGCCCTGGTGGAAACGCAACCGCAGTTCGCTGCGCATGGTCACGGAACCCGAGAGACCTTCGACCACGCGGACGATGCACGGCAGCCGAGTACGGGGCGGCATGAAATCGGTGACCCGCACCGACCCGGTTGCGCTGTCCCACCGCGATTCCAGTACGAGCGTGTCCGGGCGGTAGGCCCGGCGCGTACAGGGACCGCGGGCGACGGGAGAGACCCGCCAGAATCCGTTGTCCTCCGTGCCCAGCAGAGCGGCCATACAGGCGGGGGAATCGAATCGTGGCAGGCACAGCCAGTCGATGGACCCGTTCCTGCCGACCATGGCGGCGGTTTCGAGGTCACTGATGAGGGCGTAATCCTCAATGGGTGTACTCATGATCGGAATTACGCCGTCGTACGCTTTGCCGCTCTTCCAGGATACGGCGATCCTGGAAGCATGAGGCCGTTGAGCATCGATGGAGCATGGGTTCACGAGACCCGGGTCTTCGCCGACCACCGGGGCTCCTTTGTCGAGTGGTTCGACGGCGATGCCTTCCACGAGGCCGTCGGTGCGGATCTCCGGCTCGCCCAGGCCAACTGCTCGGTGTCGCGGCGCGGTGTCGTACGCGGTGTCCACTACGCCGACGTGCCACCTGGGCAAGCCAAGTACGTGACGTGCGTCCGCGGTGCCGTCCTCGATGTCGTGGCCGACATCCGCACCGGCTCGCCCACCTTCGGACAGTGGGACGCGGTACGGCTCGACGACGGCACTCACCGCTGTGTCTTCCTCTCCGAGGGCCTCGGGCACGCTTTCATGGCGCTCACCGCCGAGAGCACCGTCGTCTACCTCTGCTCCGAGGGATACGCTCCGCGACGCGAGCACGGCATCCATCCGCTGGACGCGTCGCTCGGGATCGAGTGGCCCGTCGACCGGCCCCCACTGCTGTCCGACAAGGACGCCGCCGCGCCCACGCTCATCGAGGCCGAGCGCGGTGGGCTGCTGCCCGCCTACGCGGCGTGCCGTGCCCACCGCCTGCGTTCGGCGTCCCGTAGCTCGGGGAACGCCTCCACCAGGGCATAGCACCAGTGACGCGGCGTCGGCACCCCGGCATCGGACCAGCGGCTGTGACCGAGAACGCTGTACGCGGGGCGAGGAGCGGGACGCGGCAGGGTGGCGCTGGAGATGGGGTGCACCCTTGCCGGGTCCGCGCCCAGCAGCCGGAACACCTCACGCGCGAGGCGGTTCCAGGTCGCCTGACCGCTGTTGGTCGCGTGGTACACGCCGGGCGGCGCGGTATCCGCCCGCGCGCAGTTCCCCAGCAGGATCAACCGGTCGGCGACGTCCCCGGTCCATGTGGGCTGCCCAAGCTGGTCGTCGACGACGTAGAGGGCGTCCTGGGCCGCTTCCAGCCTGATCACGGACTGGACGAAGTTTCCGCCTCCCGCCCCGTACAGCCAAGCCGTACGGACCACGTGGCCGGTCTCGGGAAGAGCCGTCAGGACGGCCTGTTCCCCGACGAGCTTGGTCCGCCCGTACGCGGTGCGCGGGGCCGGGGTGTCCGTCTCCCAGTACGGCCTGTCGCTGTCACCGGAGAACACATAGTCGGTCGAGACATGGAGCAGCACCGTGCCGTGGACACGGCAGGCCGCGGCGAGATGGGCCGGGCCGTGACCGTTCACGTCGAGCGCCTCCGCCTCGTGGGACTCCGCCGCGTCCACGTCCGTCCACGCGGCGCAGTTCGCCACGACCGCGGGACGGTACCGGTCCAGGGCCGCGCGTACGGCGTCGCCGTCGGTGATGTCCAGCCCGTGGTGGCCGAGGGCAACGATGTCCGCCTTGCGGGCCTTCAGACGGGAGACGAGTTCCCGGCCCAGCATGCCGTCCGCTCCGGTGACAAACCACTCGCAGGTCATGACGCCTCCCTTTCGGCCCGCCGGCGCAGCGGCTCCCACCAGGAGCGGTGCGTGCGGTACCAGTCGACGGTCTCCGCGAGCCCCGTGGCCAGTTCCTTTCGCGGTGCGTAGCCGAGTTCCCCGCGAATCTTCGCGAAGTCGACCGAGTAGCGGCGATCGTGGCCCTTGCGGTCCTCGACGAACGTGACCATGTCCCAGTCGGCGCCGCACTCGCGCAGGAGCAGTTCGGTCAGTTCCCGGTTGGACAGTTCGTTGCCGCCGCCGATGTTGTAGACCTCGCCGGGGCGTCCGCCTGTACGGACGAGCTCGACAGCCCGCACATGGTCGTCGATGTGGATCCAGTCCCGGACGTTCAGTCCGTCGCCGTAGAGCGGTACAGGTATGCCGTCCAGCAGATGTGTGATGAAGAGGGGGATGACCTTCTCGGGGAACTGGTGGTGGCCGTAGTTGTTCGAGCACCGGGTGACGCGTATGTCGAGGCCGTGGGTGCGGTGGTGGGCCAGCGCGAGGAGGTCGGACGAGGCCTTGGAGGCGGCGTAGGGCGAGTTGGGCCGCAGCGGGTCGGTCTCCGGCCAGGAGCCCCGGCCGATCGAGCCGTACACCTCGTCGGAGGAGATGTGGACGAAGGTGCCGAGGCCGTGGCGCAGGGCCGCGTCCAGCAGGGTCTGCGTACCGAGCACGTTCGTGCGGATGAACGCGTCGGCGTCGAGGATGGACCGGTCGACATGCGACTCGGCGGCGAAGTGCACCACCTGGTCGTGCTCGGAGACCAGCTTGCCGACGAGTTCCGGATCGCAGATGTCTCCTTGCACGAAGGCGAAGCCGTCCGCGTCACGGATCTCGTCCAGGTTCGCGGGGTTGCCTGCGTAGGTGAGTTTGTCGAGCACGGTGACCGCCACGTCGGGCGGGCCGTCCGGGCCGAGCAGCGTGCGGACGTAGTGGGAGCCGATGAACCCTGCTCCACCGGTGACCAGAATGCGGGTCGTGGTCATGACGGGATCTGCACTTTGCTGTGGTCGCCGAGCACCAGCCGGTGCACGGAGGGTGTGCGGGGGGCGGGGGTCACCTCGACGTTGTGGCCGATCAGCGAGACCTCGATCCTCCGCATGCCGACGATGGACGCCCGCCGCAGCACGATCGAGTACTCGATCTCGCTCTCCTCGATGCGGCAGTCCTCGGCGATCGAGGTGAACGGTCCGACGTAGGAGTCGGCGATCACGGTGCCGGCACCGATGACGGCCGGGCCGACGACACGGCTGCCGAACACCTTGGCGCCGTCCTCGATCCTGACGCGGCCGATGATCTCACTCGCCCCGTCCACGCTGCCGTCGATCCCCGGTTCGACCGTTTCCAGAACGGAGCGGTTCACCTCCAGCATGTCGGTGACGTTTCCCGTGTCCTTCCAGTACCCGGAGATCGTCGTGGAACGTACGTCACGGCCCTTCTCGATCAGCCACTGAAGGGCGTCCGTGATCTCCAGCTCGCCGCGCCGGGACGGCCCGATGGCTCGTACGGCCTCGTGCACGGTGGGAGAGAAGAGATAGACGCCGACCAGTGCCAGATCGCTCTTGGGCCGCTGCGGTTTCTCCTCGAGTCCCACCACGTGGCCCGCCGCGTCGAGTTCGGCGATCCCGAAGGCGGTGGGTTCGGGCACACGGGTCAGCAGGATCGCCGCGTCGGGCCGCTCACGGCGGAAGTCCTCGACCACGCCGGAGATCCCTCCGACGATGAAGTTGTCGCCGAGGTACATCACGAAGTCGTCGTCGGCCAGGAAGTCCCGGGAGATCAGGACGGCGTGGGCGAGTCCGAGGGGGGCGTCCTGCGGCAGGTAGGTCACGTCCAGGCCGAACCGGGAACCGTCGCCGACCGCCTCGCGGATCTCCCGCTCGGTGTCCCCGACCACGATGCCTGTCTCCGTGACACCGGCGGCGGCGATGGCCTCCAGACCGTAGAACAGCACCGGTTTGTTGGCCACCGGTACCAGTTGCTTCGCCGAGGTGTGGGTGATCGGGCGGAGCCGGGTGCCCGCTCCCCCGCACAGTACGAGTGCTTTCATGATGGCCGCCCCACTCGGGATCGCTCCCGGGGTCGTACGAGCGTGTCCGGCTGTGACAGGAACCAGTCGATGGTGTGCCGCAGCCCTTCTTCCAGGGGCACCCGCGGATGCCAGCCGAGCCCTTGGCGGGCACGGGTGATGACGGGGCGCCGGCGGACCGGGTCGTCGGCGGGCAGCGGCAGGAAGCTCAGTCCGCTGCCCGATCCGGTGATCGACAGCACCAGTTCGGCGAGCTCCCGCACCGTCCTCTCCGTCGGATTGCCGAGGTTGAACGGGCCCGGCAGATCCGCGTCGATCATGGCCAGCAGGCCGCGGACCATGTCGTCGACGTAGCAGAAGCTCCGGGTCTGGCTGCCGTCGCCGAACACGGTCAAGGGTTCCTCCTCCAGGGCCTGTCGGATGAAGCTGGAGACCACCCGGCCGTCCTGCGCACGCATGCGGGGACCGTAGGTGTTGAAGATCCGGACGATCCCGACGTCGGCGCCCTGGCTGCGCCGGTACGCCATGGAGAGGGCCTCGGCGAAGCGCTTGGCCTCGTCGTAGACGCTGCGGGGTCCGATGGGATTGACGTTCCCCCAGTACTCCTCGTCCTGGGGGTGCACCTGGGGGTCGCCGTAGACCTCGCTGGTGGACGCCAGGACGAAACGCGCGCTGTGCCGGACGGCCAGCCGCAGCAGGTTCTCGGTACCCCGGCTGCCGGTGGCCAGCGTCTCCAGCGGAAGACGGCCGTAGTCGAACGGCGACGCGGGACTCGCGAGATGTACGACGGCGTCCACGTCCCCGGAGGACCTGAAGGGGACCGTGACATCGCAGGCCGTGCAGTCGAAGCCGGGCTCACGCAGGAGATGAGCGATGTTGGCCGATCGGCCCGAGGAGAAGTTGTCCAGGCAGCGCACGCTGTCGCCTCTGTGCAGCAGTGCTTCGCACAGATGCGATCCCAGGAAGCCGCTTCCACCGGATACGACGACGCGCATGGCTCCTCCTCCCGGTCAGTCGAGCCGCGGGCGGCCCAGCGCGCGCAGCGTCCATCCCGCCGAGCGCCAGGCCGCCGGGTCGAGGGTGTTGCGCGCGTCGACGATGGCCGGGGTGCGCACCACCGTGGCGAGGGCGGCGGGGTCGAGTTCCCGGTACTGCGGCCATTCGGTGAGGTGCAGGACGAGGTCGGCCTGCTCGCACGCCTTGGCCACGTCCAGAGCGAACTGGAGCGCGGGGTGGGCCGCCCTCGCGTTGTCGACCGCCTCGGGGTCGTGGACGCGGACCCGGGCGCCACGGCGCCGGATCTCGTCCGCGACGGCGAGCGCCGGCGAGTCCCGTACATCGTCGCTGTGAGGTTTGAAGGCAGCCCCCAGCACCGCGACGCTCCGGTCCGGAAAGGACCCGCCGACGAGCCGCTGAGCGAGGTCGACGGTGCGCAGGCGCTGCCGTGTGTTGATCTCGTCGACCTGACGAAGGAAGGCCACCGAGTCGCCCAGGCCGAACTCCTCCGCACGGGCGGTGAAGGCCCGGATGTCCTTGGGCAGACAGCTGCCGCCGAAGCCGAGACCGGGAGCCAGGAAACGGGGGCCGATGCGCGAGTCCCGGCCCATCGCCTCGGCGAGGGTAAGTACGTCGGCGCCCGTGGCGTCGCAGATCTCGGCCATGGCGTTGATGAAGGAGATCTTGGTGGCGAGGAAGGAGTTCGATGCCAGCTTGACCAGTTCGGCGGTGGCCGGGTCGGTGCCGATGAACGGGGTGCCGGCGTCCAGCAGAGGTGCGTAGAGTTCCCTCAGCCGTGCCTCGGCCTGCTCCGAACGGGCGCCCACCACGATGCGTTCCGGCCGCAGGGTGTCGCGGACCGCGCAGCCCTCGCGGAGGAATTCCGGGTTCCAGGCGAGCTCGGCGTGCGGAGCGGCCGCGTGCAGCCGCTCGGTCAGCCGGTCCGCCGTACCGACCGGCACCGTGGACTTGCCGACCACCAGGGCCCGCTCGTACAAATCGTCTTTCAGATAGGGCGCCAGACCGTCGACGGCGGCCTCGACGTGGCGCAGGTCGGCGGCTCCCGATGCGGAGCTCTGCGGAGTACCGACGCAGATGAAGTGCGTGTCACCGAACCAGGCGGCCTCGGTCAGTGAGGTGGTGAAGCGTAGCCTGCCCGTGTCCACCGCCTTCATGAGCATCTCGGACAGGCCGGGCTCGTAGAAGGGGGGTCTGCCGCTGGTGAGCGCGGCGATCCGCTCCGCGTCGATGTCGACGCCGAGGACATCGTGCCCGATGTCCGCCATGCAGGCGGCGTGGACCGCTCCGACGTATCCGGTGCCTATGACTGTCAGGTGCATGATGGTCTCCGTGGAGCGCGATGGTCGACGAGGTGTGTCGTGTCCCTCCGGGGCCGGCGCTGTCAATTCGCAGGTCAGGGGGCCGGGCCCTTACGGGCGCCACAGGTGAGGAGGTAGCGGGAGAGTTCCGGTACGAAGCGTTCGCAGACGACCCGGTCCACCACCCCGAGGGCGCGGCGCTGCTTCTCCGAACGCCCACACAGGCCGAGAAACCCGAACTCCGCGACGTCGAAGCCTTCGAACGGTGACAGCAGCGGGTCAAGCTGGCTCAAGGAGAGGTAGCGCCACCCTCTTCGACCCCGGCCGAAGTGATTGCGCAGAGCCTCGTGCAGCCGGCTGCCTCGCATTCCTTCCGCGAACCACAGTTCGCCGTCGGCCCTCAGCGCCCACATGTTGCGGACCGCGGCACGCTGCAGGGCCACGGCATGCCACAGGGAGAGGTTGCCGTACGTTCCGCCGTCGCCCACTTCCAGCGCTCTCCGTCCGCTCGGCCGGAGGTTGGTGTGGCGTTCCCGGAAGGTGAGTGCCCTGGACCAGTTCGCCGTGTCCCGGCCCACGCTCTCCCGAATGAGCGCGCACGGTGTCATGACCACACCTCGGTTCGGTGGGGAAGCCCCAGGAGTTCGCGATAACAGGCATCGATGGCAGTGCACATCGCCTCCGGTGTGAAGGCCCCGCGCACCCGCTCACGCCCCTGCACCCCCATGGCTGCCGCCTCGCGCGGATGGTCGAGCATCCAGCCGACCGCGTGGGCCAGCCCACCCGGGTCGGCGGGCATCGCCAGCAGACCGGTGGCGCCGGGCTCCACCAGATCGGGCACCCCGTTCACGGCAGTGACGACGACCGGGCGGGCAGCGGCCAGCGCCTCGGTGAGGGCCCGGCCGAGGCCTTCGTGCAGCGACGTCATCACGAAGACGTCCAGGGCGGCCACCAGCCAGGAGGCGTCCGGCCGGTGCCCGGTGAAGATCACGTCGACGTCCAGGTCCGCGGCGAGCCGTCGGGCCTCGCCCTCCAGCGGCCCGTCGCCGATCATGACGAACGCGGTGCCGGGGTGCCGGGCACGGATCGCGGCCGCCATGCGGATGAAGTCCAGGGGTGCCTTTTGAGAGTCGATCCGGCCGACGGTGCCGACGAGAGCCGTCTCGCGGGGTACGCCGAGCACACGGCGCGCGACGGGGTCGAACCGCTCGGGGATCTGCCCCAGGTCCACGGCCGAGGGCACGACGTGGACATGGCCCGGCGGGGCCAGATGCTCTTCGACCGCCTCCCGTGCCACGCGTGGCGCAACGGCGAGGAACCGGTGGGTGAAGCGGCGCGTCGCCCGCTCCAGCCAGCGGTACGCCGTGCGCCTGGTGTGGGACATGTACGGGTGAAAGCTGAAGCCGTGGAAGGTGTGCACCACGACCGGCGTGCGACACAGCCTCGCAGCCGACCGCCCCAGGAATCCGCCCTTGCCCGAGTGCGTGTGAACGATGGTGAACCGCTCGCGCCGGATGAGCCGCACGAGCCGCCACAGCACCAGCAGGTCCACGGGGGTCAGGGTGTGTCGGAACCCTGGAATCTCGACTGTGCCGACGCCGGCGGCGCGGGCCCGCTCCCAGAGGCTGCCGCCCGGGACCCCGGCGATCCACACCTCGTACCGCTCGGGGTCCATTCCCTCTGCCGACAGCAGGGTGTTGCCACCGGCGCCCGCAACGAAGCGGGTGATGACGTGGAGGACCTTGATTCGGGGCAGGGCCGGCGGTACGCACAGCACTTCCTTCGGCGCCACCTGTGGGGGCGTCGCGGGCCAGCCGACGGCCGTGCCGTCCGGCCGGCCCGCCGCGGGAACGTGGGTCCCGTTCCGCATCATCGATCACCACCAGGCGGAAATCTCGTAAATGTACGTCGTATACATACACCATCATCCACCCCCTCACACTTCAGGTCAATTGCCCCCAAATGCTGACAGGCGCGGCAGGTGCCCGCACGAGGGCTCGGGATGCCGCAGCCCAGCGGGACTCCGATACTGGGCCGCAGGAGGCTCCCCGTCGTCAGAGGAACGCGCATGGCCCTGGGCGAACTGGATTGGATCAAGCAGCTGCTGGTGTGTCCGCGTTGCCGGTCGGCCCTGGTGGCGAAGCCCGGCGGGTTCAATTGCAGTGCGCCCGCCTGCCCCTACCACGCCGCCATGCCCTTCCCGATGGCCGGGCCGTGGCCGGTCCTCGTCGACTTCGAGCGCAGCGTCGTGGATCGAGAGGAAGTGGTCGCGGCGGCCGACCGTGCGAAGGCCGGGGGGCCGAAACCCCCCGGGCTGGCGCAACGGCTTCCCACCCCCCTGCGCCGCATCTGGAAGCCGCCCAACCGTGTCGCGGCCCGGAACATCGATCTGCTGCTGCGGAGCCTGCTCGGCCCCACCCCGAGGCTGCTCGTCGTCGGCGGGGCCACGGTCGGCAACGGTGTGAGCGCGATCTACCGCGATCCGCGTGTCCAGGTGATCGGATTCGACATCGTCGGCAGCCCGGTGACCCAGTTCATCGCGGACGCCCACCAGATTCCGCTTCCCACAGGAAGCGTCGACGCGGTGCTGGCGCAGGCCGTACTGGAGCACGTACTCGATCCCGCCCTGGTCGTTGCCGAGACCCACCGGGTCCTGAAGGACGGCGGGCTCGTCTACGCGGAGACGCCGTTCCTGCAACAGGTGCACGCCGGCGCCCACGACTTCACGCGCTACACCGCCAGTGGCCACCGCTATCTCTTCCGGCGCTTCGAGGAACTCGCCGCCGGCTCCGTCGCAGGCCCGGGCACCCAACTGCTGTGGAGCGTCGACCACGTGGTCCGGGGCCTGACGCGCTCCGCCCTCGCGGGCCGCGCGGTACGTGGGCTGCTGTTCTGGCTGCGCGCGCTCGACCGCCTCGTCCCGCCGAGCTATGCGGCGGACGACGCTTCGGCCTTCTACTTCCTCGGACGCAAGAGGGACCGGGAGATGTCGGCCCAGGAGATCATCGACTACTACCGAGGGGCGCAGGTGCCCGCCTGACGCCGGATCAGCGTGTCGCCATGAGGTCGGACGGGCGAGCGCGTCACCGCCGTCCCCCGACGCGATGTTCCTCGGGCCAGAGCTGCCGGGACGCCTGCTCGGCCCGCACCATCGTGGCGAGTCCGGTACGGATGTCCGTACCGGGCCGGTAGCCGAAAGCGTCTCGCGCCACGGTGATGTCGGCCCGGGTACGCCGGGCGTCGCCCGGCCGTGCGGGCCCCGACACCACGTTCACCGGCTCGGTCAGCTTCCCGAGCAACGTGATGACCTGATTCATCGTCACCTCGCTGCCGCCGCCGAGGTTGGCGACACCGGTCCACGAGGAGAGAGCGGCCCCGCGCAAGGCCGTCACCACGTCCCCGACGTAGGTGAAGTCACGGCTCTGCCCACCGTCTCCGTAGAGCGGGAAGGGCCGATGCTCACAGGCAGCCGCGACCAGCCGCGAGAACGCCATGTCGGGACGCTGCCGGGGACCGTACACGCTGAACAGCCGCAGGGAGACCGCCGGGACGCCGAAGACAGTGCGATAGGTCTCGCACAGCTGTTCCGCAGCGAGTTTCGTGACGCCGTACGGGGAAACGGGCCGGGGACGTACCGTCTCCGGGGTCGGATACGCCTCCGCGTCCCCGTAGACCGACGAGCTGGACGCGAAGACCAGCCGGCGCAGTCCGGTGTCCCGGGCCGTCTCCAGTATCCGCTGGGTGACCAGGACGTTGCGTTCGAGGTAGACGGCGAACTCCGCTCCCCAGGAACCGCGGACACCGGGCTGACCCGCGAGGTGGTAAACGGTGTCCGCCTCGGCGAACAGCTGCTGAAGGGGCAGGTCCAGCAGATCGCCCTCGTGGAAGGCAAAGCGGTCCCGGCCCACCAGCCGGGCCAGGTTGCGCCGCTTGCGCGCGGGCTCGTAGAAGTCCGTCATGGCGTCGATGCCCATGACCTCGTCCCCACAGGACAGCAGGTGTTCGCACAGGTGCGAACCGATGAACCCGGCCGCGCCGGTCACCACGGCGCGCATCAGAACCCGCCTCCCGGGACGCCGCGCGGCGCACGGTGGCGCCGCCCGATCCCGTCCAGAACGCAGGACAGTAGGTACCGGATGGTCAGCGCGATGAACCGCAGCACGTTCGGCACGGTGGCCTGGGCCAGGAACTCCGCGTCCATGGCCGTACGCAGGGGAACGAGCTCCGTCAGGTAGTAGCCCTCCGGATCGGGCCGGCCGTCGAGCTGCGCGGCGTACGCGCGCGACCGCAGCTGGCACGGCCCGGTGAGCCCGGGGCGGTGCCGGAACACCCACTGGTGTTCCGGTGGATAGCGGCGGGCGAGGTCCGGTACCTCTGGTCTGGGGCCGACCAGGGTCATGTCCCCGCGCAGCACGTTCCACAGCTGCGGAAGCTCGTCCAGACTCAGCCGGCGCATCAGCTGCCCCAGACGCGTCACCCGCGGGTCCGAGCCGCCGGTGACTCCGGGGCCCGCGCAGCCGTTCCTCATGCTGCGGAACTTGTAGAGGGTGAACATTCGCCCGCCCTCGCCTATCCGCTCCTGCCGGAACAGCACCGGCCGGCCGCTCGTGGTGATGACCAGCAGTACCAGCAGCACCAGCAGCGGCGAGAAGAGGAGCAGCAGCGTCAGGGCGACGGCCACGTCCAGGGTCCGGAGCGCGGGAGCGAGAGGCACGTCGCTCATGGGCGGCACAACCTGTCGGCGGGTGTGGTCGGTTCGGGCTTTGTGGTCAGTGAGAGGCATGGAGGTGGTCCTTGGTCGAGTCCGTTGTCCGGGCGGATACGGCAGGTGGGGCCGGAGTCGGGGATGTTGTCGTCGCCTGAAGAAACCTGCGTTCGAGCACATGGGCGGCGACCGTGCAGAGCCAGCGCAGATATCCCCCGTATCCGCCGAGGGTGGCCCCGCATTCGGACAGACTTCTGCGAAGCACGGCCCTGCCGAGCCTGGTGGCCAGTTCGACCGTCAGGGTCAGGGCCACCAGCAGCCAGGCATGGGACCGGGACCAGTACCGGAACGCGTACCGGGTGCGGCTGCACAGGGAGTGGCGCAGCCGCCTGCCGCCCAGCTGGGCGGAACTCACCTGGCCGATGTGGTGGACCCGGGCCTGATGGACGTAGTACGAGCGTCGGCCGCGTCGACGGGCCCGTAGCGCGAGATCCGTCTCCTCGAAATAGAGGAAGTAGCGCTCGTCGAAGCCGCCCAGCTCCTCGAAGAGCGAGCGGCGCAGCAGGAAGAAGGCGCCGATGACCTGGTCGACGGGGCCCGACACGGTGGTTTCCGCGGGCAGCAGGTGGTGGGGCGGGAAGAGCGCCGGCGCCAGCCGGTCGAGGCCGGTCATCTTCCCGAAGAAGATGCGCAGGCTCGGGAAGCGTGAGCAGGAGATCGCCGGTTCACCCCGCTCGTCGACCATGCGCCCGCCCCAGATGCCGACGCCCTCCGCGGCCGGGGTGCCGAGGAGGCCACCGACAGCGCGCAGAGTGTCGGGATACAGCTGCGTGTCCGGGTTGAGGAAGAGCAGGAAGTCGCTGTACCCCCGGGCGGCGCCCTGGTTGCAGGCGGTGGCGAAGCCCCGGTTGTGGGAGTTGCGCACCACGTCGAGCGGGATGTCGCCGGCGGTCAGTTCGTTCAGAGAGCTGTCGGTGGAGGCGTTGTCGACGACCACGATCCGCGCCACCCGCAGCAACGACCGGTCGGTTCGCACGATCGAGCGGAGGCACTCCCGCAGATGCCGGCCGGCGTTCCAGTTCACGATCACGATGTCGGCGGCCGGGATGGCACGCGTTCCCGGCCTCACAGCGTCACCGGTCCGAGCTCCAGGGCAGCGGCCCAGCGGGGCAGCCACGCGTCGTACGAGTACCTTTGGCCGGTGATCTCCCGGGCGGTCCGTCCGAGCCGTTCCCGGGTGGCCGCGGGGGAAGAGATCAGGCCGAGGATCGCGGTGGTCCATTCGTCCTGGGTCTGTGGAGCGGGCAGGCCGAACTCGGTCAGCAGATCGGCGTTGACGCCCAGCGGGCTGGCCACGGCGGGCAGCCCGGCGGCAGCGTACTGGAGCAGCTTGTAACCGCATTTGCCGAGGCTGTAGGAGTTCGTCGGCAGCGGCATCAGGCCGATGTCCATGGCGGCCAGCTCCGTACGCTGACTGTCCGGGCTCCAGGCGACCCGGTCGATGAAGGACTCCAGGCCGCCGAGAGACGGTGTGGTGGTGCCCACGAGGGTCAGCCGCGCGCCTGTGCGCCGGTGAACCTCCGTAAGCGCTCCGGCGATCAGCCGCAGAAACGCCTCGTTGTGGGGCGAACCGATCCAGCCGAGCCGAGGTGGGTCGTTCAGCACGTACGAGGTTTTGCGCATGTAGTCCTCCAGCGCCACGCAACTCGGGATCACCAGGACGTCGCGATGGTGCTGAGATGCCCAGTCCGCCAGGACGGCGTTGCCCGCGATGACCCGGTCCGCATGGCGGACAGCCACCCGCACCTTGTCGGCCTTGGGGGCGAGCCTGCGGACGAGACCGCCCTCGCCCCGGTCCCATTGCAGTGCGTCGTCGAAGTCGTACACGGCGAGTTCCGCGCTCCTCAGCAGTCGCCGTTCCCACCAACCCCGGCTGAGCGGAGACGCCTCCCGGTGCAGCAGAAGCCGTCGGGGTCGGGCGCTCGCGATGGCGCCCAGTCTCAGTTCCGCCCGGGCCAGGGACACGGGGTGGTGTGCGAGGCGAGAGGCAGCGGCGTCGGGCAGGGACAGATAGCTGCTGACGGTGAAGTCCGTGCCGACGCGGTCCAGCCACTCGAAGACACGGACCCGGGAGCTTCCGGCTCCTCGGCCGTAGGGGGTGACCGCACAGCGATCCAGGTGACGATCCATGGTTTCTGGTCCAGCTGTATGCTGATATCGTACATTTACACCGTAAATCCCATATTCCTGCCTCAGTCGGACGACGTCAAGAGCGGGCGGAACGGCCCGCACGGAGGAGCCTCCATGGATCTCCACGACTACATCGCCGCGCTGCGCCAACGGTGGCTGTTCGTCACGGTGTGTGTTCTACTCGGACTCGCAGGGGCCCTCACCGTGACCGCCCTGATGCCCCGCACCTACACAGCGACCGCTCAGCTCTTCATCGCCACTGGCGACAAGGACAGCGCGAACGCCTACCAGGGCGGCCTGTTCACCCAGCAGCGGGTCAAGTCCTACACCCGCATCGTCAGCAGCCCCGCAGTCCTCGACCGCGTCATCAACGAGCTCGACCTGCACACGACTCCGGGGCGTCTCGCGAGGAAGATCAGCGCACAGGCCCCGCTCGACACGACCCTGATCAACATCCGGGTGAACGACTCCTCAGCCGCCCGGGCGCAGTCGATCGCCGATGAGACCGCGGCTCAGTTCACGAAGTACATCGTCGCCGTCGAGGGGTCCGCGATAGGCACCCAGCCGCTGGTCAAGGCCAGTGTCGTCGGGGGAGCCCAGCCTCCCTCCACTCCGACGAGCCCGCGTCCGGCGCTGAATGTGGCCATCGGCCTGCTCGTCGGGGGCGTCGTAGGTGTCGGTGGTGCCGTGCTGCGCCGCGCACTCGACACCACCATCCGCTCGGCCGACGATGTCAGCAGCCACCTGAACCTCACCACGGTGGGCGCCGTTCCCCCGCCCGACCGACGCCACAAGAACAGCGGATCGCGTGCCGGCGCGACCTGGCGGGCGGAAGCACTGAGCCTGCTCCGCACCCGTCTTCGGTTCAGTGACGGGGACCGCATGCCGAACTCGCTGCTCATCAGCAGCGCACTGCCCGGAGAGGGAAGAACGCAGACCGCGATCGATCTGGCGACGAACGTCGCCCGCACCGGGCAGCGCGTCATTCTCCTGGAAGCAGATCTACGCCGGCCACGCCTTGCGAAGGACCTGGGCCTGCACGGTACCCCCGGACTCACCGGTGTCCTCACCGGCAGGACCCCGCTCTACGACGCCCTGGAGAGCTGGGGGGACGGGCACATACGAGTCCTGCCGAGCGGCCCCGCCACGGCGGACCCGAGCACGCTCCTGTCCTCACCGGACATGGCACAGGTGGTGCACGCCCTCGAGGCGGACGCGGATCTCGTAGTGGTGGACAGCCCACCACTGCTGCCTTTCGCCGACGCGGCCGCACTCGCCTCTGTGACGGAGGGCGTGCTCTTCGTCGTCCTGACCGGGAAGACACACCACGACGTCGCCCTCCGCGCCCTCGGCTCCCTCTCGGCGGTCCACGCGCGGGTACGCGGTGCCGTCCTCACCGGGGCACGAGCCGAGGCGTCCGCCGACTGGCAGCCGCCCGGGGAACCGGACCGTCCGGAACATGTGCGGGCGTCCGATCGCGAGCGGTGGGCGGCAGAGGCCGCGGGTCCCGCGCCGGGCTGGCGCCACGAATAGGCGGCGAGGCAACGTATGACACAGCAACAGGCCGATATAGCAATGGTCATGGGGATCTTGGCCCTGTTGTCACTGATACCGGCAACGGTGGCTCTCCGGCGCGCCCGCGCCTTCGGGGACTGGGACCTTACATCGACCATGGTCTTCCTGGTCGGCGTGCTGGCCAATGTTCCGACCGTCGTCTACGTGATGAACTCGGGCCGGCCGGAACGGCTCGACCCACTGGGTGAAGTGGTGACCGGGTTCCCCCAGTGGGTGAACCAGATCGGGTCGGTGGCCAACACCATCATGCTCGCCGGGTGCGTGGCGTTCGTCCTCCACCGGCTGCTCTCCGCCCACGCGCGGATCAATGTCGCGCCACTCATCGCGTGCCTGCTCGTCCTGCTGCTCGCCTTCTCCGACGCCCTCCACGGACAGCAGTTCCTCACGCCCAGACAGATCGCCCTGCTGGTGGCCCTTCTTGCGGCGGCCGTCGCCCGTCCGGGGCGCCCGGCGTTGCTGGGCGCGGCGGCCGTCGTCCTGCTGTCCACGGTTCTGGGCGGGGTCCAGGCACTCATCGAGCCGGCCACCGTCATGCGGGAGTGCCGGGCCGACAACCCGTGCGGCCCGCTGGGGGTCCTCTACGCAGGCGTCTTCACCAACGAGAACATCTTCAGCCTGTTGCTGATCGCCGGCATCCCCTTCGTCTGGCTGGGGCTGCGTGGAGGCGTGCGGATCCTCCTGGCGTGCTATGTCGCCTTCGTGGCAGTCGCCACCGGAAGCAGGCTGGCCGACATCACCGCCGTCGCAGTCGTGGCCTTCATGATGATCCTGCGCCCGAGACTCCCGGAGGAAGCGGCGGACGGCGCCGCACGTGTGTCGCTCGGACGCGTCCTGTTCGGCGTGCCGGTCCTGGGTGCGGCGGCCGCCATCGGCCTCGCCACCCCCTTGCGCCACCCGAATGCCGACAGCCTCGGGGACCGCGCCACCATCTGGGACATGGCCAGGGACGAGCTGCACAGATCGCCCCTCCTGGGATTCGGCGGCAAGGCGTGGCCGACCAAATACCACGCGGGCGAGATCCCCGCCGCCGTCTCGCCGTCGCTGCACAACCAGTGGATCGACGTCCTGTACGCGGGCGGGTTCGTCGGCCTCGCTCTCTTCCTCCTGTTGCTGCTCTGCCTGCTGCTCAGGGGCGGCTTCGCCGGCTTCCCCGTCGCCGCGAGCGTGCTGCTGCCCGTCCTGCTCGCCTCGATCCTGGAACGCCCCTGGTCGTTCAGCATCAGCAATTCCCTGACCTTCGCCCTCGTCACCGCCGTGCTCGTGCCCGCGGCCGTTCGTCGAGCAGCCGCTCCAGGGGTTGCAGCGTCCGGTTCCAGTCCAGCAACCGTGCTTGCTCGTACGCCTCGTCACTGACCCGCAGCCACCGGTCCTCGTCTCCGAGTCCGTCGACAACCGACGCGAACGACTCCTCGGTGTAGGGAACGGATCCGCGCAGCAGGTCAAGGTGGCGCCGCCATTCGGGGACGAGGACGGGAAGGCCGTGCGCCAGGTAGTGCAGGTGCTTGGCCGAGAAACCCTCCCGGCGCAGCAGGTCCCTGGTACACGTGATCAGCCCGAACTGGTACTGGCGCAGCACGTCGGGCGACGCGTAGCCGCGGTAGTTCAGGCCAAGGGCCGGATCGGGCGGCGGCCCTCCGTACACGTCGATGTACGGATAACGCCGGCTCAGGCGTGCCAGCAGCGGGACGTCGATGAACTGTGAGCTGAGCGAACCGAGATAGACCACCCGCGGCGGATCGGCGAAGCGGGACCGCTCCGCCGACGGTGTACACCCCCAGTTGAGCTGAAGGAAATTCCGTCCGCTGATCCCGTAGTGCTCTCTGGCATACCGGCCGTAGGACTCCCACGAGAAGGACAGGTGCTCCATGTCCTCCAGGAAGCGCCGCTCCCAGCTGCGGAACCTCCTGTGCTGCCTGTCCGTGAGCCGGCTTTCGTAGAACACTTCGTCGGCCCAGGGGTTGGGACAGTCGTACAGGGTCTCGGCCGACGTACTGGTGGTCAGCACCCCGGCGTCATAAGGGGTTTCACAGATGACGAGGTCGTAGTCGTCGAGTTCCAGCCGGTCGGCGAGGATGTGGCGCCGCAGATGGTGATCGGCAAGCAGCACGTAGTACGACAGATGGCGGCGCCCGAACAGCCATCGGCGAGTGAGCACCTTGGACGCCACGTCGTTGGCGTAGAGCGTGAGCCGGGCGGGCCGCAGGGACCCCGGCAGTTTCCGTCCGAGGGACCCCGCCTTGCTGGAAGCCCTGGCCAGGCAGTTGGTGTCCACCAAGTGCACATCGTGACCGCGTTCCCTCAGGAACCGCTCGATGGCCAGGGGTTTGACGCTGTTGGCGAAGCCATCCAGCTGGGCAAGGATCAGAACGCGTCTGGCCCGGGAGGCACCGGACCCTTGTGCGACGACGGGGTTCATGGGGGCCTCCCTCTCCACCGACAATTCTCCTCCGGGCTTCCTCACTGACAGTCCTACTCCGGGACGCGGTGGGCCGCGACCTCGCGCAGCATCAGGGCCGAGGCGGCGGCAAGGCCGACGAGCACGGGGAGGCCGGCCAGCAGCAGCGGCAGCGCTCCGTGCCATCCCAGCCGCAGTATCAGCAGGTCCCCGAGACAGGCCATGACCGCGGCCAGCACGGTCGCCGGCAGCCACCGCCTTGGCAGCCGCTGCTCCCGCAGTCCCGCCAGCCGTCGGCACAGGACGACGAAGTACAGCGAACCGACCATGAGCCCGATCGCGGTCGCCAGGACCACGCCGATGACCCCGAACAGCAGCGTCAGTGGAACGGTGAGGGCGAGGTTCACCGCTGACGCGCACCAGGAATAGCGCGTCTCGTACCCAGGCCGACCGATCGCCCGCACGAAACAGGTCCGTACGCCGGTGAGCGCCACCTGTACCACGTATCCGGCCAGCAGGACAGCGGCGACAGCTCCGCTGAGGGCGAGCCCGGTGCCGAGCCACACTTGGACCGCGAGCCCCACCGCCGTGGTCGTCACGACCCCATAGGTGAGGACGGCAGGCAGCCAGCGGGCCTGCAGGACATGGAACTCCCGCACCACGCCCGTGAGCCCGCGCAGGGCATAAACCTGTGTCATGCGGGTGAGGACCGGCGGGAAGGCGTACAGCGGAAGGCTGCGCAGGGCCGTTGCGGCCTGATAGCCGGCGGCATAGATGCCGACGTAGCGCACCGGCAGCAGCGCGGCGATCACCAAGGCGTCGATCTCTCCGTTGAGGAAGACCGTGAAACCGGACAGCTGCATCCGGGTGGCGTAACCGACGAAGTCACGGCGCTCGGCCCGCGGGGGGAGCAGCGGTCTCCGGACGCGGATGTGCCGCGCCCCGGCGCAGAGGCCGACGACCGTCACGAACAGATATCTGCCAGCCGTCAGCACCGCGAGCAGCGGCAGATCCTGGCCGTGATCGATCAGCACGATCACGGCCACGCCGTAGGCCAGACACGCCCCCCCGCTGACGGCCGCCAGAGAGCCGAATCGGGCGTTCGCCTGCAGCAGCGCGATGGCGGAATTGGAGGCCAGGGCCAGGGCGAGCAGGGGGCCGAGGGCCAGCAACAGCTGTTGCGCCTCACCCCGCAGCCTGGGCGGTACGTCCAGGGCGGAGGTGATCGTGGGAGCGAGCAGCAGGCACACGCCTGTGACCAGCACGCCCAGCACGACGAAGACCGCGAGCGACCCGACCACCAGCCGTCCAGTGCCCTCCCGGTCGCCGTGCGCGCCGTGGTAGGCGTGGAAGCGGGCCAGGGACGCGCCGATACCTCCGTCCAGCACGGTGAGCGTGGCAAGGAAGACCAGGATCAGCGACCAGACGCCGAACCGGTCGAGGCCCAGATGGCGGATGAGGTAAGGCGTGAGTGCCAGATTGGTGAGCAGCGGCGCCGCCTGAGCCAGCGCGCTGAAGCTCACGCCTGGCAACAGCCCCCGCGCGGGCCTGCCCGTTCCGGCAGCCTCCGTCCCGGAGTCATCCTTCCCCGATTCGTCCATCCCCGACCGGTCCGTCTCTGCGGGGGCACCGTGCGAGGGCGCCTCCCGCGTCGCGCGCCCGGTGGGAACCCGGCTCGCAGAGTGCCGCAGGCTCATCGCGTGGCTCACTTCCCGGTGCGGGGCGGGTGTTCCGTCTCGACCGCGCGACACAGTGCCCGCAGCTTCTCCCTGTCCAGGATCAGGGCATACTGCCCTCGGATCATCTCGGACCGGACGATCGGCGCGGTGGCGAAGGAAGTGTCCGAGGTATTCAGGTGGCGCAGGCCGAGCGCCAGGTCGCGCAGTTCGCCGTTGGACATCCCGTCGTCCACGCTCACCGTTCGGGTGATCGCGTCGAGCATGCGAGCGGTCCCGAGCGGATCGGTGACGCCGACCTCGCCGCGCACCTCGCCGACCAGGCTGCGCAGGAACTGCTGCTGCCGTTTGATCCGGTCCAGCTCGCCGCCGGGCAGACCGTGGCGCTGCCGGACGTACGCCAGCGCCTCCTCGCCGTCCATGGTGTGGGTGCCGGCCGTGAAATGCCGGTGCTGCTCCGTGTCGTAGGAGTCTTCCGGGACGGTGACGGGTACTCCTCCGACTGCGTCCGTGAGGGACCTGAACCCGTACCAGTCGATGACGCCGAAGTGGTCGACACGGGTCCCGGTGAGCTGCTCCACCGTCTGGATGAGCAGGGGCGGACCACCCCAGGAGAACGCGGCATTGATCTTCGCGGACCCGTGGCCGGGGATGGGCACCCAGCTGTCCCGGGGGATGGACACCGTGGACGCCGTGCGCTCGCCGGGACCGAGATGCACCAGCATCAACGTGTCGCTGCGCTGCGCCCCGTACTTCCACAGCCGCGTAGTGGCATCGCGTCCGGTGGTCGGCTCGCGGGAGCGGCTGTCGACTCCGGCCAGCAGGAAGGTGGTCCCCTTGGCTCCCTCCGCCTTGGGCGGCCGGGAGCTGTCCGGGAACGCGTGGGGGATCCTGGTGACTTGGTCGCCGTAGTGATTGGTCGCCCACCAGACACCGCCGATGCCGAGCCCCAGCAGAGCGAGCACGGTGACGAGAGCGAAGACCAGCATCCCGCGCAGGAGGCGGCGCGTCCGGTGACGCGCCTCTGGACGCTGCCTCGGGGCCCACCGGGGCCAGTCGCGGTGCCCGGACATCAGAAGTCGTCCGGGTACGGATCGGTCATGACGGAGTGCGACTGTGCCGTCTCCGACGCGGGGAAACCGGGGAGGAGTTGAGCCAGCACACGGCGCACCCGGGCGGGGTCGTTGTGCTCCGCCGCGGTGTACAGGGCGGGAAGCCGGTCGGCCAGCCGGACGCCGTGCTCCTCGCCGGGGTTGGACGTCGCCGAGAGAATCCGCGGATGGGAGGTCCGTGTGTGCCCCTCCTGCTCGGAGAACAGGGTCTCGTCGAGCTTCTCGCCCGGCCGCAGACCGGTGAAGCGGATGTCCACGTCCGGTACGTTCACGGAGCGGGCGAACTTACGGACGAGGTCCACGACCCGCACGGGGCTGCTCATGTCCAGGACGAACACCTCGCCGCCCCGGGCCATCCGCGCGGCCTCCAGGACAAGCCCGACGGCCTCCTCGATGGTCATGAAGAACCGCGTCACTTCGGGGTGCGTGACGGTCACCGGGGAACCGGCGCTCAACTGTTCGGCCACCACCGACAGCAACGAACCGCGGCTGCCCAGCACATTTCCGAAACGGACGGCCGCGAAGACGGACCCGGGCGGGGCGTTCTTCTGGCCCTCCCGCACGAGGAGCTCGGCCAGCCGCTTGGTCGCGCCGAGCACCGACACGGGGTCGGCCGCCTTGTCGGTGGAGATCAGCACGAACCGTTCGGTTCCGACCTCGGTCGCGGCCTGCACCAGATTCGCGGTCCCCATCACATTCGACTTCACGCCCTCGCCAGGGTGCCGCTCCAGGAGAGGCAGATGTTTGTGCGCGGCGGCGTGGAACACCACCTCGGGGCGCAGCTCGCGGAAGATCTGGTCGATGCGGGGTCGGTCGCGGATGTCCGAGATCACAATGTCGTCGCTGAGCAGTGCGTCGCCGTACAGCTCCAGCTGCAACCGGTGCAGATTCGACTCGTCGTGGTCGAGCAGGAAGAGTCGGCTCGGTCCGAAGGCGCGCACCTGGTGGCACAGCTCGCTGCCGATCGACCCTCCGGCACCGGTCACCAGAACCCGGCGGCCGACGATCGTTGCGCCCGCCCCGGGGCTCACCACGTGCATCTCGGCGCGGCCGATGAGCTCGTTCACATCGAGTGCTCGCATGTCGCTGCCCACGACGTCGCGGCGGAGCGCCGCGATGAACGACGGCAGATACCGGACGCTGGCCCCTGTGGCCTCGGCCGCATGCGCCACTTGGCGGAAGCGATCCGGGCTCAGACCGGGGATGGCCACCACAACCGCCTCGATCCGGTGGGCCAGCGCGCACGCCCGGGTGTCGTCCAGGCCCCCGAGGACGGGCAGACCGCCGATGAACGCGGCACGGCGTTTGGCCGGGGAATCGTCGAGGAAGCCCACGGGGGCGAGCCCGAACTCTGGTGTCCCCGCCAGGTCCCGGGCGAGCGCCTGCCCGGCCTCCCCGGCCCCGATCACCAGGGTGCGCAGTCCGGCGGGCCTCTGCCGGCCCGGCCCCGGCTTCCCCGAACGCTCGGCGACGGCTGACACGGGGGCGGCGGACGACACGGGGGTGGCGGACGACACGGGGCGGGACCGGGCGGCGCCCCGCGCCGGGGCGAGCCGGGCCAGCTCCCCGCAGACCCGGTCGACCATGCGCTCGGTGAGGCCGGGGTACAGAGGCAGGGACAGCAGCCGGGAGAACAGCTCGTCGGCTCCCGGCAGACCTCCGGCCGGGGTGATCGCGGTCCGCTGGAAGTACGGCATGTGGTGCAGGGGGATGAAGTGGACCGAAGTGCCGATCCCACGCTCCGCAAGCCGGTCGATCAGCTCGTCCCGGCCGATCCCGTACTCGTCCAGTACGCGCACCACGTACAGGTGCCGGGCGTGCCGGCCGGGTGTCGTGACATCGAGTGGCTCAAGCCCCGGAACGGACTTCAGTTCCGCCTCGTACCGGGCGGCCACGGCGTGCCGCCGCCGCTGCCAGTCGTCGAGGTGACAGAGCTGGGCCCGCCCGATGGCGGCCTGGACATCCGTCATGTTGGCCTTCAGGCCCGCTTCCTCGACGGTGTAGCGCCAGCTGCCGCCCGGCATGTTCCGTCGCCAGGCGTCGGCGGACATTCCGTGGAGCCTCGCGCGATGGATCCGCTCGGCGATCTCCGGGTCGTCCGTTGTCACCATGCCGCCCTCACCGATGGGCAGGTTCTTGGTGGCGTAGAAGCTGAAGCAGGTCGCCCGCGACAGGCTTCCCACGGGCCGGTCCCCCACCGTCGCGCCCAGGGCGTGGGCGGCGTCCTCAATGACGTGGGTGAGGGGCAGCCGCGCGGCCTGCGCCAGCTCGGCGACCGGTGCCGGTGCCCCGGCGTAGTGCAGGACCATCATCGCGTGCGGGCATCCGCAGGCTCGGGCGGCCCGGGCCACATCGGCGGCGGTCGGCAAGGCGGTGCGCGGGTCGACGTCGACCAGCACGGGCCGCAGCCCGGCGTGCAGGACCGCCTGGGCCGCGCCGCAGAAGGTCACAGCCGGGACCAGGACCGTCCCGCCGGGCGGCAACCGCAGGGCGCGCAGCGCCAGTTCGAGCGCCGCCGTGCACGAGCTCACGGCGACCGCGTGCTCGGCCCCAACGTAAGCCGCGAACTCTTGCTCGAAGAGCTCCGTCTCGTGGCCGGTGGTCACCCAGCCCGAGGCGAGCACCCGCTGTGCCGCCCTCCGGGCCGCCGGGCTGATCCGGGTCACGGCGAAGGGCACGCCCGGTTCCTCCGTGCACTCCGGGGTGCCGGCATACGTGTGCGACACGCCGTTCAGGGCAGGCCCGGTGTGATCGGCTGGTTCCTGCCGGGGCCGCAGCCGGTGGACTGTCATTTCTTTACTCCCCGCGCTGGCCTTCTTGGGGGTGGGAAGGGCGCCACATGCGTCAGTGCCGTATATTTACGCTGTATACGTACATCCTGCTCCCATGAATGCGTAGAGTCAACACGAGCGGGGCATGGCGCGGGCGGGAAGATCTGGAGGCGAGGCATGGCCAAGGAGCAGGCGGCACCACGAAAGAGGAGCGAGGGAGCCGGAGCCAGTCCGGCGCGACGCGCCAGCGACCGTGGCCACTACGGCCGGCTGAGCCGGGAGCGCGTGCTGGCCAGCGCCCTGCAGCTGGTGGACCGCGAGGGACTCTCGGCCCTGAGCATGCGCCGGCTGGGCGCTGAGCTCGGCGTGGAAGCGATGGCGCTCTACCGGTACGCGGCGAGCAAGGACGCGCTCCTGGACGGTCTGGTCGAAGCCCTGTACCTCGAGCTGGAGGAACAGCTGGCCGCCGGACCCGAACCCGGCACGACGGCCGTCGACGCCCGGGCCCGGGCTTCCGCATGGCGCGCCGAACTCCACCGGATCGCGCGGGCGACGCACGAGGTCTGTCTGGCCCACCCCCAGGTGATGCCGCTTCTCTCCACGCGCATGCTGGCGGTCCCGCTGGCCCGGCGGCCGCTCGCCGTCCTCAGGCACCACGAGCGGGTGCTCGCCCTGCTCCAGGGCGCCGGGCTCGACGAGACCCGTTCCGTCGCCGTCTTCCGCGCCTTCACCGGCTGGGTCCTCGGCTATGTGTCCGTGGAACTGCAGGCCATGGTGGACAACCCCGAGGAATCGGATCCCGCGTTCCGCCTCGGACTGCACCGCATGCCGCCCCAGGAACTGCCCAGGCTCCGAGAAACCGCCGCCACCCTCGCCGAGCAGGGCGGACCGGGAGACCTGGCCGCCGGGCTCGACGCGCTGCTCGACCGTTTCGTCCGTGTGGAGGAGGAGCGGGAACCCCGGCAGAACCGCACCGGCCCCGACAAGCCGCCCACCAGGGACGCCCAGGACTGAGGGGTCCGCGGCGGCGGGGCCAGCCACAACCGCCTGCGCGGGACGCGGGCCGGTGACTCACCGCGCGTCCGCGCGGGTGAGCCGTGGCAGGGCGAGGGAGACCGTCGAGGCCGCGAGGAGGGCCGCCGCGCACGCCACCCAATAGCCCGCCGGGGCCTCCGCCGCGTCGATCAGCCACCCGGACGCGGCGTAGCCCAGCGCCACCCCGACGGAGAGGCCTGAGACGACCCAGGTGATGCTCTCGGTGAGCTGGGCGGCCGGCGCCAGATGGGCCACCAGCCCCATCGTGGTGATCAGGGTCGGCGCGACGGCCATGCCCGCCGCAAAGAGCACCACCGCCAGCACCGCGAGACTCGGCGCGAACAACAGCGGTGCCATCGTCACGGCCATCACCCAGACGCTGACCAGCAGCCGCCCCGTGATCGCCCCCCGCGGGCTCACCGCGCCGAAGACCGCGCCCGCCAGTCCGGAGCCGAGCGCGTACACGCCCAGCAGCGGGCCGGAGAGCGCCGTGTGGTCGTGTGCGCCGGCGTACGCAACTGTCGCGACCTCCACCGAACCGTAGGACGCGCCCACCGACGTCAGCGTCAGCACCAGCAGGCCGAGTCCCGGGATGCGCAGCGCGGAGCCCCCGGCGCGTTGCGGCGCGGCGCGCACCGGCGGTTCCGTACGCCGCTGGGCGGCGAACAACAGGACGCCGACGGCGAGCAGGACCCCGGCCGCCAGCGGTCCGGCCTCTGCGAAGACGCTGGTCGACAGCGTGATCGCCAGCGCCGGGCCGACGATGTAGACCACCTCGTCGAGCACCGACTCCAGCGCGTACGCGGTGTGCAGCAGCCGTGGTGCCCTTCTGTGGAGCTCGGCCCAGCGAGACCTCACGAGCGCGCCCATGCTGGGCATGCAGCCCGCCACCGCCGCCGCGACGTACAGCGTCCAGTCCGGGGCGCCGTACCGGGCGCACAGCAGCAGCGCGCAGATGGCGGCGACCGTCACGGCTGTCGCCGGGAGAACGACCCGGCGCTGGCCATGACGGTCGACCAGCCGGGAGATCTGCGGTCCGACCGCCGCGCCGGCGAGCGCCTGCGTGGCGGAGACCGAGCCGGCGAGCCGGTACTCGCCGCCGAGCTGTGAAACCATGGTGACGATGCCGACGCCGATCATCGACTGCGGAAGGCGCGAAATGAAGCCCGCGGCGGAGAAGAGCAGACTGCCTGCAGGAGTGAAGATCCGGCGGTAATCGGAGAGCATGGGACTCCGCGCTCCGTCAGGAGCCGATCGTCGCTGGGCGGATCCGGTCCGGTTTCCGCGTCCTCCAATTTCACGTGCTCCATTTTCCCGCATGGCACGGTGTCCCGCGACGCGAAGCGTCGTCTCTCTGGATCGCTCCGGACGCTTTATCTCCCCCTGCACGTGCGGTAAATGGCGGGCCACGTTAGCTTGAGGGAAGACACGTCGATGTCTCGGCGAGAAGAAGCCCGTATTCCGGCGACCTTGTACAACGGCGACCCTGTATCGACCGATGGTCCTGGGTCCTACGGGGCCTCTCCGCCGTCGCCCGGTGCCGTTCGCCCAGCTCGGTCCGCCCCCTGCAGCAAGTGGCCCTCCCAGGAGGTTAGTTGGGATGAACGCGCGACTGCGAAGCCAGGCCGCGACGGCCGCTGTCAGCTCATGCATCGTCGTACTGACCGCGTTCTACTACATATTCCCGGAACAGCGGCTGATCTTCGTCGCCATTGGAGCGACCGGCGTCGTCGGTATTCTCCTGGGTATCCGTCTCAACCGCCCCGCGCATCGACTCCCCTGGCTGTTGCTCGCCGCGGGAAACTTCGCCTTCGCCGCGGGCCAGGCCGCCCAGATCATCCTCATCCAATTGCCCGACGAGGAAGTCCCGTTCCCATCGATCGCCGACGGCTTCTATCTCGCGGCATATCCGCTCTACGCGGCCGGGCTGCTGGGATTCGTCCACTGGCGCACGAGCTGGCGCGACCGCGCGAGCCTCGTCGACGCGCTGACGCTGACCGTCGGTCTGGCGCTGCTGTCATGGCTCTTCCTCATCGATCCGTACGCCCGCGCCGAGGGTCTCACCTGGGTGCAGAAGGCGTTCTCCATCGCCTATCCACTCGGCGACATCCTCGTACTGGCCATGCTGCTGCGCCTGCTCGTCGGCCACGGCGGCAAGAGCCGCTCGCTCATGCTGCTCACCGTGGGCACCATCGGTCTGCTCGCCGCCGACGTGGCTTACGGCCTGATTCAACTGAACGGGACCTGGCGCACGGGTACCGCCGTCGATCTCGGCTGGGCCGTCCTGTACGGCGCCTGGGCAGCCGCCGCGCTCGATCCGAGCATGCGGTCGCTGACCCAACCGGTGGCATGGCGCGCCGACACCGGCACCGGCACCGGCCGACTGAGCCTGCTCACGCTCGCGTCGCTGATCGCGCCCGCCATCCTGCTGACGGAGGCGGTGCGCGGTGTGCGTTCCGAGGTCGGCGTGATCGGGGTGTTCTCCGCGGTGCTCTTCCTCCTTGTGCTCTACCGTCTGGCGGGCGTGGTGGCGACCCACCGGCGGGCGGTCGGCCGGGAGAAAATACTGCGTAATGCGGTGTCGTCGCTGGGCGGAGCGGGCGATCCGCCGGATGTGGCCGCCGCCGTCCACTCCGCTGCGACGGAGCTGATGTCGTACAGCCCGCCGCGTTCCGCGCTGCTCACCGTCCCGGACAACTCGCTCTGGCTGAACGGGGTGCACGGCGACGTACGCGGGCCCCTGTCCGCGCCGGTGACCGCAGCCGTACAGGAACTGATCGCGTCCGGCGAGAACCGCCTGGTGACCCTCGACGGTGTGGGGCCCGATCTCGCCGCCCACCTCACGGGCGAGGAGGAGGGGCCGATCCCCTCGGGGCCTGCGCTGCATGCGCTGGTCTGCCCGCTCAGGTCGCAGGATCACCCCTCCGGCGATCCGCTGATCGGGGCACTGATCGTGGCCGGGGACGAGCGGGACCTGCTCGTGCTACGCGAAACGCTGGCGACTCTCGCCGCGCAGGCCGCACTTGCCGTGGCGCGGATCGCCCTCGCCCAGGAGGTCAACCGGCGCAACAGCGAGATGTACTTCCGCACACTGGTACAGAACGCCTCCGACGTCATCCTCATCCTCGACGGCGACCAGGTCCGTTACGCCAGCCCCTCCGCCGACCAACTGCTCGGACATGCCCACCTGGAGGGCACCCACCTCGTCGATCTGGTGCCGCCGCAGGACAGTCGCGCGGTGGCCGAGACGCTCGGCCGGATAGGGAGCCATGAGTACCAGATCAGGCGCGAGCACTGGCGCATGGTCCGCGCCGACCGGGCGACCATCGAGGTCGAGGTGAGGTGGAGCGACCTACGCGACGAGGCCACCGTCGGCGGGGTGGTGCTCACCCTGCGGGATGTGACCGAACAGCGCAAGCTCGAACGCGAACTCACCCACCAGGCGTTCCACGACCCGCTCACCGGCCTGGCCAACCGCCTGCTCTTCCAGGAGCGGGTCAACCACGCCCTGGTGCAGGCTCAGCGCGACGGTACGATCGTTGGCGTGCTCTTCGTCGACGTGGACGACTTCAAGGTCGTCAACGACATGCACGGCCACGGTGTGGGCGACGAACTCCTGGTCGCGCTGTCACTCCGGCTGCAGACCACCGTCCGTGCCTCCGACACCGCCGCGCGCATCGGCGGCGACGAGTTCGCCCTGCTGGTGGAGGGCTCCGCCACACCGACGGGCGTGGAGCGGTTCACCGAGCATGTGATGACCGCGTTCGCCGATCCGTTCCGGCTCAGTGTGGGTCCGTTGAGCACGTACGCCAGTATCGGCGTCGCGACGACGGAGGACAGCATCGACTCGGTCGAACTGCTGACACACGCCGATCTCGCGCTGTACGCGGCGAAGACGGCGGGCAAGCGCCAGTGGCGCCGCTACCACCCGGAGCTGCAGAGCGGCATGGCTGAGCGTGCCAAGTTGCAGGAGGGCCTGGACAGTTCGTCGATCGAGACTTCCTTCATGGTGCTTTACCAGCCCATCGTGGAGTTGGCCAGCGGACGGATCGCCGGGTTCGAAGCGCTCGTTCGCTGGCCCCACTCCGCGCGCGGCATGGTGTTGCCCGAGCAGTTCATCACGCTGGCCGAGGAGAGCGGGCAGATCGTTCCGCTCGGCGCGTGGGTGCTTGACCAGGCCGCGTCCGAGGCGGTCCGGTGGGAGGAGTGCGTGCTGCACGGCGGGAGGTCCGACCGCAACACGCCCTACGTCAGCGTGAACGTGTCACCGCGTCAGTTCCGGGACGAGGAGTTCCACAACGTGATACGGCGCGCTCTGGATCTCTCCGCCATCGAGCCGTCGAATCTCGTACTGGAACTGACCGAGAATGTGCTGATGTACAACGACGAACGGATCCTGGCCGAGATGAGCTCGCTCACCGACCTCGGTATCCGTATCGCGATCGACGACTTCGGAACGGGCTACTCGTCGCTGAGCTATCTGCGCGAGTTCCCGATCTCGATACTCAAGATCGACAAGTCGTTCATCGACGGCCTCGGGCGCTCGCCCGAACAGTACGCGCTGGTCGAGGGCATCACGCATCTCGCGGACACCCTCGGTCTCACGGTGATCGCCGAAGGAGTGGAGGACGCGAGGCAGCAGGAGTCGCTGATCTCCATGGGCTGCCGGTTCGGCCAGGGGTACCTCTTCGCCGAGCCGGTCAGCGCCGAGGCGGCGGAGCACCTCGTTCTCGCGCCACCGCTCGGCCGCCTGGCCGGCTTTCGCGGGACACCCGCGAAAGGGAAGCCGTGAGCGCGGCGGCCCTCGTACGCGAGGGGCGCAGGTCGTACTCCGCAGAACTCCGCGCGAGGCGGGAGACCCACGGTGACGAAACGTGATCGCCCGCCGACGGGGGAGGCTGCGCTGTGCGTCGTGCTGCGCAATGACGAGGAGCAGTATGCGATCTGGCCCGCCGATCGCCGGATTCCGGCCGGGTGGCGCCAGGTCGGCGGACCGGAGTCCGCCGGGTGGTGCGCGGACCTGGTCGACCGCCTGTGGACCGACATGCGGCCCGCGAGCACCCGCGCCGAGCAGCGGCCCCCGGAAACCTGGCCGGGCACCGTGCCCGAGCTGGTCCGGAAGCGGGCGCGGCGTGAACCGTCTGCTCTCGCGGTGCTCTCGGACGAGGGCCGGCTCAGCTACGCCGAGCTGACCGGCCGCGCCGACCGGCTTGCGCACCGGCTGCGGGAGTCGGGCGTCGGCGCGGAGTCCGTCGTCACCGTCTGCCTCGACCGCGTGCCCGAGCTGATCGTCGCGCTGCTGGCGGTGCTGAATTCCGGCGCTGCGTTACTGCCTCTCGACCCGGCGACTCCGCGGCAGCGGATGACCGGACTCGTCGCGGAGACCGGTTCACGCCTCATCGTCTCCAGCCGTGAGCACGCCCCGATGTTCACCGAGTGCGAGGCGCGGATCCTCCACGCCGGGGAACTGGCCGCGCACGCGCCGCGGCGGGGACCGCGGCCGGCCCAGGGCCCCGGGCCGCACGACCTCGCCTATGTGATCTACACCTCCGGATCCACCGGACCTCCCAAGGGAGTGATGATCGCCCACCGGTCACTGGCACACTCCCTCACCGCGGTGGCCCGGGCATACGGCCTGACGCCCGGCGACCGGGTGCTGCACGCTGCGGCGCTCGGCTTCGACACCTCGCTGGAGCAGATCTTCGCCCCGCTGATCAGCGGCGCGACACTCGTCCTCGCGGGAACGCGCACCTGGGCGCCCACCGAGCTGCTGCACCGCCTCCCGGAGCACGGGATCACCGTCGCCGACCTGACCCCCGCCTACTGGCATCGGATCGTCTCCGTCGCGGACCACGACGAGAGCCTCGCGTCGTTGAGGCTCGTCATCGTCGGCGGCGAGATCGTCACCACGAAGGACTGCCGAGCCATTCTGCACCGGATCCCCGGCGCGCGGCTCGTCAACGCCTACGGGCTCACCGAGACCACCATCACCTCCACGCTCTGCGACCTGAACGAGGAAGTGCTCGCCGCGCCGGACACCGCCGTCGCCCCGATCGGCAGGCCTCTGGAGGGGAATCACGTCCACGTGCTCGACGCCGAGTTGCGCCCGGTGCCACCGGGCGAACGCGGTGAGATCTACATCGGCGGCCCGGGGCTGGCGCGCGGCATCTGGCGGCAACCCGCCCTGACCGCACGGCAGTTCCTGCCCGACCCGCACGGCTCGGCGCCCGGGGACCGAATGTATCGCACCGGGGATCTGGGCCGCCGACGCTCGGACGGCAACCTGGAAGTCCTGGGCCGGGTCGACGACCAGGTGAAGATCCGCGGGTTCCGGGTCGACCCGGCCGAGGTCGAGGCCGCGCTTGTCTCCCAGCCGGAGATCGGCCAGGCGATGGTGGTGGTCCGGACGCGCAGCAGCGGCGACCGGGACCTCGTCGCGTACGTCACTGCGACCTCGCCGCCGACCGACGACGAGGCGGTGCTGCGCGCACGGCTGCGGTCGGCACTCTCCGAGGTCCTGCCGGGCCATATGATCCCCGCCGCCTTCCACGCGGTGGAGCGGCTGCCCGTCACGCCCGGCGGAAAGCTCGACCGCAAGGCCGTGCCGGAATCCGTGACAACGGCGCCGACGACCGGCGTCGACGACCGTCCGGTGCCGCAGGGGATGGCCCAGTTGTGGGGACAGATCCTGGATGTGGACTACGTCCGTCCGCATGACGACTTCTTCGAGCTGGGCGGCAATTCGCTGCTGGCCATGGAGATGCTCGCGCGGACCCGCGTCGTATTCGGCATCGGCATCACACAGATCCGCGACCTGACCCGTTCACTGCTGCGGTATCCGACACTCGCCGCGTTCGCCGAGGCGGTGCGCCAGGCACGTGCCGGCACACTGGCCCAACCGGACGGCGGGAGCGTCGACTTCGCCGCCGAGACCGATCGGCGCGTTCCGACAGTGGGCCGTGACGCGCCTGCTCCGGACTCCTGTCGCCCCGGCGACGTGCTCCTCACAGGGGCGACGGGGTTCTGCGGCGCGTACATGATCGACGAGCTGCTGCGCAGGACGACGGGACGGATCCTCTGCCTGGTCAGGGCCTCCGACGACCAGCACGGCCTGGAGCGGATCCGCGCGAGCCACCAGCGGTTCGTCCTCAGCGATCTGTCCAGCGATCGTGTCCAGCCGGTCGTCGGCGATCTGGGAAAGCCCGGCCTGGGGCTGTCCCCGAGCCGGTTCGAGGAGCTGGGGTCGACCATCGACGCCGTCTATCACTTCGGCGGCCACGTCAACTTCATCTATCCGTACCACGAGTTGCGCGCGGCCAATGTCGACGGAACATACGAGATCATCCGTCTCGCCGCCGGCCGGGCCGTCCCCGTGCACTTCACCTCCAGCATGGCGGTGCTCGCCGGATTCGGGCCGGCCGGAGTACATGAGGTGACGGAGAACACGCCGCTGCGCTTCCCCGAGTACCTGTCAGTGGGATATGTGGAGACCAAGTGGGTCGGCGAGGCGCTGCTGAGGAAGGCGTCCGACGCGGGCCTGCCGGTCGCCGTCTACCGCCTGATGGACGTCACGGGCAGCAGCGGAACCGGCGTGCTGAACACCAGCAGCGAGATGGCCGCCCTCATCGACTTCATCGCGGGGACCGGGCTGTGCCCGGACGTCCGGCTGCCGCTGGACTTCCTGCCGGCCGACCAGCTCGCCCGCGCCATCGGGCACATCTCCACCCGCCATCCTGCTCGCGGCGAGGTCTACCACCTCACCAACCCCCGTCCCACGCTGCTGAATTCGCTCGCCGAGCGCCTTCGCCGACGGGGTTACCCGGTCCAGGAGATCCCCTACACCGAGTGGATCGCCGCTCTGATGAAGTACGCGGCCGGGCACCCAACCGACCCGATCACCCCGTTCGTCCCGCTCTTCGTCGACCGGTGCGCGCGCGCCGACATCTCCGTGAGCGAGATGTACTTCCAGGGCGTTTTCACGGAGTTCACCCGCGACAACGCGCAGCGGGCGCTGATGGACGCCGGGATCGACATTCCGCCGGTGGACGCGGAGATGATGGACCGATACATCGACTTCCTCCAACAGGACGGAGCCGTCCGGCCGGGGAAGGACCAAGGGCAGGGAGCGGCGCAGTGGTGAGCCGATGCCCTTGCTGGGAGGCGCTGGACGTGCTGGAAGCGGCGCCCGACGGTCCGGTGGCCTTCGGCGCCGACCTCAGTCCCGACAGCCTGCTGGCGGCGTACCGCGCCGGGGTCTATCCGTTCCCGGCGTCCGACGAGTACACCCGTGCCCTCAACGACGTGGTCTTCGCCGATCAGGTGCAGGAGGGTCGCATCCCGCTCGTGGGCGAGGAATCGGCCGATCCCTACGCGGTTGCCTGGTGGTCGCCCGACCCCAGGCCGGTGCTGCCCGTCTCGGCCCCGCACCTCAGCCGAAGCCTCGCCCGGCGGCTGCGCAACCGGCTGCGGTGGTCGACCAGCCTGGACCGGCGGTTCGAGGGGGTCGTCCGCGAATGCCGCGCCGGCCGCGTCCCCCTGTGGCTCACCGACGAGCTGATCACGAGCCTGGTCCGCCTGCACGATCTGGGTCACGCGCACAGCGTCGAGGTGTGGGAGGACGGCGATCTGATCGGCGGCGTCTTCGGCGTCCAGATCGGGTCCGTCTTCAGCATGGACTCGATGTTCTTCCGCCGCCCCGGTGCCTCGAAGGTCGCGGTGACCGACCTCGCAGCGCGCTTCGCACAGGCCGGCGGCGAACTGCTCGACGCGCAGCGGGACAGCCCGCACGTCCGTGACCTGGGCGGCGTTCTCGTACCGCGAGAGCAGTACGTGCGACACCTCCACCGCACCGCACACGACAGTCTCCCGATGCCCACGGCGACCTTGCCCGCCCGCCGCCTCGCCCAGCCGACGGGTTCGGGCCGGTGAGCTGGTTCGAAGCCGGGTAATGGGCTCCATGACAGGGCGCCGCGCCCGCCCCGTACGGCACGGCGCGCCGCTGCGAGTCCGGCGTTCGCGTCCCATCCGGTCACCGCGCCGGGTCGGTACGACGTCGCGTAGCGCAGGGCGAGCCGCGCACCCGCTCGGCCGGACGGCGTCCCGGCAGGCGAGGGTGACCTCCAGGTCGGGTACGGCGACGACGGCCTGGTCCGCTCCCGCGGCCGGCGCGAGCCGTGCCCCGGCCGCCTCGCCGTAGCTGTCGGCGATGGCCTTCATCTCCGGGGCGTCGCTGACCAGGCGGCCTGCTCTGGACGTCGGCGACGGGAGCGGGCGGACGACGACAACCGCCGACGGTGTTCCTGTTGCCGGTTCAGCCCAGGACGCACTCCTGGATGATCTTGCGGGCCACCTGTCGGCGCGCCTCCTCCAGTTCGCTCTCGACGGCGGCGGCGTCCGCCGCCCCGAGCGTGAGCGTGGCGGGCTCCCCGGTGCCCTGTGGCAGCCGGGCGACACGCGGGTCGTCCGCAGCGGTGTCGGCCGGGCCGTCCGGCGCGCGGTCGGGCAGGGTGGCCGCGTGGTCGGCGACCTTCGTCCAGAAGTCCCGCTCCGCGTTCCGTACGGCCTCGCCGCGGCCGAAGGTACGGGTGGCTACGGCCAGTCGGTGCGTCTCGGTGCACACGCTGTCGGCCGACCGCCGGTGCCGCAGCAGGGCGACCACCGCGGGGGTGGAGGCGATCCGGGCCGCCTCGGCGTCCGCCCGGAACTCCGCGTACCGCGTCGCCGGGACCGTGAGCCGGAGCAGCGCCCGGGTCAGGCCCTTCATCACCAACTGCGGGATCCACAGCACGTAGTTGACGATCCGGCCGCGCTTCTTGAAGTCGCGTGTGGCCTCGGACATCTCGTCCGCGTGAGGGGTGCCGGGGGCCGCCGTCCAGATGCCCGCCGGTGCCTCGGCGCGGGCCGCCGCGAGTTCCATCCCGCCGTTCAGGGAGGTGAGTGCCGTACCGACCAGCGTGCCCCGCCGGACGTCACCGCCGAAGTACGCCAACTCCTGGGCGAGCGCGGCGACCCGCTGCTCCGGGCGGGACGTCACCCAGAGCGGGAGCCCGATGTCCAGCACCCGGTGGCGCCGGACGCCGTACGCGGAGGCCCGGACGGCGAAGTCCGAGGTGATCCGCACGGCGTCGACGCGGCGTTCGCCGACCTCGTCCGCGACGGCGTCCAGCAGCGTGAACAGCGCCGGGGCCTGTCCGCGGCTCAGGGTGGGCCAGTCGGACGCGAGGGTGCCGAGGCGGGGGCGCAGTTGGGCGGCGACACCGAGTAGCACCAGCCCGATCATCGGCTGCACGATCGTCGCCCAGCCGAACACGATCAGGGTCAGGCCGCCGATGACCAGCCCCGCCACGATGAGGTGCGCCGCGCACGCGACGCCGTACGCGGCCGCCGTGGCCGCTCTGCCCCTGCCGGGCGGCGCGATCCCCGCCGCGTCCGCCACCTGTGTCTGCCCCACCACACCCTCCCCCTTCGGCTGCGGAGATCATAAACGCCTGCCCGGCACCCGGTGCCCGACTGTGCGTCCGACGACGAGGGGCCCGGTGCGTCACGCACCGGGCCCGTCGCTCGCGCAGTCCCCGTCCCCACGGGAAGGCGCGCTCACCACATGCCGCTCGCACGTGGGGTCGGGGGTCGCCGTGACCGGGGCCGTGGCTGTCCGCCGCGCAGGTCATCGCCGCTCCCGTGGGGACATCGTGGTGCCCGTGGGGCCGGTGGGAAAGGGGGGAAGGGAGGTTACTGAAGGGTCCTCACATCCCCTGCACAGAAGGCGAGTTTGAACCGGCCCGGGCAGCGGGATGTCGGCGGCGACCGGGGCCGCTGCGGCGCGGGTGGCGAGGGCCTCTCTAGGGGGTGAGCCCCTTCCGGTCGCAGGCGGCGCGGAGTGCCGGGGTGCAGATCTGGTCGACGGTGTAGACGCCGTCGTCGACGAGGGTCGGCTTGATGGTGCCGACCGTCACGGGCCTCGGCGCGAGGAGCACGGTGGGGATGTCCTCGGTGGTGGGGCTGTCGGTCGTGGTGGTGGCGATGTCGGCGAGGTCCTTGCCGCGGCCCAGGGCGACGGCCATGCGGGCCGCCGCGGACGCCTCCGCCTGGAAGGGCTTGTACACCGTCATGGTCTGCTCACCCGCGACGATGCGCCGTACGGCGTCGAGGTCGGCGTCCTGGCCGGTGACCGGTGGCATGTCGCGGACGCCGGCCTTCCTGAGGGCGGAGATGACGCCGGCGGCGATCGCGTCGTTGGCCGCGAGGACTCCGTCGATGCGCCGGGGGCCGAGGGCGGCGATCGCGGCGTTCATGTTGGCGTGGGCGTTCTCCGTGCTCCACCCCTGGGTCTCGTACTCCCTGCCGATCTTCACCTTGCCCTTGAGGACGGACAGGGCGCCGTCCCGGTACCAGGCGGCGTTGGGGCTGGCCGGGTCGCCGTTCATCATGACGACGGTCTCGCCCCGCGCGTCGCGGCCCATCGCCTTCAGCAGGGCCGCGCCCTGGAGCCTGCCGACCTGTGCGCCATTGAAGGAGACGTAGCCCGAGATCGGGCCCTCGGCGAGCCGGTCGTAGGCGACGACCGGGACGCCGGCGCGGTGGGCCTCCTGGATGGAGGAGCGGATCGCCCGGGTGTCGGCGGCGTCGAGGATCAGGACCTTGGCCCCCTTGGTGATCATGGAGGTGACCTGGTCCCGCTGGCGGGCCGCGTCGTTCTCGGCGTTGGCGTACCGCAGGGCGCAGCGGGGGCACAGTTCCTTGATCCGTTTCTCGATCAGCGGCTTGTCGGAGTGCTCCCAGCGAGGGATGGCTCCGCTCGGCAGGAGCAGACCGACGGTGAAGCCGCCGTCCGTGTCCGACGCGTCGTCGCCCCCGCAGGCGGCCATGGACATCGCCATGAACGCGGTGACGACGGCCGCCCCGACCTGTCCGGTACGTGTTCTCATGACAGGTCCCTCGGTTCCGTTCGGTTCCCCTGGTGCGCGGAGGCCGTGTCGTGTCGCGGTACGACGATCTCGCTCCACACCTGTTTGCCGCCCGCCACCGGCACCGTGCCGAAGGAGTCGGACATCGCCTCGACGAGCATCAGGCCCCGCCCGCCGGTCGACTCCCAGTCCACGATCACCGGTTTGGCCGGGGCGCGGGGCGAGGAGTCGCTGACACAGACCCGTACCCGGTCACCGCGCAGGGTGAGGTCGATGCGGACGGGTCCCTGGGTGTGGACCAGGGCGTTGGTGACGAGTTCGGAGACGACCAGCAGCACCGCGTCGGCCACCTCCTGTGCGTGCCACCGGCGCAGGGTGCGCGCGGTGAAGCGGCGGGCGTGCATGACCGCGTCGGGCAGCCGCCACACCGCCCAGCCCGCCTTGACCGGCCGGGTGCGCATCCCGTCGTAGCGCAGCAGCAGCAGCGCCACGTCGTCCTCGCGGGGGCCGAAGTCGCCGAGGAGGGCGTCGGCCACCCGTCCGGGGTCCGCCGGGTCGGCGACGGTGAGCGCGGCGCGCATCCGGCGCATGCCCTCGTCCAGGGGCAGGTCGGCGGCCTCGACGAGGCCGTCGGTGACCAGGGCGAGCACCGCGCCGGGGACGATGGGGACGGCCGTCATGGGGAACTCGGCGTCCGCGAGGATGCCGAGCGGGGGCCCACCCTCGACCAGGACCTCCTCGGTGCGGCCGTCGGGGTGGCGCATCAGCGGCGAGAGGTGTCCGGCGCGGACGAAGAGGATGTTGTCCTCCTCCATGTCCAGTTCGGCGTAGCAGCAGGTGGCGAACAGATCGGTCTCCATGCCGACGAGGAGCCGGTTGGCGTGCGAGATGACCACGTCGGGCGGGTGCCCCTCGACCGCGTAGGCGCGGACCGCCGTACGCATCTGGCCCATGATCGTCGCCGCGCCCGCGCTGTGTCCCTGGACGTCGCCGATGACGAGCGCCACCCGGTCCTCGGAGAGGGCGATGACGTCGTACCAGTCACCGCCGACCTGGAGGCCCTGCCGGGCGGGGACGTAGCGGGCGACCGCGATGCCGCCGGGCAGGTCGGGCAGGCGCCGGGGCAGCAGGCTGCGCTGGAGCATCGTCGCGAGTTCCTGCTCGGCGTCGTGCGCCTGGGCGCGTTTGAGCGCGTCGCCGACGAGCGCGGCGGTGGCGGTCAGCAGGGCCCGCTCGTCGGGGACGAACTCGTGCGGACGGTCCCAGCCGATCAGGCACACGCCGACGGCGCGGCCCTTGGCGGGCAGCGGCAGGACGGCCAGTCCGCCGTCGCCGACGCCGAGGAGCCCCGGTTCGAACTCGGTGCCGGCCGGCCACAGGTCCATGCGGCCGTCCCGCAGGGCGGTCTTGAGGGTGGGGAGGGCGCTGATCGGCGCCTCGGGCCACTCGGTACGCCATTCGGCCCGCCATCTCTCGGGCCAGTAGGTGGTCTGCGGCGGGTCCAGCACGGTCACCACGAGCCGGTCGCCCTGGAGTTCGGCGAGCGCCACCCGGTCGGCGCCGAGCGGCTCGCGCAGCGCGCTGACCACGACCCGGCCGACGTCGCGGACGGTCGTGGCGTCGTCGAGTGCCGCCGTCAGCCACTGGATCCTGGAGACGTCGTCGGGAGTTCGGCGGAGGTCCGAGGTCGCCGTCACGATGCCCTGCACCCGTTCGGGCCGGCCGTCGGCTCCGGCGAGGACCCGGCAGCCGAGGCTCAACCAGCGCATCCCGCCCGTGGGGCAGCGGACCCGGAACTCCAGTTCTCGGCGCTCGACGGCCTGGTTCGTGGGCTCCGCCACGGACATCAGGGCGTGCATGTCCTCCGGAAGGGCGTGGGCCAGCAGGGTGTCCACCTTGCCGTCGAACTCGTCCGGGGTGATCCCGACCAGGTCGAGCAGGGTCTCGTCCACCTCGATGAGACCGGTGTCCGGCACCAGGGTGAACGAACCGACGTGCATCCCGCGCAGGGCGGTGGTCAGCGGCGACGCCGGCACGGCACCGCCGTCCCCGGCGCGCAGGACGTCGGCCACGGCGTCGGCGTACCGGCCGAGGAAGCCGCGCTGCTCGGGGTCGAAACCGGCGGCGGACGACCCCACGACGACGAGGCAGCCCCGGCGGCCGCCCTCGATCCGCAGGGGCAGGGCGCCCAGGGAGGCGTGTGTGTCCGGCGGCACCGGTCGGCCCTCCGGGTAGCCGGCGAGGCCCGGGGCGTCGAGCCAGAGCGGTCGGCCGGTGCGGACGGCGTGCGCGACGGCCGAGCCGCCGGACAGGGGCAGCCGGTCGGGCGGCGTGTACGCGGCGGTGGCGCGTCCCGTCGTCTCCACCAGCAGGAGCTCGGTGTCCGTGGGACCGGCCGTGTAGACGGCGGCGAGCGCCGTCCCGGCGAAGGTCAGCGCCCGTTCGCTCGCGGCGGCTTCCGGCAGCAGGGAGGGGTAGCGGGTGTCGGCGGCACCGTACTCGGACACCCGCCGCTCCGAGACTCCGGCCTGGACAGGGCCGTCATGGGGCATGTCCGCAACCTTCCTCCCGTCCATGCCGCGAGCCCTGACAAGATCAGGCACTCACCTACCAGAATCGCATATACGAACCAACCGGACAGAACGGGCGGAGGGGTCGGCGGCCCAGCATTCGCAGAACATCGCGGCCGGTGACAAACTGACGACGTGGTCGCCCCGCCGCTTCCACGCGGTACGTCCCGAAGCCGGGTGGCGCCGCCCGGCGCCCGGACACGTATCCCCGACCCCGCGGCGCACACGGGATCCTCCCCGCAACGCGCGGTGAGGGGCGACGCGGCGCAGGGCGAGGAGGTCTGTCACATGAAGGCCCGCATCCGGGACGCGGCCACCGCGGTGACCGCGGTCTCGACGGCCGTCGTCCTCAGTGCCTGCGGGGCCGACGACGCCTCCGACGACGCGTCGGGCGGGAGCGACGCCACGACGATCGGTCTGTTGCTGCCGGACTCCACCACGGCGCGGTGGGAGACGCAGGACAGGCTGCTGCTGGAGCGGGAGATCAAGGAGCGGTGCGCCGACTGCCGGATCGAGCACGGCAACGCCAAGGGTGAGGTGGCCGCCCAGCAGGAGCAGATGGACTCCATGATCACCCGAGGGGTGGATTCCATCGTGCTCGTGGCCGTGGACTCCAGGGCGCTCGCGGGCTCGGTCGGGAAGGCGGCGGACGCGGGCATCCCCGTCATCGCCTACGACCGGCTCGCCGAGGGCCCCATCTCGGGCTATGTCTCCTTCGACGGCGAGGAGGTGGGGCGGCTCCAGGGCCAGGCCCTGCTGACGGCCATGGGCGACAGCGCGGACGACAGCCAGATCGTCATGATGAACGGCGATCTCAGCGACCCCAACGCGGTGGCGTTCAAGAAGGGCGCGCTATCCGTGCTCCAGGGCAAGGTGAAGATCGGCAAGGAGTACGACACCGCCCAGTGGCGGACGGAGACCGCGCACATGAACATGTCCAGCGCCATCGCCAGCCTCGGTGCCGACTCCATCGACGGCGTCTACGCCGCCAACGACGGTCTCGCCGCCGGCAGCATCGCCGCCCTCAAGGCGAACAAGGTCGACCCGCTGCCGCCGATCACCGGACAGGACGCCGAACTGCGAGCCGTCCAGCGGATCGTCACCGGCGACCAGTACATGACGGTCTACAAGCCCTTCGCGCCCGAGGCCTCCGCCGGTGCCGCCATGGCGGTGGCGGCGGCCCGCGGGGACAGCCTCGACGAGGTGGCCACGGACACCGTGACCGCCGACGGCAGGACGGTGCCCGCCGTCATGCTCACCCCCGTACCCGTGACCGCCGACACGATCGAGGACACCTTGGTGAAGGACGGCGCCTACACGGTCGAGCAGATCTGCACCCCCGCCGTACAGGCCGCCTGCGAGCGGGTCGGCCTGACCTGACAGCCGGTCATGACCGGGCCCCGCGCCCCGGTGAGGAGATGGTTGCCCGTGCCGAGTCCCCCGTTGCTGGCGCTGCGCGGTGTGTGCAAGCGCTTCGGCGTCGTCGACGTCCTCAAGGACGTCGAGCTGGAGATCCACGCCGGACAGGTCGTGGCCCTGCTGGGCGACAACGGGGCCGGCAAGTCCACCCTGGTCAAGGTGATCTCCGGGGTGGCCCCCGCGGACCGGGGGGTCATCGAGTGGCAGGGCGGCAGGGTCCACATCAGGCGCCCGCATGACGCCCGCGACCTCGGGATCGCCACCGTCTACCAGGACCTCGCGCTGTGCGGGAACCTCGATGTCGTCGGCAATCTGTTCCTCGGGCGGGAGATCCGCAGGTTCGGACTGCTCGACGAGGTGGAGATGGAGCGCCGCACCCGGCATCTGCTGGACCGGCTGACCCGGGGCATCCCCGATCTGCGCGCCCCCGTCGTCGCGCTCTCCAGCGGTCAGCGGCAGACGGTCGCCATCGCCCGCTCCCTGTTGGGCGAGCCCCGTGTGCTGATCCTGGACGAGCCGACCGCGGCCCTCGGCCTGGAGCAGACCAACGAGGTCCTCGACCTCGTCGACCAACTGCGCGACCGGGGTCTCGGGGTCCTGCTGATCAGCCACAACATGGGCGACGTCAAGGCGCTCGCGGACCGGGCGGCCGTGCTGCGCCTCGGCCGCAACAACGGCTTCTTCGACGTGAACACCGCGTCGCAGGAACAGATCATCGCCTCCATCACCGGGGCCACGGAGAACGTGCCCCGCCGGGTGGCCGCCCCCGAGGCGGGGTGGTGAGGGGGATGCGGGAGGAAACGCGGACGGAGCCGAGCGGATCCGAGAGCGAGGCCCGCGCGCCGAGACGCGGCCGGGCCTTCGCGGGGGCGGCGGAGCGCGGGCTCGCCGTCCTCCGGCGCAAGCTGAGTTCGGGCGAGCTGAACTCGCTGCCCGTCGTCCTCGTCCTCGCCGCCGTCTGGATCACCTTCCAGATCCTCAACCAGAACTTCCTCTCGCCCCGGAACCTGTCCAACCTCAGCGTGGACATCGTGGGCACGGGGCTGATCGCCGTGGGCATCGTCTTCGTGCTGCTGATCGGCGAACTGGATCTGTCGGTCGGCGCGATCAGCGGACTCGCCGCCGCCGTCTTCGCCGTGCTGAACGTGAACAACGGCGTGCCCGAATGGCTGGCACTGGTCATCGCGGTGCTCGCCGGCACCGCCGCCGGCACCGTCCAGGGTTTCTCCTTCGCCAGAACCCGGGTGCCCGCGTTCGTCGTCACGCTGGCGGGCCTGCTCACCTGGAACGGCCTGATGCTCTACATCCTGGGCACCAGCGGCACCGTCAACCTCAGCGAGGACGGCATCGTCGCCCAGCTGACCAGCTACTACCTCAGCCAGGACGCCGTCGCCTACGGGGTGGCGGCGATCAGCGCCGTCATGGTGTTCGCCGCCGCCCACCAGGACCGACGGCGCCGTATGGCGGTCGGCATGCCGCACCGCTCGTTCACGGGCATCGCGGTGCGCACGGGCGTCGTGGCGGTGCCCGCGTTCGCCATCGCCTATGTCCTCAACCGCTTCCAGGGGCTGCCGCTCGCCCTGCTCGTGTTCCTGGTGGTGGTGGCCGGCCTCGACATCGTGCTCCGCCGCACCCACTACGGGCGGCAGGTGTACGCGCTCGGCGGCGGCGTCGAGGCCGCGCGACGCGCCAGCCTCAATGTGGCGGGCGTCCAGACGGCGGTACTGGCGGTGTCGGGCACCATGGCAGGGATCGGCGGCCTGTTCCTCGCCTCCCGCATCACGTCGGTGAGCCAGAGTTCCGGTTCGGGCGTGCTGCTGCTCAACGCGATCGCGGCGGCCGTCATCGGCGGCACCAGCCTGTTCGGGGGTCGGGGCACGACCTGGTCGGCGGTGCTGGGCATGCTGGTCATCCAGTCGATCGCCTCCGGCATGGCCATCACGGACACCCCGGTCGCCGTCCAGTTCATGATCACGGGCGGGGTGCTGTTCGCCGCGGTGGTCATCGACTCCTTCTCACGCCGCACGCAGGAGGCACACGGGCGAGCGTGACAGCGCAGCAGGGGCGGCCTTCGGCATGCGGGTGTGCGGGTGTGTTCGTGACTCACCCTTGACCGGGCCCCGCCGCGCCCTGACCATGTTGCGTATCGCTCAATCCGTTGCTTCATACGCATCATGCTTCCTCGGGGAGGACGTCGATGACCGTTCTGAACACGTCTCTGCACGAGCTGGATCCGGAGGTCGCGGCCGCGGTCGACGCCGAGCTGCACCGCCAGCAGTCCACCCTGGAGATGATCGCGTCGGAGAACTTCGCTCCGCTCGCCGTCATCGAGGCCCAGGGCTCCGTCCTCACCAACAAGTACGCCGAGGGCTACCCCGGCCG
>NZ_JAMGBG010000145.1 GCF_023516595.1 Streptomyces neyagawaensis | reverse complement strand
CCGGACGCAGGTCGTACACGACACGGCGCACCAAAAGACATCTGCCGTGAAAGGTCAGCCGGGCATTAGCGTGGGCCACCAGGACCTCCGGTTGTGGTGAAGACAGGCATCTCCACTACGCCCGGAGGTCTTCTCTTGATCAACTACCGACGCGAGTCACCAACCTCATGGCCGAGTACAGCTAGGGGCTACGGGAAGTACCGGGAAGTACCCCCTGGGCGATCTCACCGGGGGCCCGTCCGGCGGTGGGATCCGCCCCGGAACTCCCGCGGGCGGCGACGTGCCCCGGCGGTGTTGCCCGCCTTGACCACCAGCGCGCCGAGCAGCACGAACAGCGCCGCCAGCAGCAGACAGGCCACGGTGACCCGGCCGTAGCCGCCGACGCCCCGGTCCGGGTCCAGGAACGGGTACGCGTACCAGTCGGTCACCGCGCCACGCACCAGGCTGTAGCCGACGTAGAGGAGGGGGAGGAGCAGCCAGGACGCGGCGCTCGGGTAGCGGACGCGGCGGCACGGCGGGTCCACCAGCCAGTCGGCGATCATGACCAGCGGCAGCGCCTGGTGCAGCACATGGTCCGCCCACGAGGGCATCAGCGTGTCGTGGAACTCGGTGTCGACCAGCCCGTACACGAACCCGCTGACCGCCATGTACAGCACCACCGCACCCCGCGCCATGTCCGGCACCCCGCGCCCGCCCCTCGTGTCGCGCAGGCCCGCGGCGCCGGAGACCAGCAGGACGACGCACGCCGCCATGGCGCTCAGGATCGTGAAGTGGCTGAAGAAGTCCACGAGGCCGGTCGCCGACGTCGCGGCGTCGTGGCCCGCGAAACCCAGGGCCACGGCCGACAGGACGGCCAGGGCGATACGTGACAGGCAGAGAGCGAGCGTCATGCGCCCAGAGGTACGGGCGGACCGGGCTCCCGGCCCGCATTGGTCCGTACGAGGGCGCCGCCCCCGGCAGCCCCCGGTCGCCGGTGCGGCGGCGGCCGGCCTCAGGACGCGGAGGTGATGAAGCCGTCCCTCACCTTGTCGAAGACGGGACGGTACGTGTCCCACTCCAGGTCCGGCGCCGAGAGGTAGATGTCGTACTCCCGCTCGCCCTCACGCCCGAAGCCGACGTCGATGGCGCGGAAGGTCCGGGCACGGCCTCGGAAGGTGAACTCCCAGACGGCGGCCGGCTGCCCCCGCAGCGTCGTCTTCTGCATGCGCAGCTTGCGGTACGAACCGGGGTAGTTGAGCTTGGTGTTCGCCTCGATGTCCTTGAAGTGGGCCATGGGGTGCGAACCGGCAGGGTCGACCATGCCGACCTCCAGGCGGACGAGGCCGGTCCCGTCGATGTGGACGACCCCTTCCGAGGTCCGCTGCGACACCGTCCAGCCGTCCGGGACGGGGAAGGACACGTCGAGGCTCTTGTCCTTGACCAGGTGGTAGCCGTCGGGCACGGGTGGGGGCGAGTAGGACGGGGTGGGGGAGCCGTCCGCGCCGCCGTCCGGAGTGGTGTTCGCACTCGGGTTCGACGCCGCGTAGAGGGTGGCCCCGATCACCGTCGCGGCCACCGTCACGGCGACGGCGAGTGTGACGAGGACGCGGCGCCGCGATCGACGGCCACGGCGCGCGCGGGCCTCCGGGTCCCGGTGCGTTCCCCGCCCTGGCCCCGATCCCGGTTCCGGCCCCGGTCGCGTCAGGGTGTGGCCGACCGCCACGGTGGTGTGCCGGTCCGTGTCACCGTGTCGCCCGTAGGGCCCCGGGGCGCCCGTGGCGGACGGCCCGGGCAGTGTGGTCGTCGTCGTGCCCGACAGCACGGCTCGCAGCGCCTGCTCCGTCTGCTCCGCGGTGGGCCGTTCCTCGGGGTCCTTGACCAGCAGGGCCTCGATGAGGGGTTCCAGGGCGCCGCCCTGCTTCAGGGGCTCGAGCGGGTCTACGGCGATGGCGTACGCGGCCTCCATCGCGGTCAGACGGCGGAACGGCGGGCGTCCCTCCACCGCCTGGTACAGCGTCGCGCCCAGCGCCCACAGGTCCGAGGCGGGGCCCGGCTTCTGGCCGCGAATGCGTTCCGGGGCCATGTAGTGGATGGAGCCGACCATCTCGCCGGTCTTGGTGAGTGTCGAGGCGTCGGCCGTCATCGCGATGCCGAAGTCGGTGAGGACGACACGGCCGTCCGCGCCGAGCAGGACGTTCCCGGGCTTGACGTCCCGGTGCAGTACGCCGGCGGCGTGCGCGGCGCGCAGCGCGGCGATCATGCCGAGACCGATCCGGGCCGCCTCCTCGGGCGGCACCGTCCGGCCGTCGGTGAGGAGGTCGGCGAGGGTGGGTGCCGGGACGTACTCCATGACGATGCAGGGCCGACCGTCGCCGTCCACCTCGTCGTCGACGACGTCATGGACGACGATCACATTGGGGTGCGCGACGCGGGCGGCGCTGCGGGCCTCGCGGCGCGTGCGCTCGTACAGCCGCGCCAGGTCGTCGGGGGCCAGATGCGGCTGCACGTGCAGTTGCTTGAGGGCGACCTGACGGCCGAGGACCTCGTCCTCGCCCCGCCACACCGTGCCCATGCCGCCGCGGCCGATCTGCTCCGTGAGCCGATAGCGCCCGGCGACGAGCCGCCCTACGTCCGACACCACGTGCCTCCGCCAGCCCTGCGTATGTTCGATTCGCGCCGTCACCCTATCCGGCCGGGTGCGCGGGCCCGGTGGCCGGATCCACCGGTGCCGCCGGAACCCGGACGCGCAACCCCTCGGCGTTCCGGCGTAACGTCGAGAAGGTGGACCCCACGGCTGACGGTCTTGTGTCCCGTGTCGCGCGTGAGCTCGGTTCGAAGGCGGACGAGCTGATCGCCGAGGTGGAGCGGTGCCTGCGTACTGAGCTGCCCGACCTCTGGGAGCACTCGGACGCCATGACGTCGGAGAACGTCGCGCGGCACGTGGTCGTCGTCCTCTCCGCACTCGAGCACGGTGTCGATCCCCGTGCCCTGGAGCAGCCGATCGCGGAACTGACCCGCGTACGGCGGCTCGCCCGGCACGGGGTACCCGTCAGCGTGGTGCTGCGGGCCTTCCGGCTGGGGCAGGGTGTCATGCTCGACCGGCTGCTGGAGGCGATGGCCCGGCTCACGGACGACGCCACGCTGATCAGCGAGGCCGCCCGGCGACTGATCGTCATGGCCACCGGGTACGTGGACCGCTCCTCGGAGCAGGGCGTGGTGGCGTACGAGGAGGAACGGGAACGGCGGCTGCGGGGGCGGCTGTCGTTGGTTAACGAGGCGAGCGTGCGCATCGGTACGACCCTGGACATCGCCCGCACCACCCAGGAACTCGCGGACTTCGCCACGCAGCCGCTGGCCGGCCTGGCCGACCGTTCCTTCGCCGATCTCGTCACCGTCGACCTCATCGACTCCGCGCTGCACGGCCACGACGCCCCACCGGAGGACCCGCTCGTGCTGCGCCGCCTCGCCCGCAGGACGTCGGCCGCGCCGGAGGACCAGTCCGAGTCCGGGAACTCCGGGGCCGTGGCCGACTTCAGTTCGGGGGCGGAGTTCACGGCGGGGGCGGAGTTCGGGCGCGGGGCCGTCGTCGAGCAGGGGGCTGTCGTGGCGCAGGGGGCCGCCGTCGAGCAGGGGGCTGTCGTCGACTCGGCGACGAAGGTCGCGCTCCCGAAGTCGCACATCTTCCTCGCCGGTTCGCTCCCGGCCCGTGCCCTCGCCACGGGGCAGCCCTTCCGTCACCGCCTCGACGGCGAGCCCCCCGACCTGATCCATCCGGCCCGACCGGTCCCTCGGGGGTCGTCGGTCCCTTCGGCCCCGTCCGCCCCGTCGCCCCCGTCGGCGCACTCCATGCTGGTCGTGCCGCTGCGCGCCCGGGGCGCCACGTTGGGGGTGGCGCAGTTCTTCCGTGGCCCCGGGTCCGACCCGTTCGACGACGAGGACCTGCTCCTCGCCCAGGAGATCGCGGCGAGGGCGGCGGTCGCCGTCGACAACGCCCGCCGGTACACGCACGCCCGCGCCACCGCGATCAGCCTCCAGCGCAGCCTTCTCCCGTCCCGTACGCCCCCGCAGTCCGCCGTCGAGGTCGCCTGCCGCTACCGGCCGGCCGGTGACAGGGCCGGCGTCGGCGGCGACTGGTACGACGTGATCCCGCTCTCCGGGGCCCGCGTCGCCCTCGTCGTCGGCGATGTCGTCGGCCACGGGATCCACGCCGCCGCCACCATGGGCCGCCTCCGCACCGCCGTACGCACCCTCGCCGACATCGACCTGCCCCCCGACGAACTCCTCACCCACCTCGACGACGTCGTCCTCCGCCTCTCCGGCGAGGCGGAGGGGGAGGAGGAGCTGGAGGGGGAGCAGGAGGAGGGAGAGGGGAACGGTCGGGGGCAGGAGCAGACGCGGCAGGGGGAGGCGGGCGACGCCGACGCCGGGCCCGGGGACACGGGCGACGCGCCGTCGCCGGGAGGGGGCGGGCCGACGGAGGGTGCCGGTGCGCGGGCGGCGGCGGGCCATGGGCTGCGCACGGCGAGCCATCCGACCGCGGGCCCCGGGTCCTCCGGCTCCGGTGGCGGCAGGGCCGGCGAATCAGCGCTGCCGGTGACCTCGGGAGCCGAGTCCCCCGGGCCCGCCGCAGCCTTCCCGTACGCCTCGGGATCCCCGTCCCCCCACCCCACGTCGACCACCTCTCCCTCCCCGGCCCCCGTCGGCGCCGAGTCCGTCGGTGTCATAGGGGCCACGTGCGTCTACGCCGTCTACGACCCGGTGTCGCGGTCCTGCACGCTCGCGCGGGCGGGGCACGTGCTCCCCGTCCTGGTCACCCCGGACGGGGTCGTGGACGTCCTCGATCTGCCGCCGGGGCCGCCGCTGGGGCTGGGCGGGCTGCCGTTCGAGGCGGTGGAGTTCGAGTGGCCGGAGGGCACGGTGCTCGCCCTGTACACCGACGGCCTGCTGGAGGCGCGGGGCCACGACATCGACGAGGGTCTCGCCCGGCTGCGCGAGGTCCTCGTCAGGCCGGCCGCGTCCCTGGAGTCCACCTGCGACGCCGTCCTGGGATCACTGCTCCCCGCGCGTCCACCGGACGACGTCGCCCTGCTGCTGGCCCGTACCCGCGCCCTCGGGGAAGAGCAGGTCGCCGACTGGGACCTGGAGGCGGATCCGGCGGCCGTGGGCCGGGCCCGCGCGAACGTCGCGCGTCAACTCGCCGTGTGGGGTCTGGAGGAGCTGGACTTCCTGGCGGAGCTGGTGGTGAGCGAGCTGGTCACCAACGCCATCCGCTACGGCAGGCCCCCGATCAGACTGAGGCTGATCCACGACCGCACGCTCCTGTGCGAGGTCTCCGACGCCGGCAGCACCACTCCCCATCTGCGCCGGGCCAGGGTCTTCGACGAGGGGGGACGCGGTCTTCTCCTCGTCGCCCAGCTCGCGGAGCGCTGGGGCACCCGCCACGCCCGGCACGGCAAGACGGTCTGGGCCGAGCTGAACGCGTCCACCGCGCTCTCGGACGTGGCCTTCCTTTGACGCCTTGGGCTCAGTGGTGGGGGCCGTGGCGGCCGAGCGTGTCCACCGGGGTCGCTCCGGGCCGGGACCACTGGGGGACGGGGCGGCTGGTCGGGCCCCAGGTTGCGTTGCCCTCCGCGTCCGACCGCCAGGACCAGCAGGGGCTGCCTCCCTCGGGCCACCCCGCCGGCTTGTCCTCCCAGGCCTCGCCGCGGCCGTACGGCGTCATGTCGAGCAGACCCAATGATCCGTTGACCCTCTCGTTGCCGCGGCCCGTCGTGGAGTAGGTGAGGAACACACGGTCGCCGTCGCGCAGGAAGCAGGTCAGGTAGCCCATGTCGCCGCCGACCGGCTCGTCCAGGCCCCGCACCGAGTACCAGGGCTGGGTGTAGCCCATGAACGCGACGTAGGCGGCCACCTCGTCCCAGGGGCCCGTGGTCAGGACGGCGAACGAGACGCCGCGGGCGTTGAGGTAGACGGCGTCCTTCAGATGCCAGGCCGTGGTGGTGCAGCCCTCGCACTGCCCCTGGTGGGGCGCGCCGTCGTACCACATGTGCTTGTAGACCACGAGTTCCTCGCGGCCCTGGAACAGCTCCAGGAACGGGACCGGGCCGTCGGGGCCGACGACCTCGACCGTCCCGTCGAACTCCACCATCGGCAGCCGTCGGCGGGCCGCGGCGAGCGCGTCGCCCTCGCGGGTGTGGGCCTTCTCGCGGACCAGCAGGGCGTCGCGGGCGGCCTGCCAGGTGGCCGGATCGGCGACCGGCGGGCGGCCCGGCTGCGCGGTGGTCGAGAAGTCCGGCGTGCTGGTCATGGTGTCCTCCGTGGTCTCGCGTGCCGGGCCCGCCGGGGCGAGGCCCGACGACGGTCACCGGAACAGACTCCCCGCCCGCCCGGAACTCATCGCACCACGACCGGCTGACGTGGACGCGGACATCCCGGAGGACCGGCGGGCGCGGCGGACATCCCGGCGGATGTCGAATGCGGCGGCTCCCGATCGACGTGAGAGTGAACCCGTACTCCCACGACCTCAGGAGCACCCATCGTGACCGTGACCGCGGATATGGCCATCTCCCTCGACGGCTACGTCGCCGGTACCGACGTCCGTGTCGACAACCCGGGCGGCGACGGCGCCGAGCCCCTCTTCGAGTGGATCCACGACCTGGCGAGCTGGCGGGAGCGCCAGGGCATGACCGGCGGCCGGGAGAACCGTGACTCCGAGCTGATGCGGGAGTGGTTCGACGCCACCGGGGCGGTCGTGATGGGCCGGATGATGTACGACACGGGCGAGGAGTTCTGGGGTGACAACCCGCCGTTCCGGACGCCGGTGTTCGTGCTCACCCACCGCCCCCGGCCGACCCTGGTGAAGAAGGGCGGCACCACCTTCACCTTCGTCACCGACGGCCTCCACAGCGCCCTCGCCCGGGCCGGGGCCGCGGCCGGGGACCGGAACGTCGACATCGCGGGCGGCGCCGACACCGTACGGCAGTGCCTCAGGGAGGGGCTCATCGACGAACTCCAGCTCCATGTGGTGCCCGTCCTCCTCGGCGACGGCCTGCGCCTCTTCGAGGACCTGGGCGCCGTACGACGGGACCTCCGCCCCATCCGCGTCGTCGACACCCCGCTCGCGACCCACCTCAAGTACCGCGTTGTGAGGTGACCGCGGCACCCCGGTCGTCAGGCGACCGTGCTGCGGCCCACCACCGTGCCCGCCCGGTCGATGCAGATGACGTCGACGGCGACCGGTGCCCCGCGCAGGACCGTCAGCGCCTCGTCGCGGGCCGCCGTCGCCACCAGGTCGCCCAGCGGTACGCCGGCCGCCGCGCACAGCTGGAGCGCGGCGAGCCCGGTGTTGGCGGTGGCCACCTCCGCGGCCAGCCTCTCGTCCGCGCCGCCCCGCCGGGCCAGCTCGGCAAGGAGGCCCTGGTCGACCTGGGAGCGGCCGGAGTGCAGGTCGAGGTGGCCGGCGGCGAGCTTCGAGAGCTTGGCGAAGCCGCCGCAGATCGTCAGGCGGTCGACCGGGTGGCGGCGGATGTACTTGAGGACCGCGCCCGCGAAGTCGCCCATGTCCAGCAGCGCGTCCTCGGGGAGCCCGTACTCGGCGACGACCGTCCGCTCCGACGTGGATCCCGTGCACCCGGCGACATGCGTACGGCCCGCCGCCCGCGCCACGTCCACGCCCCGCCGGATGGAGTCGATCCACGCGGAGCAGGAGTACGGGACCACGATCCCGGTGGTGCCGAGGATGGACAGGCCGCCGAGGATGCCGAGCCGGGGGTTCCAGGTGGAGCGGGCGATCTCCTCACCGTGGTCGACGGAGACGGTGATCTCGACGTCGCCGCTGCCGCCGTACCGCTGCGCGACCTCGGCGACGTGCTCGCGCATCATCCGGCGGGGGACGGGGTTCACGGCCGGCTCGCCGACGGGCAGGGGCAGACCGGGGCGGGTGACCGTGCCGACGCCGGGGCCGGCCCTGAAGACGACCCCGGCCCCGGCGGGCAGCCGCCGTACCGTGGCCCGGACCAGCGCGCCGTGCGTGACATCCGGGTCGTCGCCCGCGTCCTTCACGACGCCCGCCATCGCGTACGTGTCCGTCAGCTCCTCGGCGGCGAGTGCGAACGACGGGGTCTGCCCCTTCGGCAGGGTGATCGTCACCGGGTCGGGGAACTCCCCGGTCAGCAGGGCGGTGTACGCGGCCGTCGTCGCCGCCGTCG
>NZ_JAMGBG010000144.1 GCF_023516595.1 Streptomyces neyagawaensis | reverse complement strand
CCCGGTCAGCAGGGCGGTGTACGCGGCCGTCGTCGCCGCCGTCGCGCAGGCGCCGGTGGTCCAGCCGGGCCGCAGCCCGGTGTGCTTGAGTTGGGCCGCGCGACCGCCCTTCGCCGTACCGGGCGACTCGCCGCCGCGCTGCTCGTCACTGCTGTTCATGAACGGACCCGGACCCCCATGCACGTGCTGATACTCGGCGGAACCACGGAGGCCCGCCGCCTCGCCGAACTCCTCCACGGCCGGCCCGACCTGACCCTGACCAGCTCCCTCGCCGGACGGGTCACCGGTCCGCGGCTGCCTCCGGGCGAGGTCCGCGTGGGCGGCTTCGGCGGAGCCGAGGGCCTCACCGTGTGGCTGCGGGAGCACCGGGTGAACGCGCTCATCGACGCCACCCATCCTTTCGCCGGGACCATGAGTTTCCACGCGGCGCGGGCCGCCGCCGACGCCCATGTTCCCCTGCTCGCCCTGCGCCGCCCCGGCTGGGTCCCGGCGGACGGCGACGACTGGCACGAGGCCGCGTCCCTGGCGGACGCCGCGACCCTGCTGCCCGCACTCGGCCGGCGGGTGTTCCTCACCACCGGGCGCCTGGGCCTGGGCGCCTTCGCCGGACTCGACGAGCTGTGGTTCCTCGTACGGTCCGTGGAGCCGCCCGAGGCCCCGCACCCGGCCCGCATGGAGGTCCTGCTCGACCGGGGTCCCTTCAGCCTCGACGGGGAGCGCGCGCTGCTGCGCCGCCACCGCGTCGACGTGCTCGTGACGAAGGACAGCGGGGGAGCGGCCACCGCACCGAAGCTCACCGCCGCGCGCGAGGCCGGCCTGCCCGTGGTCGTGGTCCGCAGGCCCCCGGTGCCCGAGGGCGTCCCCGTGGCGACGGACCCCGAGACGGCGGCCCGCTGGGTCGACGAACACCTCACGGGCCGCTGACCGGGGAAGGCGCGGCCGAGGCCACCACGGCCCTCGACGCCCGCGCTCCGTCGGCCCGAGCCCGCCCGGCCCGTGCCGTCGGCACTCGCTTCCTCCACGCCGCTCGGGCCCTCGGCGCCCGTGGTGCCCTCGCCCTCGGTCACGTCCGCGACGGGGCCACCCCGGTCCCCCTCACTCCTCCTCGCTCGCCAGTGCGTTGAGCGCGGCGGCGGCGATGGCGCTGCCGCCGCGTCGGCCGCGTACGACGAGGTACTCCAGCCCCGAGGCGTTCGCGGCCAGCGCGTCCTTGGACTCGGCGGCGCCGACGAAGCCGACGGGGACGCCGATGACGGCGGCGGGCCGGGGCGCGCCCTCCTCGATCATCTCCAGGAGACGGAACAGGGCGGTCGGCGCGTTGCCGACGGCGACGACCGAGCCCTCCAGCCGGTCCCGCCACAGTTCGAGCGCGGCGGCACTGCGGGTGGTGCCGAGCTTCGCCGCCAGCTCGGGGACGGCGGGGTCGGCGAGCGTGCACACCACGTCGTTGTCGGCGGGCAGCCGCTTGCGGGTCACTCCGCTGGCCACCATCCGGACGTCCGTGAACACGGGTGCCCCCGCGCGCAGCGCCTCGCGGGCACGGGTCACCACGCCCGGCGAGTACGCCAGGTCCCGTACGAGGTCGACCATGCCGCAGGCGTGGATCATCCGGACGGCGACCTGGCTCACGTCGGCGGGCAGGGCCGCGAGGTCGGCCTCCGCGCGGATGGTGGCGAAGGACTGGCGGTAGATCTCCGCCCCGTCCTTCTCGTAGTCGTACGTGGTCACGGTGCTCTTCTCGCTGCCTTGGGTCGTCCTGCGGGCGTCGGCGCCGAGGTCCGGGCCGCGTGCACGTCCGGCCGGGCCAGGGAGCCGGACGGCGAGCATATCCACGGCCCCCGCGACGTCCCGCACTCGGGCGGTGACCCTCAGGTGCGCCCTCCCGCGTGCCTCCCTCGCGCTTCACCCGCGGATCGCGGGTGCTTCTGCCACGCTGACGGACATGACGGTGCAGAGATCCCCTCGGTTCGCGCAGTTCACCCGGCCCGACGACGTCACCGCGAGCCTGCGGAAGGAACTCACCGACTGCTGGGAGGACGTGGCGAACGCGGGCGGCGCGGTGCTCGCCACGGAGTTCCCGCCGCTGCCGGTGAGCACGCAGGACGTCGCGCCTGTCGTCGACGGCCTCGTCGGCACCCTGCATCCGGGGCGCGGCAGGCTCCTCGTCGCGACCGTCGGCGGTTCGCTCGCCGGCTGGCTGGTCCTCCGCCGCGAACCGCACCCGCTCGGCGCGCACTGCGGCACGGTCAACCACGTCCAGACCCATCCCCGCTTCCGGGGCCTCGGCATCGGCGCCGGGCTGATGCACCGCGTCCATGACATCGCGCGGGACGAGATGGGCCTGGAGCGCCTGCAACTCTCCACCCGCGGCGGGGTGGGACTGGAGGACTTCTACCGCAAGGTCGGCTGGGAGGAGGTCGGCCGCTGGCCCGGCGCGCTGCGCATCGCGCCGGGCGACGACCGGGACGCCATCCTGATGAGCCTCGTCCTGTAAGTCGGGTCGCCCGCCCTCGCCGTAGGGCGTGCCGGGCGCGACGAGGGTCGGCCGGTGCGGGCGGGAACGGCTATCGAAGTCGGCCGGGCAGCGACGATCGGCCGATCCGCCCGCCGCCGCTTCGCCTCGACGACGGAGGCCCCGACGAGCGGAGGAGCAGGCCCATGACGGACGTACGGGCACACGCGGAACGGGGGCGACGACGGCGTAGCCGCCTCGGCGTGACCGTCTGGGCGGGGCCGGCGGCGGTCTGCGTCCCGTGGACGGCGGCCGCCGCGTCCGGCGGCGACCGCCCCGCGGCCCAGCTGTACGTGGCGACCTGGGGCGACGACGACTGGCCCGGCACGATCGACACCGGTCACTACGGTGGCGCCATGACGATCACGTACGAGTGGCGGGGCGACGTCGACAACTCCGCTCTCAACGAGCTGCACGCGGAAGGGTTCGGCCACCCCGTCGGCCGGACGGACTGGGAGGCGAGGCTGCGGCGCCACAGCCTCGGCTGGGTCTGCGCCCGGGACGGGCAGGGCCGGCTGGTCGGCTTCGTCAACGTCGCCTGGGACGGGGGAGCCCACGCGTTCGTCCTGGACACGGTCGTGGCCCGCGCCGCCCGGTCCAACGGGGTGGGGGCGGCGCTGATCAGGGCGGCAGCCGAGGGGAGCCGTGACGCGGGCTGCGCCTGGCTGCACGTCGACTTCGAGGAGCGTCTGCGGCCGTTCTACTTCGACGCGTGCGGCTTCAGGGAGACGGCGGCGGGGCTGATCGCCCTGTAGGCGCGGGCGGGGTCAGGCCGCGAGCCCCGCCCGACGCAGCAGGGTCAGCCACTCGTCGTACTCCGCCAACTCGTCGTCGACCAGCCCGATCCGTACGTACTCGGCGGTCGCCAGCCGCTCCACGAAGAACTCCTCCAGGCCGGGCGCCAGATGTTCGAAGCGCTCGGCGTCCGGCCATTCGCGGTGCTCGTCGGGGATGCCGAGGACACCGCCGCCCGCCCGGTCGACGTAGACCGGCGTCTCATGGATCATGCCGACGCAGAACAACTTCTCCGGGGACAGCGGCAGGACGCAGTCGACGATCGGATCGCAGTAGAACTGGTGCCCGAGGGCCTCCTCCAGACCGAAGAGCTGCACCGACGGGCCGCAGCTCGCCCCGTCCAGCACACGGCAGAAGTCCAGGAACTCCGCGGGCACCCCCTCCGCCGCCGCGGTCCGCGCCGTCTCCTCGTCGACGGTCCCGCCGAGCAGGTACGAGAAGAGTTCCGGGCTCTCGGCCTTGGCCGTGCGCAGAGCGTCCACCGTCACCCGCAGCCGCGCACCCGGCCGCCTCACATCACCGGCCCCACCACCACTGAACGTCACACCCCGCACGATAGCTTCGCGACCCGCGCCGGGGCGGAGCTGCGGAGCTGCCGGACGGGTCCCCTTCAGCGCGCCACACGGGCGCCGCTCACGCCGAGTGCATGGCGGAAGGATCGGCATCATCGAAGGCTCCGGGCAGTGTTCCGGCGGCCGGTCAGAACAGGCCGTTGCCGTGCGGGAGTTCGGCCGGTACGGGGGCGATGACGTCCCAGTGCTCGACGATCCTGCCGCCCGCCACGCGGAACAGGTCGTAGTAGGCGACCGCCGCACCGAACTCGCCCTCGGACTGCGTCAGCACGAACTCCCCCTCGGCGATGACGCGATGGACCTTCTTGTAGACGAGGTTCTTGCCCTGCTCGGCCCAGGCGGCCGCGGCAGCGCCGAAACCGTCGAGGCCGTCGGCCGCCTCGGGGTTGTGCTGGTGGTAGGTCTCGGTGGAGATGTAGTCGGTCAGCACCGAGTAGTCGGCGCCCACGAGGACCTTCCGCGCGAACTCGGTGACCAGGGCACGGCTGGCCTCGGTCAGGTCGGCCCGCGTGACCTCGGCGGGCCCGTCGGTCTGGGAGCGACCCGAGACGGTCTTCTCGACCAGCGGGGTCAGGGCGTCCCAGTGCTCGGCGAGCTTGCCGTCGGCGTCTACGCGGAAGACGTCGAAGCCGACGAGCGGGTCGGGCCCGAAGCCGTAGTACGTGCCGTGCAGGGCGACCAGGTCGCCGTCGGCGATGACGCGGGCGCCTTCGTAGCGGAAGTCCTCGCCGAGGGAGGCGACGAGCCCGCGCAGGGCCTCGGGGCCGTCGGCGGCGAGCGCGCTGTGCTGTGTGTAGTGCGCGGCCACCCAGCGGTCCACGGCGGACGGATCCTTGTCGCCGAACAGCTCTGCGGCGGCCTGGAGAACGGTGTTCTTCGCGTTGCTCATGACTGTTTCCCTCGGATGCGGACGTGCGGGGACGGGCCTCGGCAGGTCACCCACGCCGGTCGAACGGTGATGTGTTCAAATTAGGCCGCCGACGGCGGCTCGACCGGCTCAGAACGCGACTTCGTGTGGTCAGAATGTGACAGGCGGCTCGGGATGGAGGCGGGCAGGACGGGGGTCAGTCCCCGAGGCCGCGGACGACCTCCGCGAGGGGTGTGGCGGGGTGACCGGTGAGGCGGGGCACGGCATCGCTGACACCGTCGAGTTCACCGGCCGCGATGGCCGTGTACGTGGACACCCAGGCGTCGAGCTGCCACGGCGGGGCGCCGTAGGAGGCGCGCGAGGCGTACGCCTCCTCGACCGTCTCCGGCCGGTAGGTGACGGTACGCCCGAGCCGCGCCGACAGGATCGTGGCCGCCTCGTCCAGGGTCAGCGCCTCGGGTCCCGTCAGGTCGTAAGTGCGGCCCGCGTGGTCGTCCGGGCTGCTCAGTACCGCGGCGGCCGCGTCGGCGATGTCGTCCTGACCGACGAACGCGGCGCGCCCCTGCCCGGCCGGCCCCCGGATCACGCCGTCCTCGCCCACGATGTCGGGGACGAACTCGGCGTAGAGGTTGTCCCGGAGGAACGTGTACGCCATGCCGCTGGCCCGGATGTGCTGCTCGGTGTGGAAATGGTCGCGGGCCAGGGTGAACGTGGCGTCCGGCGCCGCTCCGAAGAAGGACACGTACACCAGGTGCCGGACTCCCGCCTGCGCGGCGGCGTCCACGAACGCCCGGTGCTGGACGAGCCGGTCGGCGCTCTCCGAGGCGGACACCATGAAGACGGTACGGGTGCCCGCGAGGGCCTGCCGTACGGCGGCCCGGTCGGCGTAGTCCCCGCGCACGGCCACCGCGCCGGGGAGCTTCGGAGCGCGCTCGGGGCGGCGCACCACGAGCCTCAGCGGGACACCGCGCTCGGCCAGCCGGCGCGCCACCCGCCCGCCGAGACGCCCGGTGGAACCGGTGAGCGCGACAACGGAGTCTGCGGAGGCGGGGAATGCGGTGGGTACGTCGGACATGATGTGCCGTTCCTCTTGTGTGTGGGGGCGGAGGTAGTCGTAACCGGCGGCGCTCGGACCGGCGCCGGCGGCGATCAGGAGCGTCATGGCGCTCACAAGGCGTACGTCCTTTCCGGTTTCCGCCATGAGCAAGCGCCGGTTTCTGGGCGGCACGACCAACGTACGACGAAACCCGAGAAAACCTGGATAAACTTCCGACTGATGATGGCCAAAAACCGACACGGTTCCTCTCAGGAGATCGTCAGGATCCCCTTCGTCGCGCCCGCCGGCACCCCCACCGGGATCGAGGTCATGTCACTGGCCGCGCTGCGCGGCCGTGTCTCCGCGCACTCCCTGGAGCGCCCGCAGCGCCCGGAGTTCCACCACCTGCTCACGCTCACGACGGGCGACCTGCGGCACACCGTCGACTTCGACGACTACGTGCTGCGGCCCGGCTCCTGGCTGTGGGTGCGCCCCGGGCAGGTGCAGCAGTGGGGTGACCTCGACCGGGCCGAGGGCACGCTGGTCCTGTTCCAGCAGGACGTGCTCGACGCGGCCACCGCGACCGCCGCCCGGGTCGACGACCCGCACGCCCCCGTCGTCGTCACGCCCGCCGCCGACGACGCCCAGGCGGTGGCCCTGGCCGCGGAGCACCTGAGGCAGGAGTTCCAGGCGCTCGGCCATCTCCCGCTGGAGGTGCACAGGGCGGCCCTGCGGCATCTTCTGGCGGTCCTCCTGCTGCGGCTCGCCCACCTCACGGTCCCGGCCGGCGTTCCCGCTCCGGACCCCGACGAGACGTACCTGCGGTTCCGTGACGCGGTCGAACGGGACTTCACCCGCACCCGGCGCGTGGAGGACTACGCCCGTGCGCTCGGCTACTCCGGACGCACCCTCTCCCGGGCGACGCTGGCCAACGCGGGGATCAGCGCGAAGGAGTTCGTCGACCGCAGGGTCGTACTGGAGGCCAAACGCCTGCTGGCGCACGGCGACCGGACCGCGGCGCAGATCGCGGAGCAGCTCGGCTTCCTCAACCCCTCCCAGTTCAGCAAGTACTTCACGCACCGCACGGGCCGGTCCCCGATCGAGTTCCGCAAAGGGGTTCGAGGCCGCGGCGAGGATCCCGCCCCGCCGCCTGCCGTCACTTAGAGCTCCGAACAAAAGGGGAGCCCGGCTCGCGACGCCTGGCACGCACGCTCGCCGCGTTGCCGTCGCACGCACCAGACGCCGCGAGCTGATCGGACTCCCCTTTTGTTCGGAGCTCTCAGCCTCCGGCCTCCTTTGCGCTCCGTGCCCTCCACGCGGCGTCACTTCCTCTTCAGCGCGGACGGCTTGTGCACCGCGGAGCGGCCGGACTTCTCGCTGCGGACCTGGTACTGCAGGTCCTCGGGCGAGGCGTCCACCGTCCTGCCCGCCGCCTCCGTCCGCTCCGTGATCTCCTTCTCCACCTCGCCCTCGGCCCGGCCGCCGTGACTGCCCCAGGCGACCTTGTCGCCCTCCTCCAGCCTCTTGCCCCTGCCCCGGCCCTTCGCCGTGTCGGCCTCCTTCCCCGGCCCAGCGGACAGCGTGCCCCCGATCTCCAGCGTGCGGGCATCCCGTCCGCGTCGCAGCTCCGACCGCCACCGCGCCCCCGGAAGTCCCTCTCAGAACGCCGCCCTGATGATCCCCACCGTGCGTTCCAGGTGCGGCTCCGCGCGGTCGGCGCGGTGGGCGACGGCCAGCTCCACGCGGGCGTCGGCCGCGGCCAGCGGCAGGTACGCGACGCCGTCGAGCGCCAGCGCGGTCACCGGCTCGGGCACCACCGCCACCCCGAGGCCCCCGGCCACCAGCGTGACCAGCGTCGACGTCTCGCCGACCTCGTGCCGGACGTGCGGCTCGACCCCGGCGCCGCGCAGGAGGGCCATCACGACGTCGTACATCACCGACCGGCGGTCGGCGGAGTGCACGATCAGGTCGGTCCCGGCCAGGTCCGCCACCCGCAGCCGCTTCCGGCGGGCGAGCGGATGGTCGACCGGCACGGCGACGACGAGCCGGTCCCGGCGCAGGGCGTGCACGGTGAGCGAGGGATCGGCAGACGGCGGGCGCAGCAGCGCGACATCGATCGCGCCGGTGCGCAGCGCCTCCACCTGGTCGGGTGCGAGCATCTCGCCGCGGAAGGAGAAGTCGACACCGGGCAGCGCCTCCGACAGTCGCCGCGAGAGCGTGGGCAGGAGGCTGTACGTCGCCGAGCCCACGCACCCGATCGCGAGATGCCCCACGGTGCCGGCGGCGACGCGCCGGGCGTGATGGCCGGCCTCGTCGACGTCGCCGAGGATCGCCCGGGCCCGCGCGAGATAGGCGCGGCCCGCCTCGGTGAGGTCCACCCGGCGCGTGGTGCGGCGGAGCAGCTCGACCCCCAGCTCGGCCTCCAGCTGCCGGATCTGCTGGGAGAGCGGCGGCTGGGCCATGTGGAGCCGCTCGGCGGCCCGCCCGAAGTGACGCTCCTCGGCCACCGCCACGAAGTACCTCAGGTGCCGCAGATCCATATGTCGTCCATATCAATCGGGTCGGATATGCGTACTTCAGAATATCGCGGGCCTGGATTAGCGTCGCCTCCATGAGTGCTTTCATCTACGCCGCGACGCGGACGCCCTTCGGCCGCTTCAACGGCGCGCTGGCCGGTGTCCGCCCCGACGACCTCGCCGCCGCCGCGATCACCTCGACGCTCGCGACGGTGCCCGGGCTCGACCCGGCCGCGATCGACGACGTGGTGTGGGGCAACGCCAACGGCGCCGGCGAGGAGAACCGCAACGTCGGCCGGATGGCCGCGCTGCTCGCCGGGCTCCCGGTGAGCGTGCCCGGCAGCACCGTCAACCGGCTGTGCGGGTCCAGCCTCGACGCGGCGATGATCGCGAGCCGGGCGATCGAGTCCGGCGACGCCGAGGTGGTGCTGACCGGCGGCGTGGAGTCGATGACGCGGGCCCCGTGGGTGCTGCCCAAGCCGGCGAAGGGGTTCCCGGCCGGCGACGTCACCGCGGTGTCGACCACGCTCGGCTGGCGGCTGGTCAACCCGCGCATGCCGAAGGAGTGGACGGTCAGCCTCGGCGAGGCCAACGAGCGGCTCCGGGAGCGCTTCGGCATCACCCGCGAACGGCAGGACGAGTTCGCCGCCCGCTCCCATCGACTCGCCCACGCGGCCTGGGAGTCGGGCTTCTACGACGACCTGGTGGCGCCGGTCGAGGGCGTCGACCTCACCCGTGACGAGGGCATCCGCGCCGGGTCCACGCCGGAGGTGCTCGCCGGGCTGAAGCCGGTGTTCCGCACGCCGGAGCAGGGCGGCACCATCACCGCGGGCAACGCGAGCCCTCTCAACGACGGTGCCTCCGCGGTGCTGTTGGGCAGCGAGGGGGCCGCGGCGGCGATCGGGGCCGACCCGGTCGCCCGGATCGCCGGGCGCGGGGTGATGGCGCTGGAGCCGCAGGACTTCGGCTACGCGCCGGTCGAGGCGGCGAACCGCGCGCTGGCCCGGGCCGGCATCGGCTGGGACCAGGTGGGCGCGGTCGAGATCAACGAGGCGTTCGCCGTGCAGTCCCTCGCGTGCCTCGACGCGTGGAAGGTCGACCCCGCCCTCGTCAACCAGAAGGGCGGTGCCATCGCCATCGGCCACCCCCTGGGCGCCTCGGGGGGCCGGATCCTCGGCACGCTGGCCAAGGTGCTGCGGGAGACGAGGCAGCGCTACGGCGTCGCCGCGATCTGCATCGGGGTCGGCCAGGGCCTGGCCGTCGTCCTGGAGAACTGCGATGTGACGGGGGTGGACGCATGAGCAGGGCGGAGATCCTGCGGAGCGCCGACGAGGCGGTCGCCGGCATCGAGGACGGGTCCACCGTGCTCGTGGGGGGCTTCGGCCTGGCGGGCATGCCGTTCGACCTGATCGACGCGCTCATCAGGCAGGGGGCGAAGGACCTCACCATCGTGTCCAACAACGCCGGCAACGGCGATGTCGGGCTCGCCGCGCTCCTCGCCGCCGGCCGGGTGCGCAAGGTGCTCTGCTCCTTCCCGCGCCAGGTCGACTCCTGGGTCTTCGACGACCTCTACCGTGCCGGGAAGGTCGAACTCGAGGTCGTGCCGCAGGGCAATCTCGCCGAGCGGATGCGCGCGGCCGGTGCCGGCATCGGCGCATTCTACTGCCCCACCGCGGTCGGTACTCCGCTCGCCGAGGGCAAGGAGGAGCGGGAGATCGACGGCCGGAAGTATCTGCTGGAGTACCCGATCAAGGGCGACTACGCGCTGATCAGCGCCCACCGCGCGGACACGATGGGCAACCTCGTCTACCGGAAGACCGCCCGGAACTTCGGACCGGTCATGGCCACGGCCGCGACGACGACCATCGTCCAGGTCGACCAGGTCGTCGAGGCCGGGCAGCTCGACCCCGAGGCCGTGGCCACCCCGTCCATCTACGTCGACCGGATCGTCCAGGTCGAGGCCCGTCACTACACCGTGCAGGGGGCGCGATGACCACCACACCGACGACCGGGTACGCGACCGCGGAGGGGAGCCCGGCGAGCGGTCCGGCGGACGCCGTGCCGCCGATGACCGCCGACCACCGGCTCTCGATGGACGAGTTGGCCGCCGTCATCGCACGCGACATCCCGGCGGGCGCCTTCGTCAACCTCGGGATCGGCCAGCCCACCAAGATCGCCGACCATCTGCCGGCCGACTCCGGGGTGGTGCTGCACACCGAGAACGGCATGCTCAACATGGGGCCGAAGGCCGAGGGCGACGCGGTCGACCCCGACCTCACCAACGCCGGCAAGGTCCCGGTGACCGAGCTGCCGGGCGCGGCGTACTTCCACCACGCCGACTCCTTCGCGATGATGCGCGGCGGCCACCTCGACGTCTGCGTCCTCGGGGCGTACCAGGTGGCGTTCGACGGCGACCTCGCCAACTGGCACACCGGTGAGCCCGACGCCATCCCCGCCGTCGGCGGTGCCATGGACCTCGCCATCGGGGCCAAGGACGTCTACGTGATGATGACGCTGTTCACCCGCTCCGGTGAGCCGAAGCTCGTGCCCCGCTGCTCCTATCCGCTCACCGGCGTCGGCTGCGTCAGCCGCGTCTACACGGACTGCGGCGTCTTCGACGTCGGCCCCGACGGCGTACGGATCCGGCAGACGTACGGCGTCTCCGCCGACGAACTGGCGGAGCGCCTCGGCATCACGCTCCCCTAGGCGGGATCACGCACCCTCCTCCGTGCCCCGGCGGGCCGCGACGGCGGTACGGAGGGGGAGTGCGACCAGCGGCGCGACGAGCAGCGCGACCGCGACGAGAACTCCGCTCGCCCACAGCGGCCCGAGGGCCCCGGCCCGGGTGCCGAGGGTGGTCGCGGCTATGACGGGGCCGGCGGCGGCGCCGATGTTGAGCGCCGCCGTCGCGTACGAGCCGGCCATGGTGGGTGCTCCCGCCGCCTCGTGGAGGACCCGTGCGATCAGCGTGCCGCCCACCGCGAACGACAGGGCGCCCTGCACGCACACGAGGACCAGCAGCGCGACCGGCTCGGCCGCCAGCAGCGCCAGGACTGGCCAGCCGAGGAGCAGCAACGGCCCGCCGACCGCGAGGACTTGGTTCAGGCGCCGGTCGGACAGCCGGCCGGCGACGCTCACGCCCACGAAGCCCCCGGCGCCGAAGAGCATCAGGGCGACGGAGACCCACCACTCGCTCAGCCCGGCGGTGCCGGTCACCACGGGGGCGAGGAAGGTGAGGCCGCCGAACGTCGCCGCGTTCACCAGTGCGCCCAGCAGCATCACCAGGAGCAGTCGCGGCCGGGCGAGTTGGGCGAGTTCGACGGTGAGGGACGGCCTGGCGGTCGCCTCGGCGTTCCCGTGTCCTGCCGGGATCCCCTTGAGGATGCCGAGCGCCGCGGGCAGGCAGAGCGCGGCGACGGCCCAGAACGTGGCCCGCCAGCCGAGCGACGTGCCGAGCAGCGACCCGCCGGGGACACCGGCGACCGTGGCCACCGTCGTGCCCGACAGCAGCACCGCCAGCGCGCGTCCCTTCCGGTCGGGCGGGACCAGCGCGGCGGACGCCGTCAGGGCGACGGCGAGGAACCCGGCGTTCGCGACCGCGGCGACGACTCGGGTGGCGAACAGGACGGTGAAGCTCGTGGTGAGGGCGCCCACGACATGCGCCGCCGCGAAGGCGAGGACGAACCCGAGGAGGCCGGAGCGCGGGGGCCGGTCGCGGGCGAGCGCGGCCACCAGGGGAGCGCCGACGACCATGCCGATCGCGAAGGCCGACGTGAGCGTGCCCGCCGTCCCGACCGTGACGCCGAGATCCCAGGCGATGTCCGGCAGGAGGCCGGCGAGCATGAACTCCGAAGTGCCCATGGCGAAGACCGCCACGGCGAGCAGATACAGGGGGAGAGGCATCGAGTGGCTCCGAGGTGAGGAGAAGCACGAGAGGGTCATCTCGTCACCGTGGCCAGCCCGGAGCGCGCCCTCGTCCCACCGCGCAGGGCGGTACGACGACAGGGCTACGCGTTCAGTGGTTCAGGGGGCTGACGGCGTGACCGAAAGCCCCCGAGTCATCCGACTCAGGACTCGACATGCCCCGCACGCTACCCGACCCGAGCGGACCCCAGCAGCCGCGTTTCCGTCGGTCCAGGCCCGTGTGCGTCCCGATGACGACCTCCTCCCGCCACTCGGCGGGGGTCGACCCGACGGGTGCCGGATGGGCGTGCGGAGGCAGGGCTTCCAGGCTGGGGGGCATGACACACCGTGCGCGGCACGCGGAGCCCGACACCCCCCTCGCGTCAGTGGTCGCACGGCTGGCCGCCACGCAGCTCCTGGCCCCCACCGGAGCGGCCGATACGTGAGCCGACGTACGCCGGCCTCCGCATGGTCGAGTGACGCGAGGCGCCCGACCCCCGGTCCGGTCGGCCGGCGAGGCGGTCGTCGTGCCGGCCGCCGCGACCTCCTGCGACGTGGACTCGGCGATCCTGGCGGGCCACGCCTTCATCGAGCCGCCCTTCGCCCTCGGCCACGAGTGCGTCGCCCCTGTCGTCGACATCGGTGACGCCGTGACCGCCGTCGCCCCCGGCGACCTGGTCGTCGTGCCCCGGTCCGTCAGCTGCGGCACCTGCGGCCCCCGGCGGCACCGCCGTCGGCGCGAGCACGGCGCCCCGACCCGGACGCCCCGGCGGTCCGTCGTGGCGCCGCCGGTCAGGCCTGGGCAGGCTCCGCTTCCGTGGGGCGGGGCAGCCGGCCGAGGCCGCGGTCGAAGCGGCGCAGGAGGAGCACCGCGGTGGTTGCGAGGCCGGTGAGGAGGCCGAGCCAGATGCCGAGGGTGTCCAGGCCCAGGGCGAGGCCGAGGAGAGCGGCGGCGGGCAGGCCGACGAGCCAGTAGCCGACGAGGGTGACGCGGAAGCCGCCCTTGGTGTCGTCGAGGCCGCGCAGCAGGCCGACGCCGATGTTCTGCGCGCAGTCGAAGAACTGCAGCACCGCCGCGACCAGCAGCAGTTGGGTGGCGATGTCGACCGCCTTGGCGTCACCGGTGTCGAAGAACGGCGCGAGCACCAGGCCGGGCGCGGTCACGTACACCAGCCCGACCACGGCCATCACCGCCGCCGCGCAGGCCACGGCGGTGGCCTTCAGCCGCTGGGCCGCCGCCAGGTTGTGCAGCGCCAGCTCCCGGCTGACGCCGATGGACGCGGCGTGGGAGAGGCCGACGGCGATCTGGAAGACGATGTACACGAGCTGGTTGACGGCGGTGTGCGCGGCCAGCGCCGCCGTGCCGAAGCTGCCCGCGAACAGGGCGACGACGAAGAAGAAGCCCGCCTCGGAGCCGTAGGTGGCGGCGATCGGCGTACCGAGTCCGGTCAGCCGGCGCAGGGTGGCGGGGCGGGTCTTCCAGACGCTGAGCGACAGGACGGGGGCCAGCCGGGGGTCGCGCCGGGCGGACAGGTACAGGGCCAGGCAGGACAGCGCGTACACCAGGCTGGTGGCCAGGCCGATGCCGGGCAGGCCCAGCTCCGGGAAGATCCAGGTGCCGTGGACGAAGGCCCAGTTGAGGCCGGCGTTGACGGCGATCGAGACGAGGGTGATGCGCAGCAGGGCCTGCGGGCGGCGCATGCCGACGGTGAACTGCCGTATCGCCTGGAACCACAGGCAGGGGATCAGACCCGGCGCCATCGTGTACAGGATCGGCTTCGCGGCGTCGACCACCTCCGGGTCCTGGCCCAGCCAGACCACGGCGTGCCCGATGAGCACCATCAGCACGGCGCCGACGACCCCCACGAGGGTCGACAGGAGCAGGCTCGCCCTGACCAGGTCCCGGACCTCGTCCTCGGCGGCCTCCGGTGCGTCGGCCGACTCCGCCCGCGCGTCGGCCGCCGCGACCTGGTTGCCGACGGCGGTGACCATGCCGACGCCCATGGTGCGCAACTGGTTGAAGATCACCATGGCGAGGCCGCCCGCAGCGAGGGCCTCGGTGCCGATCAGGCCCATCATGACGGTGTCGGTGGTGGTGAGGGCGACCTGCGCGAGCTGGGTGAGCGCGAGCGGTACGGCCAGCGTGGCGAGGGCGCGGCTGTCGCCGAGGAGGCGGGCGAGGGCGGGCGGCATCGACTTCCGTTCCTGAGGTGGGGGGACGCTGACGACGGGACGAACTACCCCTGGACGTCCGGCGCGACGCGGCGGAGCTTGGCGAGCAGCTCGTCCACCTCGCGTTCGGTGTCGGGGGAGAGCAGGTCCCGGGCGTCCATCCAGTCGTCGTCGAAGACCGTGTCCAGGTACTTCTCCCCGCCGTCGTTGATCAGGGCGACCATAGTCGTCCCCGGCGCGAGGGACGCCATCCGGGTCAGGGCCTCGTACACCACTCCGCCGGCCGAGCCGCCGAGCATGAGCCCGGTGCGGCGGGCCACGGCGCGGGCGGTGGCGAACGCCTCGACGTCACCGACCTTCGCGCCCTCGTCCAGCAGGCTGTAGTCGACCATGGCGCCGATCGTCGCGCCCTCCGGTGTGCCGGTGCCCGACTGGTGGTAGTCGTGCGCGGGTGGCCCGAAGGCGATGGACCCCTTGGGCTCGACCCCCACGATCCGCACGTCCGGCACGGTCGCGCGCAGCGCGCCCCCGGTGCCGAACAGTCCGCCGCCGGTGCCGACCGCGCCGATCAGGATGTCGATCCGGCCGTCCAGCGCCGCGTCCAACTCCCGGGCCACCGGGTGGTAACCGACGCCGTTGGCCATGTTGTTGTGCTGCTCGGTGAAGTACGCGTTGTCCGACTCGGCGGCCATCCGCTCCGCCAGCTCCTCGCGCGCGGCCGTGGCGAGGTCCTCGTCCCCCTCGGCGGCCACGTAGACCAGTTCGGCGCCCATGGCCTTCATGGCGCGCAGCTTGTCCTTGGACGCGTGGTGGTCGACGACCGCGGTGAACGTGTAGCCGCGCTCGGCGGCGACCACGGCGAGCCCGAGCCCGGTGTTGCCGGAGGTGGACTCGATGATCCGCCCGCCGGGCCGCAGCAGCCCGCGCTCCTCGGCGTCGACGACCATCTGCCGGGCCATGCGTATCTTCGCCGTGCCGGTCGGGTTGAACTGCTCCAGCTTCAGCAGCAGCCGGGCGTCGCTCTCCGTGCGGCACAGCTCGAACAGCGGTGTGGCGCCGATGAGTTCGGAGACCTGGCGGACGACGGGCGGACGGTGCAGTGGGTGGGGGTGGCTCATGGCGGGGAACTCCCTACGGGTGGCGGTCGAGACGCCAGTGGGGGCGGACGGAGGGGGAGTCGTGGGCCGGCGGTTCGACGACGACCTTGGGCGGCAGCGGCAGTTCGTGGAACGGGGACTCGTTGGAGTCCATCTGGTAGCCCGCCGTGTTCAGGTACACCAGCAGGTCCCCGGTGGCCGGGCGGACGGGGAAGGGGATCTTGCGCCAGGTCAGCAGGTCCGACTCCAGGCAGGTGGCGGCGCCCACACAGGCCGGATACGGGCCCGCGTCGGCGAGGTCCGCCCGGTCGGCGGGGACGACGACCGGGTCGGGCAGGAACTCGCTCTCGAACCACTGCTCGGACAGGCTGAGGCTGCTGCCGTCCACGGTGAGGATGTCGTAGCCGTCGCGTTCCTTGACGCCCTGGACCCGGAAGACGCTGCACCCCGCCTGGTCCAGCAGTGCCCTGCCCGGCTCGACGAGCAGCGTCACCCCGGCCCGACGCACCAGGTCGGCCAGGCTCGACGTCTCGTCCGCCGGGGTCGAGGCGAGCAGGGCGGCGAGGGCGTCCGCGCCGGCGACGGGGGAGTGGTACGGGTAGTAGCCGGGGAAGGTCTTGCGCCGGTGGAAGTGCTCGGGCCGGGTGCTCTCGTGGAAGCGGCGCCAGTCGTCCGCGCCCACGTAGTCCACCGCGAAGCCGCCGCCCACACTGACCCGGTCGGCGCGCAGCCCCAGGGTGCGGGCGTGCGCGCACAGCCGCACCGCCCGGGCGGCCAGGTCGGCCCGTTCCTGGATGTCGTAGCCGGAGAGGTGGAAGCTGAAGCCCGCCATGTCCACGTGCTCGGTGCGGCAGCGGCCGAGGGCCGTCGCCGTCTCGGTCTCGTCCAGGCCGAAGCGGCTGTGCGGTTGCCCCGGCGGAAGGAGGCGCAGCACCACCTGTGCGGTGCGTCCCAGTTCGCGCGCCAGGGCGAGGACGCGGTCGAGTTCGTCGAGGGCGTCCACGGCGATCAGCGCCCCGTGCAGCACGGAGACCCGCAGCAGATGGTCGTCCTTGGCCGGGCCGGTGATCACCAGGTCGGTGCCGCGCACCCCGGCCGCGAGCGCCTCGCGCAGCTCCCCGTGGCTCGCCACGTCCACGCCCAGGCCCGCCCCGGCGGCCCGTTCCACGAACACGGACGCCTTGTTGGCCTTCTTGGCGTAGTACACGCGCCCGTCCACGCCCGCCGCGGTGAACGCCGCCCGGAACGAGGCGGCGTTCGCGTCGAACCGCCGCGGGAACAGCACGTGGTAGGGCCCGCCGAGGCCGTGGCCCAGCTCGTGCAGGAGGGAGCTGCCGAGGGGTTCGAGGAGCGCGCGCACCTCCTCGGTGGTGTGGGAGGGGAGGGCGGTCGTCACGTCCACAGCGGCACCGCCGTGCCGAGGCCCTGGGCGAGCGCGAGCTGGGCGAACCGGTGGCCGAGAGCGATGTCGGTGACGACCAGCCCGCTGTTGTACGCGAAGATCCGCTGCCCCGGGTCCGTGCGGCCCTCGGCGCGGCCCGCGAGCACCTCCGGGAACTCGGCGTGCACGGCCCGGAGTTCGCCGTCGGCGCCGGCCATGTCCGTGCCGGTGACCCGCATCTGGGCCTCGCTGGTGGCGATGACGCGGTCGGCGGTGTGCAGGGTGGAGGGCGCGATGCCGTACCCGATCAGCACCGACAGCGCGGACGGCCCCAGCCACTCGGCCTCGACGGACGCGGGGGTGCCCGGCCCGGCGGTGGCGAGGACGACGTCCGCGTCCGCGGCGGCGGCCCTGAGGTCCGTGACGATCTCCAGCTCCCGGTCGGGGAAGTGCGCGTGGAGCTGCTCGCGCACGGCCCGGATGCCGTCCGGGTGGGTGCCGAAGAGCATCAGCCGCTCCAGGTCCGGCAGGGTGGTCAGCAGGAACGGCAGCGCGAGCCGGCCCTGGGTGCCGGTGCCGATGACGAGGGCGCTGCGGCTGTCCGGGGCGGCGAGCTCCCGGGCCAGCAGGGCGGAGACCGCCGGGGTGCGCAGGGCGCCGATGCGGCCGCAGTCGAGCATGGCGACCGGCAGGCCGGTCTCGTCGTCGTAGAGCGTGAGCGTCGTGTAGTAGTGCTGCTTGTCGCGGTCCTCGTGGAGGCCGTACTTGTAGGAGGTCTTGATCGCGACGACCCCGCGCACCCCGTCCCGGCCGAGCATCGCGTAGGCGACGGAGTGGCCGTCCTCGGGCTTGACGGTGAGCTTGCGCGGGTTGTCGGAGCGGCCGTCCGCCAGGGTGCGGTACGCCTGCTCCACCACGGAGACGACATCGGTCAGCGTGATGTCGATGCCGGCCACGTCGCTGGTGCTGAGCACGCGCAGGGTCTTGTCGTCGGGCGTCACGGTCGTCCCTCCCGGACGGTCGATGCGGGTCATGCGTAGGCCTCCACGGCGGCCTGGCCGTAGCCGTGCTCCGACTCCTCGGCGGGCGGCCTGGTGCCGCGGCCCCCGACCCGCACGGAGGAACGTTTCAGCCAGCGGTCCGTGCCGTCGTAGCGGGCCCGGAAGGGGACCCGGCCGTGAACGACGAGATCGTTGTCGACGACCAGGACCTCGCCGGGGTTCAGGCTCACCGCGACGCTCACGCGGGCGAGTTCGTCCTCCAGTCGTGCGTAGGCCGCGCGGTGGTCCTCGGGTGCCTGGTCCAGCGGGGTGTAGGCGGGGTCGAAGCGCAGGGTCAGGCCCTCCTCGGACGCCCAGAGCGTGGGCACGGCCGGTGGCTCGCCGGCGTAGCCCTGGGCCTCCTCGTAGGCGTCGTCGGGCAGGATCGGCAGCACCGCACGGCTGAGCAACTCCACCTCGTGGTCGTCGAGTTCGACCTGGCGGATGCTGGCGGCGGTGGTGGCGACGGAGTCGTGGTTGCGCATGCAGCCGAGGATCAGCAGATGGGCCCGGCCGGGGTGGAACGCGTCCTCGGTGTGCGGGCTGAGCAGCACGCTGCTACTGGCGCCGGTCTGCTCCTCCTCGTGGCCGGGGGACGGCACGATGTTGTGGACGAAACGGCCTTCCTGCTGGCCCTCCCAGGCGATGGGGGTGCCCATCACCGTCGAGAGCAGCAGCAGGACCACGTCGTATACGGCTCCGGCGTCACCGGCCGTCGACCAGTGGCTCGGTGTGGGGCCGATCTCGGTGTCGTCGACGGGCATGCCGCGCAGCACGAACAGGCCGTCGGCGGTGTCGACGGGGCGGCAGGCGTGGCGTATCGCGTCGCTCAACGAGGCGGCCGCGGCGGGGACTTCGGCCAGCAGGCCGGGGTGGGCCGACAACCCGTCGTACCTGGCCAGGAGGGTGCGGGCGGCGGCGGTCAGTTCGGCCACCGAGTCGGGGTCGAGCAGGCGTACGGGTGCGGTTCCCGTGGGCATGGGTGACTGTCCGTTCCAGTGCGGGGGGTGCGGGGCGCGTTGCTGGTCTACGGGCATGGAGAAGAAGGCCCTCCGGAGCGGGCCGCGTGGTCGGTGCGGCGCCGGGAAGCCCTGCTGAAACATAGCCAGCCCCCAGGCGGACAGGCAAGGCTTACCTAAGTAGGATCTAGGTCACGTGAAGTCGGTCTTGTCACACGGGAGTTGCACAAGATAGGTAAGGCTAAGCAAATCTCGGTCAACTGCGGGAAAATGAGGAACACGTGGAGCTGACGCGACGTCACATGCTCTGGCTCGGCGGCGCCATCGGCGCGGGCGCCCTGCTCACCGCTTGCGGTGGGGGCGGCGACGAGGAGCCGAACGCGGCCGCCGGCGGCGGCTCGGCCGAACCCGTCAAGGGCGGCACCCTGCGGGTCGGCGCCCTCGGCAGGGCCGGCGCCATCACCCGGGACCCCCACGGCAGCCAGGCCAACGAGAGCGACTACCTCATCCTCAGCCTGATCTACGACACCCTGACCGTCCCCGGCACCAAGCCCAACACCGAGCCCCGCCTCGCCGCGAGCTGGAAGGCCTCGGACGACCTGAAGACCTGGCGGTTCACGATCGCCAAGGGCGCGAAGTTCCACGACGGCTCCCCCGTCACCGCCGACGACGTCGTCTTCTCGCTCAAGCGCCTGCGCGCCACCCCCGCCGGTGCCTCCCGGCTGCCCGGCATCCAGGCGAAGAACATCTCCGCCGACGGCACCGACACCGTCGTGATCGTCTCCGACTACGCCAACGCCGAACTGCCCCTGCTGGTCCGCCTCACCACCTTCGTCGTCCCCAAGGGCACCACCGACAAGAACATCGCCAAGGCCCCCGGTACCGGCCCCTTCAAGCTCGACTGGTTCCGCGGCGGCAACGCCCGCCTCGTCCGCAACGACGACTGGTACGGCGGCGACGTCCACCTCGACGCCATCGAGGTCAAGATCTTCGAGAGCCCCCAGGCGATGGCGAGCGCCCTGCTGGCCGGCCAGATCGACCTCGCCTCCAACGTCGGCGCCGTCGCGGCCCGCACGGCCGAGAGCCGCAAGGACATCAAGACCGTCCGCCGCCCCAACGACATGGCGATGCCCATCGTCCTGCGCACCGCCGACGGCCCGTTCGCCGACGCGAAGGTCCGCGAGGCGCTGCGCCTGGCCGTCGACCGCGAGGCCATGGTCAAGCAGGTCCTGTCCGGCTACGGCACCGTCGCCAACGACGTCCTCGGCACCGGCGACCCGGCCTACGACAAGAGCATCCCGCAGCGCACCCGCGACCTCGCCAAGGCCAAGCAGCTGCTGAAGGAGGCCAAGTTCGACACGTCGAAGACGTACGAGCTGTACACCACCGAGGACATCGCCGGCCTCGCCGAGTCGGCCACCCTCTTCGCCACCCAGGTCCGCGAGGCCGGCGTGAAGGTGAAGGTCGTCAAGCAGGAGTCCGCCACCTTCTGGGACAAGACCTGGCTCAAGGGCGACCTCTACACCACCTACTGGGGCACCAACGACTCGGTGGTCTTCTTCGCCAGCAAGACCATGGTCTCCGACAGCGGCACCAACGAGGCCGGCTGGAAGGACGAGGAGTTCGACACGGCGTACCAGAAGGCCATCGGCACCGCCGACGCGAGCGAGCGCACCGCACTGCTGAAGCAGCTCCAGCGGATCGAGCACGACAGCTCCGGCTACGTCCTGTGGGGCATGGCCGACGGCATCGACCTCGCCGGATCCAAGGTCAACGGGCTGCCCACGCTGCCCGGTTACGGCCGGGTCCAGCTCGAGCGGGCATGGCTGGCCCGTTGACCGCTGACACGGCCGCACCCGCCGGGCCCTCTCCCGAGGTGGAGAAGGCCCGGCGATCGCGTGCTTCCCTCGCCCTGCTCGCCGCCCGGGTCGCTCTCGTCGTCCTGAAACGGGCGGCGCTCCTCGCGGTACTCCTCGCGCTGGTCTTCGTCACCGTCGAACTGCTGCCGGGCGACGCCGCCGACGCCACCTCCGAACGCGGGGAGAGCGCCGCCGACACCGAGGCCCGACGCAGACTCCTCGGCCTCGACCGGCCCGTCCTCGAACGCTTCTGGGACTGGATGAGCGGCCTGCCCACCGGCGACCTCGGGGTGTCGGCGCGCGGCGAGAAGGTGAGCGACCTGCTGTCCTCGGCGTTCCCCAACACCCTCGTGCTCGGCGGCCTCGCCCTGCTGCTGACCGCCGTCCTCTCCCTCGCCCTCGGCTGCTGGGCCGCGCTGCGGCCCGGTGGACGCGTCGACCGCGCCGTCTCCGGCACCGCCACCGCGGTCCTCGCCCTGCCCGAGTTCGTGGTCGCCGTCGCCCTCGTCCTGCTGCTCTCGCTGTGGACGGGCCGGCTGCCCGCGGTCACCCTCACCGACGCCGACGGAACCCCCGCCGACTGGACCATGCTGATCCTGCCCGTGCTCGCCCTGACCGTCCCACAGGCCGGCTGGAACGTACGCATCGTGCGCGCCGCCCTCGCCGACGAGGCCCGCGCCCCCCATGTGGAGACCGCCGTCCTCGACGGCCTGCCCCCGCACCGCGTCCTCACCCACCACGTCCTGCCCGGCGCCCTGCCCACCATCACCGCCGGCCTCGCCACCTCCACCGGCATGCTCCTCGGCGGCGCGGTCGTGGTCGAAACCATCTTCAACCACCCCGGCATCGGGTCGGTCCTGGCCTCCGCCGTGACCGACCGCGACAGCCCCGTCATCGCCGGCGTGACGGCTCTGTCGGGCGCGGTCATCACCGGCGTCCTGCTGCTCGCCGACCTCGTCCGGGACATGACGGCGGGAGGACGCCGATGAGCCCCCGCGCCGTCGCCCTCCGCGTGCTGCCCGCCCTGCTGCTGCTCGCCCTCGCCCTCGCCGGGCCCTGGCTCGCCCCCCATCCCATCGACGCCCCCGTCGCCGCCCCGTACGCGGAACCCGGCGGCGACGCCCTGCTCGGCGGTGACCAACTGGGCCGGGACGTGCTGAGCCGACTGCTCGCCGGCGGGCGCGACCTGGTGCTCTCCTCGCTGCTCGTCGCCGCCCTGGTCACCGGTGGCGCCGCGGTCCTCGGCGCGATCGGCGCGCTGCGCCCGCGCGTCGGACGCCTGGTGGAACGGATCGCCGACGTGCTGATGCTGCTGCCGGCGGTGCTCGGCATCCTCCTCGTCACCCTGTCCTGGCCCGACGGCGGACGGCTCGCCGTGATCGCCGCCGCCGTCGTCCTCGGCGTGCCGTACGCGGTACGGCTCGCCGCCGGAGCCGCCGCCCCGGTGGCCGCCTCCGGCTACGTCGAGGCCGCTGCGGCGGGCGGCGAACGGCTGTGGCACCTCGTACTGCGGGAGGTTCTGCCCAACCTGCGCGCCACCCTGCTCGCCCTCTTCGGCCTGCGTTTCGTCGCCGCCGTCTACCTGGTCGCCACCGCCGGATTCCTCCAGGTCGGGCCCCAACCCCCCGCCGCCGACTGGGCGTTGATGATCCGTGAGAACTCCCCCGGCATCCTCCTCAACCCCTGGTCCGTGGTCGCACCCAGCCTCGCCATCGGCCTGCTCGCCCTCTGCGTCAACCTCGCGGCGGCGGCCCTCGCACCCCAGTCCGGCCGGAAGGCGGTGACCGTCCTGTGAGCCACACACCCGACCGGTACCGGGAGGACGGCCCTCCCGCGCCCGCCGCCACCCCCGCGGCCCGGATCACCGACCTCACCGTCACCGCCCACGACGGGCGGATCCTCCTCCAGGACGCCCGGCTCACCCTCCGCCCGGGCCGGCTGACGGCTCTGACCGGCCCCTCCGGCTCGGGCAAGACCACGCTCCTGCGCGCCCTCACCGGACTCCTGCCCCCCGGCACCGAGCGCACCTCCGGACACGTCGAGGTCCTCGGCCACGACGTGTTCACCCTCTCCGAAAGGGACCTGCGCACCCTGCGCCGCGAGCGGCTCGCCTTCGTCGGCCAGGACCCCGGCTCGGGCCTCAACCCCCGGATGCGGGTCCGCTCCCTCCTGCGCGAACTCAGCGACGACCGGACCCCGGAGGCGGTGCGAGCCCTCCTCGAAGAGGTACGGCTCCCCGACGACGGCACCCTCGTCACCCGGCGCCCGGCTGCCCTGTCCGGCGGACAGCAACGCCGGGTGGCCCTCGCCCGCGCCCTGGCCCGCCGCCCCCGGCTCCTCCTCCTCGACGAGCCGACGGCGGGCCTCCACCCCGAACTCCGCGACGACATCGGCGACCTGCTGCGCCACCTCGCCGGCGAACACGACCTGGCGGTGGCGCTCTCCTGCCACGACCCCGAACTGGTGGAACGCATCGCGGACGAGGTGGTGGAACTCCGGGCGGGGACGCCCGCGCCCGGTACGTCCCGGCGGAGTGGTGTGTCGGGACGTCCGCCGGAGGGGCCGGGCGAGGACCGGGTGGGGAACCGCGCGGGGGATCCGGCGGAGGGTCGAGTGGCGCACCGGGCGGTGGGCTCGGTCAGGTCCTCGGCCGGGTGTTCGCGGGAGGACCGGGCGGGGGACTCGATCGGGTCCTCGGTCGGGCGTTCGCCGGGCGACCGGAAGGAGGTCCGGGCCGGGGCCGCGGAGCAGGGCCCGGTCGAGGGCCGGACGCGGCACCGGGGATCCGGGACCGGATCGGCGGACGTCCCCGTACTGGACGTGCGCGGTCTGTGCGTGGTGTTCGGCAGGCGTTCGGACGTCCCGGCGCTGGACGGTGTCTCTCTGTCCGTCGCTCCCGGGGCGGCGACCGGCATCGTCGGCGCCTCAGGCTCCGGCAAGACCACGCTCGTCCGCGCCGTGGTCGGGTTGCAGCCGATCACCGCCGGCACGATCCGTCTCGACGGGGCGCCGCTGAGCACGGGCCTGCGCGGGCGCAGCCGCGAACAGCGCCGCCGCGTCCAGTTGGTCACGCAGAACCCGCTCGGCGCGCTGAACCCCAGCCGTACGGTCGGCGCCGCGCTCGGCAGGCCGCTGCGGCTGCACCGGCGGTGCGCGTCCGGCGCGGCGCCGGTCCGGGTGGCGGAACTGCTCGAACAGGTGGGTCTGCCCGCCGAGTTCACCTCGCGCTACCCCCATGAACTGTCCGGCGGACAGCGTCAGCGCGTGGCCATCGCGCGGGCCCTGGCGGCCGACCCGGACGTGCTGATCTGCGACGAGGTGACCTCGGCACTGGACACCGCCACCGCCCAGTCGATCATGGACCTGCTGGTCCGGCTGCGGGAGGAACGTGGCACGGCCCTCGTCCTCATCAGCCACGATCTCCCGCTGATCGCCGACCGCACCGACACGGTCACCGTCCTCGACGCGGGCCGCGGCGTGGAATCCGGCCCCACGGCAACGGTCTTCACCGCCCCGACCCACGAGGCGACCCGCGCACTCCTGCGAACACCGGCGGGGGTGGTGTGAGACCGAGGCTTCTCGAAGCTCAGTACAGCTGCAACGTCCAGTGCTGTAGGGGGCTGCCCGTCTCGTTCCAGATGCCGACCGGGTTTCCGTTGAAGCCGCCGCTGCTGGCGTAGGCGTCCATCGGCGCGTTCCCGTTGCGCTGCACGTAGATCTTGTAGAAGTCGCCGTAGGGCACCAGCTTGAGATTCTGCGACGCCGAACGGTTGCAGTCCCACAGCTTGAACTGCCAGCCGACGCGGCCCTCCGACTCGGCGGGGTAGTCCAGGCAACGTCCGCCGTTCGCGTTCTTGAGGGCCCAGGGAAAGCCGGAGTTGCCCGAGGGGACGAGCCGCCACTGCTCGCTGCTGCCGTCGTTGCATTCCCAGAGCCCCACGGCGTTGTTGTTGTGACCTCCGCCGGAGGCGAAGGCGTCGAGACAGCGCCCCGTGCCGCGGTTGACGAGATGGTAGACATCGGCGAGCAACGCCGCATCGGTCGTGTCGGACCGAGCCGGTGCCGCCGTCGCCGAGGTGAGCGATCCGGTGATCAATGCCGCTGCGGCGGCCGACACCGCCAGCGCACGCTTGAGGACGCGCATATGTTCCCCCTGGTCTGATGCGACCTCGATGCGGTTCAGCGTGCGCTCGACTCGACGCAAAGGGCGACACCTTTCGATCTGGTTCGAAACGAGAGCCGTTCAGTCCGCGTCGGCGACGATCGATCCGACGCGTTCGGCGAGGGTCGGGTCGCGGCGGACCAGGAGGGTCGCGTAGCCGACGGCGGCGAGCAGCGTGGCGATCGCCGCGTAGGGGAACCAGTTGTACGGTGCGGGCTGGCCGGGCTTGGCGAGGTAGTAGAGCGGGACCAGGATGGCCACCGTGCCGACCGCGGGCAGCAGGAGGTGCCGTACCACCCGGAACTCCTGCGGGCGGTATCTGCGGTAGTACAGCGGCAGCGCGATGTTGGACGCCAGATACACCAGCAGGATCAGGATGGCGCCGAGCGTCGAGGACTCGGTGAAGAACACCACCGGGTTCATGGGGCCGCCGCCCGGCCCCAGCAGATGGCCGAGGCCCCAGCCGCCGATGATCAGCAGCGCGACGGCGGTGAAGGTGACGATCGCGTTGTTCGGGGTGCGTCGGGTGGGGTGCACATAGCCGAAGAAGGCCGGCAGCAGTCCCTCCCGTCCGGCGTTGAACACGAGGCGTGCCTGGGAGTTGATGCCCGCGATCAGCACGCCGAGGGTGGAGGTCAGACCGCCGAGGTAGGCGAGGAACGCCAGTACGCCGAGGGTGTCGTGGGCCACCTCGATGAAGGGGATCCGGGATTCCCCGAGCGCGGTCACGTCGTAGCCGAAGCCGGTCACTGTCGCGTAGGCGAAGAGGATGTAGCTCACCGTCATGATGGCGACGGAGGAGAACACCGCGCGGCCGACGTTGCGCCGCGGGTTCTCCGTCTCCTCGGCGAGCGCCGCCGAGTTCTCCCAGCCGATGAACAGGTACACCGCGAGCGGGAAGCCGGCCGCCAGCCCCTTGAAACCGTCGCTGATGTGGCTGGGCAGGAACGGGTCGAAGGACAGCGCGCCCCGGTGCTCCACCAGCGCCGCCACCGAGACCACGACCAGCACCAGCATCTCGGCGCCGAAGAAGTAGCCGGCCCACTTCGTGGAGACCACCACGCCGCGCAGCATCAGCACCACCGCCAGTCCGGTGAGCAGCAGCGTCCAGATGATCCACGGCAGGTCCACGCCGGTGTAGTGGTGCAGAGTGATCTGTACGAACCCGCCGGAGATCGAGACGACGCCGGCCATCGCGATGATGTAGCCCACCGCCGCCAACAGCGCCGTGGTCACCGCGCTGACCGGCCCGAACGTCCGGCCGACGAAGGTGATGAAGCTGCCCGCCGACGGGTGCGCCCTGGAGAACTCCGCCAGCGTGTTGCCGAGGAGCGCGACGGCGATGCCCGCCGCCGCGATGGTCAGCGGCGACGCGACGCCCGCGGTGGTGGCGAGGAAGGCGAAACCGAAGAAGAAGCTCATGGCCGGACCGACGTTGGCCATGGTGGCGGCGGCGATGTCCGCCATGCCGAGGACACCGCCGCGCAACCGCTGGGGCGCGCCGTCGGCGGGACCCGGCGGGGACAGCGGACCGGCTCCGGGGTGGGGCATGACGGCAACTCCTCGTGCGGTGGTGTGGCGTGATGGGTGCGCGGGATGTCGACGACGGGGCTGTCGGGCGGGTACACGGCGGCCGCCGACAGGAGCGGGTGTCAGCCGTGCCGGGAACGCTGGTGCGCCTTCACCGCCCGCACGGCCCGATCGGTCCCGCCTCGCTCCAGTTCGGTGAGGAGTTCGGCGTGACAGCCGTTCCGCTCCCGTACCGTCTCCGGCCGCGGCGCGGGCAGCAGCAGACACAGGCGGCCGAGCAGGTCGGCGGCGAACTCGCGGATCCCGGGACCGCCGAGCACCTCCGCGAGGTCCAGATGGAAGCGGGTCTCCAACTCGGCGAGGTGCGCCGGGTCCTCCGTCCGTTCCATGTCCTCGACCAGGGCGCGCAGTCCGTCCAGCCGCTCGGTCGGCACCTCTCCCGCGCCGTGCGCCACGAGGCCGCACTCCAGCAGCAGATGGAAGGCGTCCAGCGAGGCCGCCTCCTCGGTGTCGTGCGTCAGGGCGACGACGGTGTCCCAGCCCTGCGCGACGAAGGTTCCGCCCGCACGGCCGCGCCTGCGGTCGAGCAGACCGTCCTGGCACATGCCCTCCAGCGCCCGGCGCACGGTGATCTCACTGATCCCCAGCTCCTCGGCGAGGACACCGGCGTCCGGCAGCCGGTCACCGGGCCGCACCACGCGCAGGCGGATCCGCAGCGCGATCCGTGAGCGGACGAGATCGGATCCGCTCTGACCGCCGAGGGGCAGCACGCGGGCCTGCCCCACACCGATGGCCGAGGTCGTAGGAGCGGGTCCCGGCTGGTTGTAGGGCCCGAACTTGCCCGCTGCGTTCACCACGGCGCCACCCTAACGGCCCGCTGATCGCGGCCGGGGTCCGGCGCGGGACCTGGTACCCCAGGGCGCGGGCGGTTCCCGCGACGGGGTGGTGGTGCGGTGCATCGGGGCTCCCTGGGCGAGGGACGTCGGGAGAGGAGGGCACGGTGGCGGACCGCGATGCAGAAAAAATTAGAGCAAGGTGAACAGTTAAACAAGACCTGCCCGTGGTTGCCTGCGGGGCGGAGTGCGGCGGCCGGGTCGACGGTGGCGTCATCACGCCCCTGAGCAGGGAATTCGGGCCCCGGAGGGGTGTCGTCGGGGCCCCTCCGCGGTGCGGGCGGGTGGCCGTGCGAGGGCGAGGCGCGCCCGGAGAAGGGTGTGCGGATGCCTGCCGTCCGGCGACAGGACCCCTTGTTTTTTTAGATCGTGCTGAACTATTTTCCTGACCGCCACCGGCACGACCGGTCCGGCAGCCACCGGGTCCAGGGCTGCGGTCCACCATGCCCTCCCCACGACCGTGATCGCCACCCGTCCCGTACCCGGTACCTCCCACGCCCGCCCCGCGGAATCCATGCGGCGACCCCGACCGATCCCGCCGGAACCCTCCCTCGTCCCCATCTGCCTCTGGATGTCGAGATGACCACACGTCCCCCTGTCCCCACCCTCGATCAGGCACCCGCCACGGACAGCGCCCCGGAAGGATCCGGCCTGCGGGCCGGGCTCAAGGACCGCCATCTGTCGATGATCGCGATCGGCGGTGTCATCGGCGCCGGCCTGTTCGTCGGCTCCGGCTCGGGCATCGCCGCAGCGGGCCCCGGAATCCTGATCTCGTACGCCCTCGTCGGTGCCCTCGTCGTCCTCGTGATGCGGATGCTCGGCGAGATGGCCGCGGCCAACCCCACCTCCGGCTCGTTCTCCGCCTACGCCGACCGGGCGCTCGGCCGCTGGGCCGGCTTCACCATCGGCTGGCTGTACTGGTTCTTCTGGGTCGTGGTGCTCGCCGTGGAGGCGACCGCCGGCGCCAAGATCCTCACCGGCTGGATCCCCGGCGTCCCGCAGTGGGGCTGGGCGTTGATCGTCATGGTCGTGCTCACCGCGACCAACCTCGGCTCGGTCGGCTCCTACGGGGAGTTCGAGTTCTGGTTCGCCGGGATCAAGGTCGTCGCCATCGCCGCGTTCATCGTGGTCGGCGGGCTCGCCGTCTTCGGTCTGCTGCCCGGCTCGGACCACCCGGCGACGGGCCTGTCCAACCTCACCGGGCACGGCGGGTTCCTGCCCCACGGACCAGGGGCGATCCTCACGGGCATCCTGATGGTCGTCTTCTCCTTCATGGGCAGCGAGATCGTCACCCTGGCCGCCGGTGAGACCGAGAACCCCCGGGCCGCGGTCACCAAGGCCACCAACAGCGTGATCTGGCGGATCGCGGTGTTCTACCTGGGCTCCATCCTGGTCGTGGTGTCGCTGCTGCGCTGGGACGACCCGGCGATCCTCAAGGACGGCTCCTACGTGGCCGCCCTCGACTCCATCGGCATCCCGCACGCCGGCCAGATCATGAACGCCATCGTGCTGACCTCGGTGCTGTCCTGCCTCAACTCCGGCCTGTACACGGCGTCCCGGATGGCGTTCTCGCTCGGCCGCCGCGGTGACGCGCCAGCCCCGTTCGCCCGCACCACCGGCCGAGGGGTGCCGCGGACCGCCATCCTGGCCTCGGTGGTCTTCGGCTTCGTCGCGGTCGCCTTCAACTACCTGTGGCCGGACACGGTCTTCCAGTTCCTGCTCAACTCCTCCGGTGCGATCGCCCTGTTCGTCTGGCTGGTGATCTGCTTCTCCCAGCTGCGGATGCGCAGGATCATCCAGCGGGAGACGCCGGACAAGCTGGTCGTCAGGATGTGGCTCTACCCGTACCTGACCTGGGCCACCATCGCGATGATCACGTTCGTGCTGTGCTACATGCTCACCGACACCGCCGACGGCGGCGGTCGCGACCAGGTGGTCCTGTCCACCCTGGTGGCGGTGGGCGTCGTGGGCGTCGCCCTGCTCCGCGCCCGCCTGCGCCGCAACCACACGCACGATGCCGTCACCCCCTCCTGAGGGCCGCTGACGACTGAACCGCAACTCGGCGGCCGGGGGTCCCTCAGGATCCCCCGGCCGCCGGGCTCGCTGTCGTGACCCGGGGGCGGTCGTGATCGACTGGGGCCGACAGACCGCGAACCCGAGGAGGGTGCCCCGATGGAACGCTGTGTGAACGCGCACGAGGTGGAGCTCGACCCCCTGCCGCTGAAGGAGGAGGACGTCCTCGCGGGACGCCCGGTCGCTGCCGCGCGAACGCTCGGGGACCTAGGCGGCACGGAATTCGGCGTGTGGGCCCTCACGGTCGGAACGGTGCGTGACGTCGAGGTCGACGAGATCTTCGTCGTCCTGGAGGGAGACGCGACCGTGCGCTTCGAGACCGGGGAGAGCGTCGACCTCACCCCCGGTGTCGTCGTACGTCTGCGCGCGGGGGAGCGCACCGAGTGGGAGGTGCGCTCCCCGCTGCGGAAACTCTTCGTGGCGGCCGACTGAGACGCCGGGCGTCCTTCTGTTGCTGGGCGCCGAGCGGGAAAGTCGGGGGTGGCGGGCAGCGCTTCCACCTAAGGTCGTGGTCATGTTCAAGTCAGGGGTGGGGTTTCTCGCGTTGTTCGGGCTCGGCTGGTGGCTGCTGGGCACGAGCCCGTGGGGCGGGGGGACGCGGCTGGTTCTGATCGGCGTCGGGGGTGTCGTCACGGTGGGCCTCATGCTGGCCGCGCGCCGCTTCCTCCCCGCTTCGGCAGGGGGGCCGTTCCCGGCCGACCGGCGCCGGAGGTTCAACCAGATCAACGGCCTCCAGTGGCTGCTGATCATCGCCATCGCCGCGCTGTGCCGCTCCCTCGACGTGCCGGTGCTCATTCCGCCGCTGGTCGCGGTGGTGGTCGGGCTGCACTTCCTGCCGTTGGCGGTGGTGTTCGAGCAGCCCCGACTGCGCGTACCGGCCGCCCTGTTGATCGCCTCCGGTGCCGCGGGCACGACCCTCTGGCTCGCCGACGGCCCCGATGAGACCGTGCGCCTCGCGGTGGGCCTCATGGCCGCGCTCTCCCTGTGGGGCGTGGCGACCTGGACGGTCACGGCGACGGCGTCCACCACCGGCTGAAGGCGACGGTGCCGGCTCGTGCGGCCGGCACCGTCGCCGCGGGTCGCGGTGGCTGAAGGGTCAGTCCACGTTCACCGCCCGCCACAGCTGGCTGTCGGCGCCCGTGTCCGTCGTCTGCGCGAGCTGCGTGCCCGCCGTCGTGTTGGGCACCGAGAGCAGCTTGCCGCTGTTCACGTTCTTGATCTTGTAGTAGCCGTTTCCGTCGGCGACCAGTGTCCAGCGCTGGTTCGCGGCGTTGGTGTCGGCCGACTGGATGACGGTCGCACCGTCCGCGGTGGAAGCACCGCTGACGTCCATGAGCAGGCCACTGTTCCGGCTGACGATCTCGTAACTGCCGTCACCCACCGGGGCGAAGCGCCAGTTCTGGTTCCCGGCTCCGGTGTCGTTCCACTGGATGACGTTGGCTCCGGCGGTCAGCGATCCGCCTGACACGTCGATGGTCTTGTTGCTGCCCTTGTTGACCATCTTGTAGTTGGCGTTCTTCGCGGGGAACTGGATGGAGGCGAACGCGTCCAGGGCGCAGACGGTGTTGGACGAGGAAGCGTTCTTCGTGCCGGTGCACACCACCTTGATCGTGTGCGGGCCCGCGGCCAGGTTCGTCTTCTCGAACAGCGGCACCTGCTTCGTCACCGTCGAGGCGTAGGCGTCGATGCCCGCCTGGGTCAGGGTGCCGTCGATGTAGACGTCGACCTTGCCCATGTTCGGCTGCGTCATGCTGAGGTACCGCACGCCCGTGCCGGTGAAGGAGAACTCGGCGTAGTTGCCCGCGGTGTTCGTGAACTTCTCGGACCCGTTCACGTCCTTCGAGTCGTTCCAGTTCGACCAGGTCCCGGAGTAGGTCACGCCCGCGGCCTTGTCGTCGACGTGGTTCCACCGCTGCCGCACCAGGGCCTTCGACGCGGCGGACGCACTGCCCTGGGCGTTCACGACGTACAGCCGGTAGTCACCCGCCGTCTGCGGGACGCGGATGCTCGTCGCGGTGCCGCTCGCGCTGGTCATGGTGGGACCGGCGGCGAAGGTCGTCGTACCGGCGGGAGCCAGCCAGAGCGTCTTGGTCGCGTCCTTGGGGCTGCGCACCGGAATGGTCATCACGCCCGTGCCGGCGAACGTGCTCGCGGGCAGCGCGTAGTCCTGCGCAGCCGTGACCGCGGCGGGGAGGAGGTCCTTGTAGGCCTCCTCCAGACCCGCGTTCAGGGCGATGCCGTACGCCTGCGACGGCCACACGTTGTCCCCGTAGCCCTTCACGTCCGTGATCGTGCTGTTCGGGACATTCCTGTTGGCGATCTTGTTGAGGGTGCCGTAGTTGTTGGTGATGGTCAGGTCGTGCTGCCGGCCCCAGGTGCCGGAGTTGACGGTGTACGCCAGGCCCGGGTCCACGTCGAACACGTTGTCGTGGTAGTTGATGAAGGCGGAGCCTTCATCGGGGTGCAGGCCGTACTTGTGGCCGGCCGGAACGCCCTGGATGTAGTTGTTGCTGATCTCGGTTCCCGGCTGCTCTCCCAGGGTGTAGATGGGGGCGGAGTCGCCGAGCGTCTGCATCGTGTCGACCAACTCGTTGTACCGGATGGTGTTGTTCTTCGCCGTGCTGGTCGGGTTCCCGGGATTGATGGAGTTCGTCGAACCGTCGAAGTTCCACCAGCCCCAGCCGAGGGTGATGCCCGCCCACGGGGACTTCTCCATCCGGTTGTGCTCCACGGACAGGGAGTCCACGAAGTACGCCGACACCGGGCTGGAGGCCTCGAACAACGCCCCACTGTCGTAGAGGTAGTTGTTCGTGATCGAGATGTTCTTGCAGAGCCCCTCGACGTTCACCGGGTACTTCTCGTTGTTGGTCGAGGTGTAGTCCCCGATGTACACGTGCTGGGGGTGCCCCACGGTGATCGCGGAGCCGGCTATGTCATTCGTGACGTTGCCGATCAGCTGCGAGTCGGTCACGTCGTTGACCATGTTGATTCCGTCGGCGCCGGTGTGCTGCACCGTGTTGCGCTTCAGGGTGATGCCGTCGGCGTTCTCGATCTGGATGATGCCCGGCGGCAGGTCGACGTTGCGGTAGGTGTACGCGTGGAAGTTCTTCTTCGCGTACACGGTCGAGATGGTGTTGCCCTGCGTCGACTGCCGGAAGACGGAGCCCGCGACATTGACCAGGTTCCAGTCGGAGTGCTCGACCGTGAGCCCGGAGAACGTGATGTTCCGCGCGTGGTCGGTCCTCGACGTGCCGGCGATCTTGAGGAGAGTGGACACGTTGTTCGGCGCGAAGACCTCCGCCGTGGTCATGTCCTCGGAGCCGGACTTGTAGTAGTACACCGTGTGGGTGGTCTTGTTGAAGTAGAACTCGCCCGGCTTGTCCAGGAACTCGTAGGCGTTCATGAACGTATGACTGCCGCCGGCCTTGAACGGGCCGTACGGCGGTGCCTGGGCGATGGCCGCACCCGGCTGCTGGAACAGGGCCACGCGGTTGGCGCCGTCCGAACTCGTGGTGATCTGACGGACGCCCACGATGGCCGTGGTCCAGGTCGTGGCCGACTTGATCTCGACATCGTCCTGGTTGGCGGCGACGGCGGGCAGGTCGGAGAGGCTGTACTTGGCCCCGTCGCAATGCGAACCCGACTCCCAGGCCCAGGGGGCCTGGCCGGCCGTCACGGAGTAGGACCCTTGGCATCCGGCCGAGTCGATCGTCTTCGAGGCCATCTGGGCACGCTTGCCGTCGACGTAGAGCGCGCGGAGCTTGTCGTCGCGGTCCAGCGACGCCTTCCAGATGTTTCCGCTGTGCTGGGTCCAGCCGGTCACCGGGACGCCACCGTTCAGCACCGGCTTCTCGTTCTGGTACGCGGCGTACACGACACGGTGGCCGTTCGTCCCGGAGTCGGCCGACGTGAAGTCGATGGTGCTGCTCACGGGGTAGTTGCCGCCCCGCAGAAAGACGTTGATGTCGCCGGTCATGTTGTCGTTGACCGTGCGTACGACGTCCCGCGCGTGCCGCAGGGTCTTGAACGGCGCGGAGATCGTCCCGGCGTTGGTGTCGCTGCCGTTGGGGGCGATGTAGTAGGTGGCCTGGACCGCGGCCGCGGCCGGGGTCGACAGGGTGAGGGAGGTCAGCGGCGTCGCGCAGAGGGCCGTGGCAAGTACGGCCGAGAGTCTGCGGACGGTGGAGGGGAAGGGCTTCATCGTCTGCCCCTCCTACTGGATCGGTCGGTCGGGAAAGCGTTCATGCGGCGGCTCCGGGGGTGCGGTCGGTGCGATTTCGTGGACGGGGGCGACTTCCTCAGTGCTTCCTCAGTGCTTCCTCGGTGGCGGAAGCGGTACGGGTTTCCCTGGCGACGGGCGCGGAGGGGCCCGGGTAATCGGTCGGGTCGGGGGAGGGCGACCGGACGTCGTGCGTCCTCGCCCCTGCGGCATCAAGGGGCACCGTCGGCGGTGGTGGGGACGTCCTGCCTGATCAGCCCTCGGTCACGGAGGTCGTCCCAGAGCGCCCGGGGTACGGCGCTCCGCCGGAGTGCCACGTTCTGCGTCACCTGTGCGCGGTCACGCATGCCCAGCGTGACGTTGACGGTGCTGGGATGGGTGGTCGGGAAGGCGATGGCGGCGCCGGGGAGGCTGGTGCCGTGCTCCTCGCAGACCTCCGCGATCGCCCGTGCGCGGGCGACCAGCTCCCGGGGAGCGTCCTGGTAGTCGTACTTCATGCCTTCGGCGGGCCGTGGACGCGAGAGCAGCCCGGAGTTGAAGACACCGGCCGCGACGACGCTCTTGCCCTGTTCCCGCGCGGCGGGCAGCACGTCGTCCAGCGCCGACTGGTCGAGGAGGGTGTAGCGCCCGGCGAGCATGACCACGTCGGCGGCGGTCTCGCGCAGGAAGCGGGCGAGCATGGCCGACTGGTTCATGCCGGCGCCGATCGCTCCGACGACCCCTTGGGCGCGCAGTTCCGCCAGAGCGGGCAGGGCCTCGTCGGCGGCCTGCCGCCAGTGGTCGTCGGGGTCGTGCACATAGACGATGTCGAGCCGGTCGAGGCCGGTGCGGCGCAGGGAGTCCTCGATGGAGCGGAGCACGCCGTCGCGGCTGAAGTCCCACTGCCGGCGCAGGTCGTCCGGGACGACGAAGCCCTCACTGTCGACGCCTTGGGGACGCTCGTTGGGGACGAGGAGCCGGCCCACCTTGGAGGAGACGACGTACTCGTCCCGAGGGCGCTGCCGCAGGGCCGCCCCGAGGCGCTGTTCGGAGAGCCCGAGGCCGTAGTGCGGCGCGGTGTCGAAGTACCGGATGCCCGCGTCCCAGGCCGCGTCGACGGCGGCCGACGCGTCGGCCGCCGAGGTGGCGCGGTACAGGTTGCCGATCACCGCCGCGCCGAACCCGAGGGCGGTGAGTTCGACGGACGTGCGGGCGACCCTCCGGCGGCGCACGACGTCCTCCTCGTGGACGGGGACGTCGACGGGGACCGGTACGGAGTCGGGGCCGCCGGTCATCGGCCGAGCCATCCGCCGTCGACGGGCAGGGTGGTGCCGTGGATGTAGGCGGCGGCGTCGGAGGCGAGGAAGACGGTGGCGCCGGCCAGGTCGTCGGCGGTGCCCCAGCGTCCGGCGGGGATGCGGTCCAGGATCGCCTTGCTGCGGACGGGGTCGTCCTGGAGGGCCTGGGTGTTGTCGGTGGCGATGTAGCCGGGGGCGATGGCGTTGACGTTGACGCCGTGCGGTGCCCATTCGTTGGCGAGGGCTTTGGTGAGTCCGGCGATGCCGTGTTTGGCGGCGGTGTAGCCGGGGACGGTGATGCCGCCCTGGTAGCTGAGCAGGGAGGCGGTGAAGATGATCTTTCCGTGGCCGCGGGCGACCATGGTGGCGCCGACGGCGCGGGTGAGGGCGAACTGGGCGTTGAGGTTGACCTGGAGCACCAGATCCCAGTCGGTGTCGGGGTGGTGGGCGGCGGGTGCGCGGCGGATGGTGCCCGCGTTGTTGACGAGGATGTCGACGGGGGGTTCACGTGTGGCGAGGTGGTCGCCGAGAGCGCGTACGGCCTCGGGGTCGGCGAAGTCGGTGCGGACGGCTTCGAAGGTGTGGCCTGTGGCGAGGACGTCCTTTTCGACGTCGCTGCCGGTGTCTTCCAGGGTGGCGCTGACGCCGATGATGTCGGCGCCGGCTTCGGCGAGGGCGCGGGCCATGGCCCGGCCGATACCGCGGCGGGCGCCGGTGACCACGGCGAGCTTCCCGGTGAGGTCGAAGGGGGAGGTCATGCGGTGGCTCCCTGGGCGTCGGCATCGGTGTGTGTGGTGGTGCAGTCGACGAGGATCTTCATCACGTCTCCGCCGCCCTCCAGGGCTTCGAAGGCGGCCGGCGCTTCGGTGAGGGGCACGACCTTGCTGATGAACCGGTCGGCGGGGATGGTGCCGTCCGCGACCAGGGCCACTGCCTTCTCGAAGTCGGCGCGGTCGTACAGCCGGGCCCCGACGAGAGTGAGTTCGCGCCAGAAGAAGCGGTGCAGGTTGATCTCGCGGGGCCGGGGGTGGATGGCGACCAGGCAGAGCCGGCCGCGCACGCCCAGCACCTCGACGGCGGTGTCCACACCGCCCGCGGCACCGGACACCTCGAAGGCGACCTCCGCCCCCGCACCACCGGTCCACTCACCGACCCGTGCGGGCACGTCCTCGACGGCCGGGTCCCAGGTGATCAGGCCCAGCTCCTCGGCGAGTGCCCGCCGGTGCGCGCTCAGTTCCACGACGCGCACCTCGGCGCCTGCGGCCCGCGCGACCAGCGCGATGAGGAGACCGACGGGTCCGCCGCCGACCACCACGGCCTTCTCGCCGTCCTGGAGGGCGGCCCGTCCGATGTCGTGCACGGCGACGGCGGTGGGTTCGACCAGCGCGGCGCGGTCCAGGGGCAGGGCGTCGGGGAGGCGGATGAGGGTGGAGGCGGGGACGGTCCAGCGCTGCTGCATGGCGCCGGGGGAGTCGATGCCGATGAAGTCGAGGTGCTGGCAGACGTGTCGGTGACCGGCGCGGCAGGCGGGGCAGGTGTCGTCCCAGCGCAGCGGCATCACGGTCACCGCGTCCCCGGCCTGCCAGCCTTCCACGTCGGGGCCGACCCGGAGGATCCGGCCGGACATCTCATGCCCCAGGACGGCGGGTGTGGTGACGCGGGTGTCCATGTCGCCGTGGAAGATGTGCAGGTCGGTGCCGCAGATACCGACGTAGGCGGGGGCGAGTACCACCTCGCCGGGGCCCGGCTCCACGCTCAAGGCGGGAGCCGTGTCCAGGGTGCGGGCAGCCGTGTAGCGGACGGCGAG
>NZ_JAMGBG010000143.1 GCF_023516595.1 Streptomyces neyagawaensis | reverse complement strand
GTCCATGTCGCCGTGGAAGATGTGCAGGTCGGTGCCGCAGATACCGACGTAGGCGGGGGCGAGTACCACCTCGCCGGGGCCCGGCTCCACGCTCAAGGCGGGAGCCGTGTCCAGGGTGCGGGCAGCCGTGTAGCGGACGGCGAGAGTCATCGTGTTCCCGTGGTCTCTACGGCGCGGACGCCGATGGTCAGCAGCAGGTTGGCGTAGGTGCGGATGTCGGCGGTGACGATGGTGAGCGCGAGGTCGGGGGAGCGGGCGGCGTCGTAGAACGCGAACCGGTCGAGGGCCTCCACGGGGGCGGGCGCCAGACGCGCGCGGTACTCGGCGATGGCAGGCGGTTCCGGTTCGCCCTCGGGCGGCACCATCACCTGGGCCGACTCCACGGGCAGCGCGGTCAGCAGGACGTCGAGGACGGTGGTGACGTCCAGCAGTCCGGGGGCCAGGTTCAGGTGCACGGTCCTGGCGCGGTCGCCGGTGGCGGTGCTCGCCGGGTAGTGGCCGTCGGCCAGCAGCACACGGGCGCCGTGGCCGGCGCCGGCCAGCGCTTCGAGGATGCCGGGGTGCAGCAGGTGGGTCAGCAGCACGAAGTGCCCTCCTTCCTCTCGGGGGTGGGTGGTTCCAGGGGGTCGAGGCGGTAGAAGGCGGTCGCGGTGCCGGCGAGGATCGCCTCCGTCTCGGTCGCGGAGCAGCCGTCGAGCAGTTCCTCGACGGCCGCGGCCCACGCGTCCCAGCCCCCGGCGAGGACACAGACCGGCCAGTCCGAGCCGAACATCAGCCGGTCCGGGCCGAAGACCGAGAGCAGCAGCTCCCACACCGGCCGGATGTCCTCGACGCCCCACTTCGTGTGGTCGGCCTCCGTGACCAGACCGGAGACCTTGCACCGCACCTGCGGATGGGTGGCGAGCCGTCTCAACCCCTGCGCCCAGGCGCCGAGTTCACCTGAGGCGATGGGCGGTTTGCCCGCGTGGTCGAGGACGAGCGGCAGTTCGGGGAGACGCTCGGCCAGCCGCACCGCCTGGTCGAACTGGTGATCACGGATGAGGATGTCGTACGCCAGCCCACGCTCCCGCAGCGCACGCAACGACCGCTCCACGGACGGCTGTTGCAACCACCGGGGGTCGGACTCGCCCTGGACGAGGTGGCGTACGGCCCGCAGACACCCGCCACCGGGACCGGCCCGCAGCTCGTCGAGGACGTCGCCGACGGCCGGTGCGGTCAGGTCGACCCAGCCGACGACCGCGCCGACCAGGGAGTCCCGCTCGGCCAGCGCGAGCAGTTCGCGGGTCTCCGGCACGGACGGGACGCACTGGACGACGACGGTGCGCCGCAGCTGCCGCCCGGCGATCGGCCGGGTCGCGGCCGCCCGCAGGTCGTCCGTGCCGAAGGTCCGGTGGATCGGTGCGTGGCCCGGCTCGCTCAGCCAGGGCTGGGGACGGCGGTCGAGGTCCCACACATGGTGGTGGGCGTCGACCAGCCCGGGCACATCAGACACGGGCCGACCAGACCGGGCCGTCGGGGTAGGTGTACTCCTTGAGGGAGGCGGGGTGCATCTGCGCGCCGAGCCCCGGCAGCGTCGGCGCCAGGTAGTTGCCGTCGGCGATGCGCACCGGGTCGACGAAGTGCTCGTGCAGATGGTCGACGTACTCGATGACGCGGTCCTCGGTGCTGCCGGAGACGGCGACGTAGTCGAACATCGACAGGTGCTGGACCATCTCGCACAGGCCCACTCCGCCGGCGTGCGGGCACACCGGTACGCCGAACTTCGCGGCGAGCAGCAGGATCGCGAGGTTCTCGTTGACCCCGCCGACCCGCGCGGAGTCGATCTGCACGATGTCCACCGCCTCCGCCTGGAGGAGCTGCTTGAACACGACCCGGTTGGCGACGTGTTCACCGGTGGCGACCTTGATGGGGGTGAGCGCCTTGCGGACGGCGGCGTGGCCGAGGATGTCGTCGGGGGAGGTGGGCTCCTCGATCCAGTACGGGTCGTAGGGGGCCAGCTCGCGCATCCAGTCGATGGCGGGCTGGACGTCCCACCGCTGGTTGGCGTCGACGGCGATGCGGATGTCCGGGCCGACGGTCTCGCGGGCGGTGCGCATGCGCCGAATGTCGTCCTGGAGGTCCGCGCCGACCTTCAGCTTGATCTGCGTGAAGCCGTCGGCGACAGCCTCGCGCGCCAGGCGGGACAGCTTCTCGTCGGAGTAGCCGAGCCAGCCGGGGGTGGTGGTGTAGGCGGGGTAGCCCCGCTCCAGCAGGTGGGCGATCCGCTCCTCGCGGCCCGGCTCGGCGCCGCGCAGGATCTCCAGTGCCTCCTCGGGGGTGAGGGCGTCGGACAGCCAGCGGAAGTCGACCTGGGCGACCAGTTCCTCGGGCGTCATCTCGGCGAGGAAGCGCCACACGGGCTTCCCGGCCCGCTTGGCGGCGAGGTCCCAGGCCGCGTTGACGACGGCTCCGGTCGCCATGTGGATGGCGCCCTTCTCCGGGCCGAGCCAGCGCAGTTGGGGGTCGTGCACGAGGGAGCGGGAGAAGGCCCCGAGGTCGCCGCAGACCTCCTCGACGGACAGGCCGACCACATGGGGTGCGAGGGCCGCGATGGCGGCGGCCTGGACATCGTTGCCGCGGCCGGTGGTGAAGGCCAGGGCGTGCCCCTCCAGCTCGTCACCGGCGTCGGTGCGCAGGACGACGTACGCGGCGGAGTAGTCGGGCTCGGGGTTCATGGCGTCCGAGCCGTCGAGGTGTTCGGAGGTGGGGAACCGCACGTCCAGGACGTCCAGGGCGGTGATGCGGGCGGATGAGGGCACGGTGGAGGACATGGGCGGCAACTCCTGTGAGGGGCAAGGGGGAATCGGTCCCCCTGCGACGAGACGTGAACGCGGCGGAGGTCGGGCGACCGGCGACGGCCGCCCGGGTCACTCCTGGACCTTGCCGCCGGTGATGCGGGAGATGGCGAGGGCGACGAGGATGATCAGGCCGTTGAGGGCGCCGATCCACTGGGCGGGGACCCCCGCGAGGGTGAGCACGTTCTGGATCATGAAGAGCAGCAGGATGCCGCAGAACGCGCCGAACATGGTGCCCTTGCCGCCGTTGAGGCTGATCCCACCGATGACGGCGGCGGCGAAGACGGTGAAGATGTAGCCGTTGCCCTGCGCGGAGGCGACCGAGGCGAGACGCCCGGAGAGCATCAGCCCGGCGAGCGCGGCGAGCACACTGCCGGCGACGATGACGATCCACAGCACCCGGTCGGTGCGGATGCCCGCCGCCTTCGCCGCGTCGACGTTGCCGCCGATCGCGTACAGCGACCGGCCGAAACCGGTCCAGCCGAGGACGACGATCGCGACAGCGAACAGCGCCAGGCAGATCCAGATGGAGGCGGGCATCCCGAACCATTCGGCGGTGCCGAGGTAGAGCATCGACTCGGGCAGCTGGAAGAAGGTCTGGCCGCCGGAGATGCCGGTGAGGACACCGCGCAGCACGATCAGCATGCCGAGGGTGACGATGAAGCCGTTGAGGCCGAACCGGATGATCAGCAGGGCGTTGATCACGCCGACGAGCGCGCCCACGGCGAGGGTGACGGGCACGGCCCAGGCGCCGGGCAGCAGCCCGAGTCCGTGGCCGGCGCCGGTCGGCACCACCAGCCAGGCCGCGACTCCGGGCGCGAGGCCCATGGTGGACTCCAGCGACAGGTCCATCTTCTTGACGATCAGGATCATCGTCTGGGCGAGGACCAGCAGGGCCATCTCGGACATCGTCTGCAGGACGTTGACGAGGTTGTCGGCCTGCAGGAAGACCGGGTTGACGACCTGTCCGACGATCGCGATGACCACGATGGCCGGGACCAGCGCGAGGTCGCGCATCCGGGCCAGGGGGATCCGGCCGCCGAGCAGGGCCGTCCGCCTGGGCTTGGGTTCCACGGCCTGGGCGGCTGTGTCCGCGAGGACGGTTTCAGGCATTGAGGTCCACTCCTTCCATCGCGGCCACGAGTTCGTGGTCGTGCCAGCCGCGGGCGATCTCTGAGGTCACACGGCCCTGGAACATCACCAGGACCCGGTCGCACATACGCAGGTCGTCGAGTTCGTCGGAGGCGATGAGCACCCCCGTGCCGGTCTCCGCGGTCTCCTCGACCTTGCCGAGGAGGAACTCCTTGGAGCGCACGTCCACGCCCGCGGTCGGGTTGATCAGGACCAGCAGCCGGGGGTCGTCGGCGAGGGCGCGGGCCATGACGACCTTCTGCTGGTTGCCGCCCGACAGCGCGGAGACGGGCAGCTCGGGTCCCGGTGTCTTGATCGCCAGCTTCTCGATCATGTTGTCGGCCAGCCGGTCCCGTCGGTCACGGCTGAGGAAGCCGTTCGTGCCGAGCCGGTGGGGCACGGACAGGGTGGCGTTGTCCGCGATCGACATGTCCGGTACGAAGCCCTGGTGGTGCCGGTCCTGGGGGACGAAGCCGGCGCCGGCGGCGAGCGCCGCGGGCACACTGCCCGGCCGGGGGCGGCTCCCGGCGATCTCCACCTCGCCCGCCGCCGCGGCCCTCAGGCCGACGACGGTCTCGGCGACCTCGGTGCGTCCGCTGCCGGCGGCGCCCGCGAGGCCGACGATCTCGCCGGCCCCGACCCGGAGGGTGACGTCGTCGTAGCCGTCGCCCCGCAGGGCGTTGACGTGCAGTGCGGCCGGGGCGGCGGCGTCGAGGGTGCCGGCCCGTTCCGTGCGCCGGTCGGTCGCGGCCTCGCCGGTCATGGCGGCGACGAGGTCGGTCCGGGCGAGGTCCGCGACCGGCGCCGTCACGATGTGCCGGGCGTCGCGGAAGACCGTCACCATGTCGCAGATCTCGTAGATCTCCTGGAGATGGTGGCTGATGAAGAGGAAGGTGACGCCCTGGCGCTGGAGGTCGCGGATGCGGCCGAAGAGGCGGTTGATGGCGGCACCGTCGAGTTGCGCGGTCGGCTCGTCGAGGATGATGAACCGCGCCCCGAAGGACAGGGCCCGGGCGATCTCCACGAACTGCCGTTGCTCGACGCTCAGTTCCCCGGCGGGGGTCTGTGGGTCGACGTCCACCGACCAGGTCGACAGCAGTTCCTGTGCGCGGCGACGGGTGGCCTGCCAGCTGATGAGCCGGCCGCGGGCCCGGTCGTGCCGGTTCAGGAAGAGGTTCTCGGCGACCGTCAGGGTGGGGATGATGGTCGACTTCTGATAGACGCAGGCCACGTGGCGCCGCCAGGCGTCCCGGTCGCTGAGCCGGGGAGCGGGCTGCCCGCCGAAGGTCACCGTTCCCTCGTCGGGGGCCTGGAGACCGGTGAGGACCGACACCAGGGTCGACTTGCCGGCTCCGTTGCGGCCGACGAGGGCGTGGGTCTCGCCGGGCCGGATGGTGATCCGGGCGCCGTCGAGGGCCACGGTCGGCCCGAATCGTTTGACTATGCCCGCCGCCTCGACGACGGGCGGGTCCGAGGGGGCCCGTCCGCCGTCCGCCGGGGCGGGCGCGGGGGTGACTGTCCGCTCCCCGTCGCTCATCTCAACCGCCTTGTTCTCGTGGCCTTCGCATTCGGGTGAGGGATCAGCCGAGGTTGTTGCCCCACAGCGACTTGTCGTCGCTCTTGACGCTGGGCACACCGCCGTAGGAGCTGCCGTCGGCGGTGACGAGCGGGGCGGAGAGCTGGTCCTCCAGCAGGCCGTCGCGGACCTTGATGATGGTGCTGTCGTGGTCGGTCTTGCCGGGCTTGAACGTCTTCCCGTCGATCGCGGCCTTGAGGTAGTACAGGGCGTACTTGGCGTACAGGTCGGCCGGCTGGGACACCGTGGCGTCGATCTTGCCCGCGCCTATGGACTTCAGCTCCTCGGGGATGCCGTCGTTGGACACGACGAACACGTGCTTCTTGTCCATCGGGTCCACCAGCAAACCCTTCTGCTTGAGGACCTGCAGCGTCCCGGACAGCGCGAAGCTGGACTGCATGTAGATGCCCTTGATGTCCGGGTGCTGGGTCAGCCGGGTCTGGAGCTTCTGCGCGGCGACCGCGCCGTCCCAGTTGGTGGCCTCGCCGAACACCGTGATGTCCGGGTAGTTCTTCTTCATGCACTCGTTGAACGCCTCGGTGCGGTCACGGCCGTTGATGGAGTCCAGACCGCCCTGAAGCATCACGACCTTGCCCTTGCCGCCGAGCTTCGTGCCGAGGAACTGGCAGGCCTTCTCGCCGTAGGCGCGGTTGTCGGCGCGCACCACCATGAACACCTTGCCGCTGTCGGGGCGGGTGTCGACCGTGACGACGGGGATCTTCTTCGCCTCCAGCTGAGCCAGGCTCGGGGCGATGGCGGCGGTGTCCTGCGGGGCCATCGCGAGGCCCTTGACGCCCTGGCTGATGAAGGTCTGCGCGTTGGCGGTGAGCTTGGCGACGTCGTTCTGCGAGTTGGTGGTCTTGAGGGAGAGGCCCAGCTCCTTGGCGTACTCCGGCGTGTACTTGATGTACGAGTTCCAGAAGTCGGTGTCGGAGCGCGGGTAGTCGACGCCGACCAGCGGCTTGCCGCCCGACGCCGAGGAGTCGGTGGAGCCACTGCTGCACGCACTGAGCAACGCCAGTGCGGACAGGGCGGATACGGCGGAACAGAGGGCTGTTCTGAGTCTCATGAGGGCTTCCTCGCGCTGGTCCCGTAGCGGGAGATGTTTCGCCTCGACGACATCCGTGTATCGCGGCGGAGTAGAGATGGGATGTCTTTATAGGCTCGTTCCGGCCCGGCTGTCCAGCCTCTTGCGTAAGTCCTGAGAAATGGGCAGCTCAGAGGGTGCCCTGACGAGGAGGGTGGCCTACTGCGTACAAGATCCATCCCATGAATGTGGCTGGCGGGTCCTTGCGGACGCGCCGGGGCCGGGAGCGAATACATACCATGTCTGCCCCTGTGCATAGCGGGACATAGCGCAACAATCAGGGGTGATGTAGCTCCCCTCCAATGCTTTTCATCCCTGCACGCCCGTTGACATCAAGAGGCGACGTGCCCGAACTTCGACCGTGTTCCCCCGCATTCCCCCCCTCCCCCTCCGCATCAGGGATGTGACCATGTCGAGTTCGATCAGCAGACGCCGGCTTCTGGCCGGGGCCACCTGGGTGGCCGCCGCGGCCGTCGCCGGAGGTGTCCTCGGCGCCGGCGTGGCCCAGGCCGCGCCCAGCACCTACACACCCGACTGGAATTCGGTCGACCAGCACCCGCCGGCCCCCGAGTGGTTCCAGGACGCGAAGTTCGGCATCTACTTCCACTGGGGCGTCTTCAGCGTCCCGGCGTTCGGCAACGAGTGGTACCCGCGCAACATGTACCGGGCCGGCGACTCCGCCAACCAGCACCACATCGCGACCTACGGCCAGCCCTCGGCGTGGCCGTACCACAACTTCATCAACGGTGCTCAGGACCTGGCGGGCAACTTCGTGCAGTTCGCGCCGAAGCTGAAGTCCGCCGGCGGGAAGTTCGACCCCGAGGAGTGGGTGCAGCTGTTCGTCGACGCCGGGGCCAGGTTCGCGGGCCCCGTCGCCGAGCACCATGACGGTTTCTCCATGTGGGACAGCCAGGTCAACGAGTGGAACTCCGTGAAGAAGGGCCCAGGTCTTGACCTGCTGAAGCTGTTCTCCACGGCCATCCGTGCCAAGGGCCTGAAGCTGCTGGTGGCCATGCACCACGCGTACAACTTCACCGGCTTCTACGAGGCCGCCCCCGCGCAGACGGACCCCAGCCTCAAGAAGCTCTACGGCCAGCTGGGTTCGACCGCGGAGAACCAGCTCTGGTACGACAAGCTCAAGGAGGTCATCGACCGCGCCCAGCCCGACATCCTGTGGCAGGACTTCAATCTGGACGCCGTCGCCGAGCAGCAGCGCCTCAACTTCCTGGCGTACTACTACAACCAGGCCAACAGCTGGGGCCGTGAGGTCGTCGCCACCTACAAGGACGGCATGAACGGCAAGGGCGAGGTCTTCGACTACGAGCGCGGCGGCCCGGCCGACCTCACCACTCCGTACTGGCTGACCGACGACAGCATCTCCAGCAGCAGCTGGTGCTACACGCAGGGCATCGGCTACTACAGCATCAAGCAGATGCTGCACTCGTTCATCGACCGTGTGAGCAAGAACGGCAACGTGCTGCTCAACATCGCGCCGATGGCCGACGGAACCATCCCGCAGGCGCAGAAGGACATCCTGCTCGGCATGGGCGACCACCTGAAGCGCTTCGGCGAGTCGATCTACGCGACCCGTGCCTGGACGGTCTACGGCGAGGGCCCGACGAAGATGGGCGGTGGTGCCTTCACCAATCCGACGGCCGGCACGGCGCAGGACATCCGCTTCACCCGCAACAAGGCCGACAACGTCCTGTACGCCACCGTCCTGGGCTGGCCCGGCAGCTCGCTGACCATCAAGACGCTCAGCTCGGACCGCATCAACCTCTCCTCGCTGACCTCGGTGAAGCTGCTCGGCTCCACCGCCGGCACCACCATCGACCTGCCCGCACCGACGCAGAACTCCTCCGGTCTCACGGTCGCCCTGCCGTCCTCCGCGCCCTACAGCGCCAACGCCTACGTCCTGAAGCTCTCCTTCTCCGGCACCATCCCGGCCGTGGCGCCGCCCGCCGGCGCCATCGCCTTCTCCGACGTCAACTACTCCGGCAACTCCGCCCCGTTGGCCCTCGGCGACTACGCCGCCGCCGACCTGACCGCGGCCGGACTGAGCACACGCACCATCTCCTCCCTCCGCCTGGGTCCGGGCCACCAGGTGATCGGATACTCGGGAGACAACTTCACCGGCACCTCGTGGACGTTCACCGCCAACAACCCCGACCTGAGGAACACCGGCAACAACGACCAGATCACCTCCCTGAGGGTCCAGTTCAATCCGGCGACGTACTTCCGGATCACCAACGTCACCAACGGCCTGGCCCTGGACAGCGGCGGCGATGTCGCTTCCGGGTCCAACCTCAAGCAGTGGACGTGGGACGGCCACAACAACCTCCAGTGGCACGCCGAGCCGATCGCGGGCGGCTACTACCGGCTGGTCAACCGCACCAACGGCATGGTCGCCGACGGCTGGGGCGCCACCTCCGACGGCTCCGCGGCCAGACAGGCGTCCTGGAGCGGCAGCTCCAACCAGCAGTGGAAGATCACGAACCGGGGCGGTGACCGCTACACCATCGCCAACCGCGCCACCGGCCTGGTCCTCGACGGAGGGGGCAACGTCTCCTCCGGCTCCGTCACCAAGCAGTGGACGAACGGCAGCAGCACCAACCTCCAGTGGACGTTCACGGCCCTCTGACCGGTCGGAGACGGCTCCGGGGCACGAACCCCGGCCGACAGGCGGGGGTTCCCCCGCCGATCGGCGGAGTGACGGCGCGCCGCCGGCGCGATGGGATGGGCCATGCCGCGCACACGAGGCGGCCTGAACAAGGTCCCCCCACACCGCCGGCGTGAAGCGGCGGAGGACACCGGCCCCTGAGCGGACGTCCTCCGACGCCGGCGGGCGCCCCTCCGCCGCCCCCGGGCGGAGGGGCCTTCCCCCGTTCCACGGGCCGACCACGACGGACGGGCCCCCGGCGCACCACGCCGGGAGCCCGCGGCCGTCAGCATCCGGCGTCGGCGCACCGGAGCCGGTCCGGTGCGCCCCGGCGGTCGACCCCTGAGGTCAGGGCGTGCCGCCCATCGTGGTGAGCGTGGACCCGTACGCCTGCTTCTTGTTGCCGCCGCGGTCGAACAGGAGCGGGTTCTCGCCGCTGCGCCACGAGTCGCTGTCGCGGATGCCCCACACCGTGATGCCGGTGCAGCGCGCCACATTCAGACAGGCCCTGACCGTGTTGGCGTACGCGTTCGGCGGGGCCTGCGCGATGTCCAGCTCGGTGATCTGTACGTCCACCCCGAGCGCGGCGAAGCTCGACAGCGTCGTCTGGAAGCTGCCGGGAGGGCCGCCGGCACCGAAGTGGGACTGGAGACCCACGCAGTCGATGGGCACGCCGCGCGCCTTGAAGTCGCGCACCATGCGGTAGACGCCCTGCGTCTTCGCGGCGTTCCAGTCCTCGATGTTGTAGTCGTTGTAGCAGAGCTTGGCCGACGGATCGGCGGACCGGGCCGTGCGGAACGCCTCCTCGATGAAGCCGGTGCCCAGCACGTCCCGGAAGACGGAGCTGCGCATCTGGCCGCTGCCGCCGTCGGCGAAGGCCTCGTTGACCACGTCCCAGGAGTGGATGCGGCCCTTGTAGCGGCCCGCCACAGTGGTGATGTGGTTGTTCATCACGCTGCGCAGCGTGTTCGCGTCCCTGATGGAGCTGACCCAGCCGGGCAGCTGGGAGTGCCACACCAGGGTGTGACCGCGGACCTTCTGACCGCGGGACGCCGCGCGGTTCACGATCTGGTCGGCGGAGCCGAAGGTGAACTGGCCGCGGCTGCGCTCGGTCGCGTCCCACTTCATCTCGTTCTCGGGGGTGACCTGGTTGAACTCACGGTCCAGGATGCCGGTGTACTGGCCGTCGCCGAGCCGGCCCGCGGCCACGGCAGTGCCGAAGTACCGTCCGGACTGGGCCGCCTGGGCGCCCAGCGTGCTGGCCCTCGGCGCGTCAGGGGCGCGGTCCGCGCCGTTCGCGATGCCGGGGGTCACCAGGGACACGACGGCTGCCAGGCCCAGGACCGAGGCGCGGCGCCGGCCGAGCCGTTTCGACGGGTTCATCGTTCTCCTCGTACGGTCGGGTGCGGGTGGGGTGCGGGTGATGGTGTTGCGGGTGCGACGGCCTCAGGGCGTGGACAGCTCGAACCGCGTGACGCGGACGGCGCCGCCCAGTGCCTGCGTGGCGTGGTTGAAGAGGGCGAACCGGTAGCCCATGAAGAAGCGCCAGTCGTTGCCCATGGAGAAGGCGGGACCAAGGCGGGTGAAGGTGACGCCGTCGGTGCTGTAGGAGAAGGTGGCGGGCCGGGGCGCTCCGGGACGGATGTCGGCGGTGGCCCGCAGCCAGACGCGGCCGCCGGGCGCGTTCGCGCTCGCCCGCTCCACACCCGTGCCGGTGGTGTTCCAACTGCCGTCCATCGTCAGCCCGTCCACCATCACCAGCCGGGTCACGCCGCCGTCCCGCTTGAGCCCGATCCACGCGGAGGAGTCCCGCAGCAGCGCGAGTCCGGCCCGGTCGCCGTCCCGCATCGCCGAGTGGTCGAGCTGGACCGTGGCGGTGGAGGTCGGGCCCTGGATGCGGTGCGTGAGCGTGTTGCGGGCCCAGTACAGGTCGTTGGTGACCGTCGCCGTCCGCAGGGTGAGGCCGTTGTTCACCGACCACTTGGTGTTGTCGGGGTTGTGGTTCCACTCCCACTTCGGCTTGAGGGTCGTCCCGTCGAAGGTGTCCACGCCGATCATGGGGGTGACCTGGCGGGGCGGGGCGGGCACCACCGGGGCCGGATACGAGGCGCCCCACGCGCCGTTCACCAACTGCACCACGGGCCAGCCGTCCGGGGTCCAGGTGATGGGCGCCAGCGCCGGCACCCGGCCGCCCGGGTACGCGTCCACGAACGCCAGGTAGTACCAGGCGCCGCTCTGCGTCCGCACCAGCCCGCCCTGGTGCGGGACGCCCCCGCCCGGGATCGGCCCGCGCAGGTCGAGGAGGACCTGACGCATGGTGTACGGACCGAAGGGTCCGCTGGACGACTTGAGGATGTACTGGCCGTTCGCGGGGCGGGTCAGGAAGATGTAGTACTGCCCGTTGATCTTGTAGAAGCGGGAGCCCTCCAGGGTGCCGACGCTCGACGGGGTCGTGAACACCTGCTGGGTACGGACCTGGGTGCGCCCGTCGGGCGACAGCTGCGCCACGCTGATCGTCGTGTTGCCGTACGCCACGTACAGGGTGTCGTCGGTGTCGACGAGCAGCCCGGCGTCGTAGTACGGCGTGTTGATGGTGGTGAGCCTGTTCCACGGTCCCTCGGCGGCGGTGGCCGTGTAGATGTACGTCCTGGCGAAGTCGATCTGGCCGAGCCAGTAGAAGGTCCCGTTGCTCGGCCGGTGGGCCAGCGACGATGCCCAGATGCCCCGGACGTACCCGCGGCCGCCGTTCAGGTCGTACTTGGCACCGAAGTCGAGGCTCGGCACCGAGTGGCCGGCGATCTCCCAGTTCACCAGGTCGTACGAGCGCAGGACGGGGGCGCCCGGCGAGTAGTGCATCGTCGAGGCCGAGGCGTAGTACGTGTCGCCGACGCGGATGACGTCGATGTCGGCGAAGTCCTGCCAGACGACCGGGTTGGTGAAGTTCGCCGCGGCGCCGTCCGGCCCCTCGGCGGCGATGCCGCGGGCTGCCGCGGTCAGGGGGAGGAAGGCACCCGACGCCAGTCCGGCGGCCGCCGTCAGCGCTCGACGACGGCCCCACTGGTGACGAGGGCATGACATATCCATGTCGGTCTCCTTGTGTGGCCGGGCCGTTGGGGGTGGCGGGCGAACCGCCTGCGGCCGGGCGGTGGGGGGCTTGCGCCGGAGCGCGGTGCGGGTGCGGCGATGTGCGCGTGCGTGGGGGTGCTCTGTCTCTTCTCGCGGTGTGCGGCGACCGGGAGGGTCAACCCCGTTCGCCCTCTCGGACACCAGCCGACTCATCGAGCACTTTGGATGATAGGAGCGCGATGAACCGAGTCAATACCCCTCGCATGATTCGCATTTGAACTCGAAATCTTTCGCTCGGTCAGGGGCTGAAATCGAGCGGATGGGGCGCGAGGTGCGTCGGTCGAGAGGTGTTGACATGTACCGCCGCCTCTCTATGCTCCGGGACTACCACCGGGCGGCCGATGTGGTTCGATCGTGAACAAGCTCGAATCTTGCGCCCGTTTTATCTGTGTCAGGTGCACGACACTCATCGGTCCGTGACCGCTTCGGCGGTGAGACGCTCACGGACGCGCGCGGTGCCCGCATCGGCCCCGCTCACCCCGCACAGCCGTATTCCGAGACAGAGGGAGTCGCATGATCACCAGGACAAAGAACCTCTTACGGCCCGCCGTGGTCGCGGTCCTGCTCGTCCTGACCATGGCCGGCACGGCCCTGACCGCAGGCCCCGGCGTGGGCTCCGCGCTCGCGGCCTCCGGCCCCGCCGCCGGACCCGCCCGGGAGGCCGCCGGGAGCCCCGGCTGCGGCAAGGCGCCCGGCCTGGCCAGCGGTACCCACACGATCCAGAGCAGCGGCAAGAACCGGAACTTCATCCTGCGGGTCCCGGACGGCTACGACCGCAACCGCGCCTACCGGCTGGTCTTCGGCTTCCACTGGCTGGGCGGCACCTCCAACGACGTCGCCACGGGCCGCACCGTGGAGACCGGCACCTGGGCGTACTACGGGCTCCAGCGGCTGGCGAACAACAGCACGATCTTCGTCGCGCCCCAGGGTCTCAACAATGGCTGGGCCAATTCCAACGGCGAGGACATCACCCTCGTCGACGACATGCTCAGGCGGATCGAAGGGGCCCTGTGCGTCGAGACGACACAGCGCTTCGCCCTCGGCTTCAGCTACGGCGGCGCCATGTCCTACTCGATCGCGTGCTCCCGCGCGAACGTCTTCCGCGCGGTCGCCGTCCAGAGCGGCGGCGTCCTCAGCGGATGCAACGGCGGCAACCAGCGCATCGCCTACCTCGGTGTGCACGGCCTCAGGGACAGCGTCCTGAACATCTCCGGCGGACGGTCGATGCGGGACAGGTTCGTCAGGAACAACGGCTGCGCCGCCCAGAACCCGCCCGAGCCGGCGCAGGGCAGCCTCCAGCACCGGGTCACCACCTACTCGGGATGCGCCGCCGGGTACCCGGTCGCCTGGGCAGCCTTCGACGAGGGGCACATTGCCGCGCCGCAGGACGGACGTGGCGGTGACAGCGGCTCCCGGACCTGGCTGCCGGGCGAGATCTGGAAGTTCTTCACCCAGTTCGGTTAGACCACGGCGCCCTGCCCCAGGGGGCGGGCCGGCCACGGTGGGCCGCCCGACCGTGACCGGTCGGCTGTGACCGGCCGACCACTACCGGCCGGCGCCGGACGCCGTACGAGCGTCCGGCGCCGGTCGTGTCACGCCCTGGTGCAGGCCGTGCCGTTCAGACTGAACGCGCCCGGCGAGGCGAAGGTGCCGCTGTAGGTGCCCTGGAAGCCGAACGTCTGACTGCCGCCGGGGGAGATGCTCGCGTTGTGCGCCAGGCCGCTCGCCGTGACGGAACCCGACGACGGGGACACGGACGCGCTCCAGGCTCCGGTGATCTGCTGACCGGAGGGCAGGGTGAAGGCGAGCCGCCAGCCGTCGACGGGCGACGAACCGGTGTTGGAGACCGTGACGTTCGCGGTGAACCCGCCCGGCCACACGTTCGTCGCGTACGACACCGCGCACCCGGAGCCACCGCCCGGACTGCCCGGACCGCCGGGCCCGCCGCCCGTCTCGACGGTGGAGGAGAACGAGTTCACGGACAGCCCCGTCCCGTTCTGCCAGGGCTCGAAACCGGCCTGAACACTCGTCAGATACCAGCTGTTCTGCGCCATCCCGCGGGACACGGCCTGCCGGACGAAGTCCATCACGTCGAAGCTCCAGCTGCCGATGGCCGACGGGGCGACGAAGGACAGCACGTCGTTGGTGCCGTTGCCGCCCTGCCACACCTGCCAACTGCGCCCGCCCACGGTGGCGGTGCCGACCTGCGAGCCGATGGGCTGGATGGGGCCCACCTTGTTGAGCCAGATCATGATCTCGGTCCGGTTCACCCCGTCGGTCCGAGGTGTCGGGTCCAGCCAGATGTCGTACGAGGCGTTGTAGACCGCGTCGCCGACGTACCCGTACGAGATGCTGCTCGGCGCGCTCGAGATACGGGAGAGCTGCGCGGGGAGGTTCGTCCCCGGCGAGCAGTTGGTGTAGTGGCAGCCGTTGAACACGGAGGGGTACGACTTCGGCGCGCCGTTGGTCGGGACCGAGCCGTCGGCCCGGCTGACCCGGAAACCGGAGCCCGTGGTGGTGACGCACTGGGGCTCGTTGGTGCCCCAGCGATTGTTCTGGACGACGTACCGGCCCTGGATGACGGCCGAGCCGAACTGTTCGCACACCGTCGTGTCGGCCTGGGCCTGGGGCGTGGCGGCGAAGAGTGCCGCGACGGTGACGAGCGCGGTGACGAATGCGCCGAGCGGGCCGCGCAGAGAACGCGGAAGACGTGGTGACGGTCGCATGGGGGACCTCTTTCGGAGGTACGGCCGGGAAGGTGGGGTCGCGCGGGCGCTCCGTGAATCCGCCATGATGGGAGCGCTCCCAATTCCTGTTCCGCTGTGGACTGTAGGAGCGCGGCCATGCCCCTGACAACCCTGGTGCAGTGGGTGAGTCGGGGGGTGAGTACGGGGGGAGTACGGGGTGCGTCCCGCCGTCACCGGGCCCGCAGCGCGTCGAGCGCGGCGAGGGCCACATGGAGTTCGGTGCGCTCCTCCCCGGATTCGAGGTCCCGGCCGAGGAGCCGCTCGATGGTCCGCAGACGCTGGTACATGGTCTCGCGGGCGAGGCCGCCCCGGCGCGCGGCGGTCGTCTTGTTCCCGGCGGCGTCGAGGTAGTGGCGCAGCGTCGTCAGCAGGTCGGAGCCGTGCTGGGTGTCGTGCTCGATGAGCCGGCCGAGCTGCCGCTCGGTGTACTCCTGGATCCGGGTGTCCTCACGCAGGGCGTACAGCAGCCGCCGCAGACCGATGTCGGACAGCTCGTGGAAGGACCGTCCCTCGGGAAGGGGCAGGCCGCCGGGGGTGGCCTCGGCGACACGGGCCGCCTCCCGGAAGGAACGGGCGGTGTCGGCCAGATCCATGACCTCGGAGCCGACACTCACGACCGGCCGGGGCTCCCCACCGGGCACGGCGCCGCACAACTGCTCGACGACCGGCCGCCAGGGCTGGGCCGGACGCAGGGCCAGCAGGACGCCGACACGGCCGGGGGCCAGCTCACCGACGAGCCCCGCGACTCCGGTGGCGTGCAGCTCCTGGAGCAGTCGGGCCTCGGCCTCCTGGCCCCCGCCGCCCGCGGGAAGGTCCACGAGGACCGCGACGAAGCGGCTCCGGTCGGCGGGCAGCCCCAGCGCGGCACAGCGGGCGCGGGCGTCCTCCGCCGAGCGGTGGCGCTGTTCGACCAGGTCGCGCAGGGCGTTGCGATGGGCGGTGTGCTCCCACGGAGTGGGGTGGATGAGCCGGGCCACGGTCAGGGCCATGGCGGTCCGCTCCAGCACGGTGCGGTCCTCCGGCCCGAAGGCCGGCCCGTCCGGCCCGGCCGGGAGCATCGCCACCCGCCCCCAGCGTTCCCCCTGGTACGTGACAGGCGCCGTGAGCCAGCCCTCCGGTCCCTGGACCACCGTCCCCTCTCCCGTCCCGGTGGCCCGGGAGCGGTGTTCCCAGCCGGTGAGCGCCTCCTCGAGGGTGCCGCCGGACGGCTCGCAGATCAGCGCCTGGTGCACCAGGTTCTCCAGGACGACCGTGCGGCCGCTCATCTCCGCCGCCGCACGCACCACGTCCTCCGGCCCGGCCCCGCGCAGGGTGAGGGCGGTGAACGCCTCGTGGACGCGCTGGGTGCGCCGCATCGCGTCCGCCTGGTTGCCGAGCAGCAGGGCGTGCACGACCTGGGTGACCTCCAGGAAGTTGACGTCCCTGGCCAGGGTGACGAGGGGCAGGCCCCGGACACGGCAGGCGTCGACCAGCGCGTCCGGCGGGCGGTGGTAGCGGCGCACGAGTTCGATGACCAGCGCCGCGGCCCCGACGTCGGCGAGTTCCTCGACGTACCGGCGCACCCCGGCGGTGTCCTGCGGCAGCGGCATCCCGGTGGTGAGGACGAGTTCGCCGCCCTTCAGGAAGGACGCGGGATCGGTCAGCTCCGTGATGTGGACCCAGCGGACCGGCCGGTCCAGGCCCGCCTCACCGGTCACGACCAGCGGCTGCCCGGCGGCCAGCACGGGCAGGGCCAGCGCATCGGCGACGGTGAGCGGACGGGCGGGCCCCTGAGCGGCCGGATGGTT
>NZ_JAMGBG010000142.1 GCF_023516595.1 Streptomyces neyagawaensis | reverse complement strand
GACGGGCGGGCCCCTGAGCGGCCGGATGGTTGTCGTCCACGGTGCCTCCAGGGGGTGCCCCGCTCGCACCGGGCCGTGCCCGCGGGGAGTGCCCGGCCACTGTGACAAGCGTCGCTGACCTGCGCAAGAGAGGTCCCGCAGGCGAACAGCCGGCGCCGTGCCGGTGGCGCTGACACAACGTCCGGATGTCGCGTCCCGTCCGGACACTTCGCGCGTTGGCGCCGCCCCGGCCCCCCGAGATGCTCGAAGGGCCGCAGCAGACCGAGACCGAGGCCGGGAGACGAACATGACCGCACTGTCGCCGCACCTTCGCCAGGCCACGCCCGTGGTGGCGACCCGGGGCGAGGGCGTCCACCTCTACGGCGAGGACGGCCGCCGCTACCTGGACTTCACCGCCGGCATCGGCGTCACCAGCACCGGGCACTGCCACCCCAAGGTCGTGGCGGCCGCCCAGGAACAGGTGGCCACCCTCGTCCACGGCCAGTACACGACGGTGATGCACCGGCCCCTGCGGCAGCTGGTCGAGAAGCTCGGGGAGGTGCTCCCGACCGGCCTCGACAGCCTCTTCTTCACCAACTCCGGCAGCGAGGCCGTGGAGGCCGCCCTGCGCCTGGCCCGCCAGGCCACCGGCCGCCCCAACATCATCGTCTGCCACGGCGGTTTCCACGGCCGCACCGTCGCCGCCGCCTCCATGACCACCTCCGGCACCCGCTTCCGGTCCGGGTTCTCCCCGCTGATGAGCGGTGTGGTCGTCACCCCCTTCCCGGCGGCCCACCGCTACGGCTGGGACGAGGACACCGCGACCCGCTTCGCCCTCCAGGAACTGGACTACACGCTCCAGACGATCTCCTCGCCCGCCGACACCGCCGCGATCATCGTCGAGCCGGTCCTCGGCGAGGGCGGCTACGTGCCCGCCACCCGCGCCTTCCTCGAAGGGCTGCGGGAACGCGCCGACCGGCACGGCTTCCTGCTCATCCTCGACGAGGTGCAGACCGGCGTCGGCCGCACCGGCCGCTTCTGGGGCCACGACCACTTCGGCGTCACGCCCGACATCCTCGTCACCGCCAAGGGCCTGGCCAGCGGCTTCCCCCTGTCGGGCATCGCCGCCCCCGAGGCACTGATGGCCAAGGCCTGGCCGGGCTCGCAGGGCGGCACGTACGGCGCCAACGCCGTCGCCTGCGCCGCGGCCTGCGCCACCCTCGACGTCGTCCGCGACGAGCGGCTCGTGGAGAACGCCGAGGCCATGGGCAAGCGGCTGCGCCAGGGCCTGGAGGCGGTCGCCGACCGCACCCCCGGCATCGGCGACGTACGCGGCCTCGGACTGATGCTGGCCACCGAGTTCGTCACCGAGGACGGCGCCCCCGACCCCGAGACCGCCGCCCGGGTCCAGCGCGCCGCCGTCGACGAGGGCCTGCTCCTGCTGCTGTGCGGCGCCTGGAACCAGGTCGTCCGTATGATCCCGGCCCTCGTCATCGACGAGGCCGCGGTGGACGAGGGCCTCCAGGCCTGGGCGACGGCCGTGGAAGCCGGCACCTGTGGAGCGGCGGAGCGATGACGGACACCACCACGGCCCTGGAGCAGTCGGCGCGCACCACCCCCGCCCTGGACCGGCTGGTCGCGCTGCTCACCGGGACGGCGCCCGGCCTGCGGGTGGAGACCGGCCCCGGCTTCACCGGCCCCTACGCCTACGACGCCTCCAACTACCGGGTCCCCCCGCGGGCCGTGGTGTTCCCCCGCGGCGCCGACGACGTCGTCGCGGTGCTGCGCGCCTGCCGGGAGACCGGAATCCCGGTCACCGCGCGCGGCGGCGGCACCAGCATGGCGGGCAACGCCGTCGGCCCCGGCGTGGTCCTCGACTTCTCCCGGCACATGAACCGGATCCTCGACATCGACCCGATCGCGCGCACCGCACGCGTCGAGGCCGGCGTCGTCCTCGACGCCCTGCGCAGCGCCACCGCCCTCCAGGGCCTGACCTTCGGCCCCGACCCGTCCTCGCACAGTCGCTGCACCCTCGGCGGCATGATCGGCAACGACGCGTGCGGCAACCGGTCCGTGCGGCACGGCCGCACCAGCAGCCACATCGAGGCCCTGGAGTTCGTGACCGCCGACGGCGTGCGGGCCGTCGCCGACCACCAGGGCCTGCGCGCGGCGGACCCGCACGACACGGCCGCCGTCCGGCGTGTCGCCCGTCTCCGCGCCGACGTACGCGCCCTGATCGACGCCAACCTGGCGCCGATCCGCACCGAACTGGGGCGCGTCCCACGCCATGTGTCCGGATACCAGCTGCACTACCTGCTGCCCGAGCACGGCTTCGACATGGCCCGTGCCCTGGTCGGCACCGAAGGCTCCTGTGCGGTCGTCACCGCCGCGACGGTCCGCCTGGTGGCGACCGCACAGGCCTCCACGCTCCTCACCCTCGGCTACGACGACGTGGTCGACGCCGCCGAGGACGTGCCCGAGATCCTGCGCTGGAACCCCACCGCCGTCGAGGGCATGGACGAGGCGATCGTCGCCACCATGCGCGCCCGCCGCGGCCCGGACTCCGTGACCGGACTGCCCGAGGGACGGGCCTGGCTGTACGTCGAACTCGACGGCGACGACCAGGCGACGGTCGACGCCCGCGCCGCCGAACTCCTCGACGCGCTCACGTCCCGGGGCCGGACGACCGGCGGGCGGGTCGTGCGGAGCCCGCAGGAGCGGCGCTCGCTGTGGCGGGTCCGCGAGGACGGCGCCGGGCTCGCCGCCCGGCTCGTCGACGGCGGGGAGTCCTGGCCCGGCTGGGAGGACGCGGCCGTCGCCCCGGAGAACCTCGCCGCCTATCTGCGCGACTTCCGCAAGCTGCTGGCCACCCACGGGCTCACCGGGGTGCTCTACGGCCACTTCGGCGCCGGCTGCGTCCATGTCCGCATCGACTTCGACCTCGCCACCGGCCCCGGCCGGGCCGCCGCGCGCCGCTTCGTCGGCGAGGCGGCGACCCTCGTGGTCTCCCACGGCGGCTCCCTGTCGGGCGAGCACGGCGACGGACGGGCGCGCGGTGAGCTGCTGGAGATCATGTACAGCCACCGCATGATCCGGGCGTTCGCCGCGTTCAAGGAGATCTTCGACCCCGAAGGGCTGCTCAACCCCGGTGTCATCGTGGACCCGGCCCCCCTCGACGCCGACCTCGCCCTGCACACCCCGGCCGACGTGGTGCCCGTCGACACCCTCTTCACCTTCCCCCACGACGAGGACGGCTTCGCGGGCGCGGTCCGCCGCTGTGTCGGCGTCGGCCGCTGCCGCAGCGACGCGGGCGGAGTGATGTGCCCCAGCTACCGGGCGACGGGGGAGGAGAGCGACTCCACGCGGGGCCGGGCCCGGCTGCTCCAGGAGATGGTGCGCGGCGGGACCGTCGAGGACGGCTGGCGCTCCACCGAGGTGCGTGACGCCCTCGACCTGTGCCTGTCCTGCAAGGCGTGTTCCAGCGACTGTCCGGTGGGCGTCGACATGGCCACGTACAAGGCGGAGTTCCTGCACCACCACTACAAGGGCAGGCTCAGACCCCGCTCCCACTACTCGCTGGGCTGGCTTCCGCTGACCTCGGCCCTCGCCGGCTGTGCCGCCCGCCCCGTGAACGCGCTGCTGCGCGGCCCGGTCGGCAGGCTGCTCGCCCGCCTCGGCGGGGTGACGGTGAAGCGGCGCATCCCGGCCTTCGCCTCCCGGCACGCGCTACGGGAGGCCCTGCGGAGGGCGCGGACCGGTGAACCGGCGAAGACGCTGCTCTTCGTCGACAGCTTCACCCGCGCCTTCCGGCCCGAGGTCGCCGGGGCCGCGAGCCGAGTGCTGGCCGACGCGGGCATCCCCTGCACGGCGGAGGAGGGCCTGTGCTGCGGTCTGACCTGGGTCAGCACCGGCCAGCTGTCCGTCGCCCGCCGCGTCATGGCCCGTACGGTCGCCCGCCTCGACAACGGAGACGACCGCCCCGTCGTCGTCGCCGAACCCAGCTGCGCCGCCGCCCTCAAGCGCGATGTGCCCGAGCTGCTGGGCACCGACGCCGCCCGGCGGGTCGCGGCCCGCGTCCACACCCTCACCGGAGCGCTGACCGAGCTGGCCGAGCCCGGCTGGACGCCACCGGAGCTGCCTCAGAACGTCGTCCTGCAGACCCACTGCCACGAGTACGCCACCTTCAAGGGCCACCACCCGCGCGACCTGCTCGGCCGCCTCGGTGTGCGGAAGGTCGACGAGGCGGAGGGCTGCTGCGGACTTGCCGGCAACTTCGGCTTCGAGGCCGACCACTACGACACCTCGATGGCCGTCGCCGACCTCGCCCTGAAGCCGCGCCTCGACGCCGTCGACGCCCAGGGACCGGCCGTGGTCGTCGCCGACGGCTTCAGCTGCGCCACCCAGATCGACCACCTCGCCGGTGACCGGGGCGTCCGCGCCCTGCACCTCGCTGAACTGCTCGACCCCGCCGCCGATCAACCTGGAGGAACCCCATGACCGACACACCCACACAGTTGTTCATCGGCGGCGCCTGGGTCGACGCCGCGGACGGCGCCACCATGGCCGTCGACGACCCCGCGACCGGCGAGATCCTCTGCCATGTCGCCGACGCGGGCCCCAAGGACGCGCAGCTCGCCGAGGACGCGGCCGTCACCGCGCAGGAGAAGTGGGCCCGTACGGCGCCCCGGGCCCGCAGCGAGATCCTGCGCCGGGCCTACGAGATCATCGTCGAGCGCACCGACGAGCTGGCCCATCTGATGACCGCCGAGATGGGCAAGCCGCTCGCCGAGGCCAGGGGAGAGGTGGCGTACGCCGCCGAGTTCTTCCGGTGGTTCTCCGAGGAGGCCGTCCGGATCGACGGCGGCCACGCCACCCTGCCAGACGGCCGCAACCGGATGCTGCTCTCCCGCCGCCCGGTGGGCCCCTGTCTGCTGATCACGCCGTGGAACTTCCCGCTGGCCATGGGCACCCGCAAGATCGGCCCGGCGATCGCCGCGGGCTGCACGATGGTGCTCAAGCCGGCCCCCCAGACCCCGCTCTCCAGCCTCGCCCTCGCCGCCATCCTCAAGGAGGCCGGGCTGCCCGACGGCGTGCTGAACGTCGTCACCACCTCCCGTGCGGGGGAGGTGTGCGAACCGCTCCTGCGCGGCGGGCGGATTCGCAAGCTGTCCTTCACCGGCTCCACGGGCGTCGGCCGCCTGCTGCTCGCCCAGAGCGCGGACGCGGTGGTGCGCACGTCCATGGAACTGGGCGGGAACGCGCCGTTCATCGTGTTCGAGGACGCGGACCTGGACAAGGCCGTGGACGGCGCGATGGTCGCCAAGATGCGCAACATGGGCGAGGCGTGCACCGCCGCCAACCGTTTCTTCGTGCACACCTCCGTGGTGGAGGAGTTCGGGCGGCGGCTGGCCGAGCGCATGGGCGCGCTGGTCGTGGGACCCGGTACGCGCGACGGTGTCGACGTCGGCCCGCTGATCGACCGCAACGGCCGGGGCAAGGTCGAGGAACTGGTCGCCGACGCGGTCGAGCGCGGCGCCCGGGTACTGGTCGGCGGCCGTACCCCGGAGGGTCCGGGCTGCTTCTACCCGCCGACCGTGCTGACCGGCGTCGATCCCGGCAGCCGTCTGATGGACACCGAGATCTTCGGGCCGGTCGCGGCGATTCTCACCTTCGACGACGAGGACGAGGTGGTCCGCCGGGCCAACGACACCCCGTGGGGGCTCGTCGGCTATGTCTTCACCGAGGGCTTGGACCGCGCCCTGCGCGTCAGCGAGCGCCTGGAGGTCGGCATGGTCGGCCTCAACACCGGTCTGGTGTCCAACCCGGCGGCGCCCTTCGGCGGCGTCAAGCAGTCGGGCCTCGGCCGTGAGGGCGGCCGGGTCGGCATCGACGAGTTCCTGGAGTACCAGTACCTCGCGGTGCCGGTCGGATGACCGGGCGGCGCGGCGCCCCGTCCGCGCCGCGCGTGGCTCCTCAGCGCGGGTGGCGGGCGGTGATCTCCGCCGCGGTGTCGGTCACCAGGCGTCCCAGCTCGGGGAGCCGGCCGACGTCGAAGCGGGAGTCGGGCAGGGAGACCGCCACGGCGGCCAGCGGGACGCCGTCACCGTCGAGGACGGGCGCGGCGATCGCGCAGACGCCCTGGAGGTACTGGTTGTGGTTGACGGCGTATCCGCGGTCCTTGACGCGGCGCAGTTCCGCGCGCAGTTCCCCGGGGTCGGTGATGGTCTCCTCGCCGTAGCCCTCGAGGATGCCCGCCGCGAACTCGTCGACGTCGGACGCGGGCAGATGGGCGAGGACGGCGTGGCCGGCGGCCGTGGCGTGCAACGGCGAGGCGTCGCCGATGGCGTGGAAGGTGCGCACCGCGTGGTCGCAGTCCACGCGGTCGACGACGATCATGCCCTGGAGCGCGTCGGGCACCGACAGGTGGATGGTCTCGTTGAGCGCGTCTCGGAGCCGGATCATGGGGTCGCGGGCGGCGGCGTACAGGCTGGAGCCCTGCAGCGCGGCCGGTCGTACGGCGAGGACCCGGGCGCCGACCTCCCAGCGGGTGGTGTCCTTGCGGTTGGCCCGGAGCCAGCCGGCCTCGTTGAGGGTCAGCAGGGTGCGTTGCACGGTGGACTTCGGGAGCCCGAAGAGTTTCGTCAACTCCCCGACCGTCACCGGCTGATGCCGGGCGACTGCTTCCAGGATGCGCAGCGACCTGGTGACGCTCTTCATCTCCATCCGGTGCCCCCTCAGGTCGGCGAGGTCGTCCTGTGCATGTCCTGACCCCGAAGGGAGCCCACACAAGATCGTGCCGGATTCTAGCATGGCGTTCCACAATATGGCACGCGTGCCCCGTCGGCTGTCCGAGGTTCGGATCGGCGTCGGCGGGGGAGCGGGAATCCGGTGCCCTCGCGGCGATGGGCAGCGATGGCCCCGACCAGGCCATACCGTGCCGCGAGAGGCGATCGCCCTGTGCCCGGTTTCCCCCGGCCGGGCACAGGGCGGTTGCCGCGTCAGGCGCCCAGGCGGCGCCGTGCGATCTCTGCTGTCGTGTCAGCGACGAGCCGGCCCCACTCCGGTGTCCGCTCGGCGTCGTAGCGGGAGTCGGGCATGGAGATGGCCACGGCGGCCAGGGGGGTGCCGTCCTCGTCCAGGACGGGCGCGGCGACGGCGCAGACGCCCGGCCGGAACTGGTTGTCGTTGACCGCGTACCCCTCGGTGCGGATCCGGTCCAGCTCGGCGGGGTCGACCGGGGTCGTGTCGCTGAAGCGCTCCAGACCGCCCGCGATGAACTCCTCGACGTCCTGCTTGGGAAGGTGGGCGAGCACGGCGCGGCCCACGGCGGTCGCGTGCAGCGGTGACAGGTCGCCGATCGTGTGGAAGGTGCGTACGGCCTGCGCGCAGTCGACGCGGTCGACGACGACCATGCCGTCCAGGGCGTCGGGCACCGACAGGTGGATCGTCTCGTCGACCTGGTCCCGCAGCTGCATCATGGGCTCGCGGGCGGCGGCGAACAGGCTGGAGCCCTGTAGCGCGGCCGGTCGTACGGCCAGGACGCGTGCGCCGATCTCCCAGCGGGTGGTGTCCTTGCGGTTGGCCCGCAGCCAGCCGGCCTCGGCCAGTGTGACCAAGGTGCGCTGAACGGTGGACTTCGGCAGGCCGAAGAGTTTCGTCAACTCCCCCACGGTCACCGGCTGATGCTGCGCGACCGCCTCCAGGATGCGCAGCGACCTTGTGACGCTCTTCATTTCCATCCGTTTTCCCCCCGTTAATCCTCGGAATTTTCTGCGAACACCCTCTTGACTCCCCTCCGCGCCACTGTCATTGTCTGTGCCAGATTCTAGCACAGCGTTCCACAATGTGGCACGGCCCGCCGGAAAGGTTCAAGGGCGAGTCGGAGCGACTCCGAGAAGCGGACGGATGCGAGCCCTGGGTCCCCGGAGACACGGCCCCCGTCCAAACCCACTCGAAACGAACATCCTCGCGTCGAGGCCAGCATGCGCCTCGACGGTACGAAAGGAAAGTCCTGTGTCTGCTGCCAGGAAGCGGGTCGCCGTCGTCGGCGTCGGAACGATGGGCAGCCAGGCCGCCTGGCGGCTGGCCGCCCGCGGCGCCGAAGTCGTCGGATACGACCGGTACGCCCCCGGCCACGACCGCAGCGCCGCCGGCGGCGAGACCCGGATCTTCCGGAGCGCCCACTTCGAGGACTCCCGCTACGTCCCGCTCCTCAAGCACTCCGACACCCTGTACGACCAGCTCCAGCGGGAGACCGGCCGCGAACTGCGCCGCCTGACCGGATGCCTGCTCATGGGGCCGACCGAGCACCAGCAGATGGCCACCGTCCTCGAGTCCATCGCCGAGCACGACCTCGACCACGAGGTGCTCGACGGCGAGGCCCTCGCCAAGCGGTTCCCGCAGTACCGCCTCCAGGACGGCGACGCGGCCGTGCTCGACCGCCGCGCCGGGTTCATCCGCCCCGAGCTGACCATCCAGACCGCCGCCCGCCGCGCCGAGCAACTGGGCGCCGTCGTCCACCGCTACACCACGGTCCGTGAGATCGTCCCCGTCGCGAACGGCGTGGAGATCCGCACCGACTCGGGCAGCGAGCGCTTCGACAGTGCCGTCGTCACCCCGGGCCCCTGGGTCAACGACCTGCTGCCCGACCTGCCGTGGGAGGTGGACGTCCGACGCCTGATCAGCGCCTGGTTCGTGCCCACCACCGACGCCTGGTTCGGTGAGGAGCGCCCCGCCTTCATCCGTACCGCGCCCACCCACTGCTACGGTCTGCCCTCCCCGGACGGAGTGTCGGTCAAGCTCGGCCTCTCCCAGGCCCTGCACAAGCCCGCGGGCGACCCGAACCAGTTGGACCGGACGGTGCGGCCGGAGGAGCTGGAGATCTTCGCCGAACTGATCGGCCGCCACCTGCCGGACCTGCACCCCGACCCGACGCGCCTGTCCGTCTATATGGAGGGCTACACCAAGAGCAGCCGCCCACTGGTCGGCCCGCTGCCCGGCGCGGAGAACGTCGTCCTGCTCGCCGGCTTCTCCGGCCACGGCTTCAAGCTCGCCCCCGCCTTCGGCGACATCGCCGCCGACCTCGCGCTGGACGGCACTTCCGCCCAGCCCATCGACTTCATATCCACCATCGACCGCGCCGCGGCCTGAGCTCCAACGAGGACAGCCATGACTCTGACCATCGGCACACTGCGGGCGGAGCCCGGCCGGAAGACCCGCGGGGTTCTGCCCGCCGACCTCGGCACCACCACGGTCGAGGTGCCCCTGATCCTCGTCAACGGCGCCCGTCCCGGCCCCCGGGTCGTG
>NZ_JAMGBG010000141.1 GCF_023516595.1 Streptomyces neyagawaensis | reverse complement strand
CCGCGCCGCGGCCTGAGCTCCAACGAGGACAGCCATGACTCTGACCATCGGCACACTGCGGGCGGAGCCCGGCCGGAAGACCCGCGGGGTTCTGCCCGCCGACCTCGGCACCACCACGGTCGAGGTGCCCCTGATCCTCGTCAACGGCGCCCGTCCCGGCCCCCGGGTCGTGATCACCGGTGGTGTCCACGGCGGCGAGTTCATCGGTGTCGACGCCACCACCCGCCTGGCCGGACTGCTGGAACCGGAGGAGATCGCCGGGCAGGTGGTGATCTGCCCGGTGGCCAATCCGCCGGCCGTCTACGGCGGCAGGCTCAACATCTCCCCGCTGGACGGCGTGAACATCAACCGCGTCTTCCCCGGCGACCGGGACGGCGGCCCCACCGACCGGATGGCGGCCTGGCTGTTCGAGCACCTCGTCGACGGCGCCGACGCGTACGTGGACCTGCACAGCGGCGGCATCGACCAGCACCTGCTCGACTTCGTCGGCTACCGCCGCACCGGCGACACCGAACTCGACGCCAAGAACAAGGCACTCGCGCACGCGGTCGGATACGAGCGGGTCATCTTCGGCACCAGCCCCGAGGGCGGCAACAGCCACGCCGCCGCCAACCGGCAGGGCATCCCCGCGATCCTCGTCGAGACCGGCCAGCTCGGCGACCGGCACCCGGACACCGTACGCAGGCTCCTCGACGCCCTCCACCGGATCCTGCACCACCTCGGCGTCATCGAAGCG
>NZ_JAMGBG010000140.1 GCF_023516595.1 Streptomyces neyagawaensis | reverse complement strand
TTGGTGAAGATCGCGTTGATGTTGCCCCGCAGCAGGGCCTGCTCGGCGGCGAGCCGGACGGCCTCGCGGTGGACCTGGTCGAACGCGCGGGCGACCTCGCCGATCTCGTCCGTGGTGGTGATCGGGATCGGCGCCACCCGCGTGTCCACCCGACCGGGGTCGGTGCGCGAGAGCCGGTCGTACAGAACGGGCAGCCGTTGCTCCGCGATGGTGAGGGCGGCGCCGCGCAGCCGGCGCATCGAGCGGCTCATCTGCCGGGCCATGAGCGCGGTGACGAGGAACGCGGCGAGCAGGGCGACCACCACGATCGCGCCGTTGATGTAGGCGTCGCGCCGGGCATCGGACGCGATCTGGGCCGCCTCGTCCACCGCGGCGTCGATCAGCTGCTTCTCGACCCTCCCGTACGCCTCGAACTTCCGGGTCGAGGCGGCCATCCAGGTGGCCGGGGTGATGCCCTGCGCCGCGAGGACGGCGGGCCCCTCCCCGGCCTCGATCCGCTCCGTCATCCGTTCCAGGCCGGGTAAGCCGACCCGACCGCGGCCCGCGACCGTCGTGCGGTGCTCCCCGCCGGACACCAGCTGCCCGGGCCCCTCCAGCCGCTCCGTACGGTGCTCCGCCGGCCACTTCGTCTGTCGCTGCGCCGTGCCGGAGGTGAGCCGGGCGACGGCGACATCCGTCCCGGTCGCCCCGTACGTCCGGGCCGCGATGGTCTCCAGACGGCGGTACGCCATGAACGCGTTGAGCTGTTGTTCACGAAGCGGCCCGGTGTCGCCCGGCCGGACCATGAGGTGCACGCCGACCGACCGCTGGAGCGAGGCGGCCTCCTTCGCCAGGGCGAGGGAGTACACCATGTGGCCGTACGACGCGGAGTTCTCCATGCCGAACCCCAACTCGTTGGTCAACCCGATGATCAGCCGGCCCAGGACGGCGTAGCCCTCCTCGGTGGCCACCGGATCCGTGCCCGTGGTGAACGCCTGCGCGCGCACCGCCCCCAGCTGGGGCCAGACCCGCTCAACCTGGCTGATCCGCTGCTCCAGGCCGTGCCCGGCGGGCAGTGCGGCGACCTCCCGCCGGAAGTCGACCGCGCGCAGGTCGGTGACCGCCCGTACGTCCCGCACCAGCGCGCTGTCCCGTCTGCCCTGGAGCAGGGGCGCCACGGACAGATCCCGCTCGTCGAGAAGCGCCGAGTGGTAGGCGCTGCCGGCGGCGACGATCCGCGCCACATGCTCCGCGACCTTGGCCGACCGCCAGGTCTCCACCGACGACCGCACCTGCAGGCCGCCCAGCACCAGATTGATGAGCACCGGGACGAGCAGGATGACGGTCAGCCGCGTGGAGAAGTGCCACCGGCGTTTGAGAACACCACGGAGCGCCGAGGCTTCGCGCGCCGATGCCGCCGCCGAGATCTGTTTGCTGCGCCTCATTCGAAACCCTCACCTCTCGGCGTCGGCGCGCAGGGCGCCCGGGGAACCCCGCAGGGCACGTTCCACCTTGACTTACGCCACCCGCGGGCCCTTCGAACGCGCCTTTCCGGACTTCCGTGGGCCGGTCGAGGCTTTGCTCTGGCTGATTCGCAACCACGGGTGACCTCGCATGCGGACGGACCACACCTTTCTCGTCGAAACATTTCGGAATCGGTACCGAATCTTGCGAGGGGTATTGACGCCGTTCACCGGCTCCCTATGATCCGAATTGGTCGACACTCCGCCTCTTGTTCGAAATCACGCACGCGTCTCAGGCTGTTCCGCTCGGGCGGCGGGACACCCCCGGGCCGCGCCCATCGAAACAGTTCGAGCCGCAAGGAGTACGTCGCTCATGCGTATGTCATGCCCTCGTCAGTGCGGCGAGGCGGGTCGCGCGGCGACACGGGGATCCCGGTCGCCCCCGTGCCCGCGGACCGCACCCAGCCGCACCGCATCGACAGTCCGGCCGCTCGCCCCACGGGGCCGACCGGGAACCGTTCACTCCAGAATCGAGAGGTCGTCATGCGCAAAGGAACGTTCAGCCGCAAGCGTCTGTCTGTGGTGCTGGCAGCCGCCACCGCGGCCCTGATCTCGGCGGCGTCGCTCGTCGCCAACCCGGCTCAGGCCGCCACCAGCGCCGCCTGTGCCCTCCCGTCGACGTACCGGTGGACGTCGACGGGGCCGCTGGCGCAGCCCTCGAACGGATGGGCCTCGCTGAAGGACTTCACCAACGTGACGTACAACGGCAAGCACCTGGTCTACGGGACGAACTTCGGCTCGAACTGGGGGTCGATGATGTTCACCCCCTTCACGAACTGGTCGGACATGGGCTCGGCCCGCCAGAACAGCATGAGCCAGTCCACGGTGGCGCCCACGCTGTTCTACTTCGCCCCCAAGAGGGTCTGGGTCCTGGCGTACCAGTGGGGTTCGTGGCCCTTCATCTACCGCACGTCCAGCGACCCGACCAACCCCAACGGGTGGTCCGCGCCGCAGCCGCTGTTCACCGGAAGCATCTCCGGCTCCGACACCGGCCCGATCGACCAGACCCTGATCGCCGACGGCCAGAACATGTACCTGTTCTTCGCCGGTGACAACGGCAAGATCTACCGGGCGAGCATGCCGATCGGGAACTTCCCGGGCAACTTCGGGTCGTCGTACACGACGATCATGAGCGACACGAAGGAAAGGCTGTTCGAGGCGCCGCAGGTCTACAAGCTCCAGGACCAGAACCAGTACCTCATGATCGTGGAGGCCATGGGGGCGAACGGGCGCTACTTCCGCTCCTTCACGGCCTCCAGCCTGAACGGTTCGTGGACCCCGCAGGCCGCCAGCGAGTCCAACCCCTTCGCGGGCAAGGCCAACAGCGGTGCCACCTGGACCAACGACATCAGCCACGGCGACCTGGTGCGCAACAACCCCGACCAGACCATGACCGTCGACCCCTGCAACCTGCAGTTCCTCTACCAGGGCAAGGCCCCCAACTCGGGCAACCTTCCCTACAACCGCTGGCCGTACCGGCCGGGTGTCCTCACCCTGCAGCGCTGACCGGACCGAGCCGGGAAGCCGACCCACGGGTGCCTGACGGGGTTCTCCCACGTCAGGCACCCTCGCGTGGGCGTACCGAGCGACCGGGTACGTCCGTCGGCGGCCCAGGCACTGCCGGTGCCGTGTGCTAACGTCATGCGTTTGCGTGGTCGTCGCGGTGGGTGGTGCCGCGTGTGCGACCGGCACTGGTGCGTGGGCCGTTCGATCCTGCCGGGCCTTCCCCATACGTCCTCTGCGGAAGGCAGTTCATGAAGCGTCCCGATCACTCCGGCACGGCCCACGGCGGTTCCGACGGTGGTTCCGACCGGCCCGCGGCCACGGTGACCCCGGAGCCGCCGTCCCCGGCCGTCTCCTTCGCCGGGGCGGGACTGCCGGCGGAGGTGCTGCGGACCCTGACCCGACTCGGTGTGCGTGAACCCTTCCCCATCCAGGCCGCCACCCTGCCCGACGCACTGCGAGGGCGCGACGTCCTGGGCCGCGGACGCACCGGCTCGGGCAAGACGCTCGCCTTCGGTCTGCCGCTGCTGACCCGCACGGCCGGGCGGCGCGCCGAACCGAAGCAGCCGCACGCGCTCGTCCTCGTGCCCACCCGGGAGCTGGCCGAACAGGTCACCGAGGCGCTGACGCCGTACGCCGAGGCACTGCGGCTGCGGATGGCCACGGTCGTCGGCGGCCTGTCGATCGGCCGCCAGATCGCCGCGCTGCGCCAGGGCGCGGAGGTGGTCGTCGCCACCCCCGGACGGCTGCACGACCTGATCGAGCGCAAGGCCTGCCGTCTGGGGCGGGTGAGGATCACGGTGCTGGACGAGGCCGACCAGATGTGCGACCTGGGATTCCTGCCGCAGGTCGTCGACGCCCTCGACCAGGTGCACCCCGAGGGCCAGCGGATGCTGTTCTCGGCCACGCTGGACGGCGACGTCGATCAGCTGGTCCGCGGCTACCTCCGTGACCCCGTCGTCCACTCGGTCGACCCGTCCGCGGGCGCGGTCACGACGATGGAGCACCACGTCCTGGTCGTCCACGGTCCCGACCGCTACGCCGTCACCACGGAGATCGCCGCCCGTGACGGCCGCGTCCTGCTGTTCCTCGACACCAAGCACTCCGTCGACCAGCTCACCCGGCATCTGCGGGCGAGCGGGGTGCGCGCCGGGGCCCTGCACAGCGGCAAGTCCCAGCCTCAGCGCACCGGGACGCTGGCGCAGTTCAAGGACGGCCGGATCACCGCTCTGGTGGCGACCAATGTCGCGGCCCGCGGCCTGCACGTCGACGACCTCGACCTCGTGGTCAACGTCGATCCGCCCACCGATCCCAAGGACTATGTGCACCGAGCGGGCCGCACGGCCCGCGCCGGCGAGTCCGGCAGCGTGGTCACGCTCGTCCTGTCCGGCCAGCGCCGCGAGGTGAGCCGGATGATGGCCGACGCGGGCATCGAGGCGACCGTCACCAAGGTGCGCTCGGGGGAGGCGGAGCTGAGCCGGATCACCGGTGCGAAGGTTCCCTCGGGGACCCCGCTGGACGGCGGGCCCGCCGCCCCCCGCCCCAAGAACACCAACGCTCCCTTCCGCGGCCTCGGCACGTCCAAGGGCGCGGCCAAGGGCACCTCCCGCGGTGCCGGCGGCACGTCCCGCAAGGCCGGTGAGGCCCGCAGGCTCGCCGAGGCCCGCAAGGCGGCCGCCGTGCGACGCAACAACGGCTGACATCGGCGGAGTGCCGTCATACGGACGGACGGCGGCCCCCTGGCCTGAGGCCATGGGGCCGGGGGAGCCGCGGTCCGGTCGGTCGGGTCAGCCGCAGCGGCGCCCCGAGTTGATGCAGAGGACCGCACGCCTCATCAGCCGGTCGGTCATCACGTTGATGAAGTCGTTGTGGTCGGTGATGGCGTTGTGCCGCTGTCCCTGGAAGCCGTCGACGGCGAAGTTCGGTGCCGCGGGGGTCCGGTAGGTGAGACGCATCGTCAGCTGGGGGATGGCCTTGAAGCCGGGTGCGCAGGTGCCGTTGGCGTCGGCGAAGGCGACATGGCTGCGGTGGTCGGCGCTGTCGGTGTTCCTGCCGTCCCAGCAGCTCTGGAAGGAGAAGCTGCGCACCACCCTGCTGCCCCTCGGGCAGATCGGGTACTTGTCGGTGAGCTGGACCTTGTTCTCGAAACCGGTGCAGCTCCAGTGGGCGTTGGCGTTCTTCGTCCCGTTGGTGAACGCTTTGGCGTCACCGGTGATGATCCGCAGGAAACGCGGCATCGCCACGACCTTGCCGGTGGGGCTGCCCAGGTAGGTGATCGAGACGGTCCTCGGCACCAGGATGGCTCCCCGGTTGCCCTCGGCACCGCCGCCGAGCTCGTTGGCGTCGGGGCCCTGACGGGTGATGTCCCGCAGGACGGGCCAGTAGTACGCGGACCGGTCGCCGTTGGTGCAGGAGGTGCCCTGGGCGCTCAACGACTCATTGGTCGAGGTGAAGTCCACCTTCCGGTTGCCGACGTAGTCGTGGACGTGGTGGGCGCCGTTGCGTACACCGGGGGCCACGATGTCGTTGTCCGAGTTGTGCTGGCCCTGCTGGTTGACGCCGCATCGGGAGGTGAATGCTCCCGTCGAGGCGCCGGCCCGCGGGCGGACCCGGCGTACGTTGGGGGCCACCTTGGTGATGTCCACGAAGTGGGCTGCGGTGGGCCCGTCGTCGCTCCGGTTCGCCGCCCCGGGCGGGGATGTCGGGGATGTCGGGGTGCCGGGTGCGTTGACGCCGAGGGTGCAGGCGGCGAGGACGTCCAGTCCTGTGGGCTTGGCGGCGGACCGACCGATGGCGATGGCGATCCGGTCGATGGTCGCCTTCCTCTTGTCCGTCAGAGGGCCGAGAATCGCGTTCTGCACGAAGTTCGGTCCCCCTTGCCCACGGGTTTCGACCAACCGCCGGTCGGCCTCCGCGATCTGGCGGTCCAGCAGGTGCAGATTGCGGTCCACCTCGGCCCGTGCCTGCTGGGGCACGGTCGGCAGCCTGCCCTTCACGTCCGGACAGCTGATGGACGGGGCCGACCGCGTCGAGGGAGGGGTGACGCTGCCGCTGGACGCGTTGGCGGCGTAGTTCACACCCGCGAGGCCGCCTCCCCCTGCCAGGAGCGCCGTGACCGCGATGAGGGCGTTGCG
>NZ_JAMGBG010000014.1 GCF_023516595.1 Streptomyces neyagawaensis | reverse complement strand
GGGCCCGTGGCGTTCGCCGCCCGCGCCATCCAGGCCCGGCTGAACTACCGCCCCGACGACATCGTGCTCACCGCCGTCCCGCTCTCCTTCGACTACGGCCTCTACCAGGTCTTCCTCAGCGCGCTGTCCGGCGCCGAACTGCTGCTGTCGGGCCCCGCCGACCACGCCCGGCTGCTCGGCTTCGCCCGGGACCACGGCGCGACCGTCGTGCCCCTCGTGCCGTCGCTCGGCGAACTCCTCGTCAAGCTCGCCTCCCGTGACCCGCGGCCCACCCGGATCCGCCTGTTCACCAACACCGGAGCCGCCCTCAACGCCCCGCTCATCGCCACCCTGCGGGAGACCTTCCCCGGAGCGTCGGTGGCCCCCATGTACGGCACCACCGAGTGCAAGCGGATCACCATCCTGGAGCCCGACGGCGACCTGGCCCGCCCCGGCTCGGTGGGGCCCGCGCTGCCCGGCACCGAGGTGCTCGTCGTCGACGACGACGGCCGGCCCCTGCCGACCGGGGAGACCGGCGAGATCGTGGTGCGCGGCCCGCATGTCATGGCCGGCTACTGGCGGGCCCCGGAGCAGACCGCGCTGCGGTTCCGGCCGGGCGCCGACGGCGGCCCGGTCACCCTGCACACGGGCGACTACGGCCGGCTCGACGCGGACGGCCACGTCTACTTCCAGGGCCGCCGCGACGACCTGTTCAAGCGGCGCGGCTCGCGCATGAGTTCCGTCGAGATCGAGGCCGCCGTCCTCGACATCGAGGGCGTCCGGGAGGCGGCGCTCCTCGTCCCCGAGGAGGACCGCGACATGGTCCTGTTCGTCGTCGGCGAGACCCCCGACGTCACCGGCGAGCAGGTCCTGGCCCGGCTCGGGGACCGCCTGGAGGCCGCGAAGGTGCCGGACGTCTGCCATGTCCTGCCCGCGCTCCCGCTCACCCCCAACGGCAAGACCGACCGCAAGGAGCTGCGCCGACGGCTCATGGAGGGCACCGATGGCAACTGACCACGACCGCACCGGGCACCCCGCCGACGACCTGACGGCCCGCCGGCTGGTCGAGCAGTACGGCAGCCCCCTCTACATCTACGACCTGGCCCGTGTGCGCGCCTCCCTGGAGGACCTGCGGGCCGCCCTGCCCCAGCCGTGCCGCGTCTACTACTCCCTGAAGGCCAACTCCCATCCCGAGCTCGTCGCCGAGCTGCGCCGGGGCGGCGCCCGCGCCGAGGTCACCTCGCGCGGGGAACTCGCCGCGGCCCTCGAAGCGGGCCACCCGGCGGCCGAACTGATGTACTCCGGCCCCGGCAAGGTGCCCGCGGAACTCGACGAGGCGATCGCCGCCGGCATGCGCACCTTCTCCGCCGAGTCCTTCGGCGACCTGGAGCGGATCGGCGCCGCCGCCGACGCCCGGGGCGTCACCGCGGACTGCGTGCTGCGCATCAACGCCGCCGGGGCGCCCGGCCAGGCCGGCCTGCGGATGACCGGCGGCCCCTCCCAGTTCGGCTTCGACCTCGACGACCTGGCCGAGCACGGGGCGCGGCTCCTGGTGAAGGGCGTCCGGATCATCGGGATGCACTTCTTCCCGCTCACCAACTCCCGGGACGAGGACGGCCTCATCGCCGAACTCGCCCAGAGTGTGCGCACCGCCGCCCAGCTCCGTGAGGAACTCGGCATCCCCCTGCACCTGCTGGACCTCGGCGGAGGCTTCGCCGCCCCGTACGCGAACCCCGGCGAGCGGCCCGTGTACGGCAGGCTGCGCACGGCCCTGACCGCGGTGCTCGACGAGCACCTGCCGGGCTGGCGGGACGGCGAACCGGTGATCGCCTTCGAGTCGGGGCGCTATCTCATCGGCGACAGCGGCCGACTGGTGGTCACCGTCACCGACGTGAAGAACAGCCGCGGCAGCACCTACGCGGTCCTCGACTCCGGCATCAACCACCTGGGCGGCCTGTCCGGCCTCGGCCGGCTGCTGCCCCTGTCCGCCCAGCCGCTCGCGGACACCGGCCGGGCGGCGGACGAGCCCGCCGACCGCGAGGCGGCCACCGTGACCCTCGCCGGCCCGCTGTGCACCCCCGCCGACATCCTCGCCCGCGCGGCCCAACTGCCCGGGCTGCGCGCGGGCGACCTGCTGGCCTTCCCCAACGTGGGTGCCTACGGGCTCTCCGCCAGCCTGCTCGGCTTCCTCGGCCACCCGGCGCCCGCCGAGGTCGTCGTGGACGGCGGCGAGACCGTCTCCGCCACCCGCCTGGCCCTGCGGCGCGACAGCGTCGCACCCCACACCGGATCCCGTACGGAGGACCTCACCACCATGACCGAGACGACCACTCAGGCGGCGCCCGCCACGGCGGACGAACCGGCCGCCCCCTGGGACGCGACGTTCGAGGCGCTGCTGCTGGAGGCCCTGCCCCGGCTCGCCGCCAAGGGCGAACTGCAGGCCGACAGCAGCCTCAAGGCGGCGGGCCTCGACTCGCTCGCCATGGTGGAGGTCCTGGTCCGCGTGGAGGAGACGTACGGCATCGCCGTCCCCGACTCCGAGCTGATGGCCGACACCTTCGCCACCCCCGCCTCCCTGTGGCGTGTGGTGGCCGCCCTGCGGGAGCAGTCCGTCGGCTCGGCCTGACCGCCGGCGACCGGAGAGGAGACCTCATGCAGTGGGAAGGTGTGTACGTCGCCGGGACGGGGGTGTGGCTGGGCGCACCCGAGGACGCCCGGTCGGCCGTGGAGTCCGGCGCGTACGACGCGGAGCAGTACGCGGCGGACGAGATCGTCTCCGTCTCCGTCGCCGACGAGTCCATGGCCCCGCCGGACATGGCCGTCCACGCCGCGACGACCGCGCTCAAGCGGTCCGGGGTGGACGCCTCCGACGTGGATCTGCTGATCCACAGCGGCATCTGGTTCCAGGGCGTCGAGATGTGGCCCGCCGCCTCCTACGTGGCCGGCCACGCGCTCGGCCGGGGCGTGCCCGCGTACGGGCTGGAGCAGGAGTGCAACGGCGGCCTCGGCGCGCTGGAGATGGCCGCCCGCCAGGTCGCCGCGCGCCCGGGCACCGGAGCCGCGATGGTCACCACCGCGGACCGGTTCGGGGCGCCCCTGGTGCGCCGCTGGAGCAGCGAGCCCGGCTTCGTCTACGGCGACGGCGCCACCGCGCTGCTGCTGTCCGCGCGGGGCGGCTTCGCCCGTCTGCTGTCCACGGCCACCGGCGCCGACAACTCCCTGGAAGCCGTGGTGCGGGGCCCCGGACTGCGCCCCCTGCCGTCCGGTGAACCGCTGGACCTGCTGGGCAGGGTGGGGCACTACATGCGCACCCACGGCGGTGTCCGGGAGGCCACCGAGCGGGTCGCGGCGGTGGTGAACGGCGTGGTGGACACCGTGCTGGCCGACGCCGGCATGGCCAGGACGGACGTCGACCGGGTGGTGACCCTCTCCAGCGGACGCAGCCGGCTGGAGTGGCAGGTGCCGCAGCTGCTGGGCATCCCCGTGGAGCGCGCCACCTGGGAGTTCGCCCGCACGGTGGGCCACCTGGGCGCCGGCGACCAGATCGCCGGCTTCAACGACCTGCTGGAACGCGGGGAGTTGGCCGCGGGCGACCGGGTGCTGTTCGTCGGCGGCGGCTCCGGGTTCAGCTGCACCTGCGCCGTCGTGGAGATCCTCGAGGCACCGCGGTGGGAACCCTTCCACGGCGGCGGGCGGTGACGGACCGTCACACGCGTGACCGGGTGCGCGGGCGGGCAGGATCCGCCCGCCACCTGCGGCTTCAGCGGCGCTCCAGCGGCCCGCCGCATACTGCGTTGTTCGATCGCTCGTGACGTACGGCAGGGCCGGTCCCCACGGCCGGCCCGGCCGATCCTGCCGTACGCCTCGACACCGAGGAGAAATACATGGTGATGACCGAGTCCACCAACGCCACGAGGAGTTCCACCCCCGTCCCGCTGCGCGTCGCCTGGGGCGTGCTGGCGGCCTTCCTGCTGCTCTGGGACGTCTTCGAGGTGCTCAAGCACATGGGCTGGGTGATCCCGGGGGCCTTCCTCGGCGCCGCCCTGCCCTTCCTCGCCCGCCTGACCGGGCTGGGCCAGGCCCATGAGCCGGGTCAGCTGGCTCCCCGGGCCGTCCCCCTCCACAACATCCTCAACCGGGCCCTGATCCCGTTCGCGATCATGGTCGTCTTCTCGTTCCTCGGGGACGGCCCCGAGGACATCGCGGCCCCCTTCACCTTCGGCATGAGCTGGCTCACCTCCATCGCGTTCGCCCGCGCCCTCGGCTTCGGCCTGCGGACACCGGACGGCTGGCAGCGCTGAACCGGCGCCGCCTCCCAGGCCCGCAGCCCTTCCCACGGGGCCGCGGGCCTGTTCCGTGCCCGGGGCCCGCGCCCGGTCCGGTACAGGGAGCCTTTATCGCTGCACAAGGCGGTCCTGCGACTGTCGGCTGACAGCCCGACATGTCTGTGAACCGAAGTAGCCCTGGAGGCCACACGATGGACACCGCCTCAGTGCCCCCCGCCGGGACCGGGACCGATAGCGAGACCGAGTACGAGTACCCCTTCCACCGCCCCTCGGCGGTGGAGGTGCCCCCCGTCTACGAGGAGCTGCGCGCCAAGTGCCCGGTGGCCAAGGTGAGGCTGCCCAGCGGCGACGAGGGCTACGTCGTCAGCCGGTACGACGACGCCCGCGTCGTACTGGCCGACCCCAGGTTCAGCCGGGCGGCGATGCTCGCCGAGGGCGCCCCCCGCCTCACCGCGGCCCCGCCCATGCCGGGCAGCCTGTTCACCATGGACCCGCCCGAACACACCCGGGTGCGCAGGCTCGTCTCCCGCGAGTTCACCGCCCGACGCGTGCAGAACCTCCGCCCGCGCATCCAGCAGCTGACCGACGAGCTGCTGGACGAGATGGAGAAGCTCTCCCCGCCGGTCGACCTCAACCCGGTCTTCGCGTTCCCCCTGCCGGTGATGGTCATCTGTGAACTGCTCGGCGTGCCCTTCGAGGACCGGGACCGCTTCCGCGGCTGGTCCGACGCGTTCGTCTCCCTCACGGCGCACACCGCCGACGAGGTGATGGAGCAGCGGATGTCGATGGTCCAGTACCTCGCCCAGCTGGTCCAGCGCAAGCGCGAGGAGCCCGCCGACGACCTCATGAGCGCCCTGGTCGCCGTGCACGACGACGACGGCGACCGGCTCAGCGAGCACGAGCTGATCACCATGGGCATCACCCTGCTGGTCGCCGGGCACGAGACCACGGTCAGCATGATCGGCAAGTGCGTCCTGACCCTGCTGCGCCACCCCGAGCACCTGGCCGCCCTGCGGGAGCGCCCGGAGAGCATCGACCAGGTGGTCGAGGAGCTGCTGCGCATCAACCCCATCGGTGACGGCGGCCCGTTCCGCATCACCCTGGAGGACGTCGAGATCGCCGGCACCACCATCCCCAAGGGCAGCGGGGTCATCGCGGCGGTCGCCTCCGCCAACCAGGACCCGGAGCGCTTCGGGGCGGACTCCGGCGCCTTCGACCCGTCGAGGTCCTCGGCCAGTGCCCACCTGGCGCTCGGCCACGGCGCGCACTTCTGCCTGGGCGCGGCCCTCGCCCGCGCGGAGCTGCAGATCGCCGTCTCCTCGCTGCTCCGCCGCTTCCCCCGGCTGGCCCTGGCCGACGACGTCGACAACCTCAGCCTCACCAGCGGCATGATGGTGCACGCCCTGAGCCGGATGCCCGTCACCTGGTGACCTCCGCCGGTATCGCCGGCCACACAGACCGCTGCCCGGGTCCCCTCCGAGGGACCCGGGCAGCGGTCTGTGGTGGGCGCGCCGCGCTAGGCCGTGTCTGACAATTCGCGTCGTCGCCCGGAGGGCGGCCTCGCGACGTCAGGTGCGTGCTCTCGGCGTGCCGGGCGGAAGCCCACGTACTGGGTGTACGTGGGCTTGCGAACGGTGCGGCGAGAGTGCGTGCATGGCGTCGCGAGGCAGACGGGAATTGTCAGACACGGCCTAGGGGCGCCGGGCCGGCTGCCGCACCACCCGCGGGGCCACGACCGGCCCGGGCTCCTGCACCTGGAAGTACGCCCTGGCCAGCACCTTCTGCTGGAGCGCACGGTTGCGGTCCACCACCCGGTAGAGGGACCGGCGGGCCAGACCGCCGAGCCGCCCGTCGAGCGCGAACAGCCGCTCCTGGCGGAGCTGGAGGGCACGGGAGCGGCGTACGGCCTCCTCCCGCGAGGACTGGAACGTCTCGCAGGCCCGGACCAGCGCGGCCGCGCTGTCGTCGGCGAGCGCCTCGCCGACCAGCGGTGCCAGCGTCACCGCGTCGATGATCGCGTGGTTCACGCCCTGACCGAGGATCGGCGTCAGGGTGTGCGCCGCGTCGCCCATGAGGACCAGACCGGGCAGGGACCAACGCGGCACCACCGTGGTGAAGATGTCCAGCATCGAGGTGTCCGACCAGGCCCGCACCTCCTTGCGCACGGTGTCCGACAGCTCCGGGGCGAGCCGGTCCAGCCGCTCGTGCAGCGCCCCCAACCCCTGGGCGCGCAGGTCCTTCAGACCCCCCTTCGGGATGTTGAGGCCAACGCGGACGCTGTCCGGATGAGTGGGGATGAACAGCCCGTGCTCACCGCCCCGGATACGGATGCGGTACGTGTGGCTGTCCCACTCCTCGGGGAAGGGCAGCCGCAGCCAGATGACGTCCCGGTCCAGCGGCTGCTTCTCGTACGCCAGCCCGGACATCTCCCGGACCTTGCTGAACCGGCCGTCGGCCGCGACCGTCAGCGCGGCCCGCACGACCAGCTCGCCGTCGGGGGTGCGGGCGCGCACCCCGGTCACCGGGCCGCTGTCGCCCTGCTCCCGCAGCAGGCCGACGGCGGTGGCGGACTGACGCAGCGTGAAGCCCGGGTGCGCGCGCCCGGCGTCGGCCAGGGCGGACAGCAGAGCGGGCTGCGGCAGCTCCACCGGGTAGGGGTGGGGGTAGCGGAAGTCGGAGAAGTCGACGCCCAGCACGGTGCTGCCGGAGTCGACGATCTCCATGTGGTGCATCTGCGCGTAGGTTCCGTCGAGCCGGTCGAGCAGACCGAGCCGGTCGAGCAGCCACACCGAGTCCGGGGAGACCGACTCGCCGCGGAAGGACCGGTTGAAGTGCCCGCTCTGTTCCAGAACCACCACCGACACGGAACGCTTGGCGAGCTCCACGGCCAGAGTGAGCCCGGCCGGCCCCCCTCCGACCACGCACACCTGTGCGGTCAGCTCTGCTGTCATCGTTTTTGCTGCCTCTCCAGCGGAGTCATGGTCGGTCGATGGTGGGACCGCGGGCTAAAGGTCCCCTTGCAGCGACCGCTCCGCGCCCGGCTACCCGGACACGCCCCTGACGCCGGAGGACTCCACCCTGGTCTTCAGCGCGTCGGTGAGGTGGCGGAACCCCTGCTCGGACGGGGTGATGATCGAATCCGTGAACGGCACGAGCAGCCCGCTGAACCGCTCCGTCTGCACCACATGGGTGCCGCCGTCGCGCGGGATCAGCTCGAAGCTGTGCACCCCGTCGAAGACACCGGGCACGCCCAGCCGGCCGCGCCAGCGCAGCAGCCGCCCCGGCTCGCTCTCCAGCACGGTCGGCCGGAACACCATCTCCCGTCCGCTGCCGGGCAGTCGGAAGCGCAGGGTGAGCCGGGCGCCCGGCTCGGCCCGGCCGGCGGCCTCGACGAGGAAGGGGTTCCACTCGTGGAACCGTTCGAAGTCGGTGAGCACCGACCACACCCGGTCGACGGTGCTGTGGATGTGCACGGCGGACGAGATACGGCGCATGACATTCCTTCCGGGACGGACTGCGGCGAACACGGGCGCGACGAAGTGGCCCCGTGGCGGTCGTACGGACGAAGAGGGCGGGAGGGCGGCGGAGGGCGGCGGGACGGGACGGGGGCACGGGGGCGGCCGGTGTCCCGGCGGGACGGGCCGGGCCTGCGAGGCGGCGACGGTGCGGGGTCGGGGGCACGGCGGCGGGGCAGGGCGGCGGGGCAGGGCGAGCCGTGAAGGGTCTCGGGAGGCCGACGCTACCGGCCGGACCCGGACCGGCGCGGTTCGCGGGCCCCCGGCTCTAGCACGACCTTAGCGCCGGTCAGCAGGGTCCCCTCCGGACGCTTCAGTGAGAATCCAGCGCCCTGCCCGACGCTTGGCGTACGCGTCCCGCCCCCCACGGGCGCGAAGGAAGGAAAACCCATGTTCTCGGCTCTGGGCTCGGCCCTGCACCGCCGGCGGATCGTCGTGCTCCTGCTGACCCTCCTGGTCACCGCCCTGGCCACCGTGTACGGCGGCGCCGTGGCGGAGAAGCTCTCCAACGGCCTGTCCGACTACGACGATCCGGGCGGCGGCAACGTCGCGGCCCGCGAGATCATCGAACGGGCCACCGGCATCGACCCCCAACAGGGCCACCTGCTGCTGGTCCGCACCGATGAGCGGCTGGACAAGGACACCACCCCGCCGAAGGCCGTCACGGCCGCCGCGGAGCTCCTGCGGTCGCGCCCCGAGGTCGAGCAGGTCATCGACTACACCTCCCCGGACGGCGCCGCGCTCATCTCCCGCGACGGACGCAGCACCGTGGTCGTCGGCGCCACCGGCTCCATGACGGACCAGGAGAGCGCCCGGGCCGTGGAGGGCCTCCAGAAGGCCATCGACGACGATCCCACCCTGCGCGGCCACACCTGGCTGGGCGGCGCCACACCCGGCCACGTGCAGGTGGCCGAGGTCTCCGACACCGACCTGGCGCAGGCCGAACTCATCGCCACCCCGGTGATCCTGGTAGTCCTCTTCCTGGTCTTCCGCGGGCTGGTCGCCGCGCTGATCCCCCTGCTGGGCGGCATCGTCTCCCTGCTGCTCACCATGGCGGGCCTGCGTGTCGCCACCGAGTTCATGAACGTCTCCACCGGCGCGATGAGCCTCGCCTTCGCCCTCGGCCTCGGCCTGTCCATCGACTTCGGACTGCTGCTCGTCTCCCGCTACCGCGAGGAACTCGCCGAGCGCGGACCGGGCGCCGAGGCCGTCCGGCGGACCGTCGCCACCGCCGGCCGCACCGTGCTGTTCAGCTCCCTCACCGTGGCCGCGGCGCTCGCCGCGCTGATGGCGTTCCCGCAGCCCTATCTGCGCTCCATGGGCCTGGCCGGTGTCATCACCGTGGTGTCGGCGGCCCTGTTCGCCCTCCTCGGACTGCCCCCGCTGCTCGCCCTGCTGGGCAAGCGGGTCAACTCCCTCGCCCCGCGCCGCTGGCAGCGTGACTCCGGTGCCGCCCGTGCCACCGAGGGACGCTGGTACCGCGTCGCGCAGGCCGTGATGCGCCGCCCCGCGGTGTTCGCGCTCGCCGCCACGGCCGTGCTGCTGCTGATCGCCTCGCCGCTGCTGGGCGTGCGCTTCACCGGCGTGGACCCCACCCTCCTGCCCGAGGAGACCAGCGCGGGCCGAGTGGCCGCCGTGCTCGACGAGGACTACGACGCGCGGGCCACCTCGCCCCTGCAGATCGTGCTGGAGACCGACGGCGCCCCGGACACGTCCCGGCTCGCCGACTACACCGAGCGGATCGGCGCCGTTCCCGGCGTCAAGTCGGTGGGCACCCCCGTCGAACTCGACGACCGGTACTGGGAGATCGACGCCGTCCTCGCCGAGGACCCCCTGACCGACTCGTCCATGGACGCCGTCGAGGCCGTGCAGGACCTGGCCGCCCCGTACACCGCCCGGTACACCGGCCGGACCGCCGACTTCCTGGCGCAGCGTGCGAGCATCGCCGACAGCCTGCCCCTGGCCGGCGGCATCCTGGTCGTCGTCACCCTGCTGCTCCTCTTCGCCTTCTCCGGCTCGGTGGTGCTGCCGCTGAAGGCCCTCGTGATGAACCTGCTGTCCACCGGCGCCGCGTTCGGTTTCCTGGTGTGGGTGTTCCAGGACGGCAACCTCGGCTTCGCCCCGCAGACCGGGCTGGAGGCCACCACGCCCGTCCTGGTCTTCGCGCTCGCGTTCGGCCTGTCCACGGACTACAACGTCTTCCTGCTGAGCCGTATCAAGGAGGCCAGGGCCCAGGGCCTGGACAACCGCGAGGCGGTCGCGCAGGGCCTGTCCCGCACCGGCGGGATCGTCACCTCGGCCGCGGTCCTGTTCTGCATCCCGGTGGGCGCGCTCGCGATGGCCCGGCTGGTGTTCATCCAGGAACTCGGCCTCGGCGCGGCGTTCGCCGTGCTCATCGACGCGACGGTGGTACGCGCCTTCCTCGTCCCCTCCCTGATGGCGCTCCTCGGCGCGGCCAACTGGTGGGCCCCGTCCCCTCTGCGCGCCCTGCACCGCGCCCTGCGCCTGGACCGGATGGAACACGCTGCGGAGGACACCCCCGCGTCCACCCCGGCCCCCGACAAGACGGCCGCACCCGTCGGCTGACACCCCGGCCACGGCTCACCACCGCGACCACCGCGCACCATCGCCCGACACGACGAAAGGCCGGCCGCCCATGCCGAAGGTCACCCAGGCCCACCGGGACGCCCGTCGGCGGCAGATCCTGGACGCCGCCCGCACCGTGTTCGCGGAGAAGGGCTTCGCCCAGTCCTCCACCGGTGACATCGTGGCGCGCTCCGGACTGTCCGCCGGCGCCCTCTACCACTACTTCCCGAGCAAGGACCATCTGATCCAGGCCGTGTGCGAGGACGCGATCCACACGGCCCTGGACGACGTCACCTCGTCGAGCCTGCCCGAGTCGCCGGAACGCGTCCACGGCACCGGGGACGGGCGCGAACACGCGCGGCTGATGGCGCAGATCTGGGGCGAGGCGGCCGTCTCCCCCCGGCTGGCCGAACGGGTCCGCCACCACCTGGCCACGGCACACGCCAAGGCCACCGACCTCATCCGCGTGGAACGCACCGTCCGCGGTGTCCCCGCCGACCCGGACGCCACCGGAACGGCCCACGTCCTCCTGGCCCTCCTCACCGGCTACACCCTGCGCCTGGCCATGGGCGACGAGGAGAGCCCCGACGCGTTCGTCCGGGCGATAGACACGATCATCAAGACCCCCTGACCCCCGCCCCCTCCGGCCCCCGCGCCGCCGCCCCGTGTACGGGCGGGTCGGTCGGGGGCTGTGGCGTGAGCGGAGGGCCATGGCGTCAGCCGGGGTCGGTTGGGCTGGCCACCGGTGCCCGCGTGCGGGCGGGTCGGCCGGGGGCCGTGGGGGCGGAGGCGGTCGGGCAGGCCGGCGAGGTCCCCCGCACCCCCACCGCGTCGCCCTGGACACGGGTCCCGGCTGCCGCCCACGACTGCCCCGCGACGCCGTCGCGAGCCCCCTTGCCGACCGTCGGCCACCCCTACAGCGCCGGGCCCCTCATCCACGCCCGCCGGTGCCTGCGTAGAGGCGGGCCGGCCGGGGGTCGCCGGCCGAGTAGACGGCCTAGGGGTCAGCCGGGGTGGTCGAGCGGGGCCGTCGGCGGGCGTGGATCGATGCGGCAGCCGTGGGTCAGTCCGCGGCCGTAGAAGTCAGTCGGCGGCCGTCGGGGTCGGCGTCGGCCCGGTCCCTGGGGTGAGCCGACGGTCGTGCGGGCTCCCGGCGTTCGTGGGCGTCGACCCGTGGCCGTGTCGGTCAACCCGGTGTCGTGGGGGTCAGGCCCAGGTCCACCGCCGCCTTGCGCAGGGCGTCCGTCACCGCTGCGATCAGGGGCTCTGGGCCCGTGCGGGAGGCTCGGTGGACCGCGGCGACGCGGCGGTGGCCCGCCACGGGGGCCGACGGAAGGGCGATGGTCTCGGCGGGGGCCCCGGCGAGGGCCAGCGTCGGGACGACGGCGGCGCCGAGCCCCGCCCCGACCAGGGCGAGGACGGTCGGGAACTCCCGGCCGACATGGGCGCGCCGCGCGGTGAAGCCGTACTCCGCGGAGATGCGTTCCAGGGCGCGCCCGCACGCGGTGTCGGACGGCGCCGCGACCCAGGGGCGCTCGGCGAGGTCACGCACCGAGCGGGGCGGCGGCGACCAGTCCGCCGGGGTGATCACCCGGTACTCGTCGTCCGCGACCGGCGTGGACGCCAGGTCGCGCCACTGCTCGTCCGGGTCGGGATCCGCGCCGTCGTACTCGACGACCAGCACGTCCAGGCCGCCGGTGCGCAGCTCCCGCAGGGCGTCGGGGCCCTCCGCCTCGATGACGCGCGGCTCCAGGCCCGGATGGGTGCGGGCGAGGGCGGCGAGGGCCGGGACCAGGAGGTGGCACACCGCCGAGGAGAACGCGGCGACCGCCACCGGGCCGGTCGCCCGGCCGGTGAGTTCGGCCAGTTCGCGGCGCGCCTCGGCCAGCTCCTGCTCGATGCGTTCGGCGCGGGCCGCCAGCAGCCGCCCCGCAGGGGTCAGCCCGGCCCGGCGGCGCGAGCGGTCCACCAGCGGACGGCCGACCTCCCGCTCCAGTTGCGCGAGATGCTGTGAGACGGCCGACGGCGTCAGATGCAGCACCTTCGCGGCGTCCACCACACCGCCGCGCAGCGCCACGGCACGCAGGACACGCAGGCGGCGGGGGTCGAGTTCCATAAGCGGCACTGTAGCTCCGCTTCAGTAATCCTTGCTTGTGGTGAAGTGCTACTGCATGGAGGATCGGACCATGAGCGAGAACGACGAGCAGTGGCGGGTCCGGTTCGACGCCGAGGTGACCTTCGGCAACGGTGGCGGACTGCAGACGCAGGGCTTCATGCTGGACGTGCCCGGCCCGGAAATCGGTGACGCGGAGCTGGCGGAGCTGTTCGTCCGGCATCTCGGACTGCTCATGGTGGACAAGGTGCACGTCAGCGGCCGGGAGGCGGTGCGGGAGCCGCACAAGGGGTCACGCGGCACCAGCGGCGAGGCCCGCCGGACCGCGGACGGCACGCGGAGCGGCGCACGCGAGGCGGGCGCCGCACCCGGGGCGGGCGGTGGGCGGGGGCCGGGCGGTCGCCGGATCGTCGACCTCAGCCACACCATCCGGCACGGGATGACCACGTACCCCGGACTGCCCGGCCCCGAGATCGGCGAGCACCTCACGCGGGACGCGTCCCGCGACCACTACGCGCCCGGCACCGAGTTCGCCATCGGCCGCATCGCGATGGTCTCCAACACGGGCACCTACCTGGACAGCCCCTTCCACCGCTTCAGCGGCGGACACGACCTGGCCGGGCTGCCGATCGGCACGTTCGCCGACCTCGACGGCCTCGTCGTCCGCGTGCACGACGCCGGACGCCGGGCCGTGGACCGGGCGGCGCTGCTGCCGTACGACGTCACGGGGCGGGCCGTACTGATCCACACCGGGTGGGACCGGCACTGGGGCACCGACCTGTACGGCCACGGCCACCCCTACCTGACGGCGGACGCCGTGGCCTGGCTGGTCGACCACGGGGCGGCCCTGGTCGGCATCGACTCCCTCAACATCGACGACACCGACGACGGCACCCGCCCCGCCCACACCGGGCTCCTCGCCGCCGGCATCCCGGTCGTGGAGCACCTGCGCGGCCTCGAGCAACTCCCGCCGCAGGGCTTCCGCTTCCACGCCGCGCCACCGGCGGTGGAGGGGATGGGCACGTTCCCCGTACGGGCGTACGCGCTCCTCGACGACGACGACGACGCCATAGACATGGACACAGACATCGACATCGACGGGAACGCCCGGAACGACCGGGACGGCCGCTGATAATGCGGGTGTACGGGCAGGGCGCGCTGTCTAGGCTGAGCCGGTGACCGACCTCGACATCCAGCGCGTGGACGGTGCCGCAGACGACGAGCAGCTCGAAGCCTGGCGGTACGTCCACAACACGATCATCCCCGCGCACGTGCTGTCCCTCGCCGACGTCCGGGAGCGCGCCACCCGGAACCACCTCGAACTGGCCTATGAGGAGGGGGTGTTGGTGGGCAACTCCACGGTCCGCCCACCGGCGGGGGACGACGCCGTGGCCATGGTCATCGCCCGTGTGCTGGCCGAGCACCGGGGCCGGGGACTCGGTGAGCGGCTGTACGAACGCGCGCTGCGGCGGGCGCGGGACCTGGGGGCGCGGGTGATCGAGACCTGCGTCCTGGAGTCCAACGAGGACGGCCTCCGCTTCGCGGTGAAGCACGGCTTCGCGGAGACCGACCGCTACCAACTGGACGGCGACCCGGCCTGGTGGATCGACCTGCGGCTGGCCGAAGTGGCCTGGAGTAAGTGAGCAAGAGCGTCATCGACGCCACCCGCACCTGAACGCGCGAATTCTCTCTGTATGTTGCACCGTTGACTGGTCCGCCCCCTCTCGTGCCTGCATGATGGACGGGCCTACTCATCGAGTGGAGGACACCGTGGATCCATTGTCCCTTGCCATCGCCGGAGCCTTCGCCGCCGGTATGGCGACCAAGGCGGGCGAATCCACAGGCGCCGTTCTTCCGGCCCTCGTTCGATGTGTCAAAGAGCGGTTCTCGGGTTACCCCGAGATGCACGAGTCCCAGGAGCAACTTGCGACAGCGCTGAACGAGGAGTTCACCCGTGACCCCGGTTTCCGCCAGGAATGCCAGAATCTGTGGAATCAAGCCACCGGTAGTGGGGCATTCAACTCCTTCCAGGGGCAGGCCAAGAACGTGGTGCAGGCCCAGGACATCCACGGCGGCCTGAGAATGGAATGACCAGGTTCGTCGTCGCCGTCTCTTCGGACGACTCTATTCCTTGGGAACGGCGGGAAGTTCCATGTCCCGGGTGATCGCCCAGCGTTCGTGGTCGCGCCAGAGACCCGCGATCTTGATGAAGCCGGGCGAGAAGCCTTCTTTGCGGAACCCCAGCCTCCGTACAAGTTTCAAAGACGCCTCGTTGTCGGGCTGAATATCAGCCTCCACGCGGTTCAGGTCGAGGCACTCAAACGCGTAGTGCACCGCCAGTGCGATACCCGCCGCCATGTAGCCCTGTCTCGCGTAGGGAAGGAACACCGCATACCCGAGTACGCCCTTCTGGTACGAGCCGCGCACTATGTCGTTGATGTTGATCATTCCCACGAGATCGCCCTGATTCCTGAGGCAGACGACCATGCAGGCGGCGGTGACATGATCCGATCTCGACAGGTAGGACGAGAAGCTGCTGGAAGTGCGGGGCAGTCGCACCCATGGATGGTGGAGCTCGGCGCTGGCGCGGGCCAGTTCGAGAAAAGTTCTCTCGTCATCAGCTGCAACTGGCCGTAGTGTGACCTGCGATATCTGATCAGGTTTAGAACTCACTGGGAGAGTCTACGTCACCGGGAAGCGAAATCTGACGCAGAGTGCCGCAGACAGGAAGGCAGCCCGCTGCTATTGTGCTGCAGTTGGAGGGCGTTCGAATGGTCACCTTGCCCATGCCGCTCCCTCTAGTCGGAGAACTGTGCATCTCGATAGGCCTCCGCCCCCTCGCGAGGCAGAAGAGGTACCATGAGCGATACGGATCTTCCCGGGCTCCCCCTTCCCGATCTCACGAACGTCTCTTTGGCGAGTCTTTTCACTGATTCCGCTGTTTTGGCCGCCGGATTGCGGGTGCGTGCTCTCACCCCCGACCTGGCGGCGCCGATGGCTGCTTTCACCTCCGATATCGGCGAGGATGAATGCGTTCCTTCATCGACCAACTCGTTCTGAAGGTCCACGGCAGTTGCGATCTGGCTTGCGATCACTGTTACGTCTACGAACACGCTGATCAGAGCTGGCGGAACAAGCCACAGGCCATGACTCCGGCGATCGCTGCGCAAACTGGAAGACGCATCAGAGAACACGCCCAATCCCATCAGTTGCCAGCGGTTCGCATCACTCTCCACGGTGGCGAGCCCCTCCTTCTGGGTATCTCGCGTCTGCGAGAGATCATCGAGGCACTACGCGGAGTTCTGGACGACAAGGTTCGGGTCAGCTTCCACGTCCAGACCAACGGAGTCTCGCTGAATGAAGGGTTCTGCAAGCTCTTCGACGAGCACGACGTACAAGTCGGTGTCTCACTCGACGGTGACAGGTCGTCGAACGATCGTCACCGCCGTTACGCCAACGGTCGCAGCAGCCATGCGAGGGTGTTGCGTGCACTCGCCTTACTGAGACGGCCAGAATTCCGTCATCTCTACGGTGGCATTCTCTGCACCGTGAACATAGCGAACGATCCGATTGCGGTCTATGAAGCCCTGCTCAAGGAGTCCCCGCCACGTCTGGACTTCCTGCTACCGCACGCCACTTGGGTCAGCCCGCCGCCCGGCCACGGGTCGGCTCCGGCGCCTTACGGCGCGTGGTTGCGCCGTATTCACTCCCGGTGGCTCACAGACGGCAGACCAGTACCGATCCGCCTCTTCGACGCCCTGGTCGCTGCGTCGCGCGGGCTACCCAGCGGCCTTGAGTCTGTGGGGCTCCGCCCCGTAGCGCTCGCCGTGGTGGACACCGACGGATCGTGGGAGCAGGTCGACTCCCTGAAAGTGGCTTACGCAGGTGCACCGGCGACGGGGATGACTGTCTTCACGCATAGTCTGGACCAACTGATGAGGCACCCAGGCATGGTGGCGAGGAATGAGGGCCACGCGAATCTCTGCATGACCTGCCTCGAATGCCCGGTGGTCCATATTTGCGGGGGTGGCCACTACGCTCATCGCTATCGGCGGGAAAATGGGTTCGACAATCCGTCAATCTACTGCGCGGACCTTGCCTTCTTGGCCTACGAGGTTACGGCGCTTCGGCCAGGGGCCAACAGCGGCTCGCCCAACGGTGGTCACCTTCCGGCCATACACCACCTCCCGAACGGCGCTTTCGACGCGTTCGCCTCAGGAGCCGGAACAGTGGAAGGGATAAAGGCTCTGCAGCACGTGCAGCTCTCCTTTACCCGAGCGCTCATCGCCGGAGGGGCCCAGCCGGAAGGCCGGTCGGACCTGGCGGTGGCAGCGGCGCTCGGCCGAAATCTGCTGATCGAACTCGACGGCCGTTATCCGACGGCCACTGCGCAGGTTTTCCGTCACCCTTTCGTGCAAACCTGGGCTGTCCGTTGTCTGGGCTCGGACAGCAGTGGCCGCCGAGAACAGGCGCTGGCGCACGTAGCCGGTCTCGCAGCCGCTGTTGCCTGGAGGGCCGGTGTGAGGGCCAGTCTGCCTCTCCCTATACAGGCCGGACTGGTGCATCTGCCTGGCTTGGGCGCTTCACGTGCAGCGAGCGATGGTTCCACCGCGATCCTGTCCATCGAGGTAGCGGGTCGACCGCCGTCCGGATGGATCGCGATCAGACAGCTGACTGCTGCATCGCTGTCCGTCACGATCGACGACCTCGACACCTATCGTGTCGGCCAGGGCTGGAACGTATGGGGCAGGCTTTCCCTCATCCAATGGGAAGCCTTGAGGCTCGCCCTCAGTCAGGCGGCGGACGAATTGTCCCGGCTGGTTCCCCAGTACGCCGGGCCGTTGGGCGCGGGGCTACGGACGATAGTGCCGCTTCGGGCCACGCCGCGGGAAGACATAGCCGGTGAGTACACCACGCAGCGAGCTTTCGGTGCAGCAGGCGTGGCGCTGCCCGACGGAGCCGTCGACATTGACGTCTCGGGCGCACTGCTGCGCGAGTTCCAGCGCACCAAACTGACCGCCTTGATGGACATGTACGAATTCTTCACAGTGGCGGAGTCCCATCCAGTGACGCTGCCACACCGAGTCGATCCGGTACCGGTGAAGCAAGCATTCCACGCCCTGTACGCCCATGTGCCGCTGGCGGAACTGTGGTTAGCGCGTTGTGCCCGGCTCCCCTTACGAGCCAGGGACCAGATGATCGAAGCCGTTGCGGCATTCAAACGCCACCATGACCAGGCGGACCACATCGTGGATGTCCTTGTTGCCGCTGGTGTGTTAGCCCCGGCCGGAGTCCGTTTTGCTACAGGCCTGCGCGCGGCGATCGACCGTCTGTCCAGCCGGTCGCCCGTCTGACACCGATCCACTACCTGATCTGCAGGCCCCCGGACAGCAGGAGATACATGAACGAAGATGGCACAGGAAACGCCTTCGACGGACAGGCCACGCATGTCGTTCAGGCCGGGACGATCTACGGCGGCGTGAACGGTGTCCAGCACAGCCTCCCAGTACCGAGACAACTCCCCAGGGCCGCCACCTGTTTCACAGACCGGGCTCACACCATGCACCGACTGAATGAACTCGCCATGGTAGAGAACGAGGTCGTGTTGCTCTCCGGTCCGGCTGGCGTGGGCAAAAGCGCCCTCGCTGTATTCTGGGCTCATTCGGCCAAAAATCGTTACCCTGACGGTCAGTTGTATGTGAATCTCCGCGGCTACGATCGCTTGGCTCCGCTGTCGCCCGAGGCGGTACTCCAAGGGTTTCTCTCGGCGCTCGGCACCCCGGACAACCGCACGCCCGGTGACCTGGACGCCATGTCCGCACTCTTCAGGTCGTTGCTCGATGGAAAGCGAATTCTGTTGGTGGCGGACAACGCAGGATCATCGGAGCAGGTGCGGCCGCTGCTCCCATCGTCACCCGCCTGCTTCACGATTGTCACCAGTAGGAACCGGCTCGGCGGCCTGACGGCTGTGGACGGGGCCACGCATGTGCCTGTCAGACCGCTCGACACACCCGATGCGGTGGAACTGTTCTCACGCCTGTCCGGTCACCGGGACACGGACGGTGCTACGCGACTCGTGCTGCGCTGCGGTCGCCTGCCGCTCACGGTCAGGATGGCGGCTCGGCAGGCGAGTGCCGACGCCAGTCTCGCAGTGCTTCTCGATGAGCTGACAGACGGTGAGGGTCGGCTCGAAGCGATTGCCGCGTTGGACGAGGAAGTGGAGGTTCGAGCGGTGTTCTCATGGTCGTACCAACAACTGCCCCCGGCGACCGCTAGGGTATTCCGGCTGCTGTCGCTCCATGCCGGACCAGACTTCTCTGTACAGGCTGCTGCTGCTTTGACGGCCCTTTCCGAGGCCGAGACGCGACGCGTCCTGCGCAGGTTGACGGCCGTCAACCTACTCGAAGAATCCGGAGAAAGGCGGTATGCGTTCCATGACCTCCTCCGGGACTATGCTCGGGAGCGCGTGGCGGAAGAGGAATCCGCGGAAGCACGAACACAGGCCCTCTGCCGCGAGTTGTCGTTCTATCTGCGGATGACTGACGCTGCCGATCGCGTTCTCGTCCCCGAACGCCAGCACGTCCCGATGACCGGCGGGGATGACCAGGGACGCGCATCGTTCGCCGATCCCGCCGCTGCCCTCCAGTGGTGCGACGCCGAACTGTCCAGTTTGGTCCCTGCCGTGCAACAAGCTGTGGAATTCGGTCTGGACGAGGTGGCCTGGAAGCTACCCGTGGCACTCGTCTACTTCCTGCGCCTGCGCAGACACAACAGCCACCGACTCGAACTATCGACGACGGCGGTCGAAGCCGCACGGAGACTCGGTGACCGATGGGCGGAAGCCTGGAGTCTCATTTGTCTGGGTGGGGTGGAATCGGACCTCGAGCGCTACGAGGACGCCCTCGCACATTTCGCTGAAGCACTGCTGGTCAGTCAGGACATCAACGACCGATGGTGGGAAGGCATGAGCGCCTACAACGTCGCTTGGACGTTGCGTCTGGTGGGCCGGTACGAGGACGCTCTGCACCGCCAGCGTGAAGCACTTGCGATCTTTCAGGAAAACGGTGATCACCGCAACGAGTCGATTGCCCTGAGTGAGATCGGCACGCTCGAATTGAATCTTGGCCGCCCCGTTCAAGCGTTCGAGGTGTATGGGCGGGCGCTTGCCGGAGCCCGCGAGACAGCAGATTTGCCGACAGAAGCCAAGTCCCTGCACGGGCTGGGTGACGTGTGCAAGGCTCAGGAACGAACGACTGAGGCTATCGGTTGGTACGAGCAGGCTGTCAGAGTGCGGCGCCGGATCGGCGACCTGCTGGGCTTGGCTCGATCACTCATGGAGCTGGGTAAACAGCTCGCCATGGTCGGTAGGGCAGCCGTCGCTCAAGACGCACTGGACGAGGCGGCCGCGCTTTTCGAGACCCTCTGCGATCCGGTGGCCGAGGACGTCCGAAGATTTCTGGCAGAGCATTACGGCACGACGCACGCGATACCCCCGCAGCCGAGTGAGTGACCGAAACCGCAGGCCTGTAGGAGCAACTCGTCGCGTTGTCTCCCATGCGGAATCGAGGAAGCCGAGCCGCCACCAGATAGAGCGCCCTGTGAAGAGCGCTGAGGTCATGAACGATTAGAGTCCCCCCGCGAGGTCCAGCGCCGCCACGTAACCGAAGGTCATCGCGGGCCCGATCGTCGAGCCGGCCCCCGCGTAACTGCGGCCCATCACCGCCGCGCTGGCGTTGCCCGCCGCGTACAGGCCGCGGATCACCGAACCGTCCGGGCGCAGCACGCGGGCGCGGGCGTCGGTGAGGAGCCCGCCCTTGGTGCCGAGGTCGCCGGGGACGATGCGCAGGGCGTAGTAAGGCGGCAGCCACAGCGGCGCCAGACAGGAGTTGGGCTGCACGGACGGGTCCGTGTAGTAGTGGTCGTAGGCGCTGTCGCCGCGCCCGAAGTCGGTGTCGTCGCCCTGCCGGGCCAGGGAGTTGAAACGGTCGACGGTGGCGCGGAGCGCGCCCGCGGGGACGCCGATCGCCGAGGCGAGCGCGTCCAGCGACCACGCCTTGTGGACGGCCCCGGCGTCGTACCAGTCGGCGGGGAACGGGAACGTCGGCACGATGTCCTTGAACAGGTACCGGTTGCGGTAGTTCTGGTCGACGATCAGCCAGGCCGGGATGTGCCGGGCGGACGGGGTGTCGCGCTCGTACATCGTGTGGACGACATCGCTGTACGGCCCGGCCTCGTTGACGAACCGGGCACCCGCCGCGTTGACCAACAGGCCGCCGGGGAGGGTGCGTTCGGCGAGGCAGAACCACGGCTGCCCCGGTGTGTCGACGGCCGGCCCCCACCAGGCGTCGTCCATCAGCGCCACATCGGCGCCCGCGCGCTGACCGGCTCGGATGCCGTCGCCGGTGTTCTCCTTGGCGCCCACGGACCAGTGGGCGACGGGCGGCTCCTGGTACTGCTCGCGCATGGCGGCGTTGTGCTCGAAGCCGCCGGAGCCGACGATGACGCCGCGCCGGGCGCGCAGCAGTCCGGGGGCGCCGGCGCGGGTGACGACGGCCCCGGTGACCGCCCCGTTCTCGATGTGCAGGTCGGTCAGCGGGGTGTCGAGCCACACCGGTACGCCTGCGGAGAGGAGCCCGGCGCGCAGTCCGCCCGCCAGGGCCTGGCCCATGGTGAGCGGCTTCTGCCCGAGCAGCGCGGCCTTGGTGCCGCGCGCGAGGCACTCGGTGGCGACGGCGAGCCCCTTGGCGCTCACGGCGGTCAGGGCGAGCCACTTGTAGTCGGCGCTGAAGACGACCATGCCGGGCGGGGTGGCCAGGTACGCCGGGTTCAGGCGGGCGAGTTCGGCGCCCAGCACGTTCCCGTCGAGCTGGTCGGGCTCGATGGAGCGGCCGTTCGGCAGACCGCCGGGCAGCTCCGGGTAGTAGTCGCTGTACCCCTCCATCCAGCGGAACCTGAGCGGGCTGTTCGCCATGACGAAGGAGAGCATGGCGGGGCCGTGGTCAAGGAACGCCTTCTGCCGGTCGGCCGGCACGTCGCCGCCGACCACGGCCGCGAGGTACTGGGCGGCCTTGGCCGGGGTGTCGGGCACACCGGCGGCCTTGATGACGCTGTTGTTGGGCAGCCAGATCCCCGCGCCGGAACGGGCCGCCGACCCCCCGAAGGTCGGTGCCTTCTCCACGACGACACAGCTCAGCCCCTTCTTGGCCGCCGTCAGCGCGGCGGTCATCCCGGCGGCACCGGAGCCGATGACGACGACGTCGTAGGTGCCGAGCAGGGGAGGGGCGGCAGCCGATTCCGCCGCGACGGCCGTACCGCCGAGCCCCCCGGCCGCCACGGCGGCCCCGGCCCCGGCGGCGGCCCCGAGCACACGCCGCCGCGACGGGGCTGCGACCGGTACGGTCGTACGTCTGTGGGGGTCCGCGCTCTTGGGCATGCAGGTCGCTCCAGCCTGGTGAAGGGGTGGGTGGCCGTGCTGTTTCCCGGCGGACACACGTCTGCCGTGTGTCCCGGGTGGGGTGCGGAGCCTCGAATCTGACGGGCGGGGATGGCGAAGTCAAGGCATGCGTCGGTCCTATCCAGCTGCGGCTCGCCTGCGACTCCGCCGACGCGGTCGGGGCGATGGGCACCCGGCGTTGCGCCCGCGGTAGTCGGCATCCCTCTGTCCGGTGGTGGAGCCCGGCGGTCCGTGACGGGCCTACGGGCGGATGCGGTGCACGAGCACGCCCGCTCCCACCCCCGTCCTTGAGTCGACCTCCCTCAGACCGTCAGTGGCTACAGATCGCGGTAGACGCGGCGTTCCTGGGCGACGAGGTGGGAGATGCCGTTGGCCTCGCCCCACTGACGGCTCTGCAGCGCCTCCGGATGGTGCGAGCCCAGTACCTGCTGGAGTGCGGCCCGGGTCGGCTCCTCCAGGCCCACGCCTCCCCGTACCGGCCTTGTTCCGTGAGGATGTTGTGTAGTTGGCCTGACAGAGGAGGGCGTGCGGATGCTGATCGCCCAGAACGTCCGCCATCCGGTGCGTCACCCGCTGGAACACCGCCTCCTTCCCCGGCGTTCCCGCAGGCCAAGTGGTAGGTACCGAGGTTGTTGAGCGCGGGCCTGGGTGTACGGATGACCTTCCCCCCGGCACCCGCACGTACTCCGCCAGCGTGGCCAGCGCGATCTGCCTCGCCTCCTCGCGCTCGTTGGCGGCGTACAGGTCCGTCGCCCAGTTCAGGTCGCAGGCCGGGGTGTCCGGGGTGTGGGCCCCGTCGTACTGCTTGCGGTACCGATCCCGAGTCGCGCGCGTCAGCCGCTTCGCGATATCGAGGTCCCCCGCTCGTCTCAGCGACACGGTCAGCGACTTGGCGCAGCTCAGGGTTCCGGGGAAGTCTTTGCCCAGCACCCGTTTGTGCGCCTCGTACGCCTCTGACAGAGGGCTACCGAGTCCGTGTACCGGCCACCTCGCGCAGGTCACGGCCGAGTCTCGCGGCCGATGGCAGCGTGTACGGGTGGTCGGGGCCGAGGACGTCCCTGCGGCGGCAGTAGGTCTCCTCGTCGAGGCCCCAGGCGTCGTCGTCGCCGAGCCGTTCGTAGAAGTTGTCCCACTCGAACGACGAGACGGTCGCCGAGTACTCCCGGTTCAGCCGTCCCGCGGCAAGGAAGTCGAGGGTGCCGCCGTCCGGGAAGGACAGGCCCGAACCGTTCGGGTCGAGGGAGGTGTCGTGCTCTTCGACACGGGCGTAGTCCAGGTGCCACGGCACGGAGCGGGGCTCGCTCGTGGTGGCCGCCCAGGAGTACTCGGTGATGATGCCGATGATGCCGGAAGTCGCGGCCGCCGCGTCGGGGTCGAGGAACGGTTCGAAGAACCGGTGCAGACCCGGTGCCTTCAGATCCAAGTCGACCGCCAGCACGCGCTTGCCGTCGGCGGCGAGGATCCACGCCTTGTTGGCCATGGCCATCGTGCGGCCCGTACCGCCCTTGTACGAGTAGAAGGTGATGATGCGTCCACGGACCGGGCCGTCGTGGTTCTCCTCGCGCGTTGGGACCCGCGCTGGTGCACGGCGGGAGGGTGGGGGCCCGGCAATCCGGAAGTCGGTGGGCGGCCGCGATCAAGATCAATGGGAGGGTGCGCTCGGGTTCGGCCTTGACCTGCCGCCCCTCGTCACCTTGGCAGGGTGTGTCGGCGCGGTCCGGATGGCGCGATTCACGCTCTGCGACATCTGGACATCAGAGCGCTCGCTGTGTCAACCGCGTCGTGTACGCCGATGAGTACGGTGCGTCGCCCGGCCCATTCGCGCTCCTCGTACAGGCCGCGTGGTAACCGTGATCCGATTTCGCCGAAGTCCCCGTCATAGAGGTCGAGATCGTCGTACTCGATCCAATTGCCCTTCTCCTCCACCACGCAGCGGTACGTCCTCCGCGGGAGAGGAGGAGTCATCCGGTACTCGGCGAGGTGGAAGGCGCTGCACACCTCGAACCCCACACGCAGCAGCAGCGTCTGCGCTTCGGCCTCGTACAGCCGTGCCATGGGGGAGCTTTCACCGAGGTGGCAGTACGGATCGTGGCCGGAGAGCAATTCCAGGGCACGTGGCCCGAGCGCGGCGAACGAGGTCTGCGGGTGGGCACTGCGGACCGCGCCCGGTGTGCTCCGTACGCATTCAGCGAGGGCACCCATGGCTGGGCAGGGGGTGCTGTTCCGCTCGAACGGCAGCATGGAGGCACGGAGTTCGGCCCTCTCGCGCTCCGTCATGCCCTCGACCCTCCGGCGGTACTCGCGAGACGTGTCGGAATTCTCCGGGGTGAACGCGGGGACGACGAGCGTGCCTTCCGGGCCCAGGACACGCAGCAGCACGTCACGTACGGCGGCTGCGCCGAGACCGGTGCCGCCCAGGGCGGAGTGCACCATGAGGATGGCACCCGGCCGGACACCCAGCTCGGTCAGAGTGCTCTGAAGCCGGTGCAGAAGATTCCGGGAATGAGTGGTATCAGTCATGGAGGGCTCGCCATTCCTCGTTCAGTTCTCGGACCAAGTGCCTTCCATTTTCGGTGAGTTCTCCTGCGGAAAGTGCAGTCAGGCTTTCGAGGGCGTGTCGGGCCCGCCTCAGTTCTTCGTCGACGGAGAATTGATCGATCCTCAGCCCGGAGCCCTCCGGGAGGGGGGTCACTGTGGTGGCGAAGAGGACGTTGGCACTGTCGCGCAGGCCGGGGCGGCGCTCGTCCAACAGATCGTGGGCGGCCTGGAGCCCCTTGCAGAAGAGCGCGAGATCACTGGGGCTCAGTGGGCCGGTGAGCGATGCGCCGAAGCAGGCCCTGCACGGATCGGCGTCGTCGATGAGCAGCGACGGCCCGTCCGCCGGGGAGGCCCTCATCAAGGGCCGCCACTCCAGCGGCGGTTCGGAGCCACCGCTCAGCACGCGGCACCGGAAGTCATGGTCTGCGACCACGAAATCGACTTGACCGCGCTGCGGCAGCGACACCGTCCCGAGGGTCGGGAGGTACACCTCGGCGGACGGCTCGTCCCAACTGAGGGTCGTCTCCGCGCCGGCCCGCACCGAGGCTGCGACGACCGTCGACATGAGCCTGGGCACCCACCCCTGCATGTCCGAGGTTCCCAGCAGGGAGGGACTCAAATAGGTGTGGGAGAGGACCACGTCGAGCACCGCGGGGTTCGTCTCGCCTTCGTTCAGCCCCAGCAACCCCTCCCAGGCGGTGTCCCAGTCGGGGCGGCCGGCGAGGCGCCGGTGCGCATCGGCCACGAGCAGTCGGCTCAGCTCGGTCTGGGCCGGACGGAGTTCCTCGATTCCGGTGACGGACGGGACCAGGGCGCGTTCGGTGATGCGCTCGGCGACGCCCTCGACGAGCGCTCGGAGGTCGGTGCAGAAGAACGGAGGGGTTGTCGAACGCGCTCGTCGCTGTATCGGTGGGCGTAGAGCCCGCCACCGCAGGACTTCACGACCGGGCAGGCGCGGCACGTCTCGCTCAGGCCGTTCACGCCTTGTTGACGGGCGCGGACGCCAGGAGTAGAGGAGTTCGGAAGATAAGACGTGGCGCTCTGGTGGAGTTCCCGGATTGACGAGAGCATGATCTGCCCGTTGCCTCCAGACATCTGTGCGAGGTCCTCCTATGGCTGCCGCGCCCGGCCCGAGCACCACGGTGAGTGATCGTGATTTACCCCCGTTGTTCCATGTGTGCGATCAGCTCGCGCTGGTCCATCAGGGGGAGTCGTTCAAGATCGTACGGACGCAGTTGTTCGCGCTGCTGCTGGCCACCGGGACCGCCTCGCTCGCGGAGCGGATGGGGAGTCGGATACCGTCCGCCGTCGCGGCCGTGCTGTACGCCGCGACCATCGCCATCGGGATCCACGCCTCCCGGCGCCGGGCCCGGGCGCACTGGCAGGCGCATCGTGCCGCCGCCGAGGTGATCAAGTCTCTGGCCTGGCAGTACATGGTGCACGGCGGTCCCTTCCACTCACGGCTCGTCAACCCCGAGGCGCTCTTCGCCGAACGGCTGGAGGAGCGGCTGAGCGAGCTGCGGAAGGTGGGGTGGGACGACCCGCGGGAGAGCTCCGCCGAACTCGGGCTCGGACAGATCACCCCCCGGATGCGGGCCGTGCGCGCCAAGCGGTTCGCCGCGCGGCGGGACATCTACCTCCGGGACCGGGTGCTGGAGCAACTGGCCTGGTACGGAGGCAAGGCCGGGCAGGCCCACCAGGCATCCGTACGCTGGTCCGGCGTCACGACCACGCTGACCGGGCTGGCCCTGATCACCGCCGTACTGCGCGCCCTCGGGGCGATCGGCAGCCGCTGGGACCCGACCGGCGTGCTCAGTGCCGCCGCCGCGGCCGGTGTGGCCTGGCAGGAGGTCCGCCGGCACCGCCCCCTCACCTACGCCCACAAGCTCGTCGAACAGGACCTCGACACGCATCGCGTCGCCATGGGCACCACGGTCACCGAGGACGGCTGGGCCGACGCCGTCGCCGAGGCCGAACGCCTGGTCTCCCCCCAGCACACGGACTGGCTTGTGCGGTTCGGGTCCTGAGCGCGGGTGGGAGGGGTTCCGAGCGCGTTCGGTTCGGGTTCTGAGCGAGGCGGTTGGGGGCCTCGGCTCGGGTGGTTCGAAGTCCTGGGCTTGGGCCGTTCGAGGTCCCGGCTCGGGTGGTTCGGGTCCTGTGAGGGCACCGTTGCCGATGCGTCAGGCTCGGCGTACTCCGGGGCTCCACAGCACCGTCACCGGGACGCCCGTCCGCCGCGCGTACGCGACGATGTCGGCCGTGCCGCCCAGGCCGCGGGCCGGGGCGCCGTCCCAGACGGCGACCATGCGGTCCGCGTGGTCGACGATGTAACGGCCCGCCGCGTAGTACGCCTCGTCGTGCGTGCTTTCGTACGGCAGCTCCACGCGTTCCGCGCAGCACTTGAGGAGCCGGCGGTACGCCGCCCGTACCTCGTCGCCGCCCAGGTGGGTCTCGTAGTCCATGCCGGGGATCACGGCCGTCAGCGGGACACCGCAGTCCAGGGCGATCTCCGCGAACAACTGGTCGGCTCCGGCGGCGAGGCTGCTGAGGGCCCGGGCCGTCGGACGGTTCCGCAGTTCCGACCGGATGCCGGACTGTACGGCGGACAGGGCGGCCTCCGGGATCTGCCGGTGTCCGGTGATGCCGATCCAGGTCACGGGCCCTGGCATCCGTGCGCTCACCTCCGTGGCCGCGGTCATCCAACCCACCCTAGCGGCGGGGGACTTCAGCGAGAACGACGCGTACGGGTGTTCGGTGGGGCGTCGTGGGCTCACGGGGGCGACGGGCGGGGGACCGGTCCTCTGCCGACCGCCCCCGCGTGCCCCGAATACTGCCGCTGCCGCTGCCGCTGCCGCTGCCGCTGCCGCTGCCGCTGCCGCTGCCGCTGCCGGTTGCTGGGCGCCGGCCGCCAGCCGCCGGCCGTTGGCTGCGGGCCGCTATCGGTTCGCCGGTCGTTCGTTCGTCACCCATCGCTCGCTGCCGGCTGCTCGCCGTCCGCCGGTCGTCCGTCACCGCCCGTCGTCCGTCGCCCGCCGCACCCAGCTCGCCGTCCGCGTCCGTCAACCGCTGGTCGTCCCCCACCGTCCGCCACCGGTCGTCTGCCGCACCCAGCTCGCCGTCGGTCGTCCGTCCACCGTCCCGTCGTCGCCCGGCGGAACGGCCGGGGACGGAGGGGGCGTGCGCCGCCGCGGTCGCTCAGTCGCCCACCGGGTCCAGGGAGATGGGTTCGAGGCGGCCCTCCAGCATCGCGCCGACTCCGAGGGCCGCGCAGACGTCCGGTCTCTCGGCGATCGCCACCGGCATGCCCGTCGCGTGTCGCAGCATCTGGTCGAAGCCGGGGAGCAGCGCGCTGCCGCCGACCATCATGATGCCGCGGTCGGCGAGGTCGGCCACCAGGTCGGGCGGGCAGTCGCGCAGGACCTTGCCGATGCCGTCGACGACCGCGGTCAGCGGGGTCTGGATGGCGTCGCGCACGGCCGCCGTGTCGACCTGCACGGAACGGGCGAGACCCGTCGCCACGTCCAGGCCGTGGATCTCCGTGGACGCGGGGCCGTGCGGGGTGAGGCCGTTGCCGGACAGGGCCAACTGGAGCGGCCGTACCGACTGGCTGGGCAGGGTCAGCTCGTGCCGCAGCCGCAGGTGCTGCACGATCGCGTGGTCGATGGCCTCGCCGCCCACCGGGATGCGCACGGCGTTGACCACCGAGCCCAGGGAGAGCACGGCGAGCTGGGTGGCCGCCGCGCCGCACACCATGATCATGGTCGCCTCGGGCTGCTCCACGGGCAGACCGCAGCCGACCGCGGCCGCGATCAGCGTGTCCACCAGTTCCACCCGGCGCGCCCCCAGACCCACCAGCGTCTCGATCGTGGCGCGCTGGGCGAGGGGGTCCGCGTCGTGCGGGGTGCAGGCCGCCGCCCGGAGTACGGGCTTGCGGCGCAGGGTGCGGCGGACCTTGTCGCCGAGCAGTTGGCGCAGCATCCGCTGGGCCATGTCGATGTCCACCACCGTGCCACCGGAGACGGGCCGGGCGACGCGGATGTAGTGGGGTGTACGGCCCGTCATCTTCTCCGCGAACTCACCGACGGCGATCAGCGCGCCCGTCCTCGTGTTCACGGCGGCCACGCTCGGCTGGTCCACCACCAGACCCGCGCCCTTCACATAGACACGGGTCCGTGCCGCACCCAGGTCGACGGCGAAATGGCAGCGACGCAGCTGCTCCAGACTGGCGGTCATGGTCGTCATGGCGGCGGATCCTCCCGAGAGCACGGGCCGTGCGGGCCGCCGGGCGGCGGTTCCCTGGTTCCCTTGCATCGTGCGCGGGCGGGCCGCCGGATGCCCGCTGGGGTGGGCCGGGTGGGGTGCGGCTGGACGGGTGGTTTCTGTGACACCCGGTCACCTGGGTAGCCAGCCGGTCACCTGGGTCGCCAGTCGGTCACCTCGGTCGCCCGCCGCCGGCCACCCCGGTAGCCCTCCGGTCGCCCGCCCGTCACCCTCCGGTCACCGGGCTCGTGATGCCCTGGATCACCCCCAGGTCCACCAAGTCCTGCGGGCGGATGCGGAGTTCGTCGGCCGTGGCCCTGACCTGGCTCTCCGGCCGTTTGAGGATCGCGGCGGCCAGTTCGGGGGCGATCACCGAGAAGTAGCTGTCGGGGGTGGCCCAGGTGTTGCCGGGGGCGGCGAGGGCGAGGGCACCGCCCGACCCGCCCTCGCCGATGACGAGGGTGGTGACGGGGGTGCGAGCGGTGGCGACGGCTGTGAACAGGTCGGCGATGGCCGCGCCCGCGCCCTCGCGTTCCGCCTCGGCGTCGTTCGCCGCGCCGGGGGTGTCGACGAGCGTCAGCACGGGGATGCCGAGCCGGTCCGCCAGGCGGATCAGACGGGCGGCGGTCCGGTAGCCCGCCGGGCGGGTGGCCGTGCCGCACTGGGCCGCGTAGGCGATCGTCCGGCCCTCGTGCTCGCCGAACCCGCACAACATGCCGGGGTCGGTGCCGCCCGCCCGGTCGCCGCTGATGGCCGTGCGGTGCGTGAAGTAGGCGTCCAGGTAGGCCTCGGCGCGCGGGCGGCGGGGGGAGCGGGCCCGCTCCACGGCTTCCCAGCCGGTGGCGGGGAGAGGACGCGGGTCACTCCGGGGCGGGACACTCGGGGCCGGCGTCGCCGCCGGCGTCAGCAGGTGGGGCGTGGCCGGAGTCGGCAGGTGGGGCGGGGGCGGGGGCGGGGCCGGGGCCGTCGAGGGGGCGGTCAGCAGGCGGAGCCAGCGGGCCAGGGTCTCGCGGAGGTGCTCGGCGGCCACGATCGCGTCCACGGCGCCCGCATCCCGCTGCGCCTCGGCCGTGTACGCGGCGGGGTCGGCGTTCGGCGGGCGGACCCGGGAGCCGGCGAAGCCGACCTGGGCGGCGGGGAGCGCGAGGACGACATCGGCGCCGGCGCCCAGGGTGGCCCAGCCGCCGCCCGTCGTGGGGTCGCGGAGTACGGCGATCTGGGGGAGGCCCGCCGCGCGGGTGAGGGCCGACTGGCGGGCCACCCGCTGGAGTTGGGTGAGCGCGCGCATGCCCTCCTGCATGCGGCTGCCGCCGGTCGCCACCAGCGACACGACCGGCAGACGGTGCTCCCGCGCGTACCGGTACGCCGACTCCAGCCGGTCTCCGGTGCGTTCGCCGAGGGAGCCCCCGAGGAAGCCGAACTCGAAGGCGATGAGGACGGCACGGACCGCCCCCGCCGGCCCGGCGGGGGCGGGAGTGCGGGCGGAGGCGGAGGCGGAGGCCGGTGACGGGGGTGACGGGGGTGACGGGGGTGACGGGGGTGACGGGGGTGATGAGGGTGGCGGGGGCGTCGGCGTGCCATTCGTTGCCACGCCGATCGTCGCCACGCCGCACACCACCGACTCCTCCTCGCCCGTGCGTTCGGCGGCGCGGGCGCGGGCCACGTCGTAGCCCTGCCAGGCGAGGGGGCCGTCGGCGGCGTACTCCTTCGGCGGGGCGGGAAGGCGGGTGAAGTCGTCGGTGAGGAACGCGATGGCCTCGCGGGCCGAGAAGCGGCGGTCAGTCATCCGTCTTCAGCGCCCGCTTCATGATCTTCCCCATGTCGTTGCGGGGGAGGGAACCGAGGTAGTGGACCGTCCGGGGCCGCTTGTGGGGAGCGAGCCTCGCGGCCACGTGCGCGGCCAGCTCCTCGGGGGTGGGGCGGGCGCCGGGGTCCGCGGGGACGATCCAGGCGACCACGCGCTCGCCGAGGTCGGGGTCGGGCGCGCCGGTGACCGCGGCCTCCTTCACCGCCGGGTGTTCGAGGAGCGCGTTCTCGATCTCGCCCGCGCCGATCTTGTAACCGCCGCTCTTGATGAGGTCGGTGGCCTTGCGGCCGACGATGCGGACGTAGCCGTCGGGGTCGCGGACCGCCATGTCGCCGGTGCGGAACCAGCCGTCCGCGGTGAACGCGGCGGCGGTCGCGTCGGGGCGGTTGAGGTACTCGGTGAAGAGGTTCGGGCCCCGCACCTGGATCTCGCCGACCGACTCCCCGTCGTACGCGGTGAGCGGGGTGCCGTCGTCCTCCACCAGCCGCAACTCCACGCCCGGCAGCGGGACTCCGACCGTGCCGGCGCGGGGTTCGCCGTCCGCGCGGACGCTGGTGTTCATGAGGGTCTCCGTCATGCCGTACCGCTCGATCACCCGGCGTCCGGTGGCCGCCGCGATCCGTTCGTGGTCGTGCACGGGCAGCGCCGCCGAACCGGAGACGAGCAGACGCGCACGGGCCAGGGCCTTCGCCAGGTCCGGGTCGGAGGGCAGGGCCTCGGCGATGCGGTGGTACATCGTCGGTACGCCGAACAGCATGGTCGCGCCCGCGTTCAGCTCCCGGGCCACGCCCTCGGTGCCGAACCGGCCCAGGTGACGCACCGAGCCGCCGCGGCGCAGCGGGCCCAGGATGCCGAGGATCAGGCCGTGCACATGGAACAGAGGCAGGGCGTGGACGAGGACGTCGTCGCCGGTCCACTGCCAGGCGTCCGCCAGGGCGTCCAGGGTGGTCGCGACGGCGCGGCGGGAGATCACGGCGCCCTTGGGCGGACCGGTGGTGCCGGAGGTGTACACGACGAAGGCGGGGGTGGTGTCCGGGACGTCCTCGACGGCGTACGGGGCGGTGCGGCCCGGGGTGGCGGCGACATCCTCTACGCCCTCGACGTCAACGACATCAACGACGTCCACACGTGCCAAGTCGCCCAGTGCGGCGGGGAGTTCGGTGCCGGGTGCCGTCAGGATCAGGGTGGGGGCGCTGTCCTTCACGATGTGGCCGAGTTCGCTGTCGCCCGACTTCGGGTTGAGCGGTACGGCGGTGACCCCGGCGAGCAGCGCGGCGACGACGCCGACCGCCGTCTCCAGCGTCGGCGTCGCCCACACGGCCACGCGCCCCGCCGCGCGCAGGCGGGGCGCGAGAGCGCCCGCCGCGGCGGCCAACTCGGCGTAGGTGAGGGAACGGTCGCCGAAGCGGAGGGCGGGCCGGTCGGGCGGGACGGGCAGGGTGAGGTCCGGGAAGAGGGGGGACACGCGTCGTACTCCTTGGTCGTCGCCGGGGGTGAGGGGCCAGGGTTGCGGGGCGAGGGGCGAGGGGCGAGGGGTGAGTGCCGGGGGCCGAGGGTCGGGGGTCGGGGGTCGGGGGTCGGGGGCTGAGGGTCGGGGGCTGAGGGTCTGGGTGGTCGGTGGGGGCCTACCCGAATCCCGGCACGACCAGTACCAGCCACACCACCGTCGGCACCACCGCCACGACGATCGCGCCGTAGATCATCAGCTGGCGGAAGAAGCGCTCCCGGTCGACGTCGGGCGCGGCGGCCAGCACCAGCGCGCCGTTCGTGGAGAACGGGCTGACGTCGACCACCGTCGCGGAGATGGCGAGGGCGGCGACCATGCCGACCGCGCCGATCTCGCCCTGGGCCAGGAACGGTACAGCGAGTGGGATGAGGGCGCCCATGATGCCGACGGAGGAGGCGAAGGCCGAGACGACGGCGCCGATGTAGCAGAGCAGGACGGCGGCGAGGAGGGGCACGCCGATGCCGCTCACACCCTCGCCGGCCCAGGTGATGGTGCCCATCTCGTCCAGTACGCCGACGTAGGTGAGGACGCCGCAGATGAGAAGGACGGTCGACCAGGCGATCTGGTTGACGGCCTTGCGGCTGTCGTCCGGCCAGACGGCGCTCAGGGTGGCCGCGAGTGTGATGGCGGTGAGACCGGCGTCCAGGTCCAGCACGAGGACGGCGACGACCAGGGCGAGGAGGGCGGCGAGGGTGGCGATCCGGGCGGGGGTGAGCCGGGGGGTTTCCACGTCGGTGCTGGTGCTGGTGCCGGTGCCGGTGCGGGTCCCCGTATCGCTGCCCCTGCCGGTGGCCGTCGCGGTGGCCGTGGCTCCGCTGCCGGTGGCCGGGCCGGTGGTCGTGGCTTCGGTGCCGTCGCGTTCCGGCGAAGCGGTGGTGGCGCCGACCGGGGGCGGGGTGCGCTGCTCGGCGGTCGGAGGGTGGGCGCTCGCACCCCGCGCCCACAGCTTCAGCCCTCCGAAGAGGACGAACACCACGCCCGCGATCAGGAGGTTCGCGGCGAGGGAGGTCAGGAAGAGGGTGATCTCGCTGCCGGGGAGCTTCTCGCGTTCGACGATGCCGTTGACGATCGTGCCGTAGATGCTGATGGGGGAGAAGCCGCCGCCCTGGGCGCCGTGGACGACCATCGCGCCCATCAGGAGGGGGCTGATGCCGTAGCGCGCGGCGAAACTGAGGGCGATGGGCGCGACGATGGCCACGGCTGCTGGGCTGACCGCCCCGATCGCGGTGAGCGTGCCCGTGAGGAAGAACATCACCCACGGGATGAGCGCCACCCGGCCCCGTACGAGACGGATCGAGGCGTGCACCAGCCAGTCGGTCGTGCCGTTGGCGCGGGCGATGGCGAAGAGATACGTGACGCCCACGAGGACGACGAACAGGTCGCCGGGGAAGCCGGCGAAGATGCCGTCCGCGTCGAGGTCGGCGACCAGCTCGCCCACCGCGAAGGCGGCGGCGAAGGCGAGGGCGCCCATGTTCACGGAGCGGGTCGTCGCGATGACGAACACCACGGCCAGGACGAGGATCGAGATGAGCTCGGGGGACATACGGGCTCCCGTCGTTGGGTCCCGGGGGAAGTCGCTGGGGGGAGGGGGCGGGCGATGGAGGCGAACGGTCGAGTGGCTCGGTCAGTGGTTGAATGGTGCGGTCAGTGGCTAAGTGGCTCATCCACTCGTGAGGGGTCAGCGTGCGGCCCCCGGAGTGCCCCGTCAAGGGGTCCCGCAGCGAATTGGCTCAGCCACTTTGCCATCGGGCCACCGTGGTCGCGCCGGTGTTACCCTCCGGAAACGAGAGGGGGACTCCGTGACCGACGCCCTGCGCCCCATGACCAAGCAGCGCCTCTACGAGCAGGTGCTCGACCGGCTGCGCCAGTACGTCGTCGAGGGCGGGCTGAAGGCCGGTGACCGGTTGCCGCCCGAGCGGGACCTGGCCCAGCGGCTGGGGGTCAGCCGGGCCTCGGTGAAGCAGGCGATCGTGGTGCTGGAGGTCCAGGGGCTGGTCGAGGCGCGGCACGGCGGCGGCACGTATCTCGTGCGCGACAGCCTCGACGTCGAGCCGGTGGAGCGGATGGTCGAGCGCCGGCGGCGGCTGCCCGACGTCCTCGACGCCCGTGAGGCGCTGGAGACCAAGCTCGCCGAACTGGCCGCCGAGCGGCGCACGGAGGAGGACCTCACGGCGATGCGGGACGCCCTCGCGCACATGGCCGGCGAGATCGAGCGGGACGGGCACGGCGTGGAGGGCGACCGGCTGTTCCACGCGGCGGTCACGGCCGCCGCGCACAGCAGTCTGCTCGCCGAGTTCATGCGGTCCATCGCCGACCAGATCGCGGAGAGCCGCACGGAGTCGCTGCGCCAGCCGGGCCGCCCCGACCGTTCCCTCGCCCAGCACCGGGCGATCCTCGACGCCATCGCCGCCGGGGAGCCCCGGCAGGCGGCCTCCGCGATGCGCCGCCATGTGCGTACGGTCGCGAAGGTCCGCCTCCTCGACTGGGACCCGGGGGACACGGACTCCTAGCGGAGGCGCTACCTCTCCACCACGTCGGCCACCACGCAGCTGACGTTGTCCGGTCCGCCCGCCCCGTTCGCCTCGGCGACGAGGGCGTCCACGGCTGCCGCGGGGGTCCCGGACGAGGTGAGGATCCGTCGGACGTCCGGGTCGGCGACGACCGTGGAGAGGCCGTCGGAGCAGAGGAGGTAGCGGTCGCCGGGGTGCGCGTCCCGCAGTCGCACATCCGGGGTGGAGGTGTCCTCGCGGCCCGTCAACGCCCGCAGCAGCAGCGCGGGTTGGGGATGGGTCGCCGCCTCCTCGGGGGTCAGTCGGCCCTCGTCGACCAGGGACTGGACGACGGTGTGGTCATGGGTGATCCGGAACAGTTCGCCGCCGCGCAGGAGATACGCGCGGGAGTCGCCGATGTGGACGAGGGCGAGCCGGGAGCCGGTCCACAGCAGTGCGGTCAGGGTGGTGCCGTCGTCCTCGGTCGCCGCGCTCTCCCGTACGGCGTCCGTGGCGTTCCGTACGGCGTCCTCCAGTACGTTCAGCACGTCGCCCGCCGGAAGAGGGGCGCGCTCCAGAATCTTCAGCGCCTCCACGGCGGCCGTGCTCACGGGGGCCCCGCCGGGGCCGAAGCCGTCGGCCACGGCGAGGAGGCGGGCACCGGCGTACGCGGTGTCCTGGTTGGCGGCACGCACGCGTCCGGTGTCGGAGGCAGCAGCGTAACGGAGTTCCAGCATGGTGGTGTTCCTTCCCGGTGGGTCGGTGAGGTGGTCCACGAGGAACGCCGCCAGCTCGCGCCGGGCGGCCGTGTCGGCCTCGACGCCGGCCCAGTGCGCCCGGATCTCCCGGGCCGCGGCGGCGGGCTGCAGTGCGCACACCGTACGGATACGGGCGAGCGGCATGCCCAGGCGGCGCAGCCACGCCACCAGCCGGGCCTGTTCCAACTGCCCGGTGGCGTAGTAGCGGTAGCCGGTGTCCGGGTCGACCCGGGCGGGGCGCAGGAGGTCCAGCTCGTCGTAGAGCCGCAGTGCCTTGGGTGACAGCCGGCACGCCTTCGCGAACGCGCCGATCGTCAGCATGGCTCCGGATTCGGCCACAACTCCCCCTTTGTGCGCGCCGGTTCACCTTGCCCCGACTGTTCCTCGTTCCGCTCTCGATGCTGGGGCTTGACCAAAGGTGAAGGTCAAGCGCGGGTTCGGAACCATGCCGATCATCCGTTATCGTTTCGTGATCGAATGGGTCTCATCCGATCACAACCTGATCACACTCTGAAGGAACATGACCGAGCGCAGAGCAACGCCTTCCCCTGACCGTCGCCGCCGGAGCGGCTCCGCTGAGCCCGTCGGACGTCGGGCCAAGGGCGGCGGGCGCCGCCGCAAGGCCCCCGCACGGTGGGGCCGGAGCCGCGAACCCGATGACACCGGGGACGGCGTCGAGACGGGGCGGGAGAGCGACGGCCGCTCGGGCAGCGGCGGCGCGGGCGAGAGCGGCGTCGGCGCGGCCCGTGAGGGCCACGGTGGCGGGAGCGACGGCCGCGCGGGCGGCGGCGGTGAGGTCGACGGGCGTGTGGGCCGGGGCCGTCGGGCCCGCCACGGTCGCCGGGGGAAGGGGCGGTCCGGTGCGGGGCGTCCGGGGCGCGGGCGGCTGTGGGGCGGGCTGGGGGCGATCACCGTCCTCGGTGCCGCCGGGTTCGCGGCCGTGGGCTGGACATCCGCCGACCGGGACGAGTCCGCCGGGGCCCGGTCCACCGTCTCCGCCGAGCCCGGGCCGGAGCGGTCCCGGCGCACGTCGGGTGGGGGTGCCGGTACCGGGGCCGACGGCGAGCGCGGGCCCGTCGTCTCGCCCAGTACGTCACCGAGCCGCTCGACGGGCGGTTCGACCGGCGGTTCGGCCGGCGACTCGACCGAGGGGTCGACCGACGAGTCGGCCGGCGGTGGCTCCCACGGCTCCCGCGGCTCCGGGGCCTCGACCGGCGGTTCCTCCGGAGGTTCCGCCTCGCCGTCGCCGTCCGGGCGCACCATCCCCGAGTCCGGGCCGGGCACCTTCACCAGGGCTCCCGGCAGTGGCCCCAAGGTGGGCGACGGCAAGGTCCTGCGCTACCGCGTCGAGGTCGAGAAGGGGCTGTCCCTGTCCGCCGCCGACGTCGCCGAGGAGGTGGAGCGCATCCTGGGCGACCCGCGCGGCTGGACGGCGGACGGCGACTCCGCGTTCCAGCGGGTCTCCGGCGGCACCACCGACTTCGTCGTGAAGGTCGCCACGCCGGGCACCGTCGACGACATCTGCGGCGCGTACGGCCTCGACACCCGCGGCGAGGTCAACTGCAACGTCGACGACAACGTGATGGTCAACCTCAAGCGGTGGGAGCTGGCCACCCCCGTCTACGCCGACGACGTCACGGCCTACCGCGCCCTCATCATCAACCACGAGGTCGGCCACTTCCTCGGCGAAGGCCATGTCGGCTGCCCCGGCCGGGGCAAGCCCGCCCCCGCGATGATGCAGCAGATCAAGGGCATGAAGGGCTGCGTCCCCAACGTCTGGCCCTACGACGCGAAGGGGAAGCTCATCACCGGGCCCGCCGTGCCGTGACCGGTGGGGCCCGGTGGCCCGGCGGGAGCCGACCGGCGCCCGGCCCGGCGCCCGGCTCGGCACCCGGTCCGGAACCCGGTCCGGCGCCCGGCTCGGCACCCGGTCCGGCGCCTGGCTCGGCACCCGGTCCGGCGCCTGGCTCGGCACCCGGTCCGGCGCCCGGCTCGGCACCCCCGGTTGTTAGCCTGCGCCGGAGAGCCGGCTGTCCGAGCAACCGTCCACGCCTGGACGGATGTACGAGCCCCCGCACGAGCCCCCGTACGAGAACGGAGTCCCCGTGGCCCGCACCGCCGCCCCCCGGATCGCACTCGCCACCTACGACCCCGGCGCGGAGGCCAGTGCCGACCGGGATCTGCCGGTGCTGGTGGGCGCGCTGCGGGCGGCCGGTGCCGAGGCGCAGGCCCCGCACTGGGACGACCCGGACGTGGACTGGTCGGCCCACGACCTCGTCGTCATCCGGTCCACCTGGGACTACAGCTGGCGGACGGCCGAGTTCACGGCATGGGTGGAGAAGTGCGGCCGGGCCACCCGGCTCGCCAACCCGGCCGATGTCGTCCGCTGGAACACCGACAAGCGGTACCTCGGCGACCTCGCGCGGGCCGGGGTGCCCGTTGTCCCGACCTCCTATCTCGCGCCGGGCGACGCGGTGGAGCTGCCCGACGCGCACGAGTACGTCGTGAAGCCGACCTCCGGGGCCGGGGCCCGGTTCGCCGCCCGCTACGGGGTCGGGTCGGAGCAGCGGGAGATCGCCGTACGGCATGTCGAGTGGATGCACGCCGAGGGGCTCACCGCGATGGTGCAGCCGTTCATGGCCGGCATCGACACCGAGGGGGAGCGGGCACTGCAGTTCTTCGGCGGCCGGCTGCTGCACGCCAGCCGCAAGGGCGCGGTGCTGTCGCCGGGCACGGCCTACGACGCGGACAAGGTGGCCCACCCGGACCTGGAGCACTGGACGCCCGCCGAGGAGGAACTCGCCGTGGCGCAGCGGGCGTTGGAGGCGGTACCGGGGCAACCGGAGCTGCTGTACGCGCGGGTGGACCTCGTCACCGGGCAGGACGGGCGGCCGTGCGTCATGGAGCTGGAGCTCGTCGAGCCGAACCTGTTCCTGTGGCTGCACCCGGAGTCGGTGGGGCGGGTCGTCGAGGCGGTACTGGCGGCCGCCACGGGCTGACGCCGCGGCCCGGCCCCGCCCGGCGCCCGCCTCGGACGGTTCCGGTCGCTCACCCGAACCGGCGGCAAATCCGGTTCCCGGGCGGCCCGCCCGTGCCCGGTGGCTGGTCTTCACGGTTACAACAGCCGTTACGGGAACCACAAGTGAGGGCGTGACCGGGGTCGTGGGCGGATCGGAGTCGCGGCGCACCTCCGGCTTCCCGGCGGAGCTGACGAGCTTCGTGGGGCGGCGGGACGAGGCGGCGGAAGTCAGACGGTTGCTGTCGGCGGGGAGACTGCTGACGCTGACGGGGCCCGGCGGGGTGGGCAAGACCCGGCTCGCCGCACATGTAGCGGAACAGGTCGCGCGGGCCTTCCCGGACGGTGTGTGGCTCGTGCCGTTGGCCGCGCTGCGGGACGAGGCGTTCGTCCCGCACGCAGTGAACGACGCGCTCGGGGTGCGCAACGAGACCGTACGGCCGCCGCTGGACGTCCTCGTCGAGTATCTGCGCGACCGGCGGTCACTGATCGTGCTCGACAACTGCGAGCACCTGCCGCGCAGTTGCGCCACGCTCGTCGGGACCGTGCTGGCGGCCACCGAGGGCGTACGGATCCTCGCCACCAGCAGGCACCGGCTCGGGGTCGCCGGGGAGCGGCTGTTCGAGGTGCCGCCGCTGCCCGCGCCCCCGGCGGAGGACATCGGCCCCGAGGCCGTCGAGACGTTCCCGGCGCTGCGGCTGTTCGCGGACCGGGCGGCGGCCGTGGTCCCCGGCTTCACCGTCGGCGCGGCCAACCAGCGGGCCGTGGCCCGGCTGTGCCGGCGCCTCGACGGGCTGCCGCTCGCCATCGAACTCGCGGCCGTCCGGGTCCGCGCCCTCGGCGTGGACCAGCTCGTCGAACGCCTCGACGACCGCTACCAGTTGCTCACCTGCGGCAGCCCGACCTCCGCACCCCGCCACCGCACGCTGCGCTCCGCCGTCGACTGGAGCCACGAGCTGTGCACCCCCGAGGAACAGGCGGTCTGGGCCCGGCTGTCGGTGTTCGTCGGCGGCTTCGACCTGGCCGCCGCCGAGGCCGTATGCGGCGGCGACGCGCCCGGCGGGGGTGGGGGCGGCGGGACCGGAACCGGTGGGGGCGAAGCCAGTGGGGCCGGAACCGGTGAGGGCGGGACCGGTGACGTAGGCGCCGGCCAGGGTGGCACCGCTGGTACAGCCGGAGTAGCCGGAGTAGCCGGAGTAGCCGGAGTAGCCGGAGTAGCCGGTACCGCTGGAGTCGCCGTAGCCGAAGGAACCGCAGGAACCGCCAGAGCCACAGGAACCGGCCTCGCCGCCAAGACCGACGTGCTCGACGCGGTCGCCGGGCTCGTCGACAAGTCCGTGCTCGTCCGGGAGGAGCACGACGGCCGGGTCCGCTACCGGCTCCTGGTCTCCCTGCGCGACTAC
>NZ_JAMGBG010000139.1 GCF_023516595.1 Streptomyces neyagawaensis | reverse complement strand
GGAGCGCCGTGACCGCGATGAGGGCGTTGCGGCGGCCCCGGCCGCGCCTGTGATCTGCTCGCATGAGAACTCCCGATGTCACCCAGTGGTTCCTGACCCGGCGGCGAGACGCATCACCCGCCGCTCGGGCACCACCAGCCTCAACCGAGTGAGCGACGCAGGGCAGCAGTTCGCGGCGTGCGTCATGGACACGTAAGAACTGGGCGGGCGCGTGGCACAGGTGGCACTCCCTCTCGCGCACCAGCGCGGTGCGCCAGTACGCCGACTTACGGCAAGCGCGGGACCCGACCCGCCGCGGCGGTTTCGCAGCCCGGTGTGAGCGGTCGCGTGTGGCAACAATGACCCCATGCACATTGTGATCGCGGGTGGACACGGAAAGATCGCGCGCCGACTGACCCGGCTGCTCTCGGCGCGCGGCGACAACGTCACAGGGCTGATCCGCAACCCGGACCACGCCGACGACCTGCGCGCGGACGGCGCGGAACCCGTGGTGTGCGATCTGGAGCACGCCTCGGTGGACGAGGTGGCCGGCCTCCTTGGCGGCGCCGACGCGGCACTGTTCGCCGCGGGCGCCGGACCGGGCAGCGGCGCGGCCCGCAAGCAGACGGTGGACCGGAACGCGGCCATCCTCCTCGCCGACGCGAGCGAGCGCGCCGGGACGCGCCGCTTCCTGGTGATCTCCGCGATGGGCGTGGACAGCCCGCCGCCGCCCGGCACCGACCCGGTGTTCGCCGTCTACCTGAAGGCCAAGGGCGAGGCGGACGCCGACATCGCCTCGCGGCCGGGACTGGACTGGACGATTCTGCGCCCGGGGCTGCTGACCGACGACCCCGGCAGCGGGCGCGTCACGCTCGCCGAGCACACCGACCGCGGCCAGGTGCCGCGCGATGACGTGGCTGCGGTTCTGGCCGCCCTGCTCCACGAGCCCAGGACCGCCGGGCGCATCCTCGAGCTGATCAGCGGGTCCACTCCGGTCGAGGAGGCGGTGCGCGCCGTGGCCGGCGGCTGACGCCGCACTCCGCCCTCGCCCGGGTGCGTCCGCTGCCGAAGCCCGGTGCTCGTTCCACGCGTCCGGGTCGTGCAGGACGGATCCGGCCCTCTCCAGCGCGGTCGGCCGGCTCGTAGGTCAGCCCAGCACCTCTTCGATGGGGGCGTCGGCGTCCACGTAGCGCACGAGCTTGCGGTTCGCGAATTCCACCATGCCCACGTCGCCGAGTTCGCGCCCGTAGCCGGAACGCTTGATGCCGCCGAAGGGCAGCTCCGGTCGGGACGCGGTCGGGTGGTTGATCCACACCATGCCCGTCTCCAGCCGGTCCGCGACTCCGCGAGCACGTTCCGGGTCGGCGGCGAAGACCGCCCCTCCGAGGCCGTAGGGGGAGGTATTGGCCAGTGCTACGGCCTCGTCCTCGTCGGCGACCCGGTAGACCGTGGCGACGGGGCCGAAGAGCTCTTCCCGGTAGGCCCGCATGTCCGGTGTGACATCGGTGAGAAGGGTCGGCTCGACGAAGGCGCCCGGGAGGTCGGGCCGCCCGCCGCCCAGCACCACCGTGGCTCCCTTGCCCACCGCGTCACGGACCTGCTCCATCAGGAGTTCGGCCGCGGCCTCGGAGGACAGCGGGCCGAGCGTGGTGGCGGGGTCGACCGGATCTCCCGGTCGCACCTCGCTCATCCGATCACGCAGCCCGGTCACGAAGGCGTCGTAGACGTCCGCAAGGACGATGAAGCGCTTGGCCGCCACGCAGCACTGCCCGGTGTTGCCCATCCGGCCGAGGAACGCGGCGTACACAGTGCGCTCGAGGTGGTGACCGTCCAGCACGATGAAGGGATCACTGCCACCCAGCTCGAGGACGGACTTCTTGACATTGCGGCCGGCGATCTCGCCCAGGCTCACGCCCGCGCGCTCGCTTCCGGTCAGTGACGCTCCCTGCACGCGCGAGTCATCGATGATCTTTCCGACATCTTTGCCCCGCACGAAAATATTGATGTAGACGCCGGTCGGCACACCCGCATCCGTGAACAGCTGCTCGAGTGCCAGTGCGGACTGGGGGCAGCTACTCGCGTGCTTGAGCAGGATCGTGTTGCCGAGGACGAGGTTCGGACCCGCGAATCGGACGACCTGGTACAGCGGGAAGTTCCACGGCATCACACCGAGAAGGACGCCGAGCGGCTCGTTCACCAGCACGGCCGTGCCCTCGGGCACCGGCAGGGGTTGTTCTTCCAGCAGCTCGGGGCCGTGCTCGCCGTAGTAGCTGAGGATGTCGGACGCGAGGTCGACCTCCGCACGGCTCGAGTCGATCAGCTTGCCGACCTCAAGGGTCAGGAGGTGCGCCAGTTCCTCCTTGCGCTCCCTCATGAGCCGGCCGGCGCGTTGCACAAGGGCCCCCCGATCAGCCGTCGACCGGGCACGCCAGTTCGGAAAGCTGGAGTGCGCCGCGTCGATCGCGCGCCCCACGTCCTCCGCGCTCAGCGCCGGGAACTCACGAACCCTTTCACCGGTGTACGGGTTGACCGTGGCGATGGGGCTTCCCTGGGCAGTGACATGGGCGTCCATGACGCCTCCCTGCAGTCGGGACACCTCGGGTTTCCACGCCCGGCCCCGCTCACACATATTGATTCGTCCACGGGGGTGTGGGTAGTCGTCGTCACCGCCGTCCGTGGGCGGGCGCGGGCCGGGTCGGCGTGTCAGGCTTGCAGAGGGGATCCGCGCCGTTCGTCGCAACAGCAGCGAAGGAGGACGACGCATGGATGAGCAGGACTTCGTCCGTACGGTCGCCGAGCGCACCGGACTGAGCCGCCAGGAAGCGGCCGACCTGACCTGGGCCACGCTCGAGACGCTGGCCCACAGGCTGAGCCCGGGAGAGGCCAGGGACCTGGTCACCGAGCTCCCCGAGAACCTCGCGGAGGCGGTGCGCCGGGGAACCACGGACCGCATCGAGCGCTTCGGCCACCACGACAGCGTGCGGCGCGTCGCCGAACGCACCATGCTCAAGGAGGAGGAAGCCGACCAGGGGGTGCGGACCGTACTGGCCGTGCTCCGAGAGGCGATCAGCGAGAAGGAGTTCAACGACCTGATGTCGCAGCTCGGATCGGACTTCTCCCGGGCCCTCGAATCCGCCGGGTGACCCGGGGCCTTCGGCACGGCACCCGTGCCGCGGCGCCGGCGGCCCGGACGCTGCGTGTGCATCGGGGCACGTGGGTGGCACCCGCGGATCGCCGGTCCCCGGCGGCTGCCATGGCGCGGGCGCATACGAGGGTGTGGTCAGGACGGCTGACCCGCCCGGGACTTCCTCCGGCAGATCCGTGCGTGTGGTGGTGTCGGCCGACCCCGGTCCGCCGTCGGAGATCGCCCGGGCTCTTGCCCCCGGTTGTCCGACCATGTGCCGCCCCTCCTGACTTCCCTGCGGCACATGCGACACGGCTGTCTGGGAGGCGCGGACCTGGGCACCCGGTGCGGGTGCGCGTGACACGGATCCGCGGCAGACGGGAGGCCCGAGATGTCTGCGGAATCGGCCAGAACGATTACCCTCCCCGGCGGTGAGGAGATCGCGGCGCTGGGGCAGGGCACCTGGTACCTGGGCGAGGCCCCGGCCCGGCGTGAACAGGAGATCGCCGCGCTGCGGCTGGGCGTGGACCTGGGCATGACCGTCGTTGACACGGCGGAGATGTACGGCGACGGCGCAGCCGAGGAGCTCGTCGGGGAGGCCCTCCGGGGACGGCGGGAAGAGGTCTTCCTCGTCAGCAAGGTGCTGCCCGGCCACGCCGACCGGAAGGGCACCGTCGCCGCCTGTGAGGGCAGCCTGCGGCGGCTCCGTACGGAACGGCTGGACCTGTACCTGCTGCACTGGCGGGGACGGTGGCCCCTCGAGGAGACCCTCGCGGGATTCACCGACCTGATGGAGGCGGGGAAGATCCGTTACTGGGGCGTGAGCAATCTGGACGCCGCCGACATGGCCGAACTGGCCGCCCTCCCCGGTGGCGACGCCGCGGCCGTCGACCAGGTGCTGTACAACCTCTCCCGGCGCGGCATCGAGTGGGATCTGCTCCCCTGGTGCCGCGAGGCCGAGGTGACGGTCATGGCCTACTCCCCGATCGAGCAGGGGCGGATCCTGAAGGTCGAGGCGCTGGGTGCCGTGGCCCGGGCCCTCGGAGCGACACCGGCCCAGGTGGCACTCGCCTGGGTGCTGGGACAGGGTGTGGCCGCGATCCCGCGTTCCGGATCACCCGGCCACGTTCGGGAGAACCGCGGCGCGGTGGACCTCCACCTTCCCACCGAGGCGCTCGACGCCCTCGACAAGGCGTTCCCGCCACCCGGTGGGCCCACGCCCCTGGAGATGCTCTGAAGGAGTTGACAGGATGACGCGCCTGCTCGTCGTCGGTATGGGAGGTTCGCTGCGCACCCCGTCGACCAGCCTCACCGCACTGCGTGTGGCCGTCGAGGGGGCGGCCGATGCGGGCGCCGACACCCAGATGTTCGACCTCAAGCAGCTGCGTCTGCCGTTCTACACGTCCGAGCACGGGGTCCCTCCGTCCGCCCGTCGGCTTGCGGACGCCGTTCAGGTCGCCGACGCCCTGCTGTGGAGCAGCCCGACGTACCACGGGTCGGTCAGCGGTGCGTTCAAGAACGCGGTGGACTGGCTCGCCCTTCTGGCCGACCACGACCCGCCCTACCTCAGCAACAAACCCGTCGGGATGCTGACGACCGCCGGTGGAGTGCAGGGCCTGCAGGCGATCAACGCGATGGAGTTCATCGTGCGGTCGCTGCGCGGCTGGGCCGTGCCGCTGGTGTTCGCCGTCCCACGGTCCTCCCGCGTCTTCGATGGCGACGGACTCCTCACCGACCAGGCGGTCGCGGACCAATTGCGCGGCCTCGGCGCCGAGGTGACCAGAGCGGCCCTGCAATTCCGGGCGGAGGGCACGTGCGACTACGCGCAGGAGCGGCCGTCCGGGGCCGTCCGGGACTGAGCCCGGCCCTGTCACACAGGGGGCGCCGGGGTCGTGCTTCCTCGTGACCCGGCCCGCTCCATGGGCCGCCGCTGCTCGCCGCGCGCCCCGGAGCGCCCGGGCGGGAAGTGCGGCAGCACGTGTTCGGCCAGTTCGTCGATCACTTCGGCGACCGGACGGCGGCTGTGCTTGAAGTTGATCATCAGCTGGTCGATGCCGATGTCCTGCCAGGCCCGCATCATCGCCAGGAACGACACCCGGCCCACCGAGAAGCCCTGGTGGATGCGCCGGGGCAGGGCCAGCGGATCCTCGGCCAGATCCAGATAGGTGGCCTGCGCGTACGGCTTGAACCCAACGTCGTCGTCCCGGGTCAGCTCCCGCCACCGCTCGATGTTCTCGACCTGCTGCTGGAGCGGCGGTGTGTAGTAGAGCCAGCCGTCCGTGTTGTCGGCGATCCACCGGACGTCCTGCCTGCCGCGTCCCGTCATCATGACGGGGATCCGCCGGTACACCGGCTTGGGCAGCAGATCGGTGCCGCGCATCCGGCCGAGCTGCGACTCCACGTGCGGGAAACGGTGCTCGAGGACGACACGGAAGTACTCCAGCGACTGCCGGAACCTCTCGGCCCGGCCGCCCGGATCCTGACCGAAGGCCGGGAACTCCACGGGCCGGTCACCGGTGGCCACCCCGAGCAGGAGCCGTCCGCCTGACAGCTGGTCCACCGAGGCGGCCGCCTTGGCGGTGTGCAAGGGATGCCGTAGCGGCATGACGATGCTGGCGGTCCCCAGTGTGATCGAGGTGGTGCGGGCACTGAGCTGCCCCAGGTACACCCACGGGTCGAAGACCTGCCCGGCGTCCCCGAAGCTCGGGTCCAGCAGCGGCACATCACGGACCCACACCGAGGCGAAACCGGCCCGCTCGGCCTGCTGGATCCGCTCGATGTGCCCGGCCAGGGACGGCACGGGCCCTTCGAAGCCCTCCAGGGGCGTGATGGCGCCAACGGTCATCCTGCCGCCGGGATACGCCCGGGCCATGGCCGCGTGCTCGGGGAACGGCCGCTGTGCCTCGCCCTGGACGTCCACGGGGGCATCGGCTGAGGGAACTGTCGGTTGTGTCATGCGATCCTCCGGCGAATCGGCCGTGTCCGGGTCCGCATCCGTGCGCCGCGTCGTGCTGGGGCGCGTCGTTCCAGGGCGGTTCCAGGACCTCGTGGAGCCGGTTCGCGGCTGACCGGGCGTGATGCGTCTCGGGGTGTACGCGCCTCAGCAGAGGCCGAGTGGCGTCGGACCTCTCCATGCTCCGGACGCGAGACGCACTCTGCCTGCTCCCAGCGGGAGGAAAAGCAGTGGGCTCGGTACACCTCCGAGTACAAGTGCAGTTGGCTGCTCCGCCAGGGCAGGAGCAAGCATTCCTTTTCGGTCTCGGGTGCGGAGGCGCTCAGCAGGGGGTTCTGCGAGTCTCGACCGGGTGACAGCCGCCGATGGCGCGGATGTGAGCGAACGACGCTCGCCTCGTACAACCAGCGACTCGTGAAGGGAGCCTTACCGTGACTCAGGAACTCCGAGGAATGCGGGTGGGAATCCTGGCCACCGACGGCGTCGAACGTGTGGAACTCGACCAGCCGCGCGGTGCGTTGCAGGGCGCAGGGGCGAAGACCGAGATCCTCTCGCTCCATCACGGCGAGATCCAGGCCCGCCAGTTCGACCTCAACCCGGCGGGAACCTTCCCCGTGGACCGCTTGGTCGCCGACGCCTCCGTCGACGACTACCACGCCCTGCTCCTGCCCGGCGGCACCATGAACCCTGACCAGCTGCGCATGGACCGCGACGCGGTGCGGTTCGTCAGGGACTTCATGGCCAGTGGGAAACCGGTCGCATCGATCTGCCACGGCCCGTGGACCCTGGCGGAAGCCGACGCCGTGCGCGGCCGCCGTCTGACGTCCTGGCCCAGCATCCGCACCGACCTGCGCAACGCCGGCGCGGAGATCGTCGCCGACGAGGAGGTGGTCGTCGACGGGCAGCTGATCACCAGCCGCGGCCCGGCCGACCTGCCCGCCTTCTGCGCCGCCGTCGTGGAACAGTTCGCCCGGGCGCACCATCCCATGCCCGGCTGAACCAGGGGCCTGGTTGCCGCGAGGAGAGCCGGCAGTGCACGGTGGGCGGGCGTGCTGAGCCCGCCCACCGTCCCACGGGCCGGTCGGCCGTGGCGTCGCTCCGTACGGCCGCCGGTCCGCGGCCCCTCGCGGCCGCGTCGACCGCCACGCCCGGGACGGGATCGGCGGCGTCACGACAGCCTGGTCGGCGCGCAAGCAGGCAGGGAGCGCTGCCCCCCACGAGAAGCGATGTTCCTCTCAGTCATCGACTCCTCCGACGCGTGCCCGTGTACAGTGAAGACCGCCCTTGACCTGCATAAAGCGGGCAGGGAGCCGTCTTCCAGGAGTTGAAAATGCTGCGCACCATGTTCAAGTCCAAGATCCACAGAGCCACCGTCACCCAGGCCGACCTGCACTACGTCGGGTCCGTCACCATCGACGCCGATCTGCTCGACGCCGCCGATCTGCTGCCCGGCGAGCTCGTGCACATCGTGGACATCACCAACGGCGCCCGTCTGGAGACGTACGTCATCGAGGGCGAGCGGGGCTCCGGGGTCATCGGGATCAACGGCGCGGCGGCCCATCTCGTGCATCCCGGAGATCTGGTGATCATCATCAGTTACGCTCAGCTCTCCGACGCCGAAGCCCGGACGATGAGGCCCAGGGTGGTGCACGTGGACGGCGACAACCGGATCGTGGCCCTCGGCGCGGACCCGTCCGAACCGGTACCGGGCTCGGACCAGCGGCGCAGCCCCCAGGCCGTCACGGCCTGAGTCCACGGGCGGCCGCCCGGCGACGCCGACCGTACGCGAGGAGAACCGCATGAGCGACATCGAGATCCGCGACGACCGGGCCCGCGGCCGCCTGGAGGCCTTCGCCGGGGACGAACTGGCCGGACACATCCAGTACTTCGTCCTGGAGGCCCCGCGGCGCGCCCTCGTCCCGGTCCACACGATCGTCGAGCCCGCGTACGAGGGCCAGGGCATCGCCGGTTCGCTGGCACGGTGGCTGTACGGCATGGCGGAACGCGAGGGCATCGTCGTCGCGCCGCTGTGCCCGTACGTGGTGAAGTGGGCGGAGCGGCACCCCGATGAGGCCCCGGCGGCCGACCCGGAGCTGCTGCGGGCCGCCAAGGACTGGCTCATCGCCCACCCGGAGGGATTCTGATGGGCGGCGTGCTCGCCCTGCTGCACACCTCCCCCCTCCACATCCCCGTCTTCGACGCCCTCCGCGACGAGGCCCATCCCGGCCTGGAACTGCGGCACTTCGTCGCCGAGGACCTGCTGACCCGCGCGGGCACCGACGGTCCCGCGTCGGTCGCCGGCGATGTCCGCGCCCTGCTCGACGAGGCCGTCGCCGAGGGCGCCGCGGCGGTGTTGTGCACCTGCTCCAGCATGGGCGCCGTCGCCGAGGCGACCGACGTCGGCGTGCCCGTGCTCCGCGTGGACCGCCCGATGGCGGCCGCCGCCGTGGCCGCCGGGCCGCGGATCGTCGTCCTCGCCACGGTGCGCTCCACACTGGCCCCGACGGCGGCCCTGATCGAGGAGGAGGCCACGGGCCCCGTGGAGATCCGGACCCTCCTCCTCGACGCCGCGTGGGCGCTGTTCGAGGCCGGTGACACCGAGGGCTACGCCCGCGCGATCGCCGCGGCCGCCGACGAGGTCACCGACGCCGACGCGATCGTCCTGGCCCAGGCGTCCATGACGCCCGCCCGGCGGTGGACCACGACCACGATCCCCGTCCTGTCCAGCCCCCGACCGGGGCTGGCGGCGGGTGCGTCGGCGGTGCTGCCGACCGGGTGACTGCCCGTGGGGCGCCCGGGTACCCGTGGCACAAGTCCATGGCCGACACCCACTGGCTGGAGGACACGATGACCCACCCAGAACCGGACCCCGTGCGGCCCGGCCCCACACCGGGCCCGGGCCCCGACCGCCCCGAACCCGTCCCGGCCCCGAACCCCTACCCCGACCCGGTGCCCCCACCGGAACCCGCCCCGACCCCGGAGCCGGACCCGGTGCCCCGCCCCCCGGGCCCCGACCCGATCCCGGGAGAACCGACCCCCAAACCCCTGTCGTAGCGGACCCGATGGGCCGACGAACGACAAGTGGCCCGGCGTGAACCGCTTCACGCCGGGCCACTGCCCTGTCACCCGCAGGAGAACCCGGGGGCCGCCGAGCCCGACCACGGCCGACCGGCCCCGTCGGCGTCCCCCGAGGTCACCGTCCTACGCCTCGACCTCCGAGCGGTCCCCGCCCCACAGCGTGTGGAACGAGCCCTCGCGGTCCACCCTCCGGTACGTGTGCGCGCCGAAGAAGTCGCGCTGGCCCTGCGTGAGCGCCGCGGGCAGCCGCTCCGCGCGGAGGGCGTCGTAGTAGGCGAGCGCCGCCGCGAAGCCCGGCGTCGGCACGCCCTGCCGGGTCGCGGCCACGATCACCTCACGCCAGTCGTCCTGCGCCGCCGCGATCTCCTGCGCGAACGTCTCGTCGGACAGCAGGCTCGGCAGGTCCGGCCGGGCGTCGTACGCGGCGCGGATACGGTCGAGGAAGGCCGCGCGGATGATGCAGCCGCCCCGCCAGATCGAGGCGACCTTGCCGAGGTCGATGTCCCAGTCGTACTCGCCGCGGGCCGCGTCGATCTCGTGGAAGCCCTGCGTGTACGACACGATCTTGGACGCGTACAGCGCCTGCTCGACCCGGTCGGCGAAGGCACCCGCCTCGGCCGCGCTGAGCGGCGCCGCCTTCGGCCCGGCCAGCGAGCGCGAGGCCTCACGCAGCGCGGCGTGCCCGGACAGCGAACGCGCGAAGACGGCCTCGGCGATACCGGAGACCGGCACACCCAGGTCCAGCGCGATCTGCACGGTCCAGCGGCCCGTGCCCTTCTGCTCCGCCTGGTCGACGACGACGTCCACGAACGGCTTGCCGGTCGCCGCGTCCACGTGCGCCAGCACCTCGGCGGTGATCTCGATCAGATACGAGTCGAGGCGCCCGGTGTTCCAGGTACGGAAGATCTCCGCGATCTGCGCGGGGGAGTACCCGGCCACATCGCGCAGCAACTGGTACGCCTCGCCGATCAGCTGCATGTCGGCGTACTCGATGCCGTTGTGGACCATCTTCACGAAGTGCCCGGCGCCGTCCGGACCGACGTGCGTCACACACGGCGACCCGTCGGCGGCCTTCGCGGAGATCTTCTCCAGCATCGGGCCGAGGGAGTCGTACGACTCGGCCGGGCCGCCCGGCATGATGCTGGGCCCGTTGAGCGCGCCCTCCTCACCGCCGGAGATGCCCGCGCCCACGAAGAGGATGCCCTGCTCGCGCAGCGCGGCCTCACGGCGGCGGGTGTCGGCGAAGTGCGCGTTGCCGCCGTCGATGATCATGTCGCCGGGCTCCAGCAGCGGCGCGAACTCCTCGATCACCGCGTCCGTGGGGCCGCCGGCCTTCACCATCACCACCAGACGCCGGGGGCGCTCCAGCGCCTGGACGAATTCCTTGGCGGTCTCGGCCGCGATGAAGTCGCCCTCGTGCCCGTGCTCCTCCACCAGCGCGTGCGTCTTCGCCGCGGAGCGGTTGTGGACGGCGACCGTGTAGCCGTTGCGGGCGAAGTTGCGGGCGAGATTGCTCCCCATGACCGCGAGGCCGGTGACGCCGATCTGGGCTGAAGTGCTCATGCGGTGGGCTCCTATGGATCCTGGAATCAGTGGTGCCGGTGAATCGGTCGAGTCGTGATGGTCACGTCGTGATGCACAAGTGGTGCCGGTAGGTCCTCATATTGGTGCTGCCGTCAGTGCTCGCCAGTATTGCCCTTCCGGTCATCCTGACGTGCGGCGGCCCCTTGCGCGCCGCGCGGCACGTCGTTCTTGAGTACGCGAAAAGGGCCCCACCTGCCTCAATGGAGTGCGCAACCGGCGCGCTTCACGCGCCGCACCCGCTCACGCGTGCGCCGGACAGAGGTACTTACGCGCCGGGACAGGTCGCTTCCACGCCACTCGCGAGGTTGGTGCGGCTGGATTTTCGTCTTGTCATGGCCGGTTCGCGGCGCTTACTTTTGCGACTTCGTGGCAGAGGCGAGGGGGGCTACTCCATGGCCGTACGCGGCCGGCACCGCCGGTACCAGCCGAACAGGATCAACCGTGCTTCACTCACGGTCACAGCCGGCGGCGCCGGCATCGCACTCCCGCTGATCGGCACGGGAGTCGCCGAGGCGGCCGACGTGGACACCTGGGAGAAGGTCGCGGCCTGCGAGTCCACCGGTGACTGGGACATCAACACCGGCAACGGCTACTACGGCGGCCTCCAGTTCAGTCAGTCGACCTGGGAGGCGTACGGCGGAAGGGCCTACGCCGCGCGCGCCGACCTGGCGACCAAGGAACAGCAGATCGCGATCGCCGAGAAGGTGCTGGACGGTCAGGGCCCGCGCGCCTGGCCCCACTGCTCGGTCCGCGCGGGCCTCACCCGCGGCGGCGACGCGCCGCGCACGATCGAGGACGTCAAACCGCAGACCACGCCCCAGTCACAGGCGGGCAAGGTCGAGATGTACACGGTCGTCCGGGGCGACACGCTCTCCGAGATCGCCGAGTCCGAGGAGGTCAAGGGCGGTTGGCGCGGGCTCTACAACGCCAACCGCAGGATCATCGGCTCCGACCCGGACCGCATCCTGCCGGGCCAGCGGCTGAGCCTGACCTCGGCCGCCCCGAAGAAGGAGCACAAGAAGGAGCAGCCGAAGAAGGAGCGGCCCGAGAAGGAAGAGAAAAAGGAAGGGAAGAAGGAGCAGAAGCGGGAGCAGCGGACCGACTCGCGGCAGGAGTCCGGGTCCCGGGTCGCCCCGGTGAACGCCTCCCTCGGCACCCCGTACCGCGCCTCCGGCTCCTCCTGGTCGAAGGGCTACCACACGGGTGTCGACTTCCCCGTGCCGACCGGCAGCACCGTCAAGTCCGTGGCCTCCGGTGAGGTCGTCACGGCCGGCTGGGGCGGCTCCTTCGGCTACCAGGTGGTCATCCGGCACGCCGACGGCCGGTACACGCAGTACGCCCATCTGTCGGCGATCTCCGTGAAGGCCGGGCAGCACGTGAGCGCGGGCCAGCGCATCGGCCGCTCCGGATCCACGGGCAACAGCTCGGGCCCGCATCTGCACTTCGAGGTGCGGACGGGGCCCGGCTTCGGCAGCGACGTCGACCCGATCGCCTATCTCCGGGCCGGAGGGGTGCGTCTCTGACGCGCCGACGTACCGCGGGAGGCCCGCTCCGGGCCTCCCGCTCACGTCCCGACGTGGTCCCGATGCCGGTCGCCGTGCGGCCGCGGCACATACAGCTCGCCGTGGAACGGCCGCAGGTCCAGCTCGGGCCGCCCCTCGTCCGCGGAGCCACTGGCCCCGCGGAACGGCGCCGGTACGACCACCCGCTGGTCGAGGCCGATCGATCCGTCGGCCGCCGCCGGGACCCCGGCCGACCGTGAGGAAAGCCCGGCGAGCAGCCGCTCGACGGCGAGGGCCGCCTCCCGGTCGGCGACCGCCGACGCGTCCGCCGTGGCCTCGTCCCCGACCCGCTCGGGCCGCGCCTCCTCGTGGAGCCGTTCGGTGGTGAGCACGATCAGACCGCCCGCCGCGACGACCCCGCAGCCCAGCGCGAGGAGGGTGCCCGTGGTGCCGTAGCGGAACGTCTCGCCGAACATCGTGATGCCGACCGCCGCCGCCACCACCGGGTTCACGACGGTCAGGGTGGCGAGCGGGGCAGCGAGACCGCCGCTGCGGTAGGAGGCCTGGGCCAGCAGCAGACCGGCCGTGGCGAAGACACCGATGACCGCGAGGGTCGGCAGGTCGGCGAGCGAGACACCGTCCGTCCAGTCGACGGCCACCGTCTTGGTGAACACCGAGGACATGCCGAACGCGACACCGGACGCCACCGCCAGCAGGATGCTGCGCGTCGTCGGATGCCGGTGCGCGGCGTGGGCCGCCGTCATCAGCGCCGCCACCGCGCCCGCGCTGACCAGGGCCACCAGGGCGCGCTCGGCGGTGTCCAGGGACCGCGCGTCGGCCGTGCCGACCAGGGAGAGCAGGCCCGCGAGACCCACCGTCGCCATGATCGCGCCCCGCCAGGCCGTCGCCCCGGCCCTGCGGCCCACGAAGAGCGCCGCCATGGGCAGGGCGAAGACGATGGTCAGCGCGCCCAGCGGCTGGACCAGGCTGAGCGGGCCGTACGCCAGGGCCACCACGTGCAGCAGCCCGCCGAGACCGTTCAGTCCGACGGCGGCCCACCAGGCCGGGCGGCGCAGCGGCGCGTAGGTCCGGCCGGGGGAGGTCACCGCGACACGCTCCTGCACGATCGCACCGCCCGCGTAGGCGACGGCGGAGACGAACGACAGCAGCACGGACAACGCGAGGGCGCTCATGAGCGACTCCTCGGCGAGGGGCGGGGGCGCTCGGCCCGCCGCTGCGAACGGTCGGCTTTCATGATGACCACGATGCCTCGCGAACGTGTTCGCGTCGTCGTACCTGAGCACTCATTGAGTCGTACTGCCGATGGAGTACGACTCGCCGCCCGTCATCCTCAGGACGGGCGACACGGAGTGCACCCCTCCCCGCGAACACGCCCGCACACCCTGGTACTACTCGATGTCGTGGACCACGCCGCCGACCTCACGGACCTCTCCGCCCTCGGCGGCTTCTTCGTACTACGCACCGGGGAGGCACCGGGGCGGCCGCTGCCCACCCTCGCGGAGGCGTACGCGGCACGGGATGCCGATGTGAAGAAGGAGGTTTACGAGAATCCCGTAATTTTCCGTGTCCGGAAGGTGGCGGACAGCGTCCGGGCCCCCGAACCCCGCGTCGCGGCCTCCATCGCGCACCTCGGCCTCGCCGCCCGGCTGTGGTCGGTCGCCCTCGGCACCGCCGCCCTCCACGACCGCGTCCCCGATCTCGACCCGCGGCTGCTGCGCTGGGACGCCGACGCGAGCGCCCCGGACGAGCTCTGGCTGACCGGGGTACAAATGCTGCCCGCCGACCGGCTCGGCGCGGTCGTACGGGAGGCGCATCTCGTCCCCCTGGCGGCGGCCCTCTGCTCCCAACTGCCTGTTTCCCCTCGTCTGCTGTGGGGGAACGCGGCCTCGGCGCTCATGGGCGCGGTGCGGCAGATCGACCGCTGGGCCGCCGCGAACGGACGCCCGGAGGCGGCCGCCCGGGCCCGCCGGCTGGCCGCCGCGCAGCTCACCCATCCCGATCTCGCCGGCACCCTCGACCCCGCCACCCACCGCCGCCGCAGCTGCTGCCTCTACTACCGGCTGCCCGGCGGCGGACTCTGCGGCGACTGCTGCTTCGACCGGCCGCCGGCCCGGACCCGGCGGTCGGGCAGGACGGGCGGCACCCGCTAGCAACACGGCGCTCTTCCCCAACCGCCCCGTGTGGGTGACCATGTGGGAACGAGTCATGTGAGACAGGGGGTTCCGGGTGCGAGTCGGCCTGCTGACCCGGGAGTATCCGCCGGACGTCTACGGCGGCGCGGGGGTCCATGTCGAGTTCCTCGCACGGGAGTTGAGGTCCCTCGTCGACCTCGACGTGCACTGCTGGGGCGAGGGCGCCGCGGGCGGCGTCGTACGCCACCGGCCCTGGTCGGCGCTGGACGGCGCCAACGACGCCCTGCGCACCTTCTCCGTGGACCTGTCCATCGCCGCCGGCCTCGCAGGCCGGGAACTCGTCCACTCGCACACCTGGTACGCCAATCTCGCCGGCCACTTCGGCAAGCTGCTGCACGGCATCCCGCACGTGATGACCGCCCACTCGCTGGAACCGCTGCGCCCCTGGAAGGCCGAGCAACTGGGCGGCGGCTACGCCCTGTCCAGCTGGGCCGAGCGCACCGCGATCGAGTCCGCCGACGCGGTGATCGCGGTGTCCGGCGCCATGCGCGACGACATCCTCGGCTGCTACCCGGCCCTGGACCCGGCCAAGGTACGGGTCGTCCACAACGGCATCGACACCTCCCTCTACCGGCCCGACCACGCCACCGACGCCCTCGACCGCGTCGGCCTCGACCGGGCACGCCCCTACGTCCTGTTCGTCGGCCGCATCACCCGCCAGAAGGGCGTGCCCCACCTGCTGCGGGCCGTACGGGCCATCGACCCGGACGTCCAGGTCGTGCTGTGCGCCGGCGCCCCCGACACCCCGGAGATCGACCGGGAGTTCCGCGACCTCTTCGAGGAGCTGAGCCGCGTCCGCGAGGGCCTGCACTGGATCCCGCAGATGCTGCCGCGCCCGGAGGTGATCCAACTCCTCACCCACGCCGCCGTGTTCGTCTGCCCCTCGGTGTACGAACCGCTCGGCATCGTCAACCTGGAGGCCATGGCCTGCGGGACGGCGGTGGTCGCGTCACGGGTGGGCGGTATCCCGGAGGTCGTGGAGGACGGCGTCACGGGTCTCCTCGTGTCCACCGAGGACGACTTCGAAGCTCAGCTGGCCCGCGCCCTCGACTCGGTCCTCGCCGACCCCGCGACCGCCGCCCGCATGGGTGAGGCGGGACGGGAGCGCGCGGTGCGCGAGTTCGGCTGGGACGCGGTGGCCCGGCGGACGGTCCACCTGTACGAGGAAGTCCTCAAACAGGGGTAGGCACACAGGACAGAGCACGGCACAACCGGGCGTAGAGGGGCGGCGGCATGCGGCGCGGTGGACCTTCGGTGCTGGGAATCGTACTGGCGGGCGGCGAGGGCAAGAGGCTGATGCCCCTGACCGCCGACCGCGCGAAACCCGCGGTGACCTTCGGCGGGACGTACCGTCTCGTGGACTTCGTACTCTCCAATCTCGTGAACGCGGACATCCTGCGGATCTGCGTCCTGACCCAGTACAAATCGCACTCCCTGGACCGGCACATCACCACCACCTGGCGGATGTCGAGCCTGCTCGGCAACTACGTCACCCCGGTCCCCGCCCAGCAGCGGCTCGGCCCGCGCTGGTACCTGGGCAGCGCCGACGCGCTGCTGCAGTCCCTGAACCTGGTGCAGGACGAACAGCCCGAGTACGTCGCCGTCTTCGGTGCCGACCACGTCTACCGCATGGACCCCCGGCAGATGCTGGCCCAGCACATCGAGGGCGGCGCGGGGGTGACCGTCGCCGGGATACGTGTGCCCCGCACCGAGTCCTCCTCCTTCGGGGTGATCACCCCCGGCTCCGACGGCCGGTGCGTCGAGCGCTTCCTGGAGAAGCCCGCCGACCCGCCCGGTCTCGTCGACGACCCCGAGTGCGTGTTCGCCTCGATGGGCAACTACATCTTCACCACCAAAGCCCTGGTGGAGGCGCTCCAGCGGGACGCCGAGGACGAGAACTCCGTCCACGACATGGGCGGCTCGATCCTGCCCCAGCTCACCGAGCGGGGCGAGGCACAGCTGTACGACTTCAGCGCCAACCACGTGCCCGGCGAGACCAACCGGGACCGCGGCTACTGGCGGGACGTCGGAACCCTCGACGCCTACTACGACGCCCATATGGACCTCATCGCCGAGCGCCCCGCCTTCAACCTGTTCAACCGCAGCTGGCCCATCTACACCAGCTCCGGGCAGCTCTCCCCGGCCCGCTTCAACGCGGGCGGCATCGCCAGCGAGTCGATCATCAGTGCGGGCTGCCTGATCCGCGGCCAGGTGACCCGGTCCGTCCTGTCGCCGGGCGTGGTCGTCGACCCCGGCGCCGTGGTCCAGGGGTCGGTGCTGCACGACAACGTCCACATCGGCCGGGGTGCGGTCGTCCGGGGCGCCGTCCTCGACAAGAACGTCCAGGTCCCCCCGGGCGCCACCATCGGCGTCAACCCGGAGCGCGACGCCGAGCTCTACACGGTCTCCAAGGGCGGGGTGATCGCCCTCGGCAAGGGCCAGCAGGTGCCGTAGCGGGGGTGCGGTCCTGTACAGATGCGCGTCGAGCGACTGTGCGGTTCATCACGCCGCGCTGGGCCGGGTGGGTTGAGATGACGCCCGAGTGACGGCAGATGCCTCAGTGGTCCCGCCTCTCCCCAGGAGGTGGGACTTAATCTGCTGTTAACTGAGCGTAGCTCGATCGTACTTGACCGTAATCGGCCATCGGCGGTTGACTGCAGACTCACCCGTCGTCGACGCGAGGCAAGCCATTGACTTCTGACGAGCTCGCACCACTCGACCTGGCCTTCTGGAACATCGAGTCCGCCGAACATCCCATGCACCTGGCGGCCCTCGGCGTCTTCACGGCGAACTCGCCCACCGCGGGCGCCCACGCCGCCGACCTGCTTGCCGCCCGTGCCGCCGGGGTGTCCGCGCTGCGGATGCGGATCCGGGACGTCTGGCGGCCCGATGTGCGCCTGCCGCTCACCTTCGGCGGCGCGACCCGCGAGCCCGTCGCCGACTTCGAGCCCTTCGACCACGTACGGCTCCACGCGCCGACCCGCGACTTCCACGCGGTGGCCGGCCGGCTGCTGGAGCGCCCTCTGGAACGCGACCGGCCGCCGTGGGAGGCGCACGTCCTGCCCGGGGAGGACGGCACCTCCTTCGCCGTGCTGTTCAAGTTCCACCACGCCCTGGCCGACGGACTGCGGGCGCTGACCCTCGCCGCCGCCGTCATGGACCCCATGGACATGCCGGCGCCCCGGCCGCGCCCCGCCGAACCCCCGCGCACCCTCCTCGGCGAGGTGCGCAAGCTGCCCGCGTTCCTCCGCGGCACCCTCTCCGACCTGGGCCGGGCCGTCGACATCGGCACCTCCGTCGCCCGCACCACGCTCGAGGCGACGCTGGGCGCGCGGGGCACCGCCGCGCTGACCGCCGAGCCGAGCGGCACTCGCCGCACCGTCGGCGTGGTCCTCGACCTCGACGACGTGCACCGCATCCGCAAGACCGTCGGCGGCACCGTCAACGACGTCCTCATCGCGGTCGTCGCCGGCGCGCTGCGCCGCTGGCTGGACGAGCGGGGCGACGGCAGCGAAGGGGTCGCGCCCCGGGCGCTCATCCCCGTCTCCAAGCGTCGGCCGCGCACCGCGCACCCCCAGGGCAACCGGCTCTCCGGCTATCTGATGAAGCTGCCCGTCGACGACCCCGACCCGCTCGGCCGGCTCCGTACGGTCCGCACGGCCATGGACCGCAACAAGGACGCCGGGCCGAACCGCGGCGCCGGCGCGGTCGCGTTGCTCGCCGACCATGTGCCGCCGCTGGGGCACCGCCTCGGCGGGCCCCTGGTGAGCCAGGCCGCGCGCCTCTGGTTCGACCTCCTCGTCACCAGCGTGCCGCTCCCGAGCCTCGGCCTGCGGCTCGGCGGCTGCCCGCTCGCCGAGGTCTACCCGCTGGCCCCCCTCGCCCATGGGCAGTCCGTGGCGGTGGCGATCTCCACGTACCGGGGGAGCGTCCACTACGGGCTGGTCGCCGACGCGGAGGCCGTGCCGGATCTGGAGGTGCTGGGGAAGGCGGTGACGGCGGAGCTGGAGGGGCTGCTGGCGGCGTGCGAGAGCTGACCGGGGGCGCCTGACAGCTCGGGGGTGCGCGGTTCGTCGGCGGGTGCGGGTGGTGTGTGGTTTCTCGCGCAGTTCCCCGCGCCCCTGAAGGCATGGGCCTGCGGCCCGGCCTTCATCGGAAAAGCACGGGGCCGCAGGCCCCTGCTTTTCCAGGGGCGCGGGGAACCGCGCGAACAACCCCCACCCACCCGCACCCGCCGACGAACCGCGCACCCCCGAGCTACTGGGCGCCCCGCGTTTGGTCAGCCGCGCTCCCGTCCGTAGAATTCCGCGTTCGGTGACGGGCGCGAGTCGGCGCGCCGCGGGTGATCAGGGAAACGGCAGCGCGATGACGGTGACAGAGGACGGCCCGGCGACCACGGACGAGGCCGTGTACGGCCCCGGTATCGACCCCGAGCGGCTCGCCGTCTGCCTCAGCGTGCTCGAGGAACTCGACACGCTGGACGTCGACCACCCGGACGCGATCACGGTGCGCCGCGCCACCGCCGCCATCTACCGCACGGTGAAGCAGCGCCGCCGCCAGGAGCGCCGCGCCGCGAAGACCGCCCACGACAAGGCGGTCACCGAGGCCACTGCCACCGGCTCCGCCCAGCGCATCGACGACGAGACCGAGGGCATCCTGCCGTCGTCGGTGACCGACGCGGGACAGATCGCGGGGATACTCCAGCGCCCGCGCTCCTGCTACGTCTGCAAGAGCCGCTACGTCGAGGTCGACTACTTCTACCACCAGCTCTGCCAGGCCTGCGCCGCCGAGAACCGCGCCCGCCGCGACGCCCGCGCCGACCTCACCGGCAAGCGCGCCCTGCTCACCGGCGGCCGCGCCAAGATCGGCATGTACATCGCCCTGCGGCTGCTGCGGGACGGTGCGCACACCACGATCACCACCCGGTTCCCGAAGGACGCGATCCGCCGCTTCAAGGCGATGGACGACTCCGCGGACTGGATGCACCGCCTGGAGGTCGTCGGCATCGACCTGCGCGACCCCGCCCAGGTCGTCGCGCTCGCCGACCAGCTCACCGACGCGGGCCCCCTCGACATCCTGATCAACAACGCGACGCAGACCGTGCGTCGGCTGCCCTCCGCCTACGCCGCCCTCGTCGAGGGCGAGAGCGCCCCGCTGCCCGCCGGTGAGCTGCCCGCCCACCACGTCATCGGCGCCTTCAACTCCGGCGCGGTGGACCGGCTGACCGGCCCGGCCGAGCTGCCCGTCGGCACCAGCGGTCTCGACGCGCAGCGCGTCGCCGACCTCGCGCTGGTCGCGGGCAACGCCAGCGTCGCCCGGCACCTCGACGGCACCGCCATCGACGCCGGCGGGCTCGTCCCCGACGTGGTGGACAGCAACACCTGGGTGCAGACCATCGAGCAGATCTCCCCGGTGGAGCTGCTGGAGACCCAGCTGTGCAACTACACCGCGCCGTTCATCCTCATCAGCAAGCTCCGCCCGGCCATGGCCGACGCCGCCCGGAAGGCGCCGAGTGGACGCGCGTACGTGGTGAACGTCTCCGCGATGGAGGGCGTCTTCGGCCGCGGCTACAAGGGCGCCGGCCACCCGAACACCAACGCCGCCAAGGCCGCGATGAACATGGTGACGCGGACCAGCGCCCAGGAGATGTTCCAGACCGACGGCATCCTCATGACCTCGGTCGACACCGGCTGGATCACCGACGAGCGCCCCCACTTCGACAAGCTCCGCCTCGCCGAGGAGGGCTTCCACGCCCCGCTCGACCTCGTCGACGGCGCGGCCCGCGTCTACGACCCGGTCGTCCGCGGCGAGCAGGGCGAGGACCTGTACGGCGTCTTCCTGAAGGACTACGCGCCCGGCAAGTGGTGAGACGCCCTCGCCCGGTCCGACACCAGCTCCAGCACCGTCCGCCAGTCCTCCAGCACCCCGGCGTCCACTCCCGGGGCGCGGCCCGCCTCGTGCGCGTCGCGCAGTGCCAGCACGTCCTCCATCAGGGCCGTGTCGGCCCAGCCGCCCGCGTGCATGCGCACGAGGTCGTCCGGGCCGAGGGCGTGCAGGCGTACGAGACGGGCGACCCGTTCGCCGAGCAGGGGGCGCACCGCGTCGGCGGCCAGGTCGGCGTGGCCGGTGTCGTCACCCGGACGGAGCAGACGGCCGAGGGTGTGCACCAGGCCGGCCACCTGGAGTTCCTTGTCGGCCGGCCGCGCCCGGCGCAGCAACGCGGCGGTGCGCAGCGCGTGCTCGTGCTGATCCCCCGGACCACAGGGACCATCTGGACCACCCGGGCCGCCGGGCGCGTCCCTGGCGCCCCGGCACGCGTACAGCAGATCCATCAGCTCGTCGATGCCGCGCAGCTCCATGCGTCGGTCCTCCCGAGTCCGCCCGCGAGAAATGCCGTTGCGACACAGGAGCAGATCATGGTCGGCTTGCTATTCGGCCAACGGGACCTGAACTGCGTGCCGAAGACAGCGATCCGCTGGAGCCCCGGTGGAGCGCGGAGTTCAGGAACTAGGCCGATCGGGTGGTGGCAAAACGTAATGAAATAGGGCGAATAGCCGAACGGTGGCCCGCTGAACGCGGAATGACTCGAGACAGTTACCTCGTGTTTTCAGCCCCATCGAGCAGGCACCCGCTCATTTGGTTACTCTGTATCGGACGGACAGCCTTATATGGGTTCCACCCACACCCACGGTCCGTCCCGGGACAAGCCGGTCACCACGGTCTGCTCTCACCCAAATGAATCCGGCGCCACCGCGTCCGAACTGACCTCGACTCAGACCCGAGCGGATGTCAGGCGAGCAGCGGCAGGCTGGGCCGACGTCCCGAGGGTGACCCGACACATAAGGAGTGCGCGGTGACACCAGAGAAGACGAATCGCGATCAGCGCCCCAAGGAACGCACGGAAGGCGCCGGCCGGACGAAGAAGGAACTCGGCAGCCTCGACGTGTGGGCCAGGTCCGCCCCCATCCGGCTCGCGGGCTACGAGGACGACCTCGCCGAGCCCCACATCCTGCCCAGCGTGGACTGACCCCCTCAGCGCCCTCGCGATCGCCGTCTGCATGGGCGTGCCAGACTCACGCCCATGCAGATCAGAGAAGCCACCGCCGAGGACTGGCCGCGGATCTGGCCGTTCTGGCACCGCGTAGTCGCCGCCGGCGAGACCTACACCTGGGACCCGGACACCTCCGAGGAAGCCGCCCGCGCCCTCTGGATGGCCCCCGCCAAGCGTGTGTTCGTCATCGAGGACGGCACCGGGGCGGTCGTCGGCTCGGCCTTCCTCGCACCCAACTACGGTGGTCCCGCCGCCCGCATCGCCAACGCCGGCTTCATGGTCGACCCCGAGCACGGCGGCCGTGGCATCGGTCGCGCGCTCGCCGAGCACGTCCTGGCCGCGGCCAAGGCCGACGGCTACCGGGGAATGGTCTTCAACGCCGTCGTCGAGACCAACCCGGCCGTCCGACTGTGGACCTCCCTCGGCTTCACCGTCCTGGGCACCGTCCCCGACGCCTTCGAACACCCTCGGGACGGCAGGGTGGGGCTGCACATCATGTACCGGGCCCTCTAGGGATCCGGCCATCCGTCGCGCCCTCCAGCTCGACCTCCGCACCGGGCCCTCAAGGCCCCGCGTAGGCCGAGGGCACCCCAGGCCCCCGTCGCCCTAGTCGAGCGGGGCCGTCCGCCGCCACGGGTGCAGCTCCTGCAACTGCTCCGCCACGGCGAGGAGTTCGAGCTCGGAGCCGGGGCGGCCCACCAGCTGCACGGCGCAGGGGGCGCCCGACGGCAGGGTGCCGAACGGCACCGACATCGCGGGCCAACCCGTCAGATTCCACGGCGGGGTGAGCGGCGAATAGTTCGTGTTCACCAGCAGATTGCGCAGCCACCCCCGCTCGTGCCAGGGCGCGGCGGCCGGCCCGCGCCGGGCGAGCGCCGGTGTGAGCAGCACCTCGTGCTCGGCGAAGAACGGCTCCATCCGCCGGCGCAGTTGCTCCCGCCGGTCGCCCGCCCGGACGCCCTTCAGGAAGCGGCGCCCCACCGCGGCATGCACCCGGGTCCGCCGGGTCAGCAGCGCCGGGTCGAGGTCCTCGGCGTCCACCGCCGTGCCCGCCGTCCAGTGCGCCAGCGACGTCGTACCCAGCCAGATCGGATACGGCGGATCGGCGCGCCGCACCCGGTGGCCCGCCCCGGCCAGCGCCTCCGCCGCCCGGCGCGCGGCGTCGACGTACGGGCGGGTCACGGTCACCCCGAGCAGGGGGCTGCGCACGGAGAGGGCGATGCCGCGGGGCGAGGAGGAAGGGGCCGGTTCGTCGGGGCCTGTGCCCGCGAGGACCCGGAACATCAGCCGGGCGTCCTCGACGGTCGTCGCGAGCGGGCCGTTCTCCGACATGCCGAACCAGTCGCCGTGTCCGATGTCCGCCGGGACGACACCGAAGCCCGGCTTCAGCCCTATGAGCCCGCAGTTGGCGGCCGGTATACGCAGCGAACCCATCCCGTCGTTGCCCAGCGCGATCGGCACCAGGCCCGCGGCGACCGCCGCCGCGCTCCCACCGGACGAGCCACCGGTGGTGCGGGTGAGGTCCCAGGGATTGCGGGCGGTGCCGTGCACCCCGTCGGTCGTGCCGAAGACACACAGCTCGGGTACGTTCGTCAGGCCCACGACCACCGCGCCCGCCGCGCGCAGCCGGGCCACCGTCACATGGTCCTCGGCGGCCGGGCGGTCCGGTGTCGCCGCCGACCCGTTGCGTGTGGCCTCGCCCCGCACGGCGAGGTTGTCCTTGACCGCCACCGGGACCCCGGCCAGTGGCAGTCCGCCCAGGCCGGCGCGGGCCGCGACCTCGTCCGCCTCGGCCAGGGCGGCCTCCGCCCGGACGGTACGGAACGCGCCGATCCGCCCGTCCAGCGACGCGATCCGCGCGAGATGCTCCGCCACCACCTCGCGCGGCGTCACCCGCTTCTCCTGTACGGCGGCGGCGATCTCGGCGGCGGTCCGGCCGACCCAGCTGGTCACGGGGGCTCCCTGTCGATCTGGTGTAGGTGGGAGCACTGTGCCTCTTGGGGCGGCGCCACGTCGAGAGCCATGACCAGGGATCCCGCAGAGCAGCCTCTGACCCGGCAACGGACGCGGGCAGACGGAGAACGAGGTCGCGGCCGTGACCGGCCCTACCGGTCCCGGAGCGTCGGCACGGCCAGCCGTGTCGGGGGCATGAACTCCCGTACGTACGTCCGCTCCCAGCAGGCGCCCGTCGCCCGCAGCTCCCGCCATGTCGTGTAGCGGTAGCGGAAGAGGCGGGCGCGGACGAAGCGCGGCGGGGCGTCGGCGGGGAAGGGGGACCGGCGCAGCAGCCGCAGGGTGTCGCGGTCGTTCTCCAGGAGGCGCTCCACCAGACCGCCGAACCAGGGATGCGCGTACGCCGGGGAGAGCGCCGCGAACCACATCAGCCAGTCCAGCCGCAGGTGGTACGGGGCGTACTGGCGGGGCCAGCGCCGGGGGTCACCCGGCTTGCCCCGGAACTCGTACTCCAGCCAGCCCGCGTCCTCGCGCGGCACCTCGTCCGCCGTCCCCTCCACGATCACCTCGTACCGCACGCGGCTGACACTGCCGAAGGCCCCGTAGGTGTTGACCAGGTGCAGTGGGTCGAAGGAGCGGTTCATCACCTGGCGGGGGGAGATCATGTTGCGCACCGGGTGGTAGCTGAGCCAGAGGACCAGCGCGGTCATGGCCAGGACGACGATCTCGTACCACAGGGGTGCGCCGGGGGCGTCGGGCGCGCCGGTGCCGAGGTCGACCGCCGACAGGGCCAGCACGATGGTGATCCAGTTCAGCCAGCTGAAGTTGCCGGACAGCACCAGCCACAGCTGGGTCAGGATCATCAGCGAGGCGGCGGCCGTCGCCACCGGCTGCGGGGTGAACAGCAGGAACGGGACGACCAGCTGGGTGACGTGGTTGGCGGCCACCTCGACCCGGTGGAGCGGCTTCGGCAGATGGTGGAAGAACCAGCTCAGCGGGCCGGGCATCGGCTGCGTCTCGTGGTGGTGGTAGAGACAGGTCAGCTTCCGCCAGCACTCGTCGCCACGCAGCTTGATCAGGCCCGCGCCGAACTCCACCCGGAACAGCACCCAGCGCAGCAGGAACAGCACGACGATCGGCGGCGCCACCTCGTCGTTGCCCAGGAACACCGCGAGGAAGCCGACCTCCAGGAGCAGCGACTCCCAGCCGAACGAGTACCAGGTCTGGCCGACGTTCACGATCGACAGGTACATCACCCACGGCACCAGCCACAGCAGCATGCCGCCCCACAGGGGCAACAGCGAGTCGACCCCGGCGACGAGCGCCGCCGACACCGCGCAGCCCGCCCACGCCCACGCGGCGAAGAACCGGTCCGAGTAGTGGAGGTGGAACACGCTCGGTGACCGCCGCCACGGCATGCGCGCGACGAAACGGGGGATCGGCAGCATCCCCCGCTCCCCGAGCAGCGCCCGGAACTGCAGGGCCGCCCCCAGAAAGGCCACCAGGTAGATCACGGCGAGGGAGCGCTGGAAGAGCAGCCGGCCGAGCCAGTAGTCGGGTGCGGTGAACCAGTCCATGGCTTCGCGCTCCTGGGTCGCGCGCCGGAACAGGGGCGGTACCGACACTAGTGATCGGATCCAGGGGGCTGAAACAGGACAGCCCGTCCCCACTCGAATAATCCGGCAAACCCTGGCAAAGTGGCCACATGGTTGATCGGGGAGCGAGTGAGCTGCCGCTGCCGGACGATTGGCTCGCCCACCCGGACCCCGTCCTGGCGCTCAATCTCATGGGCAGCTTCGACTGGGACCTCGACGCAGGCGTGATGCACATGGACGCCACGGCCCTCGAGGTCTTCGACCTGCGCCCCGACGAGTACGACGGCAAGCACGAGAGCCTGGCCGTCCGGGTCCCCCCGGTGGAGGGCCGCAAGCTCGACACCCTGGTGTCCCAGGCCCTCAAGGACGGCAGCGAGAACTACGGCGCCTACTTCCGCATCCGGACGCGCGACGGAACCCTCCGCTGGACCCACACCCAGGGCTACATCCGCCGCGACGAGACCGGCCGCCCGTACCGGGTCATCGGCATCGTCCGCGACGCCACCCGCGAACTGCGCGAGATCAGCGCACGCACGGAGCAGGCGCCCCTGGACGAGGCCCGTCACAGACGCACCGACGTCGTGCAGGTCATCACCGCCGCCCTGGCCCACGCCCGCACCGTCCAGGACGTGATCGACGTCCTGGAGGACACCGACGGCATCACCCACCTCGGCGCGACCAGCCTCGTCATGGGCCTGGTCGAGGCCGGCCGCATCCGCATGATCGCCGCCGGCCCCCGGGCCAGCTACGTACCCGGCACCCGGATCACCCGCCTCGACGTGAAGTACCCGATGAACGAGGTCGTACGGAGCCTCGCACCGCACTTCATCGAGTCACCGGAGGAGTTCGCCGAGTCGTATCCGCTGCTCTGGCCGCACATCACCGACCTCCAGATCACCTCGGCCGCCTATCTGCCGCTGATCGTGCAGGCCCGGCCCATCGGCGCCATGGGGCTGCTCTACAACGACCGCAGAGGCTTCACCCGCGAGGAGCGCGACGTCCTCGTGGCGCTCGGCAGCAGCATCGCCCAGAGCCTCCAGCGGGCCATGTTCTACGAGGGGGAGAAGGACCTCGCGGAAGGCCTCCAGCAGGCCATGCTGCCCCGGTCCATCCCCAGCGTGCCCGGCGCCGACATCGCCGTGCGCTACCGGGCCGCGTCGTTCGGCGGCTCCCTCGGCCGGGACATCGGCGGCGACTGGTACGACCTCGTCCCCCTGCCCGGCGGCCGCGTCGGCGCGGTCATCGGCGACGTCCAGGGCCACGACACCCATGCCGCCGCCGTCATGGGCCAGCTCCGCATCGTCCTCAAGGCGTACGCCACCGAGGGTCACACCCCGGCCACCGTGATGTCCCGCGCCTCCGCCTTCCTCCATGAACTCGACACCGACCGTTTCGCCACGTGCCTGTACGCGGAAGCCGACCTGTCCACCGGAGTGGTCCAGGTCGTCCGGGCCGGACACATCGACCCCCTCATCCGGGCCCCCGACGGCGGCTGCCGCCGGGTCACCGTCGACGGCGGCCTGCCGCTCGGGCTGTCGGCCGAGTTCGGGAGCCTGGAGTACCCCGTGAGCACGATCGAACTGGACCCCGGGGACACGCTGCTGCTCTGCACGGACGGCCTCATCGAACAGCCCGGCGCCGACCTCGACGACGGCATGCTCACGTTGCAGGAGCTGATCACCACCGGCCCCGACGACGTCGACGACCTCGCCGACCGGCTCATCGACGTGGCGGAGGAACGCGGTGGCGACGACGACGTGGCCCTGCTCCTGCTGCGCCGCCGCAGCCGCAGCCGCAGCTCGGAGCAGCCCGGCGGGCGGCTCCAGCAGCATGTCGCCCCCGGAGACCCGGAGGCGCTCACCGAGGCCCGGCACATGATCGGGGCGGCCGTCCGCACGTGGGGCGCGCGGGAGCGGGCCGACGAGATCGAACTCGTCGCCGACGAGCTGATCACCAACGCGCTCATGCACACGGAGGGCTCCGCGATCGTGACGCTCCGGGCGCTGACCGGTACGGAACGGAGACTGCGGGTGGAGGTGGAGGACTCCTCCAGCGCGCTGCCGCGCCGTAGGGAGGCGGGGGAGTCGGGTGTCTCGGGGCGGGGGCTGCTGCTGGTGGACCGGCTGACGGATGTGTGGGGGGTGGAGGCGCGGGGCGGCGGGAAGTGCGTGTGGTGTGAGTTCGTGTTCGCCCAGTAGCTCGGGGGTGCGGGTTCGCATGGCGGGTGCGGGTGGGCAGGGGTTGTTCGCGCCCACGCGGCGGAACCGCATGTGTCACCGCCCCCCGCGCCCGGGGAACTGCGCGAGAAACCACGACGAACCCGCACCCGCCAACGAACCCCGTACCCCCGAGCTACTGGGCGCCCGGCGAACCGCCGCAGGCAGTGGCACTCTGGATGGCATGCCGGAACTGCCCGAGGTCGACGCCCTGCGGGACTTCCTGGTCGGCGCTCTCGTCGGCCATGAGGTCGTCCGCGTGCTGCCGGTGGCGATCAGCGTGCTGAAGACGTACGACCCGCCGGTCACCGCCCTGGAGGGGCGCCAGGTCACGGCGGTGGGCCGGTACGGGAAGTTCCTGGACGTGGAGACGGACGGCGGCGAACTGCACCTCGTGACCCATCTCGCCCGCGCCGGCTGGCTGCAATGGCGGGACCGGCTTCCCGACGGCCCGCCCCGCCCGGGTGGCAAGAGCCCGCTCGCGCTGCGCGTCGCGCTGGAGACCGGCGAGGGCTTCGACCTGACGGAGGCCGGCACGCAGAAGCGGCTCGCCGTGTACGTCGTGCGGGATCCGCTGAGCGTCCCCGGTGTCGCCCGGCTCGGCCCGGATCCCCTCGCCGACGACTTCGACGCGGCCCGCCTCGCGGAGCTGCTGGCGGGGGAGCGCCGCCAGATCAAGGGCGCCCTCAGGGACCAGAGTCTGATCGCGGGGGTCGGCAACGCGTACAGCGACGAGATCCTGCACGCCGCCAGGATGTCGCCGTTCAAGCTGGCCTCGTCGCTGAAGCCGGAGGAGGTCCGCGAGCTCCACGAGGCGCTGCGCACCACGCTCACGGAGGCCGTCGAGCGCTCACGGGGCCTGGCCGCCGGGAGGCTGAAGGCGGAGAAGAAGAGCGGACTGCGGGTGCACGGCCGGACCGGTGAACCCTGCCCGGTGTGCGGGGACACCGTCCGCGAGGTGTCCTTCAGCGATTCGTCGCTGCAGTACTGCCCGACCTGTCAGACCGGGGGCAAGCTGCTCGCCGACCGGCGGATGTCACGGCTGCTGAAATAGCGCGACGGAGGCGGGTCCAGGATCGTGCCTGACTCGTCCCCGACTCGGCCCCGATTCGGCTCCGTCCATGATCCGCAACCATTGAAGGTACGGACCAGGTGCGGGCCGGGCGGCCGGGCCCGGCGGGCGGCTCAGCGCCAGGCCGGGGCCTTCAGGGTGACCAGGAGTTCACCCTCCTGGCTGCGTACCTCGAAGTGGCTGATGTCCTCGCGCTGCATCGAGGTGCCGCCCTGCATCTCGGAGGGGCCGTCCGCGTCCTCGGGGGACTTCCAGTTGGCGGCCGTCTCCTCCGACCCGTCCTTGCCGATCACGACCAGCCGGCAGGCGTGGGCGCCGTCGGCCTCCTTGACCTTCAGCTGGATGTCGCTGCCCCAGACCCGGTCCTCGGCCTTGACCTCGGCCCACACCCCCGACTCGGGGTCCGTGGCCGCGACCTTGTCCGGAGGGGCGCCCGGACCAGCGAGAACGGCGACGGCGGGCCCACCCACGGCGATGATCACGGAGGCGGCGACCGCGAACAGCCAGCGCCTGCGACGTGCACGATGGCGGGCCGCCACCTCGTCGAGCAGCCGTCCGAGCAACTGCGGGCCGGGCGCCGCGAAGGGGTGCACGGCGCGCGGTGTCGCGTTCCGGTACAGCATCAGCTGCCGGGCGGCGGGACGGAACTCGGTGACCTGTACCGCGCACTGGGGGCAGCCGCGGACATGGTCCTCGAAGTGGAAGGACTCCACCTCGTCGAGCACGCCCAGCGAGTACGCGCCGACGTCGTGATGACGATCCTGGGACCACATGGCAATTCCTCGGGCCGGTGTGCGGTGGGGGTTGCTTCCTGCCCCCACCGGTACGGACCAGACCCGAGAATCACTCAAGCCCCGCGACCAATGCCAACCAAAAGATTCGGAGCCGTGATCTCGGCGGATTGGTCGCCGACCGAGAAAACTTCCCCGCCGCTGCCTGAAGCGGCAGTTCACCGCACCGACACGCCCCGGTCACCCGGAGTGTCCGCGAGGCGGCCGTCCTCAGAAGAGCCCTCTTCGGAAGATCCGTCCTCAGAAGAGATGGATCGCCAGATGGCCGAGCGGCAGGCCGAGCCGCCAGGCCGGTGTCCAGACCTTCGGCCCGTCGTCCTCGCCGAACACCGCCCCGCCCCCCGGCACCGCGTCCAGATCGGGCGCGAGCAGCTCGGTCTCCTCCAGCCACCGCCAGGCCGCCGCCGCCAGTTCCAGGTCCGGCGCGGGGCCGCCCACCTCCAGCGCCTCGGCGGTGAGGTGGGCCATGCGCTCGCCCACCCAGTCCTGCCACGGCTGGTCGTACGCCGTCAGCGACAGCCAGGTCTCCAGCTGGGTGACGACCCGGATGCCGGAGAGCTCACCGCCGGAGTCCGCGAGGAAGATGGTCAGCGCCAGGGCGTCGCGCCCCGCACGGAACTCGAAGGACGTCGGCGGCATGAGGTCGCCGGTCCGCAGCAGCTCCTCGGCGATGTACTCGGCGTAGAACCACGCCATGGGGACGGTCAGTTCGCCGCCGCCGGCGCCGTCCGTGCTCTCTTGACCTCTGTGCAGCATCCCTTCCTGCCTTCCTCCGGTACGTGCGCGTCGCCCGACACCGGGCCCCGGGGGCAGGGCCCCATCCGGAACACGGATGAGGACAGCTGATTGCTCAACAGCGGTCCTCAGCAAGGCGCTTTACGGAGGTTTGACTCGGCCATGGGTTTCACCGCAGGTCGGCCGCGTATCCCGGAAGCACCCGGCGCAGGGCGCGCAGTGCGTAGTAAGCGCGCGACTTCACCGTACCGGGCGGGATCCCCAGGGCTTCGGCGGCTTCCGCCACACTCGCCCCCTGGAAATACACCTGCACCAGTACTTCCCGGTGTTCCGGAGTGAGTGTCTTCACAGCTTCGCGCACATCGAGGGTGGCGACGGACCGCTCGGCGTGGTCAGCCATCACTCGGGCGTTCTCCAGCACCGCGTCCCCCACCTCCGCCGGGCGCGCCTGACGGGCCCGCCGCGCGTCTATGGCGAGGCGCCGGCCGACGGTGAGCAGCCAGGGGCGCACCGAGTCGAAGTCGTGGGCGCGCAGCGCCTCCGGGTGCTGCCAGGCGCGTACGAAGGTCTCCTGCACGAGGTCCTCGGCGCGATGACGGTCCCCGTCGGAGAGCCGCAGCAGCAGGGCGAAGAGAGGGCGTCCGTGTTCACGCTGGATCTCGGCCAGTTCGTGTTCGGCGGTCGTCCCGTTGGTGATCGTGGTTCCGGCCGTCATGGGCGTATGGGAACGCGGGGCGCTCCCCGGGGACAGGGGCCGGTCACGGGTGTGCGGCGGGCGGTCGAAGCTGTCGACGAACGGTGCGACGAACGGTCTGTCGGCAGGTCGGAGGCGCAGCCTCCGACCTCCGCCCCGCTCCCCGGCCCCGCCCCGCGAAGCCCGGACCTAGGGGAGCGGCGGCTTGATGGCGGCGTCCGGCCTGGGGTCCTGCCTGGGGTCCGGCCCGGCGTCCTGCCCGGGGTCCTGCCTGGGGTCCTGCCCGGCGTCCGGCCCGGCGTCCCGCCCGGCGCCCTGCCCGGGGCTCGCCCGGCGTCCCGCCCGCGTGCCCGGCTCAGGACGGGCCGGAATGGGCCTGTGGGGGCGTCGGGCGGCAACCCGGGCCGGAGGCTTCACTGAGCCCCGCCGCGGGCCCCCAGCGGCCACCCCACGGCTCCGCCGCCCTACACGGGCACCGCGGCAGATGGGCTCCGCCTGAACGGGCCGCGCGGCACACGGAACCCCCGGCCCAAGCACACGGCCTCCGCCCGCTCGACGCGGCTCCGCGTGGCTCCCGGCTTCGGCCGGGGCTACGGGACCACCGTCACCGGCCAGCGGCCCGCCTTCACCAGGCGGATCGCGACCGAGCCGATGATGCGGTGGCCGGCTTGCTCCGAGGCGCCCACCACGACCGCGTCCGCCTTGAGGTCGTCCGCTGCCCTGACCAGCCCGTTGTACGGGTCGCCGCGGAACGTGTGGAACTCCCAGCGGGTCTCGAAGACGCCCTTCACCTGCTCGGCGGCCTCACGGATCTGCGCGACGAGGCTCTCGGCGATCTCGTCGGTCGTCCCGGCCACCGGCACCCCGAGTGCCGCGCCGGCCGCCATCACCGGCTGCACGTACACGATCGCCAGCAGCGCCCGCTGCCGCCGGGCGAGGCCCGCCGCGTAGGCCACGGCGCGCAGGGAGGAGTCGGAGCCGTCCAGTCCGACGAGGATGACCTTCGGCCCGTCGGTACCCCGTTCGAACTGGTGCGCCTGCTGATCCGTCACGGTGGTGAGGCTATCCGAGAGCCCTGTCACCGGCGTGCGCCGGGCGGTCGCGGAGAGAGGCGTCGCGGGGGGCGTGGGCAGAGGTGCACGGAGGGGCGTGCGGGGGGCGCGAAAACTACTCCCATCGGGTGTTTCCATGCCGCCGCTCCGGTGTCGTGGTGGTGCGCCGTTCCAGAGTTGGTCGACTCATGAGTCATGACGAAGGATCAGATGTTCACGCGCCGCCGCCTCCTGCTCGGCGGTGCCGCCCTGCTCGGAGCGGCCGGTGTCGCGGGCACGACGGCGCTGCTCACCGGCGAGGGGAGCTCCGGCCCGGCCCGGGGCGCCGCCACGGCCGCCGGTCCCGGCGCCCGTCCCGCGTTCAAGCCCTCCACGTACCGGTTGCAGCCCATCGCCGGATACGGCGCCCCGCCGCTCCGGCGCCGCACCCTCGTCCCCGCCACCGTCCGCAGCCGGCCGTACCTGCGGGTGGACGGACGCGGCCGGACCATGGTGCTGACCTTCGACGACGGGCCGGATCCGCGCTACACCCCCGACGTCCTGCGCATCCTCCGCAAGCACGACGTCCGCGCGATGTTCTTCGTGTGCGGCGAGATGGTGGACCGGCACAAGGACCTGCTGCGCGAGATGGCGGCCGACGGGCACACCGTCGGCAACCACACCTGGTCGCACCCCATGCTGCCCAGCCTCTCCCGGTCCAGGATCCATGCCGAGATGTCCCGCACCAGCGAGATCATCGAGAAGGCCTACGGCGAACCCCCGCTGTGGTTCCGCGCCCCCTACGGCGCCTGGAACCGCGCCACCTTCGAGTTCGGCGCCGAACTCGGCATGGAGCCCCTGGCATGGACGGTGGACACCCTCGACTGGCGGGCCCCGGCGGCGGCCACCATCGCGGACCGCGTGGAGAAGGGCGCGGCACCCGGTGTCGTCGTGCTCTCCCACGACGCGGGCGGCGACCGCTCGCAGAGCGTGCGGGCACTGCGCACCTATCTGCCAGAACTGCTCGACTCGGGATATCGGATCACGGTGCCGCAGCGGAAATACGCGTAACGCCGGAAAGCGAATCGGCTCCGGGCCTTCGCCCGCCCGGTCGGGGAACGCTCAGCGAACCTCGACCAGGCGGGCGAACACGACGACGTTCCCGTCGTAGCCGTTCTGCTTGGAGAAACCGCCCCCACAGGTGATGACCCGCAACTCGGGAATTCCACTGTTGCCGTAGACGCGGTCACCGGGGAAGTTGTTCTTCGCGAAGACCTCGATGCCGTAGATCTCGAACACCGCTGTCTTCGCGTCACCGCGCTGCACTTCGACGCGGCTGCCCTTCTTCAGCGCCCCGAGACCGTAGAACACGGCGGGGCCCTGGTTGTTGTCGACATGGCCGACGACGACGGCGGTGCCCTTCTCGCCGGGGGAGGGCGCGCCGGTGAACCAGCCGGCGAGGTTCGGGTCCTCGGCGGGCGGCGCGTCGACCCAGCCCTGGGCGTCCAGCCCGACGGGCACGACCGGCGCGTCGACCTGGATCGAGGGGATCCGCACCCGTTCGACCATGGCGTACGGCAGGGGGTCGGGCACATTGGTGAACGTGCCGTGGGGGGTGCTGCGGCTGTCGGCGGCGGCCGCCTGGGCGGGCTGCGGCGGCCCCACGTCGAATTCCCCCGAACCGTTCCGGATGAGAGCGAGACCGGTCAGCAGAACCAGCGCTATCACGCCCCACGGCGCGCGCTTTCTCCGCCGCTCCTCCTCTTCGGCCTCGGCCGGCTGGGACCAAGCCATTCGCCATCCCCTCTCGACACGGCCGTCGCCGCGTCCGTCGCGCATAGGGAAACGCTAAGCGTGCCGCATCCGGACGGCGACGGGTCAGGTACGAACGGGTGGCGGCGAGCCGGGGCCCTCGGCCATCCGAGTCGCCGCCCACAGGAATTTTCTGACGGTCCGTGACCTGCGGCGATATCCGGCGACGCGGAATTATCACGGCGTGTCCGCTCACCAGGACGGACCAGCCTCGAAATGCGGCCCCTTGCACGGCATCTGAGGGTCTATTCGGGAGGCGCTTTCTCGCCGATCGACCGGGGACGGGTCCCGGGGCGTCTTCCGCGGAGGATCACATGCGTACTACTCGTGCCCTGGCGGCCTCGGCCGTCGCGGTCACCCTGGTCGGTCTCGCCGCACCGACGGCCGCCGCCTGGGACCAGCCCACCTCGGTCACGGCCGCCCCCCAGGTCATCGCCCGGGGCGGACAGCTCGTCCTCACCGTCAGCGGCGGCGACGCGTGCGCCACGCCCAACAGCACCATCAGCTCGAACGCGTTCCCCACCACCAACCTCAGGTCCGTCGACGGGCGGACCGCCACGGCGACGGTGCGCGTCAACACCAACGCGAACCCCGGCGCCTACAGCGTCACCACCCACTGCGAGGGCCAGCGCAGGACGTTCAACGACGTCTTCACCGTCATCGGCGGTGTCCGCGGCGGTCTCGGCGGCAGCAGCTCCACCGGGGCCACGCCGACCGACATCGCGATCGGCGGCGGGCTGGTGGCCGCCGCGGCCATCGGCGGCGGCGTCTTCTGGATGCGCCGTCGCTCCGAGAGCAAGATCTGAGGTCACCACGGCACAGGCCCCGGAACAGGATCTGTCGCTCACCCCCTTCGGAGTACGGATCGCACGCCGCTCAGCCTTTCGCCCCGGTCCCGCTGCGGGATACCGGGGCGAAAGGCTGAACGGCGTGCGCCGTCAGGTTCGTGCGCCGTCAGACGTGGCTGCCGTCCTCGGAGCGGCGGCGGGACCAGCGCCACGCGACGCCCAGGGTGCCCGCGACGAGCACGGCGCCGAGACCGATCTCCCCCAGGTCCAGGCCGGCGACGCCGCCGATCCCGGCGTGGGCACCGTGCGAGGGGTGGTGGCTGGGGCGCGCCGCGATGGTGAGGTCCGTCTGGCCGCTCTCGTTGCCGCACTGGAACGAGACCTCGTACACCGTTCCATGCCTGGCGTCCCAGTCGACGGTGGCTCTCGCCGACGAGTGTCCCCTCGGGATGGTGACGGTGTCGAACACGGCCGAGGACACGGTCGTCCGGGAACGGCAGCCGTCCACGCGGAGCGTGACCTCGCCGCCGGGTGCGACGGTCGAGGGCGCGACGCTGAAGCCGAACGACGTGGTGTCGCCGGCCGGTGCCGCGTGCGCGACGGGAGCGGTGAGGGTAAGGGCGGTCACGCCCAGCAGAACGGCCGAAGCGACGCGTATCGCGCGCATGATGAGCCTCCGGGGTCCCGAGGAGCCTGCTGCGGACCTTTTCCGCCTGCGCCTGACATGCACCTCGATGAGCGAAACGCTAGGAAGGCGCGCCGGGGGCCGCGATCGCAGTCGCGCGAATGGGGCAAGCGTGTGCTCCACCCAGGGGACGCCGCGCGACATCCGCCCGTGGGGCCGGGGGACGGGCGCGCGGGGTGTCCGTCCCCCGGCCGCGGGGGTCCGCTACCGGTGTGCCGTCAGGTCTTGATGCCGGGGAAGAGGGCCATGAAGGGCTCGGCCGTGGTGGTCAGCCCGCGGCCGTAGGGCGAATCGAAGTCCCAGACGAGGAACAGCAGGAAGGCGATGAGGGCGGAGAACAGACCGGCGAGGATCAGCTCGCGTGCCGTCCGCCGGATCTGCAGGGCGAAGACCATGCCGACGGTCACGACGGCCCCGGCGATCAGCCCGAACCACACCACCCCCGGCATCGTCTCGCCGGTGGAGTCCGCGCGGGAGTTGCGTGCCGCGTCGGCCGCCGCCATCTGGTCGAGCAGCGGCTGGTACGCCTGCGCCTCGAAGTCGCTCGCCGGCTCGTAGTCGGTGACGTCCCGGCGGACGGTGTCGAGCAGCTCGTCGCCCCGCTCGGTCATCTCGCCCTTCGTCGACATCGACTTCCACTCGGTGGACACCACATGGCCGACATACGCGTCGATGTCGTCCCGGATCCGGTCGCGCACCCCGGCCGGGTACACCCGCACCCGCTCGTCGATCTCGTGCAGCGCCTGCGCCTCCGCCTGCACATGGTCCTGGGCGACGCTGCGGGCCTCCCAGACACCGGCGATGGCCAGACCCAGGACGATCGCGTACACCACGCCGATCATCATGGTGATGTACTCGATCACGTCCGGGGTCTCGGACGGGTCCTCGTCCGCCGGTGCGGCGTGATGCCGTACGACGGCCACGATGAGGACGACGAGACACGCCGCCCCCATCGCGAGGGTGAGAACAAGCCATTCCGACAAGAGGTTCCTCCTGGGGTCAGCGCGGGCGCAGCGCGGCGACGGCGAACACCGCGGGCGCGGTGATGAGCAGGGCGAGGGAGACGAGGGACGGCCCCGAACGCTTGGTCCGCGGGCGGGCCGTCGCCTTGTAGGGCGGGTAGCGCACCGGGCTCGGCGAGACCTCGGGCGTGGGGCTCGGCGGCGGCTTCGGCGCGGGGGCCGGGGGCGGAGGGGGCGCGGGCCGGGGCGCCTTGGTGACCGGCGGCGGTGGTGGCGGAGGCTCCGGCCGGGGCGCAGGCGGGGGTGTGGGCCGCGGGGTGGGCGCCGGATCGCGGCTCGGGTCGGGCCGGGCCTTCGGCGGCATCGGCTGCGGTGGGGGCGTCGGGGTGGGCGTCGGAGTCGGTGGGCACCAGGGTGTCGGGGTGGGCGTCGGGGAGGGGGTGGTCGCCGGAGCCGGCTCGCAGGGGCCGGTGCCCGCGACCGCCACGGCGACGGCGCCGCCGCCCGGGCCGGTCGCGACGTACGCGCAGGCGTCGGCGACCGCCGTGCCGCTCGGCGCTCCGGTGAGAAGCCAGGTCAGTGCGAGCAGGGCCGACAGCCGTAGGGCGAGAGCGGAACGGGTCCGCGGGGGTCCTTGCACGTCGGAGATCATCCGTGTGCCGCGCGCCCGCGTACGCGGGAGCATCTACAGATTGCTCCAAAGGAGGGAAAAACGGGCCACGAAGGTTTGACCGGGGCGGTCGGTCGCTGACCGTCATTTCGATGCTTTCGCAGGCCGCGCCGGGGGTGTCTGCGCGGAGTTTCGAAAGAAATCTGCGTTCCGTTGAACACTTCGACCACCCCCGCCCGTACCTAGGGCCAGCGAGCGGCGCAGTAGGGCGCTGCAACACCCAAAGATTGACGGGGAGTTGGAATGAACACCTCCTGGCGGAGCGCCGCACTCGTAGCCTCAGCTGCGGCTGTGCTGGCGCTGACGACGGCGTGCGGTCAGGAACAGGGCTCCACGTCCTCGCAGAACGTGGGTGCCGCTTCCACCCCCACGCTCGGCGCCGGCACCATCGCCGGGGCGGCCGGAACCGCAGGGGCCGGTGCGGCCGGGACCGACACGTCGGACCAGGCCCAGTCGACCACGGCGGCGTCCGCGGGCCAGCTGACCGTGTGGAACAGCGACGAGTACGGCAAGGTCCTCACCGACAGCGCCGGTCGCACCCTGTACCGCTTCGACAAGGACTCCTTCGAGCCGCCGAAGACGACCTGTGAGGGCGAGTGCGCCACCACCTGGCCGCCGGTCCCGGCCGCGGGCGCCACCGCCGCCGAAGGTGTCGACCAGGCGCTGCTCGGCGAGATCACCCGCCCCGATGGCAGCAAGCAGCTGACCGTCGCCGGCTGGCCGATGTACTACTTCGCCAAGGACACCAAGGCCGGTGACATCAAGGGCCAGGGCCTCAAGGGCACCTGGTTCGCCTCCGCCCCCAACGGCAAGAAGGCCTCCACCAAGGGCGGCGGCGGTGCTGGCGCCGCGGGCGACGCCGGTGGCGAGGCGGTCGGACAGGCCGGTCTGACCACCCGCAACGACCCCAAGCTCGGTGAGGTCGTCGTCGACAAGAACGGCATGACGGTCTACCGCTTCCTCAAGGACAAGCAGTGGCCGATGTCGACCAAGTGCACCGGCGCCTGCCTCGACAAGTGGCCCGTCGTCGCCCCGGTCGAGAAGAACGACACCAAGGGCATCCTGCTCAAGGGCTACACGGTCTTCGACCGGCCCGACGGCATCAAGCAGCAGACCATCAACTGCATCCCGCTCTACACCTTCGCCGGTGACAAGGCCCCCGGTGACACCAAGGGCCAGGGTGTGGGCGGCACCTGGTTCGCCATCAACGGCGACGGAGAGCCGATCGGCGCGCAGTAACGACGATCACCTTCCCCACGCACCACATCAGCGCGGCCGATCAAGGACCCGCCCCCTCCGCATCGCATCGGAGGGGGCGGGTCGCTTGGCGTGCCCGTACGCGCGGTCGCGGACGGCCGGCGGCGCTCGGAAGTGAACAGGCATGGTCGGGGCGGCGATTGGGCATGTGCCCCCGGCGGCGACGTTGAACGGACGGTCAATTTCCGTTTTTGCTCGCTCCTTTGGCGGACGATCAGTAGCCTCTGCTCGAACACCGGATCGCCTACGCCGCCCCCGACGCGTTGGAGTCACAGATATGGAGCGTCCCGCCTGGGCTCCACGGAGCATCGACATCTCGATGCCGTCCGTGGCCCGCATGTACGACTACTACCTGGGCGGTTCGCACAACTTCGAGGTCGACCGGGAAGCGGCGCGCAGGGCCATGGAGTTCGTGCCGGGCCTGCCCAAGATCATGCAGGCGAACCGCGCCTTCATGCGCCGCGCCGTGCGCCACGCGGCGCGAGCGGGGATCACCCAGTTCCTGGACATCGGATCCGGGATCCCCTCCTTCGGAAATGTGCACGAAGTGGCGAGGGAAGCCGCTCCCGGCGCGCGCGTCGTCTACGTCGACCACGACCCGGTCGCCGTAGCACACACCCAGGCCGTTCTGGAGGGCGCCGACGACGCCGATGTGGTCGCGGCCGATCTGCGCAAGCCCCGGGACGTCCTCACGAGCCCCCAGGTCGAGCGGCTGATCGACCTGAACCGGCCAGTGGCCCTGCTCCTGGTTGCCATACTGCACTTCGTGGAGGACACGGACGACCCGTACGGAGCGGTGGCCGAGTTGCGCGACGCGCTCGCGCCCGGCTCCGTGCTCGTCGTCTCGCACGCCTCCTACGAGGGGATTCCACTTCCCCGGGAACGGGTCGAGGGCGCGGTGGACGTGTACAAGGACATTCGCAATCCGCTGATCATGCGCTCGCGCGACGAGATCGCGCGGTTCTTCGAGGGGTACGACATGGTGGAACCCGGACTGGTGCCGATGGCGAAGTGGCGGCCCGACACGGCTCCCGAGGACGAGGATCCGTACGCCTTCTCCGGGTTCGCCGGCGTGGGGACGAAAGCGTGAGCGCGGAACCGGACGGGCCGGAGGACAGACTGCGCCGGTTCGCGACGATCTGGAGCCGCGCGGTCTTCCCCGCCACCTCCACGTCGCTGACCCGCCCCGAGTTCGAGGAACTGCTCCTGCCGCTCGCCCGCCGCCTGAGCGAGGCGCTGCGGGCCAGGACGTACGACGCCGAGGAGGGCAGGGCCGTCGGTGCCGCCCTCGTCGAGGCGCACTGCACCGAACCCGAGGCCCTCAGCAGTGCCCTCGACTGCGTCGACGCCTATCTGGTGCTCTACTGCGGCGGCGACGGCCACCAGGAGGATCTGCGCGCCCGCGCCGCACGGCTCCAGTCGGCGATGGCCGCCGGGTACGCCGAGGCGCTGCGGCAGCGGACCCTGACCGAGCAGGAGGCGATCGCCCGCGCGGCCCTGGAGGCGCAGGGCGCCGTCGCCCGGGCGCTGCACGCCACCGAGGCCCGCTTCCGCGCGGTGTTCGAGGGCGCCGCGATAGGCATCGGCATCGCCGACCTCGACGGCAACATCCTCCAGGTCAACGGCGCGCTGCTGCGCATGTTCGGCGTCACCGAGCAGGCGAGGCTCGCGCGTTGCGTCACCGAGTGGACGCACCCCGAGGACGCGCCGCAGGTGTGGCGCCTCTACGAGGAGCTGGTGCGGGCCGAACGCGAGCACTACCACACCGAGAAGGCGTTCTACCGCCCCGACGGAACGGTCCTGTGGACCAATCTGACGGTCTCCCTGCTGCGGGACGCGGACGGCAACCCCCAGTACCAGCTGGCGCTGATGGAGGACACCACCGAGCGCCGCCTGCTCAATCTCCGCCTTCGTTACGAGGCCACGCACGACGCGCTCACCGGACTGCCCAACCGCACCCTGTTCTTCGAGCGCCTGGAGAAGGCCCTCGCGGCCGGCGACGGCCAGCGGTTCGGCCTGTGCTACCTCGACCTGGACGGCTTCAAGGCCATCAACGACAGCCTCGGCCACGCGGCCGGCGACCGGCTGCTCGTCGAGATCGCCGACCGGCTCCAGTCCTGCGCGACCGCCCCCGGTGAGATGGTCGCCCGGCTCGGCGGCGACGAGTTCGTGGCGCTGACCACCGGCCCCGACACCGAGAGCGAGGTCGACGATCTCGCCGACCGCATCATGAACGCGCTGGTCACCCCCGTCCGCATCGACGGCCGGGAACTCCTCGTCCGCGGCAGCATCGGCATCGTCGAGGGCCCGGCGGGCGAGCGCGGCCCGGCGGAGGTGCTCCGCAGCGCCGACATCACGATGTACCGGGCCAAGTCGGCGGGCGGCAACCGCTACGAGGTCGCCGACGCCGAGGCCGACGCCCGCGCCATCACCCGGCACGGGCTCACCACGGCGCTGCCCGCCGCCCTGGACCGGGGCGAGTTCTTCATCGAGTACCAGCCGCTCGTCCATCTCGGCGACGGCACCGTGCGCGGCGCGGAGGCACTGGTCCGCTGGCTGCATCCGCAGCACGGCGTCCTCGGCCCCGACCGCTTCATCCCGCTCGCCGAGCGCACCGGCCTGATCGTGCCGCTCGGCCGCTGGGTGCTGGAGCAGTCGGTGCGCCAGGCCCGCGAATGGCAGCAACGGCACGGCGGCAGGGGTCCGCTGCGCGTCAACGTGAACCTGTCGCCGTGCCAGCTCACGCATCCCGGGCTGGTGCAGGACACCGTGGAGATCCTGGAGCGGGCCGGCCTCGAACCCGACGCCCTGTGCCTGGAGGTGACCGAGTCCGCCCTGATCGGCGCCGACGACGATCTGCTCAAACCGCTGCGCAGGCTCGCCGAGATGGGCATCGACATCGCCCTCGACGACTTCGGCACCGGCTACTCCAACCTCGCCAATCTGCGGCGGCTGCCGGTCCGGGTCCTGAAGCTGGACCGGTCCTTCACCCAGGGCATGCAGCAGTTCCCCGCCGACCCGGTCGACCTGAAGATCGTCGAGGGCATCGTCTCCCTGGCCCACAGCCTCGACCTCGCGGTCACCGTCGAGGGCGTCGAGACGGGCGCGCAGGCCGAGCAGCTGCGGATACTCGGCTGCGACACGGCCCAGGGCTGGTACTACGCCCGCCCGGGCCCACCGGAACGCCTCCATGAACTGGCGTTGGTGGACGCGACGGGCTAAGAGCTCCGAACAAATGGGGAGCCCGGCTCGCGACGCCTGGCACGCACGCTCGCCGCGTTGCCGAAAGCCCCTGGTAGCTCCTCCCCCACTCTCGGCTCCGCTCGAGCGGGGGGACCCCCATCGAGGAGCTTCCGGCGCCTTGCGATCGCACGCACCAGACGCCGCGAGCTGATCGGACTCCCCTTTTGTTCGGAGCTCTAAGGGCGCGCCGGCGCCCCCTCAGGGGCGCGGGGAACTGCGCGATCAGCCACAGCGAGTCCGCAGTCCCGGACGGCGATCACGAGACAACAGCGCGACCGGGAACGGCAGCGCACGCTCACCGCTCCACCAACATCCGCTGCAACTCCCTCGCGGCCCGAGGCGGAGCCACATCGCTGCGGTGGGCCAGCGCGATGCTGCGGTGCAGGCCGGGGCGGGCCAAGGGGGTGACCCGTAGGCCACGGCCCGCGCCGGTCGCCACCATGCGCGGGACCACGGCCACCCCCAGCCCCGCCCGGACGAACCCCAGCACCGCGTCCATCTCACCGCCCTCCACCGCGAAATCCGGCTCGAACCCGGCGGAGCGGCACGCGGCCACGGTCAGTTCCCGCAGGTCGTAGCCGTGCCGGAACATCACGAGCCGCTCTCCCTCGAGATCGGCGACCCGGATCGTGCGCCCCCCCTCGCCGGGGCCGGGCGCGTCCGGGGAGGACACCACCACCAGGTCCTCGCGCAGCAGCTCCACCGTGGTCAGCGCGGGGGACGGCGTCGGCAGGGGCAGGACGACCAGGGCCAGGTCGAGTGCGCCGCGCGCGAGCTGCCGTACGAGGTCGTGGGAGCCGCCCTCCTCGATCAGCAGCCGGATGCCGGGGTAGCGGTCGTGGAAGGCCCGCAGCACATCGGGCAGCAGGCCGGTGCACAGGCTCGGGGTCGCACCCAGCCGGACCCGGCCCCGGCGCAGCTGCACCAGCTCCTGCACCTCCAGCCGGGCCGTGTCCGTGTCGGCCAGGATGCGGCGGGCCAGCGGCAGCAGGGCCTCACCGGCGTCGGTGAGCGTGATGTTGCCGCGGGCCCGCAGGAACAGATCGGCGCCCAACTCCCGTTCCAGCGCCTTGATCTGCTGCGACAGCGAGGGCTGGGCGACATGGACCTGCTCGGCGGCGCGGGTGAAGTGCCGGGTCTCGGCGACCGCCACGAAGTACTGGAGCTGCTGGAACTGCACCCCTCCACGATACGGGACGATAGCCTCCGGCTATCGAATCGAGCCGCATCATGTCTTGGACCGATGAGGGGTGGCGGTCCTAGCGTCTTGTTGCATGGCTCTGGCAACGCGGACGGACCGAAAACCGTCCATGGCGCGCGCGGTGTGGGACAGCTCCGTCGGCAAGAAGACGGTGATGGCCGTCAGCGGTCTGATCATGCTGGCGTACCTGGTCGTCCACATGCTGGGCAACCTCAAGATCTTCTTCGGCTCGGCCGAGTTCAACGGGTACGCGCACTGGCTGCGCACCCTCGGCGAGCCCTTCCTCCACCACGAATGGGCGCTGTGGATCGTCCGCGTGGTCCTCGTCGCCGCGGTCGTCGCCCATGCCACGGCCGCCTACCAGCTCAGCCGCCGGGACATCAGGGCCCGGCCCACCAAGTACGTGCACACCAGGCGCCGGGCGAGCTACGCGACCCGCACCATGCGCTGGGGCGGTGTCATCCTCGGACTGTTCATCGTCTGGCACATCCTCGACCTGACGACCGGCACCGTCCACCCGAACGGCTTCCAGTCCGGTCACCCGTACCAGAACGTGATCGACACCTTCTCCACCTGGTACGGCAACGTCATCTACCTCGTCGCGATGCTCGCCCTCGGCCTGCACATCCGGCACGGCTTCTGGAGCGCCGCGCAGACCCTCGGCGCCGGCAGCCGCACCCGCGACCGGGCTCTGAAGGCCATCGCGAACGCCCTCGCGCTGGTGCTGACCCTGGGCTTCGTCTCCGTACCCGTCGCCGTCATGACCGGAGTGGTGAGCTGACCATGAGTACGTCCTCCGCGTACGCGGACTACACCACCGGGGACCCGGTCGTCGACACCAAGGCGCCCGAGGGCCCGATCGCCGAGCGCTGGGACAAGCGCCGCTTCGAGGCCAAGCTGGTCAACCCCGCCAACCGCCGCAAGCACACCGTCATCGTCGTCGGCACGGGGCTCGCCGGCGGCTCCGCCGGGGCCACGCTCGCCGAACAGGGCTACCACGTCGTCCAGTTCTGCTACCAGGACTCACCGCGCCGCGCCCACTCGATCGCCGCCCAGGGCGGCATCAACGCCGCGAAGAACTACCGCAACGACGGCGACTCCGTCCACCGGCTGTTCTACGACACCGTCAAGGGCGGCGACTTCCGGGCCCGCGAGTCCAACGTCCACCGCCTCGCACAGATCTCCGTGGAGATCATCGACCAGTGCGTCGCCCAGGGCGTTCCGTTCGCCCGCGAGTACGGCGGCCTGCTCGACACCCGCTCCTTCGGCGGCGTCCAGGTCTCCCGCACCTTCTACGCCCGCGGCCAGACGGGCCAGCAGCTGCTGCTCGGCGCCTACCAGGCCCTCAGTCGGCAGATCGCCGCCGGGAACGTCGAGATGCACCCGCGCACCGAGATGCTCGACCTGATCGTCGTCGACGGACGCGCCCGCGGCATCGTGGCGCGGGACCTCATCACCGGGAAGATCGACACCTACTTCGCAGACGCCGTCGTCCTCGCGTCCGGCGGCTACGGCAACGTCTTCTACCTGTCGACCAACGCCATGAACTCCAACGCGACCGCCGTCTGGCGGGCGCACCGGCGGGGCGCGCTGTTCGCCAACCCGTGCTTCACCCAGATCCATCCGACGTGCATCCCGCGCACCGGCGACCACCAGTCCAAGCTGACGCTGATGAGCGAGTCGCTGCGCAACGACGGCCGGATCTGGGTGCCGAAGGCGAAGGGCGACCAGCGGCCCCCGCACGAGATCCCCGAGGACGAGCGCGACTACTACCTGGAGCGGATCTACCCCTCCTTCGGCAATCTGGTGCCCCGCGACATCGCCTCCCGTGCCGCGAAGAACGTCTGCGACGAGGGCCGGGGCGTCGGACCCGGCGGGCAGGGCGTCTACCTCGACTTCGCCGACGCCATCGAACGGATGGGCCGGGCCGCCGTCGAGGCCAAGTACGGCAACCTCTTCGACATGTACCAGCGGATCACCGACGAGGATCCGTACCGGATTCCCATGCGGATCTACCCGGCCGTGCACTACACGATGGGCGGACTGTGGGTCGACTACGACCTCCAGACCACCGTCCCCGGTCTGTTCGCGATCGGCGAGGCCAACTTCTCCGACCACGGGGCCAACCGGCTCGGCGCCTCCGCGCTGATGCAGGGCCTCGCCGACGGGTACTTCGTCCTCCCGGCGACGATCAACGACTACCTCGCCCGTCACCCCCGACAGGACGAGGTCGGCCCCGAACACCCCCTCGTGCAGGAGGTCCTCGCCGAGACCGAGGACCGGCTGCACCTGCTGCTCGCCGTCGACGGCGACCGCACGCCCGACTCCTTCCACCGCGAACTCGGCGAGCTGATGTGGGAGTTCTGCGGCATGGCCCGCACCGAGGGCGGCCTGCGCAAGGCCCTGGAGCGGATCCCGCAGATCCGTGAGGAGTTCTGGCGGCGGATCAAGGTCCCGGGGACGGGCGAGGAGTTCAACCAGTCCCTGGAGAAGGCCAACCGGATCGTCGACTACCTGGAACTCGCCGAGCTGATGTGCCTCGACGCGCTGCACCGCGCCGAGTCGTGCGGCGGGCACTTCCGCGAGGAGTCCCAGACCCCGGACGGCGAGGCGGAACGCGAGGACGACACCTTCTCGTACGCGGCCGCCTGGGAGTTCACGGGCACCGGCACCGCCCCCGTCCTGCACAAGGAAGACCTCGTCTTCGAGTACGTCCACCCCACCCAGCGGAGCTACGCATGAAGCTCACCCTGCGCGTCTGGCGACAGCGCGCCGCCGACACCGAAGGCGCCATGTCCACGTACGAGGTGGACGACATCTCGCCCGACATGTCCTTCCTGGAGATGCTCGACACCCTCAACGAGGACCTCATCCTGCGTGGTGAGGACCCGGTGGCGTTCGACCACGACTGCCGGGAGGGCATCTGCGGCGCGTGCTCGCTGGTCATCAACGGGGACGCGCACGGGCCCGAGCGGACGACCACCTGCCAGCTGCACATGCGGTCCTTCGCGGACGGCGACACCATCGACGTGGAGCCGTGGCGGGCCTCGGCGTTCCCGGTGATCAAGGACCTCGTCGTGGACCGGTCCGCGTTCGACCGGATCATCCAGGCCGGCGGCTACATCACCGCCCCCACCGGATCCGCGCCGGAGGCCCACGCCACGGCCGTGCCCAAGCCGGACGCGGACCTCGCCTTCGAACACGCCGAGTGCATCGGCTGCGGGGCGTGCGTGGCCGCCTGCCCCAACGGCGCTGCGATGCTGTTCACCTCCGCCAAGGTCAACCATCTGAACGTGCTCCCGCAGGGGGCGCCCGAGCGCGAGACCCGCGTCCTCGACATGGTGGCCCGGATGGACGAGGAGGGCTTCGGCGGCTGCACCCTCGCCGGCGAGTGCGCCACGGCCTGCCCCAAGGGCATCCCCCTGGTGTCCATCACGCACATGAACAAGGAGTGGCTGCGCGCCACCCGGAAGGCCGGGAAGCGGTAGCGGGGCACAGAAACGTTCGCCGAGCAGTGCGGACGGGCGGGGCCGGGAGTGGTGCTCATCCCCGGCCCCGTCTGGTTTCCCCGAGGCCGTCCGGCCCGGACGGGAGGCCCCCGGCGCCGGTCCGCCGTGCCGGTGCGTCGTCCCGGTCCGCCGTGCCGATCCGTCGTCCCGGTTCGTTCAGCGAGCGCACATCCGCGCTCCCGCCCTCGGTCACGCGTCGGCCAGACGACGTCGGGAGAACAGGTACGAGCGCGCCGCACCCGACCGGCCCGCTCTTCCGCCCAGGCCGAACCGGCCCGTGACCTGGAGTGAGCCATGACCGCCGTACCCGCTCTGGACACCCCGCCCCTGCCGTCCCCGTCACCGGTCCCCACCCGCTACACCGTCGGTCTCGCCCGCGACGAGGCCGACGTACGCGCCGCACAGCGCCTGCGGCACGACGTGTTCTCCGGCGAGATGGGCGCCCTGCTGACCGGCCCGCAGCCGGGCCTCGACATCGACGCCTTCGACGCGTACTGCGACCACCTGCTCGTCCGGGAGACCCTGACCGGGCAGGTCGTCGGCACCTACCGGCTGCTGCCGCCCGAGCGCGCCGCCGTCGCCGGACGGCTGTACTCGGAGGGCGAGTTCGACCTCGGCCGCATCGACGCGATCCGCCCGAACCTCGTCGAGGTCGGCCGCTCCTGCGTGCACCCCGACCACCGCGACGGCGCCGTCATCGGCCTCATCTGGGCCGGCATCGCCCGCTACATGCTCGACCACGGCCACGAGTGGCTCGCCGGCTGCTGTTCCGTCCCCCTCGCCGACGGTGGCGCCCTCGCCACCGCCACCTGGGACCGGGTGAAGGACACGTACCTGGCCCCGGAGGAGTACCGCGTCCGCCCCCTGCTGCCGTGGACCCCCACGGCCGAGGCCCCCGCCGAGCGCGTCGACCTGCCCCCGCTGCTGCGCGGCTATCTGCGGCTCGGCGCCTGGGTGTGCGGCGAGCCCGCGCACGACCCCGACTTCGGCGTCGCCGACCTGTACGTGCTGCTGCCGATGCGCCGCGTCAACGCGCGCTACCTGCGGCACTTCCTCTCCCTCGTCCCGGCGGCCTGACGCGATGAGCGTGTGGCTGCCCGGCGCGCCCTGCACCCCGCGGGCGTGCGTGGACACCGCGCGGCCGACCGCCGCCGCGCCACGGGCCGTGCTGCGGCTCACCGCGGTCCTGGCGCTGATCCTCGCCGGGATCCTCCTGAGCGGCCTCGGCTCCCGGATCCCGGCGGGCGCGGTACGGCACTGGTGCCGGTGGATCGTCCGGGCCGCGGGGGTCCGCGTACGGATCACCGGCACCGCCCCGCCCGCCGGGGGCCTCCTCGTCGTCGCCAACCACATCTCCTGGCTGGACATACCGCTCCTCGTGGCGGTCCGCCCCGCGCGGATGCTCGCCAAGTCCGACATCCGGCACTGGCCCGTCGCCGGCACCCTCGCCGAGCGGGGCGGCTCCCTCTTCATCGAACGGGAGCGCATCCGCGCCCTGCCCGGGACGGTCGCCCGCATCGCCGACGTGCTGCGCGCCGGCACGGCGGTCGCCGTCTTCCCCGAGGGCAGCACCTGGTGCGGCCGGGCCCAGGGGCGCTTCCACCGGGCGGTGTTCCAGGCCGCGCTCGACGCGGGCGTCCCCGTACAACCGGTGTGCGTGCGCTACCGGTGCGCCGGGGGAGGGGCCAGCACCGCGCCCGCCTACGTCGGGGACGACCCGCTCCTCACGTCCGTGTGGCGCGTGGTCACCGCACGCGGAGTCGTCGCCGAACTGGACGTACTTCCCCTGATCGACCCGGGCACCCATCCCGACCGGCGCGCCCTGGCGGCGGCCGCGCAGACGGCGGTCACCGATGTGGAGGCCATGACCGCGCACGTCACGGAGGGACGCGGGGGCGCTCAGGAAGTGCTGCCGAGGCCCGCGATCCGGGCGAGCCTCCGGTAGGAGTCCAGCAGCGCCGCACGGTCGTACGTACTGGTCGTGACCAGCACCTCCTGGGCGCCCGTCTCCTTGATCACCGACTCCAGTTCGTACGCGACCTGCTCCTCGGTGCCGACGACATGGCCGGTGAGCCCGGACTCGTAGAAGCCGCGCTCCTTGGCCGTCATGGTCCGCCGCTCGATCTCCTCCGCGGGGGCGAGCGGCGGGAACGTGCCGTGGGCGCGGGAGTACGCCATCGCCCCGGCCTCGGGCAGGAGGATGCGGTGGGCCTCGTCGGGGGTCGCGGCGACGGCGACTGTGCCGGAGACGACGACGTACGGCTCCGCCGCCCAGACGGACGGCCGGAACTCGGCGCGGTACCGCTCGATGCCCCGCAGCATCCGGTCCCGGGCGCGGAGGTCGCCGATGACCATCGGCAGGCCCGCCCGCGCGGCGACCTGCGCGCCCTCGCCCATCGCCAGGACGAACGGTGGAACGGACAGGCCCTCCGGGGGACGCGCGTGCACGCCGGTCGGGGAGGTCCCGAGGAACCAGCCGAGCAGCTCGTCGAGTTGTCCCGCGAAGTCGGCCGTGTCGGCGGCGTCCTTGTCCCGGCCCAGCGCCCTGCGGACGCCGTCCGTGAAGCCCACGGAGCGGCCGATGCCCATGTCGACGCGCCCCGGGAACAGGGACTCCAGCACACCGAACTGTTCGGCCACGACCAGGGGGCGGTGGTTGGGCAGCATCACGCCGCCGGTACCCACCCGGATCGTGCGGGTGGCCGCCGCGACCGCCGCCGCGAGGACCGTCGGCGCGGAACCGGCCACTCCGGGCACCCCGTGGTGTTCCGCGACCCAGAACCGGTGGAAGCCCAGCTCCTCCACGTCCCGCGCCAGCCGCACGGTGTCCCGCAGGGCCTCGGGCGCGTCATGGCCCTCCCGGACGCGGGAGCGGTCGAGGACGGAGAAACGGGTCGAGGAGAGCACGGAGGTCACAGGAGGTTCAACGCTCTGGGGGCGCCGGGATTCCCGACGCACGCGGGGCAGGCCCTCTCACGTTCCGGCCGCCGACGTGCCGAGGGGCGCCCGGAACATGTCCGGGCGCCCCTCGGTGGAGCGGTTCATCGACTAGCGGCCGACGCTGATTCCCCTCGTCCTCGCGGCCTTGGTGTTCTCGTAGACGACCTTGCCGGTGGACTTCTTCCAGATCTTGATCTTGAAGGTGTCCGGGCCGTCGGTCGCGGTGATCCGGAAGGCGTAGCCGCTCGCGCCGCCGACCTTGCCGGAGCCCTGGTAGACGGCCTTGTCACCGGTCACCACGAGCCAGTCGGAGCCCGTGGAGCGGAACTTCAGCCTCGCCGCGCCGAAGTCGAAGGAGGCCCTGCCCGTGGGGATGGTGGCGTTCTTCGTGTACTTGGCGAGGAAGGAGAAGGCCGCCTTGCCGGTCAGACCGGCCTTGGCCGGGTAGGCGCCCGCCGGTGAGGCGAAGGTCCCGGCACCGGTCGCGGAGCCCGCGGCGCGGTCGTAGACGATCAGCTCGGGGAGCTTGGCGGTGTCCGAGGTGCCGTCGTCGTCGGTGACCGTGACCACCGGGCGGTGGATACCGGCCTTGCGGTAGACGTGCTCGGCCTTGCAGACACGGGCGCCGACCTTGCCGGCCGTCGGCCGGGTGCCGTCCTTCCAGTCGACCTTGCAGGTGTGCTTGTCGGCGGTGCCCGGGTCGGTGAACTTCACCGTGACCGAGGTGCCCTTGCCCGCCGCCACCGGCGACTTCGGGCCGGTCGCGGAGGTGATCACCGGGGCCGCGTTGGTGACGGTCACGAGGGCCTTGTCGCTGCTGCGGCCGCCGGTCAGGGTCACCGTGTAGATGCCGTTGTCGGCGCAGGTGATCGTCGTCCTCGCGGCGGAGGCGTCGGCGAAGACACAGGGCGCGCCCACCTCGACCTTCCACCGGGGGCTGCCCGCCCCGGAGACGGTGCCGTCGAGCTGGATGGGCTCGCCCTCCTTGCCCTTGGCGTCCTGGCCGGCCCGGGCGATGGTGACCGGGTCGATGCCGCCGAGGGTCGGGACGACCTTCTTGATCAGGCCGTCGTCGTCGAACTCCAGCTTGTCGATGGTGGTTTCGCGGTGGGTGCCGTCTCCGCCGGGGATGGCGAAGCGGTGGTAGGCGATGTACCAGTCGTCGGTGTTCGGGACGTGGACCACGGAGTGGTGGCCGGGGCCCTTGATGCCGAGCGAGAGGTCCTTCTCCAGGATCACGCCGCGCTTGGTCCAGGGACCGGTGGGCGAGGAGCCGGTGGCGTAGGCGACCCGGTAGTTCTCGTCACGTGTGTCGTTCTCCGACCACATGAAGTAGTAGGTGCCCTTGCGCTTGATGACGAAGGTGCCCTCGTTGTAGCCGCTCGGGGTGATGTCGGTGACCTTCGACGCGTCGAAGGAGACCATGTCGTCGTTGAGCGGGACCACGTAGGCGCGGCCGTTGCCCCAGTACAGGTACGACTGGCCGTCGTCGTCGGTGAAGACCGCCGGGTCGATCATCTGGCCGGGGCGGTCGCCCGCCTTCAGCAGCGGTTTGCCCAGCGCGTCCTTGAACGGGCCGGTCGGCGAGTCGGAGACCGCGACACCGATGTTGGCGTCGGCGCAGAAGTAGAAGTAGTACTTCCCGTTCTTCTCCTCCATGGTCGGCGCCCAGGCCCGGCTGTCGGCCCAGGAGACGTCAGGACCGAGGTCGAGGATGACGCCGTGGTCCTTCCAGTGGACCAGGTCCTTGGACGAGTACGCCTTGAACTGCGTGCCGCTCCAGCCCTCGAAGCCGTCGGTGGTCGGGTAGATGTAGAAGGTGTCGCCGAAGCGGACGATGTTCGGGTCGGCGTTGAGGCCCGGCAGGACCGGGCTCTTCATGATCAGTGCCGAGACCGTCCAGGTGCGCTTCTTGCCGTCCGAGCCGGTGACCTCGTACGTCTTCGGCTCGCTGAAGTCGCGCAGGGTGCCGGAGGCCGGGCTGATGGTCGCGCCGTGGGCCAGGGTGAACTCCGGTGCCAGGGCGGTGATGTCGCTGCCCTCGGTCAGCGGCAGGACGACCTTGCTGTCCTTGTCGTCGATGATCGCGTCGACCTTGAGCGCCGGGTGGGTCGCCGCGGCGATCCCGGTGGTGTTGCCGCCGAGCTCCAGGACCTCGGCGGGCGACAGGGCCCGGTTGTAGATGCGGAAGTCGTCGACCTCGCCGCCGAAGTACGGGTCCGGGGAGTACAGGGACCTGCCGATGTAGCCGGAGTAGTCCTTGGCGGAGTCGTACAGGTCGGACGGCTTGACGGTGACACCGTTGACGCGGGCCACCTCGGCGCCGTCCACGTAGAGGATCGCCGTCTCGGTCGCGCCGTCCAGGGTGACGGTGAGGTGCTGCCACTCGCCCTGGGTGAGCGGGGAGCCGCCGATCATCTGCTTCTCACCGGACCAGGTGGCCTTGGTGATCGCGGAGAACAGCTTCCCGGCGCCGTTGGACGGGGTGGCGAAGAGGTACTTGTTGTTGTCGGGGCCGAGGCCGAACAGCCACTGGAAGTTGTCGCCGCCCTTCCACTTGACGTACGTCGAGACGGTGACGCCGTTCGCGCCCTTGAGGACCCCGTTCGGGATCTTCACGTACGGCGAGTCGGAGCCGCTGTTGCCGCCGGACATCTTGAACGAGCCGCCGTCGACGCCGGTCCCGAAGTCGGGCGTACGGACATAGGTGCCGTGGTAGCCGTGGCCGCTGGAGTCGCGGACGATGCTGCCGCCGGTCTCGTCGAAGCCGTAGTGCAGGACCAGGTCCGTCGGGACGTCGGGGCCCTTCTCGGAGACGGTGACCTCGGCGCGGACCCCGATCGTCGCGTCGCCCGGCAGGGTGCCTTCGACCGTGAACGTGCCGGCCTGCGCGTACTTCGAGGCGTCCACGTCCGCCCAGTTCACCGCGATGGGCTTCTTGGTGCCGTCCGCGTACTCGGCGATGACGGTGGCGGGCAGCACCGGGGCCTCACCGATGCGTGTGTCGACCTTGATGTCCTCGACGCTCTTGACGATCTGGTCCGGCTGGTAGGTGCTCAGCAGCCGGTCGTACTCGGCCTGCGTCACCGGCAGCACCGTGCCGTGCCGGGGCTTGGCCGGCAGGTCGTACGAGGCGGACGGCGTCCACACGCCGGAGGCGAGGTCGGTGGTCTCGAAGGGGATGTAGCCGCGTCCGCCGAACTCGTCGAGGAACGCGTACCACTTGTCCTCGGTGTTCGACTTGAACACCAGCGGGCCCTCGGCCGCACTCATCGCGCCCTTGCCGATGCCCTCGGCGACCGGGTCCCAGGACAGGTCGAGCAGCGAGTCGCTCTTCTCCTCGAAGATGAACTTGCTGTTGGGGGTGGAGGAGCTGTTGTTCCGCTCGTCCTTGGAGAGACGGAAGTACGTGCCGTCGTGCTGGATGACCGTGGAGTCGATGACCGAGTAGCCGCGGTCGATCCAGACCTTGGGCTCGCTGAACGTGTAGAAGTCGCGGGTGGTCGCGTACATCATGCGGTTGTACGTGTCGCCGGTGTGAGCCTCGTTGTCGTACAGCTTCGACGCCCAGAAGACGACGTACTCGCCGAGCTTCTCGTCGTAGTACGCCTCGGGGGCCCAGGTGTTGCCGGCCGCGTCGGGGGAGACCTTGACCAGGCGCTGGTTGGTCCAGTTCACCAGGTCGGTGGACTCCCACACCATGATGGACTTGCTGCCGGAGCGCTGCGAGCGGTCCCAGTCGCCGTTGCCGTAGATCTTCAGGTCGGTGGCGATCTGGTAGAACTTGTCGCCCTCGGGGGAGCGGATGATGAACGGGTCGCGCAGGCCCTTCTCGCCGAGCGAGGAGGTGAGGACGGGCTTGCCGTCGTTCAGCTCACGCCACTTCAGGGGGTCGTTGCCCTTGCTGAGCGCGAAGTAGAGCTGCTCGCCGTCCGAGGTGCCCTCGCCGGTGAAGTAGCTGAACATGTAGCCCTTGCGGGCTTCCTTCTTCGGCAGCTCCGGCACCTTCACGGTGAAGGCGCGGGTGGTCTTCGCGTCGTTCTTGGTGACGGTCGCGGTCAGTTCGGCGGTCGTGCCGCCGTCGCCGTGCGCCGGGCGGTGCACCACACCGTCGTCGGTCACGACGTCCGGGTCCGCGGAGGACCAGGAGACCTTGGTGCCGAAGCCGCCGGACGTCGGGAGCGTGAGGTTGCCGCGGGCGTCGTCGGCGTTGTGGACGGTCAGTGCCTCGGCGGCCTGCTTCACGGCCGTGGTGTCGTCGAAGGAGGGCAGGACCGTGACCTCGAAGGTCTTGGTGTCCGTCACGGGGCCCCGCTTCAGGGTCGCCGTGAGGGTGGCGTGGCCGTTCGGCTCACCGGCGGCGGGGCGGGTCACCGCGCCGGAGTCCGCGACCACGGAGGTGTTGTCGCTCTTCCAGCTGATGGAGGAGCCCCCGGCCGTACCGGTCTTCGGCAGGTCCAGGTCGGCGGTCACCGCACTCGTGTCACCAAGCGTGAGAGCGGCCTTGTCGGCGGCGACGCCCTGGACGGCCACGGGGAGCGAGAGCTGCTCGACCTCGGTGGCGGCGAGGGCGCGGTCGTACACCCGGAAGTCACGGATCTTGCCCTTGAAGAGCTTGTCCCCGGTGTAGACCGACTTGCCTATGTAGTTGGCGGTCGTGGTGCCCGAGCCGATCGAGCCCGGTGTGGTGGTGACCGAGGTGTTGCGGCCGACCTCGACGCCGTCCTCGTACAGCACACCGGTGGTGCCGGTCTGGGTATACGTGAGCTGCTTCCACACCGAGCGGGTCAGGTTGTGCGAGTCGCCGGGCCGGGTGTTCTGCTCGGTCGACCAGTTGCCGGACGCGATGGCGGTGCGCAGCGAGTTGCCGGTGGCGAAGAGGTAGCCGTTGCCCGTGCCGCCGCTGGTGTTGCCGAAGCCGTAGATGAAGTACGGGCCGGCCTGCGACTCGTCCATCAGCACGTCCATGGAGACGCTGATGGAGTTCATGCCCTTCATGACGTCGTTCGGCACCTTCACATAGGTGTCCGAACCGTTGAACGTCAGGCCCTGGCCGTCGCCCGTCCAGCCGGCGGTGCCGTTCACCGTGCCGTCCCGGCCGTTGCCGGAGGCGTCGGTGACCGTGGTGCCGGAAGTGGCGTCCAGCTTGTACCAGAGGGCCAGGCCGTCGGTGAGGTCCGCGCCGTCCGCGACGGCGGGGGCGACCGGTCCGGCGAGGCCCAGGAGCAGTGACGCGGCGGTCAGCCCGGCGAGTCGGCCTGCTCGGCCTCTCGCGCGGCCGCGTGGACCTGCGGTGTACGTCATATGGATTTTCCCTGCTGAGAGCACGGCTGATGAGGGGGCGGAACCAGGAAAAGGGGACGGCCGAGGGCGAAGGACCCCGTCCCTGGGTGCTCCGCCGTTTCGGCTGTGTGACGTCGTGTTGCGAGAGTGTCAAACGAGGCGTGGCGGGGCGTCAAGAGGTTTCGAACCATGTCCGACCTGTCGAACAAGTCGGACGGTCGCTCGCCAAGAACCGCCATGAGCAGCCGCGTTGAGGTGATGCCGTGCTACCGATACAACGCTTTGTCGACAGTGCTACCCCCGGTCACACCACGGGGCGCACGAGCTCCCAGGTGTCGACGGCGAAGTCCAGCTTCATGCCGTGCCGCTCGTACAGCGCGAGGGCGCCGGAGCTGTTGTCGGTGTCGACACCGAGGCCGATGCGGTCGCGGCCCCGCGCCGCGTAGTGGCCGAAGGCGTGGCGCAGCAGATGGCTGCCGAGACCCCGGCCGCGGGCCTCGGCGAGAACGCCGAGGGAGGAGATCCACGCCATGGTCGTCCGGTCGTCGCGGGTGCGCAGGACCGCCGCGTCGCCGAGTCCGTCGACGTGCGCGATCCAGATCAGCGACCAGTCGGCGTTCGCGGCGTCGATGTCGTCCAGCCACTGCTCGTAGGTGCGCGGCTGGAAGTCGAAGTGGTCGGCGAAGGATGTCTGGAGCAGGGCGTGGGCCTGCCGGCGGTCCGCCTCGTCCGCGCACGGCCGCAGCGTCACGCCGGGCGGCGGGGAGGGCATCTCGTCGGCGGGGGAGAGGGGCCGGTCCAGCACGTGGTAGCGGCGGACCGCGCGCCAGCCCCGGTCGCGCAGGGCGTCCAGGTCCGTGGTGGGCGCGGTGTTGAGGTGCAGGTGGACCACCGCGCGGTCCGCCCCGTTGGCCGCGGCGCGCTCGGCGGCACGGGCCTCCATCAGCTCGAACAGGTACAGGGCGCCGAGCGGCCGGTCCGGCAGCGCGTAGTGGTCCATGTCGATGCGCTCACCGCCCGACTCGTCCCACATCAGGCCGTACCCGACGAGGCGGTCCCCGTCGAACAGCAGCCAGGAGTCCCGCTCCAGCTCCACCTCGGGGTGCTTCAGATCCGCCTGGACCTCGGCGAGCTCGGTCTCGGCCCGGCCGATCTCCAGCCGGTCCACCTCGTTCAACAGAGCACACACCGCCACGGCGTCCTCAACACGCGCCGACCGTACGGTCATACCGGCCGGCAGCGCGGCGAAGTGCGTCCTAGTCATGGAGCCACTGTCGACGCCACCGCACACCCCCGCAACGCAATTTCCACCACCGGGCACTCCCTGAAGGGGCGCGGGGAACGGCGCGAACAACCACGAACCACCCGCAGTCGCCGTACCGCACTAGCCCCCGGGCTGGAAGGCGCCGGCAGCCGCCCAGTACTTGTGACGCAGGGACGCCTGAAGGGGCGCGGGGAACTGCGCGAACAACCACGAACCACCCGCAGTCGCCGTACAACACGTGGCCCCGAGCTCCAAGGCGCGCCGACAACCGCCCCTCAGCTCGGCGCCACCGGCAACCCCGGACTCCGGTACACCTTCCGATCCGCATCGACCGCGAACACCTCGCACCCCTCCCTCGACGCGGCCCACTCGATCCCCTCCACCCCCATCGCGAACGCCGCCGTCGCGGTGGCGTCGGCCTCCGTGAGGGACGCCGCGACGACGGTCAGGCTCAGCAGCCCCGTCGCCGGGCGCCCCGTGCGGCCGTCGAGGATGTGGTCGCCCCGTTCGTAGCGCGCGGACGTGGCCACCGCCCCGTCGCCGACCTCCAGGACCGTACAGAGCCGGTCGGCCCGCTCGGGATGGCGCACGCCGACCCGCCACGGGCCGCCGGTCACCGCCACGTCGCCGCCCGCGTTGAGGCAGAGCCGCCTCGCCCCCCGCTCCGTCAGCAGGTCAGCGGCCCGCTGCACGGCCCACCCCTTCACCATCGCGCAGGGGTCGAGCCCGCGCCCCGGCAGCCGTACGTCGAACGCGCCACCGGTCGCCACGCGGTACTCCTCGCACAGGTCGAGGACCTCGGCCAGGTCCGGGCTGAGCTCGTGTGGGGCGAGCTCACCCCGGTCCAGCCGGGACACCTCGCTGTCGGCCCGGAACGGACTGAACCGTGCGTCGACCTGGCGCAGCCAGTCGAACGCCGGCTCAGCGGCCTCGGCGGTCGTGCCCTCGTCCTCGATGAGCAGGGAGATCGGGAAACCCATGATGTGTTCGACGCGGCGCATGATCAGCCCTTCGCGTCGAGGGCGGCCTGGAGCGACTTCCGGTAGCCGTCGCTGGTGATGGTGGCCCCGGAGACGGTCTCGACGTCCGCGCTCTGCGCTTCGAGCGTCGCCTTGATGAGGACCGGCACGGCCGCCTCGGTCTGCGGATGGTCCGGCTGCTTCAGCATGCGCACGGCGCTGATCTCGTCGCCGTCGAAGGTCACCTGGACCTGGACGTCACCCTTGGAGGTGTTGACCGTCGACCCGGCGACCGTCCGTGCCGCGCTTTCCGTGTCCGCCGCACCGGACGAGGAGGAGCCGGAGGACGAGTCGGCTGCGGAGTCCGCGGAGGACGCCGAGGCGTCGTTCTTGTCGATGGTCGCCTGGAGGGACTTCCGGTAGGCGTCGCTGGTGATGGTGGCGCCCGAGACGGTGTCGATGTCGGCGCTCTGCGCCTCCAGCGTCTCCTCGATCAGCTTCGGCACCGCCGCCTCGGTCTGCGGATGGTTCGGCTGCTGGAGCATCTTGACCGCGGTGATCTTGTCGCCCTTGAAGGTCGCCTGGACCTGGACGGGGCCCTTCTCCGTGTCGATGGTGGGGCCCGAGACCACGGTGGAGTCACCGGAGGTGGATGTGGAGGCCGACGGGGCCGGCTCGGCTGTCGCCGTGGTGGTCGTCGCCGTCGAGGGCGTGTAGCGCCACACGGGGACCAGCGCGGCGGCGCTCAGGATCAGGGCGGGTATCGCTCGGTTCACGGTGTCTTCCTCATCCCGCCAGGCTGAAGCGTTCGAAGTGGATCTGCGTCCTGGGCACGTCCAGCTCGCGCAGACTGCCGAGGACGGCGTTCATCATCGGCGGGGGCCCGCACAGGAACACGTCGCGCTCGGTGATGTCGGGCACCATCCGGGCCAACTCGCGCGGCGCGAGGAGGTCGGGCACGACCGGCCCCGAGACCAGGTGCAGTTCGGCGCCCTTGTCGAAGGCGAGCCGCTGGAGCTCCTCGTAGAGGACGGCGTCCTGCCTCGTGCCCACCCGGTAGATCACCACGGCGTGCCCCTGGATCTCCTCCAGCAGCGCCCGGATCGGGGTGACGCCGACGCCGCCCGCGATGAGGACCGACTCCGGCCGGGTGCGGTGCATCGCGGTGAACGCGCCGTACGGGCCCTCCGCGAACACCCGTGTGCCGACCTTCACATGGCGCAGCGCGGCGGAACCCGCACCGGCCGCCTTGGCCGTCAGCCGCAGCTGCTTGCCGTCGGGCGCCGCCGACAGCGAGAACGGGTTGGCCTGCCACCAGCGGTCCCGGGTCAGGAACCGCCACAGGAAGAACTGGCCGGCCCGCGCGGGCATCCGGTCCAGGTCACGGCCGCTCATGTAGATGGAGACGACGTGGTCGGACTCGTGGACGACGGCGGTGACACGCAGCTGGTGCCGCCAGTTCCGCCACAGCGGCAGGACCAGCCGGCCCAGGAACACCGCGGTCAGTACGCTGCCCCACAGCGCGTACCAGTACGCCGTCGCCACCTCGGACGAGGCGAACGTCGTGCCCGCCGCGACCTGGTGCGTGAAGGCCAGCACCACCGCCACATACGTGTACAGATGGATGAAGTGCCAGGTCTCGTAGGCGAGTCGGCGCCGCGCGTAGCGGGCCGAGACCACGCCGATCACGACGATGATGCCGAGCGCGACGATCGCGCGGAGCACGCCCTCGGTGGTCTCGGCGAGGTCGATCACCTGGTTCACCGGGTCCATGTCCGAGGACTGGGCGTACCCGAAGGCGATGAACACCCCGTGCGCCACCAGCAGCCACAGCACGGAGAAGCCGGTCCAGCGGTGCCAGGAGGTCAGCCGGTCCATGCCGATGCGTCGGTCGAACCAGGGCAGCCGCGCCACCAGCAGCAGTTGGAACGCCATCAGCAGCGCCCCGTACAGGCCGGTGAGGCGGCCCAGCACGATCAGGGCGTTCGAGGCGAAGCCGGCCTGGACGAAGAAGACGGCCACCGCGACCACGTTCGCCGCCAGCACCGCGTACAGACCGGTGCGGGCGACCACTTTGGGGCGCGCTCCCGAGCGGCTCGCGGCCGCGGGGGGTTGTTGGAGAGTGGTCACGCTGACAGCTCCTTGATCGGGTCCGGGATACGAGCTTGGCCGGACGGCGCTGTCGTTTTGCTGTCGGTCAACTTTCAAGTTTTTATCGATCTTCTGGCGAGCTGTGAACGGCTATGGCGGAAGGCGATCGGTGCCGCAGTATGAGCACGTGGAAAAAGTGCGACTTCTCGTGGTGGACGACGATCCGCCCATCGCGGATCTGGTGGCGACCGTCGCCCGCTACGAGGGCTGGGACGCGGTCACGGCGAACTCCGGCGAGGAGGCGCTGCGCCAGGCCGCCGAGTTCCATCCGGACATCGTGGTCCTCGACCTGATGCTGCCCGGCCTCGACGGCTTCGGAGTGCTCGACCGGCTGCGCCAGTCCGGCACGATGGTGCCCGTGGTGTTCCTGACGGCCCGCGACGGCGTCGCCGACCGGGTCGCCGGACTGACCCGCGGCGGCGACGACTACCTGGTCAAGCCCTTCGCCGTGGAGGAGCTGATGGCCCGGCTGCGCACCGTCCTGCGGCGCAGCTCCGGCCCCGGTTTCCAGCGTTCCGTGCTCCAGGTCGCCGACCTGACGATGGACGAGGACACCCGCGAGGTCCGCCGCGGCGAGAAGCTCCTCACCCTCACCCCCACCGAGTACGAGGTGCTGCGCTACCTCATGCGCAAGTCGCCGACCGTCCTCACCAAGGCGCAGATCCTCGACCACGTCTGGGAGTACGGCTTCGGCGGCCGCTCCAACGTCGTCGAGCTCGTCGTCAGCCGACTGCGCCGCAAGCTCGACGACAGCGGCGAACCCCTCATCCACACCGTGCGCGGCTTCGGCTACGTGCTCCGGCAGGCCGCCGAGTGATCGCCCGACTGAAGGAGACCTACCGCGGCATGCGCCTGGGCACGAGGCTCGCCCTCGGCCTCGGCGCCCTCGCGCTCGTGGTGTTCGCCGTCGTCGGCGGCGCCCTGACCATGTACATGCGCGACTACCTGTCACGGCAGCTCGACGAACAGCTCCATGTCGCGCAGGTCGCCCAGTCCAAGAGCATCGCCGCCGACGGCACGCTGGAGGGCAAGAAGTACTGGGGCTGGTACTACGCCGTGTACGACATCAAGGACGGCACCCCCGTCCTGCGCACCCCCGAGGACTCGGTCGACCTGCCCCAGGACATCGAGGCCTTCACGCTCCTCGCCAGGGACCAGGTCGACTCGGACACCGAGGTCACCCGCACCGAACACCTCGAGGGAGCCGGTGTGTACCGGCTGCGGGCCTGCGAGGCGGAACCGGGGGTGATTCTGGTGGGCGCCGCCCCCATGGAGGAGATCGAGGACACCGTCGAGCAGCTGGTCACGATCCAGGTGATCGCGTTCGCCCTCGCCCTCGCCGCCCTCGTCGTGTTCGGCCGGGGCATGCTGAGGCGCGGACTCAAGCCCCTCAGCGACATGGCGCACACCGCCCGCGGCATCACCTCCCACGACCTGACGGACTCGGCACGGCTGCCGGTGCGCCACGACCGCCGCGACGGCGGCCCCGAAGTTGAGGAGCTGCGGACCGCGTTCAACAGGATGCTGGAGCACATCGACGACGCGTTCGCCGTCCGCACCGAGGCCGAGCAGCGCCTGCGCCAGTTCGTCGCCGACGCCTCGCACGAGCTGCGCACCCCGCTGATGTCCGTACGCGGCTACGCCGACCTGTTCCAGTACGCCGCCGCGCACAGCCCCGAGGAACGCGACAAGCACCTGGCGCGACTGCGGGCCGAGGCCGCCCGTATGGGGGTGCTGCTGGACGACCTGCTCACCCTGGCCCGCCTCGACGCGGCCGACGTGGAGGCGCCGCTGAGGTGGGAGGAGACCGATCTGGTGGAACTGGCACAGCAGGCCGGGGACGCCTTCCGCGCGGGGCACCCCGACCATCCGCTGACCCTGACGACGGGTCCCGCCCGGGTACGGCTGCGCCTGGACCCGCTGCGGGTGCGCCAGGTCCTCGACAACCTCCTGACGAACGCCGCCGTGCACACGCCGACAGGCACCAAGGTCCAGCTGGAGGTGTGCGTCGTCTCCGGCATGGCCGAGGTGCGGGTCACCGACTCCGGGCCCGGCATCCCGGTCGACGACCAGGAGCGGGTCTTCGACCGCTTCTACCGCGTCGACAAGGCCCGCAGCCGCGACCGGGGCGGCAGCGGCCTCGGCCTCGCCGTGGCCCACTCCCTGCTCCGGGCCCACGGCGGCACCCTCACCCTGACCAGCGCACCGGGCACGACGACGTTCACGGTACGCCTGCCTCTGAACGGCGCCACGGAGTAGACCGCGGAGGCGGAACGGTCCGGTGGAGCCGCACCCCGCGTGATACGCGCCCCGCGGAACGTGTCCTGCCTCACTGTCGACACCGCCGGGCAACCCGTCGCGTGCTGACCCCTTCTCTCTGATGTGAAGATCTTGAGAAGGCGTCCTCGATTACTCATATTCCTGACCTTGGCCGTGGTCGCTGTCGTGACAGTGACCGTCGTCCTGGTCGTCCGGGCGAACAGGATGGACACGCTCTCCCCGCGCGAGGAACGGTCGCGGGCCGCGTCCGCGGCGGGCGCACCGTCGGGGCAGGTGGACTGCCGGAAGGCGAAGTGCGTCGCGCTCACCTTCGACGGCAACCCGGGCGAACCCACCGCCCGACTGCTGGACCTCCTGAAGCAGTACAAGGCGCCGTCGACGTTCTTCCTCGAAGGCCGGCGCATCCACACGTGCCCGGACGTGGTGCGGCGGATCGCCGAGGAGGGCCACGAGATCGGGAACCACACCTGGACCCACGCGGTGCTGACCGACGTCTCCGATGGGCAGATCCGCGACGAACTGCGCCGCACCACTCGGGCCGTCGCAGAGCTCACCGGTCGCGAGCCGACACTGATGCGCCCGCCCCAGGGTCGCACCGACGACCGCGTCTCCAGGATCTCGGCGGAACTGAGGATGGCGCAGGTGCTGTGGACGGTGACCGCGAAGGACTACGAGACGGACGACCCCGCGCTGATCACCGAGCGCGTGCTCGACGGCGCCGACCGCGACGGGATCATCCTGCTCCACCCCCTGCACAAGGGTACGGTGCCGGCCATGCCCGCCATCCTGAAGGCGCTCGGCGACCGGGGCTACACCTTCGTGACCGTCCCCCAACTGCTCGCCCCGGCCAAGGTCGAGCCCGGCAAGATCTACAAGTGACCGGTCTGGGGCGCGAGACGTCGACACGGCGCGCGTCCGGGGCTTTCGAGTACGCGAAAGCCCCCGGCGGGACAGGGGGGATGTCCCGCCGGGGGCGGCTCTGGCCGGCTCGGGTCCGCTCAGGGCGGCCGGCTTCAGAACGCGGGGATCGCGCTCGCGTCTCTGGAGTCGGCCTCCCGGGCCTTGTTGATGTTGCTCTGGAGATTGACGTCATGTCCCTTGCCCCCTTCTTGCCGAGGGTCGTCAAACGGCGGACCATGCGTCGTCCACGGGCAGGACCACACCGTTGACGAAGGCGGCGGCGTCGGAGGCGAGGAAGAGGATCGTGTCCGCCTGCTCCTCGGCGGTGCCGAGGCGGCCGATGGTGGCGCCGATCAGGCCGCCGACGATCGCTGGGCCGTGCGCCTGCTGGTCGGCGTCGACCTTGATGTTGGTCATGGTCGGGCCGGGGGCTATGGCGTTGGCCCGGATGCCCTGCTTGCGGTACATGACCGACAGGCTCTTCACCAGGCCGACCACACCGTGCTTGGACGCGGTGTAGGCGGCGCCCGCCGCGCTGCCCCGCAGGCCCGCCTCGGAGGCGGTGAACACGATCGCGCCCTTCTCCGCCTTCAACATGTGCGGCAGCGCGGCCCGGGTCAGCAGGAACGGGGCGGTCAGGTTGACCCTGATGACCCGCTCCCACTCGGCGTCGTCGACATCGCCGAGGGCGGACATCCGGTCCATGATCCCGGCGTTGTTCACGAGCACGTCCAGCCCGCCGAAGGAGTCGACGGCCGTGGCGACGACCCGGTCCACGACCGCCTGCTCACTGAGGTCGCCCACGACCGCGAGCGCAGTGCCGCCGGCCCTCCCGATCGTGTCGACCGTCTCCATGGCGGCCTCCTCGGCGAGGTCCGCGACCAGGACCTTCGCGCCGGCCGCGGCGAACTTCAGGGCGGCGGCGCGCCCGATGCCGGAACCGGCACCCGTGACGACGACACCTCGGCCGTCCAGACCGGGACTGTTCATCGAGCTCATCGACTGTGTCCTCTTTCGTCGGGTGGAACGGCCGGCCGGGGGAGGGCTGTGCGGTGCTCCCGGTACCGACGGCTACCGCCTTGCTTGAGTCAGGCAAGCATAAAGGCTTACTTGAGTCAATCAAGCATGTGCTGGTCGTCATGGACGACGTGCGGAAGCCCAGCGGTCACGCCCGTTCGGAGTCGTCGTCGAGCCGGCTCGTCCTGGTCCGCAGCCATGCCGTCAGTCGGCGGACGCGTTCGTCCTGTTCGAGTGACGGACGGCCGAGGAGGTGGTAGCTGGTGCCGTCGGGGACGAAACCGAAGGGTGCGACGAGTTGACCTCGCTCCAGGTCGTCGCGGGCGACGGCATACGGGGCGATGGCGACCCCGACTCCGGCCGCGGCGGCCTGGAGGGTCAGGTAGAAGTGCTCCAGGGTCTGCTGGGAGGCGGACTCCGCTTGCAAGCCGGTGATACGCCGCCAGTCGTCCCACGCCTGCGGTCGTGTGCCGGTGTGCAGAAGAGTCACCTGCGACACTCCGGCGGCGTCGGTCAGGCCAGCCGCCAGATCGGGTCGGCAGACGGGGCCGATGCGCTCGGCGAACAGGCGGGTCCGGCTTGCCTCTTCGGGGAACGGGAAGTCGTCCCGGCGGATCGCGAGGTCGATGTCGTCCCGCTCGAAGAAGACAGGGCCGCCGCCCGCGGACAGATGGACGGCGACGTCCGGCACCTTCGCCGCCAGATCGGGGAGCCGGGGAATGAGCCATCGCATCAGGAGCGTGGGCTCGCACGACAGGGTGAGTGGTCCTGCCGGTGCGTGGGGTGCGATCTGCCGGGCTGCCGCGTCGATCTGATCGAGCGCGTCCCGGACGACGGCCGCCAGCTGACGGGCCTGAGGGGTCGGGTGCAGGGCGCGGGTGCGGCGCTCGAACAGTGACGTGCCGAGGGACCGCTCCAGGTTCTGGATCTGTCGGCTCACCGCGCCGTGCGTGACATGGAGTTCCCGCGCGGCCGCGGTCATGCTCGCGTGCCGGACGGTGGCCTCGAACGGCAGCAGCGTGTTCAGAGGGGGAAGGGCCGACCATCGCATGAGTGAATTTTACTCACAGGTCATGTGAGAAGGAATGGTTTGTCCTGGTCATTCGGCTGCGTGACCATTGATCCGTTCACAGAGAAGGCCGGATTTCCGAGAGGTGGGGCATGACGTTCCGCGATGACGTGCGGCGGGGGATCGCCATCCTGGCGGACGACCTCACCAGTGCGGGGGACGGTGCCGCGCCGTTCCGCCGGGCTGGTCACGGCGCCCGGATCCTGCTCAGCACCCCGGCGAGACTGCCGGGGCACGCCGTGGGTGTGACCGCGGTCGACCTCGGGAGCCGGATGCTGGACGAGGAGGCCGCCGCTTCCCGTACCCGGCAGGCGGCCGGCCTGTTCGCCGGCTCCGGGTTGCTGTTCAAGACGGTGGATTCCACCCTGCGCGGTCATGTCGCGGCAGAGGTCAGGGCGGCATGGGCGGGGTCGGGGCGGCGGGCCGTCGTCATGGCTCCGGCCTTCCCCGCGGAGGGCAGGGTGACGGTGGAGGGCGTCCAGTACGTACGGGGCGTACCGGTCCACGAGAGCGACTACGCCCGCGACCCGGCGCACCCCGTGCGGTGCTCGGACCTGGCCACGCTGTTCCCGGAGGCCGTGCTCGGACGGCCGGACCGGGCAGCCGAGTTGCCCGAACTGATCGGGAACGGCGATCTGATCGTCTGCTCCGCCACCGAGGACGGCGACCTCGACCGTCTGGTGGCAGCGGTGCCGCGGCTCGACGAAGTGCTGTGGGTCGGCTCCCCGGGTCTGGCGGCCGCCCTGGCCCGAAGGTGCGCACGCGCCACGGGCACCGCTGCGTCACCGCCCGTCCCGGCCGCACGTCCACTGGTCGTGGTCGGCAGCACCAACCCCGCGACCCGACGGCAGTTGGGCAGGCTGCACGGCAGCGTGGACGTCCAAGGCGTCACCGTCGGCGTCGATCCGGCCCCCGCCGTGGAGACGTTGCGCGGTCTGACGGCCCCCGTTCTCACCTTGCGGACACCTGGTGAACGCCACACACCACAGACCGCCCAGGCACTCGCCCGCTCCCAGGCCGCCGTCGTCGAGGCGCTGGCCGAGGACCACACGGTCGACGCACTCGTCATCACCGGGGGAGAAACGGCCACCACCGTCCTCCGCCCCCTCGGCGCCACCGGCATCGACCTGATCGACGAACCCGAACCCGGCGTCGTCCGCGGATCCCTGACCGGCCGTCTCCCTCTTCCCGTGCTGATCAAGGCGGGCGGCTTCGGTGACGACGCCATGCTCCTGCGCCTGTGCCACCTCATCCGACATCGTCCCGCCCCAGGAGAGCACGCATGAACCCGATCGCCATCACCATGGGCGACCCCTGCGGAATCGGCCCCGAGATCACCCTCAGGGCGTGCGCCGACCCTCGGCGTACCGTGCCCGTCGTCGCCATCGGCGACATGGACGTCCTCGCGCGCGCCGACAAGGTCGCCGGGACGCGCCTCGCCCTCCGCCCCATCTCATCGGTCGACCAGGCGGAGTTCGCGCCCGGCACGCTGGACGTCCTCGCCGAGGACGGCCTTCCGTCCGACCTGCCCTGGGGCACCCTCGACGCCCGCGCCGGAGCGGCCTCCTTCCGTTACGTCCGCCGCGGTATCCAGCTCGCGATGGCCCACGAGATACGGGCTCTGGTGACCGCGCCGATCAACAAGGAAGCGCTGCGCCTGTCCGGCGTCCCCTACCCGGGGCACACCGAGATCCTCGCCGACCTGTCCGGCACCACGGACTACGCGATGATGATGGCCACCGACGAACTGCGGATCGTCCTGGTCACCGTGCACGAGTCGCTGCGCACCGCGATCGACGCGATCACCACAGTCCGCGTACTCGACATCATTCGCCTCACCCACCGCACGCTACGGCGCAGTGGCCTGTCCGCCCCCCGTATCGCCGTCGCCGGCCTCAACCCTCACGCGGGGGAGAACGGCCTTTTCGGCCGCGAGGACCTGGACGTCATCGCCCCCGCCGTCGAAGCGGCGCAGAGCGAAGGCATCGGGGCCAGTGGACCCTGGCCCGCCGACACCGTCTTCATGCGCGCCCGCGCCGGAGCCTTCGACGCCGTGGTCGCCCAGTACCACGACCAGGGCCTCATCCCGGTCAAGTACCTCGGCATCGAGCACGGCGTCAACATCACCATCGGCCTGCCCTTCGTCCGCACCAGCGTGGACCACGGCACCGCCTTCGACATCGCCGGTCTCGGCACGGCCGACCACACCAGCCTGCTCGCGGCCCTGACCCACGCCGACCGCCTGTCCTCCGGGGCACCGGACCGCTCCTGACCCACGGACTCACCTCAGCCCTGACCCAAGAGAAGCGAAGGACACCATGGACTTCATCTTCATGCTCACCCGCGACGACCGCACCGTCACCGACTGCCTCGAGGTCGTCGACACCATCGCGGACCTCGGCATCACCCACATCGGATTCAAGGACATCGGCGTCGACTCCGACACCCTCGCCCAGCTCCACACCCGCCTCAGGGACATGGGCGCCACCACCTACCTCGAAGTCGTCAGCACCCACCGGGACCAGGCTCTTGCCTCAGTACGGACGGCCGTCGAACTCGGCGTCGACTGGCTGATGGGCGGTACCTGGATCGAGGAGACCCTCCATGTCCTGCACGGCACGTCCATCGGCTATCTGCCCTTCGCCGGAGAACCCCTGGGGCACCCCACCCGCCTCGCCGGCGACCCGGACCGCATCGCCGACGACTGCCGGCGAGCGGAAGCCGCGGGGTGCGCCGGCGTCGACCTCCTCGCGTACCGCGCCATCGATGCCGACCCCCTCGACCTGGTTCGCGCCGCCCGCGCCGCCACCACCGGCCGTCTGGTCGTCGCCGGCTCCATCACCAGCACCCACCAGATACGGGCGCTCGCCTCAGCCGGAGTCGACGCCTTCACCATCGGCTCCGCCGCCTTCGACGGCTCCCTGCAGCCCCACGCCGGCACCCTCCGATCCCAACTGGCCCCGGTGGTCGGCGAGATCGCGGGCCAGGTGAGGCCGAGTCGCGCGGCCATCCGCGTGACCTCTTGACTCCCCTCCGAGTTATGGCCATTATCTGTGCCAGATAATGGCATACTATGCCACATAGTGGCACGATGTAGTGCGCATGTGGGGTGGTCCCCGAATCCGGACGACTACGAGCCTTGGGCCCTACGGAAGGAAAGTCCTGTGTCAGCTGCGAGGAAGCGCGTCGCGGTGGTCGGTGTGGGCACGATGGGCAGCCAGGCCGCCTGGCGGCTGGCCGCCCGCGGCGCCGAGGTCGTCGGCTACGACCGGTTCGCGCCCGGCCACGACCGCAGTGCCGCAGGCGGTGAGACCCGGGTCTTCCGCAGCGTGCAGACCCACGACGGCCGCTATGTGCCGCTCGTCCGGCACGCCGACGCCCTCTGGAAGCAGTTGCAGGCGGAGACCGGGCGGGAACTGCGCCGGCTGATCGGAGCCCTGGTCATGGGGCCGGCCGACGACCCCGAGATACGTACCGTCATGGACGGCATCGCCGAGCACGGCCTCGACCACGAGGTGATCGACCCCGAGGCGATGACGAAGCGTTTCCCGCAGTTCCGCGTCGATGACGGTGACCTGGTGGTCCTCGACTCCCACGCGGGGTTCATCCGCCCCGAGCTGACGGTCCAGACCGCGGCCCGGCGCGCCGAGGAACTGGGGGCCCGGATCCGCCGCTACACACCGGTGCGGGAAGTCACTCCCGTCGCCGGGGGAGGCGTGCGGATCCGCACCGACACCGACACCGAGCGCTTCGACGCCGCCGTCGTCACGCCGGGCCCCTGGGTGGGCGACCTGCTGCCCGACCTGCCGTGGGAAGTGAACGTCCACCGTGCCATCAGCGCCTGGTTCCTGCCCCACGACGACCACCCGGCAGGCGCCGAGCGCCCCGCCTTCATCCGCTGCGGCGACACCCCCTTCTACGGCATCCCCTCCCCGGACGGCCTGGCCGTCAAGCTGGGCCTGCCCCAGCCGCACCACCAGTCCGTGGACGACCCCAACCGGTTGAACCGGACCGTCGCACCGGAAGAACTGGAGAGCTTCACCACGGCGGTGCGCCGCCACCTGCCCGGCCTGAACCTCGACCCGGTCCGCCTGTCCGTCTTCATGGAGGGCTACACCGACAGCACCCGCCCGCTGGTCGGCCCGCTGCCGGGCGGCGACGACATCATCCTGCTGGCCGGCTTCTCCGGCCAGGGCTTCAAGGTCTCACCCGCCATGGGCGACATCGCCGCGGACCTCGCCCTTCAAGGCGGCACCGCCCAGCCGATCGACTTCATATCCACCATCGGCCGCGCCGCGGCCTGAGCTCCAACGAGGACAGCCATGACTCTGACCATCGGCACACTGCGGGCGGAGCCCGGCCGGAAGACCCGCGGGGTTCTGCCCGCCGACCTCGGCACCACCACGGTCGAGGTGCCCCTGATCCTCGTCAACGGCGCCCGTCCCGGCCCCCGGGTCGTG
>NZ_JAMGBG010000138.1 GCF_023516595.1 Streptomyces neyagawaensis | reverse complement strand
CGGCGCCGGCGACGTCGGCGGACGGCCGCTCGGCCGCGGCGGCCGTCTCGGGCTCGGCGAGCACGGCGCGCACCGCCGCCTCCTCCGCCTGCCAGGCGTCGAGGCGCCGTTGCAGGTCCCGGTGGGCCCCCGCGTCGAGGAGCGCCGCGGCGGCCGCCTGCGGTGTGTCGAACCCGGCGCGGAAGGCGGCGTCGGCGAGGCGTGCGTCGGCGTCCTTGAGTCGCTGAGCGGTGTCGTCGGCGGCGCGCGCGGCCTCGGCGGCCTCGGTGAGCCGGGCGGCCCGGAGTTCCAGTTGCTCCGCCCGCTCGGCCACGCTCCGGGCCTCGCCCCTGGCCTGCGTCAACTCCTCCTCCAGGGCGGCCCGTTCCCGCTCCAGGGTGTCCCGCCGGGTGTTGCGGGTGGCGGCCCGGACCGCGGCCTCCTGTCGTGCGGCGGCCCGCCGGTCGCGCTCCCGTTCGGCGTGCAGCAGCGCCTCCTGCGCGGGATGCAGGTCCGAGGCGCCGCGCCGGGCCTGCGCGTAGTCCCGCTCCACCTCCTCGGCCAGCGCGGCGAGTCGGTCGGTCGGTGTGTCACCGGCCTCCGCGCTCGCGGCGGCCAGCGCCCGCCGCAGGTCGCCGAGGCGCCGTTCCGCCTCGGCGCGCTCCTCGTCGGCCCGCTGGAACGCGGTGAGCGCCCCTTCCTCCGCCTCGCGGTCGACGTGCCCGGCGTCCTTGCGGGCGGGCGCGGGGTGGTCGGTGCCACCGCAGACGGCGCACGGCCGGCCGTCGACCAGTTCGGCGGCCAGTTCGGCGGCGATGCCGTTCAGGCGCTGTTCCCTGAGATCCAACCAGCGGGTGCGGGCGTCCCCGGCCCGCTCCGCGAGCCGGAGCACGTCCGCCCGGACCTGCTCGGTGTCCTGGTCGAGCCGGTCCCGTTCGCGGGCGGCCCGCAGCCGCCTCTCGGCGGGCTCGCGCTGGACGGCGAGCTGCTCGGCCCGGGTGGCGGCCTCCTGGGCGGCCTCGACGCGGGCCTGAAGCCCGGCCCGTGCGGTGTCCCAGTCGGCCAGCCAGCCCTCGGCGTCCTGGAGGACGTCCTCGTCCGCGCGCTCCTCGCTGTCGAGTTCGGCGCGCTCGGCGAGGAGGTCGGCCAGCTTCCGCTCGGCGCGGCGGGCCGACGCCAGGCCGCCCAGCTCCTCCGACGCCTTCCGGGCGGCGGCCGCGAGCCCGGCGGCGCCGGCGTCGGCGTACTCCGCGGGCAGGGCGGCACGCGTGCGTGCCTCGTCCGCGCCGGCCCTGCGGTGCGCGGTCTCGGCCTCGTCCCGCAGGTCGAGCGCCGGTTCCACGGCCTCGGCCTTACGGCCGCGTTCCATGCGTTCGCGGTCCGCCCGGTGGGCGTCGGCCCGCTCCTCGAGCTTCCGGGCCCGCTCCCGCGCCTCGGCGAACCGCCGCTGGAGCCGGGCCACTTCCCGTACGTCGTCCAGGTCGCGTTCGGCGGCCGCGTGCGCGGACTCGGCCGCGGCGCGCGCGCAGTGGGCGATGGTGAGCTGCTCCCGTGCGGTGCTGCGGGCGACGGCGGCCCAGCCGAGGACGGCTTCGGCGAGTCCCGGGTCGCCCGGTGCGAGCGGGGGCGGGGCGAGGTCGCCGCCGGCGGCCTGCTGCATGCGGTGGGCGTCGGCGAGCAGGTCGGTGTCGCCCTCGCGGACCTGTGCCTCGGTGGCCCGGCGCCGGTCGGCGAGGCGCTTCTCCACCGCGGCGAAACGTTGGGTGTCGAACAGCCGGCCGAGCAGCCGGCCACGGGCCTCGGCGTCGGCCCGCAGGAACCGGGCGAAGTCGCCCTGCGGCAACAGCACCACCTGGCAGAACTGTTCCCGGCTCATCCCCAGGACCTGGGTGATCTCCTCGCCGATCTCCTGGTGGGACCGGCTGAGGTCCTTCCAGGCGTCCGCGGCGGCGTCGTACTCCCGCAGCCAGCTCTGCGCCTTGTCGACCGTCGTGCCCTGCCGCTTGCCCTTCTTGGGCCGCTCCCAGGGTGGCTGCCGTGTGAGTTCCAACCGGCGTCCGGCGACGGTCAGTTCGAGGCGGACCTCGGTGCGTGTCCCGGGGTCCGCGTGGTCGCTGCGCAGGGTCATGCCCTGGCCGTTCTGGCGGGCGCCCGGCACCGAGCCGTACAGGGCGTAGCAGACGGCGTCCAGGACGGACGTCTTGCCGGCGCCGGTCGGGCCGTGCAGCAGGAAGAGGCCGGCGGCCGACAGGTCGTCGAAGTCGACGGACTGGGTGCCGCCGAAGGGGCCGAAGGCGGTGATGTCGAGCCGGTGCAGTCTCATCGGGCGGTCTCCCGGAGGGTCTCGTCGGCCCGTACGGCGTCGAAGGCGTCCCGGAGCACGGCCTGTTCGTGGCTGTCGGGGCCGGTGCCGCGCACATGGGCCACGAAGTCCTCCGCGATCTGCTGGTCGTCGCGGCCCGCGAGGCGCCGGGCGTAGGAGACGTCCGGGTCGTCGGGGGCGCGTTCCGGGTCGAAGACGAGGCTGAGGGTGTGCGGGAAGCGCGCGCAGAGCCGGGCCATGGGTTCGGCGGGCCGCACCGGGTCCGTGAGCGTGGCCTCGACCCACGCGTCCTCGTGCCGGGCGAGGCCGGGGTCGTCGAGGAGCTCGTCCAACCGGCCGCGGAGGCGGGCGAGTCGGCGCGGCACGGGGCAGTCGACGCGCTCGGCGTCGATCGCCCCGTCGGCACCGAGGTCGATCAGCCACATGCTCTTGCGGTGGTCGGCCTCCGAGAAGGAGTACGGCAGCGGGGAGCCCGAGTAGCGGACGCGGTCGGTGAGGGTCTGGCTGCCGTGCAGATGGCCCAGGGCGACGTAGTCGACGCCGTCGAAGACACCGGCGGGCACGGACGAGACCCCGCCGACGGAGATGTCCCGCTCGCTGTCGCTGGGTGCGCCACCGGTGACGAAGGCGTGGGCGAGCACGACGGAACGGGTGCCCGGCGCGCGGGTGGCCAGATCGGAGCGGACGCGGTCCATGGCGGCGGCGAGCACGGCCTCGTGGCCGGGCCTGTCCACCGCGAACTCGTCCTTGACCAGCGCGGGTTCGAGGTAGGGCAGCCCGTAGAAGGCGACGTCGCCATGGGAGTCGGCCAGGATCACCGGGACTCCGGTCGCGGTGGCGTCGGTGCGCAGGTGGATGCCCGCACGGCCCATGAGCCCGGAGCCGACGCCGAGTCGACGCGCCGAGTCGTGGTTCCCGGAGATCATCACGGTGGGGACGCCCAGCTCGGCGAGGCGGTGCAGGGCGTCGTCGTACAGTTCGACGGCGGCCAGTGGCGGCACCGCCCGGTCGTACACGTCGCCGGACACGACCACCGCGTCCACCTCGCGCTCCCGCACGGTGGTGACGAGGTGGCCGATGAACTCGGCCTGCGCCCCGAGCATGCTCACCCGGTGGAACGCCCGACCGAGATGCCAGTCGGAGGTGTGCAGAATCCTCAAGACGCCACTCCGACCCGCATG
>NZ_JAMGBG010000137.1 GCF_023516595.1 Streptomyces neyagawaensis | reverse complement strand
TCGGAGGTGTGCAGAATCCTCAAGACGCCACTCCGACCCGCATGTTTCCCCTCATCCCTCCCTGGACCCACCCGGCCCCGCGGCGATCGACCCGTGCCACGCCGGGCGCACCGACCACGCTAATACCTGTCGGCACCTGGTCCTGCACGGTCCGGCACAGTCACCGGTTCGTGGAGACGCGTCGACTTTTCGCCGCGAAAGCCGACCATTTGGGGAAAATGGGAGCAATTCCCACGGCGGTCACTGGTCATTCGCCGGTCGGCACGCCCGTCACGCGTCGCCGTACGCCTCCCCGCCGAGTTCGAAGCCGGCCGTGCCCGCGGTGGTGTCGGCGAGCCAGGCGCGGAACGCGGGCACGTCGGCGTCGGGGAGCCCGATCTCGATGGTGACGGCCTCCCCGTAGCGGACGTCGCGCACCTCGCGTCCGGTGGCCCGCAGGTCGTTCTGCACCTTGCCCGCGCGCTGGTGGTCGACGGTGACCGTCGCGAGGCGGAAGCGCCGGCGGGTGAGGGTGCCGAGCGCGTCCAGCGCCTCGCCGACGGCGCCGCCGTACGCCCTGATGAGACCGCCGGCGCCCAGTTTGACGCCGCCGTAGTACCGGGTGACGACGGTGACGACGTAGCGCATGTCACGCCGCATCAACATCTGCAGCATGGGGACGCCGGCGGTGCCGCCGGGCTCACCGTCGTCGCTCGCCTTCTGCACGGCGGCGTCGGCGCCGATGACGTACGCGTAGCAGTTGTGTGTGGCGTCGGCGTGCTCCTTGCGGACGGCCGCGATGAACTCCTGGGCCTCCCGCTCGGTGGCGGCCGGGGCGACGGCGCACAGGAATCGTGAGCGGTTGACCTCGGTCTCGTGCACGCCGGCGCGGGCGACGGTGCGGTACTCGTCCTGCATCGGGCCAGCCTATGCGCAGCCCGGTACACGTCCGCGCCGGGCGTGCGCGCCGGCGCCCACAACGGGGCAGGGGCTGCCGTCAGTCCTTCTTCCCGCCGCGGGCGACGATCAGGTCCGTCAGGAGGGCTGTGCCCGGGGCCAGGGCGGACCAGGTTTCGCCGTGCCAGGCGAGGACGGCGACGGCGGAGGTCGGGAACTTGGTGCGGACGGTCTCCAGGGCGTCGTCGAGGGCGTCACCGGCCAGGTCCAGCACCAGTTCCTCCAGGCCCGGGTTGTGCCCCACCAGCAGCAGGGTCCTGACCCCGTCGGGGACCTCGTGCACCACGTCCAGCAGCTCCGCCGCATCGGCCGCGTACACGCGCGGGTCGAGGCGTACGGGCGGCGGCGTCCCCCACTGCGCGGCAACCGCCTCCCAGGTCTGGGTGGCCCGGACGGCCGTGGAGCACAGGGCGAGGTCGGGCAGGCAGTCCGCTTCGGCGAGGGCCCGCCCGGCGGCGGGGGCGTCGCGGCGGCCGCGCGCCGCCAAGGGGCGTTCGTGGTCGGGTACGCCCACTGGCCAGGCCGACTTGGCGTGCCGCAGGACGACGAGTCTGCGCAGCGGTCCCGCTCCCCGTCCGTTCATGCCGGTGCTCCGATCTGCCGGGTCAGCTCCAGCCCGAGGAGCCGGTCCGCGTAGGCGAACGTCTCGAACCGCGCCCCGTCCGGCACGTCGTCGGCCCGTTCCACGGCCCGCAGGACGGCGAGCACGGAGGGCACGTCCAGGTCGTCCTCCCAGGCGGTGCGCAGGGCCTGCCGCACGTCCTCGGGGATGGGCCTCGACGGGCGGGTGGCCCAGCCTGCCACCGCCCTGCGCCACGCGTCGAGGGTCTCGTCCGCCTCGGCCAGGGCGAGGGCGTCGAGCGCGACGGGGCTGCGGCGGGGCAGGCGGAGCAGGGCGAGCCGCAGGGCGGTACCGGACGCGGCCGGTGCCTCTCGCCCGGTGACCGGGGCGACCTCGACGCCGACGCCGTCGCCGGCCGTCTCCCCGGTGCCGGCCACCTCCAGCACCTGCCGCCCGCCGCCCGCCCCGGCGGCCTCCGTAGGCCGGATGCCCAGGTCGTCGGCGCGTGCGCGCAGCGTGGCGGGCGGGTCGGCGACCAGCAGGACGGGGACACCGCCCATGTCCAGGGCCCGCGCGAGGACATCGGCGACCAGCAGCACGCGCAGCCCCGTCGTGTCGTCGCTCGGCGCGTGGACGTGGACCCTGGTGAGCGCTCTGCGGACGTCGACGGGCTCGCCGGTCCGGGCGTCGGTGATACGCAGCACGAGGTGAGCGTAGGCGCGCGAGCTGCGGAACGCAGTGCGCACCACGTCATTCCGTGCGGCCGACCGGGGCGACGGCCCGGCCCGCTCCGCGGTCGTCCGGTCGCCGGTCGCCGGTCGCCGGTCGCCAGTCGCCGGTCAACGGTCGCCGGTCACCCGGCGGCGCCGCTCGGGTGGGCGCGGGAATCACCGGACCCGCCGCGCTGTTGGCGCAGGCAGCCCGCACCGGGCGCTCTCGTACGGACGATGAGGAGACAGGACATGGACGGCGACGCCGCCACGATCCGCAAGATTCTGACGGAACTCGGCGACACCTGGGCCGTCGTGGGCCTGTCCACCAACCGCGGCCGCGCCGCGTACGGTGTCGCCGAGGTCCTCCAGCGCTACGGCAAGCGGGTCGTCCCGGTCCACCCCAAGGCCGAGACGGTCCACGGCGAGCAGGGGTACGCCTCGCTCGCGGACATCCCCTTCCCGGTGGACGTCGTCGACGTCTTCGTCAACAGCGACCTCGCCGGTCCGGTGGCCGACGAGGCCGTCCGGATCGGTGCCCGGGCCGTCTGGTTCCAGCTGGGCGTCGTCGACGAGGAGGCCTACGACCGCACCCGCGCCTCCGGGCTCGACATGGTCATGGACCGCTGCCCGGCGATCGAGATTCCCCGGCTGGGCTGACGGTCGGCACGGCGGCTCACGTTCCACGGCGGCGCGGGGTTCCGCACTCTGCTCAGCCGTGGGCGATGACCGCCACCGGGGCCGCCGCGTGGTGCAGCACCGCGTGGGTGACCGGCCCGAGGTGGGCGCCGAGCGGGGAATGGCGTGCCCGGCGGCCGACGACGACCAACGACGCCTCCCGCGACACCGCGACGAGGTGGCCCGCCGCCTTGCCCGGGGGTGACTCCTCGACGACCTCGACGTCCGGGAACTCCTGCCGCAGGGCGTGCGGTGCGCCGACCGACCCGAGGACGTCCTCGGGGCCGGGCGCCGTGTCCGGCGCGGCGCCCTCGTGAGGTCCGCGCCCGGCCGGGGACCGGTGGCCCGGGTCGTGGACGACGCGCAGCCCGGTGTTCCGCAGGGCGGCGGCCTCGAAGGCGAACCGGAGCAGCGTCTCGTCCGGGTGCGCGGTGTCCAGGCCGAGGACGACGGGCCGGAACGGCGTCCCGGCGGACGCGGCCCCTGACGGATCCGAAGCGTGCTCGTCGTCGGCCGACTCGCCGGCCCGGACGAGGACGACGGGACGCTCCGTGTGCGCGGCGACGTGCAGTCCGACGGAGCCGACGAGGAGGCCCGCGACGCCGCTCCGCCCGTGCGAGCCGAGGACCAGCAGCTCGGCGTCCACGGCCGCCTTCAGCAGTTCCTCCGTCGCCCGGCCCGTCAGCTGCTCCAGGCCCACCTCGACGTCCGGATGGCGCCGCCGGACCTCGTCTGCGGCGTCGCGCAGGATCCGCCGCGCCCCGGGGCCCGCCGACGTCACCCCGTGCTCGGCCCAGCCCTGCTGGGCGGACGGACCGAGCATCGGGGACCGTCCCATCGGCTGGGGCACCGGTTCCCAGACGTTGACCAGGAGCAGGGGCAGGGCACGGAGCCGGGCCTCGCGGGCCGCCCACTCGACGGCGGCGCGGCTCTCCGGGGAACCGTCGAAGCCCACGGTGACGGTGCGGGGCATGGGCGCATCTCCTGACGTCGAGGCCTGTCTCCAGGATCGCGGCAAGGCGGCGGAAACGCAGCGGCGCGGCGGCCCGGATCCCCTGAGAGGCGGCCCAAGGCCGTGAGAATCGGTTCATGCTGAGCATCGGATCCGTGGTGATGGGGGCCTCCGACGTCCGGCGGGCCGCCGCGTTCTGGACGCAGGCGCTGGGTTACGTGCCGCGTGAGGAGCCGGAGGACGACTGGGTGGTACTCGTGCACCCCGACGGCGGCCGGCCGCAGCTGTCGCTCGGGCTGAGCGAGACGCCGGTACAGCAGCGGCCCCGTGTACATCTGGACCTCTACGCCGGGAACTCGGCGGACCAGGCGGCGGAGGTCGAACGGCTGGTCGGCCTCGGCGCGCGCCGCGTCGACTGGGAACTCTACGAGGACGACTCCGACTTCATCGTCCTGGAGGACACGGAGGGCAATCGCTTCTGCGTGATCGATACGGGTCGAGGTTGACCTGAGGCCGGTGTCGGCCCCAGGCCTGAGGCCATCGGCACCGCCTCACACCGGCAGCAGCCGCGTCACCAGTTCCCCGAGGCGCCGCGCGTTGCGGCAGGCGTGCATCTCGACGACCTCGGCGTAGACGTGCGCGGCGGAGTCGCCCGTGGACCACAGCTCGGGTGACTCGGGGTTGAGCCAGTGGACGCGGCGGGCCCGGGCGGCGACGCGGCGCAGGGCGGCCACGTTGGGGTCGAACCCGTTGGTGCGGGCGTCACCGAGGACGATCACCGAGGTGCGCGGCCCCACGGCGTCGAGGTGCCGCTCGGCGAACTCCCCGAGTGCGGTCCCGTAGTCGCTGCTGCCGTGCCAGCCGCTGATCGTCGCCTCCTCGGCGATCCGGCGGCCGAGTTCCGCCGGATCGGCCTCACCGGTGGTGACGAGGTGGGTGACCTCGTCGACCTTGTTGACGAAGGCGAAGACCCGCACCTTGCTGAACTGGTCCCGCATCGCCTGCACCAGCAGCATCGTGAAGTTCGCGAACCCGGCGACCGACCCGGACACGTCGCACAGCAGCACGATCTCCGGGCGGGCGGGCCGGTGCCGCCGGTAGGCCGGGCGCAGCGGTACTCCCCCGGTGGACAGCGAGCGGCGCAGTGTGCGCCGGATGTCGATCTTGCCGCGCGCCGCCCTGCGCCGCCGCGCGGCGAGACGGGTCGCCAGTTTGCGGGCCAACGGCTGCACGGTGCGGCGGAGTTCGACGAGTTGTTCGCGGTTGGCGATGAGGAAGTCGACCTGGTCGGCGCTGCGGGCGATGCCCCTCTGGGCGATCAGCGCCGCGCCCCGCCGTTCGGCGACCCGCCGCCGCGCCTCGGTACGGACCCGTTCGCGGAAGTCCTCGATACGGCGCCGGATCTCGTCCGCGTCCAGCCGGTCGGTGAACCCGCCGGAACCCGGGCCGCCCGAGCCCGGCCCGGCTCCAGCGCCGCCCGTACCACAGGCGCCGGCGCCGAACCCGCCCCCGGCACCGTTCCCCGGTCCGAAGCCGGAACCACTGCCGCCGCCACCCCCTCCGCCGGCCCGCTGCGCCGCGAGGATTCCGGCGAGCAACGTCTGGGGCCGCAGGCGGTCCAGCGTCTGGTGGGCCGACCAGCCGTCCGACTGGGACGACGTGCCGTACCGGCCGAGCAGTTCGACCGCCTCACCGGCGAGCCGGTTGAGCGCGGCGACGTCACCGGCGGCGAGCGCGGCGGCGATCCGTGCGCGCAACTCGTCCCGGTCCGCGGCCGGAGCCTCCCACGCGCCCGTCAACTCGCCCACGCCGAGCGGGAAGTACAGCTCGAAGGCCGCGTCGAACACGGCCCGCTGACGGTCGGCGCGGAGCAGCGCCGCCGCCAGGCCCTCGCGGATCCGCTCCCGGTCGGCGAGGCCCAGCACCTCCACAACGGCAGCCGCGTCCACGGTCTCGCCGGGCCCGATCCGGATGCCGTGGCCGCGCAACGCCCGTACGAACCCCGTGAGCCGCTCGGCGAGCGGCGCACCGGAGGTGGCTTCGCCCGAGGGGGCCGTATCGGGGGCAGCCGTGCCCGGGGAGGCCGTGTCGGAGGCGGACCCGGCGCCGTCCACGGCGGTCATACCAGGGTCAGCTTCCGCGTGGCTTTCTCGATGTCGTCCCGGTGCTTGAGGATTACGCCCAGGCTGTCCCGGACGACGGTCTCGTCCAAGGTGTCGGCGCCCAGCGCCAGGAGGGTGCGGGCCCAGTCGATGGTCTCGGCCACCGAGGGCGCCTTGCGCAGGTCCATCTCCCGAAGCGCGCCGACGACGCGGACCAGGGAGTCGGCGAGCACGGCGTCCAGGCCGGGCACCTTGAGCCGGACGATCCGCTGCTCCAACTCGGCGTCGGGGAAGTCCAGGTGCAGGAAGAGACAGCGGCGCCGCAGGGCCTCGGAGAGTTCGCGGGTGGCGTTGGAGGTGAGGACCGTGAAGGGGCGCCGGGTGGCGGCGATGGTGCCCAGTTCGGGCACGGTGACCTGGAAGTCGCTGAGCACTTCGAGGAGCAGCCCCTCCACCTCGACGTCGGCCTTGTCGGTCTCGTCGATGAGGAGCACGGTCGGCTCGTCGCCCCGGATGGCGGTCAGCAGGGGCCGGGTGAGCAGGAACTCGTCGCTGAAGATGTCGTTGCGGGTGTCGTCCCAGGCCTCGTCGCGTCCGGCGCTGATGCGCAGCAGTTGCTTGGCGTGGTTCCACTCGTACAGGGCGCGGGACTCGTCGATGCCCTCGTAGCACTGGAGCCGGACCAGGCGGGCCGCGCCGACCCGGGCGACGGCCTTGGCCAGCTCGGTCTTGCCGACGCCCGCGGGGCCCTCCACGAGCAGCGGCTTGCCCAGCCGGTCGGCCAGGAAGACCGTGGTGGCGACGGCCGTGGAAGCCAGGTAGCCGGCCTCGGCGAGCTGTGCGAGGACGTCGTCCACGGAGGAGAAGAACCCCGTCCCCGCGCCCTCGGGTCGGGACCCGTTCGAGTCGGCCATCTGCCACTCCCCCTCGCACGTACGCGGTGCCGCCGACCGACACCGTCCTCAAGCTACCAAGCGGTCGCTTTGCCTGCACAGGGGTACGGGATCCCGCCGACGAAGGGTGCGCGAGGTCACGACGGCGACCGCCCGCCGGGGCGCACCCGCCCCGACCGCGCACGCCCTCCACGGCCCACCGCCCGCCTCAGGCCCGCCGCCCGCCTCAGGCCTGCCGTCCGCCTCAGGCAGCCTCAGGCCGCCTTGACGAACCGTTCCACCAGGTCCCCCCACCCCCGCTCCAGCCGCTCCAGCGACATCCCTCGTCGGCCGACCAGGTGGTCGACCAGGTGGATGTCCAGGTAACCGAGCATGGTCTGCGCCATCAGCTCCACGTCACCGGTGACCTCGGCTCGGCGCAGCAGCATGCACAGGTGGCCGAGCCGCAGCTGGTTGGCGGGGCCGCTGAACCGGCGGGAGGCGTCGGCGCCGGCGGCGAGGTAGAGGTCGCGATGGGCGTACTCGTGCCGCAGGACGGCCGCGCCGAACGCGCGGAGCCGCTCGGCGGGCGGCGCGTCCGGGCCGAGGGGCGGCGGCCCGGTCAGGAACGCGGCCTGGAGCTCCCGCTCGTGGTGGTCGAGGAGGGCCACCAGCAGTCCTGTGCGGTCACCGAAGCGCCGGAAGACGGTGCCCTTGCCGACCTGCGCCTCGGTCGCCACGGCCTCCATCGTCAGGTTGCCCGCCCCGCACTCCCCGGCCAGACGGGCGGCGACCTCCAGCAGGCGGGCGCGGTTGCGTGCGGCGTCCGCCCGCAGTCTCGGCTGGTCACCGACGGGCGGAACGAAGTCGATCAGTCCGTCGAGGGAGTCACCCTCCGAGGGCCTGACCAAGGGCGGCAGCGGCTCGTTCATGAAAAGAGCGTAACGCTCACCACAGAGAAGTGGACCGCGGTCCGGATAGCTGCTACAAATTTGAACGGACCCCGGTCCGTTTATCCCGGATCCCTGTCCTTCAGCTTTCCGCCCCTGCTAGGAGTCAGCTCATGTCCGTACGCATCCTCGCGCTCGTCGGCAGCCTTCGCGCCGGTTCGCACAACCGTCAGCTCGCCGAGGCTGCCGTGAAGCACGCCCCCGAGGGCGTCGAGATCGAGCTGTACGAGGGCCTGGCCGACGTTCCGTTCTACAACGAGGACATCGACAACGAGGCCGCCCTCCCGGCCACCGCCGCCCGGCTGCGCGAGGCGGCCGGCCAGGCCGACGGCTTCCTGCTCTTCTCCCCCGAGTACAACGGCACCATCCCGGCCGTCCTGAAGAACGCCATCGACTGGCTGTCCCGCCCGTACGGCGCCGGCTCCTTCACGGGCAAGCCGGTCGCCGTGGTCGGCACTGCCTTCGGCCAGTTCGGCGGCGTGTGGGCGCAGGACGAGACCCGCAAGGCCGTCGGCATCGCCGGCGCCACGGTCCTGGAGGACGCCAAGCTCTCCATCCCCGGCTCGGTCGTCCGCTTCGCCGAGACCCACCCGGCCGACGACGCCGAGGTCGTCACCGGCCTCACCGCCGTCATCGAGCAGCTGACCGCCAACACGGGCACCGCGGCCGCCTGAGTCGCGCACGACCGCACGTCGCCGGGTTCCGGGCCGCGAGGCCCGGGGCCCGGCGCCGCCGTTCCCGCCCCGCGCCGGTCGCCGGATCCGCGCCGGCCAGACGGCGCCCCCGGAGTCCGCGGCGCCCGTCGGACGATGCCCAGCCCTCCCCGGGCGACCGCGGCACCCCTCAGGCGATGCCCAGCCCCTCCAGGACGACCGCGTCGGGCAGTTCGGCGAACGCCTTGCCCGGTACCAGCAGCTTGCCGCGCCGTCGGCCGCTGCCGACCAGGACGTAGGGCAGGTCGACCACGGCGGAGTCGACCAGGACCGGCCACCCTGCCGGCAGCCCGACGGGCGTGATGCCGCCGTACTCCATGCCCGTCTCCCCGGTGGCCGTGTCCATCGGCGCGAAGGACGCCTTGCGGGCGCCCAACTGCCGCCGGACCACGCCGTTGACGTCGACCCGGGTCGTGGAGAGCACCACGCAGGCCGCGAGGCTCGACTCGCCGCCCCGCTTGCCCGCGACGACCACGCAGTTCGCGGACCGCTCCAGCAGATCCCGCCCGTAGTGCTCGACGAACACGGCCGTGTCGGCCCACCGCGGGTCCGTCTCCACGTACAGGATCTGTTCGGCGGGCACGGCGCCGCCCCAGTGGCGTACGGCGTCGGCGACCGGCCCGACGAGCCGGTCGAGGCATGCGGGGGCGGGCGTGGCGTGGTCGAAGTCTCCGATGGGTGCGCGCATGAGCGGCACGCTAACAAAGCGCCGGTGAGGGGAGGTCGACGTCTCAGTGGACGGGCGGCACCGAGACCGTCAGCACCATCTCGGTCGGGACGTCACCCTCGTTGGCGTACCGGTGCGTGGCGTTGGCCTCGAAGGTGACGCTGGCGCCGGCCGGGACGCGGTACTCCGCGCCCTCGACGGTGAGCGTCAGTTCGCCGGCGGTGACATGCGCGATCTCGACGGTGCCGGCCGGGTGCGGATCCGATCCGCTGCTCTCGCCCGGCATCAGCCGCCAGTCCCACATCTCCAACGGACCGGGCGCCTCCGTACCCGCGAGGAGCCTGCTGTAGCTGCCCGCGTCGGTGTGCCACAGCCGGACCACCTGCTCGGCCGGGACGACCCGGACCTTCGGGCCCTGCTCGTAGTCGAGCAGGGTGGTGATGCTGATACCGAGGGCGTCGCCGATCTTGACGACGGTGCCGATGCTGGGGTTGGTACGGGCCTGCTCGATCTGGATGAGCATGCCGCGGCTGACTCCGGCACGGGCGGCGAGGGCGTCCAGGGTGAAGCCGCGTTCCGTGCGCCAGCGTTTGACGTTCCGCGCCAGGGACTGGGTCAGCAGGTCGAGGTCCGACACATTCCGTCCAATATTTTGAATGGCAGAGTTCACTGCAATGAACTACGGTGGAGTGCACCCTTCGTTCACCGAACTGTACTGCGAGGCCGCCGCATGACCGCACTCTTCGCCCTGGCCACCAGCCTGCTGTGGGGCCTGGCCGACTTCGGCGGCGGGCTGCTGAGCAGGCGCGTCCCGCCGCTCACGGTGGTCGTCGTCTCCCAGACGGTCGCGGCCGGCGTGCTCGGCGCGATCGTCGTCGCGACCGGCGGCTGGAGCGAGGCCGGCCCCCGGCTGTGGTTCGCCGTGGCCGCCGGCGTGGTGGGCCCCGTCGCCATGCTCGCCTTCTACAAGGCGCTCGCCCTCGGCCCCATGGGCGTCGTCTCCCCGCTCGGCTCGCTGAGCGTGGCCGTCCCGGTGGGCATCGGGCTCTTCCTCGGCGAGCGCCCCGGCCTGCCGCAGATCGCCGGCATCCTGGTGGCGATCGTCGGAGTCGTGCTCGCGGGCGGTCCGCAGATCAAGGGCGCCCCCGTCCAGCGCCAGGCCATCCTCCTCACCCTGGTCGCCGCCTTCGGCTTCGGCGCGGTGATGGCCCTGATCTCGGAGGCGTCGACGACGCTCACCGGCCTGTTCCTGGCCCTGTTCGTCCAGCGCGTCACCAACGTCGCCGCGGGCGGCGCCGCCCTCTACGTGTCGGTGCGGCGCGGCACCCCGGCCCTGCCGCCCGAAGGCTTCCCGTACGGCTCGCTCCCGGCGTTCGCCTTCGTCGGCCTCGCGGACGTGGCCGCCAACGGGACGTACTCCCTGGCCGCCCAGCACGGCCCGGTGACCGTCGCCGCCGTCCTCGCCTCGCTGTACCCCGTGATCACCGCCCTGGCCGCCCGCTTCATGCTCGGCGAACGCCTGCGCCCCATCCAGGCGGCCGGCGCGGGCCTGGCCCTGGCAGGCACCCTCCTCCTGGCCACAGGCTGAGCACCCCTGCCGGCAACGGGCTGAGCACTCCGCCACCGGAAGACCCCACCGCCGCCCAAGGGGCGCGGGGAACTGCGCGACCAGCCACCACGAACCCGCAGCCGCCGACGCACCCGAACGGACCGAGCGCCGAGGCGACTCCCCCGCCCTTTCCGCTCAGGCGGACTCCCCGGCCCCTTCCGCCTCCCACTCGGCCAACGCCAGCAACTGCTCCGGCGTGACCCCGTCAGGAATCGGCACGGGCGCGGGCGTCCGGATCGGCGGCTGCCAGCCCTCCACCGGGTCCCACCGCCGTACGACCTTCGCGGGCGCCCCGGCCACCACCGAGCGGTCCGGAACCTCGCCCCGGACGACCGCTCCGGCGGCCACCACCACGTTGCGCCCGATCCGCGCCCCCGGCAGGATCACCGCGCCGGTGCCGATCCAGCAGCCGGGCCCGATGGACACCGGGTCCATCCGCGGCCACTGCTTGCCGATCGGCTCGTGCGGGTCGTCGTACGAGTGGTTCGTGGACGTCACGTACACATACGGCCCGAAGTAGCAGTCGCTGCCGATGGTCACGCTGGTGTCGGCGATGACATGGCTGCCCCGGCCGAGGACGACGCCGTCGCCGATGCGCAGGATGGGCTCCGCGCCGAGGTCGAGGTCGGGCATCAGCCCGGCGGTCAGCGTGACCTGTTCGCCGATGATGCAGTGGGAGCCCAGATGGATCCACGGCTCCCCGAAGACCGTGCCCAGCGGGAAGGCCAGTCTGGTACCGGTTCCCATCGCGCCGAACCGGAAGCGGCCGGGGTGCTCGGCCGTCACCGCCCCCGTGCGCTGTACCCACTCCCAGCCCGCGTGGACGGCGCGCTGCACCGCGCGACGCCGCCATGACGAGAACGTGTTCCTGCTTCTGGGCACCCGCTCACCGTACTCACCGGTCGGCTTCCGGACCGTGTCGTTCGACTGTGATCTTCACCCCACGCGACGCCGTGCCCATGGCTTACGGTGCGGAGGGAGACTGATCCATCACCAGGAGGCGGCAATGAATCGGCAGCGGGCCCTGATCACGGTGTTCGGCGGCAAGAAGCCGGACGTGGAGGACGCCGCGTTCGTCTCCCCCACGTCGACGGTGATCGGCGACGTGACGCTGAGCCCCGGGTCCAGCGTCTGGTACGGCGCGGTGCTGCGGGCCGAGTTCGAGCCGATCGTGGTGGGGGCCGGGAGCAATGTGCAGGACAACTGCACGCTCCATGTCGACCCCGGTTTCCCGGTCTCGATCGGCGAGCGCGTCTCGATCGGGCACAACGCCGTCGTGCACGGCGCGACCATCGAGGACGACTGCCTGATCGGGATGGGCGCCACCGTGCTGAACGGCGCGGTGATCGGAGCGGGCTCCCTCGTCGCGGCGCAGGCGCTGGTGCCGCAGGGGATGCGGGTGCCGCCCGGTTCGCTGGTCGCGGGGGTGCCGGCGAAGGTCAAGCGCCCCCTCACCGAGGAGGAGCGCGAGGGCGTCACCTTGAACGGCACGCACTACACCGAGCTGGCGCAGGCCCACCGGGCCGCGCAGGAGGAGTACGGCGCCTGAGACGGCGGAAGGGCCGCGCCACCGGTAGGCGGCGCGGCCCCTGCCCTGTCGGCACAGCCCTCGTATCTGCCCGTGCTCTGCCCCTGCTCCCTCGTGCTTCCTCGGGCGCGGGGGGTCTCAGTCCGCGGCGGGGACCAGTTCCGTCTCGCCGGCCTCGGCCTTCTCCGCCGCCTTCTTCGCCTTGCGCTTGACCACCAGCATCGACGCCACACCGATCAGCACGGCCAGCACCAGGCCCAGCCACGAGAAGCGCTTGAGCCACGCCTCGGCCACCACGCCGACGTAGTAGATGACGGCGGTGGTGCCGCCGGCCCAGAGGATGCCGCCGAGGACGTTGGCGGTGAGGAAGCGCCAGTACGGCATCTGCAGGACACCGGCGAGGGGGCCGGCGAAGATCCGCAGCAGGGCGATGAAGCGGCCGAAGAAGACCGCCCACATGCCCCAGCGGTCGAAGGACCGCTCGGCGACCGCGATATTGCTCTCGCTGAAGTGCTTGGGGAATCTCCGGCCGAGCTTGGCCAGCAGCGGACGCCCGCCCTTGCGGCCGATGGCGTAGCCGATCGAGTCACCGATGATCGCGCCGGCCGTGGCGCAGGCGCCGAGGACGACCGGGTTGATCTCGCCGTGCTGGGACGCGAGCAGCGCGGAGGAGACCAGGATGATCTCACCCGGCAGGGGGATGCCCAGGCTCTCCAGACCGATGACCAGCCCCACCAGCAGATAGATGCTGAGCGGTGGCACCGTTTCGAGCCACTCCTGGACGTGCAAAGCCGCTTCCTCCCATGCGTCCGGTTCTCGGGCCCGCGGCACGCGCTCATGGTGGAGCGCGCGCCGGGGCAGCCTACCTGCTTACTGGGACGGCGGCGGAGCCCGGCAGGTTGTCCCACAGGTCGCACGCGTGCTCCCCGTGCACGGTCCGGCTGAGCCCGTTTCCGCCCTGCGCGGCGGTCCTGAGGGTCAGCACCCGGTCGCCTCCGGCCGGGACTGCGGGCTGACCGGCGGCCCTCGGCACCCCGTCGCGGATGAAGGAGCCCCAGTAGTCGGTCATCTGGCGCGCCAGGGCCTGCTGCCCGGCGTCCAGCGGGCTGTCCAGACCGAAGTGCCGGAAGAGGTACTGCACCTCGTTGACATGGGTCGCGCCGAAGTCGAAGTCGGTGCCCAGGTTGCGCAGTGAGGCGAAGGGCGGGGAGGTCCGGTCGGCGAACTCGTACGCGTACACGGGTCCGCGCCCGGCGAGGACCTCGTTCAGTCGCAGCGCGGGGCAGGCGAAGCCCTGGTCGCCCTGGGCGGTGCCGTACGCGATGGTCGGCGAGGGGTGGTCCGTGAGCGGGTAGCGGGCGAGGACGCGGTCGCCGTAGGCGGCCCGCATGACCGTCGGGTACCGCTCCGCGGTGAGCGGGGTCCCGGCCGCGTCGAAACGGCCGAAGGCGAACAGGTGGCCCTCGTCCTGGTTGGCGCCGTTGAGGACGGGCACCCGGGCGGCCGCCCCCTTCCGGAACGCCTCGAAGGGCTGGACGGGCAGGAAGGCGCCGCCGGTGACGGGCCCCCAGTTCAGGCCGGCCTGGGCGGCGAGGATCTCGGCGGCGGTCTTCCCGCGCAGGCACGCCGTGTCCGCGCAGCCGAGTCGTGTCATGAAGGTCCTGCCCTGGTCGACCGCCGACTCGTGCGTGCGCGCCGAGCAGTCGCCGTACGCGCCGCTCTGCACGATGCCGGCGCGGAACAGACCCCGGGAGGTGGGTGAGGCCAGCTGGGTGCAGACGGAGCGGCCGCCCGCGGACTCGCCCGCGATGGTGACGCGGCCCGGATCGCCGCCGAAGCGGCCGATGTTGGCCCGTACCCAGCGCAGCGCGGCCTGCTGGTCGAGCATGCCGAAGTTGCCGGAGACGCCGTCGCTCGCCTCCTTGTCGAGGTCTTCGGTGGCGAGGAAGCCCATGGCGCCGAGGCGGTAGTTGACGGTCACGACGACCGTGCCGGTACGCCGTGCGAAGGCGTCCGGTACGACGTCCTCGCCGGCGCCGGCGGTGAGGCCGCCGCCGTGCAACCAGACCATGACCGGACGGCGCGTGGTGCCCTGCGGTGTGTACACGTTGAGGGCCAGGCAGTCCTCGGTGTGGCTGGGCCGCTCGTAGCCGGGGTCCCAACTGGCTGTCTGCGTGCATCTGTTGGCGAACGCGCCGGCCTCGCGCACCCCCTGCCAGGGGGACACCGGCCGGGGCTCGGTCCAGCGGAGGTCACCGACGGGCTGCCGGGCGTAGGGGATGCCGAGGAACTGCCGCCCCTCGGCCGTGGTCTGCCCGCGTACCCAGCCGGCGTCGGTGCGGACGACGGCCGGTTCCGAGGGGGGCGCGGCCTGGGCCGGGGCGGGTGTCAGGACGGTGGCGGCGAGGGCGGTCGCTCCCACCGCCAGCCGCCATAAGCGGGCGGAACTCCGGGACACGGTGTCGTGCATGAGCCTCACTCCTTCGTGCAGGCGTCGTGGTGGACCACGGGTGCGCGTGTCGGCGGGGAACCTAGGGCCGCCAGTGACTCGTGTCAATGAGTCGCGCGAAGGAGCCCTCGCCGGTCGGCCGGGGCGGCGGACGGCGAGGGTGACGTGAGGGGACCGGGTCAGCCGTTGGGGCGCAGGGTCCAGATGACGGTCATCTCGCCGGTGACGGCGCCGTCCGCGCGCCGGATGGCGACGGAGACGGGGAACTCGGGGCGCTCACCTGCGTCGAGCTCGGCGACGACCTCGACGGCGGGACGACCGAGGGTGGCGGTGGCCGTGACCTCACCCATGGCGAGCTTCTTGTACGCGATCTCGGCGCTGACCGCGAGGGGCACGGCACGCGAGAGCTGGTCGCCGAAGGCGGCGAGCACGATCGCCCCGCTCGCCGACTCGCCCAGCGTGAACATCGCACCGGCGTGCGGCCCGCCGACGTGGTTGTGGAAGTCGCTCCGGTCCGGGAGCGCCACCACGGCCTTCTCCGGCGTGGTCTCCAGGAACTCCAGGTTCAGCGTCCTGGCCATCGGCACCGTGGCGGCGAGCATCTCGCCGATCGACATCTGGTCTGCGCTCATGCCGCGATGTTACCCACGAGTAGGAACCTCTGACCAGGGGTGCCACGGTGTGGTCAGCGCAACAGAACCGGGCCGCGCCCCGATCCCTCACGAACTCTCCACCTGACCAGTACATGCCTGGGGGTGCACGGTGACGGAACCGTGGCATGGGCTCACTAGTGTTGCCGGACATGTGGCCAGGACAGCAGCAGCCGCCCGGGGGCGAGCAGAATCCGCAGCAGAACCCGTACCAGCAGCCGGGGTACCAGCAGCCGAATCCCTATCAGCAGCCCGGCTATCAGCAGTCGGCCGCGCAGGGACCGTACGGGCAGCAGTGGGGCGGCCCGGCGCCGTCGGGCGCGCCGGAGCCGCCCGGCAAGAGCGGTGACCGGACCAGGCTCATCGCCGTCGTGACGGCCGCGGCCGTGGTCGTCGCCGCCGGGGTGACCGGATTCCTGGTCCTCGGCGGCGACAAGGACGAGGAGGCGAAGGGCGGCGGCAAGGGCGGGAAGTCCTCGGCGAGCGCCTCCCCTGACCCGAGCCCCTCCGCCTCGGCCGACGACGGCCGCGGCGCGGACGGTCCGAAGCCGACCGTCGAGGGCTGGAAGGTCGTCGTCAACCCCAAGTGGGGCACCGCCTTCGACGTCCCGGCGGACTGGGAGGTCGCGTCGCCGACCACCATCACCGGCTTCGAGGACGTCAAGGGCGAGGCCGGCGACCCGCCCCTCATCACCATGTCGGCACCGGCGTTCCTCAAGTCCGAGTGGTGCACCTCGGACGACGACAAGGACGGCCGCGAGGACCACACCGAGCTCGCCGGCGCGGGCACCAAGGGCGCGAGCGGCGCCAAGGACACCGACGAGGTCGCCCTCAACCAGGTGCCCTGGTACGTGTACGGCGGCTACACGCAGCCCGACCGCAAGAGCCTCACCGTCGACAAGAAGGCGCGGCCGTACACGACAGCCTCCGGGGTGGAGGGCAGTGTCGCCTGGGCCCGCTCCAAGAACACACCGCAGAAGGGCAAGTGCGCCAGCGACGGCAAGGCCGTGACCTTCGGGTTCAAGAACTCCGCGGGCGACTATGTGGCGTGGAGCCTGTTCGGTGCCACCGGTGTCGACGACGAACTCCCGGACGCCACCATCGAGAAGATCCTGAGCACGGTCCGGCTGTACGGCGAACCGACGGGTGGCTGACGACCGCGGGGCGGGGGCTCCGTGGCACCCCCGCCTCCGGCACATCTATGGTTACGAGCCATGTGGCCAGGACAGCAGCAGCCGCCCGGGGGCGAGCAGAACCCGCAGCAACCGAACCCGTACCAGCAACCCGGGTACGGCCAGCCGGGACAGACGGGGCATCAACAGCCGGCGTACCCGCAGCCCGGGTACCAGCAGCCGAACCCGTACCAGCAGCCCGGTTACCAGTCGACGGGTCAGCAACCGCAGTACGGGCAGCAGCCCCAGTGGGGTGCCCCGTCCCCGGTGGGCGCGCCGGAACCGCCGGGCGGAGGCGGCGGCAACCGGACCAAGCTCATCGCGATCGTGGCGGCCACGGCGGTCGTCGTCGCCGCCGGTGTGACCGGTTTCCTGGTCCTCGGCGGTGACGAGGACGGCAAGGTCGAGGCGAAGGACGACTCCAAGCCGTCGGTCTCGCCCACGCCGACCGCCTCGGAGAGCCAGGACAACCCGCGCGGTGAGGACGCCGGCGCGAAGCCGACCGTCGAGGGCTGGAAGGTCGTCGTGAATCCGAAGTGGGGCACGGCCTTCGACGTGCCCCCGGACTGGGACGTCAAGACGCCCGGCACCTTCATCGGCTTCGACGACAACTCGAAGGACGACACCTCCGTCATCATCGGCATGTCGGCGCCCGCCATCCTCAAGGAGAAGTGGTGCGTCGCCGACGCCAACAAGGACGGCTACAAGGAGGAGACGTCCCTCGCCGCCGTCGGCACCAAGGGGCAGCAGGGCGCGAAGGACACCGACGACATCGCCCGCAACGACTCGGCGTGGTGGGTGTTCGGCGGGTACACCGACCAGAAGGACTCCTCGAAGAAGCTGATGAAGGTCGGCAAGCCGGAGCCGTACACGACGGCGTCGGGCCTCGAGGGCAGTGTCGCGACCACCTCCTCGACCGGTGTCCCCAAGAAGGGGAAGTGCGACACCGACGGCAAGGCGACCACCTTCGCCTTCAAGAACTCCAAGGACGACTTCGTCTCCTGGACGTTCCACGGCGCGAAGGGCGTCGACGACGAGGTGCCGGACGCGACGGTGAAGAAGATCCTCAGCACGGTACGGCTGTACGGCGAGCCCACGGGCGGCTGAGCGCGACACCGGGTACGGGGGCCGGCGGGTGCCGGCCCCCGAGGCAGCCGCGCCAGCCCGTGCCGCTGGCCTGATCTGGCCCTACGCCATGCGGAAACGGTTTGGCAAGCACTGCCGGGGGCGGCGATAGTCGGCCGGTGACCACTCCCGCCGCCTTCCGCCGCCGACCCGCCTGGGCGGGCCGCAACTACACGATGCTGACGGCCGCCGCTGTCGTCACCAACCTGGGCAGCCACGGCGCCCTCATCGCGGCCGCCTTCGCGGTCCTGGAGTCGGGCGGCGACGGCGGGGACGTGGGTCTGGTCGCGGCGGCGCGCACCCTGCCGCTGGTGCTGTTCCTGCTGATCGGCGGCGCGGTCGCGGACCGGTTGCCCCGGCACCGGGTGATGGTCGCCGCGAACACCCTCAACTGTCTGTCCCAGGCCGTCTTCGCGGTGCTGGTGCTCACCGGGGAGGCGCGGCTGTGGCAGATGATGCTGCTGTCCGCCCTCGGTGGCACCGGGCAGGCGTTCTTCAACCCGGCGGCCGAGGGCATGCTGCTGTCCTCGGTCACCGCCGAGCAGGCGGGGCGGGCCTTCGCCCTGTTCCGGTTCGCCTCGCAGGGCGCGACCATGACCGGCGCGGCCGTCGGGGGTGCGCTCGTCGCGGTGATCGGCCCCGGCTGGGTGCTCGCCGTCGACGCGGCCGCGTTCGCGATCGCCGGGGCCATGCGCGCCTTCCTCGACGTGAGCCACATACCGGACCGCGAGCCGGGCCACGGCATGCTCGCCGATCTCCGCGACGGCTGGCGGGAGTTCGTCGGCCGGCCCTGGCTGTGGGCGATCGTCGTGCAGTTCTCCCTCGTCAACGCGGTCATCGTCGCCGCCGACGCGGTCTACGGCCCCCAGGTGGCCCGTGACCATCTGGGCGGTGCGGGCCCCTGGGGTGTGGCGCTGGCACTGTTCGGGGCGGGCAACGCCGTCGGGGCGCTGCTGATGACCCGTTGGAAACCGCGCCGGCTGCTCTTCGTGGGTGTGCTGTGCGTCTTCCCGTTCGCCCTGCCGTCCGCGGCGCTCGCCGTGCCCGCGCCGATCGCCGTCCTGTGCGTGTCGATGTTCGTCAGCGGGATGTCGATCGAGGTGTTCGGCGTCTCCTGGATGACGGCGCTGCACCAGGAGATCCCCGAGGAGAAGCTGTCCCGCGTCTCGGCGTACGACTGGTTCGGCTCGGTCTCGATGGTGCCGCTGGCCGCCGCGCTGGCGGGGCCCGCGGAGAGCGCCTTCGGCCGTCCGGCGGCCCTGTGGGGCTGTGCCGGGCTGTGCGTCGCGGCCACGGCGGCGGTGCTGTGCATCCGGGACGTGCGGACCCTGACCCGGTGGGGCACCAAGCCCGTCGCCCTCGGCGAGCCGGACGCCGAGCCCCGCTCAGCCGATGCCGAAGGCGCCGTCGGGCGGCTCGGGTGACGGCACCGCGTCCTCCTCGCCGACGGGCGCGGCACCGCCGATGAAGTCGCGCAGCGCCGCCCCGTGCTCGACCCGCGCGGGGAAGGTGTCACCGGCGGTGCGCCGGGCGAGGACGCCGATGTCGAGCGGCCGGTGGGAGGCGAGCAGCACGGCGTTGCCGAACCTCCGGCCGCGCAGCACCCCGGGTTCGGCGATCAGCACCAACTCCTCGAACACGGTGCCCAGGGTCGCCAGTTGGGACCGCAGGAACGCGAAGGGCGCGGCGTCGGCGAGGTTCGCGAGGTAGACGCCGTCCGCCCGCAGGACCTGTGCGGCGGCCCGCGCGTATCCCTCGGTCGTCAGATGCGCGGGCACGCGTGAGCCGCCGAAGACGTCCGCGACGAGTACGTCGGCGGAGCCCGCGGGAGCGCCTTCGAGCCATTTCCTCGCGTCGGCGCCGTGCAGGGTGATCCTGGCGTCCGCCGGCAGTGGCAACTGCTCGACGACGAGGTCCAGCAGCCCCCGGTCGTACTCGACGACGTCCTGCCGGGACCCCGGGCGGGTGGCGGCCACGTAGCGCGGCAGGGTGAGCGCGCCCCCGCCGAGGTGCAGCACGTCGAGCGGCCGCCCCGGCTCCGCCACCGTGTCCAGGGCGTGCCCGAGCCGCCGCGCGTACTCGAACTCCAGGTGCGTGGGCTCGTCCAGGTCGACGTACGACTGCGGGGCCCCGTCGACCGTCAGCAGCCAGGCCCGCTCCCGGTCGACGTCGGGCATGAGCTTGGCGGTGCCCCGGTCGATGGCACGGGAGACGGGTATGGCTTCGTTCACGGGGCCCATTCTGCCGGGCGCGGAGCCGACCGAGGGACCGTCGGAGCGCTGCCGGACAGGGGACGTGGCACACCGCGCGACCGGCCGGAACGGGGTGTGGGGGACCGTGTGACCGGCCGGAAAGCGGTGTGGGGGACCGCGTGACCGGCCACGACGGCCCGCGGTCCCCCACCCTCCTTGCCCCCGACTAGCGGACGGCCGTGACGGTCCCCGCACCTACCGTGCGGCCGCCCTCACGGATCGCGAACCCGAGACCGGGCTCCAACGGAACCTCCCGTCCCAGCTCCACGCTCATCGTGACCCGGTCGCCCGGCCGGGCGACGGCCGCCTCCCCGAGGTCGACGTCACCGACCACGTCGGCGGTGCGGATGTAGAACTGCGGCCGGTACCCGCTGGACACCGGCGTCGTACGGCCCCCCTCCTTCGCCGACAGCACATACACCTGCGCGGTGAAGTGCCGGCTGGGCACGACGCTTCCCGGCGCGGCCACCACGTGTCCCCGCCGGACGGTGTCCCGGGCCACTCCGCGCAGCAGCAGCGCCACGTTGTCCCCGGCCTGCGCCTCCGCCATGGGCTTGCCGAAGGTCTCCAGACCGGTGACGACCGTCTCGACGTCCGCGCCGAGCACCTCGACCCGGTCGCCGACCCGGATGGTGCCCCGCTCGACGGCGCCGGTGACGACGGTCCCCCGCCCGGTGATCGTCAGGACGTTCTCCACGGACAGCAGGAACGGCGCGTCCAGATACCGCTCGGGCATCGGGACATAGGTGTCCACCGCGTCCAGCAGCGCCTCGACGGCCGCCGTCCAGCGTGGGTCCCCTTCGAGGGCCCTGAGCCCGGAGACCCGTACGACGGGGACGGAGTCGCCGCCGTAGCCGTGCGCGGTGAGCAACTCGCGCACCTCCAGCTCGACGAGGTCCGTCAGTTCCTCGTCACCCGCGTCGGCCTTGTTGAGCGCCACCACGATGTGGTTGACGCCCACCTGCCGGGCGAGCAGGACGTGCTCGGCGGTCTGGGGCATGATCCCGTCGAGCGCGGAGACGACGAGGATCGCCCCGTCGAGTTGCGCGGCGCCGGTGACCATGTTCTTGACGTAGTCGGCGTGGCCGGGCATGTCGACGTGCGCGTAGTGCCGGGTGTCGGTCTCGTACTCGACGTGCGCGATGTTGATGGTGATGCCGCGCGCCGCCTCCTCGGGGGCGCGGTCGATGCGGTCGAACGGCACGAACGTGCCCGCCCCGCGCTCGGCGAGGACCTTGGTGATGGCGGCGGTCAGGGTGGTCTTGCCGTGGTCGACATGGCCCATCGTGCCGATGTTGACGTGCGGTTTCGTGCGGACGTAAGCGGTCTTGGACATGGCGCTACCTCGAAGCCTCTTCAGCGGTACTGAGTGATGGCCCCGGAGCCGTGAGGGCGTGGCCGGGACGGGGACCCCGAGAATGCGCCGACCCTCCCCCTGCGGGGTCCGCCGGAATCTCCGGGAAGGGTCAGCTTCGGGCGCCGTCTGCGGCGGCCACGGCGATCAGAAGGGCAGCCTTCGGCGCATCCGCGTCTACCGCGGACGCTGCGAGAACGAAGGCGTACCGGAACATGGGTCGATCCTCGCCGACCTGTCGGCCCGCGTCGAATGGTTTTCCGGGCGGGCGAGTTCGGGAACCGGGCCGAAGAGAGATGCTTCACAGGTCGGGGGCCGAGTGAACGCGGGCCGGGCGGTGCGCGTGCTCCCGAAGGCGCAGGCCGCGCGGTGTACGGTCCCCGGCCGGGCGCCCGGTGGCCGATGCCCGAGGGGGCTGTCGTTCCGGTTCCTGTGACCGCGGTGAGACGTTCCGTGGGGCATACGCGCACATCGGTCGGTTACCGTCGACGAATGCTCGATGCCACCACCCGCTCTGGGGGCACCGCCTCGGTCCTTCCCCGGGCCGCCGCCACGGAGCTCGCCGTCGCCGCACCCGCAGCCGTCCCCGCCGTTTCGCCGAACGGCGCCGCCCGCTGGGGCAGAGCGCTGCTCTCGCCGTGGGCGCGGTTCTCGCTGCTGCTGGCGCTGCTCGCCGGCGCCGTGGTGACCGTGTTGCTGTTCGAGCCGCAGCGGCTGCTGGCCGACGGCTGGCCGCCCCAGTTGAGCGGCGGCACCGCGGCCGTGGTGTTCGCGGTGGCGTACGGGCTGTGCACGGTGGCGTTCGTGCCCCGGCCGATCCTCAACATCGCGGCGGGCGCTCTCTTCGGCTCGCAGCTGGGTCTGGCCTCCGCTCTCGCGGGAACCGTCCTCGGGGCGGGCATCGCGTTCGCTCTGGGCCGGATGCTCGGGCAGGACGCGCTGCGGCCGCTGCTGAGGCACCGCTGGCTGAAGTCGGCGGACGGCCAGCTCAGCCGTCATGGGTTCCGTTCGATGCTGGCGGCCCGTCTCTTCCCCGGGGTGCCGTTCTGGGCGGCGAACTACTGCGCCTCCGTCTCCCGCATGGGCTATCTGCCGTTCCTGCTGGCCACCGCCCTCGGCTCCATCCCCAACACCGCCGCCTACGCCGTCGCGGGCGCCCGCGCCTCCGCCCCGACGTCCCCGGCCTTCCTGCTCGCGATGGCGTGCATCGCGCTCCCGGCCCTGCTGGGCGCGGCCGTGGCCTGGCGCAAGCGCCACCACCTGCGGGCCCGCTGACACCGCCGGGCGGGACGGCCCCGAAGGGCCGTCACCCGCCGTGGCCCTGACCACGTTCACCGAAGTCCCGTGGAACGCCCCCTCCTACGCGCGGTGGGGTCACCCCCTGCCTGCGGGCGATCCGCGCGCGGGAAGCGGCGCGCGGCCTGGACCGGTGCCCCTGGGCATGCATGCGCCGGCCCGGGTGACACCGCCGCCCGTTCCCGTGGTGGGCTCCGCGGGCGGCGTGGGCCGCGTCAGACCACGGCGAGCCTGTCCACCAGCAGCTCCAGTCTCCCCTCGGCGTACTCCGCCGGCAGCCGTCCGGCCCGGGTCAGGGTCGCCAGCCCGTGCAGGGACGCCCAGAACACCTCGGTGAACACGCCCGGGTGGACGCCGTCCCCGGCGACCTCCGCGAGGGTCTCCAGCAGCGCGGCGAAGGCGTCCTTCAGCGGTGCGGGGGTGTCCTCCCGCGCGAACGCCAGGCCGCCGTCGAGCTGGAACATGGCGTCGTAGACCGCCGGGTTGCGCTCGGCGAAGTCGAGGTAGGTGCGGGCGAGGACGACGACCCGGGCGCGCGGGCCGTCCGCGGTGGGGGCCGCTGCCCGCAGCGCCGCGGCCATCTCGGTGGCGCCTTCGAGGGCGACGGCGCCGATGATCTCCCGCTTGCCCCGGAAGTGGCTGTAGAGGACGGGCTGGCTGTACTCGATGCGCTCGGCCAGCCGACGGGTGGTGACCGCGTCCCAGCCCTGCTCCTCGGCGAGTTCGCGGGCCGTCGCCACGATCAGACGTTCGCGGGCCGCCCGCTCGCGTTCCTTGCGTTCCTGTACCGACATGCCTCGAATCCTAGCACCGCTAGACAATCGAGCGGCGCCAGTACTAGCGTTGCCACATCAGCTAGCAACGCTAGATCGATCGGGAGGCATCACCATGCTCAACGCGCTTCAGGTCGTCACCCTCGTGTCCGTCGGCGTGATGGTGGGAGTGGAGTTCTCCGTCGCCTTCGTCCTCAACCGGATCCTCGACGCGCTCCCCGGCGACAGCGGCCAGCTCGGCCGCTCCCACGGGGGCCGGATGCTCGGTGCCGTGATGCCGGTCTGGTACATCAGCTCGCTGGCCCTCGTCGGGGTCTGGACGGCGGCCGGTTGGCACGATGCCGGCACCGGTCTCGTCGTCACCGCCGGCGTGCTGCTGCTCCTCAGCGTGATCATGTCGGTCCTGCTGCTCGTCCCGATCAACAACCGGGGCAAGACCTGGACCCCCGACAACCGGCCCGCCGACTGGAAGGAGCAGATGAACCGCTGGGAGCGCTACCACTACGGCCGCGTCGCCCTCATCATCGCCGCCTTCGCCCTGCTGGCCGCCGCCCTCGTCTGACAAGGCGGCAACAAGAGGCTCCCACCCGCGCCCTGAAGGGGCGCGGGGAACCGCGCGACAAGCCCCCACAACCCGCAGCCGCCAGGTGACCGTCGCCCCCGCCCCGTAGGCACCCCGTCACCCTGGCGGCGCCCCCGCTCAGTCCCCCTGATAGACGTCCAGCCGCCCGCACATCCCGAACTTCCCGTACGCCGAAGGCTCCTGCGCCCGGACCAGGGCATCGGCCAAGTAGGTCACATCCCCGCGCCCCAGCCGGTCCAACTGTTCCCCCGTCGCCTCGGCGGCGGCCCGCGCGCCCCGTACCCAGCGCGCCCGCCACTCCGCGAGCCGAGGCCGGACCAACGCCGCGGCGGCCCGGTGGAACGCGGCGAGCGGCTCGGGTCCCTCCGCGTCACGCAGCGCCCGGTAGCCCTCCAGGGCGAGGTCGCGGCGGGCCCGGGCGACCCGCTCCTGCTCCTCCTCCGGCGCGTCCACCGGGATACGGGTCGCCGCGGCGTACGTCTCCGGGTCGGTCAGGTACCGCGGTGGCAGCGTGAGCACGGCGTCGCCCGCCTCCGGCAGCCCGCTGTTCTGCATCAGGACGGTGATGCGCAGCTCGTCCTCGTTGACCAGCCGGTGGATGGTGCCGGGCGTGAACCAGGCGACCGTTCCCGGCGTCAGGGGCGTGACCTCGTACCCGGAGGCCGTCAGGGTCTGCACGGCACCGCGTCCGCCGGTGACGACGTACCCCTCCGAACAGGTCAGGTGCATATGGGGCGTTCCGCCGCACACCCCGTCCGCCGCGGGCCAGTCGTAGACGGACAGGTGCGAGACGGCGACGCCGCCGGGCAGTCCCTCGTCACCGTTCACCACGGGTGCGCCTCCAGGTACTTGGCGATCTCCTCCCGCTCCCAGGCCCCGTCCGCCACGACGACCCGGTAGCGGCGGGTGAGCGTGTCGCCGGGGGCGAGCGCCAGTTCGTCGAAGAACGCCCAGGAGGGGGCGACGGCCGCGAACGGCTCGTTGCGGACGAACCAGTGGGCGGGGTGGGCGCCCTCGGCACCCGTGTGGTCGTTCTCGGGCGCGTGGACGAAGACGAGCGTGGCGTGCCCGTCGGTGCCGTCGTGCTCACCCGAGTACGCCAGCCATGGTGCCTGCCCGCCCATCAGCTCCGGCCCCTCGGCGTCGGGGCCGATGATCCGCCCCTCCCGGAAGGCGCGCGGGCCGCGCCAGAACAGGCCGGTGTAGCCGGCCATCTCACGCCCGGCGGTGGTCGGACTGCCGAACAGCAGCGGCTCGTCACGCCGGTTGGTGATCGCACTGGTCCAGGTGAGCGCCCACGACCCCGCCTCGGTGTCGACGTCGTGCACCTCGATCCGGCGCTCCTCGTCGGCCCACAGCTCCCCGCCGTACGGATGCCAGGTCAGCCGCTCGGCGATCACCACCCGGTCGCCGTCGGAGACGACCTCGTCGAAACCGACGTGGGCCATCGAGCCGACCCGCTCCGGGATCGGCAGGTACCCCTCGCCGTGGACGTAGGAGTTGCCGCCCCACAGGTTCTGGCCCGACAGATGCGAGGCCGTCAGCTGGATGCCCTTGTGCCAGCGGTGGTCGTTGGGGCGGTAGTCGGTGACGACGTCGCCCGCGAGGGTGCGGACCGGGTGCAGATACGGCTTCGGGGCCTCCCAGGCCGCCTCCGGCCGGTACACGTAGCTGAACAGTTCGACGCCGGTGCCCGGCTCGGTGACCGTGATCCGGTCGCCGTGGGCATGGACGACGCGCAGCCCGTCGTGGAAGGTCATGCGGGGATCTCCTCACTCGTGGCGGGCTCCTGGGCGGGTGCGGGCGCCCAGCCGGGGGCTCCGCCGTGCATGGCCGTGTAGTACGGGTCCCCCGGGCCGATCTCGCCACGCCGTACGGTCGTGTCCGTGAACGCCGACTTGTAGAGCGCGGCGATCAGCTCCAGGCTCGTCCGGCCGTCGGCGCCGCTGCTGCGGGGCCGCTCACCGGCGCGCATGCTCGCGACGAGTTCGCGCAGCTGGGCCAGGTGGGAGCTGGGCACGTCGGCGCCGAAGTCCCGCCAGACCGCCGCGTCCGCGTCCGGGGTGCCGGGGGCGGGGGTGATGGACCAGTCGGCGTTGGAGTGGCCGTACAGGTGGGTGAGTTCGATCGTGGCGCGCTCGCAGTCGATGCGGATGCGGCTGACCTCGTCGGGGCTGAGGACGCTGTTGACGACGGTGGCCAGGGCGCCGTTCTCGAAGCGCACGAGGGCGGTCGAGACGTCCTCGGTCTCCACGTCGTGGACGAGGCGCCCGGCCATGGCGCGGACCTCGCTCCACGGGCCGAGCAGATCGAGGAGGAGATCCATCTGGTGGATGCCGTGGCCCATGGCGGGGCCGCCGCCCTCGGTCGCCCAGCGGCCGCGCCAGGGCACGGCGTAGTAGGCGGTGTTCCGGTACCAGGTGGTCTGGCAGTGCGCGACGAGGGGACGGCCGACCGCCTGCTCGGCGATCAGCTTCCGTACGTGCGTGGCGCCCGAGCCGAAGCGGTGCTGGAAGACGATCGAGGCGAAAGGCCCGCCGGTGTCCGCGCCTTCCTCCGCCTCCACGGCGTCGAAGTCGGCGAGCGTCGGCACCGGCGGCTTCTCGCACCACACCCAGGCGCCGGCCCGCAGCGCGGCCACGGTCTGGTCGCGGTGCAGGGTGGGCGGGGTGCACACGCAGACCAGGTCGGGGCTCTGCTCGGCCAGCATGCGGTCCAGATCGGTGTAGCCGTGCGGGATGCCGTGCTCGGCGCAGAACGCGCGCACCGCCTCGGCATCGATGTCGACCGCCGCGACGACCTCGGTCTCACCCTCCTCGGCGAGGCGCGCGAGCGCGGGCAGATGGGAGCCGCCGCCGATGGCGCCGATACCGATGACGGCGGCACGGACACGGCGGCCCTTCAGGGGGGCCTGCGGCTGGTCCGGAGTCGGGCTCGGATCGTTGCTGGGTGTGGGCATGGACGTGATCAGCACTCCATCGAACGGGACGTCGGACAGTGGCCAACGCCTGGTGGCCAGGGCTCCGGCGGTACGGCGACCCTCGCAACGGCAAGCGCTTTCTCCAGCCAGCAACGTATGTGCGGACATAGTCACTGGTCAACACCATGGATTCGGCCGTTGCACCGCTCGGTACACCGGTCCGCACCCCTCCCCCGTACGGCCCTGCCAAACCCCTGTGGCAGCCCTGTCACCCGGGGACGCTAGGCTGCCCCCGTACCTGTGATCACCCGCCCCGCACGGCCGCCCGGCGGCCGGGTCGGCGGTGTGTCACCTTTCCCGTCGGCCCCTCACGATCAGCGCTTGGACCACGTAACTTCATGTCTTGGTTTGAATCCCTCATCCTCGGACTCGTCCAGGGGCTGACCGAGTTCCTCCCCATCTCCTCCAGCGCGCACCTGCGCCTGACGGCGGCCTTCTCCGGCTGGGAGGACCCGGGAGCGGCCTTCACGGCGATCACCCAGATCGGCACCGAGGCCGCGGTGCTGATCTACTTCCGCAAGGACATCGTCAACATCATCTCGGCGTGGTCCCGCTCCCTGTTCAACAAGGAGATGCGCGGCGACCGCGACGCCCAGATGGGCTGGCTGGTGATCGTCGGTTCCATCCCGATCGGTGTTCTCGGCGTGACCCTCAAGGACCAGATCGAGGGCCCGTTCCGCGATCTGCGCATCACCGCGACCATGCTGATCGTGATGGGCATCGTCCTGGGCGTCGCGGACCGTCTGGCCGCCCGCGACGAGACGGGCGGCAAGCACCGCGCCATCAAGGAACGCAAGACCCTGGACCAGCTGAGCGTCAAGGACGGCCTGATCTTCGGTGTCTGCCAGGCCATGGCCCTCATCCCGGGCGTCTCCCGCTCCGGCGCCACGATCAGCGGCGGCCTCCTCATGGGCTACAAGCGCGAGGCCGCGGCCCGCTACTCCTTCCTCCTCGCCATCCCCGCCGTGCTGGCCTCCGGCGGCTACGAGCTGAAGGACGCCCTGGAGGGCGGACATGTCTCCTGGGGTCCGACGATCTTCGCCACGGTGATCGCGTTCGTGGTCGGCTACGCGGTGATCGCATGGTTCATGAAGTTCATCTCGACCAAGAGCTTCATGCCCTTCGTCTGGTACCGCATCGCCCTCGGCATCGTCATCGTCGTCCTCGTCTCGATGGGCGTGCTCAGCCCGCACGCCGGCGAGTCGGCGGGCTGACCGGGCCATCCGCGGGCGGCCGGCCAAGGGGCCGCCCCGAGCACGTGAGTCGGGGCGTTCGCAGCTGAGCGGACGCCCCAACTCCCTTCAGTGACCAAGCACATATGGGATCCGTAGCCGGGCTGTAGCGCACCGTCAGCTCTTGCGCCTACGCTTGTCCGCATGTCCCCCGATTCCCTTGCCTGTGGTTCCGTGCGGTCCGCTGCCGATGTGAACGACCAGATCCGCGCCCTGTGGCGGCGCGCGGGCGGTTCGCTGTCGGCCCAGGAGCGCGCGGAGTACGAGCTGTTGGTGGTGGAGTGGGCCGCGGCGATACGCGGAGAGGTCATCGAGGCCGCGTGAGCGACCCGGCGCAGGGCGCGGCCGTGCGGGACGGCGCCCCCGGAGGGCTGATCATCTTCCTGAACGGCACGTCCAGTTCGGGCAAGTCGAGCATCGCCGTCGAGCTGCTGCGGATCCTGGACGAGCCGTTCTTCCATCTGCCGGTCGACGCGTTCCACGCCATGCGGACACGGCAGGAGATGGCCCCCGAGCGGCTGGCCACCGTGCTCCACCGCACCTGGCGGGGCTACCACCGTGCGATCGCGGGCATGGCCGCCGCGGGCAACAACGTCGTGGTGGACCACGTCCTCAGCGAGGAGTGGCGGCTACGGGACTGCCTCGACCTGTTCGTACCGCAGGACGTCGTGTTCGTCGGCGTCCACTGCCCTCGCGCCGAACTCGAACGACGGGAGCGTGAGCGGGGTGACCGACCCCCGGGGCTCGCGGCGCGGCAGCTGGCGCAGGTGCACACCCACGGGATCTACGACATCGAGTGCGACACGTCCCGCGCGGCCCCGCGGGACTGCGCAAGGCACATCAAGGACTTCCTGCCCCACCGCCCCACCCCGACCGCCTTCCAACGACTGCGCGAGAAGGGGGACGGCCGGTAACGACGGTGCGGGGCTGCGGGCCGCACCCGCCCACGCACCCCAGGCATCCCCACTCCTCACGCGGCCGGCGCCCGCCCCTCACCTCCCGCCGGCCACCCGCAGCACCGCACCCGTGGTGTACGACGCCTCCGGCGACATGAGCCATGCGATGGCCGACGCGATCTCGTCGGCCCGCCCCGGCCGCCGCAGTGGAATGGACGCGGCGATCCGCTCGGGCCGCTCGGGATCCCCGTTCCTGGCATGGATCTCGGTGTCGATGACGCCCGGCGCGACCGCGTTGACCCGGATGTTGTCGGGCCCGAGTTCCTTGGCCAGCCCCGTCGTGAGCGTGTCGACCGCGGCCTTGGTCGCCGCGTAGTGGACGTACTCACCGGGGCTGCCGAGCGTGGCCGCCGCCGAGGACACGTTCACGATGGCTCCGCCGCCCCAGGCTGCCATGGCGCGCGCCGCGCGGCGGGAGCAGAGCAGTACGCCCAGGAGGTTGACCTCCACCACCTGCCGCAGCACGGCCGGGTCGGTGTCGGCCAGCCTGCCGAACGGGCCTGTCACACCGGCGTTGTTGACCAGCCCGGTGACCGGGCCGAGCCGTTCCGTCGCCGTCTCGAAGAGCCGGTCGACGTCGGCCTCGACGGAGGTGTCCGCCTTGACGGTGACACACCGGGCGCCGTTCGCCCGGACCCCCGTCGCGATCCACTCGGCGGCGGCACCGTCGCTCACGTATCCGACGACCACGTCATGGCCGTCCGCCGCGAGCCGCAGAGAGGTCGCGGCGCCGATGCCCCGGCTTCCCCCCGTGACCACCGTGACCGGACGTGACATAACGACCTCCCTGTACCCCGGCGGCTCCGCATCTGCGTCCCCCCGCCCAATGATCGATCATCCTATGAACACCAGTCGGCCACCAGGGCATAGGCGGTTTTCGCTCGTTCCCCCACCCGGTCCACCGACCTGATGCGAAAGTGACGGCAACCTTTCCGCACCCGGCGGCCACAGATGAGGTGTGCGCTCCCCCCACGGGAGCCCGACACGCACCATCCGTTCGCCCGAGCCAGGCAAGGACTCATCCGTGGCATCCCGTTCACACCGCTCACCGCGCCGCTCCTCCCGGCCCGGCAGCCGCACCGCCCTCGTCTCCGCCGTCGCCGTGGCGGCCGTCGCACTCGTCGCGTCCCTCGTCGTGGCGTTCGGCTCCGGCCGCGGGGCCGAGGGCGAGGAGGCCAGGAAGGTCACCACCACGGCCGCCGCCGACACCCCGGCGCGCGAACGGCCGACACCGACCGGGCGTACGTCCTCGCCGTCGCCGTCCCCGAGTCCGTCGGCGTCGAAGAGCGCGTCCCCCAGCCCGTCGCCGACCCCGACCGCGAAGTCCCCGAAGCCGAAGGTCACGAGCGCCCGCCGGGCGGGGTCCGGCACGGCGACCCTGGCGGGACGCATCCGCCCCAGGACTACCTACCAGGGGATCGCCACCCTCTACGACGCCGGGAACGGCGACGGCGCCTGCTCGTTCGGCCCGAGCCCCGACATGATGATCGCCGCGATGAACACCACCGACTACGAGACGTCCAGGGCGTGCGGGGCGTACGTACTGGTCCGGTCGGGCAGTGCCTCCGTCACGGTCCGGATCACCAACGAGTGCCCGGCCCCCTGCAAGCCCGGCCAGCTCGACCTCTCCGCCCAGGCCTTCGCCAAGCTCGCCGATCCGTCGCGCGGCCAGATACCGATCACCTGGAGCCTGGTGAGCCCCGGCTCGCCCGACACGCTCTCCATCCGGTACAAGACCGGCTCCAGCCGCTACTGGTGCGGTATCCAGGCCCTCGGCCACCGCAACCCGCTGGCCCGGCTGGAGGTGCGCACCGGCAGCGGCTGGACCGCGCTGGCCCGCACCGGCTACAACTACTTCCTCTCCGAGCACGGCGCCGGGTGCGGCGGCGCGATCAGGATCACCGACATCTACGGGGAGCAGCTGACACTCGACGGGATCGCGCTGCGGCCCAACACCGTGCAGCCGACCCGGGTCCAGTTCGCCCGGCACTGACGCACCCCCCGGCGGGCCCCGGAAGGGTGACCGGGGTTCGCCGATCCGCCGGACAGAGCAAGCTCGCGCGCGCACGGCCGCCGGTCCTGCCCATGCTGAGGGGGCCCGCCCCCCCTACGCTCCCCGGGACCACCATGCCGCTCACCCGCCGCCCCCGTCCTCGCGCCCGTGTCCGTCCGGCGCTCGTCGCCCTGCTCGGCTCGTCCTGTCTCGGCGGCCTCCTCGCCGCTCCGGCGGCGGGTGCCGCTCCCGGCGGCGGGGACGAGCGCACCCTGCGCCGCCAGCTCGAACAACTGGTCCACGCGCCGGGAGGACCGCCCGGCGTCATCGTCGTCCTCCAGGGCGAGCAGAGGACCCGGGTGCTGCGGGCCGGTGTCGCCGACCTGACGACCGACCGCCCGATCCAGCCCACCGACCACATGCGGATCGCGAGTACGGCCAAGGCGTTCAGCGGTGCCGTCGCCCTCCGTCTGGTGCAGCAGGGCGCCCTGGCCCTCGACGACACGATCGGCTTCCGGCTCCCGCAACTCCCCAGCGCCTGGCACGAGGTGACCCTCCGGCAGCTGCTGAACCACACCAGCGGACTGCCCGACTACACCGAGGACCCGGATTTCCTGGAACTGCTCACCGCGGACCCGCGCCGCACCTTCGACCCGCGACGGCTGCTGGACTTCGTCGCCAACGAAGGGCTGCGCTTCGACCCGGGCTCCCGGTACCAGTACTCCAACTCGGACAACATCGCCGTGGCCCTCATGGCGGAGTCGGCCACCCGGCGGACGTACGAGGATCTGCTGCACCGCCTCGTCAACCGGCCGCTCGGCCTGCGCGACACCAGCCTCCCGCTGGGCTACGCGCTTCCGGAGCCGTACATGCACGGGTACGACGTGCGCCCGCCCGGGCCGCCGGAGGACGTCAGCGAGCTGCTCAGCGCCTCCGGGGTATGGGCGTCGGGCGGCATCGTCTCCACCCCGAGCGACCTCACGCGATTCATCCGCGCCTACGCCGCCGGTGAACTGACGTCGCCGGCCGAACGCGAGGAGCAGCGCCACTGGATCAAGGGCGCCTCCGAACCGGCCGGCCCCGGCCGCAACTCGGCGGGCCTGGCCATCTTTCGCTACAGCACCCGCTGCGGGGTCGTGCTGGGGCACACCGGCAACTTCCCCGGCTACACACAGCTGATGGCGGCGACGCCCGACGGGCGGAAGTCGATCACCTTCTCGATCACGACGCAGGTGAACAGGGCCTCGGACCCCGCCCTGCTGGCGCGGCTGCGCACGATCCAGGAGAACGCGGTCTGCGTCCTCCTCGGCCGCCACCACCGCTGACACCGACGGCCCGCACGACCCGTCCGACCGGTCCGACCGGTCCGACCGGTCCAATCGTCCAACCGGTCCGACCATACGGCCCACCCGGCCCGCCCCGACCCGTACGACTTGTACGACCCGTCCGGCCGGCCGGCTCAGCCGCGCAGATGTGCCGGCATGGTGTCGTCGAGCGGGTACGGCCGCTCCTCGGGCAGCAGCTCCGCCGCCTGTTCCAGCTCGCCCGCCCGGACGAGGCCGTGCACCTCCCGGGCGAGCGGGGTCACGTCCTCGATCCCGACGATCCACTCGTCGGCGTACCGGGCCGCCGCCTCGCCCGCCAGGCCCAGCTGCAACGAGCGGTACGGCAGCGGGTTCAGCCGCAGACCCCGCTCGGGGTCCCACTGCACCCGGGTGGGCGACCGGCGCAGCTCCCGCTGCCAGGCGGCCTGGCTCTCGTGCAGCTCCGGGACGTAGTGCGACAGACAGGAGTGGCGCAGCGCCCACTCGAAGCCCTCGCGGCGGATCTCGACGGCGAGCACCGTCTCCTGGCCCTCCTTCAGACCCCATCCGCAGCGGTACATCATCCAGAGGAACGAGGGCTTGATCCACGTCATCCGATCCCGCTTCCACGCGGCCGGGAAGCGGCCGTCGCGGGCGGCCGGGCCGCCGATCCCGGGCCGGTAGGCCTGGTACACGGTGATCGTGTCCGCCGTGTGGCGGGCCCGGACCTGGAATCGGGGCTCGGTCATGTCTTCTGTTCGTTCTCGATCGCTTTCCTTCACGGGAGCAAGATTCGATCACCATGGGCTCCGCGGGCCACCGAATATCGGCCGGTCGTATGTCGTCACCGCACGCCCCTTGGCGTGTCGCGCCCCCTGCCCCAAGACTGAGCCGATGACGCAGCGTGTGGAGCTCGCGACCGTGATGGACCGGCTCGCCGTCGACGGCCTGATCACCGAGTACGCGGTGGCGGTGGACGACGGCGACTGGACGGCGTACCGGGGGCTGTTCGCCCCGGGCGGCCGCGCCGACTACCGCTCGGCGGGCGGCATCGAGGGCGACGCCGAGCAGGTCGCCGACTGGCTGGCCCGCAGCATGGAGCTGTTCCCCATGCGCCAGCACCTGATCGTCAACCGGCGGGTGCGGTTCGGGTACCTGGACCACGACACCGGTGACACCGCCGAGGTCCAGGCGGACTACATCAACCCCATGCGTTTCGCCGGTCACGACGGCGGATCCACCGCGCCCGACTTCGTCTGCGGCGGCCGCTACGCGTTCGGCCTGGTCCGCACGGACGACGGCTGGCGGCTCAGCGAGGTCGTGGTCCGGGAGAAATGGCGCCGTGCCCCCGAGGGCCTCCCGACCGACCACCACCCCCACCCGGCCTGACCCCACGCCCGACCCCGCGCACCGCCGCCCCGACCTGCCCCCCGCCACCGCCGCACCGACCCGGCCCCCGCGCCACTGCCGCCCTCGCCTGCCCGCCTGCCCGCCTGCCCGCCTGCCCCGGCGTACCCTCCCGTCACGCCCGTCACGCCCGTCCCTCCCCACGCCCTCTGTCGGAGATCGTCTCGGGGGCGCACACTGGAAGACACCCATCACCGGGGAGGGAGGCGCTGGATGACGACGCCCGAAGGGACCGCCTCCCCATGGCGGCGTGGTCTCGGCGCCGCCGCGGCCGGTGCCCTGCCCGTGGTCGCGTTCCCCGGACCGGCCCTGTGGTGGTTCGCGTACGTGGCCCTGGTGCCCTGGCTGCTGCTGGTCCGCACGGCCCCGACCGCCCGGCGGGCGGCGTACGACGGCTGGCTGGGCGGCCTCGGGTACATGCTGGCGCTGCACCACTGGCTGCTGCCGAACCTGCATGTCTTCACCTTCGTCATAGCCGCCCTGCTCGGGGCGTTCTGGGCGCCCTGGGGCTGGCTGGTGCACCGTCTGCTGGCCGGCTCGCCCCCGTCCCGGCGGGTCGCCGCCGCCCTGCTGGTCGTGCCGTCGGGCTGGCTGGCGATCGAGCTCGTCCGGTCCTGGCAGGGGCTCGGCGGGCCCTGGGGGCTGCTGGGGTCCAGCCAGTGGCAGGTGGAGGCCGCGCTGCGGCTGGCCTCGGTCGGCGGGGTCTGGCTGCTCAGCTTCCTGGTGGTCGCCGTGAACGTCGCGATCGCCGTCCTTGTCGCGATACGGCAGGCGCGGGTCCCCGCCGTCGCGGGCCTCGTCGCGACGGCCACCGTGACGTCCGCCGCGTGGGTGTGGTCACCGCGCCCCGACGTGGACGGCCGGGTACGGGTCGCCGTCGTCCAGCCCGGGGTCACCGACGGACCCGAGAACCGGTTCACGAGGGAGGAGACGCTGACCCGGCGTCTCGCGGACCAGGACCTCGATCTCATCGTGTGGGGCGAGAGCAGTGTCGGCTACGACCTGGTCGAGCGTCCCGACCTCGCCGACCGCATCGCCGCGCTGTCCCGCGCGACGGGCGCGGACATCCTGGTCAACGTGGACGCCCACCGTTCGGACCGCCCCGGCATCTACAAGAGCTCCGTGCTCGTCGGCCCCGACGGCCCGACCGGCGACCGCTACGACAAGATGCGGCTGGTCCCCTTCGGCGAGTACATCCCGGCGCGCTCCCTGCTCGGCTGGGCGACCTCCGTCGGCGAGGCGGCAGGCGAGGACCGCAGGCGCGGCACGGAGCAGGTGGTGATGGACGTCGGCAAGGGGCTGCGCGTCGGACCGATGGTCTGCTTCGAGAGCGCGTTCCCCGACATGAGCCGCCATCTCGTCGACGAGGGCGCCGAGGTGCTGCTCGCCCAGTCGGCCACGTCCACGTTCCAGCAGAGCTGGGCGCCGGAGCAGCACGCCTCACTGGCCGCGCTGCGGGCCGCGGAGACGGGCCGCCCGATGGTGCACGCGACCCTCACCGGTGTCTCCGCCGTCTACGGTCCGAGCGGCGAACGCGTCGGCTCCTGGCTCGGCACCGACGAGAGCACCTCCGCGGTGTACGACGTGCCGACGGCGAGCGGTACGACGCCGTACGTCCGCTTCGGCGACTGGCCGCTCCACGCGGCGCTGCTGATCCTGATGGTCTGGGGCGCCTTCGAGGCCCTGCGGACCGTGCGGGCTAGAGGCGACCGGGACGGGAGCGGTCCTCCACTTCCCGTACGACCCGCTCGCACATCTCGTGGGTCGCGAGCGCGTCCCGTGCGCTGAGCACCTTGCCGGCCCGGACTGCGTCGAGGAAGGTGAGCACCGCCTGTTCGATGCCGCGCTGCCGGGCCACCGGCACCCAGTCCCCGCGCCGCCGCAGGGACGGCTGCCCCTTGTGGTCGATGACCTCGGCGAGGTTCACGACCTGGCGCTTGGTGTCCTGCCCGGAGACCTCCAGGATCTCCTCCGCGGAGCCGCTGAGGCGGTTCATGACGCCGAGCGCGGTGAAGCCGTCCCCGGAGAGCTGGAGGACGACGTGGTGCAGCAGCCCGTTCTCGGTCCGGGCGCGCACGGTCATGTCCTCGACGGCCCCCGGGGCCAGGAACCGCAGGGTGTCGACGACGTGGATGAAGTCGTCGAGGATCATCGTGCGGGGGTGCTCGGGCAGGCCGATGCGGTTCTTCTGCATCAGGATCAGCTCGCGCGGATGGTCGGCGCACTGGGTGTACCCGGGCGCGTACCGCCGGTTGAAGCCGACGGCGAGACCCACGTTCCGCTCCTCGGCGAGCCGCACCAGGCGCTCGGACTCGGCGAGTTCGTAGGCGAGGGGCTTGTCGACGTACGTGGGGACGCCCGCCTCCAGCAGCCGGGTCACGATCTCGGGGTGGGCGCCGGTCGGCGCGTGCACGAAGGCGGCGTCGAGGTCCTGGGCGAGCAGCGCGTCGAGGTCGGCGTGGCGTTGTCCCGGCGGGAGATGCAGGCTGTCGGCGACGCCGGTGAGCGTGGCGGGCGTCCGCGTCTGCACGTGCAGTTCGACGCCCGGTTGGGTGCCGAGCACCGGCAGATACGCCTTCCGGGCGATGTCGCCGAGCCCGATGCAGCCGACCTTCACAGGGGTCTCCCGTCCACGGTGTGCCGAGGCCCCAGCATATGCGTGGCCGTGCGGGGCCCGGGTGGGTGAGGATGCGTGCATGACATCGCAGCGCACCGAACCCTCCGTGACCGCCGGTGAACGGGACATGCTGGAGGGATGGCTCGACCATCACCGGGAAACCCTCGCGCTCAAGTGCCAGGGCCTGGACGACGCCCGGTTGCGACTCGCCTCGGTGCCGCCCTCCGAGCTGTCCCTCATGGGGCTCGTCCGGCACATGGCGGAGGTGGAGCGCATCTGGTTCCGCAAGGTGCTCGCCGGTGACGACCAGGGACCGATCTACTTCAGCGACGAGGACCCGGACGGCGAGTTCCACCTCACCGAACGGGACACCTGGGAGGAGGCGTACCGGGTCTGGCAGGACGAGATCGCGGTCGCCCGCCGCAACGCCGCGCGGGCCGCTCTGGACGACATCGCCGAGTCGACGCACGGACGCAAGGGCGAGGCACCGAGCCTCCGGTGGATCTACACCCACATGATCGAGGAGTACGCCCGCCACAACGGTCACGCCGACCTCCTCCGCGAACGGATCGACGGGGCGACGGGTCACTGACCCGACGCCCGGGGGTCACCCGTGTGGGGGCATCCTCCGCCTCTCCCCTCCCCAAAGCGGCGCGGACACAGCAGAGTTGCGCGGGTGCATCGACCGACCACCACCGCAACGCTCCTGGTCACCGTGGCCGTCTCGGCTCTCACCGGCTGCGTGACCACGCACCGCCCGTCCCCGCCCGGAACGCCGCCCACTCCGTCCCAGTCGTCGGAGCCACGGCCCGACGGCACCACCGCGACACGGATCGTGCAGGCCCCGGCGCGGGAGGCGCTGGAACTGATCGGCCCCTCGCGTCGCCCCACGCCGAGCGCGCCCTCACCGGCGCCGAGGCCGGCCGCCACGTCGGCCCCCGCCGCCGCGTCCACGCCCCCGGCACCGGCTGCCCGCCGGGAAAGGCCCACCCCACCCCGACGGCCCGCCCCGCGCCCGAAGTCCCAGCCCCGTGTCGAGATCCCCCCGATCCCGGAGACGATCCCGACGAATCCCCCGAGGAACGGCGACGTGTGCGCCCTCGGCCACAAGTACGGCGGCTGGGGCAAGGACACTCCCCAGGCGGTCATCTGCAAGGACGTCTACGGCCGTTGAGAAGCCTCCGGAGGAGCGCCACGCGCGGCGCCGGGCAGGCCCGTTCGGACGGACGTGCCCAGGCGGGCATATCCAGACGGGCGTGTCCCGGACGGGCGCGTCCAGGCGGGCTGTCCGGGTGCGCCCGCCTGGGTGGGCGGCCCGCCCCGTCCGACACGGCCGGTCAGGCACATCCCGGCGGCCGGGCGCCCCGGCGCCGGGCCGCAGGCCCTACGGCCGCTGTCTGGGCGGCCCCGGTGTCTCTCCCCCGGTGGCCGGGCTCTCCTCGTCGAGGCGGGACTCCAGCCGGGCGAGGGCGGCCCGGATGCCGTCGCCGTAGCCGTCGTCCGCCAGCGCGCCCAGGGTGCCGCGGGCGAGGGCCAGATGGCTGCGGGCGGCCTCGGGGCGGCCGAGCTTGGCGTAGTCGGCGGCGAGGTTGAGGTGCAGCGAGGGGTAGAAGCCGCGCACCGCGAGGCCCTCGTGGTGTCGCGCCACCCGCTCGTCGGTCAGCTCGTCCGCCGCCGACAGGGCCCTGAGGTCCCAGGCCAGTTCGTCGACCGGGTCGTCCTGGGTGTCCGCCATGTAGTGCGCCAGGGTGCAGCGGTGGAACGGATCGCCGTCATCACCGATCTCCTCCCACAGCTTCAGGAAGCGGTCCCGGGCCTCCTCGCGGTCCCCTCCGTGGTGCAGCATGACCGTCTGCCCGATGCGGGTCATCATGGCGTCCGGCGCCGCCTGCTCCTGTCGCTCCACCGCATCCTCCACGCTCGTCGCCCCCCGGTCCCGCCTGTCCCCGCCGACGCTAGCGGCAGGCACTGACAATCCCGGTCAGGCGGCTCCGTACGGCCGAGGGGCGCCCCGGCGGCCGTACGGAGGACGGGCGGGTGAGCGCCGGAGCGCCGGCGGCGGTCAGCCGATGTTCGGGATGGTCCAGTCGATCGGCTCGTGGCCCTGCCGGGCGATCGCGTCGTTGATCTGGGTGAACGGGCGGGAGCCGAAGAACTTCTTGGCCGACAGCGGCGAGGGGTGCGCGCCCTTCACCACGATGTGGCGCTCCTCGTCGATCAGCGGGAGCTTCTTCTGCGCGTAGTTGCCCCACAGCACGAAGACGGCCGGGTCCGGCCGGTCGGCGACGGCGCGGATCACGGCGTCGGTGAACTTCTCCCAGCCCTTGCCCTTGTGGGAGTTGGCCTCACCGGCGCGGACCGTGAGCACCGCGTTCAGCAGGAGCACGCCCTGCTCGGCCCACGGCATCAGATAGCCGTTGTCCGGGATCGGGGTGCCCAGCTCGGCCTGCATCTCCTTGTAGATGTTCCGCAGGGAGGGCGGGGTCTTCACACCGGGTCGCACGGAGAAGCACAGGCCGTGGCCCTGGCCCTCGCCGTGGTAGGGGTCCTGGCCGAGGACGAGCACCTTGACCCGCTCGTACGGCGTGGCGTCGAGAGCGGCGAAGACCTCCTCGCGCGGGGGGTAGACGGGACCCTTGGCTCGCTCCTCCTCGACGAACTCGGTGAGTTCCTTGAAGTAGGGCTGCTGCAGCTCGTCCCCCAGGACCCCGCGCCAGGACTCGGGCAGCATGGCGATGTCGGTCACGTCAACTTCCTCCGGTGTGCGCTCACTTCACGACCGCGATGCGCGCGGCCATGGACGGACGCGCCAGGCGCGGCCGCCGTCAGAGCACAGAACCTACAGGCGCCCACTGACAATCGGGGCCGCCCTCCGGAGATACCGGCCGGACCGTCGGACGGTCCGGCCCGCGTCGGGTCCTACCAGCTGGTCTTCCGGGAGAGTTCCCACATCGTCATCATCGTCGCCGGGTCGATGAGCTTGTCCATGCCGGCGATCTCCTCGTCCGCGGCCACGTACAGCTTGCCCTGCCACAGGGGGATCAGCCGGGCGTCGTCCAGGAGGATCTGCTGGGCCTCCTCGAACTCCTCGCCGACGGCACCGCGGTCGCTCTCCGCGCGGGACTCCGGCAGCAGCTCGTCGGTGATCTCCGGCGAGTCGTACGGGGTGCCGAGGGCGTTCTGCTTGCCGACGAAGGGGGCGATGAAGTTGTCGGCGTCGTTGAAGTCGGGGTTCCAGCCACGGCCGAAGACCGGGTACTCGCCCTTCTGGTAGCCCTGGAAATAGGTCTTCCAGGGGCGGCTCTTCAGCGTGACCTTGAAGAGGCCGGACTCATCCAGCTGGCGCTTCAGCTCCTCGAAGGCGGGCTTGGTCTGGGAGCCGTAGCGGTCGCTGGTGTACCACAGGGTCAGCGGGACGGGCTCGGTGATGCCCGCGCCTTCCAGGATCTTCTTGGCCTTGGTCGCGCTGGGGGTGCCGTAGTCGTCGAAGAAGCCGGTGGTGTGGCCGACCAGACCCCTCGGGATCATGGAGTACAGCGGCTCGACGGTGTCCTTGTAGACGTTGTGCGCGAGCGCCGGCCGGTCGAGGACCTGGGCGACCGCCTTGCGGACGGCGGGGTTCTTGGCCCACTCGTACTTCGGGTTGAACACCAGGTAGCTGATCTCGGTCGTGGCGTTCTCGACGATCTGGAGGCCCTCCTCGTCGCGGTGGGCCTCGATGTCCACCACGTCCTTGGCGCTCAGACCGCGGTAGACGACGCTGATCTCCTTGTCCTTGAGGGCCTTGACCAGCTGGTCCGACTGCTGGAAGTACCGGATCGTGACCGCGGAGTTCTTCCGGTCGGCGATGCCCTTGTAGCTGTCGTTGCCGACCAGCTCGGCGGTCTTGCCCTCGTCGTAGGACTCCAGGTTGTACGGCCCGGAGCCGGTGACCCCGCCGTCCTCACGGAGCTTGTCCGCGGGGTACTCCGCCGGGTCCACGATGGACATGGCGGGCGTGGTGAGCACGAGGGGGAAGGTCGCGTCGGGCTGGTTGAGGTGGAAGATCACCTCGCGGTCGCCCTTGGCCTGCACCCGGGACAGCGTGGTCAGCAGACCGGCGGGACCACCGTTGACGTTGATCTTCTTGATCCGGTCGATCGAGTACTTGACGGCCTTGGCGTCCAGCGTGTTCCCGTTGGAGAACTTCAGGCCCTCGCGGAGCGTGCAGGCGTAGGTCGTGCTGCCACTGTCGGTGAACTCGCAGCTCTCGGCGGCGTCCGGCTCGGGGTCGGACCCGCCGGGGGTGTAGTTCAGCAGGGGCTGGAAGACGTTGCGCATCAGCTCCCAGGAGCTGTCCCAGGCGGCCGCGGGGTCCAGCGTGCTCGGCGCGCTGGTGGTGCCCACGACGATCGGGGCCTGCTCCTCCGAGGCATCCGAGGAGAACACACCACACCCGGCCACCATGGATATGGACGCGATCGCCGCGAGGGGCGGCAAGTATCGGTTCCGGTTGAACACGTGCATGCTCCTCGAAATGCCGTACCAAGAGTGGCCGAACGATACCGCAGGCCCCGCCGGCCGTGACCGTCCGGCTGGCAGAACGCTTGATCGACTCCTGGTGACGGCTTCGCCGAGCCCCGGTGAAGGCTCGCGGCGGGCACCGGGGACATTCGGCGAAGGCTCGGCGGGAGCCCTCGGAAACACCCTCGGTGCCCGCCCGCGGGGCGGGGCCCGGTCGCCGGTCAGCCGACCCCGGCGTTGAGGAAGATGCCGCCGTCGACCACGAGCGTCTGGCCGGTGATCCAGTCGGACTGCTCGGAGGTGAGGAACGCGGCGGCGCCCCCGATGTCCGCGGGCACGCCGAGCCGGCCGAGCGGATAGGCGGAGGCGGCCTCCGCCTCCCGGCCCTCGTACAGGGCCTGGGCGAACTTGGTCTTCACCACGGCGGGCGCGATCGTGTTGGCCCGTACCTTCGGCGAGAACTCGTGCGCCAGCTGGAGGGTGAGGTTGATCATGGCGGCCTTGCTGATGCCGTACGCGCCGATGAACGGCGAGGCGGAGACACCGGCGACGGAGGCGATGTTGACGATCGCGCCGCCGTTGTCCTTCTGCCAGGCGTGCCAGGTCCGCTGGGCGAAGCCGAGCGCCGAGACGACATTGGTCTCGAACACCTTGCGCGCCACGTTCAGGTCGAGGTCGGCGATCGGCCCGAACACCGGGTTCGTACCGGCGTTGTTGACCAGGAAGTCGACGCGTCCGAACGCCTCCATCGTGCGCTCGACGGCCTGGGCCTGGTGGGCCTCGTCGTGGGCCTTGCCCGCGACGCCGATGACGCGGTCTGCGCCGAGCTGGTCGACGGCCTCCTTGAGGGCGTCCTCGTTGCGGCCCGTGATGCAGACCCGGTCGCCGCGCGCGACGAGGGCCTCGGCGATGCCGTAACCGATGCCGCGGCTGCCGCCAGTGATGAGGGCGACCTTGCCCGAAAGCTCGGAGAGTTCCACCGAAGTCATGTTCCCGGTCCTTTAGTTGAGCGGTCCGCCGGCGACGTACAGCACCTGGCCGGAGACGAATCCGGCGTCCTCGCCCGTGAAGTAGGCGATGGCGCCCGCGATGTCCTCCGGCCGGCCGACGCGCTGGACCGGGATCTGGGTGGCGGCGGCGGCCTGGAACTCCTCGAAGCCCATGCCGACGCGGGCGGCGGTGGCGGCGGTCATGTCGGTGACGATGAAGCCGGGCGCGACCGCGTTGGCGGTGACGCCGAACTTGCCGAGCTCGATGGCGAGGGTCTTGGTGAAGCCCTGGAGACCGGCCTTGGCGGCGGAGTAGTTGGCCTGGCCGCGGTTGCCGAGCGCGGAGGACGAGGACAGGTTGACGATCCGTCCGAACTTCGCCTCGACCATGTACTTCTGGACGGCCTTCGCCATCAGGAAGGCGCCGCGCAGGTGCACGTTCATGACCGTGTCCCAGTCGGAGGCGCTCATCTTGAACAGCAGGTTGTCGCGGAGCACGCCCGCGTTGTTCACCAGGATCGTCGGGGCGCCCAGCTCCTCGGCGATGCGGGTGACAGCGGCCTCGACCTGGGCCTCGTCGGAGACGTCGCAGCCGACCGCGAGCGCCTTGCCGCCTGCGGCGGTGATCTTCTCGACGGTGTCCTTGCACGCGGCCTCGTCGAGGTCGATCACCGCGACGGCCCGCCCCTCGGCGGCCAGTCGTACGGCGGTCGCGGCGCCGATGCCGCGCGCGCCACCCGTGACCACGGCGACACGCTGCTCAGTGGTGGACATTGCTGGTTCTCCTCGCCCTTGGGATGCGGCTCCTGCGGCTCGCCCACCCGGTGAGCGACCGCTTAGTACCTTCGGCACACGTGACGCTAGAAGTCCTGGCACCCGGTGTCAACGCCCCACCAGGTGTGATCCCTTACGCCCGGCCGATCGGCGGTGTGTCACCACCCGGCCACCGGGAGTGTCGTCCGCCCCGTCCGCCAGGGTCTCACCTGACCAGCAGGTCGAGCAGCCGCGCGGCCTCGGCCACCGGGTCGGGGGTGAGCCCGGTGTGCACGGGTCCGGCCTGTACGACCGTGGACCGCGGCGCGACCAGCCACCGGAACCGTCGTCCGGCGTCGTCGCCGGCGGCCTGGCCCGCCGCCTCCCCGCCGGCGCAGACGCCCTCCACGGCCCGCAGCGCGGCCCGTACGCCCGCCACGTCCGCCTCGGGGTCCAGGGCGAGCAACTTGGCCTCGTCGAGATGCGTGCGGGCTGCCACGACGGCCCGGGAGCGGCTGTAGACGAGGACACCGGCGTTGAAGCACTCACCGCGCTCGATCCGCGGCACGACACGCAGCAGCGCGTACTCGTAGACGTCCTGCCCGGTCGCCCCGGTGGCGAGGAAGCGGTCGCTCACTTGATCCCCTCGATGCGTTCGTGGATGCCGGCGGCCCGGGCGAGGAGCGGTTCCGCGTAGGCCCGCCGCAGCGCGTCCGGGGTGTCGAAGCCGGGCTCGTCCGTCAGCCACACGTCCGGGATCTCGGCGGTCACCTCGGCGAGGAGTTCCTCGGTGATCAGGGGGGCGAGCGCGGCGGCGGCCGTCGCGACGTCGGGGCCGAAGCGGGCGAGGGCGTGGTCGGAGGCGTCGTACGGCTTGGCGGCGGAGGTGCGGGCGCCGGGCCAGTGGTGGTGCCAGATCATCGTGGCGCCGTGGTCGATGAGCCACGGCTCGCCGTGCCACATCAGCAGGTTCGGGTTGCGCCAGGACCGGTCGACGTTGTTGATCAGCGCGTCGAACCAGACGATCCGTCCGGCCTCCTCGGGGCTCACCTCGAACGCGAGCGGGTCGAAGCCGATCGCCCGGGTCAGGAAGTCCATGCCGAGGTTGGTGCCGCCGCTGGACTTCAGCAGGTCCTGCACCTGCTCGTCCGGTTCGCCGAGCCCGAGGACGGGGTCGAGGTCGACGGTCACGAGGCGGGGGACGCGCAGGCCGAGCCGCCGGGCCAGTTCGCCGCAGACGACCTCCGCGACGAGGGTCTTGCGGCCCTGTCCGGCGCCGGTGAACTTCAGTACGTACGTGCCGCGGTCGTCGGCCTCGACCAGTCCGGGGAGCGAGCCGCCCTCACGCAGGGGTGTGATGTAGCGGGTCGCGACGACCTCTCTCAGCATGTCCTCAGGCCACCCACTTCGTCTTCCTCGCAACCCACGGTCGGTCTCGGGGTGTTCACCAGCGAGTCCGGTCTGCGGCGTGAAGTGAGCATAGTAACCGAGGGTGATCACAGGAGCGGGGTGACGGGGTGTCACCGGGGGCGCGGCGGGAAAGCCCCGGCTCGGCCGACTCAGGTTCTGGATCTGGCTGGGGACAGAGGGAGACCGTCGCGGACGGTCCCCCCGCCCTGAGCACATGGCCGTCGCCGTGCCGCTCAGCCGTGGCCGTCGATGCGTCGCAGGAAGGCGCGGGTGCGCTGGTGGTCCGGGTCCGTCATGAGCTTCTCGGGGGTGCCCTCCTCCAGGATCACCCCCTGGTCGAACATGACGAGCCTGTCCGCGGCCGACCGCGCGAAGCCCATCTCGTGGGTGACGACGATCATGGTCAGGCCGTCCTCGACCAGTTCCTTCATCACGGTGACGACCTCGCCGACCATCTCCGGGTCGAGGGCGCTGGTGGGCTCGTCGAACAGCATCAGCTCCGGCTTCATGGCGAGGGCGCGCGCGATGGCGACGCGCTGCTGCTGGCCTCCGGAGAGGACGGACGGGCGCGAGGACGCCTTGTGCGCGAGGCCGACCCGCGTGAGCAGGGCGTGCGCCTGCTCCCTCGCCTCGGCCTTCGGCACGCCGAGGACCTTCACCGGGGCGACGGCCACGTTGTCCAGGGCGGAGAGGTGGGGGAAGAGGTTGAAGCGCTGGAAGACGAAGCCGATGTTGCGTCTGCGGGCGGCGATCGCCCTCGGCCGCTCCTCGACCAGCCGGTCCAGGCCGTCCTTGTAGCCGACCCGTCGGCCGTGGACGAGGATCTCCCCCTCGTCGATGCTCTCCAGGTGGTTGAGGCACCGCAGGAACGTCGTCTTGCCCGAGCCGGACGGCCCGACGACGACCACCACCTCGCGGGCCCGGACGTCCATCGAGACACCGTTGAGCACCCGTACGCCACCGAAGGCCTTGACCATCCCGCGCGCCGACAGCACAGCCGTCGGATCCGCGGGACCGGTCGGGCCCGTATGCCCGGTGGTGGGGCGGTCGTGCGGACCGTGCGGGTCGTTCACCGTCGTTGTCCTCCCGATCGGTTCCACGTCAGGACGCCTCCCTGCCTGCGAGCGTGGGTTCCTTGCCGACGACTGCGGTGCCGCGGGGCGCGGGACCGCCCCTGCCGCCGACGAGCCGCTCCCTGAGGGAGGGACCGGGCGGCGGCGTGTTCCCGGGATCCGCCAGTTTGCGTTCGATGAACCGCTGGACGAACGACCACACCGTCGTCAGGGCGAGGTAGTAGCAGGCGGCGACGAGGAAGATCTCGAACGTCTTGAAGGTCGCCGAGTTGATCGACTGGGCCGTCAGGAACATCTCCTGGAGTCCGATGACCGACAGCAGCGACGTCGACTTCATCATCAGGTTGAACTCGTTGCCCAGCGGCGGAACGATGATCCGCAGCGCCTGGGGCAGCAGCACCACGCGCATCGTCAGCGACGGAGTCATGCCGAGCGCCTGCGCCGCCTCCGTCTGCCCGCGGTCGATGGCGTCGAGCGCGGCGCGGATGATCTCGGCCATGTAGGCCGCCTCGTTCACGGCGAGCGTCAGAACGGCCGCCTGTACGACGCCGAGGAGGACGAGTCCTCCCACCTGGACGTCGGTGAAGCGGTAGACGCCGGCCGCCGCGAGGCCGTTGTAGACGAGGACCAGCTGGACGAGCAGGGGCGTGCCCCGGATGAGCCAGACATAGGCGCCGCCGGCCCAGCGCAGTGCGGCGAAACGGCTGCGCTGGGCCAGCGCGATGACAAGGCCGAGGAGCACTCCGAGCGCCTGGGCGACGACTGAGATGTACACGGTCCGCCACAGGCCCTCCAGGAAGGTGCCCGAGGGGGATATGAGGTAGTGCCAGAAGAACGACCAGTCGAAGCCGGCCACTTGCGCCGAGTCGGCGAGCAAGGACGTGTCAGCCACGTCATCCTCTCCCTGCGTATGTGCGGATGCGGACGGGCCGGCCCCTGCCGACCCCGGTGGACGGCGGCCGAGCGGCGCCACCGGTCGAACGGGCCGGGCGCTATCCGGCGATGTCGTCGCCGGTCAGGTTCCACTTCTTGAGGATGGCGGCGTACTCACCGTTCTTCCGGACCTCCGCGAACGCCTTCGTCAGCGCGTCGTGCAGGGCGGTGTCGTCCTTGCGGGTCGCGGCGCCCACCTTGATGCGGTTGAAGGGCTCCCCGACGAGCTGGAAGATGTCCGGCTGCTGCTTCATCACGTACGCGGCGGTCTCGAGGGTCGTCCCGTAGGAGTCGACCAGACCGAGGCGCAGTTGCTGGAGGGCGTCGGTGTCCTTGGTGAACAGCCGGATGTCGACCTTCTTCTCGCCGTCCGCGACGCACTTCTTCGACTGGGTGGAGAGGTAGTCGGCGACGGTCGTACCGGTCTGTGCCGCGGCCTTCTTTCCGCACAGGTCGCCAGCGCTCTTGATGCCCTTGTCGTCCTTCGCGGACACGACGAACGTGTTGGAGGCGTACATGTACGGGACGAAGTCCACGACCTTCTCCCGCTCGGGCTTGATGTAGAGCTGGGTGATGATCGCGTCGCACTGCTTGGCCTGCAGCGCGGGGATGATGCCGTTGAAGGCGGTGTTGGCCCAGTTCGCCTTGACGCCGAGTTGCGCGGCGAGCGCGTCGCCGAGTTCGATCTCGGCGCCCACCGGCTTCTGCGCGGCGTCGTAGTACGTCAGGGGCGGTGCGCTGATGTCCGAGCAGTAGGTGATCTGCCCGTCCTTCACGAACGTCCCGGCCGGCAGGTCGACCACGGGAGAGGCCGCGGGCGAGGCCGCTTTCTCCGTGGAGCCACCGCAGCCGGCGAGCACGGCCGCGGCCGCGAACGCGGCACAGGCGGCGGGGAGTGTCGTACGACAGGCACGACGCGATGATCTTGCCATTGCCGGCCCCCTTCAGGAGTTTTTTCCGTGGTTGCCCCGACAGGTAGTCAGTGCCATAGTCGATGTCGTTGACTATGAGGGGAAGCTAGGGCGGGCGCTCAGAGGCTGTCAAGGAACCTCCCGTAACAGGGCGGTTAACAACGATTGCCCAAGGAGTGGAGCCCAGCCGCGCATCCGGGTTCACGGCTCTGCCGCACCGGTGGACGGGCGCACCTCAGCGGATCCGCATCGGTGTTGGGGAAGGGAACCATGTCCGAATTCACTGCTCGCCGACTCTCCGCCACGGGCGACGAGTGGGCCGTCGCGACACCGCACTCGACGGCGAGCGACGTCGCGGCCGACGTCCTGCGCGGCGGCGGCAACGCGGTGGACGCCGCCCTCGCGGCCGCCGCCATGCTGACCGTCGTCTACCCCAACCAGTGCTCCGTCGGCGGCGATCTGCTCGCCCTGGTGGGCACCGCCGGCGGCGAGGTCCGCTTCGTCAACGCCGCCGGCCGGGCGCCGCGGGCCGTCGACGCCGGGGAGATCGCGGCACGCTACGAGAGCATGCCCGTCCTCGGCGCGCTCCCGGTGACGGTCCCCGGCGCGGTGGCCGGCTGGGCCGCGCTCGCCGACACCTGGGGGACCCGTCCGCTCTCGGCGGCCCTCGCGCCCGCAGAGGCGGCGGCCCTCGACGGCGTCCCCGTCGCTCCCGGACTCGCTCTGGACCTGCGCAGGGAGGAGCGGACCCTGGCCCGCGACCCCGGCATGCGCGGCGTGTTCTTCGCCGACGGCGACGTCCTCGCGGCCGGTCGGACCCTGCGGCAGTCGGCCCTCGCCCGGACGCTCGCGTCGATCGCCGCGCAGGGCCCGTCCGCGCTGTACGGCGGAGACGTGGGCCTGAGCCTGGTGAGACTGCTCGCCGAGCGGGGCTCGGCCATGACGGTCGAGGACCTCGCCGAGCACACGGTACGGCTGTCGGGAACGCACAGCGCGGTGTACGACGGCGTCGACCACCTCTCCGGCGGCGACAACTCGCAGGGCCTGTACTTCCTCCAGGGCCTGCGCGCCCTCGACGTGGTCCGCTCCGTCCGCGGAACGCTCGATCCGCTGGGCCGCGACGCGGGCGTGGTGGCCTCCGTGCTCGCCCAGGCCGCCGCCGACCGCGACCGCTTCTGCTGCGACCCGGAATGGGGAGAGGCCGCCCCCGCCGAGGAGTTGCTGTCGGAGCCGTACGTGCGGCGCATCGCCGAGCGGGCGATGGCGGGCACCCCGGTCGAACTGCTCGGTCAGCGCAAGGCGTCAGGTGACACGGTCGCCGTCGTCGTGACGGACCGGGACGGTACGTGGGTGTCCTTGATCCAGAGCGTGTTCCACTGCTTCGGCTCCGGGGTGCTCGATCCCGGTACCGGTGTCGTCCTGCACAACCGGGGCGCGTCGTTCTCGCTCGACCCGGCGTCGCCGAACCGTCTCGCCGGCGGCAAGCGCCCCCTGCACACGCTGATGCCCGTCCTGGTCCGCCAGGGCGGCGAGCTCGTCGGAGCGCACGGGGTGATGGGAGGACGCGCGCAGCCCCAGGTGCACACCCATCTGGCCCTGCACCTGGCCGCCGGCGCCTCCGCGGAGCGTGCCGTGTCGGCACCGCGCTGGGTGCTCGGGGCCATGGAGGCCGGGGTGACGGAGGGCGCCGGTACCGTCAAGGCCGAGCGGGACGTGCCCACGGCGGGCGTCCGTGCGATCGAAGGCGGGGGGTTCGACGTCGAGCTGATCGACGCGCACGACGACGGTGTCGGGCACGGCCAGTTGGTCCGCCGGGCGGGCGGCGCCGACGGTCCGCGCCTGGTCGCGGCCACCGATCCTCGTGCGGACGGCTCGGCCGTAGCGGGCTGACGCGTGCCGCCGGTGGACCACTATGGGAGACAGCCGAGATGAGGAAGGACATATGACCTCGAGTAACGCCGGCGGTACGGCCAAGGGCGCCCGCCGAAGCCGGTTGCCCCGCGGCACACTGAGCCAGGAGATGATCGTCCAGGCCGCGTTCCGGGTCGCCGACTCGTCCGGGATGGACAAGCTGACGTTCTCGGCGCTCGGCCGTGAGCTGGCCGCTCATCCGACGGCGATCTACCGGCACTTCCGCAACAAGGACGAGCTGTTGCTCGCCCTCATCGACGCCCTGCACGAAGAGGCGCTGGCGCACATCCCGCCGCCGACGGACGACTGGGCCCACGACCTGATGCAGATCGCGGTCCACACCCATCAGGCGTTCCTCCGGCACCCTCGGGTGGGTGCCCTCGCGGCGGCGCGGACCGCCCGCCGGGAGAACGAGTTCCGGACCGTGGAACGCAAACTGGACTGCATGCGCCGCGCCGGCCTCGACGACGACGACGCGGTCCGCTACTACCGGGTCTTCGCCGATCTGGTGCTGTCCTACAGCGCGATGGACGCGAGTTTCGCGTCGCTGTCCCCGGAGCTCCGGGAGGCGGACCTGAGGGCGTGGAAGACGGACTATCTGACCCTGCCGCCCGACAAGTTCCCCCACATCGCCCGGCTGGCCCCGCGGTTCAAGGCGCTGGACGACCCGCAGAACTTCGTCACCGCGGTCCAGGCGGTCATCGACACGATCCGGGCGAGGGCGAACGCCCGGTCGTAGCCACGGCCGGACTCCTCACGGCCGATGTGATCCACGCCTCGTCCCTCGGGAGGGTTTTCCGGGTTTCCGCTGTAACGATCAGCCCGCTCGGACCACTACCCGACGACAGAACACACCGTGAGGGACGGGAGGTGCGGCAATGGTCGACTCCGACGCGGATCGATTCACCGCCATCTACGACGGCTGCCGACAACGCGTATGGGCCTATGTGGTCAGCCGCGCGGGACGGCAGGTCGCCGACGACGTGGTGAACGAGACGTTCACCGTGGCCTGGCGCAGGCTGGACGACATCCCCGAGCCGCCGCTGCCGTGGCTGCTCGTGGTCGCCCGCAACATCCTGCGGGACACCGTCCGGGCCGAGGCCAGGCGCGTGTCGTTCACCGCCGAGTGGATGTCCTGGGTGGAACCGGCCGAGGCGGACATCGCGGAGGAGGTGTCCGAGCGCAGCGCCCTGCTCAAGGCGCTGGCCACGCTGCCGGAGGACGACCGGGAACTGCTGATCCTCTCGGCGTGGCAGGGGCTGACCCCGGCGCAGGCCGCCACGGTGGTCGGCTGCTCGGCGCTCACCCTGCGGGTCCGTCTGCACCGGGCGCGCAGACGCCTCGACCAGGCCGCGTCGGCCTCCCCGCCCGTGGCGGAGGCCGCAGCCGTGCGGCACGAGTCCACCCCTGCCCGGATCGCCGTAGGAGAGGAAGCCCGGTGAAGAACGACGTGCTGCACCGCCTGACCGCCGCCCGGCCCGCCCACCTGGACCCCGGGCTCCCCACGCCCTCGCCGGTGCGGGACGAGGAGCTCGCGACGGCGATGAGCCGTCCCCGCGCGCCGCTCGGCGCTCGCGTCACCGGCCGTCCGCGCAGGTGGGGGCGCCCGCTCCTCTCTGGTCTGGCCCTGGCCACCGCGGCCGCGGTGGTGGCCCTGGTGGTCACGGACACCGCGCCGGAGAACCCGGCACCCCCGTCCTCCGCGGTGTCGGAATCCGGCGCCCGGATCCTTCTCGCCGCCGCCTCCCACGTCGAGCGCCAGCCGGTCGGCTCGGGCAGGTACTGGTACGTGGAGGAACACATGGGTTCCTTCCACAAGGTCCCCGGCGGGGACTACACCGTCGACGTCCGCTCCGAGCAGCGGTACTGGACGTCCACGGAGTCCACGGACAAGAACACGTACTGGTCGCAGTACCTGGACTCGGGCGCCCGCCCGGCCACGAAGGCCGACGAGGTGGCATGGAGGGCGGACGGCTCCCCCACGTCGTGGAGGCTGTCCGACGCGCCCGACGAGACCGTCACCTACGCCGGCAAGGGTGAGATCGAGCGCGACGCCCCCGGTGGAAAGGCCGACTCCGGGCCGTACGGAGCGGTCCCCCTCCGTCTGCTGCCCACGCTCCCCACGGACGCGAAGGCTCTTCGCGAGCGTCTGTTCGCCCTGGTGGACAAGGACCACAACGGCCCGAAGAGGGTGCTCGACCGGATCGTCGTCAGCTCCGCCATCGAACTGGCCACGTCGCTGCCGTCCAGTCCGGCCCTCCGCGCCGCCGCCTACCGCCTCCTCGCCGCCGAACCCGGTGTGCGCTCCCTGGGCGACGTCAAGGACCACACGGGCCGCGCCGGTTACGCCGTGGCTCTCCCGAGCCCCTACGTGTCCGCCCCGGAACTCCGCCTGATCTTCGACAAGTCGACGGGGATGCCCCTGGGAACCGAGACGGTGGCCACCCGGAGCGGTGACGGGGCACGCGAGGGCGAGACCCTGAGCTACACGACGATCATGTCGATGAAGTGGACCGACGAGGCGCCGCCCTTCGACACCGACACCCCCGACCCGGGCCCGGGGACCCCGTCCGACCACTGAGACCGCCCGAGCGGTGCGCACGAGTGGCGCGCACCGAGCAGTGCGCCGGGGCCCGCCGATCTCCGGATCGACAGGTTCGAGACAGCTTCACTTGACGCGATCGTGATGCCGGGCGGGCCAAGATGTGCCCCTGTCTGAACGTTCAACCGCGCGGTCGCCGTATCCATGGGCGAAAGCGCAAAGCGATCTCGGAGGGATTCGTCCGCATGAGCAGCGAAACGATCAAACCCGCTTCTGAACCGGCCCGTCGCACGATGATGGCGGCGGCCGGTGCGGCCGGGCTCGCCGTCGCGCTGACCGCGTGCGGGTCGGGCGACGAGTCGTCCGGCTCGTCGGGCACCGGCGGCGACGCGAGCGGTTCCGCGAGCGGCGGCAGCACGAGCGGTGGCGGCTCGGGCGGCGACGACGCGGGGTCGGGCGGCACCGAGCTGGCCAAGACGAGCGACATCCCGGAGGGCGGCGGCAAGATCTTCGAGGACAAGAACGTAGTGGTCACGCAGCCGAAGGCGGGCGAGTTCAAGGCGTTCTCCTCCACCTGCACCCACCGTGGCTGTGCCGTGAAGACGGTCGCCGACGGGGTGATCAACTGTCCTTGCCACCAGAGCAACTTCTCGATCGCCGACGGCAGCGTGAAGAGCGGCCCGGCGACGGAGGCGCTGCCGGCCAAGGAGATCAAGGTCAGCGGGACGTCGATCACGCTGGCCTGACGTCCCTCGGGCGCTCAGGTCCGCCGCCCGGCCCGCTCGATACAGGCCAGCACCTCGCCCGTGGTCACGACCGTGGCGACCAGCGCGAGGGTGTGGCGGATCATCGCGGGGGTGTAGTCGGCGGGCACCCCCGCGATGGCGTCCCCGGGCACGACGACGCGGTAGCCGAGGTTCACCGCGTCGAAGACGGCGTTGGGGACGGCCACGTTGGCCGAGACGCCGGCGACGATCAGCGTGCGGCAGCCGAGGTTGCGCAGCAGCGCGTCGACGTCGGTGCCGGCCAGCGGGGACAGCCCGTGCAGCCGCCGGACGACCAGGTCCTCCCGGGCGACCTCGATGGGCGGTGCGACACGTACGGCCGCGGTCCCCGTCAGTTGCCGTACGGGGAGTCGCGCCGCGGCCCGGAAGAGACGGGCGTTGTGGTTGGCGCCCCGCCCGTCGGGCCGCCGCTCGGCGACCGCGTGCAGGACCTGGATCCCGCTCGTGTGGGCGGCGGCGACCAGCCGTGCCACGTTCGCGAGCGCCCCCGAGGAGCGGGCCGCCTCGGCGAGTTCGGGGAGGGCGCTGTCCGGCCCCACGACGCCCTGCTGGCATTCCACGGTGAGCAGCGCGGTGGTGGCGGGGTCGAGGAGCTCGCCCAGCTCCCGCTGCCTCTTCGACTCGTTCGCGTACGACGGCATGGTCTCCCCCAGGGTTTCGAGCGAGGTCGAGAGCGGGGCATCGGCGACCGGCGGCAACAGGTGCCGGTGACCGGGGCGGGCGAGCGTAACGCCTCTTGCGCATGGACGGAAGACGACCCATGCTCTTCTGACGCCACGTCAGAGAAGGGGAATTCCATGGCCGCCACTCAGCGCCGGGGCCGGAAGATCATGATGGAACCCGGCGAGCTGGACGCGTTCCTGGGCGCACAGCGGACGTGCCGGGTCGCGACGGTCTCGGCCGACGGCGCGCCGCACATCAGCCCGCTCTGGTTCGTCTGGGACGGCACCTCGCTCTGGCTGTACTCGATCACCCGCAGCAAACGCTGGTCGGAGCTGCGCCGCGATCCGCGCGTCGCCGTCGTGGTCGACGCGGGCGAGGACTACGGCGAGCTGCGGGGTGTCGAGCTGTCCGGCACCGTCGAGGTGGTCGGCGAGGTTCCCCGGACGGGCGAGCCGCTCGCCGAACTGGCCGAGGTGGAGCGCCTGTTCGCCCGCAAGAACTTCGGCATCGACGACATGCCGCACGACGGCAGACACGCCTGGCTGCGCCTGACCCCGGACGCGATCACGTCCTGGGACTTCCGCAAGCTCGGTTCACTGTGACCGGGGCGCACTCGACGAGACACCGGCCCCGGGGACGGCGACCGAGCGCGCCTACGCCGTAGCGCTCCCCCAAACCGCCGAGGCGGCCGACTCGGGCCTCCCGCCTCGCTCGGCCACCGGCCGGCCCCACCCAGCCGCAGCCCCGCCCCGCTCAGCCGCGGGAACGCACCGCCTCGTCCCACGCGCCGGGGCTGCGGTGGTGGTTCCGGTGCCCTGCGGCGAGCACGTGCCGCAGTTCCGCGAGGTGCTCGGTGTCGGCCGGGAGCTCCAGCCGGTCGAGGAGGGCCAGGGCGGCGGCCGGTTCGAGGTCGCCGTAGAGATCGTGGTAGCCGCCGCGGAGGCCCGCGAAGAGGGCCGCGTGCAGGACGGGGAGTCGTGCGGCGGCACGATACGTCGCTTCCTTCACCGGCCAGGGCACCGGGCCCGAACAGTCGAGGACCCGGCGGGCCCGGCGGAGCGGACCTTCCGACGGCTCGGCGACCAGGTGTTCGATGTCGTCGCCGAGCACTCCGGCGAAGGCCACCGCGGCGGTCTCCCGGTCCTCGAACCAGTCGACCCACAATGAATAGGTGAGGGTCTCGGCGTCCCCGTCCACCTCCAGCCGCCGACGGTAGCCGTCCCACAGGACGTCGGACGGCAAGGGGCCGTCGGGGCCCTGGTGCGCGAAGCGGATCTCGCACGTGACCCAGTACTCGTCGAGGAGGTCCAGCAATCCGAAGGCCAGCCGCAGCCGGTCGGCGTCGTCCAGCCCCTCTTCGGCGAACACGTCGGCCGCCCAGGAGTGCGCCACCTCGCCGGCGGTGAGCGGCCGACCGGGTTCCCCGGCGCTCACCCACCCCTCCCCCACCTGGGTGACCCCCTGATCGGCGAGCCATCGCCGCGCCGTCTCCCTCGCTCGCGCATCCACACGGGAAGTATGACAAGCGGGAGATCACTCCACGCCCCGCACCCGGCCCCCGCTGCCCTGAGTGCAGCCTCCTACGCCCCGCACGCCACCCCGGCTGCCCTGAGTGCCTCGACGGCCGCCCTGATGGACGGTCTGCGGTCCGCGTCGGCGCGCCACACCGCGTAGACGGTGCGATGGACCCGGTGCCGTACGGGCACGGTCCGTACCCCGGCCGGCATCGGGTCCCGTCCCAGCCGGGGCGCGATGCACACCCCCAACCCGGCCTCCACCAGGGCGAGTTGGGTGTGGTGCTCACCGGCCCGGTGGGCGATGTGGGGCTCGATGCCGTTGGCGCGCAGGGTGTAGAGCAGCCATTCGTGGCAGAACTCGCCCTCGGGCCACGCCACCCACGCCTCGTCCGCCAGTTCCTCGAGGTCGATCTCGTCCCGCCCGGCGAGCGGGTGGCCCTCGGGCAGGGCGACCTCCACGGGATCGTCGAGGATCGAGGCACGAGCGAGCCCTTCCGGCACGGGCAGCGGTTTGTTGTACCAGTCGAGGACAACGGCCAGGTCGGCGTCGCCCCGCACTACCGCGTTGATCGCGAGTTCCGGCTCCAGCTCCCGCGACCGCACCCGCAGTGCCGGATGGTCGGCCCTGAGCGTGCGGAAGACGGCGGGGAACAGCCCCCGCACGGCCGTGGGGAACGCGGCGAGCCGCAACTCGCCGACGACCTGCCCCCGCTGGGCCTCCAGGTCGGACTGGGCCAGCTCGACCTGGGAGAGGATCCGGGCGGCATGGTCGGCGAGGAGCCGTCCCGCGTCGGTGAGCCGCACTCCGCGTCCGTTCTTGGCGAGCAGTTGCTGCCCCACCTCCCGCTCCAGCTTCGCCATCTGCTGGGAGACGGCCGACGTGGTCACATGCAGACCCTCCGCCGCGCCGCTGACCGAGCCGTGCCGGGCGAGGGCGTCGAGGGTGCGCAGGCGCTCCAGATTCAACATGTAAGCGATGCTACGAGAAGCGAATCACGAAATCTCGCTTGTGCTACGAGATCTTTGCGGAGCATCGTGTCAGGCATGACCACGGCGACGCCCACCCGAGCCCCCTCCCCTGCCTCCGCACAGCGCCGCGCCACCGTCGACTGGCGGCTGCGTTTCGGCTTTCTCTCCCTCATCTGGGGCTTCAGCTTCCTGCTGATCAAGGTGGGCACGGAGGCCTACGCACCGTTCCAGGTGACCTTCGGGCGGCTGATCTTCGGCACGCTGGTCCTGGCGGTGGCGATGGCGGTGAAGCGTGAGCGGCTGCCGCGCGGCGCGCGCACGTGGGGGCATCTGGCGGTGGCGGCTCTCCTCCTCAATGCCCTGCCGTTCTCGCTCTTCGCCTACGCCGAGCTGACGATCCCCTCCACGCTCGCCGGTATCTGCAACGCGACCTCCCCGCTGTGGGGCATGGCCCTGTCGCTGGTGGCGCTCTCGGAGGACCGGCCGACACGGGTGCGGGTCGCCGGTCTCGGCCTCGGCTTCCTCGGCGTGCTCACCGTCCTCGGCGCCTGGCAGGGCTTCGACGGCATCGACCCGAGGGGCACCGCGATGGCCCTGCTGGCTTCCCTCAGCTACCCGATCGGCTGGATCTACGTCCGCCGCACCCTGGCCGGCACCGACCACTCCCCGCTCTCCCTGACCGGCGCCCAGCTCCTCCTGGCCACCGCGCAACTCGCCGTCGTCACCCCGCTGTTCACCACTCTGCCGAGCCGCTTCCCGGTCCTGCCCCTGCTGGCCGTGATCGCCCTGGGCGCCCTGGGCACGGGAGTCGCCATGCTCGTCCAGTACGGCCTCGTCTCCGAGGTCGGCCCGACCACCGCCCAAATGGTCACCTACTTCATCCCGGTCATCGCCACGGCGGCGGGCGTGGCGCTCCTCGGCGAATCCCTGACCTGGTCGACCCCGGTGGGCGCGGCGATAGTCCTGGCGGGCGCGGCCCTGACCCAGGCGAGGCCACGCACCTGAGACGACCACGAGCCGACGGCACCCAGGAGCCCTGCTGCTACCGCACTCGACACCCGGAACCCTGCTGCCACCGCACTCGCCACCCCTGGGACTGACGCCCGCCACGCACCCCGCCCCTCACACGTACCCGCCCGCCACCCCCGGGCCGCCCACCGCGGACGCCACGGCGTCCGCCAGGTCCTCGATCTCCTCCTCCGTGAGCGTGGAGACGGTGACCCTGATCCCTTGCGGGGCGCTCATCCGGAAACGGGCGCCGGGGGCCACGGCCCAGCCTGCGTGCAGCAGGCGGGCGACCGCGCCGGTCTCGTCCGGGACGCGGATCCACACGTTCATCCCGCTGGCACCGCGCGCCTGGATCCCGCGCCGGGCGAGCGCACGGATCAGCGCGTCGCGGCGTCGCCCGTACGCCGCTGCCACGGCCGGCGCGTCCACCGCCCCGTCGGCCCACAGCCGCACCACGGCCCGCTGCACCAACCGGCTCACCCAGCCGGGCCCGAGCCGCTGCCGCCCTCGTACCCGGTCGAGGGTGGCGGCGTCCCCGGTGAGCACGGCGAGCCGCAGATCGGGGCCGTAGGCCTTGGCGACCGACCGTACGAAGGCCCAGCTGCGGGTGACGCCGGCCAGGGGATGGAGGGGCTGGTCGACGATCCGGTAACCGTGGTCGTCCTCGATGAGCAGGGTCTCCGGGTACTCCCCCAGCACGGCGCGCAGAGCACGCGCGCGCTCGGTGCCGACCACCGCGCCGGTCGGGTTCTGCGCTCGGTCGGTGACGATGAGGGCGCGCGCCCCGGCCTCAAGGGCCCGGCGTACGTCCTCGGGGAGCGGGCCCTCGTCGTCGACGCCGACCGGCACGATCCGCAGGCCCAGCGCCGGGACGAGATCGAGGACGCTCCCCCACCCGGGGTCCTCGACGGCCACGGCGTCCCCGGGTTTGAGATGCACGGCGAGCACCCGCTCGATGGCGTCCAGCGAACCGAAGGTGACGGCGACGGGGCCGTCCGGGACGCCGTCGGCGTCCAGATCGGCCCGTGCGATCCGTGCCAGCTCGGGCTCGACGGGCCCCGCCCCGTACAGCACGGGCTCGCGGTCGCCCTGCTCCGCCGCCGCCGCGAACGCGGCCGCGAGACGTGGCAGCAGCGCCGGGTCCGGATTGCCGTCGGCGAGGTCCCGGACCCCTTCCGGCACCTCGACCCGGATGTACTCGCGCCCGGTGGTGGCGGGCCTGGGCCGCACCCGGCTCCCCCGCCGCCCGGCGGTCTCGATGACCCCGCGCTCGCGCAGCGTGCGATAGGCGGCCGCGACCGTGTTCGGGTTCACCCCCAGTCGTGCCGCCAACTCCCGCATAGGAGGCAGCAGTTGACCCGGTTCCAACTCCCCGGCTCCCACCGCGCGCTCCACGCTGGCGGCGATCTCAGCTGCGCCCCGACCAGCGATTGTGTATTCTCCTAGCACAAAGCCAATTATGCACTAGTGCAATGGAGAGCGCAATGACGGGGACCCCGCAGTCGACGACACCGACACCGGCCGCCTACGCCGCCACCGACCGCACGGTCCCCACCCGGGCATCGGACCGGGCGTCGTACGACAAGGAGGCGGTGCACGCGATACTCGACGAGGGGTACGTCTGCCACCTGGGCTTCGTCCGGGACGGCGCGCCAGTGGTGCTGCCCACGCTGTACGGCCGGGTCGGCGAGACGCTGTACGTGCACGGTTCGACCGGGTCGCGTCCGCTGCGGATGACGGGCAAGGCCGACCCCGGCCTCCCGGTGTGCCTGACGGTCACCCACGTGGACGCCCTGATCCTGGCCCGCTCCGGCTTCCACCACTCGATCAACTACCGCTCCGTGGTCGTGCACGGCATCGCCCACCAGGTCACCGACCCGGAGGAGCGGCGGATCGCCCTGGACGCCCTCGTGGACCACGTCGTCCCCGGACGTTCGCGGGACTCCCGGCCCGCGAACGCCAAGGAGTCCGCCGCGACCGCCGTGATCAGGCTCGACCTGAACGAGGTCTCCGCCAAGACCCGCACCGGCGGCGTCAACGACGAACCCGAGGACCTCACGCTCTCCCACTGGGCCGGCGTCGTCCCCCTGCGGAAGGGCTACGAGGCCCCGATCCCGTCGCCCGACCTGGCGCCCGGCATCGAACTCCCCGAGTACCTCAAGAGCCTGTGATGCTGATCCACCCGTGGGACGCCCCGCGCGACGACAGCGAATGGAGGCGCTGGCTCGCCGCCCACGACTTCGGCCAGCTCGCCGTCAACGGCCTGCCCGGCGACCCGCCCCACGTCCAGCCGATGCACTTCTCCTACGACCCCCACGAGGGCGAACACGGCGTCGCCCTCGCCCATCTGGCCCGCCCGAACCCGCTGTGGCCGGCGCTGGAGGCCGCGCCCGATGTCCTGCTGAGCGTCGTGGACGACTACGTCTACATCCCCGGCCCCTGGCAGGCGCCACCGGACGCCCCACCGGAGCACGGCACTCCGACCAGCTTCTACGCGGCGGTCCAACTCCGCTGCACGGCCCACGTCATCGACGACCCGGCGGAGAAGGCCGCTCTCCTCAACCGCCAACTGGCCCACTTCCAGCCGGAGGGAGGCTCCGCCACCGCGACCGTCGACGAGGCGCCCTACGGGCGCCTTCTCCCCGGCATTCGGGGCCTGCGTCTCGAAGTGACCTCCGTACGCGCCAAGTTCAAGTACGCCGCCCACCGCCCCGAGGAGGTCCAGGACCGTATCGTGGCCGGCCTCACGACCCGAGGTGGGCCGGGCGACGCGGCAGCCCGCGACCACCAACTGAACCGCAGGGGCATCTGGCCACCGGCGAGCTAATGGCCACCGGCGAGCTAACGGCGTCCGGCGGACACTTCGCCCCGCTCGACGCCCTCCCCGCCGGACGCCACCACCTCAGCCGTTCCGGCCGCCCCCTTCCCGGGCACGGACCGCTGCGCCACGAACGCCCCCACCAGGACGACCGCCCCGCCGATGACCTGCGGTGCCGACAGATGCTCGCCGAGCAGCACCCAGGCGAGCACGGTCGCGACGACCGCCTCCAGACACGCGACGACACCCGCCACCTGCGGGGACAACCGCCGTACGCTCACCACCCCGGTGACGTAGGCGAGAACCGTGGCGATCAGCACGACCCACCCGAGCAGCAGCCAGGCCGGCACCGGTCGGCCGTCCATCCGGGCGCTCCCCCCGAGCACCGCCCAGTCCATGCCCCAGGGCCGGGCCACCACGGTGAGCACCGCCGTGCCGACGAGCAGCCCGTAGGCGATGACGCCGAGGGGATCCGGAGCCTCGTTCCCGGCGTCGCTCCCCTGGTCGGAGAGGACGAAGTACCCGACCTGACAGCAGGCTGCGCCGAGCGCGAGCAGCAGGCCCAGCACGTCGAAGCTCAGCCCCGCCCACACCTCGACGACGCAGGCGAGTCCTCCGACGGCGAGGACGACCCCCGCGGCGGCGGTCCGGGTCACCGGCCTCCGCTGCACGAACCGCACCCAGCCGAGCACCATCGCCGGAGCGAGGTACTCGACGAGGAGCGCGACGCCGACGGGGATCCGGGATATGGACGCGAAGTAGAAGGCCTGCACACCGGCCACGGCGAGCAGCCCGAACCCGGCGAGCAGCGCGGGCCGCCGCCGCACCAGATCCCGATGCCGCACGGCCAGCGGCAGCATGACCAGCGCGGCGCCCGCGACCCTCAGCCACACCACGTGCAACGGGTCGAGCCCCGCCTCTATGAGTGGTTTGGCAGCGGTGCCGGACCCGCCGAAGGCGAACGCGGACCCGAGCGCGAGCCCCAGTCCGACGCGCCCGCCCTGCCCCTTGCTGCTCTCAGACGTATGCACCGGCACATGATGACAGGCGAGAACAGGAGCGTCACCCCCCATTGCTCCTGTCTCACCGCTCGGACGCCCGACGAACTCTCAGCCCCGAACTCTCACCCCCCGACATCTCAGCCCGGAACCGTCAGCCCTCGACTCCACCCCCGGACCCCGCACCACGCAGACCCGTGGCCCCGACATCGACACCGGCGTGCCCGAGTACCTCGACCGCCCGTGAAGCCGGCACCGAGACGATCGCGGCGAGCAGATCGATCCCGTGGGCCCGGTCGGCACCGCGCCGCGCCGCCCGCTCGTACGCCTCCGTCATGGCCCGGGCCGCCACCGGCGACCAGCCCGGCACGCCGGGTGCGACGGGGCCGGCCCCCGAGTCCTCGACGCCGATCTGCCACCGCAGCCCGTACCCGATGCTCCGCTGCACGAGATAGCCGAGAAGCCGGGCGATCTGCGGCGGGTCGAAGGTGGCCCGTACCTGCGGGTCCGACTCCAGGAGGGAGTGCAGCAGATGAGCCGTGTCGATCTGCCGGTCCCCGTCCCGCAGCGCCCGTCTGCGCGCGCCACCGACCACCGAGGCCAGCTCGTCCGTGAGCCTGCTCTCGAGCTCCGCGTGATTCAGACCGTCACCGACGGCCGCCTGCCGGGGAATACGGGATCGCACGCCTTCCACCCCATCAGCCACAGGGGCGGAGGGCATCCACGAAACGAACCATCTTCGCGTCCCACGCAGGTTGCGTAAGGACTACTCCCGCCTCCTCCCTACGGATGAGACGCGACCCTGACCACGCAAGCTTTCTGACAGTTCATCAGTATTGAATGTTTCGGCCCTCGCGGCTACGTTCCGCGACACCACCGTCCGAGACGAAGGGGTTGTCGCATGGCCGATGTCAGCGCGGAGGCACGCATCGGGGCACCGGCCGAGCAGGTCTGGGCCCGACTCGTGGACTGGCCCTCGCACGGCGAGTGGAACACGACCCACACCGGCTTCCCCAAGGGCGGCCCGCAGTCGCTCGCGGTCGGCGGCACCTTCCAGGAGAACCTGAAGCTCATGGGCTTCCCGGCGGAGGTCGTGTGGACCATCGCCGAGCTGGAGCCGGCCAGGGTGCTGGCCATCCGCGGCAAGGGCCCGATGGCCGTCGACCTGGCCACCCGCTACACCCTCACCCCCGACGGCGACACCACCACGGTCCGCATAGACGGGAGTTTCACCGGCGCGGCCGTCTCCCTCATGGCGGGCAAACTCAAGGACTCCGCGACAGCCGCCCTCAGCGAGTCCCTGCGCAAGCTGGACGCCCTGGTGAAGTGAGAGCGCCTCACGGCCCCACCTCACACCCGCACCCCCACCACCGAAACATGGAAAAGGCCCCGCGGAAACCACTCCGCGGGGCACCCCGAGCCACAGCGAGGAAGACCTCACCCGGACCCTTGCCACAGAGGACCTGACCCGGCCCCCTGACCCGGCCTCCTGCCTCAGTCCTCGTCGGCGAGGATGAGATACAGCTTCTTGCGGGCCTCGTTGATCACGGCCAGCGCCTTGTCGCGCTGATCCTTGTCACCGGTCTTCCAGACCTGGCCGAACGCCTCCATCAGACCGAACCCGGCCTGCCGGATCTCGCTCAGAGCCTCCCAGTCGACCCCGCGCGAGGCCTCTTCCCAAGGGGCTTCGGGCCCCTCCTCGGCCGCGGTACGACCGGCCTCGGTGAGCGAGAACAGCTTCTTGCCGCCCTCGGTCGCACTGGCGATCAGCCCCTCGTCCTCCAGCAGCTGGAGGGTGGGGTACACCGAGCCGGGGCTGGGCTTCCACGCCCCGCCGCTGCGCTCGGCGATCTCCTGGATCATCTCGTAGCCGTGCATCGGCCGGTCCTTGAGGAGGGCCAGGATCGACGCGCGTACGTCTCCCCGCCGCGCCCTCCCCCGGGGACCGCCCCGGCCTCGTCCACCCCAGGGCCCCGGACCGAATGGCCCGAAGGGGCCGGGGCCGCCATGGCCCGGCCCGAAGGGTCCGAACGCGGCGCGCGGCGCCTCACCGTCACCCCGGCCGAACGGATGGCCGCCACCACGGCGCCCATGCCCCCGCTCGAAACCGAAGCCCTGTCCGTAGTCCTGTCCACGGGAACGCATCACGATCACTCCATTCCATCGTTGATCTGTCGCGATGCTTCAACGATATATCGGAACCAGTCGCACGACAAGCCCCCTTCGCCGTGCCGACCCGCCCCGCAACGGTCGAGACATGCGGGGCTACCGAAAAATCTCGGTGGCCCCGGCCCTGGCGCAGTCATACTGGCCGCCCTCACCTCAGCCCCCGAGAGAGGCGGCCGTGCACGACGACCAACTGGACGTGACCATCGACGTCGTTGCGACCTTGATCCGAGATCAGTTCCCTCAGTGGAGCGACAAGGCGATCCGCCCCGTGTCGTCGACCGGGACGGTCAACGCGATCTTCCGCATCGGAAACAGCCTCTCCGCACGCCTCCCCCTGCGTCCGTCCGAAGTGGCCGAGGCGTCGGCGATCCTGGAACAGGAAGCGCGGGCGAGCGCCGAGCTGGCGCAGATGTCCCGGTTCCCCGCCCCGGAGCCCGTCGCCCTGGGGAAACCCGGAGCGGGTTACCCCATGCCGTGGTCGATCCAGACCTGGATACCGGGAACGGTCGCCTTCGATGCCGATCCGAGCGGGTCGGAAGCCTTCGCCGAAGACCTCGGGGCCTTCATCGCGACCCTCCGGAAGGCGCAGACGCGGGGGCGGCGCTTCAGCGGCGAGGGCCGTGGCGGTGTTCTCACCGACCACGACGACTGGATGGCGAAGTGTTTCGTGGAGAGCGAGGCGCTGCTCGACGTGGCCCCGCTGCGCCAGGCGTGGAAGCACTTCCGGGAGCTGCCCCGCACGGATCCCAACGTGATGAGCCACGGCGACCTGATCCCCGGCAATGTCCTGGTCGCGGGAGACCGCCTCGCCGGCGTACTCGACACGGGCGGCTTCGGCCCCGCCGACCCCGCGCTGGATCTGGTGAGCGCCTGGCACCTGTTGCGGCGGGGCCCGCGGAACGTACTCCGGCGGACACTGGCCTGCGACGATCTGGAGTGGGAGCGCGGCAAGGCGTGGGCGTTCCAACAGGCGATGGGCCTGGTCTGGTACTACGTCGAGAGCAACCCGGCGATGAGCCGACTGGGGCGCCGGACCCTGGACCGCATCGTGGAGTCGCTGGACTGAGAGCGCTCCGATCGTCGGATCCAGTGATCGGTCCAGTGCCCGTGGATTGGCCTTGGCCCGCGCCTCCACCGGCCCTCTAGCGTCGTCCCATGCGTATTCGTATCGTCGACGCCTTCACCGACCGCCCCTTCCACGGCAACCCGGCCGGAGTCCTCCTCCTCGACTTCTTCCCCGACGACGCCTGGCTCCAGAACGTCGCCCGCGAGGTCAACCACGCCGAGACCGCCTTCGCGCACCCGCTCCCCGAGGGCGGCGAGGCGGACTGGGCGCTGCGCTGGTTCACACCCGTCACGGAGGTGGACATGTGCGGCCATGCCACGCTGGCCACCGCGCACGTGCTGGCATCCACAGGCTCGCACGAAGGCCCGGTACGGTTCGCCACCCGCAGCGGCGTCCTCACCGCGACACCCCGGCCGGACGGCTCCCTCACACTCGACTTCCCGACCGCGCCCCTCACCCCGGTCACCGCCCCGGACGGCCTCGCCGAGGCTCTGGGCGCCGAACCGCTCACCGTGCTCGACACCGGCCCCCAGGTCGGAGACCTGCTGGTGGAGCTGGCCGACGAGAAGACGGTCCGCGGTCTCGCCCCCGACCTCCGGGCCCTCGGCCGCCACTCCCGGCGCGGCGTCATCGCCACCGCCCGCGCCGAGGACCCCTCCGCCGGCCACGACTACGTCTCGCGCTGCTTCTTCCCCAACGTCGGCATCGACGAGGACCCGGTCACCGGCAGCGCCCACACCGCTCTCGCCCCGTTCTGGTCCGAGCGCCTCGGCAGCCCCGCCCTCACCGGCCTCCAGGCCTCCGCCCGCTCGGGCCACGTCCGCACGGAGCTCCGCGGCGACCGCACCCTCCTGATCGGCCGAGCGATCACGGTGATCGACGGCGAACTGCTGGCCTGACGACGCACCACGGGGCGCACGAACACCGCAGGGGCCCACGACCACCCCAGGCGCGTAAGAACACCACAGGGGCGTACGCAATCAGCCGTACGCCCCTACCCGCGCGAGCTGGTGACGGCGCCCTCGCCCCGTCAAGGCGTCGGCAGCCACCCCACCTTGCCGGCGAGCAGCCCGTATCCGACGAACGCCCCGATGTCGAGCAGCGAGTGCGCGACGACCAGCGGGCCGACCCGACCCCACCGCCGGTACAGGTAGACGAACACCACGCCCATCACCATGTTGCCGACGAACCCGCCGATGCCCTGGTAGAGGTGGTACGAGCCGCGCAGCACCGAGCTGGCGGCCAGCGCGCCTCCCGGGGACCAGCCCAGTTGCTGGAGTCGGCGCAGCAGATACCCGACCACGATCACCTCTTCGAGGACCGCGTTCTGGATCGCGGAGAGGATCAGCACCGGGTACTTCCACCAGACCTCGGGCAGCGCCTCCGGCACCACGGTGAGGTTGAAGCCGAGGCCTCGGGCCGCCAGATAGAAGGCGATACCCGTGCTGCCGATCACCGCGGCGATCGCCGCACCCCGGGCGAGGTCGAACCACGGCTTCGTACGGTCGAACCCGAGCGTCCGCAGCCCCGCGCCCTCCCGCATCAGCAGGTGCGCGACCAACGCCACCGGAACCAGGGCGGTCGTGATCCCGAACAGCTGCCACGCGAGGTCGAGCCATGGGCGGCCGGGCGCCGCCGAGGCGTTCATGGTGGCCGCCTGGTCCTTCAGCCCGCCCGGCTTGGTGACCGAACCGATGAAGCTGATCAGCGCGGACACCCCGCTCGCGCCGAGCGAGAGGCCCAGCACGAGCAGGGTCTCGTCCCTGAGTATCCGCCGGGTCGGCCGCTCCCGCGGCAACGCACCGTCCACCGACTCCGCCTGCCCCTGCACCCACGCCTCCACTGGTCCGTTCCCACCGGAGGACCATCATCGCCTGCGGCGCCACGGATCTTTCCAGGGGCGTACGTTCAGGGCTCGGCACACCGGCGGAGCCGGAAGCGAGGCCCGGCTCCTCAGCCCGTCGGCACCGGCTCCGGCAACCCCACCGGCCACGTGTGGACCGGCTCCCCGGCGTGCATCAGCTCGCAGTACCTCCGTGTGGTGGCAGCCAGCGCCGCGTCTCGTCCGAGGCCCTTGTCCAGCGCCTGGTGGAACGTTTCGACCTGCCAGGACGCCCCGTTGACCCGCCGCCGACAGCGCTCCTCGATCACCCCGAGATAGAAGTCCCGGTCGACCGGCTCGACACCCCACGCGTCCAGCCCAGCCTCGGCGAGCGGCAGCAACTCCTCCCGTACGAGGTTCACGGCGTCCACCGGACCCACCCCGCCGTACCGGCCCCGGCGCGGCCACTGCAACCGCGCGTCGATGCCGTGCCGGCACGCCTCGTCGAAGTTCGCGGCCGCGGTCTCGAACGGCATCCGCGTCCACACGGGCCGCGACTCCTCGGCGAGAGCGCGTACGACCCCGTAGTAGAACGCCGCGTTGGCGATCACGTCGGTGATGGTGGGACCGGCGGGCAGCACCCGGTTCTCGACCCGCAGATGCGGGACCCCGTCGGCGATGCCGTACACCGGCCGGTTCCAGCGGTAGACCGTGCCGTTGTGCAGGGTCAGCTCCGCGAGCTTCGGCACGCCGCCCGCGTCGAGGACGCCGAGCGGATCCTCGTCGTCGCAGATGGGCAGCAACGCCGGGAAGAAACGCAGGTTCTCCTCGAAGAGGTCGTACGCCGAGGAGATCCACCGCTCCCCGAACCAGGTGCGCGGCCGTACCCCCTGGGCCTGGAGCTCCGGCGGCCTGGTGTCCGTGGACTGCTGGAACAGCGGCGGCCGCGACTCACGCCACAGCTCGTGCCCGAACAGGAACGGCGCATTGGCGCCGATGGCGACCTGCGCCGCCGTGATCGCCTGGGCCGCGTTCCACACGTCCGCGAAGCGCTCGGGGGTGACCTGGAGGTGCAACTGCACGGAGGTGCAGGCGGCCTCCGGCGCGATGGACTTCGAGGTGCACACGAGCCGTTCCACACCCTCGATGTCGAGCGTGAAGTCCTCGCCCCGCGCGGCGACGATCTGATCGTTGAGCAAGGTGTAGCGGTCGCCCTCGGAGAGATTGGACGAGACCAGATCGTCCCGGCCGAGCGTCGGCAGAATACCGATCATCACGATGCCGGCATCCACCTCCCCGGCCTTCCGGTCGGCATACGCCAGGGACGTACGCAGCTCCTCGGAAAGCTGGTCGAATACCCGGCCGCCCAGCCGGTGTGGAGCGATGTTGACTTCCAGATTGAACATGGCGAGTTCTGTTTGGAAATCTCGGCTCGCAATCCGTTCGAGTACTTGCGCATTCATCATTCTCGGCAGACCGTCCGCCCCGACGAGGTTCAGCTCGATCTCCACACCCATCAGGTTCTTGGGGCGATCGAACCGCTTCTCCTCCAACAGGCGCTCCAGTCCCGCCAGACACTGCCGCAGTTTGTCACGGTAGAGCTGACGGTCGGACAGGCCGAACGACCCCGCCACGACCTTCTCCCCCATCGAAGTGTCCCTCCTCGGATGGGCAGGCCGATGAGCCGGCCACGACTGCGGTTCACGGATGATGATGCCCAGGCAGAGCCGCCGATAACGTCCCGCGGGAGACCTGCGCCCGCTAGGCTGAGCGCGGTCACCCTCCACGTAATGGACGCGACGTGCTTCTGGCACATTCACGGGGCACGAAAGAGCACGCGCTTTCCATGCCGGGAGATTCGTGAAAAGCGCCGATGAGAACCGGCCTACCGTTACGCGACGGTAATCCGAGGTCATCCTCTCGCTCCCAAGAGAAAATCGGGATGATTCCCGCGATTCAGCGACCGGATACCGCCTTGCTCTTCATATCGAAGACGGCTAGACGAAACACTCCTTGAACACGCGTCGTATAAACTCCGCAAACGAGGCTGAGAGTCGGCTCTCGCGGTCCTCGGTCCTGTCGTCGGAGCTCGCACGGCGGACCCCCAACCCACGCACCGGACCCCGGGCACCCGTCTCTCCGATCCCCGAGAGCTGACAGCGCCGTCCGCCCCCGCCCTCGCGCCACCGTGCCTGTCGAATGAGAGGCGACCCACCATGCCGCTGCTTGTCCCCCCGGCTCCCGCGCCCGCCCTGCGCACCGTCCTCACGGCACTCGGATCTCCCACCGCCGTCAGCGAGGCCCGAACTCCCTCCCTGCGAAGCGCCCAAGGTCCCGCCGCACCCGAGCTCCCGCTGCCCGTCCACGTGCTCGCCCGGATCACCCCCGAGGGCGCCGGCCGCACACGGCTCGCGGGCTGGCGCTTCCTGATCCGCTCCGGCGACCGCGCCCTGGCCGCCGCCGAGACCCGCCTCACCCCGGACGGCTGGGCCTTCTCGCACTTCTTCGAGGGGCCGTACCTCGCGTCCACCGAACTCGCCCTGCGCCAGGCCGACCTCATGCAACAGCCCTACCAGCCCCGCCTGCTCTCCGTGCCCGAGCTGTACATGCTCACCCTCTGGCTGCACGCGGACACCACCGCCGACGGCGCCACCGGCGTCCCGGCACCGACCGACCTCCTCGTCCCGCTGGCGCCCGCACCACCCGGGATCGCGGCCCACCGTCCGCACCGGGTCGCCGACCTCCTGCCGGTCCTGACCACCCGCCTCACCCCCGCACCCCTCATGGGATCGCCCGCCTGAACCGAGGGCCGCCACCTCATTCGCACCGTCGCGTACCCCGCCGCCGATATCCGGGCGGCGGGGTACGCCATTGTCATCAGCGCGGCATTCCGCTCTTACGCGCGGCAATACGCTCGTACGAGCCATTCATAGTCCGCGTCCCACGTCGGACTAGCCCCATCCGACCATGGCGAACCACCCGAACGGACAGGGGCGTTGCGATGAACCGTGCGCGGGGAGGATGCGTCATCAACCTGTGAGAAAGCCGTGCTGCGAAATGCCTGCGGATTGACGCCCGTGGGGCAACACTGGGACCGGACCGAATTATCACAACGGGGGGCGGCCATGAGCGAGGCTTCACGCCGCGATACAGACACGACAGCCATCTCACCACTCACGACAGAGCGAAAGATCCCCACAACCATGTGCCAGCACCAGCCACCGTGCCCGACCGCCGAATCCGCCGACCGGGAGGGCGCCCGTCTCGTGGCGCACCACCCGGAGCAGGGATGGAGCCTGCTCTGCAACGGCGTTCTGCTCTTCGAGGACACCGGTGAGCTCCTTCCCGACGGCCAGATCATCGCCCCGCACCGCCCGCTCGGCAGTGGCACGGTGATGACGGCGGCCTGAGCCGCGAGAGGTGCGCACAGGGCGAGCGTTCCCGCAGGCGGACGCCCGCCCGGACACGAAGAGGGGCCGGCCGGAGAAGCACTCTCCGAACCGGCCCCGACGCGTATCCGCGGGCGACTACTCCTCGTAGGCGTCCAGCGGCGGGCAGGAGCAGACCAGGTTCCGGTCGCCGAAGGCCTGGTCGATCCGGCGCACCGGCGGCCAGTACTTGTCGGCGGGCTTGACCCCGGCCGGGAACACGGCCTCCTCACGGGTGTACGCGTGGTTCCAGTCGCCGCCGAGCGCGGCCGCGGTGTGCGGCGCGTTCCGCAGCGGGTTGTCCTCGGCGGGCCACTCGCCCGACCCGACCTTCTCGATCTCCGCGCGGATCGCGATCATCGCGTCGCAGAACCGGTCCAGTTCGGCGAGGTCCTCGGACTCGGTCGGCTCGATCATCAGCGTCCCCGCCACCGGGAACGACATCGTCGGCGCGTGGAAGCCGTAGTCGATCAGCCGCTTGGCGATGTCGTCGACGCTGACCCCGGTCGTCTTCGCGAGCGGCCGCAGGTCGACGATGCACTCGTGCGCGACGAGCCCGCCCGGACCGGTGTACAGCACGGGGTAGTGCGGCTCCAGCCGCTTGGCGATGTAGTTGGCGCTGAGCACGGCGACCTGCGTCGCCCTCTTGAGGCCCTCGCCGCCCATCAGCCGGACGTACGACCACGAGATCGGCAGGATGCCCGCCGAGCCCCACGGGGCGGCCGAGATCGGGCCCACACCGGTCTCCGGGCCGGCCGCGGGCTGCATCGGGTGGTTCGGCAGATACGGCGCCAGGTGCTCCCTGACCGCCACGGGCCCGACACCGGGACCGCCGCCGCCGTGCGGGATGCAGAACGTCTTGTGCAGGTTCAGGTGCGAGACGTCACCGCCGAAGTGACCCGGCTTGGCGAGACCCACCAGCGCGTTGAGGTTGGCGCCGTCGACGTACACCTGGCCGCCGGCGTCGTGCACCTGGGCGCAGATGTCGGCGACGTGCTCCTCGAACACACCGTGCGTCGACGGGTAGGTGATCATCAGCACGGACAGCTCGTCGCGGTACTGCTCGATCTTGGCCCGCAGGTCCTCGACGTCGATCTCACCGTCCTCGGCGGTCTTCACGACGACGACCTTCATGCCGGCCATCACGGCGCTCGCGGCGTTGGTGCCGTGCGCGGACGACGGGATCAGACACACGGTGCGCTGGTCGTCACCGTTGGCCCGGTGGTAGCCGCGTACGGCGAGCAGCCCCGCGAGCTCACCCTGCGAGCCGGCGTTCGGCTGGAGCGACACCTTGTCGTATCCGGTGACCTCGGCGAGCCGCTCCTCCAGCTCGCGGATCAGCGTCAGATAGCCCTGCGCCTGCGCGGCGGGCGCGAAGGGGTGCAGCTGCCCGAACTCGGGCCAGGTCACCGGCTCCATCTCGGTGGTCGCGTTGAGCTTCATCGTGCAGGAGCCCAGCGGGATCATGCCCCGGTCGAGCGCGTAGTCCCGGTCGGCGAGACGGCGCAGGTAGCGCAGCATCGCGGTCTCGGACCGGTGCTCGTGGAACACGGGGTGAGTGAGGTAGTCGTCGGAGCGCAGCAGCGCCTCGGGCAGTGTGTCCTCGGCGACGGCGTCGAGGTCCTCGACGTCGCCCTCCACCCCGAACGCCGTCCACACGGCACCCAGCTGAGCCCGGGTGGTGGTCTCGTCGCAGGAGACGGACACCTGGTCGGCGTCCACGAGGTGCAGGTTCACACCGTGCTGCCGCGCGGCCGCGACGACCTCCGCGGCACGTCCCGGCACCCGCGCGGTGAGCGTGTCGAAGTACGCGCCGTGCACGACCTCGACGCCGCCCGCGGCGAGCCCCGCGGCGAGGACGGTGGCGTACCGGTGGGTGCGCCGGGCGATGGTCCGCAGTCCCTCGGGGCCGTGGTAGACGGCGTACATGCCGGCCATCACGGCGAGCAGCACCTGGGCGGTGCAGATGTTGCTGGTCGCCTTCTCCCGGCGGATGTGCTGCTCACGGGTCTGGAGGGCAAGCCGGTACGCCTTGTGCCCGTCCGCGTCCACGGAGACGCCCACGAGCCGTCCGGGCAGGCTGCGCGCGAACTTCTCGTGCACGGCCATGTAGCCCGCGTGCGGCCCGCCGAAGCCCATCGGCACACCGAACCGCTGCGTCGTGCCGACCGCGATGTCGGCGCCCAGCTCACCGGGCGGGGTCAGCAGAGTGAGGGCGAGCAGGTCGGCGGCGACGGTGACGAGCGCCCCGAGGCCGTGGGCCTGCTCGATGACGGGCTTGAGGTCGCGTACGGCACCGGAGGCGCCCGGGTACTGCAGGAGCACGCCGTTGATCTCGCGGGAGGCGATGTCGGCGGGGATGCCGTCGCTGAGGTCGGCGACGACGACCTCGACCCCGGTGGGCTCGGCGCGGGTCTCGATCACGGCGATGGTCTGCGGCAGCGTGTCCGCGTCGACCAGGAAGAGGCCCTTCTTGTTCCGGCCCATGCGCCGGGACAGGGACATGGCCTCGGCGGCGGCCGTGCCCTCGTCGAGCAGGGAGGCACCGGAGGTGGGCAGCCCGGTGAGCTCGGCGACCATGGTCTGGAAGTTGAGCAGCGCTTCGAGCCGCCCCTGGGAGATCTCGGGCTGGTACGGCGTGTAGGCCGTGTACCAGGCGGGGTTCTCCATGACGTTCCGCAGGATGACCGGCGGGGTGAAGGTCCCGTAGTAGCCGAGCCCGATCATGGAGCCCAGTACCTGGTTGCGGTCGGCGAGCGAGCGCAGCTCGGCCAGCACCTCGGCCTCGGTGCGGGCGCCCGGCAGCTTCAGCGCCTCGGCGTTCTTGATCACATCGGGGACCGCGGCGGCCGTCAGCTCGTCGAGCGAGCCGTATCCGACGTGGGCGAGCATCTTGGCCCGGGCCTCGGCGTCGGGTCCGATGTGACGCCGCTCGAACGGGATGCCCTGTTCGAGCTCTGTGAGCGGAATGCGGTGGGCGGTCATTGCGGAGGCCTCCTGGTCTGACACGACCTTCGAGGGCACCACGGCATGGGTGCCCGACGGCCTCCCCCTCTGTCATCTCGACCTGAGAGCTTCACCGGCCCGGGTACGGGCCGGCTTTCACCGTCGGTGAGAGCGGAAACCGTCGACACCCGCTCTGCTTTCCAGAGTGACCTCGTCCGTGCGGTACGTGAGCCTGAGAGATTCCGGGGAGGATTTGCTCCTTCGGCGCCTCCGGATGGTGTCCGGAGGACTCTCCCGCACGGGTTCAACAGCCGATGCCAGCGTATCAGCGCGGTCAACGCACGCGCCTTCGAGTGGCCGCCGTCCCGGTTGTGCCTTTTCGTAGTGGTGAGGAAGGATTTGCAAACCCCCATGGAGACCACTTGGAGGGCCCGTGCAGACCGACATCGATCCGCGTAATCTGATCGGCCGCAAGGCGTTCGACCGCAAGGGCACCAAGATCGGCACCGTGGACGAGGTCTACCTCGACGACGCGACCGGCGTCCCCGAGTGGGCCGCGATACGCATGGGCCTCTTCGGCCGTGACGCCTTCATCCCCCTCGAGCCCAGCGAACTCGTCGAGGGCACCCTCCGCGTCCCCTTCGACCGCGCCCTCATCAAGGACGCCCCCGACTTCGGTGTCGGCCGCCACCTCTCCCCCGAACAGGAACTCCAGCTCTACCACCACTACGGCCTGGACATAGCCCCGCCGCCCCCGCTGGACCACGACTTCGGCAACGTGGCAAGCCAGGAAGACCCCTGACTCCGCTCCGGCCTCACCCCACCCCAGCCCGAAGCCGCCCGCGACACCAGCCCCTTCAGCCGACACCCCCTCATCCTGACGCCGACACCCTCCCCGCCCCTCCCCCGTGCTCCGATCCCGGCCCCGGCACGGGCACCGCCTCCGACGGTCGCGCCGGCCCGCCCGGCACCAGCGGCAGCGGATCCACCGCCTCAAGATCCGGGTCGTCCGTCCGGAACGTCCGCACCCGCCCCGGCTCCTTGTCCTCGGGCGTCTCGAACCGCACGGTGACCCGCCCGAGCCCGCTCCCCTGCACCCAGCCGTGCCCGTACTCGCGGTGCCGTACGTCGTGCCCGGCCGACCACCGACGCTCGACGGCATGCCCAGCACTCTCCTCCGCGACGGCCTCCTCCACCGTCTCCTCCTCCGGAAGCTCCGGCTCCCCCGCGGCCTGGGCGAACAGGTCCTCCTGCGTGTAGTCGGCGAGCCCGCTGACCCCGACCCCCAGCAGCCGCACCCCACCGGTGGTGTCGACGGCCTCCAGCAGCCGAGCCGCGGCCTCCCGCACCACGGAGGGGTCGTCCGTAGGCCCCCGCAGCGTCTCGGACCGGGTCAGCGTCGAGAAGTCGTACCGCCGTACCTTCAGCACGATCGTCCGCCCCGACAGACCGGCCCCCCTGAGCCGCCGCACACACCGGTCGGCGAGCCGCTGCACCTCCAGCCGGACCCGCACCCGGTCGTGGATGTCCACGTCATAGGTGTCCTCCACGGACACGGACTTGGCGTCCCGCTCGGCGACCACGGCCCGGTCGTCGCGCGCCAGCGCCATCGCGTACAGGCCGTGCCCGTGGGCCTTCCCCAGCAGCCGTACGACCTCGTCCTCGCCGGCCTCCACAATCTCCTCGACGGTGGTGATCCCCGCGCGCCGCAGATGGTCCCCGGTGGCCGGCCCGACTCCGGGGAGGATCCGCACGGACATCGGCCCGAGGAGTGCCCGCTCGGTGCCGGGCTCGATGAGCACCAGGCCGTCCGGCTTGGCCTGCTCGGAGGCGATCTTCGCGAGCATCTTGGACGCGGCGAGCCCCACTGACCCGGTCAGCCCGGTCACTTCCCGTATCTCCTGACGCAGCCGCACGCCCGTCCCACGCGCCGAGGCCTCGTCCCAGGCCACTCCCCCGGCCTCCAGGTCCACGAAGGCCTCATCCAGGCTCAGTGGCTCCACCAGGGGCGACAGGCCGTGCAGCAGCCCCATGACCTGCTGGCTGATCGCCCGGTAGAACGTGAAGCGGGGCGTGAGGTACGCGGCGTTGGGCGCGAGACGACGGGCCTGCGCCGTCGGCATCGCCGAGTGCACCCCGAAGACCCTCGCTTCGTAGGAGGCGGTGGCGACCACACCGCGGGGGCCGATCCCGCCCACGATGACGGCCCTCCCGCGCAGACTCGGCTTGGACGCCTGCTCCACCGAGGCGTAGAAGGCATCCATGTCGAGATGCAGGATCGTGGGCGCGGTTCTCACATCTCCGATGCTGCCCTACACCACTGACAATGCCCTGCCACAACCCGAGGGCGAGGCCCTGACGCCACGGACAACCCCCGCCCGGTCGCGGGCCGGCGGCGATCCCGACCCCGGGGGGGGCAGCCGCCCGCCACTCGGGCCCACCGCCGCCCGTCCCTCGGGCCCGCC
>NZ_JAMGBG010000136.1 GCF_023516595.1 Streptomyces neyagawaensis | reverse complement strand
CACGGCCGCGCCCGCCGGTGGCGGAGCGGCGCCCGGAGGACCGTCCGGCACCGCGCCGGGCCAGGCCGCCGCGCCCCCGTCCGCCGGACACGGCCGCCCGACTCCGCCCCCGGCGGACCGGTCCGCCCCGGCCCCTGCCGCGTACAGCCCCGCCCCCGGAGGGCTCGACCCTCGCATGCTGTGGCCGAACATCCTGGAGGCCGTGAAGAACCGCCGCCGGTTCACCTGGATCCTGCTGAGCCAGAACGCGCACGTCGCCGGCTTCGACGGCACGACACTGCAGGTCGGCTTCGTCAACGCGGGCGCACGGGACAACTTCGCGAGCAGCGGCAGCGAGGACGTCCTGCGCGCGGCGCTGGCCGAACAGTTCAACGTCCACTGGAAGATCGAGGCGCTCGTCGACACATCGGGCGGCGGCGGCTCGGCCCCGGCCGGCGGTTACGCACCCCCGGCCCCGGGTGGGTACGGCGGAGGCGGTGGCTACGGCGGTGGCGCGGGCGGCGGCTACGGCGGCTCTCCCGCCCCGGCGTCCCGCCCGGCCCCGCCTCAGGCATCACCCTCGGACCCCCACCCGCCCGCCGCGCCCACCTCAGCCCCGCCGCACCAGCCGGGCCCGGCCACACCCACAGCCCCTCCCACACCCCCTCCGGCCCCGGAGCCCCCGCCGGTCTCCCCCGAGGACGACACCCCCGAGGACGACGACCCCGACCTCGACGAATCCGCCCTCTCCGGCCACGAACTGATCGTCCGCGAACTGGGCGCGACGGTGGTGGAGGAGATCGCGAACGAGTAAGGAGGGGGCCGGGAGAGCAGGCGGCACCGCAGCCTGCGGCAACTGGGGGCCATGGGCCAAGGCGCAGCAGACCGCGGGACCTGGGCAAGCTGGCGGCACGGCGGCCTGCGGCAACTGCGGGCACGGGCGGCGGCACTGCGGACCGCGGGGGCCGGGAGAGCAGGCGGCACCATGGTCTGCGGGAACTGGGAGAGCGGGCGGTCGTAGCCTGCGGGGACCGGGAAAGCGGGCGGCACTCCGGCCTGCGGGAGCTGGGGGCACGGGCGACGGCGCAGCGGACCGCGGGGGCCGGGAGATGCTGGCGGCACCACGGCCTGCGGGGACCGGGAGAGCGTGCGGTCGTGGCCTGCGGGACTGGGCGAGGCAGCAGCCTGCGGGGGCCATGTGTGGGCGGAGCAGCCTGCGGCGCACTCGACGCCCCCGGCGGCCCTCCGGCCCGCTCTGCGTGAGCCGCTACCGACCGGCCTCCGGGCCTACTGCTTTGCTTCCGGGCGCGCTGTCTCCGGGCGACGCGGCACCTCTCGCCCTCCGGGTGACAGTCACTGCCCGGCCTCTGGACGACCGGCCTCTGCCTCGCTCCGGGCGCTCGGCCTCCGCGTGACCCGCCACCGACCGGCCTCGGGGTGACCCCTTATCGGCCCCTCTGCGGGCGAGCCGTCCGCGGGCAAGCCGACTGCCGGTGCCCAGCCCTGTGTGACTGCCTCCGGCCCTGGCTTCCAAGCCACCCTCCTCGGCCGGCCCTCTCCTCCCCAGGTGGCGCCCCCTCCGCCGCCCGAAGCCCCGCACAGTCACCCTCGCCGCAGCCGTCCCAGGCCCACAGAGCCGACGGCCCCTTCGTCTGATCCCACAAACCCCTGCCGTCCCACTCTTCGGAAGCCCCCACAAACCCACCCCGCCCAGCCGGTTAGGCTGGCCCCGTGAAGGTCCTCGTCATCGGTAGCGGTGCCCGTGAGCACGCGCTGTGCCGTTCTCTGTCCCTCGACTCCGACGTCACCGCGCTCTACTGCGCCCCCGGCAACGCCGGCATCGCGGAGGTCGCCGAGCTGCACGCGGTGGACGCGCTGGACGGCGCCGCCGTGACCGCGCTGGCCACCCGGCTGGAGGCCGACCTGGTGGTTGTGGGCCCGGAGGCCCCCCTGGTCGCGGGTGTCGCCGACGCCGTGCGCGAGGCGGGCATCCCGGTGTTCGGCCCCTCCGGGGAGGCCGCGCAGCTGGAGGGCTCCAAGGCCTTCGCCAAGGACGTCATGGCCGGCGCCGGTGTGCCCACCGCGCGGTCGTACGTCTGCACCACCGCCGAGGAGATCGACGAGGCCCTCGACGCGTTCGGCGCCCCGTACGTCGTGAAGGACGACGGACTGGCCGCCGGCAAGGGCGTCGTCGTCACCCCGGACCTCGACACGGCCCGCGAGCACGCGCTGGCCTGCGGCCGCGTCGTCATCGAGGAGTTCCTGGACGGCCCCGAGGTCTCCCTCTTCGCGATCACCGACGGCACGACCGTCGTCCCGCTCCAGCCCGCCCAGGACTTCAAGCGCGCGCTGGACGGCGACGAGGGCCCCAACACCGGCGGCATGGGCGCGTACTCCCCGCTCCCGTGGGCCGAGCCCAAGCTGGTCGACGAGGTCCTCCAGACCGTGCTGCAGCCGACCGTCGACGAGATGCGCCGCCGCGGTACACCGTTCTCCGGTCTGCTCTACGCCGGCCTGGCGATCACCAGCCGGGGCGTACGGGTCATCGAGTTCAACGCCCGCTTCGGCGACCCGGAGACCCAGGTCGTCCTGGCCCGACTGAAGACCCCGCTGGCCGGCGTCCTGCTCGCCGCTGCCAACGGCACCCTCGGCGACCTCGAACCCCTCCGCTGGAGCGACGACGCCGCCGTCACGGTGGTCGTGGCCTCGCACAACTACCCCGGCACCCCGCGCACCGGCGACCCCATCACCGGGCTCGACGAGGTGGCCGCCGTGGACGCGCCGCACGCGTACGTGCTGCACGCCGGGACCAAGCGCGACGGCGACGCCGTGCTCAGCGCGGGCGGACGCGTCCTGTCCGTCACGGCCACCGGCAAGGACCTCACCGAGGCCCGCGACCGCGCGTACACCGCGGTCGCCCGCATCGGCCTGGACGGCTCCCAGCACCGCTCGGACATCGCCGCGAAGGCGGCGGCCGAGGCCTGACCGACGGCCGAACCGACGTACCCGGGCTCTGCGCGGGGCACCTGACGGACTCACCGCGTGAGGATGCGCCCCGCGCGGCCCCCGAGCGCCGTGCGCCCCGCGCACCCCCCACGGGCGCAACGCCCCCGCACCCCGACGCGTGCGCGAAGCCCACCGCCCACCGCCCACCCCCATGCGTGCGTGACGCTCACCGCCCACCCCCACGCGTGCGCGACGCCCGCCTACCCCCACTCGCCCGCGAGCGCAACCGCGGCGCTCCGCGCCGTCCCGAGGCTCTCGGGCCCCCACCGAGCCCCCATCACCCCCACCGAGCCCCTTCCTGAGCGCTCTCGGAGCCCTTGGAACCGCGGGCCCTGGTCCCTCCCCCCCTTCGATCACCTCTCCCCAAAGCCATTCCATCGAGTGACCGATGGGCCATCCGGCTGACGGGCGCCGAGGCCCCAACTAGGGTGCGGCGCAAGTGTTCCGGCACTTGGCCCACCGGCATTGCGATGTCAGTCGTGGGTGCCACAGTGGGGGAGTGAGCAACGTCAGGGCATTCGGCGGCCACGACGCCGACGGGAAGCCGTCGCGGCACACGCCGCACGGGACAGCAGGGGGTGACGTCGGGTCGTGAGCGGTATGGCGGGTGGTGAGGAGGCGGGTGCGCGGGCAGCGCGCTCGCGGGCCCTCGCCGTGCTGCGCGTCCGCAGCCGCGCGTCGGCCGTGGCTCTGCTGCCGGCCGCCGTCGCGGTCGTCCTGGTGGCCGGAGTCTCCACCGGTCACCTCACCGGTCCGTTCTGGTCCACGGCACGCTGGGTGGTCTCCGGCCTCGCCGCCCTCGTCCTGCTCGCCGCCGCCGGTATCGCTCTCGTCGTGGCCCGAGCCCGGCCCGCCGTGAGCCCCACCATCTCGATCACCGAGGAAGCCGCGCCCGACCTCTACCGCCTGGTCCGCGACCTGGCGGACCGCCTCGACGTCCCCGCTCCCTCCGCGATAGCGCTCACCCCGGACTGCGACAGCTGGCTGGAGGACCGCACCCACCCGTCCCACACCTCACCCGACAGCCACGCCGCCACCGCATCGGCCGCCACCTCGGCCGGGGCCTCGTCGGCCGCCGCGTCACCGTCCACCGGCGGCACGTCGAGCGGGGCGTCGGGCGCCACCGGCCCCGGCGGACGCGGTCCCGGCGACGAGACGGCCGACGCCCGAGGAGGACCGTCAGGCGTCACGACGGGAAGCGGCGTCACGCCCGGCACCCCGTCCGGCCTTTCGTCCGGAATGTCGTCGCACCGCCGTCATCGCGCCCCCACCGCGCCCGTACTGGTCATCGGCTCACCGTTCCTGTGGTGGATGCGGGTGGGAGAGCTACGGGCGGTGCTCGCACCGGTCGTCGCGGGCACAGGCCCCTCGGCGCACCCGGACATAGCCGCGGCCCGCCGTTTCGTCCGCGGCCTGGACGCCGCCGTCGCCGTCAGCTCCGCCCCGACGCACGGTCCCCTCGTCCGTACGGTGCTGGCCGGCGTCGGCTGGGTGACCCGGCTGCTCCTGCGCGGCTGCCGGGCCCACGCGGCGGAGATGGAGCGCGGGGTGGCGGCCGCCGCGGCCGAGCGTGCACAGGCTGTGGACTACGGTCTGCGGATCGTCGCCCAGGAGCAGGTCGGGCTCGCCTACGCCGGCTGGGACCGGCTGCTCACGCGCGTCGCGCTGCCCGCCTGGCGGATGGGCCGCTGGCCGTCCCGCCTCGACGCGGGCGTCGTCGCCGCGCTCACGGAGCTGTCCCGCCGCGACCGCCTCGCCGAGGGCTTCGCCTCCCGGCTCGGCGAACGCCCCGCCTGCGACCTCCTCGAAGAACCCGGCACGGTCGACGAGGCCGCGTCACTGCTCGCCGCGCGCCTCTTCCACGGCGGCCCCGCCGAGGCCGGCCGCGACTGGGCCCCGGTCGACTGGAACGAGTACCCGGACGAGGTCGTCGACCGCAAATGGCGCACGGAGGCGGCCCGGCTCCACCGCGTGCTCGACGCACTGGGCGTCCACCGCGCCACCGACCGCACCGGCCCGGACCAGACCGGCCCCACCCTGGCCCGCGTCCTGGACCACCTGACGGCACCGACGGGGTCCCCCGAGGCGCGCCCCGCCGGACAGCCGACCGACCCCGCCGGACAGCCGACCGGTCCCACGGCCACCGGCGCGCCCCACGACACCACCCCTGCCCCCGCTGCGGCACCAGCCCCCGAGCCGCAGCACCAAGGCATACCCACCCCCGGTGCCACAGCCGAACCCCCGGCCCACACCCCCACCCCGGAAACCGCCTCCGCCCCCGGCTCCGAAACCGACCTGCCCGACAGCTCCGACGCCGCCGCGACCTTCGCCCCCGCCCCCGACGCCGACACCACCCCCACCCCCACCCCGGAACCCACCCCCGCCCTCACCCCCGCCGACGAGGACGACGAGCAGGGCCCGGCCACCGTGCAGGCCGCCGCGTTGGCCGCCGGGCTGACCGCGGAGCTGGCGAGGGAGGAGGCGGCGGCGCCCCGCCCCGCGGCGCAGCAGCCGGGCGGTGCCGAGGCGCAGGGCCCGGACCGGGCACTGTGGGAGGACGGCCTGTTGCCGCTGTTCCCGATGCAGCCGCCCCGCACGGGCCGCGACCTGCTCGCGGAACACGTGGCCGCGATGGTCTGCTGCGCGGCGATGGACACGGCCGGCGCCACCCCGGGCCTCGACTGGCTGGACGGCCCCTCCCTCCTCGTCCACGGCGAACGGGCCGCCGACCTCACCCCCCGCGTCCTCACCCTCGTCGAGGACGGCGACCCGGCCCCCCTCCGCGAGTGGCTCCGCCGACTCGGTGTCCGCCCGGAGAAACCGGTCCGCCTGGTCTGACCCGCACTGGCCCCACCGACCCCCCACCGGTCACCGGCCCCCACCGACACCCGCTGGCCCCCACCGGTCACCGGCTCCCACCGACACCCGCCGGGCCCCACCGACCCCCCACCCACCGGCTCCCACCGACACCCGCCGGGCCCCACCGACCCCCCACCCACCGGCTCCCACCGACACCCGCCGGGCCCCACCGACCCCCCACCGGTCACCGGCTCCCACCGACACCCGCCCACACCCACGAACACCCACCGGCCCCCGCCGGCCCCCATCGCCCCCCACCGGCCCCCGCCGACCCCCGCCGACCCCCATCGCCCCCCACCGGCAGACCCTCCGACCGCCCCATCCGGAGCCCCGGTTTCCACTCTCCATCAATTCGCGACGAACGGTGACGGAGCGCGTGCGTAATGTGATGTGCTGGGACCGTTCGCGTACGAGGCAGGCGCTTGTGACGGCACACGGGGGCGAGGGAGGGGAGAACTCATGGGCACGGAGCACCGCGTCCGCCGCTGGGAATCGGGCGCACTCGCGCACGCCGTGACCGACCCCTTCGGCCAGGGCCCCGTCCCCTGGCTCCGGGGCAACGTGACGTACTTCGACGACACGGGCCAGGTCGTCCCCTGGTATGTGGACCAGGCGACGCTGCCGCCGAGCGGCAGGGCCGCCGACCCCCGCATTCCCGCCCCGCGGTCGACGTCCGGCCCCCGCTCCGCCGACGACGTGCGGCGGCAGATCAAAGGGTTCACCGCGACCGGTGCCGCTGCCCCCGGCGAGTCCATCGACTTCCACATCACCGTGGACCCGCCCCAGGAATTCGCCGTCGACATCTACCGCGTCGGCCACTACGGCGGTGACGGCGCCGCGAAGATCACCACCAGCCCCCGCCTCTCGGGCATCGTCCAGCCCCCGCCCCTGACCGCCGACCGCACGGTCTCCTGCCACCACTGGTGGCTGTCCTGGCGGCTGCAGATCCCGAGCTACTGGAACATCGGCGCGTACGTGGCGGTCCTGACCACCGCCGACGGCTACCGCTCCCACGTGCCGTTCACCGTCCGCGACGACCAGCCCGCCGATCTGCTGCTCCTGATGCCCGACATCACGTGGCAGGCGTACAACCTGTACCCGGAGGACGGCCGCACCGGCGCCAGCTTCTACCACGCCTGGGACGAGGACGGCCGGCTGCTCGGCGAGTCCCACGCCGCGACCACCGTCTCCTTCGACCGCCCGTACGCCGGCGCGGGCCTCCCCCTCCATGTGGGCCACGCCTACGACTTCATCCGCTGGGCCGAGCGCTACGGCTACGACATCGCTTACGCCGACGCCCGCGACCTGCACTCCGGCCGCGTCGACCCCACCCACTACCGGGGGCTGGTCTTCCCCGGCCACGACGAGTACTGGTCGCCGCAGATGCGCCGTACCGCCGAGACCGCCCGGGACAGCGGGATCTCCCTGGTGTTCCTCTCCTCCAACACCATGTACTGGCAGGTGGAGTTGGGCCCGTCCCCGTCCGGTGTGCCCGACCGGCTCCTCACCTGCCGAAAACGCCGGGGCCCCGGAAAACCCGCACTGTGGCGCGAAATCGACCGCCCCGAGCAGCAGTTGATGGGCATCCAGTACGAGGGCCGGGTCCCCGAACCCCACCCCCTGGTCGTGCGCAACGCCGACCACTGGCTCTGGGACGCGACCGGCGCCCACGAGGGCGATGAGCTGCACGGCATGGTCGCCGGCGAGGCCGACCGCTACTTCCCCCGCACCGCGCTCCCCGAGCACCAGGGTCGTATCCTCCTCGCCCACTCCCCGTACCGGGACCCCGAAGGCGTCCTCCGCCACCAGGAGACCTCCCTCTACCGGGCCCCCTCCGGCGCCTGGGTCTTCGCATCCGGAACATTCGCCTGGTCCCCCGCCCTGGACCGCCCCGGCCACGTCGACACCCGTATCCAGCGGGCCACGGCCAACCTCCTGGACCGCATCTGCAAACGGGACTGACCTAGTCGGCCGCAACGCGCCCGAACGCCCTCACCCGCACCCCTGGCCCAGACCGGTCGCCCCGATACGGGACAATCGAGCCACTTGGACATCACCACGGGGAGGAACCGTGTCCGGATTCGTAGAAAAGCCCGAGCCGATCCAGGTTCCGGGCCTGGTGCACCTGCACACCGGCAAGGTGCGCGAGCTGTACCAGAACGAGGCGGGCGACCTCGTGATGGTCGCCAGCGACCGAACGTCCGCGTTCGACTGGGTGCTGCCGACGGAGATCCCCGACAAGGGGCGCGTCCTCACGCAGCTGTCCCTGTGGTGGTTCGACCAGCTCGCCGACCTGGTCCCCAACCACGTCCTGAGCACCGAACTGCCCGAGGGTGCCCCCGCCGACTGGGCCGGCCGCACCCTCGTCTGCAAGTCCCTGCGGATGGTCCCGGTGGAGGCGGTCGCCCGCGGCTACCTCACCGGTTCGGGTCTCGTCGAGTACCGGGAGAGCCGTACGGTCTGCGGCCTCGCCCTGCCCGAGGGCCTGGTCGACGGTTCGGAGCTGCCCGCGCCGATCTTCACCCCGGCCACCAAGGCCGCGGTCGGCGAGCACGACGAGAACGTCAGCTACGAGGAGGTCGCCCGCCAGGTCGGCGCGGAGACCGCCGCCCAGCTGCGGCAGACGACTCTCGCCGTGTACAGCCGCGCCCGCTCCATCGCCCGCGACCGGGGCATCATCCTCGCCGACACCAAGTTCGAGTTCGGCTACGAGGGCGACACCCTGGTCCTCGCCGACGAGGTCCTCACCCCCGATTCGTCCCGTTTCTGGCCCGCCGACCAGTGGGAGCCGGGCCGTGCCCAGCCGTCCTTCGACAAGCAGTTCGTCCGTGACTGGCTGACGTCCGCCGAGTCCGGCTGGGACCGGGCGAGCGAGCAGCCCCCGCCGCCGCTCCCGGAGGAGATCGTCGCGGCCACCCGCGCCAAGTACGTGGAGGCGTACGAGCGTCTGACGGGCACCCGCTGGGCCTAACGTGAAAGGCCCCCGGGAAACCGGGGGCCTTTCCTGGAGCGGACGACGAGGCTCGAACTCGCGACCTCAACCTTGGCAAGGTTGCGCTCTACCAACTGAGCTACGTCCGCAGTGCGCCGTGGCGCGAGAGCAACTATACCCAACCTCGCTCCCGTGCGAGCCGCACCGCCGCATGCCGGTTCTCCACCCCGAGCTTGGACACGGCCGACGACAGATAGTTCCGTACGGTCCCCTGGGACAGCGCGGCCCGCTCGGCGATCTCCACGACGGGCGCCCCGTCGGCGGCCAGCTCCAGCACCTCCGCCTCGCGGGCGGTCAGCGGCGAGTCCCCGGAGGAGATCGCGTCGGCGGCCAACTCGGGGTCGACGTAACGGTTTCCCGCGTGCACGGTACGGATGATCTCCGCGAGCCGCTGGGCACTGACCGTCTTCGGTACGAACCCGCGCACACCCGCCTCAAGCGCCCGCTTCAGATGCCCCGGCCGGCCATGACCGGTGACGATCAGCACCCGGCAGCCGGGCAGCTCCGCCCGCAGCGATGTGGCCACCCTCACACCGTCCGCCCCCGGCATCTGCAGATCGAGGACGGCCACGTCCGGCTCGTGCGCCCGGGCCATCGCCAGCGCCTCCGGTCCGCTCGCCGCCTCGGCGACCACCAGCAGGTCGTCCTCCAGGGCGAGCAGCGCGGCCAGCGCCCCCCGGATCAGATGCTCGTCGTCGGCGAGCAGCAGCCGCACGGGCCGCCCCGCCTCCGGTACGGCCGTCACGACGTGACCTCCCGTACGGCGCCCGCCGCGGAGGTGACCGCGATGCTCCCGCCGACCGGATCCGCAGCGGCCTGCGGCGCCAGCGGCACCCGGGCCACCACCCGGAACGCCTCCCCGCCCACCGGCCCCGCCTCCAGCGTCCCGTCCACGATCGCGAGCCGCTCCCGCAGCCCGGCGAGCCCGGATCCGGCACCGGCGGAACGCTCCGCGACGGCACCCGCCGCCACACGCTCCCCGTCCCCGTCCCCGTTCCCGTCGGCCGCCCGTATCCCGTCGTTCTCCACGGTCAGCACCACCTGCCCCTCCGTCACCTTCAACACCACCGTGCACTGCCCGGCGTTCCCATGTCGCAGCACGTTCGTCGTGCCCTCGCGCACCACCCAGGCGAGCGCGGACTGCACCTTGCCGGGCAGCCCGGCGGTGTCCGCCCGGTCGACCGAGCACACGATGCCGGCCGCCTCCAGGACGCCCTGCGCACCGGCGAGTTCGGCGCCGAGGTCCGCCTCGCGATAGCCGCGTACGACGTCCCGGACCTCCCGCTGCGACTCCTGCGCGATCCGCTGGACCTCGGTCATCTGGTCGACGGCCTCGGGCCGTTCGCGGCGGGCCAGCTGGACGGCCAGCTCGCTCTTGAGGGCGATGACCGCGAGGTTGCGTCCGATCACGTCGTGCAGATCGCGGCCGAAGCGGAGCCGTTCCTCGGCGACGGCGAGCCGGGCGCGGGTCTCGCGGGCCTCGTCGAGTTCGTAGACGGCCCGGACGAGCCAGACCGAGAAGAAGGAGGTGAAGGCGAAGAACGAGGTGCCGGCCAGCACGGCGATCGCCGTGGCCAGCGCCTCGCCGGGGCCGGGGCCCACAAGGAGCATTAGGAGCCCGGAACCCGCGGAGAGTCCCGCGATCAGGTTCAGCCCGCTGCGCCGTTCGCGCATGCCCAGCGTGATCGCTCCGACGCCGAAGATCAGTACGCCGGCGAACATCGAGCCCAGCGCGGTGGCCGTGTCGCTGTCGGGGTCCCGGCCGGCGAGCACGCTCGCGGTGATCCCGATCAGGGCGCTCACCCCTCCGACCGCCCACATCAGCCCGAGCGGCTGTTCACGGCCGCCCCGCACCCAGTCGAGCGCGCGGGCACCGCACACCGTGCTCACCGCCGCGTGCACGACCATCACCGCCACCAGCCAGCCCGCCTGGGGCATCGGCACCGTCCCGAAGACGGGCAGCCCGAAGGTGGCGACCTCGAGCGCGGGGAACGAGTAGAACGACCACCGGATGTACGTCTCCACCTTCGCCGGGGTGGTCTTCCCCCGCCACCATGCCCTGGGCCCCCGCATGGCCAACTCCCCTCATCGGCGCGGTTCCCAGCGGAACCACCGTCGTACAGCAAACACCGCGAGCACGGTCCAGGCCAGCGCGGTGGCGACGGCCCCCAGCGCCTCGTACGCGGTGAGGTCGCCGGTCCAGCCGCCGCGCACCAGCGCGATGACCGGGGAGAGCGGCAGCAGTTCGCAGACGGACGCCACCCGGTCGGGCAGCACTTCGAGCGGGACGGTGACCCCGGAGCCGAGCAGCGAGACGAACATCACCGGCAGGCTGGTCACCTGCGCGCTCTCGGCGGTACGGCTGAAGCTCGCCGTCACCGCGGCCAGCGCCACGCACAGCACGATCCCCAACAGCACACCCAGCACGGCGAGGTGCGGCGCGGGCGGCGCCCCGAGGTCCAGCAGGACGGTGCAGCCGACGGCGAGGAGCACGCACTGCGCGAACGCGATGCCGACGGCCGGCAGCGCCGCCCCGACCAGGATCTCCGGGTCCCGCAGCTCCCCGGACCGCAGCCGCTTGAGCACCAGCTCCTCGCGGCGGACGACGTAGATGTTGGTGAGGGCGGCGTACACCGCGAACAGGAGGGAGAAGCCGACGGCGGCGGGCAGCATGACCGTGCCGATGCTGAGCCCCACCTCGTCCAGGTCCATCTGGTCGGTCGCCGACCGCACGCTGAGCGGCAGCAGCAGAGGCACCAGCACCGCGGTGACCAGCGTGGCCCGGCTGCGCCCGAGCAGGGTCAGCTCGGCACGGGCGAGCGCGGTCATCCGGCCCTTGAGAGTCGTCCGGCCGGTGTCGGTGCCGGTGTCGGTCATGGTGCTCATGCGCTCACCCCGTCCTTGCGGGCCTTCGTGCCCGTCAGCGCCTTGCCGTCCGTACCGGCTGCGCCCGTACCGGCCCCCGTGCCGGTACGGGCAGCCCTCTCCCGCGCGATCCGCAGGAACGCCTCCTCCAGCGAGGCCGACCGCACTTCCAGCCGCCGGAGTTCGACCCGGGCGCGCTCCGCCCAGAGCAGCACTCCGGTGGCGGCCCGCTGGAGTTCGTTGGTGCGCAGCACCACCGCGCGTCCTTCGACGTCGTGGCCGGTGATGCCCAGCTCGCCGAGGGGCGGCAGGTCGCCGAGGAAGTAGCCGTCGGGCAGTTCGAAGGAGATCCGGGACGGCTGGGAGGCGGTCACCTCGGCCGGGGTGCCGGTCGCGGCGATGCTTCCCTCGTGGAGGATGGCGAGCCGGTCGGCGAGCCCTTCCGCCTCCTCCAGGTAGTGCGTGGTGAGGAGCACGGTCGTGCCCTGGTCGCGCAGGTCGCGGACGAGCGCCCAGGTGTCCTGGCGGCCCTCGGCGTCGAGGCCGGTGGTCGGCTCGTCGAGGAAGAGCACCTCGGGGCGCCCGAGGAGCGCGAGGGCGAGGTCCAGGCGCCGCTTCTCGCCGCCGGACAACTGCTTGACCCGTACGCCGGCCCGGCGCCCGAGTCCGACGATCTCCAGGGCCTCCCCGACGGGCCGGGCGCCGCTGGTGCAGCCCGCCCACATCCTGACCGTCTCCGTGACGGTCAGCTCGGAGGGGAAGCCGCCCTCCTGGAGCATGACGCCGATGCGGGGCCGGACGGCCGCGCGCTCGGTGTAGGGGTCGTGGCCGAGGATCCGCACGCGCCCGCCGGACGCGGGGGCGAGGCCCTCCAGCAGTTCGACCGTGGAGGTCTTGCCGGCGCCGTTGGTGCCCAGGAGGGCGAAGAGTTCGCCCCGGCGTACGGAGAAGGTGATTCCCCGTACGGCTTCGAAACCGCCCCCGTACACGCGCCGCAGGTCGGTGACCTCGATCACGTCCTCGTGCCCGTTCGTTTTCATGCTTCCAGCGTCCCGGTGGTGGGGGCCGTGGAGCAGTGCGCGCTGTCATCGGTCGGCATGACAAATGTCAGGGGAAGATCCGGGAACCGGGAGGAGCCGGAACCGGATGTTCCGGGAACGCCGAAGATCCGGGAACACAGAAGATCGGGGAACGCAGAAGACCCCGGTCCAGTGGACCGGGGTCTTGATTCAAGAGCGGACGACGAGGCTCGAACTCGCGACCTCAACCTTGGCAAGGTTGCGCTCTACCAACTGAGCTACGTCCGCATTGCCTCCGACCGGCTCCCACCGATCGGCGCGCAGACCACATTACCTGATCCAGAAGGATGGTTGGTAAGTGATCAGAGCGGGTGACAGGAATTGCACACTGCGCCTTCCCCCTGGAAGGGGGATGTTCTGCTACTGAACTACACCCGCGTGACTCCGGTGAGCCGGGCCTTTCGGCCTTGCCCCTCGGCGTGCTCCAGACTCTAGCTGATCCGCAGGGGTGCAACGCAAGTCGGTTCCCGCCGGGGGCCAAGTCCGCCGCCCCCAGGGTCCGCTGACGGACACTGAGGGCCGGCCTCGGCAGGGTGCGCCACACGGCACACCCGCCGGGCCTCACTCGACGTGGCTCACCCGACCCGGCTCACTGCGCGTCGGCGAACGCCTCGTACACCTTCTTGGGGATCCGGCCGCGCGCCGGGACCTCCAGCTTGTTGGCCATGGCCCAGGCGCGGACGGCCGCGGGGTCCGGGGCCACCTGGGTCTGCTTGTAGGCCTTGCCCGACCTCGACCGCTTCCGCCCGGCCTCCACGTAGGGCGCGAGCGCCTCACGCAGTTTCTCGGCGTTGGCCTCGTTGAGGTCGATCTCGTACGACTTGCCGTCGAGTCCGAAGGCGATCGTCTCCGCCGCTTCCGAGCCGTCGATGTCGTCGGAGAGAGTGACCACGACACGCTGCGCCACGAATATCGGTCCCTTCGTGTGACATCTCTCCGTTGACGTGCCCTTACGTCCCGGTGATGTCGTCTGTCCGGCGGTTAATTGGGCAAAGTATCGGCTATTGCCAATTCATTTGTACAGGGCCCCGCATTGCATTGTGAAGACAGACTTAATCCGCTGGCGTGTCCGTCGCGCAATAGGGTCGGGGGATCTTTCCCGGAAGTTTTCACGAAGAGGATCACCCGATACCGGATCGTGACCGCCCTCACCTGGAATGTCTGTAGATTCCTACGAATCTACTCGCGTAGAAATTTTGTGCGGGTAGTCTGAAGGGACCTGCTCAGCACCACACACCGGGAGTGCCAGTGGCACGCGTCGTAGTCGACGTCATGCTCAAGCCGGAGATCCTCGACCCCCAGGGCCAGGCGGTGCAGCGCGCGCTGCCGCGCCTCGGTTTCGAGGGCGTCTCCGACGTACGTCAGGGAAAGCGATTCGAACTGGAAGTGGACGGACCGGTGGACGACGCCGCGCTCGCCCGCATCCATGAACTGGCGGAATCCTTCCTCGCCAACACCGTGATCGAAGACTTCACCGTGAAGGTGGAGGAAGTGGTGGAGGCAGGAAAGTGACCGCACGTATTGGCGTCGTCACTTTTCCGGGCAGTCTCGACGACCGGGACACCCAGCGCGCGATCCGGCTGGCGGGCGCCGAGCCCGTCGCCCTGTGGCACAAGGACAAGGACCTCCACCAGGTCGACGCCGTGGTGCTGTGCGGCGGTTTCTCCTACGGCGACTATCTGCGCGCCGGAGCCATCGCGCGCTTCTCGCCGGTGATGGAGACGCTCATCGAGCAGGCGAAGGCCGGACTGCCGGTCCTCGGCATCTGCAACGGCTTCCAGATCCTCACCGAGGCGCACCTCCTGCCCGGCACGATGCTGCGCAACGACCACCTGCACTTCATCTGCCGCGACCAGAAGCTGCGGGTGGAGAACGCCGAGACCTCCTGGACCACCGACTACACGGCCGGCCAGGAGATCCACATCCCGCTGAAGAACAACGACGGGCAGTACGTCGCCGACGAGTACACCCTCGACAAGCTGGAGGCCGAGGGCCGGGTCGCGTTCCGCTACCTCGACTTCAACCCCAACGGCTCCCAGCGGGACATCGCCGGCGTCACCAACGAGGCCGGCAACGTCGTGGGCCTGATGCCGCACCCGGAGCACGCCGTGGAGCCGCTCATCGGCACCGGCCGCACCGACGGCCTCCCCTTCTTCACCTCGATCCTCAAGAAGCTGGTCAACGCATGAGCCGGACGCCTCTGGACACGGTCGAGCACGCGGCCGCGACCCCCGACGTCGAGCTGCCCTGGGCCGAACTGGGCCTGAAGAAGGACGAGTACGAGAGGGTCGTCGAGATCCTCGGCCGCCGCCCCACCGGCGCGGAGCTGGCCATGTACTCCGTCATGTGGTCCGAGCACTGCTCGTACAAGTCGTCGAAGGTGCACCTGCGCCAGTTCGGTGAGAAGGCGCCCCAGTCGGACGCCCTGCTCGTCGGCATCGGTGAGAACGCCGGCGTCGTCGACGTCGGCCAGGGCTACGCGGTCACCTTCAAGGTCGAGTCGCACAACCACCCCTCCTACGTCGAGCCCTACCAGGGCGCGGCCACGGGTGTCGGCGGCATCGTGCGCGACATCATCGCGATGGGCGCCCGCCCGGTCGCCGTCGTGGACCCCCTGCGCTTCGGCGCCGCGGACCACCCGGACACCAAGCGCGTCCTGCCCGGCGTCGTCGCCGGCATCGGCGGCTACGGCAACTGCCTGGGCCTGCCGAACATCGGCGGCGAGGTCGTCTTCGACGCCTGCTACCAGGGCAACCCGCTGGTCAACGCCGGTGCCATCGGAGTCATGCGGCACGAGGACATCCACCTCGCGAAGGCCTCCGGCGCCGGCAACAAGGTCATCCTCTACGGGGCCCGCACAGGCGGCGACGGCATCGGCGGCGCCTCCATCCTGGCCTCCGAGACCTTCGACGACGCCAAGCCGTCGAAGCGCCCGGCCGTCCAGGTCGGCGACCCCTTCCAGGAGAAGCTCCTCATCGAGTGCACCCTGGAGGCGTTCAAGGAGAAGCTGGTCGTCGGCATCCAGGACCTCGGCGCGGCGGGCCTGTCCTGCGCGACGAGCGAGCTGGCGTCGAACGGCTCCGGCGGCATGCGCGTCACCCTCGACGACGTCCCCCTGCGCGACTCGACGCTCTCCCCCGAGGAGATCCTGATGAGCGAGTCGC
>NZ_JAMGBG010000135.1 GCF_023516595.1 Streptomyces neyagawaensis | reverse complement strand
GACGCTCTCCCCCGAGGAGATCCTGATGAGCGAGTCGCAGGAGCGCATGTGCGCGGTCGTCGAGCCGGAGAAGGTCGACCGCTTCCTCGCCATCTGCGACAAGTGGGACGTCATCGCCACCGTCATCGGTGAGGTGACCGACGGCGACCGCCTGGAGATCTTCTGGCACGGCGGCAAGATCGTCGACGTCGACCCCCGCACCGTCGCGCACGACGGCCCGGTCTACGAGCGGCCCTACGCCCGCCCCGACTGGCAGGACGCGCTCCAGGCGGACGACGCGAACAAGCTGCCCCGGCCGGAGACCAGCGAGGAGCTGCGTGAGCAGGTCCTGAAGCTGGTCGCCTCCCCGAACCAGGCGTCCAAGTCCTGGATCACCTCCCAGTACGACCACTTCGTGCAGGGCAACACGGTCCTCGCCCAGCCCGAGGACTCCGGGATGATCCGGGTCGACGAGGAGAGCGGCCTCGGCGTCGCCATCGCCACCGACGGCAACGGCCGCTACGCGAAGCTGGACCCGTACCACGGTGCCCAGCTGGCCCTGGCGGAGGCGTACCGCAATGTCGCCACCACCGGTGCCAAGCCGCTCGCCGTCTCCGACTGCCTGAACTTCGGCTCGCCCGAGGACCCGGCGGTCATGTGGCAGTTCGCGGAGGCCGTCCGCGGTCTGGCGGACGCCTGCCAGCAGCTGGGCACGCCGGTGACCGGCGGCAACGTCTCGCTCTACAACCAGACGGGCGAGGTCGCCATCCACCCGACCCCGGTCGTGGCCGTCCTCGGCGTCATCGACGACGTGGCCCGCCGCACGCCGGTCGCCTTCCAGGAGGAGGGGCAGCTGCTCTACCTCCTCGGCGACACCCGTGAGGAGTTCGGCGGCTCGGCCTGGTCCCAGGTCGTCCACGACCACCTCGGCGGTCTGCCCCCGCAGGTCGACCTGGAGCGTGAGCGCCTGCTCGCCGAGATCCTGATCTCCGCCTCCCGCGACGGCATGATCGACTCCGCGCACGACCTGTCCGACGGCGGTCTGATCCAGGCGGTCGTCGAGTCGGCGCTGCTCGGCGGCAAGGGCGCCCGCCTGATCGTCCCCGACGGTCTGGACACCTTCACCTTCCTGCTCTCCGAGTCGGCCGGCCGCGCCGTCGTGGCCGTCCCCCGCTCGGAGGAGGTCCGCTTCAACGACATGTGCGGTGCCCGGGGTCTCCCGGTCACCCGCATCGGCGTCGTCGACGGCGACACCGTCGACATCCAGGGCGAGTTCACCCTCACCCTGGAGGAACTGCGCACCGCACACGAGGGCACGATCCCGGCACTGCTGGCGTAAGCCCCCCCGTCGTACGGCACTTCGGCCCCGCCCGGCTGTCCGGGCGGGGCCTCTGTGCCGGCCTGTCAGAGGCCGGTGTCAGCCGCGGAGGGCCTGGCTTCCCCGACCGAGGCGGCCGTCGCCGCAGCGCCTTCACCCACTCGTCGCGCTCTCGGCCGTGGGGAATCCCACCCCCTCCGACCTCCCCTCCGCATAGGCTCCCCACCATGCCCCCGGCCAGGAAACGCCTCCGCGTCTACGACCCCGCCAAGACCCGCAAGGCCGTGCTGGCCCAGTTCGCGACCGTACGAGAGGCCATCACCGGGCTCGCCCCGGAGCAGCTCGCGCTGCCCACCCGGCTCGGGGAGTGGACCGTACGGGACCTGGCCGCGCACCTCACCCTGGCCGTGGAGAGCGTCAGCCGGGCCCTGGACCGGCCCGAACCGGCGAAGGCAGAGTCCGGGCCCCTCGACTACGGCGCGGCCACCGCCCCGTTCGCCGACGCCATCGCCGAGGGCAGCCACGCCCTGGCCGAGGCCCACCCGGACCTCGGCGCCCTCTACGCCGAGACGGAGCGCCGGATCACCGAGCGGCTCGCCGCCACCCCGCACGACCGGCTCGTCGACACCCGCGCCGGCGCCATGTCGCTCGCCGACTACCTGGTCACCCGCACCGTCGAACTCGTCGTCCACACCGACGACCTGAACGCCGCCGTCCCCGGCCTCGACCTGCCCTTCGACCGCCAGGCCCTCGCCACCTGCGTCCGGCTGCTCGCCGACACCCTCGCCGCACGGGCCCCCGGCGGCTCGACGGAGGTGCGGATCCCGCCGTACGCCGTCGTGCAGTGCGTGGAGGGGCCGAGGCACACCCGAGGCACCCCGCCGAACGTCGTCGAGACCGACCCGCTGACCTGGGTCCGCCTGGCCACCGGCCGCCTGGAGTGGGCCACCGCCCTCGACGAGGCGAAGGTCAGTGCCAGCGGCGAACGGGCCGACCTGAGCGCGCTGCTGCCCCTGCTGAGCTGAACCGCCCGCGAACAACCAGGTGGAACCGCCCACGGACCCCATCCGTCCCACCGGCATGGACAAGCAGCGACTGACCCGCACCGCCCTGCCCCTCGCGGCCCTGACCCTGTTCCCGCTCCTCGCGGCCTGCGGCACCGAGTCCGGTACCGGCGCCGGCAGCGACTCCGTGGGACCGGGCGCCAAGGAGTCGGTCACCGGGGTCCACTGGACGGTCGACAGCCTCACCGTGGACGGGAAGACCACCAAGGCCCCCGCCGGCGCCTATCTGAAGATCGACGACAACGGCGAGGTCAACGGCAACTACGGCTGCAACACCTTCGGCTCGACCGCCGACTTCAAGGACGACTCCGTCGACTTCGAGATCGCCCAGTCCACCGAGATGGCCTGCGGCGACGCCCCGATGAAGTTCGAGGAGCGCTTCTCCCGCATCCTCGACACCGGGACGTTCCAGGCCAAGGCCGCCGACGGCGGACTCACCCTCACCACGGCCGACGGCGACACCGTGCGGCTCAGCGAGGAGAAGCCCGCCGAGCTGTACGGCACCAAGTGGCGCGTCGACTCGCTCATGGACCGCGACGTCGCCCAGTCCCTCCCCGAGGAGGCCGACGGCAAGGCCTGGTTCACCTTCGACAAGAAGAAGGGCACCCTCAGCGGCAGCCTCGGCTGCAACGAGGTCTCCGCCGAGGCGACGGTGAGCAAGGGCGAGATCACCCTCGGCCACGCGCGCACCACCCGCAAGATGTGCTCCGACTCACTCATGGCCGCCGAGCGGACCCTCCTCGGCCTCTTCAAGGGCACGGTGGAATATCGGATCGATCACCGCAGTATCACGCTGACCAGGGAAAACGGCCTGGGTGTCGGTGCGGTAGCCGACAAGTGACATGCGGCGGCACGCAGTCGGGAAAGCCGGTGGGCGAGATCAGCGGATTCGGACCGGTGCGCGATCTCGCCTACACTCGGTGGCGTGCCACGTGGTGACGGACGACTCAACCACGACCTTCTCCCCGGCGAGAAAGGCCCCCAGGACGCGTGTGGCGTCTTCGGTGTCTGGGCCCCGGGCGAAGAGGTCGCCAAGCTCACGTACTTCGGGCTCTACGCCCTCCAGCATCGGGGCCAGGAATCCGCGGGTATCGCGGTCAGCAACGGCTCCCAGATCCTCGTCTTCAAGGACATGGGCCTCGTTTCCCAGGTCTTCGACGAGACCTCGCTCGGTTCCCTCCAAGGTCACATCGCGGTCGGTCACGCCCGCTACTCGACCACCGGCGCCTCCGTCTGGGAGAACGCCCAGCCCACGTTCCGTGCCACCGCGCACGGCTCCATCGCCCTCGGCCACAACGGCAACCTGGTCAACACGGCCCAGCTCGCCGAGATGGTCGCCGACCTGCCCAAGCAGGAGGGCCGTACCCCGCGTGTCGCGGCGACCAACGACACCGACCTGCTCACCGCGCTCCTCGCGGCCCAGGTCGACGAGGACGGCAAGCCGCTGACGATCGAGGAGGGGGCCCACGCTGTCCTCCCGCAGGTCCGTGGCGCCTTCTCCCTCGTCTTCATGGACGAGCACACCCTCTACGCCGCGCGTGACCCGCAGGGCATCCGCCCGCTGGTCCTCGGTCGGCTGGAGCGCGGCTGGGTCGTCGCCTCCGAGTCCGCCGCCCTCGACATCTGCGGCGCCTCCTATGTCCGCGAGATCGAGCCCGGCGAGTTCATCGCCATCGACGAGAACGGACTGCGCAGTTCCCGCTTCGCGGAAGCGAAGCCCAAGGGCTGTGTCTTCGAGTATGTGTACCTGGCCCGCCCGGACACCGACATCGCCGGCCGGAACGTGTACCTCTCCCGCGTGGAGATGGGCCGAAAGCTGGCCAAGGAAGCCCCCGTCGAGGCGGATCTGGTCATAGCGACCCCGGAATCCGGCACCCCCGCCGCCATCGGCTACGCGGAGGCCTCGGGCATCCCGTTCGGTGCGGGTCTGGTGAAGAACGCGTACGTCGGACGTACGTTCATCCAGCCCTCCCAGACGATCCGCCAGCTCGGTATCCGGCTGAAGCTGAACCCGCTGAAGGAAGTCATCAAGGGCAAGCGCCTGGTGGTCGTCGACGACTCGATCGTCCGCGGCAACACCCAGCGCGCACTGGTCCGGATGCTCCGCGAGGCCGGGGCGGCCGAGGTCCACATCCGGATCTCCTCCCCGCCCGTGAAGTGGCCCTGCTTCTTCGGCATCGACTTCGCCACCCGCGCCGAGCTCATCGCCAACGGCATGACGATCGACGAGATCGGCACGTCCCTGGGCGCCGACTCCCTGGCGTACATCTCCATCGACGGCATGATCGAGGCGACCACGATCGCCAAGCCGAACCTCTGCCGTGCCTGCTTCGACGGCGAGTACCCGATGGAGCTGCCGGACCCCGAACTCCTCGGCAAGCAGCTCCTGGAGACCGAGCTGGCCGCCGGGCCCGCCGCCACGGCCGCGGCCGACGCGATCCGTCGCCCGTAGTCCGCCGCCCCCTGCTCACCCGCAGTACGACACGAAGGTTCTCATCAGCCATGTCTGAGACCCCCATCGCCGAGGGCGGCGCCAGCTACGCCGCCGCGGGCGTCGACATCGAGGCGGGCGACCGCGCCGTCGAGCTCATGAAGGAATGGGTCAAGAAGACGCAGCGCCCCGAGGTCCTCGGCGGCCTCGGCGGCTTCGCCGGCCTCTTCGACGCCTCCGCCCTCAAGCGCTACGAGCGCCCCCTGCTGGCCTCCGCCACGGACGGCGTCGGCACCAAGGTGGACATCGCCCGCCAGCTGGGCGTCTACGACACCATCGGCCACGACCTGGTCGCGATGGTCATGGACGACATCGTGGTCTGCGGCGCCGAACCGCTGTTCATGACCGACTACATCTGCGTCGGCAAGGTCCACCCCGAGCGGGTCGCCGCCATCGTCAAGGGCATCGCCGAGGGCTGTGTCCTCGCCGGCTGCGCCCTCGTCGGCGGCGAGACGGCCGAGCACCCCGGACTCCTCGGCCCGGACGACTTCGACGTCGCCGGCGCCGGTACGGGCGTGGTCGAGGCGGAGCACCTGCTCGGCCCGGATCGCATCCGTAAGGGTGACGCGGTGATCGCCATGGCGTCCTCCGGCCTTCACTCGAACGGGTACTCGCTCGTCCGGCACGTCCTGCTGAACCAGGCAGGGCTCTCCCTGGACGCCCAGATCGCCGAGTTCGACCGCACCCTCGGCGAGGAGCTCCTGGAGCCCACCAAGATCTACTCGCTGGACTGCCTGGCCCTGACCCGCACCACCGAGGTCCACGCCTTCAGCCATGTCACGGGCGGCGGTCTCGCGGCCAACCTGGCCCGCGTCATCCCCGACCACCTGCACGCCACGGTCGACCGCTCCACGTGGACCCCGGCTCCCGTCTTCGACCTCGTCGGCAAGACCGGCCAGGTCGAGCGCCTGGAGCTGGAGAAGACCCTCAACATGGGCGTGGGCATGATCGCCATCGTCCCCCAGGAGTCGGCGAACGTGGCCCTGACGACCTTGGCGGACCGAGGCGTAGAGGCCTGGCTGGCAGGCGAGATCACCGACCGAGCCGCTCACACGACAGGCGCGGAACTGATCAACGACTACGCCCGAGGCTGATGAGGGACGCGCCCCTGACGGCGGCGAAGCCGCCCAAGGGGCGCGGGGAACTGCGCGACCAGCCACTACGAATCCGTGGCTGCCGACGCACAGTGACCCCCGAGCTACAAGGCGCCCGGCCCCTCAAGCGGAGCGCAACCGCACAAAACCCGGTCCGGCGTAATCCGCTCGGACCGGGTGAAGCGCAGCTGGACGGTCAAGCCCCGCGGCGATGGGACGCAGGACCGGACTCGTCGTCCTCATCCTCGTCATCGTCGGAGTTGTACAACTCCGCATACCGCGCGTACGGGTCGTCGTCGTCCTCGTCGTCCTCGAACGGTTCGCCGTTCGGAGGCTGGCTCGAAGTCGATGCGCCCAGCTCGCTGGCCAGACGCGACAGGTCAGTCCCACCGCTGTTGTACTTCAGCTGGCGGGCGACCTTCGTCTGCTTGGCCTTGGCCCGGCCGCGCCCCATGGCTCGACCCCCTCGGTGACGGGGCTCGACGGCCCCAGAGTCTTGACACGCGTTCATGATCTAGAACGGGCTCTCCATAGAGAGACCGGTCCGTAGGGCTTCCACGGTACCTGAGCCCACGCCCATACGGTACGTCGCCCGCAGGACGTGGCTGTGCCCAGAACCTGCGAGGAGCCCTTTCCCCGCTGGTCAACCGCGATTTTAACCGTTTCTTGGCGAACGACCCGCCGACGGAAGTGAGAGTTCTCTCTAAAGCCGTCGGCGGGTACCGGGCCCTGTCGCGCGACCCTCGCGCGGGCGTGCCCGCGGAACGTCAGCGTCCGCGTGCGGCGGCCGCCTCCTGCATCCGCTGCTCGGCGATCCGGTCGGCCGCGGCAGCCGGCGGAATCCCATCCGTCTTCGCGCGTGCGAATATGGCCAGCGTGGTGTCGAAGATCTTCGACGCCTTCGCCTTGCACCGGTCGAAGTCGAACCCGTGGAGTTCGTCGGCGACCTGGATGACGCCGCCGGCGTTCACCACGTAGTCCGGCGCATAGAGGATCCCGCGGTCCGCGATGTCCTTCTCGACGCCGGGGTGGGCGAGCTGGTTGTTGGCCGCGCCGCACACCACCTTGGCCGTGAGCACGGGCACGGAGTCGTCGTTCAGCGCTCCGCCGAGCGCGCAGGGGGCGTAGATGTCGAGCCCCTCCACGCGGATCAGCGCCTCGGTGTCGGCGACGGCGGTGACGCCCTCGGGGTGGCGGTCGAGGATCCGGCGCACGGCGTCCTCGCGCACATCCGTGACGACGACCTCGGCGCCCTCGGCCAGCAGGTGCTCGACGAGGTGGTGGCCGACCTTGCCGACGCCGGAGATCCCGATCTTGCGGCCGCGCAGCGTCGGGTCGCCCCACAGGTGCTGGGCGGAGGCCCGCATGCCCTGGTAGACCCCGAAGGCGGTGAGGACGGAGGAGTCGCCGGCGCCGCCGTTCTCGGGGGAGCGGCCCGTGGTCCAGCGGCATTCGCGGGCCACGACGTCCATGTCGGCGACATAGGTGCCGACGTCGCACGCGGTGACGTACCGGCCGCCGAGCGAGGCCACGAACCGCCCGTAGGCGAGCAGCAGCTCCTCGCTCTTGATCCGGTCGGGGTCGCCGATGATCACGGCCTTGCCGCCGCCGTGGTCCAGCCCGGCCATGGCGTTCTTGTAGGACATCCCGCGCGCGAGGTTCAGGGCGTCGGCGACGGCCTCGGCCTCGGTGGCGTACGGGTAGAAGCGGGTGCCGCCGAGGGCGGGGCCCAGCGCGGTGGAGTGGAGGGCGATGACGGCCTTGAGGCCACTGGCCCGGTCCTGGCAGAGCACGACTTGCTCGTGACCGCCCTGGTCCGACTGGAACAGGGTGTGCAGGACGCCGTCAGATACGTCGGTCACTGTGGTGACTCCTGGGTAAGAAGCGGCGGGTGGTGAGAGCTCCCCGTACGGGTGGCGGGGGGTCTGTGAGCATGAGATTAGAGCCTCCGGCCGCCGCGGAGCGGCGGAGCCTCAGGATCACCCACTCCTGGAGTACGGCCGTGGTGTGACCCGCACAGTTTTCCGGCCCGCCGATGGGCGGGTTCCGCAGGTTTCCCCGGTGGTCGGCGGGGGAGGGAGCAGGCGTGCCCAAGGTGTCCTCGGTGATCGTCCCGTACGCGTCGTACCTCCGCGTGTACGAGCCGCTGGCCGCCTTCCCGGAGCCCGAGCGCACCCACTGGACCCGGTACGCCCGTCGCGCCGACCGCCCCTCCTACCAGGACGAGCTGCGGCGGTCGCTGGCCGATCTGCTGCCCACGCCGCCGATCCCGGTGCCGGTGCACGAGAGCGGTGACGCCTTCGTGGTCGAGGTGGACGGGGTGGTCTGTGTCTGCCCCTGGCGCACCCGGCTGCGCGGCTGGCAGGCGCTGGGTGATCTCGCCGAGGAACTGCCCGCGCCGCTGCTGGACGCGGTGCTGCCGCCGCTGGTGCGTCGGCAGGCCGGCCAGGACTACGAGCGCTGGATGGCGCGCAACCCCGACGCCCGTCCGTGGATCCGCACCTCGACCTGGCACGTGCCGCTGAACTGGTTCGTCCTCGTCTCGGACGAGGAGCGCACCTATGAGAAGGGTTCGGCCGAGAACTCACCTGTACTTCGCTATCGCACGCCCATGGTGCAGGCCCGGCGGAGGGTGGCGCGGGGGCTCAGGGCGCTGCGCGAGGCCCTCGACGAGGGGCCGCTGATCGACGGGCTGGTCGACGTGGGCCGCTGGCTGGAGGAGTTCCACCCGCGCTCGCTCGTGGAGCTGGACTACGGCGGTCTCGTGCACGTCCTGCCGGCGGAGGAGCTGGACGACGACCATTCCGCGGCGGATGTCGCCGAGGGCATCGAGGCCCTGCGCAACGGCGACGGTCTTGCCGCCGGTGAGGCGTACGGGCGGCTGGTCGAACGGTGGCGGGCGGTACGGGACCGGCGCTCCGCGAACTGAACGGCCGGTCGGCGAGCCGTACCGGGCGGAACCGGTTGAACCGGCTCAACGTCCCACCCGTACTTGTGACTTGTGGGACGGATGGGAAAAGGCTTTCCATGGAGGCCGAAGCATGGTGAACTGTCCACCCTTGGCCCAGGCTTGACGCACCGAAGTTCCACTCGGGCGTCATCATGGGACGTAGGTCCCCGATCCGGGCTTTTGTGTCAAGCAGGCGTCAAGCGTGACGGATTGCACTTACGCGGGCCTTGCCTCTTACGCACCTCCTCATGCCAAAATAGGACAAGGAGTCCGGGGGAGGCTCCCTCTGCCCGCCTTTGGGTGGAATCTCAGCATTGCACGCTCTTGGGGGGTCTCGTGACTCCTGCACGCCACTGTGACTGTTCGTCACAGTGGCGTGACTGTCCGCTATGGCACGGTCCATCGGCATCCGTCGCTGATGAACACCTGGGAGGGCAATTCCATCGGTTTGGCCGACGCGGCTGGACAGATGGTGTAGTTGTAGTGCCGAGGACAAGCCGTTCGTCCTATAACCGACTCGACTCGCGTCCGCCATTTCGGGCAACGCGGGTCAAGGTGCAGAATTTAGAGGAAAGAACCGAGAAGGTTCGGTTCTCCCGAGGAGGCCGCTCATGACCGCTCGCACCCCTGATGCCGAGCCGCTGCTGACCCCGGCTGAGGTCGCCACCATGTTCCGCGTCGACCCCAAGACGGTCACGCGGTGGGCGAAGGCCGGCAAGCTCACGTCCATCCGTACGCTCGGCGGACATCGCCGTTATCGCGAGGCTGAGGTCCGCGCACTGCTCGCGGGTATTCCGCAGCAGCGCAGCGAGGCCTGAACCACCGCAGAACAGGGCATTTCGGCTGGTCCCCCAATCGGCCGAGCCGCCTGAAAGCGCAGCTCAACCGCTCATACAGCGCCAAGCGACGCGGGTTCTGCCCCAACAGATCCCACGCCCGAGCCGCACAGAGTTTTCCAGAGCTTCCATCTGTTCTGGGTTTCGCCAGGCAAGCAACAAGGGTGCGTCGTCAGATCGCGCTGGACTCCGCCGGGTCCAGCGCGATCTTTTTTGTGCGCTTGGACGGACGACCGGGCCCCCGGGTCCGGTCTTTTCGTGTGTCCGGCGCGCCGACTTGTGCGGGGGCGCGGCTGTCTGTGCGCGGGGCTGTCGGACTCTGGGGAGGGCTGTCGGATCTCCTGTGGGGGCCTCGGGAGACTGGTGCAATTGCACATATTAAATTGACCAGTTGTAGGAGACCTGTAAGAACCCATGTTCCGGAAACTTATACAGTGACACCCGTCACATGCCGAGTAGCTTGTTACTCATGAGTCACGTGCGGTAGAGAGGACGGGAGTTGAGGCGGGCCCGTCGTCCCGCCGAGTGCGTTCCCCGCCCGTCGGCGCTCACGTCATCGTTCACGCCTTGGAGGGGCTCTCGTCCTCCGTGGCACCCTCGGCGCGGTCCTCGCCGGCCCTGGGGACGTCCGTCGTCAGGATGCCCGTCGTCACGGTGTCCGTCGCCAGGCGCAGCAGCCGGTGGCAGATCGGGCAGTGCCGGGTGAAGTGGCGGTAGGAGGAGGCGGCCGACAGATGAGCGCGGAGCAGAGCGCGGGTCTCGTGCCGAGCGGACGCCGCCATACGCCACCTCCGGGGTCTTGGGGCCCTGTTTCCGAGGTACCGATGGAATGTGACTCCGTCAAGCCCCGGCGCGTCCGCTGGGGGCCGGGTGCCTAGTGGGTTGGGGGTGCGCGGTTCGTTGGCGGCTGCGGGTGGTGTGTGGTTTCTCGCGCAGTTCCCCGCGCCCTGAAGGCTTGGGCCTGCGGCCCGGCCTTCATCCCCGTGGCGCCGTTGAAAAGCGCGGGGCGCAGCCCCGGACGCTTTTCAGGGGCGCGGGGAACTGCGCGAACAACCACGACGAACCCGCACCCGCCGACGCACCTTCGGTCGCTCCCCCTGTCGCGACCGGCGCAGCAAAAAGACCCGCATCCTTGGGGGATGCGGGTCTCTCTGAATCGTGCGGTCCTGACGGGATTTGAACCCGCGGCCTCCACCTTGACAGGGTGGCGAGCACTCCAAACTGCTCCACAGGACCAGGTTTCGCAGTCAGCGCCTGTGCGCTGGCCTGCGAGAAGAGACTGTACAGGAGGGTGAGCCCCCTGGTCGAACTCACCCACTGTGCAGCGCTCGTCACAGTATGACGGCTACGGCACCGCCGCGTCGATCGCTTTCACGATGCGCTTGTCGGAGACGGGATACGCCGTCCCCAGGGCGTGCGCGAAGTAGCTGACGCGGAGTTCCTCGATCATCCAGCGGATGTCCAGGACCGAGGACGGTACGGGCCGCCCCTGGGGGAGTTGTTCCAGCAGCCAGGCGTACTCGTCCCGCATCTCGTGGACCTTCTCCATGCGGGAGGTGTCCCGCTGGACGCTCGTCGGCATCTGCTGGAGCCGCCGGTCCGCGGCCACCAGATAGCGCATCAGATCCGGGAGGCGGCGCAGCCCCGTCTCCGTGACGAAGCCCGGCTTCACGAGGGCGTCCAGCTGCCCGCGTACGTCCGCGAGGTTGGGCAGGAGGGCGGGGCTCCTCGTGGCCTTCAGGCGGCGCTCACAGGCCTGCCAGGCGGCGAGGACCTGCTGGACCTGGCCGACCGTGCGGACGGTGGTGTCGACGATCTCCGCGCGGACCTTGTCGTAGAGCTTGCGGTACGACTCCTCGTCCCAGGCCGGCCCGCCGAAGTCGGCGATGAGTCGGTCGGCGGCGGCCGTCGCGCAGTCGTCGAACAGGGCCTGGATCGAACCGTGCGGGTTCGCCGAGAGGGCGAGCTTCTGAGCGTTGGTCAGCTTTTCGCTCGCGAACTTCGCAGGGTTGACCGGAATGTTTCGCAGGATGAGCCTTCGGGTGCCCTTCCACATCGCTTCCGACTGTTCCTCCTCGGTGTCGAAGAGGCGTACGGAGACGGTGTCGCCGTCGTCCACGAGGGCCGGGTAGGCCTTCACGGGCTGGCCGGCGCGGCGGGTCTCGAAGACGCGGGTGAGGGAGCCGATCGTCCAGTCCGTCAGGCCCGTGCGCTCCAGGGACTCGCCGCCCTGGCGTTCGGCGGTCGCCGCGGCGGCCTGGGAGAGCGCCTTGCGGGCCTTCGGCTTCAGCTGGAGCCGAAGGGATTCCAGGTCCTTGTCCTCAGCCAGCTTCCGGCGCCGCTCGTCGACGATCCGGAAGGTGATCTTCAAGTGGTCGGGGACCCGGGACCAGTCGAAGTCGTCCGCGGTCACCGGTACGCCCACCATGCGCTTGAGTTCGCGGGCGAGCGTGACGGTCAGCGGCTCTTGGAGGGGCACCGCCTGGTCGAGGAAGCGCTTGGCGTAGTTGGGGGCCGGGACGTAGTTGCGGCGGATCGGCTTCGGCAGGGAACGGATCAGTTCCGTCACCACGTCCTCGCGCAGGCCCGGGATCTGCCAGTCGAAGCCCTCGTCGGTGACCTGGTTGAGGACCTGGAGGGGGATGTGGACGGTGACGCCGTCCGCGTCCGCGCCCGGCTCGAACTGGTAGGTGACGCGGAACTTCAGCTGCCCCTGGCGCCAGGAGTCCGGGTAGTCCGCCTTGGTGACCGCCTCCGCCGACTCCCGGATGAGCATCTCGCGCTCGAAGTCCAGGAAGTCGGGCTGCTCGTGCCGCTTGCGCTTCCACCAGGAGTCGAAGTGGGCGCCCGACACCACGTGTTCGGGGACCCGCTGGTCGTAGAAGTCGAACAGGGTGTCGTCGTCGACCACGATGTCCCGGCGCCGGGCGCGGTGCTCCAGCTCCTCGACCTCGCTGAGGAGCTTGCGGTTGTCGGCGAAGAACTTGTGGTGCGTACGCCAGTCGCCCTCGACGAGCGCGTTGCGGATGAAGAGCTCGCGGCTCGCCTCGGGGTCGATGCGGCCGTAGTTCACCTTCCGCTGGGCGACGATCGGGACGCCGTACAGCGTGACCTTCTCGTACGCCATCACGGCCGCCTGGTCCTTCTCCCAGTGCGGTTCGCTGTAGGTGCGCTTCAGCAGGTGCTCGGCGAGCGGCTCGACCCACTCGGGCTCGATCTTCGCGTTGACGCGGGCCCACAGGCGGGAGGTCTCCACCAGTTCGGCGGACATCACGAAGCGCGGGGGCTTCTTGAAGAGGGCAGAGCCGGGGAAGATCGCGAACTTGGCGCTGCGGGCGCCCAGGTACTCGTTCTTCGCGCCGTCCTTGATGTCCTTCATGCCGATGTGGGACAGCAGGCCGGCCAGGAGCGACACATGGACCTGCTGCTCGGGGGCGTCCTCCTCGTTGAGGTGGATGCCCATCTGCTTGGCGACCGTGCGGAGCTGGCTGTAGATGTCCTGCCACTCGCGGATGCGCAGGAAGTTGAGGTACTCCTGCTTGCACATCCGGCGGAAGGACGACGAGCCGCGTTCCTTCTGCTGCTCGCGGACGTACCGCCACAGGTTGAGGAAGGCGAGGAAGTCGGAGGACTCGTCCTTGAAGCGGGCGTGCTGCTGGTCGGCCTGTGTCTGCTTGTCGGCGGGGCGTTCGCGCGGGTCCTGGATGGACAGCGCGGCGGCGATAACCATGACCTCGCGGGCGCAGCCGTTCTTGTCGGCCTCGACGACCATCCGGGCCAGGCGCGGGTCGACGGGCAGCTGGGAGAGCTTGCGGCCCATCGTGGTCAGCCGCTTGCGGACGTCCTTCTGCGTGGGGTCGAGCGCGCCGAGCTCCTGGAGGAGCTGGACGCCGTCGCGGATGTTGCGGTGGTCCGGCGGGTCGATGAAGGGGAACTTCTCGATGTCGCCGAGGCCGGCCGCGGTCATCTGCAGGATGACGGAGGCGAGGTTCGTCCGCAGGATCTCGGCGTCCGTGAACTCCGGGCGCGCGTTGAAGTCGTCCTCGGTGTACAGGCGGATGCAGATGCCGTCGGACGTACGGCCGCAGCGGCCCTTGCGCTGGTTGGCGCTGGCCTGGGAGATCGGCTCGATCGGCAGCCGCTGGACCTTGGTGCGGTGGCTGTAGCGGCTGATGCGGGCGAAGCCCGGGTCGATGACGTACTTGATGCCGGGGACGGTCAGCGACGTCTCGGCGACGTTGGTGGCCAGCACGATCCGGCGGCCGGTGTGCGGCTGGAAGACGCGGTGCTGCTCGGCGTGCGAGAGCCGCGCGTAGAGGGGGAGGACCTCGGTGAAGCGGTAGTTCTTCTTGATCAGCGCGTCGGCGGTGTCGCGGATCTCGCGCTCACCGGAGAGGAAGACGAGGATGTCGCCCTTGCCCTCGCCCTGAAGCTCCTCGACCGCGTCGCAGATGGCGGTGATCTGGTCGCGGTCGGCGTCGTCGGAGTCCTCTTCGAGGAGGGGGCGGTAGCGCACCTCGACCGGGTACGTACGGCCGCTGACCTCGACGATCGGGGCGTCGCCGAAGTGGCGGGAGAACCGCTCGGGGTCGATGGTCGCGGAGGTGATGACGACCTTGAGGTCCGGGCGCTTCGGGAGCAGTTGGGCGAGGTAGCCCAGCAGGAAGTCGATGTTGAGGGACCGCTCGTGGGCCTCGTCGATGATGATCGTGTCGTAGGCGCGCAGCTCGCGGTCCGTCTGGATCTCGGCGAGCAGGATGCCGTCCGTCATCAGCTTGACGAAGGTCGCGTCCTGGTTGACCTGGTCGGTGAAGCGGACCTTCCAGCCGACGGCCTCGCCGAGGGGGGTGTCCAGCTCCTCCGCCACGCGTTCGGCGACGGTGCGGGCGGCGATCCGGCGGGGCTGGGTGTGCCCGATCATGCCGCGGACGCCGCGCCCCAGCTCCATACAGATCTTCGGGATCTGGGTCGTCTTGCCGGAGCCGGTCTCACCGGCCACGATGACCACCTGGTGGTCGCGGATGGCGGCCGCGATCTCGTCCTTCTTCTGGCTGACGGGCAGCTGTTCGGGGTACGAGACGGTCGGCACGCGGGCGGCGCGCTCGGCCATGCGGGCCTCGCCCTTGGCGACCTCGGCCTCGATCTCGGCGAGGACGGCGGCCCGGGCCTCGGGCTTACGGATCTTGCGCGCGCCTTCGAGCCTGCGCCCGAGCCGGTGCGCGTCGCGCAGGGACAGCTCGGCCAGGCGGGGGGCGAGGGCGCCGAGGGCGGGGGCAGGTGGCGTAGACATACGCCGTCCAGGATCTCACCTCGACGAAACGAGGGGCGAACGCTTTTGCGTCCGCCCCTCGCTGTGCGCCTGTGATGCGCGTTACCGCCGGCCGCCGCGTGGGCCGCGGCTGTCAGCGCACGTCGACGTAGTCCTCTTTCCCGCTGCCGACGAAGTGCCCCCTGTCGGGGTACAGGAAGACCGGCACCCAGGTCCCGTCCTGACGGGCCGTGAAGCCCTTGCTGAAGGAGCCGTTGGACTTCGACGTGACGGTCGTCATCAGGTACCAGGTCTTCTTGCCCGTGGGCCGGAAGAGGATCTGGACCTTCCTGGAGCCGTACGCCTTCCACGTCGACGACCCGGCCTGGCGCTCCTGGAGTACACCCTTGACGGTGATCGTCCGGCCCTTGCGGACCGGCTCGGGCGAGGCGTCGGCGTTCCTGATCCGGGTGAGAGCCCGGTTCTTGCGCAGGGCGCCGCTCGTGGTGCCCACGACGTCGTACGTGGTGGAACCCGCGTACTTCAGTCGCCAGTAGCCGTCCGTGTAGCCCGGCAGGGTGGTGTGGAACTGGGAGTCGAAGTCCGTCTTGACGGTCTTCTCGGTGGTCCAGCCGGTCCTGCCGTTCGGCGAGTACTGGATGGCGACGCTCACGCGCTCGCTGTGGTCCTCCCCGACGATCCCGAGGGTGCCGGAGACGCTGAGCTCGGCGTACTTGTCCAGCGAGGCCGTGAAGCCCCGGAACTTCGTCGTCGCCGTGACCGCGACGTCGACATCGACGGTGGCGGTGCGCTGGATCCAGGCGTTGTACGGGTACGGCCGGAAGGCCACCTCGTACACGGTCTTCTGGTACGGGCTCGCGGCGAAGCTGAAGCGGCCATCGGCGCCCGTCGTCGCCTCGATCGGGTGGGAGGTGCTGCTGTTCTTGTAATCCATCTCCAGCGGGATGCCGGAGAGCGGCTTCCACTCCGAGCCGCTCTGGTACTGCAGAGTGCCGGAGACCGTGATCTTGTCGCCCGCCGTGAGGTGGAAGCTGCTCTTGTCGAGGGTGATGCGGGTCGGTGCCGCCGTGGGCGTGATGTCGACCCAGAAGGTGGAGGCGTACCCCAGGTCGCCCCGGTAGGTGGCATAGGCCCCGCCGCCTTCCGTCAGCTCATGGGAGAAGGAGAAGTGGCCCTTGTCGTCCGTGGTGGCGGGCGTTTCGATCTGCCGCTCGATCCAGAGACTCACGGAGGCTCCCGGCAGAGGCTCCGTCAGGCGTGTGATCGGATCGCGTACGACCAGGTCCCCACTGACCGTGACCGTCTTGTCCTCGATGGTCGGCGTGGTCGGCGTGACGGCGAAGTCCTGGAAGACCGGCTGCTTGCGGTACCGCAGGGTGCCGGCGTCCTTCCGGACCGTGGTCTCTCCCGCGCTGGTCGTGGCCTCGACGTCGATCGTGTAGTCGCCGAGGGTGTCCAGGTGGACGGGCTGCGAGGACCACACGCCCTCCCAGGGGCTGATCCAGTTCGCCTGCTTGAAATCGGTGACGGTGGCCACCGGGGCGTCCGACTCGCCACTCCCGGCGGGGCGGAGCGTCGCGGTGATCTTCGTGATGTCTTCGCCGATGGCGCTGCCGTGGCGGAGACGGACCTCGATGGCCGCCCAGTCGCCGGAGCTGCCCGCTGCCTTGACCACCGGCGCCTCGGCGTGGGCCGTACCGGGTATCGCGAGTGCGGAGACCAGGACGGCGCCGGCCGTCACGAGTCCCCTGATGACCCCTCTCAAGAACCCCCCATGGCTCTCGGTGAGCGACCTTGGCCCACATCGGCCTCGGCTCGCTGTGAGCGACGAAAACCCCCACCAGTTGCCCGGTGGGGGTTCTCATTTGTTGTGGCTGGGGCCGGGGTCGAACCGGCGACCTTCCGCTTTTCAGGCGGACGCTCGTACCAACTGAGCTACCCAGCCACGGTGTTTCACGTGAAACACCGAGCGGTCCTGACGGGATTTGAACCCGCGGCCTCCACCTTGACAGGGTGGCGAGCACTCCAAACTGCTCCACAGGACCAAGGTTGCGTACGACAGTGTCGCACACGTTCTTGCGTGCCCCCAACGGGATTCGAACCCGTGCTACCGCCTTGAAAGGGCGGCGTCCTAGGCCGCTAGACGATGAGGGCTATCGGCCCGCCGTGGGCGCTTCATCAGCGCGTCGGGGACGTGAGAAGCATATGGGATGGCGGGAGGTATCGCCAAAACGGTTTACGGGCGGTCCGGCGAACGGGTGGTCGCCCCGCCGGGTGACGTGCTCGGAGGCGAACCGGACGGGGTACCCGATGGGGTGCCCGGCGGAGTGTCCGACGAGCTTCCGGACGGGGACGGGGACTGGAGTGCTCCCGGTTGGTTCTCCTTCGGGAGGTGACGGCTGACCTCGGCCGTCGTCAGACCCAGGCCCCCGAGTTTGATCTCGTCCCAGGCCTGGAGGCGATGGGTGTCGCGGTCGAAATAGAGGACCGACGTCTCGATCGGATCCGGGTAGTCGCCCTCCAGGGCGCGCAGCCCGCTGCCCCCGGTCGAGCCCTCGATGCGCAGGCGGGTGCCCTCGTCCAGGATCTCCATCTCCGGGTGGTGCAGGTGCCCGGCGAGGACGAGCGGGACGTCCCCGTCCGTCTCGCGGGCGGCGTCCGGATTGTGGGCGATCGCGATGTCCACGGGAGTGCCGGCCGCCTTCTGGGCGCGCAGCGCCCCCGCCAGCCGCTGTCCGGCCGCCTCCTCCGAGGGCAGGCCCGCCTTGTCCGTGGAGCGGTCGGGGGTGAACTGCGGGTCGCCGATCCCCGCGAAGCGCAGCCCGCCCACGTTCACCGCCTTCCCCTCGTCGAGGACGTGCGTGTTCTCGACGCCCTCCAGATACCGCTGGGTCTCGCGGGAGTCGTGGTTGCCGCGCACCCAGACGTACGGCGCCCCGAGGTCGGCGATCGGGTCCAGGAAGGCGTTCTCGGCGGCGGTGCCGTGGTCCATGGTGTCGCCGGAGTCGACGATGACGTTGATCTCGTACTGCTCCACCAGCGAGGCGATGATCTTCCAGCTCGCGGGGTTGAGGTGGATGTCGGAGACGTGCAGGACACGGATGGTGGTGGGGTCCGGCTGGTACGCGGGGAGGGTGGACGTGACGTCGTACAGCTTGGTCACGTTCGTCACCAGGCGTGCCAGTTCCTTCTGGTAGACGTCGAACTCCGTGACGATGCTGCGCGCGTTGCCGACCAGGGAGGGCGCGGAGGAGAGCAGGCCCGAGAACTTGGGTTCCAGGACCGAGTTCGGGTTCCAGGTGGCGGCGGCGGTGCCTCCGGAGGCCGCGAGCAGCCCGAGGGCCAGGCCGCCCGCGGCCAGGGCGCGACGGGGGCGGCGGTAGACGGCGAGCCCCAGCGCGGTCGCCCCCGTGACGACGGCGACGCCCGACCGCAGGGCCAGGTCCAGGGTGCCGCGCCGGACGTCCGAGGCGATCTCGTCCTGGAGGCCCGAGATCCGCTCGGGGTGGTCGACCAGGGCCTGGGCGCGGTCCGGGTCCAGTTGGTCCACGTTCACGTCGAGGCGTACGGGGGCGTGGTGACTGCGCAGCTCCAGGGCGCCCAGCGGTGAGACGTTGATCTTCGTGCCGCCGGTGAGCGACGGGCGCAGCGTCATCGTGGTGTTCATGGGGCCGACAGGGGTCCGTACGTTGCCCACGACCAGCAGGCCGAGCCAGGCGCCGACCACGACGACGGTGACCAGGCCGAGCGCGCGGACCCAGGGGCGGGCGCGGCCCGCCGGTTCGACCGCCGGGCGCGGGTCGCGTGAGCGGCGCCCCCGGGTCGTGGCCCCGGTGGGCTGTGGCAGCGGCAGCGCCCGGCGGATGCGGCGCAGGGTCGTACGGATGGCGGTCACGGTGGTGGCTGTTGCGGCGGGGACGCGGGCCATTGGGGCCGTATGCCCAGGGGGGTGGAGGGATATGCGGGGGATTGGGGACCGGGCCCCGTTCAGGGGTGTGACCCCAGCGGTCGCCCTGTGACCCGTATCTCTCCTTCGCGCGGGTCGTGCCCGACAATGGGCCTGTGTTGGAGATGACGCGCGAGGAGTTCGAGGAGCTGGTCGCCGAGGCGTTGGACCGGATCCCGCCGGAGCTGACGCGGCTGATGGACAACGTGGCGGTGTTCGTCGAGGACGAGCCGCCCGCCGACGACCCCGAGCTGCTCGGGCTGTACGAGGGGACTCCGCTCACGGATCGCGGGGAGTGGTACGCGGGGGTGCTGCCGGACCGGATCACGATCTACCGGGGGCCGACGCTGCGGATGTGCGAGACCCGTGAGGACGTCGTCGCGGAGACCGAGGTGACCGTGGTGCACGAGATCGCCCACCACTTCGGCATCGACGACGCCCGGCTGCACGCCCTGGGGTACGGGTAGGGGCGGCACCAGGCGGCTCGGCGGCTCGGCGGCCCGGCGGCCAGGCGGCCGCTCCGGCGTGGGGGTGGCCGTGGCCCGGCGGGTCGGCGCGGCGCGAGGTTGCGGAGGTCCGGCGGGTCGGTACGGCGTGGGGTGGCGGTGGTCCGGCGGGTCGGTACGGCGCGTGTCTTCTTGTGTGCGGCGGGAGTTGAACAGGGGGACTCCTCTCCCAGCCCCCCACGGAGGTGGCCGCCGTGCGCGCCTTGTACGTACCCGTTCGCCTGGCCGCCACGGTCATGGCCGTCGCCGCGGCTGCCGGCTGCATGAGCGTGGGGGACGGCGGGCAGCACCCCGGCCCCTCGCCCTCCGCCGGACAGCGGGGCGGTGAGCGGCCGGACGGGGGCACCGCCGTGACGGGCGGGGGCGGCACGGGGTACCAGGTCGGGCGCGGCAAGCCGCGTCGCTCGGGCTCGCCCGACCCCTCCGCGTCCCGGTCGGCCCCCGCCTCGGCGGCGGCCTCCGAGGGGGCCCAGCCGACCAAGAAGGCGAAGCCGCCGAAGAGTGGGAAGGGCGGCAAGGGCAAGGGGAACGGCGAGCGGCCGCCCGTGCCGGAGCCGACGAAGGGCGAGCCGACGCCCGCGCCCTCCTCGGCCCCGCCGGAGCCGCCCGAGCCGTCGGCCCCGGCGGAGTCCCCGGCGCCGGAGCCGTCGGCCGAGCCGTCGTCGTCCGCGCACGAGCAGGGGGCACAGCTGATGGAACGGGAGCCCGCGCCGGAGGCGGGGGACGCGGCATAGCGGCCGGGCGGAACGGCTGTGTGCCGCTGTGGGGCGGGCGGGGGCGTCGCCGGGGTGATCGTGGCCGCGTCCTGCGGGGTGATGGCTGTCTGCGCGGTGGTCGTCGCCGTCTGCGCGGTGGCCGTGGCCCTGCGGCGCCCGCGGGAGTGTGGCGGACGACACGGGTGCGAGGGCGGCACGGCGGCTGCCCCGGTGCCGACCGGGAACGCGGTGCCGCCGACGCCGCCGCAGGGCCCCTGGCCAGCGGCTTTCCCTCTCATGGGTGAAGTCGGCCAGGAGTCTGGGTTTCCCAGTTGGGCTCCGCTGATCGCCTTCTGACCTGCGGGTATTGGCTCAGTTTGCCTTTAGGGGTGGGGGGTGCGTATGGTTATAGATCGTTTGATTCATTTGCCCGGCGCCAACGCAGAAGCGCGCCGTGTGGCGCGTTCTCTCCCTTGCCGTGGCTGACCGCATAGAGGCGGTCGTATTGCGAATCACGGAGTTGACGGGCGCGTGCCGACGAGACTCCGGAAGGTTTCGCATACGCATGTCCATTTCCAGTTCTGATCACGCCGTCATGCCCGAGAACGGCGAGAACGAGATCGTCGAGGAGACCCCCGAGGTCACCTTCGCCGCCCTCGGTCTCCCCGAGGGCGTCGTGCGCAAGCTCGCGCAGAACGGCGTGACCGTCCCCTTCCCGATCCAGGCCGCGACCATCCCGGACGCCCTGGCCGGCAAGGACATCCTCGGCCGCGGCCGCACCGGCTCCGGCAAGACCCTCTCCTTCGGTCTGCCGACCCTGGCGCGTCTCGCCGGTGGCCGCACCGAGAAGCACAAGCCCCGCGCGGTCATCCTCACCCCGACCCGTGAGCTCGCCATGCAGGTGGCGGACGCGCTCCAGCCCTACGGCGACGTCGTCGGCCTGAAGATGAAGGTCGTCTGCGGCGGTACGTCGATGGGCAACCAGATCTACGCCCTGGAGCGCGGCGTCGACATCCTCGTCGCCACCCCGGGCCGACTGCGCGACATCATCAACCGCGGCGCCTGCTCCCTGGAGAACGTCGAGGTCGCCGTCCTCGACGAGGCCGACCAGATGTCCGACCTGGGCTTCCTGCCCGAGGTCACCGAGCTGCTCGACCAGGTCCCGGCCGGCGGCCAGCGCATGCTGTTCTCCGCCACGATGGAGAACGAGATCTCCACGCTGGTCAAGCGCTACCTGAGCAACCCGGTCACGCACGAGGTCGACAGCGCCCAGGGCAACGTCACGACCATGTCGCACCACATCCTGATCGTGAAGCCCAAGGACAAGGCACCGGTCACCGCCGCGATCGCCTCCCGCAAGGGCCGCACCATCATCTTCGTCCGCACCCAGCTGGGCGCCGACCGCATCGCCGAACAGCTGCGCGACGCCGGCGTGAAGGCCGACGCGCTGCACGGCGGCATGACCCAGGGCGCGCGGACCCGGACGCTGGCCGACTTCAAGGACGGCTACGTCAACGCGCTCGTCGCGACCGACGTCGCCGCCCGCGGTATCCACGTCGACGGCATCGACCTGGTGCTCAACGTGGACCCGGCCGGTGACCACAAGGACTATCTGCACCGCGCGGGCCGCACGGCGCGTGCCGGTCGCACGGGCACGGTCGTCTCCCTGTCCCTGCCGCACCAGCGCCGCCAGATCTTCCGCCTCATGGAGGACGCGGGCGTCGACGCCGGGCGTCACATCATCCAGGGCGGTGCCGCCTTCGACCCGGAGGTCGCCGAGATCACCGGCGCCCGGTCGATGACCGAGGTCCAGGCCGAGTCCGCCGGCAACGCCGCGCAGCAGGCCGAGCGTGAAGTCGCTCACCTCACCAAGCAGTTGGAGCGGGCCACGCGCCGCGCCGCCGAGCTGCGCGAGGAGGCCGACCGGCTCACCGCGCGTGCCGCGCGGGAGCGGGGCGAGGACCCCGAGGCGGCGATCTCCCAGGCGCGCGCCGAGGAGACGGGCGAGGGTGCCGCCGTCGTCGAGGCGGCCGCCGCCGCTGTCGACGCGGTGCTGTCCGAGGTGTCCGTGCCGGAGCAGCCGGCCGCGCAGGACGTCGAGCGCGTCGAGAAGGCCGAGCGGTTCGAGCGGACCGACCGGGCCGAGCGCGGGTCGTACGGGCGTTCCTCGTCGTACGAGCGTCGTGACGACCGCGGCGGTTTCCGCCGGGACGACCGCGACAACCGCGGTGAGCGTCGTGACGACCGGGGCGGTTTCCGTCGGGACAACGAGCGTGGCTTCGACCGCGGTGGTCGTTCCTTCGAGCGTCGTGACGACCGGGGCGGTTTCCGTCGGGACAACGAGCGTGGCTTCGACCGCGGTGGTCGTTCCTTCGAGCGCCGTGACGACCGGGGTGGCTTCAACCGCGACAACCGTGACAACCGGGGCGAGCGTCGTGACGACCGGGGCGGTTTCCGTCGGGACAACGAGCGTGGCTTCGACCGCGGTGGTCGTTCCTTCGAGCGTCGTGACGACCGGGGCGGTTTCCGTCGGGACAACGAGCGTGGCTTCGACCGCGGTGGTCGTTCCTTCGAGCGTCGTGACGACCGGGGTGGCTTCAACCGCGACAACCGTGACAGCCGTGACAACCGCGGTGAGCGCCGTGACGACCGTGGCGGCTTCAACCGCGACAACCGCCGGGACGACCGGGGTGGCCGTTCCTTCGAGCGTCGCGACGACCGTGGTGGCTTCAACCGCGAGAACCGTGACCGTGGGTTCGACCGCGGTGGCCGTTCCTTCGAGCGCCGTGACGAGCGCGGTGGTCACCGGGGCAGCGACCGTCCGTTCAACCGCGACCGCCAGGGCGACCGTCCGGGCTTCCGCTCCGGCGGCCACGAGCGTCCGTACGGCCGCCGTGACGACCACCGCGGCACCGGCTCCTTCGGCCGCCGCGAGGACAAGCCGCGCTGGAAGCGCAACGGCTGACCGAGGCCGAGCGCCCACTCTGTGAACGCCGTGGCCCCCACCTTCCGGGTGGGGGCCACGGCGTTTTCGTAGTGCGCCGATTTTCGGCCATCTTGTGACGCATGTCACGACCTCCGTGAGGGAATTGCTGGGGGCATGACAGATGACGACATAGCCCGTGGGGCGTCCGGGGTCTCGGCTCCGGACTCGGTGTCGGTCACGGTGTCGGACGAGGAACGCCTGGCCCAACTGGGCTACACCCAGGTCCTCGCACGCCGTATGTCCGCGTTCTCGAACTACGCGGTCTCCTTCACGATCATCTCGGTCCTGTCCGGCTGTATGACCCTGTACCTGTTCGGCATGAACACCGGCGGTCCGGCGGTGATCACCTGGGGCTGGGTCGGGGTCGGGCTGATGACGCTGTTCGTCGGCCTCGCGATGGCCGAGATCTGCTCGGCGTACCCGACCTCCGCGGGCCTGTACTTCTGGTCGCACCGGCTGGCGCCGCCCCGGACGGCCGCGGCGTGGGCGTGGTTCACGGGCTGGTTCAACGTCCTCGGCCAGGTCGCGGTGACCGCCGGCATCGACTTCGGCGCGGCGTCGTTCCTCGCCGCCTACCTGAACCTGGAGTTCGGCTTCGAGGTGACGCCCGGCCGCACGATCCTGCTGTTCGCGGGGATCCTGCTGCTGCACGGCCTGCTGAACACCTTCGGCGTCCGTATCGTCGGCCTGCTGAACAGCATCAGCGTGTGGTGGCACGTCCTGGGTGTCGTGGTGATCGTCGGCGCCCTCGCGATCGTCCCCGACGAGCACCGCTCGGCGTCCTTCGTCTTCACCGAGTTCGTCAACAACACGGGCTGGGGCAGCGCGTTCTACGTCGTCCTCCTGGGCCTGCTGATGGCGCAGTACACCTTCACCGGGTACGACGCCTCCGCGCACATGACCGAGGAGACCCACGACGCGTCCACGGCCGGCCCCAAGGGCATCGTCCGCTCCATCTGGACGTCCTGGGTGGCGGGACTCGTGCTGCTGCTCGGCTTCACCTTCGCCATCCAGTCGTACGACGGCGCCCTGAACTCCGCGACGGGGGTGCCGCCGGCCCAGATCCTCATGGACGCGCTCGGCGCCACCGCCGGGAAGCTGCTGCTCCTCGTCGTCATCGGCGCGCAGCTGTTCTGCGGGATGGCGTCCGTGACGGCCAACAGCCGCATGATCTACGCCTTCTCGCGTGATGGCGCGCTGCCGTTCTCGCACGTCTGGCACACGGTCAGCCCGCGCACCCGGACGCCCGTCGCGGCGGTGTGGCTGGCGGCGGGCGGCGCGCTCGTCCTGGGCCTGCCGTATCTGATCAACGTGACGGCGTACGCGGCGGTGACCTCCATCGCGGTCATCGGCCTCTACATCGCCTACGTGATCCCGACGCTCCTGCGGCTCCGCAAGGGCGACGCGTTCGAGCGGGGGCCGTGGCATCTGGGGCGCTGGTCGCGGACGATCGGCGTCATCTCGGTGACCTGGGTCCTCGTCATCACCGTCCTCTTCATGCTGCCCCAGCTCTCCCCCGTCACCTGGGAGAACTTCAACTACGCCCCCGTCGCCGTCCTGGTGGTCCTCGGCTTCGCCGCGATCTGGTGGACCGCCTCGGCCCGGCACTGGTTCCTCAATCCCGAGCACCAACGGAACGTGGCGCGGGCGAAGGGGAGGGAGGGGGCACCGGAGCCGGTGGATCCGTAGAGCGGGCGCGAGTGTCGGGAACGGGCGTCCCCGCCGGGCCCGGACCCGTGATTTCGCTCTGCTTCCGCCGATCTTCCGCCCGTTCTGTTCTGCGGCGAACCTTTTTGCGGCTCCCCGACGCGGCCGGGTCACCGATACCCGATCGGAGTCCCGGCCTCGTCCGGCTATGCTCGGGTAGGCAACATCGCCTGGGCCCTTAGCTCAATTGGCAGAGCAGTGGACTTTTAATCCATTGGTTGTGGGTTCGAGTCCCACAGGGCCTACGGGTGTGGGGGAGGCAAACGGCCTCTGACCTGCTACGCAGCGCCTGAGTCGGCTTCGGTCGGGTCGGGCGCTGCTTCGTTTTGAAGCCACTGAGTGAGCGATGCGTGAGCGGATGCGCTCGTGGCCTGCGGATCGGGTGCCGCTTGGGCGGACGAATCAGCAGCTGCCGGACGCGATCGCGGGATCAGCTTCGCTGCCTTCTCGGCGACATGGCGCAGGTCCCGCAGGGTGATGGGCGGCAGGTCGGTCGTGGCGAGGATGCGGCGGAAGGTCGCCGAGACCGTCTCCGCCGGTCTCGCGCCACCGCCGGACTCGCTCATCCGTCCACAGGAGGGGCTTCGGGCGCCTGCCTGACTCCAACTCGACGTGGGACAAGGGCCCCGGTCAGGTCGACCTCGACGACGTCGTCCGGGATGAGCTCGGCGCCGAAGCGTTCGGCCCGGGTCCGCATGTTCTCCATCGGCTCGGGGCCCATGATGCCGTCGCGGAAGCCGGGGAAGTTCTCCACCTCGGTCATCTGCACCAGCGCCCCGCCGGCGGTGACCGCGCTCTCGAAGACCAGCGGATCGAGCGAGGCGCGGGCGGTGCAGAGGGCGGCGGTTTATCCGGCGGGGCCGGAGCCGATGACGATGATGTCGCCTATGTCCGCGGGTGTGTTCCCGGCCAAGGTCGCGCTGGGCGCGGTGTTCATGCCTGCGGCTCCGGGGCGATCTCCTTGATCAGGCCCTCGACCAGCACCTTGATCTCGTCGCGGATCGGGCGGACGGCCTCGACGCCCTGGCCCGCCGGGTCCTCCAGCTGCCAGTCGAGGTACCGCTTGCCGGGGAAGACGGGGCAGGTGTCGCCGCAGCCCATGGTGATGCAGACGTCGGACTCCTTGACTGCGTCCACGGTGAGCATCTTCGGGACCTCGGCGGAGATGTCGATGCCGACCTCGGCCATGGCCTCGACGGCGGCCGGGTTGACTTTGGCACCCGGGTTGGAGCCGGCGGAACGGACCTCGACACGGTCCCCGGCCAGGTGGGTCAGCCATGCGGCGGCCATCTGGGAACGGCCGGCGTTGTGGACACAGACGAACAGCACAGAGGGCTTGTCGGACATCAGAGGTCTCTCTTGTCTCACGACAACATCAGGTGTGAATGATGTCAGCACCCGGTGGTGTCAGCCACCACTGATGTGACAATATCAGCACATGATGACGTCAGTCGACACTGACCTGATTCGGGTGCTGGCCGACCCGCTCAGGCTCCAGATCGTGACCCTGCTCGCCAAAGAGATGCTGTGCACCACCCACCTCGTGGAGGAGACCGGTGCCCGGCAGACCAACCTCTCCAACCACCTGAGAGTGCTGCGCGAGGCCGGAGTCGTCGAGACGGAGCCGTGCGGCCGGTTCACCTACTACCGGCTCAAGCCCGACGTCATCGCCTCACTCGCCAGCCAGTTCGCTGATCTGGCCGAGTCCGCTCGCACCGCCGCCGAGAACAAGAGGGCTTGCCCATGACCGCCGCCGAAGCCGCCGCGCACGCGGAGTCCGCGCCACCTGCTCCCGTACCGGCCTCCGTCGAGCCGGCGCCCGGCGCCACGCCACCGCGTACCCCTCTCGTCGCCCGGGCCGCCGCCGAACTGATAGGCACCGCTGCCCTGGTGGCGGTCGTGGTCGGCTCCGGCATCCAGGCCACGGAACTCACCAAGGACGTCGGCCTGCAGCTGCTGGCCAACTCCACGGCCACCGTCTTCGGCCTCGGCGTCCTCATCCTCCTGCTCGGCCCGGTCTCCGGCGCCCACTTCAACCCGGTCGTCACGCTCGCCGAGTGGTGGACCGCCCGCCGCGGCGGGGCCGGAGTCACCCCGCGCGAGGTGGCGGTGTACCTGCCGGCGCAGATCGTCGGCGCCATCGCGGGCGCGATCCTGGCGGACGCGATGTTTGGCGAGCCGCTGGTGAAGTGGTCCACGCATGACCGGTCGGCCGGCCATCTGCTGCTCGGTGAGGTCGTCGCGACGGCTGGTCTGATCCTGCTGATCTTCGGCCTGGCCCGGGCGAACCAGCTGCGCTTCGCGCCCGTCGCGGTCGCCTCCTATATCGGCGCCGCGTACTGGTTCACCTCCTCCACGTCCTTCGCCAACCCGGCCGTGACCATCGGTCGCGCCTTCACCGACACCTTCGCCGGCATCGCCCCCAGCTCGGTCGCCGGGTTCATCGGCATGCAGGTCATCGGCGGCGTGATCGGGCTGGCGCTCGTCGCGCTCATCTTCATGCCCGGACGATCGGCAGAGTGACCCGTCGGTCCCGGCGGCCGGCTGTTTTCCACGCCGCTGTTGCCGCAGTCCCCGGTCGGCGCCACGACCACCGGCGCTCACAGCGGCAAGCGAGATCAGTGACGCTCAGGCCGCCGGCGCGGCCTTGGTCAGCAGGCGTCCCATCGCGGCGAGCACCGACGGCTCGACCCGGTAGTACACCCAGGTGCCGCGCCGCTCGGAGGTGAGCAGGCCGGCCTCCTTGAGCTTCTTCAGGTGGTGGGAGACGGTCGGCTGGGAGACGCCCACGTCGG
>NZ_JAMGBG010000134.1 GCF_023516595.1 Streptomyces neyagawaensis | reverse complement strand
CGGCGCGGCCTTGGTCAGCAGGCGTCCCATCGCGGCGAGCACCGACGGCTCGACCCGGTAGTACACCCAGGTGCCGCGCCGCTCGGAGGTGAGCAGGCCGGCCTCCTTGAGCTTCTTCAGGTGGTGGGAGACGGTCGGCTGGGAGACGCCCACGTCGGAGATGTCGCACACGCACGCCTCGCCGCCCTCGTGGGAGGCCACCGCGGAGAACAGCCGCAGGCGCACCGGGTCGCCGAGGGCCTTGAACATCCGCGCGGCCGTCTCGGCCTCCTCCGCGGTGAACGGGCGCTCGGTGAGCGGCGGGCAGCACGGCACTACAGCCTCGCCGGGAGCGGGTTCCAGCAACGGCAGCACCTTGGTGTTCGACATGCATC
>NZ_JAMGBG010000133.1 GCF_023516595.1 Streptomyces neyagawaensis | reverse complement strand
CGTGGGAGGCCACCGCGGAGAACAGCCGCAGGCGCACCGGGTCGCCGAGGGCCTTGAACATCCGCGCGGCCGTCTCGGCCTCCTCCGCGGTGAACGGGCGCTCGGTGAGCGGCGGGCAGCACGGCACTACAGCCTCGCCGGGAGCGGGTTCCAGCAACGGCAGCACCTTGGTGTTCGACATGCATCTATGTTGACATATGTCGAACCAGTGGTGCGAGGGTCGGATCGCCTCAGGTTCGGGCGAGGTGGGTGGCGAGGTGCCGTGCAATCCGTTCCGCGTCCCTGCCGACCCCGCGCAGGGAATTCGGGGACAGGCGGCGCTGCCACTCCAGCCCCACGTAGGCGAGTCCGGGATGGGTGAGCGAGACGCCCTCGCGATGGATCGGGTGGCCGTGCTCGTCGAGCGCGCCGAGCGGGCTCAGGTAGGCGAGGTCGGGCCGGTAGCCGGTGGCCAGCAGGATCGTGTCGACCTCCTCGCTGCGGCCGTCGGCCCGGGTGACCTTGGCGCCGCCGATCCCCGTGAGCATGGGGCGCCGGTCCGGAGCACCGGACGTGATGGCGGCCCCGTAGGTGCGTCATCGATGACCAGCTGGGTCGGGGGCGTGCGCGGGAACCGGCCGAGGGGCAGGGTGTCCGCCCCGGTCCGCTTCAGCCACCAGTGCAGATTGCGGCCCAGGGTGCGCTGTGCCGTGAAGCGCACCGGGCGCCGCGTGGCGAGGGTGACCTGGGCGTGCGCGGCCGGCTCGGCGGCGATCTGCACTGCGGAGTTCCCGGCGCCGACCACCACTATGCGCTGCCCTGCGAACGGACCCGGTGTGCGGTACTCGGCCGCGTGCAGCGCGCCGGCGAAGTCCTCCAGCCCGGGCAGCGCCGGACGGTAAGGGCGGCCGAAGGTTCCGGAGGCCGCGACGACGCCCCGCGCGGACAACTCGCCTGCGCCCTCCAGCGCCAGGGCGAAGGGGCCGTCGACGGCTGCCCGGACCTCCCCGACGCGCGTCCTCGTACGGATATCGGCATCGAGTCGGTCGGTGTGGCGCAGCAGGTGGGCGACGACCTCGTCCCGGTGGGGGTAGCGGTCCGGGTCCCCGTCGAAGGTCATCCCGGGCAGCGAGCTGTATCCGGCGGGAGAGAAGAAGAGGGTGAGGCTGTCGTAGTAGCGCGGCCACGAGCCGGTCGGCTGGTCGGACGGTTCCAGGGGCATCGGCTCCAGCCCCCGTCCGCGCAGGGCGTGCGCTGCGGCCAGTCCCGACTGGCCGCCCCCGCATCACCGCTACGTCCACCTGTTCCATCCGCCCACCAGAATTCGATGAATGTCTATGTTGACGCTTATCGATACAGGTGCCATGCTGGGCAGCGCAAGAGATCGACGGATATCGAAACAAAGGGGAATCCAGTGG
>NZ_JAMGBG010000132.1 GCF_023516595.1 Streptomyces neyagawaensis | reverse complement strand
AGAGATCGACGGATATCGAAACAAAGGGGAATCCAGTGGCTGCGTCCATTGACGGTGTGCTCACCACCGGCCAGCTGCCCGTTGTGGTCATCGGCGCCGGCCCCATCGGCTTGGCCGCCGCCGCCCATCTCGTCGAACGCGGTCTGGAACCCCTGGTCCTGGAGGCTGGCCCGAGCGCGGCCGGCGCCGTCCGCGAGTGGTCCCACGTCCGGCTGTTCTCGACCTGGGGCGAGGTCATCGACCCGGCCGCCGAGAAGCTGCTCGCCCCGACCGGCTGGGTCCGCCCGGACGCCAACGCCTACCCGACGGGCGGCGATTGGGCCCAGCGCTACCTCCAGCCCCTCGCCGACGCCCTCGGGGACAGGGTCCGCTACGGCACCACCGTGACCGGCGTCGCCCGCGCCGGCCGCGACCGGATCGTCGACGCGGGGCGCGACGAGCAGCCCTTCACCGTGCACGTCCACTCCACCGACGGACGCGAGGAGCGGATCACCGCCCGCGCCGTCATCGACGCCTCCGGCACCTGGTCCGTCCCCAGCCCCATGGGTGCCGACGGCCTGCCCGCCCTCGGCGAGAAGGCCGCCGCCGAGCACATCACGTACCGAGTGCCGGACCTCGACGACCCCGCCATCCGTGCCCGTTACGCGGGCAGGCGCACTGCCGTCATCGGCTCCGGGGCCTCCGCCTTCACCGCCCTCGCCCTCCTCGCTGACCTCGCGAAGGACGAGGACGGCACGCACACCGTATGGATCCTTCGCCGTGGCATCGGCGCCAACACCTACGGCGGCGGCGAGGCCGACGAACTGCCCGCACGAGGCGCGCTGGGCCTGCGCGCCAAGGCCGCCGTCGAGGCCGGCCACGCAACCGCCGCCACCGGCTTCCGCACCGAGGCGGTCGAACGGGACGGCGACCAGCTCATCCTGATCGCGGAGGACGGCCGCCGCCTGGACCCGGTCGACGAGGTCATCGTCCTCACCGGCCTCCGCCCCGACCTGACGTTCCTCTCCGAACTCCGCCTGGGCCTCGACGAACGTCTCCAGGCCCCCACCGCCCTGGCCCCGCTCATCGACCCGAACGTCCACTCCTGCGGCACCGTCTACCCGCACGGCGTGAACGAGCTCTCCCACCCCGAGCAGGACGTCTACCTGGTCGGCATGAAGTCCTACGGCCGTGCGCCCACGTTCCTCGCCATGACCGGCTACGAGCAGGTCCGCTCCATCGCCGCCGCGATCGCCGGCGACCACGAAGCCGCCGAGCGGGTCGAACTCACGCTCCCCGAGACCGGTGTCTGCGGCGGCGCGGGTCTGTTCGACGAGCCCGACGCGGCACAGGGCAGCGAGGGCGGCGGATGCTGCGCTGCCCCCACCACGCTCCAGATCGGCACCGGCGCCCCGGCCGCCACTTCCGGCTCCGGCGGCTGCTGAACACCCACCCACCCAAGGAGGTTCGCCATGACATCCCGCGTACAGCTTGCCCTCCGCGTCCCCGATCTCGAAGCGTCCGTGGCGTTCTACACGAAGCTCTTCGGCACCGAGCCCGCCAAACTCCGGGACGGCTACGCCAACTTCGCCATCACCGAGCCCCCTCTCAAGCTCGTCCTCATCGAAGGCACCGCGGACGAGACGACCCGCATGGACCATCTCGGCGTCGAGGTCGAGTCGACCGAGGCGGTCCACGCCGCCACCGCCCGCCTGGGCGAGGCCGGCCTGGCCACCGACGTGGAGAACGACACCACCTGCTGCTACGCCCTCCAGGACAAGGTCTGGGTCCACGGCCCCGGCCAGGAACCCTGGGAGGTGTACGTGGTCAAAGCCGACGCCGACTCCCTCGCCAAACAGCAGGGCAGCACCTGCTGTACCGGTACGGGCGAGGCCGACACCAGCGCGAAGGAACCGGTCGCCGCCGCGGGCGGCTGCTGCTGATCCGATGACCGACTTCCGTCCAGCGGGGCCGTGACCGGGACGGGGGTCCGGTCACGGCCCCGCGCCGCGCTGCCCGCCCCGTGCGCCATCCAGATCACCAGCTGGGGAATCGTCTACTACGCCTTCCCCGTCCTCAATCCGCAGATCACCGCCGCCACAGGCTGGTCGACCACAGCCGCCGCCTTCTCGGGCGCGCTCCTGATCTCCGCCCTCACCGGCATACCCGTCGGCCGCATCCTCGACCGCCGAGGGCCACGCACCGTGACGACCACCGGGTCTGTCCTGGGTGTCCTCGCCGTGCCGGCCATCGCCTCCGCACCCAACCTGATCGCCTTCACAGCCGCCTGGCTCTTGGCCGGCGTCGCCATGGCCGCCACTTCTACCAGCCCGCCCTCGCCGCCCTCACCCGCTGGTGGGGCGCCGACCACCTGAGCTGGCGCAACACGTACGCCGTACTCGCCCTGGTCCTGGCCGGTCGCGGCGCCTCCGAGCGTGATCAGGGTGACGGTGCGGTGGCCGGCATGGTGCGGGGCAACCTCACACTCCTTCAAGCCACCGCCGTCACCGACCGCTGGGGTACCACCCACTACGGCCGCCCATCCGGCATCCTGGCCGCCCCGGCCACCATCGCCTCCGCTCTCGCCCCCTTCGCAGGGGCGGCCCTCGCCGGACCGCTCGGTGGATACCCCGGTCTGTTCACCACCCTCGCGCTGATCTCCGCCGCAGCAGCACTCCTCGCCCTGGGAAGTGAACCGGCCCGCCAGAGCTAGCGCGCCGCCAAGACGACGCATGCCCCGAGTTGTCCATCAGTCGACGCATACAAAGACCCGGGGCCGGAATCCTCATCGGATTCCGGCCCCGGGTCTTTCAGTAGCGGGGACAGGATTTGAACCTGCGACCTCTGGGTTATGAGCCCAGCGAGCTACCGAGCTGCTCCACCCCGCGTCGGTGAAACCAGTGTACGTCATGCGCGGGACTGCAAGCACACGGGTTTGTCGAGACCCCGAACACAGCCGTCTCAGCCCACCAGATGCCGGTTCGGCTCCTTCGCCCGGGCCTCGTACTCCGGTACGACGACGACCACCGCGCCCTCCTCGGCCAGGACCGCGTTGCGGGCCGTGGCGTCCGGCACGAACGTGTCCGGCTCGCGCCAGGCCGTGACGACGCGTCGTACGCCGGCGTCGAGGATGAGCCGGGCGCAGGGTGCCGGGCGTGAGGCGCGGCGGGCGCAGGGTTCCAGGCTGCTGTAGACCGTGGCGGAGGCCAGGCGCGGGTCGGTGGGGTCGAGCTTGGCGAGGGCCGCCTCCTCGGCGTGGGCGACGGGGTCGTCGGCCTCGCGGGAGTGGCCGCGGGCCAGCTCCGTACCGTCGGCGGCGACCACGACCGCGCCCACGCTGAAGGCCGTCCCGGAGGGCGGACACTCGGCAGCCAGCTCGCAGGCCAGGGCCAGCCAGTGGCGGTCGGCGGCGGAGACGGCGGGGCCGGTGCCGGGGACCGTGGGGACGTAGCGGATGAGGACGACGTCGCCGACCGGCCGTGTCTCCACCAGCCGCAGCCGACTCGTCGGGCCTCCCGGGTACGCGCCCGTCCCGAACATCCGCGGCGCCTCGGCCTCCCCTACGAACACCGGTGCGACGGCCAGCTGCAGTTCGTCCGCGAGGCCCTGCTGGAGCAGCTGGGTGTGGACGCGTCCGCCGCCCTCGACCATCAGCCGCCCCACACCGCGTACGTCACCGAGGTGGTCGAGGACGGCGGGCCACTCCAGGTCGGGGCCGACGGACACCACGTCCACGCCGGCCGGGCCGGTCGGCAGGCCCAGCGTGCGGAGATGGTCCGCGCCCTTGTCCGTCGTGTACACCACCTTCTCGCCGCCGGTGTGCCAGAACTGGGCCTTCGGATCCAGATCGCCGGACGCGCTGACCGTGACCTTGAGCGGGTACTCGGGCAGGCCTGCGGCGACGCGGGCGGCGCGGCGTTCGGGGGAATTCACCAGCAGCCGGGGGTTGTCGGTGCGCAGGGTGCCGGCGCCGATCAGGATGGCGTCGCTGGCCGCGCGCACCTCGTCGACCCGGTCGAAGTCGGCCGGGCCCGACAGGAGCAGCCGCTCGGGCCCGGTGTCGTCCAGGTAGCCGTCGAGGGAGACGGCGGCGGACAACAGGACATAGGGCTGGGGCATGGAGACGCTCCCTGGTCTGACGGGCTGGGATGGCGGGCTGAGCGGCTGGAACGACGGGCCGGCGGGTGGGGACGACGGACTGACCGGCAGGGCTTGGTTCAAGTTTTAAGCAATAACTACACTGTACGTATGACGACCCGCTGGCTCACCCCCGAGGAACAGCGTGCCTGGCATGCCTACCTCGCCGCGAGCACGCTCCTGGAGGACGCGCTCGACCGGCAGCTCCAGCAGGAGGCCGGCATGCCGCACCTCTATTACGCGGTGCTGGCCGTGCTCTCCGACGCGCCGGACCGGCGTATGCGGATGACCGATCTCGCCGAACACGCGAAGATCACGCGCAGCCGGCTGACGTACGTCGTGACGCGGTTGGAGAAGGACGGGGCGATCCGGCGCGAGAACTGCCAGTGGGACAAGCGCGGGAGCATCGCCGCCCTGACTGACGAGGGCCTCGCCCTGCTGGAGCGGCTGGCGCCCGGGCATGTGGAGGCGGTCCGCAAGTCGGTCTTCGACCACCTCACCCCCGAGCAGGTCGGCCAGTTCGAGGAGATCTGCTCGGCCATCGCGGCGGCGATCGAGGGTGAGGAGGCCCAGCGGAACGCCCCCGACGACCTGCCATGGCGCCGCCGTTCCTGCTCCTCGGGTCAGTGACTTCGCCGCCGCCCGTCTTCGTCCGGCCGTCAGGGGGGGGGCGGCCTTTATTCCCCTCTCCCCCTGATGTGACGCATCCCAAAACCGACTGCCTACCGTTGCTTGAAATTTGAAGCAGGGGATAGAGTCGCGGCGAGCGCTGTGATTCAAAACTGAAGCACAGCGGCAGTCGCACCAGGACCGGAGAACCCGCATGCCCGACTTCCCCGCTGCCACCCCGCGTGCCCGCGTCCGGGTACCGCTGCGCTTCCAGGACGGTTACGGCGTCGACGCCGAGATGGTCACCTTCCACGGCCTCGTCGACGGCCGTGAGCACCTGGCGATCGTGCTCGGCGACCCCGCCCCCGGCACGGCCCCGCTGGTCCGGATGCACTCCGAGTGCCTGACCGGCGACGTCTTCGGCTCGGCCCGCTGCGACTGCGGTCCCCAGCTGCGCGAGGCGGTGGAGCGGATCGCCGAGCAGGGCGGGGTGCTCCTCTACCTCCGCCAGGAGGGCCGCGGCATCGGCCTCTACAACAAGCTCGACGCGTACGCCCTCCAGGACCAGGGCCTCGACACCTACGAGGCGAACACGGCCCTCGGGCTGCCGGAGGACGCCCGCGACTACACGGCCGCGGCCCAGATGCTGGGCGCCCTCGGCATCGACGAGCTGGATCTGCTCTCCAACAACCCCGACAAGGCGCAGCAACTGCGCGACCTCGGCGTCGGCGTCCGGCACCGCGTCCCCACCGGCGTCTTCACCACCGCCCACAACGTCCGCTACCTCCGGGCGAAGGTCCTCACCACTCAGCACACCCTGCCCCTGACGGAACTGACGGCGGGCTGAACGCCCGAGGGGAAGGCCGGCGGACACGGCCTAACCCACTCGGCCCCGCCGACTGGCTCGCCCCGGGCCGCCCCCTGAACCTGGGACGGGTGGGGCAGTTACAGGGTGCGAACAGGTCGGACGGCCGGCGGTTCTACTACGCCCGCGCCCTCGTGCGGGCCCTGCCCGTCCTCCTCGTCCTCGGTGGCCTCTGCTACGACCACTTCATGCCGCGTGAACTCACGGCCGTCCCCTTCTTCACCGCGGCGCCCCTGGTGGCCGCGCCGCTGCTGTCGCTGGCGGGCACCGTGGTGACCGGTGCCGCCTCCCTCGGCGGCGTCCTCGCCGTGCGCCTCCGGTACAGCGGTGTGGGCGAGGCGGACGCGCTCACCGAGGTCTCGACCGTCGCCACCGTCGCCGTCCTGGCCGTGGCCATCAACCGGCTCGTCCGGCGCAGTGACGCCCGCCTCGCCACCGCCCGCGAGATCGCGGAGGCGGCGCAGCGGGCCGTTCTGCCGAGGCCCGAGGAACGGATCGGGGGGCTGGAGATCGCGGCCCGGTACGAGGCCGCGCAGGCCGGGGCGTCGATCGGCGGCGATCTGTACGCGGTGCAGGACTCGCCCCACGGAGTACGGCTGATCGTGGGGGACGTACGCGGCAAGGGGCTCGGCGCGGTGGCGGCGGTGGCCGTGCTGATCGGCGCGTTCCGGGAGGCGGCCGAGCAGGAGTCGACGCTGGAGGCCGTGGCCCAGCGGCTGGAGCGGGCGCTCGCGCGGGAGGTCACCCGGCGGGACGCCGCGCGGCGGGATCCCACCGTGCCGCACGAGGGGTTCGTGACGGCCGTCCTCGCGGAGTTCCCGCACGGCGCCGGGCTGGCCCGCATCGTCAACCGGGGTCATCCGACCCCGCTGCTGCTCCACGCCGACGGCGCGCTGTGGACCCTCGAAGCCCCGTGGACCACGCTGCCGCTCGGCCTCGACGAGCTGGGCACCTGGCCGGACCGCGCGGAGGAGGTCGTGTTCCCGGCCGGCTCGACGCTGCTGTTCTACACGGACGGCCTGTCCGAGGCGCGGAACGCGGACGGCGTCTTCTACGACCCGGCCGTCCGGCTGGCCGGCCGTACCTTCCCCGCCCCGCGCGCCCTGTTGACGACGCTCGCCGAAGAGGTCCGCGAGCACACCGGCGGCGGCACCACGGACGACATGGCGCTGCTGGCCGTGCACCGCCCCTGAGAAATATCACTGAACGTGCTCACTCGAACCCCCTCCGCATTACAACTGACGCACCGTCAGTGCAACGGGAGCGTTCGAAGCGAGGCCAACTCGCCCGTTTTCCACCCCTCATGACCCGTAAGTCCAGCGCAAAAAGCCGAACGATCATTCAGAATCGCTTGGAATGCCGCCCCCGCGTCTATTAACGTTCGATAACGCAGCGCGGTCGTCCCAGCCGTCACAAGAGGCGGCTCCGTGCTCACGCGCCGAATCCCGTTGGGAACCGGGGAACCACCACCCTGGGGTGAATCGCGCGGAAACCGTCGTGGAAGCACGTCCGGTTTACGCGCGTAGGAGACCTTCCGCTCCGAACCCGTCAGCTAACCCGGTAGGCGGTAGGAAGGAAAGGAGTACGCCCACGTGGCGTCCAACCGGTCCGCGACCGAAGCCCCGTTCGTGCCGAGCCAACGCAGCGGTGAGCCCGAGACCTTCGGCTTCGGCAGCTACGACAGCGACAACGAGGGCCCCTTCCAGGAGTGGAACCCCACCGCGGAGTCCCTCCGTCCCGTCCGCGGCCGGCATCGCGTGGCCAAGACCAAGCAGCGTGGCGGCTTCGCCCGTAGCTCCACGGTTCTCGGCGTCGGCGTCATAGCCGCCGTCAGCGGCGCCGGCATGGCCAGCGCCCAGAGCGGCAAGGCCCCGGTGGCCATCTCCATGCCGGACATGCCGAACGTGGGCTCCGTCTTCGAGGACGACGACACCCCCGACGAGCCCGAGGGCTCGACCGCCCCGCTCAGCCAGGCCGGCCTCATCGCCGCCGACACCCAGCAGGGCACCACCGACGCCGGCGAGGCGCTGCGCGCGCGCATCATGCAGCAGGCCGAGTCCCAGCAGGACGCGTTCGACCTGAAGGCCGCCGAGGCCGCCCAGACCGCCGCCGCGAAGAAGGCCGCGGACCAGGCCGCCGAGGAGAAGAAGGAAGCCGAGGCCAAGGAGGCCGCCGCCAAGAAGAAGGCGGAGGAAGAGGCCGCGAAGAAGAAGGAAGCCGAGCGCCTGGCCGCCCTGGCCAAGCAGTTCACGCTGCCGACCTCCTCGTACACGATCACCTCCACCTTCGGCCAGGCCGGCCCCTACTGGTCGTCCGGCTACCACACCGGCCTCGACTTCGCCGCCCCCACGGGCACCCTCATCAAGGCCGTCCACAGCGGCACGATCACGCAGGCGGGCTGGGACGGCTCGTACGGCTACAAGACCGTGCTCACGCTCGATGACGGCACCGAGATCTGGTACGCCCACCAGTCCTCCATCGGCGTCAGCGTCGGCCAGAAGGTCGGCACGGGCGACGTCATCGGCCGCGTCGGCGCCACGGGCAACGTCACCGGCGCCCACCTCCACATGGAGGTCCACACGGCGGGCTCGGGCAACGGCATCGACCCGGCGGCGTGGCTGCGCAGCAAGGGCCTGACCATCTGACCTCGGACCCCCCGAAACGGATGTGACGCCGCGTGAGGCCAAGGGCCTGACGCGGCGTCCGTCATGTGACCCGGAATGCGATCGTTCGACCCGGTGGTTGAAACAACACATGACTTCTCTTCGCAAGCTGGGCACGTCCGACCTCGAGGTCTTCCCGCTCTCCCTCGGCGGCAACGTCTTCGGCTGGACGGCGGACGAAACAGAGTCCTTCGCCGTCCTCGACGCCTACGCCGACGCCGGCGGCAACTTCATCGACACCGCCGACTCCTACTCCGCGTGGGTCGACGGCAACACGGGCGGTGAGTCCGAGACGATCATCGGCAAGTGGATGAAGGCCCGCGGCAACCGCTCCGACGTGGTGATCGCGACGAAGGTGAGCCAGCACCCCGAGTACCAGGGCCTCTCCGCCGCCACCATCAAGGCCGCCGCGGACGCCTCGCTGGCCCGCCTGGGCACCGACCACATCGATCTCTACTACACGCACTTCGACAGGCCCGAGGTGCCCGTGGAGGAGATCATCACCGCCCTCGACGACCTGGTGAAGGCGGGCAAGGTCCGCGCGATCGCCGCGTCCAACATCACCCCCGAGCGCCTCCAGGCCTCCCTGGACTTCTCGACCCGCGAGGGCCTGGCCCGCTATGTGGCGCTCCAGCCGCACTACAACCTGGTCTCCCGCGACACGTACGAGGGCGCCCTCCAGTCGGTGGCCGCCGAAGCGGGCCTCTCCGCCGTCCCCTACTTCGCCCTGGCCAAGGGCTTCCTCACCGGCAAGTACCGCCCCGGCACCACGGTCGACAGCCCTCGCGCCGCGGGCGCCGGCGCCTACCTCGACACCCCGAGGGGCACCCGCGTCCTCGCGGCCCTCGACGAGATCGCCCGGTCCAGGAACGCGGAGATCGCCACGATCGCCCTGGCCTGGCTCACGGCCCAGCCGACGGTCACCGCCCCCATCGCCTCGGCCCGCACCACCACCCAACTCCCCCCACTCCTGGCGGTAGCCGACCTCACCCTCACCCCCGAGGAACTGAAAACCCTGACAGAGGCATCGGAGTAGCCCCCGGAGGCGGCGCAAGCCCCCGCGGCGGGCGGGTCGCGTACGGACGTAAGGGGGTGTGTGAGGGGGCGGCGCGCAAGCCCGCGCGGTGGGTGTGCCGCGTACGGCCGAGCGGGCGCATGTGAGGGGGCGGCGCGCAAGCCCGCGCGGTGGGTGTGCCGCGTACGGCCGAGCGGGCGCATGTGAGGGGGGCGGCGCGCAAGCCCCCGCGGCGGGCGGGTCGCGTACGGACGTGAGGGGGTGTGTCGGGGGGTGTCCGCCCGCAGCGGTTGGCGCGTCAACGGGTCCCGCTTCCCGAGAACCCGATTCCGCGCCGTTCCGAGGACGGACACCCCCCGGCGCGCCCCCGACCCACCCCCCATCCGAAGGCGCCCCAGCCCCCACAAGCCGCAAGCAACCCGCCGACCGCTAAGACCAGTACGGCCGATACGGCACAGCCTGAACCGCCGGACTCCCCCCGTACGGCGCCACCGCCCCGGCCCCGTAGCCAAGCCCCGGCCCGTACCCGTACCCGTACCCGTACCCGTACCCGTACCCGTACCCCTGCCCATACCCCGGCCAAGGCGACGGCATCGGCATCGGCGCCAGCGGCGCAGCCACCGGCACCACCCCCCGCCCCGCATACGCCAACGCCGGCCGAGCCAGCTCCCGCCGCCGCCACAGCTCGAACAGCAGCTGCCGCTCGCGGAGCACGAAGTCACCCCCGCCCCGCCCCAACCGCCCCCGCCGCCGCAGAAACGCCAGCGACGTCGCGTACGCCTCGTACTCCGCGACGACCCGGGCGCCCCCCTTGCCGAAGTGGTACGACGCATAGTCCCGCGCCACCCTCCGGGCCCGCATCGACCCCAGCACGAACGGCTCGGGCGGCGTCAGCCACCCCGCCGCCGCGTACACCGGCAGTTCCTCCCGCACGGCCCGCAGCTCCCGCTGCCGCACCCAGATCGACAACCACGTCAGCAGCCCGAACATCGGCACCATGAACACCGCGTAGACCGCGAAGAACCCGTACTCCCCGAACGCCGCGGACCCGTTCCAGACCGCGTGCATGCCCATCGCGAGCAGGAGCCCGCCGACCGGCACCAGCATCCGCCGCACGGGCTGCCGTTCCCCGGCCCTGGCCGCGATCCCGAACCCGATGCCGGTGAGCACGGTGAACAGGGGGTGCGCGAACGGCGACATGATCACCCGCACGAAGAACGTCGCGGCGGTGACCGACGCGAACCCGCTCCCCCCGCTGAGCTGGTCCGTTCCGAACGCGGTCCCGAGGTACAGGATGTTCTCGGTGAACGCGAACCCGGTCGCCGTGACGCCCGCGATCACCACCCCGTCGACGAGGCCCGTGAAGTTCCGACGCCGGAACAGGAAGATCAACAGTACGGCCGCGGCCTTGGCGGTCTCCTCGACGACGGGCGCTATGACGGTGGCGCCGAGGGTGTCGGCGTGCGACGGGTCGGCCGTGGCCGTGGCTATCCATTGGGTGGCGAAGCTGTTCGCCACGATCGCGATGAGCGCCGCCGCGCACGCCCCCCAGGCGAATGCGAACAGCATGTTCTTCCAGGGCCCGGGTTCCACCTGGTCCAGCCACCGGAACGCGGCCACGAGCAGCGGGACGGGCAGCACCGCGAGCCCCAGCCCGACGAGGAACCCCTCGGTGCCGGTCTGCTCGCGGACGAGCGCCAGGATGACGAGCCCGGACAGCGCGAGCAGTGCGATGAGGGAGCCGTACTTGACGCTCTTCCGCTGCCACCAGCGCGGGGGCCTGAACGCACCTCCCCCGGCGGTGCCGCTGGGGTGCGTCGGGTAGAGGGGACCGGTGGCCATTGCGTTGACCCTAACGAGCGATGGGCGCTGCCCGCGACGTCGTACCGTACGACCGGTCGCGGGGTGTGTGTGGGGCTGTTCGGGCGCCTATGGGGGGTTGGAAGCGGTTCCTACTGATCTACGCGACGGAAGAGCAGATCGTTCACCACATGACCCTTGTCCAGTCCCTGGGCCTCGAAACGGGTCAGCGGCCGGAAGCCGGGACGTGGCGCGAACCCGCCGTCGGGCCGGGTGTTCTCGAAGTCGGGGTGGGCGGTCAGCACGTCCAGCATCTGCTCGGCGTACGGCTCCCAGTCCGTCGCACAGTGCACGATCGCGCCGGGGCGGAGCCGTGACGCGACGAGGGTGAGGAACTCCGGCTGGATCAGCCGCCTCTTGTGGTGGCGCTTTTTCGGCCAGGGGTCGGGGAAGTAGACGCGCAGTCCGTTCAGCGAGGCGGGGGCGAGCATTTCCCTGAGCAGGATGATCGCGTCGCCGTTGGCGACCCGGACGTTGGACAGTCCGTTCTGGTCGGCGAGATTGAGGAGGTTGCCCTGGCCGGGGGTGTGGACGTCGACGGCGAGGACGTTGGTGCCGGGGTCCGCGGTGGCCATCTCGGCGGTCGCCTCGCCCATCCCGAAGCCGATCTCCAGGACGACGGGGTTCTCGTTGCCGAACAGTTCGACGAGGTCCAGCGTCCGCCCGTCGATGTCGAACCCCCACTTGGGCCACAGCCGCTGGAGGGCGTCCGCCTGCCCGGCCGTCACCCGGCTCCGCCGGGGCTGGAAGCTCCTGATCCGCCGCTCGAAATGCGATCCGGCGGGATCGGCCTTGGGCCCGTCCGGAAAGCGGGGCTCACCCTTGGCACGGGTACGCCGAAGGGAGGCACCGGAGGTGCGGGACTCGGGGGCATTGGCAGACTCAGACACAGTGCGCCCAATTTTACGGACCGCACGAAGCGGGACCCAAGCCGTATGGGACCCGAGCCCCAAGCCGCTCCCAGGCCGAAGCGGCAGTAAATCCACGGCGGAACCCGAAGTCCAAGCCGCGGCGGCCCTCTTTCTGGCAGCGGACCGCAAGCCGAAGCGGGACCCAAGCGGACCGCAAGCCGCACGGAACCCGAGCCCCAAGCCGCAGCCGCTCCCAGGCCGAAGCGGCAGTCAGCCCGCAGCGGAACCCGAAGTCCAAGCCGCGGCGGCCCTCTTTCTGGCAGCGGACCGCAAGCCGAAGCGGGACCCAAGCGGACCGCAAGCCGCACGGAACCCGAGCCCCAAGCCGCAGCCGCTCCCAGGCCGAAGCGGCAGTCAGCCCGCAGCGGAACCCGAAGTCCAAGCCGCGGCGGCCCTCTTTCTGGCAGCGGACCGCAAGCCGAAGCGGGACCCAAGCGGACCGCAAGCCGCACGGAACCCGAGCCCCAAGCCGCAGCCGCTCCCAGGCCGAAGCGGCAGTCAGCCCGCAGCGGAACCCGAAGCCCAAGCTGCGGAGGCCCCTTTCTGGCAGCGGACCGCAAGCCGAAGCGGGACCCAAGCCGCACCGGCCCCGAGGCGGAGCCACAACGGACCCCGCTCTGTGGCAGCGGACCGCAAGCCGAAGCGGGACCCAAGCCGCACCGGCCCCGAGGCCCAAGGCCCGAGCCACAACGGACCCCCAAGCCCTCCCCACCCGCAGCGTCCCGAATCCGCGACCGAGGTCACACCGCGGCCAGCGCCGCCAGCGCTCTCCTCCCGACCTCACGCCCGATCGGCAGTGACGCGGTCGCGGCAGGCGACGGCGCGTTCAGGACGTGCACCGCCCGCGCACCCTCACGGATCAGGAAGTCGTCCACCAGCGTCCCGTCCCGCAGCACGGCCTGCGCCCGCACTCCCGCGGCGGCCGCTACGAGGTCCCCCTCGGAGATCCCGGGCAGCAGCCGCTGTACGGCCTTCGTGAAGGCCCGCTTGGACACGGACCGCCGTAGCTCCCCGGCGCCGTACCGCCAGTGCCGTCGCGCTATCCGCCAGGCCCCGGGCCACGCCAGGGTCGCGCCCAGCTCCCGCACCCGTACGGTCCCCCAGCCGTACCCTTCCCGGGCGAGCGCCGGCACCGCGTTGGGCCCGAGGTGGACGCCTCCGTCGATGCCCCGGGTCAGATGCACTCCCAGGAACGGGAACGCCGGATCGGGCACCGGATACACCAGACCCCGCACCAGCTCGGGCCGGGCCAGCTCGTAGTACTCCCCCCGGAACGGCACGATCCGCATGCCGGGATCGTCCCCGGTCAGCTGGGCCACCTCGTCGCAGTGCAGCCCGGCGCAGTTCACGAGGACGCGCCCCCGGACGATGTCACCGCCGCGGATCCGTACGGCCACGCCGAGCGAGGCCCGCCGGTCGATGTGCTCGACCTCGGCCCCGTACCGGATGTCCGCGCCCGAGGCCGCGGCGAGCTGCCGGGCGACGCCCACGAAGTCGCAGATGCCGGTGGTCCCGACGTGTATGGCGGCGAGTCCGCGCACCTCCGGCTCGTACTCGGTGATCTGGGCGGGGCCCAGTTCCCGGACCGGTATGCCGTTCTCCCGGCCGCGCTGCACCAGGGCGTGCAGCCGGGGCAGCTCCGAGCGCTCGGTGGCGACGATCAGCTTCCCGGTGACCTTGTGGGGGATGCCGTACTCGGCGCAGAACTTCACCATCTCGGCGGCGCCCTTGACCGCGTATCGGGCCTTCATCGATCCGGGGCGGTAGTAGATCCCGCTGTGGATGACCCCGCTGTTGCGCCCGGTCTGGTGCCGGGCGGGGCCCGGTTCCTTCTCCAGGACGGTCACCCGTGTCCCCGGCGCGGCACGTGTGATCGCGTACGCCGTCGACAGCCCGACGATCCCGCCGCCGACCACGAGCACATCACAGTCGTAAGCGCCCAGCCTCCGCACGCGCCCCACCTCCCGACTCTGATAGTGCACTGCACCACTGACAATGCCCTCAAACCCGAAAGACGTCTCCATGGCCTCGGTCACGTCCGACCACCGGCCACCCCGAAAGGGGCGCGGGGAACTTGCGCGAAAACCCCCCACATACCCGAACCCGCAAAACCACACAAACCCGGCAGACGAGTAGGCGGGCAGGCGGCCCCCAGCCGGACCCGCACCGGCACCCGCAAGACCACCAAGACCCGCACAAACCCCGCAAGACCCCACGCACCCGGCACACAGCAGGTACCCCGCCCCCTAGCGGAGCGCCTACGCCGGGGTCATCAGCAGCGGCCGTGCCCTCTCCCGCAGCTCGATCACCCGCGGCTCGTCCCCGTACGGCTCCAGCCGATGCAGGAGATCCTTCACGTACTCGGTCGTGCGGGCCGAGGAGATGCGCCCCGCGACCTCCACCGCCCGCACGCCCTGCTCGCACGCCGCGTCGAGGTTGCCGGACTCCAGTTCCGCGACCGCCGACACGACGAGCCGCAGCCCGTGTGAGCGGACGAACTCCTCCGTCGGCCGGGACAGCGCCTGCTCGGTGAAGCGGCGCACCTGCCGCGGTGCCTTGAGGTCGCGGTAGCACTCCGCCGCGTCGGCGGCGAACCGGTCGTAGCCGTAGAAGCCGAGCCAGGACGGGTCGTTGTCGCCGTCGCGGGCCCGCTCCAGCCACCCCTCGGCGGCCTTCAGGGCGGCCCCGGCGGCCACCGCGTCGCCCGCACGCGCGTGTGCCCGTGCCTCGACGAGCCGGAAGAAGCTCATGGTGCGGGCGGTGGCGAGCCCCCGGTTGCGCTCCAGCGCGGCCTGCGCGAGGTCGACCCCCTCGTCGCCGAACCCGCGATAGGTCGCCTGCAACGACATCGTGGCCAGCACATACCCGCCGAGCGGCACGTCGGCCGCGGCGCGCGCGAGCCGTAATGCCTGGATGTAGTACCGCTGGGCCGCCTCCTGTTGACCCGTGTCAAAAGCCATCCAGCCTGCGAGGCGGGTGAGTTCGGCGGAGGCTCCGAACAGCGCGCGTCCCACCTCGTCGGAGTACGAGCCGAGCAGCAGCGGCGCGGCCTCGACCCGCAGGCACTCCGGGACCATCGACGAACGCCAGTCCCCGCCTCCGTACTTGGAGTCCCAGCGCCGGGCGTCCTCGGCGGCCTCGCGCAGCTTCTGCACATCGCTGTGGCCGACTTTCAGGGGCGACCCCGAGCCCTCCGCGGAGCTCGCCTCGCGCGCCACCGAGCTGTCGGCCGGGGTTATCAGCCAGCGTGAGGCGGGCGTCGCGTACGCGCTGACCGCGAACGATCCGGCGAGGGACTGCCAGATGCCGCCGGAGCCGGCGCGGCGGCCCGCGAGGTCGAGGCGGTACAGCTCGGTCGCCGACCGCACGGCCTGTCCGACGTCACGGGGGAAGGCGAGGCCCACCTCGGGCGCGGGATCCGCGTCGGCCAGGCCGATCTCGTGCAGCGGCACGGGCCGGCCGAGCTTCTGGCCGATGGCGGCCGCGATGAGGTGCGGCGCGGCGCCCTGAGGGACCATGCCCTTGGAGACCCACCGCGCCACCGACGTCTTGTCGTAGCGAAGCGTCAACCCGCGTTGAGCGCCAAGATCGTTGACGCGACGCGCGAGTCCTGCGTTGCTGATTCCCGCGAGGGCGAGAACGGCGCCGAGCTTTTCGTTCGGCCCGCGTTGCTCCCTGGACATGCGCCACCCCTCGAACAGACGGCTGCCGCGGCGGCATAGGCACGCGGCATTCGTAAACCCAGCGTAGTTCGCCGCATCCCAAGCGTTAAGGGGCCTAAATCCGGATGGCGGGAATGTGGTCCGTACGAAAGTACGGACAGAGTACGGACTGTTGCCGCGTGCCCCCGCTGTGTGGCCGTGCGCCTGTCCGTGCGCTCTACTCCGGCCAGCGGGGGAGCGGTTCCATGGTCGTGCGTGGGTCGGCCCGCTGTACTGGATCCAGTGGGCTGGGGGACACCGCCGCCTCCATCCCCGCGGGCGGCGGACCGGTCCGGGAGGTGAACTCCGCCTCCCGGACTGTTCGTTGACACTGAGTCGCCATCGGGGTCGGTACGGAGGGTGTGTGAGTTCTGTCCCACGATCCCGATTTGGCCGAAAATCGACGGTGGGTGCGGAGGGCCAATACCCCTCCGACCACGTCTCTTGAGGGCGCGTTAGGAGTTTTGGGGGAGCGTATCGGGGGCGCATTCGCGTCGTAGACCCGGGGTCCGCCTTTGTCGACCGTCCCGCTTCCGGGGCCGTTCGCCAGAGTGACGGGGGAGCGCTCAAGTCTCCCCAGGGGCGCACTTACCGGTGCGCAAGCAGCTCCGCACGCCCTCCATCGAGCCTCCTTCGTGGCAGCATGGGTGCCGTTCGTACGGTGCACTGGTTGTCCACAGCCTGTGGAGGCGTCGATGCGGTGGTTGGTGGGATGGAGCAGTACCGCCGCTGGCTCGCACGCCCTCGGCTCCGCCGGGGCCACCGGCCCGGACGGCGAGGCGGTGCACCCGGTCGGCTCCCACCCGCTGTGGGGCGACCCCGATCCGCTGTGGGCCGTCGGCGACTGGCGCCCCGACGAGGTGCGTGTCGTGCAGGCCGACGCCCAGACCAGGATCGCGATCCTCGGTATCTGCGGGGCCACCGACGAGCAGCTGCGTGTGGGCCTGTTCGCCGCCCGCGGCGGTGCCCTGCGCCATCTCACCGCCTGGCCCGGCAGTTACACGGCCGTCGTCCAGGTCGGCCGCCGGGTCACCGTCTGCGGTGACCTCGCCGGCGCGCGCCCCGTCTTCTACACGCCCTGGGCCGGCGGCACCGCGTACGCGACGGCCGCCCTGCCGCTGGCCGATCTCGTCGAGGCCGACCTGGACTTCGGGCACCTCGCGGCCCTGCTCGCCGCCCCCGACGTACCGGACGCCCTCCATGACTCCACCCCGTACGACGGCGTGCGCCGCATTCCCCCGGGGCATGCGCTTATCCTGCGCGCCGGGGCGCGCGAGATCGCCGGCTACGAGCCCGTCGCGTCGCTGGCCGTCGCCGCACCCACCGCCGACCCGGACAGCGCGGTGGACGCGGTGAGGGACGCTCTCGTAGAAGCAGTACGCACCCGGCTGTCTGCTCCGCGCCACGTGCCCGACGTCGATCCGGGTCCCGTGCCCGGAATGGGCCCCGCGGAGCGCCGCGCCGCCCGCGGGATGCCGGTCCCCGGCATCGGCGCCGACCTCTCCGGCGGCCCCGCCTCGGGCACGCTGGCCCTCCTCGCCGCCGGCCTGCCGGGCGCCCCCGGCACGGTCCTCGGCCATGGCACGGGCGCCGGCGAACGCCTCCTCGCCGTCACCTTCAACGACCTGGCGACCTCGGGCCGCGAGGCCGAACTGGAACGCGCGGGCACCCTGGCCGCCAACCCCCGCCTCCACCACGTCGTCGTGACCGGCGGCGAGGACGTCCTCCCGTACGCGGACCTCGACGTCCCGCTGACCGACGAACCGGGCCCCTCCCTCGTCTTGGCGGCCCGCCACCGCGCCCGGCTCGCCGCCGGCAGCGCCGACCACTTCACCGGCTACGGCGCCCGCCAGGTCCTGGACGCCCACCCCGCCCGCCTGGCCGACCTGCTGATGGACCGCAAGCGCCGCCACCTCGTCCGGCCGGTCGCCGCCCTCGCCAAGGCGGACGGCTCGGTGATGGTCCCCGCACGCGTGTACGGTGCCGCGCGGAAACTGGCCCGAACCCCGTACCGCGCGGGTGTCGAGGTCCTGGCCGACCGTCTGATGCGGCGCCGCTTCGAGGAGCCCGGTGGTGCCGTCGGAGCCTCGCTCGCCGCGCTGACCTGGGCGAGACCCGGGCCCGCCGCCCGTTGGCTGACGGGCGAGGCCCTGGCAGAAGTATCGATTCGCCTGGGCGTCGTGTCGGGCCGCCCCAGCGTCGGTCCGGGCCAGCGCCCCGGTGACTTCCGGGCCCGCGCCGCCCTGGCCCGCCACGCCGCCGACCTGCGCGTCCTCGAACAGGCCGCCGAGATCCGCTCCCAGCGCCTGCACACCCCGTTCCTCGACAACCAGGTCGTCCGCGCCTGCCGGGCCCTCCCCGAGGCCCTGCGCGTCCAGCCCGGCGCCCGCGCCGCCATCCTCCGTACGGTCCTGGAGGGCGCCGGGGTCACCGACCTCCCGCCCGGCTGGGGCGCCCCCTCCCACGCCACGTCCGCTGCCGCGGCCCGCACCGGCCTGCGCGTCGCCGCCGACACACTGATCGGCCTCTTCGACACCCCCCTCCTCGCGCAGGCCGGCCTGGTGGAGGCGCGCGTCGTCCGCAAGGCGCTCCGCGCGGCCGCCGCCGGCGAGCCCCTGCCCCTGGACGGCCTCGCCGACCTCGTCTCACTGGAACTCTGGCTGCGCCGCCTCCTCTCCCGCCGGGGCACCTGCTGGACGGGCACCCCGGCCAGACAGCGCGCCGTGCCCGCCGGGATCACCCCCCAACGGGGCGCCCTGGGCGCGGGGGGCGACGGCCCGGCAGGCGTAACGGCGGTCCGGCAGGTGTAGGTGAGTGCGTGCCCGGAGGGGAACGGCAGGGGCGGCGTAGCGGAATCTCGGAGTCCGGGCGGGTACAACCAACGGGGCCCGTCGACGGTCTCCCCTCGCGATCGGACAGACGTCCGGCTCCCTGGCCCCTCACGTGCACGTACGCGCCCCCCGACGCAGGGCACGCACGAGGTGCCCGTAGCTCTTGTGCCTGGAGAACCATGCGTACACGTACGGCCGCGGCCGCCACCCTTGGCACCTCGGTGCTGCTCTCGCTGCTCGTCCCCGCCGCCGCCCACGCGGACACCGCGAAGGGCGACACGGTCTTCACCTCGGTGGCCTTCAACAAGAAGACCTTCAACGTGGGCGTCGGTACGGCCCAGACGGTCAACGTCGCGGCCACCGCCAAGGACGGGTCGGGCATGCAGGGCATCCTCGGCGCCAAGTTGATCAGCTCCGACGACCGGATCATCCACGCCTACGCCGCCGACTGCACACGCCCGACCTCCACCACCATGAAGTGCGTGTTCCGGTTCACCCTCGACCCCGACCGCAGCGACTACTACGACCTCAAGAACAGCTCGGCCGGCACCTGGCGCTTCACCGCCGAGGCCGTCGCCAAGGACAGCGACTTCTACGACCTGGAGACCAGCGCCAAGATCCAGGTGAAGCGCCTCGCCAGGCTCGCCACCACCCAGGCGGGCCCCGAGCCCGTGGCCAAGGGCGCCAAGCTCACCGTCACCGGCGCGCTGACCCGGGCCGACTGGAACACCAACGCCTACGCCGCCCACGCCGGCCGGTCCGTGGCCCTCCAGTTCAAGAGGTCCGGCACCGCCACGTACACCACGGTCAAGACGGTCACCTCCGACGCCGGCGGCAAGCTCCGCGCCACGGTCACCGCCTCCGCGTCCGGCACCTGGCGCTGGAAGTCCACCTCGACGTCCACGACGAGCGGGGCGACGGCGTACGGCGACACGGTGACGGTGCGCTGACGCGGTCGGTGAGGGTGCGCTGACTCGGTCGGTGACGGTGAAGGCGGGTGAGGGGCGGTGGGGGCCGAGAAACTCTCCCCCGCCCTCGCTCGCCCCGGCGACAATGATCCCGTGCGCTACGCGATCCTGGGGTCGGCCCGTGCCGAGAACGACGAGGGCACCCCCGTCCCGCTCGGCGGCCCCCGGCTCCGCGCACTCCTCACCGCCCTGGCGCTCCGCGCCGACCGTCCCGTCCCCGTGGCCACGCTCGTCGACGACATCTGGTCGGCCGGCCCGCCGGAGGACGCCCCCGCCGCCCTCCAAGCCCTCGTCGCCCGCCTGCGCCGAGCCCTCGGCCGGCACACGATCACCTCGGAACCGGGCGCCTACCGCCTGGCCACCGAACCCGCCACCGTCGACCTCTTCGCCTTCGAGCATCTCCTGACGGATGCCAAGGCGGCCCTCGCCCAGGACGACCCGGCCACCGCCGCCGCCACCCTCCGCGAAGCCCTGTCCCTCTGGCGCGGCCCGGCCCTGGCGGACCTCCCCGACCGCACCGCCGCCGCCCGCCCCGAGGCCCTGCGCGCGGAGGCGACCCGCACCCGCATCGAGGCGGACCTCCGCCTCGGCCGCGCCCCCGACCTGGTACCGGAACTCCGGGAACTCACCGGAACGCATCCCTACGACGAGCCCCTGCACGCTCTGTTGATCCGCGCCCTGCACGAGGCGGGCCGCACGGCGGAGGCCCTGGCGGCCTACGAGGCCGTACGCCGGGCGCTGCGGGACACCCTGGGCACGGACCCCGGCCGGGACCTGCGCGCCCTGCACGCGCTCCTGCTCGCCCCGGAGGCGGGCCGCCCCTCGTCGAACGGCTCCCGCCCAGGCTCCTCCCCGAGCCCCGGCCCCACGGGCGGCCACCCCGGCGCCGGGCACCCCACGGTTCCGCGGCCCACGGCTCCCCAGCTCGCGCCGCCGCCCCCATCCCCGTACCTCGGGCCCCCGGACTCGTCGGCCCCGTACCTCGCGACCCCGGACCCCTCGGCCCCACACCCCCGCTCCGGCAATCTCCGCCCCCGTCTGACCTCCTTCGTGGGCCGGGAGCGTGAACTGGACGCCATCCGCTCCGACCTGCGCGGGACCCGCCTCGTCACCCTCACCGGACCCGGCGGCTCCGGGAAGACCCGCCTCGCCGAGGAGGCCGCCACCGGCCACCCCCGGGCCTGGCTGGCGGAACTCGCCCCGCTCGACCGGCCGGAGGCGGTGCCGGGCGCGGTGGTCAGCGCCCTCGGGCTGCGTGAGACGGCCTTGATCACCCATGAGCCGGCGGTGGCGCAGGGCGACCCGCTCGCCCTCCTGGTGGAGCACTGCGCCCAGCGCGACCTGCTCCTGCTCCTCGACAACTGCGAGCACGTGATCGAGGCCGCGGCGGACCTGGCGGAGACCCTCCTCACCCACTGCCCCGGCCTGACGATCCTCGCCACCAGCCGGGAACCCCTGGGCGTACCGGGCGAGACCGTACGCCCGGTCGAGCCCCTCCTCCCGGCCCCCGCCCACCACTTGTTCACGGACCGGGCCGCCTCCGCGCGCCCCGACGCGGACACCGTGCTGCGGGCCGACCCGGAGGCCGTGGACGAGATCTGCCACCGCCTGGACGGCCTCCCCCTGGCCATCGAGCTGGCGGCCGCCCGGCTGCGCCTGCTCACCCCCCGTCAGATAGCCGACCGCCTGGACGACCGCTTCCGCCTCCTCACCTCGGGAAGCCGTACGGCCCTGCCGCGCCAGCAGACCCTGCGGGCCGTCGTCGACTGGTCCTGGGACCTGCTGGACGAGGCCGAGCGCACGATGCTGCGCGAGGTGTCGGTGTTCGCCGGCGGCTGGGACCTCGGGGCGGCGGAGGAGGTCTGCGTGAGCGGCGCCGCGGCGGCCGACCTCCTCGGCGCGCTGGTCGACAAGTCCCTGGTCGTCGCCACGCCGTACGAGCACGACCCCCGCGTGATGCGCTACCGCATGCTGGAGACGATCCACGAGTACGCCACGGAACGTGCCGCCGAGACCCCCGCGCTCCGGACCGCCGCCGAACTCCGCCACACCGCCTGGGTCCGCGGCCTCCTGGCCGAGGCCGAGCCCCGGCTGCGCTCGGCCGAGCAACTCCCCTGGATCCACCGCCTGGAGACCGACCTGGACAACATCCGGGCCGCCCTCCACCGCGCCCTCACCACCGCCGACGAACCCACCGCCACCCACATCGCCCTCTCCATGGGCTGGTTCTGGTGGCTCCGCAACTTCCGCCAGGAGGGCGCCCAGTGGGTGGACGGCATCCTCCGCCTGGGTGCCACCCTGGACGAAAGGGCCCCCGCCCTCGAAGCTGTCGAAGCCCCGAATGCTGTCGAAGCCTCCGAAGTCCCCGCAGCCCCCGCAGCCTCCGAAGTCCCCGCAGCTCTCGAAGTCGAGGCGGTCGACCCCGTCGCCGCCTTCCTCACCGACCCGGCCCCCACCCGGCACCCCCGGCACCACCCCCGCATGGCCCTCCGGCTCCTCCACCTCGCCCTGGTCGCGGAATCCGGCCCCATCGGCGTGCCGAACGACCCCCAGGCCCGCGCCTACATCAGCCGCCTCAGGGCGCTGTCCGGCCACACCGGCCCGGCCGCCGCCCGCTTCCCCGGCCTGGTCTGGCCCCTCACCGCGTACATGCTGGACGGCACCGCCACGGTCGACATCCGCGCCATGATGGACGAGGCGGTCGCCAACTGCCGCGAGCACGGCGGCGACTGGGAACTCGGCTTCACGCTCATGCTCCGCACCCACATGCTCGTCGACTCCTCCGGCAACATGCTCGGCGTCGAGGACGACCTCACCGAACTCCGCGCCCTGGCCGACCGCGTGGGCGACCGCTGGATGCGCGCCCAGGTGCGCAGCGCGGCGGGCGAGGCCGCGATGGCCCGCGGTCGCTTCAGCGAGGCGAAGGGCGCGTACGAGGAGGCGCTGCACCTCGCGTACGAGGTCGGCGCGAACGCCGAGTCACCGTTCCTGATCGCCCGCCTGGGCGAGATCGCCTACCGCTCCGGTGACCGCGAGGCGGCCCTGGCCGCACTGGACGAGGCCACGGCGGCCGCCGACCGCTTCGGCGTCCCGGACTCCCGCGCGTTCGTCAGTCTCCTGCGCGCCCATATGGCACTGGACGACGGCGATCACGTCCAGGCCCGCGCGCTGTGGCGGTCGGCCCACGAGGAGACCCGTCGTGGCACGCCTCCGCCGCAGTTCAAGGCGTTCCTCGACCTGATCGACGGGCTGGTGACGACCGCCGAGTCGGGTCCGGCGGCCGGACTGCGCAGGCTGACCGGGGCCCTGCGCACCGCGGTGGACAACCGCTGCGCGGAGACGGTGATCGCGGCCCTGGCCGACAGCGCGGCGACCGTACTGTCCCGCCTGGGCGACCACGCCCGCGCCGTACGCCTCCTCGCCGCCGCGAACCGCTGGCGCGGCGACCACCCCTGCGCCCTCCCGGACCACGACGAGCACGAACGGACCCGGACCGCCGCGCTCACCGCCCTCGGCGGCCCCCGCCACGACGCCGAGGCCGACCGGGGCCGGACCTACACCCCGCTCATGGCGCTCGCCGACCTGAGCGAGTCCCTCGAAGCGCTCTGAGCTCCCGCGTTCTGAGCCCCTACGTTCTGAGCTCCCGCGTTCTGAGCCTTGCGCTTTCCGCTCCTACTCGCAGCTGAACCGCGACTCCGCCCAGTCCGCCATGGTCGTCCCGTCGAAGTGGCTGTGCGGTTCGACGACCAGCCGGACCGTCCGGCGTCCGGCGATGTCCACCCGGACCGGAACCGCCGCGTCCCCGCCCTCGACCAGCCCCGACTTCCACAGCCGCACCCCGTCGCCGTAGACGGAGAAGTACACCTTGCCGTGGCCGAGCGTCATGTCGTCGATGCCGACGAGCGCGTCGTACGAGGCGCACCGGCGGTTGAGGTCGACGGTGACGGAGGAGCGGCCGTGGACGGTCACCCCGTGCGCGTACCGCTTCTGCGCGACCGAGATCCCGTAGCGCTGCCAGACCCAGCTGCTCTCGCCGAGCCGCATCTCGGGCTCGGTGCCGTCGCCGGTGAGCCCGTACCGCAGTTCGTTCCACGGGTAGACGGCCGGGGGAGCGGGCGCGGGAGTGGGCGGGGGAGGCGGCGTGGCCGACGGCTTCGACGGGGTCGGGGTCGGCGTGGGGGTGGGAGCCGGGGTGGGCGACGCCTTCGCGGGCGGCGCGGGCGCCCCGGACGGCCTCGGGGTCGGCGTGGGTGCCGGGGACGCCTTGGCCAGGGGTGCCATGGCCGGGGGCGCTCCGGGCGCGGGCTGCTCCGCCGGCGGCTTCGAGCGCGGCGGCTCGGGCGAGGACTCGGCGGCCTGGGTGGGGGGCGGTTCGGCGAGCGGCTCCTTGTCCTTGGCCTCGTGGCCCGCCAGGGCGATCGCCACCGCCGCGGCGACCATCCCGGCGACGCTCACCGCGATACCGGCCTTCGCGGGCGCGCCGAACCCTTCCACCGCGGCCCCACCGCCGGCCCCCGCTCCGCCGGAGCCCCCGCCCGACGCCGATGCCGCGCCCGCGACTCCGGTCGCACCGGCGCCCGCGCCCCCGGCGACGATCGCGGCGGCCTTGGCGTACCCGGCGGCACCGAACCACCCGACGACCGCGACCGGTACGACCGCGGGGATCCCGCCGGCGACTTCCTTGATCTGCCCGGCGGCCACCTGGCACGCGGCGCACTCCTCCAGGTGCTTGCGCAGACCCCGCTCGGCGCGGGTCCGCAGGGTGCCGCGGGCGTACGCGCCGAGCCGGTCCGCATAGCGCCCGCACTCCGCGGAGTTGCCGGCCAGGGAGGCGCTCACATGGGCCTGGAGGTACGCCTGCTTGAGCCCTTCCCGGGCCCGGCTGGCCAGCACCCGGGTCCCGTTGGCGTCCAGCCCGAAGAGCACCGCCACCTCGCTCGGCGACTCGTCCTCGACCTCGGTGTGCCACAGCACGGCCTGCCAGCGCTCCGGCAGCGACCGGAACGCCCGCATCGCCATCGACTGCTCGGCCTCGTGCATCGCCCGGACGTCCGCGCCGAGGTCGAGCGTGTCGCTGTCCGACGCCTTCGCGCCGCGCGCCGCCTGCGCCGCGAACACCGCGAAGTCGTCGACCAGATGCTCGCGCCGTGCGGAGGTCGTCCAGCTCGCGGCGACCCGCCGCACCGAGGTGAGCAGATACGCCCGTACGGCGTGCTCCGGCCCGGAACCGCCGCGTACCGCCTGGAGCATGCGGGCGAAGACCTCGGCGGTCAGGTCGTCGGCGGTGTGGGCGTCCCGGCAGCAGGTGCGCGCGTAGCGGCGCACGGCTTCGGCATGGCGCCGGTACAGCTCCTCGTACGCCGAGTCCCGGCCCGCCCGCATCCGCTCGATGAGGTCGGCGTCGGACCGCGCCCGGACGGCGTCCCCTTCCCGGGGCGGCGGCAGCACCCCCGAGTCGGACCGGTCCCACTGGGCCGGAACCTCACCACGCCCGCCCTGGCCGGGCCCCTGAGACGCCTCCCGCCGATCCGCCCGCGCCTCCGGAGATCCCCCGCCCGCACCCGGCGACTCGTCCCGCCCGTCCACACCCATCGCGGAAGCCCCCGCCGCCAGCCGACACAGTCCCGAACCCCGAGTCACCCTGCCATATTGGCTTTTGTTCAGCCCCGGGCCTCAAGGGCATATCACCCGTCCGAGCGTCTCCCCAGCCCTCCGTGCACGAGTTCACCCGTACGAGTGGCCGACCTCTGGTGACGAGAGCGAGAGCGCCAACAGGAAGAGGCTGCGGCCACGGGAAAGGGAGCGGCCACGGGAAAGCGCGGCGGGAACGGGAAAGGGCGGCGGGGGCGCGAGCCCCACACCGCCCTACGAGGTGGCGCACTTTCTGCGGCGCGCTACCCCCACCCTCAAGCCGGCCGGGACCGGAGCCCCTCCAGCAGGATGTCCAACAGCCGGGCCGAAGCCGCGGCCTGCTGTGCCGCGTCCGGCAGGGACGGTGCCGCCGTGGCGATCACGAGCAGCACGTCGGCCACGGTCACGTCCTCCCGCAGCTCACCCGCCGCCCGGGCCCGCTCCACCAGCTGCCCCACGACCTCCAGCAGCGCCGAGGCCCCGGCGTCGTCGGCCGGCCCGGCACCCAGCGGCGCCGGCGAAGCGTCCGACGACACCAGCCGCAGCTCGGCCGTCGGCTGGACCCGCTGCTGCGGCACCCGGTGCTCGTCGGCGATCCCGCCGACCCCGACCTCGGTCCCGTCCTCCGCGACCCCGACCCGCAGTACCTGCGGCGGCAGCAGCCGCCCGGCACCGGAGGCCACCGACGTCCGCAGGAAGCGCGACAGCGCCGACCACGGGTCCTCCTCCTGCCCGAGCGCTACCCGTGCCTGGTCGGTGAGCCGGGACGTCTCCTCCTCGGCTATGCGCCGGACCAGGACATCCTTGCTCGGGAAGCGCCGGTACACCGTGCCCACACCGACCCGCGCACGGCGGGCGACATCCTCCATCGGCGCGCCGTACCCCAGCTCGCCGAAGACCTCGCGCGCCGCGCGCAGCACGTGCTCGAGGTTGCGCTGTGCGTCCACACGGAGCGGCGTCGACCTCGACCCGTCCCCGCGCCCGTTGCCGCCCGCCGTGCCGATCGCGCCGCTGGGCGCGAGAGCTGAGGCGGACGACCAATGAGAGTCCTGAATATGCATATGTGTTCCCCCGGTAATGACGTCTCCCCCCGGAGACTCTCCCCGTCATCGGAAGCCGGAGTGGCGGGACGAGCGTTCGTGGTCCTCCACGGTTCCGAGCCTGAACTCGGCCGAATCCCTTGAACGCATCCCCCATGCACCCCGTCGACACACGAACATAGTTGAGAGGGAGTCAATTCAGAAGGGGCACGTTCCGCACGGTGCGCCCCACGATCGGAGTACGGGCGGTTTAGGTACCGTTTGCGCCCCCCGCTGCCACCCGGCTCACACCATCTGACCTGCGCACCTGCCGCTCACGCCGGTGAATCGGCCAACCCCGCGCCCACAGGGCGACCGGTCACACAAATTGCCGGGGCTGTGGACAAACCAGCGAGAGAGGTGCGTCATGGGATGGTGAAGGAACGGATGCGCATCCTCATCGTCGGCGGCGGTTACGTCGGGCTGTACACCGCGCTGCGTCTGCAGCGTCAGCTGAAGCGGGAACTGAGTAGCGGCGACATCGAGATCGTCGTAGTGTCCCCCGACCCATATATGACGTATCAACCCTTCCTTCCGGAGGCCGCGGCGGGCTCCATCTCGCCCCGCCATGTCGTCGTCCCGCTGCGTCGCGTCCTGAACCAGTGCAAGGTCGTCATCGGCGAGGCCACCGAGATCAACCACGCCAAGCGCGTCGCGACCCTCACCACCCTCGCCACCGCGGAGGAGGGTTCGACCGCCGAGCAGCTGTCGTACGACGAGCTGGTCCTCGCGCCCGGCTCGATCTCGCGCACCCTGCCCGTCCCCGGTCTCGCCGACTTCGGTATCGGCTTCAAGACCGTCGAGGAGGCCATCGGCCTGCGCAACCACGTCATCGAGCAGATGGACATCGCCTCCTCCACCCGCGACCCCGCGATCCGCGACGCAGCCCTGACCTTCGTCTTCGTGGGCGGCGGCTACGCCGGCGTGGAGGCGCTCGGTGAACTGGAGGACATGGCCCGCTACACCGCGCGGTACTACCACAACGTCAAGCCCGAGGACATGAAGTGGATCCTCGTGGAGGCCTCGGACCGCATCCTCCCCGAGGTCGGCGAGGAGATGGGCCGCTACACGGTCACCGAACTGCGCCGCCGCAACATCGACGTACGCCTCCACACCCGCCTCGAGTCCTGCGCCGACCGCGTCGCCGTCCTCAGCGACGGCGCCCGCTTCCCGACCCGCACGGTCGTCTGGACCGCCGGCGTCAGGCCGCACCCGATCCTCGCCGCCACCGACCTCCCGCTGAACGAGCGCGGGCGTCTGAAGTGCACCCCCGAGCTGTCCGTGGAGGGCGTCTCGCACGCGTGGGCCGCCGGCGACGCGGCCGCCGTCCCCGACATCACCGCGAGCGAACCGGGCAAGGAGACCGCACCCAACGCCCAGCACGCCGTGCGCCAGGCCAGGACGCTCGGCGACAACATCGTCCGCTCGCTGCGCGGCCAGCCGCTGGAGGCGTACGCCCACAAGTACGTGGGCTCCGTAGCCTCCCTGGGACTGCACAAGGGCGTGGCGCACGTCTACGGCCGGAAGCTGAAGGGTTACCCCGCCTGGTTCATGCACCGCGTCTACCACCTCAGCCGGGTGCCGACCTTCAACCGCAAGGCCCGGGTCCTCGCCGAATGGACCCTCGCCGGCCTCTTCAAACGAGAGATCGTCTCCCTCGGATCACTTGAACATCCCCGTGCGGAGTTCGAACTGGCTGCCGGTGGAAAGGCTCCTGAGAACCCGAAGGGGTCGTCCTGACCGGATCCAGGAACTCCACCGTTCAGGCCGACGTCTGACGGATGTCGGCCCGGTCGGACAGACTGGCCCGCGACATGATCCATGATCTCGGGCGGGGTCACCGCCCTGCCCGAGCAGGACCCGACGAAGCCCGCACGAAACACCCCTGAGCACCCCGACGTACCCACACGCCCGCACGACCAGGCGTCCCCCACCGCTGCACCCCGGGGCCACCCCGGGACCACCGGGGCCACCCCCGGAGCACCGGCCGGAACCGGAGCCGGCCACAGACAACACCACGAGGCACGAGGCAAGGATTCGGTGAACTTCACGCGCTGGAGCGCCCGGCTCCCCGGTACGCAGCGCCGCGCCGCAGCGCGGACCGAACACACGGTCACCCCGGACCGGCGGGGGGAGGGCGCCGTGCCCGCGGCCCGCGCCGAACGGCAGAGCGACGACCCACCGGACGACACCCCGCCCGTGCCCGCCGTCGACGACCTCCCCACCCGCGAGATCCTCGACCGCATCCCGGCCCTTGTCGCCCTCGTCCACGGCCACGACCACCGCACCGCCTACGTCAACGACGCCTATGTCGCGGCCTTCGGCGGACGCCCCCTCGGCGCACCGGCCCGCGAGGCCCTCCCGGAGTTGGACGCCCTCGGCCTGCTGCCCCTCCTCGACCAGGTGCTGCGCAGCTCCAAGCCCCGCACGGTCAAGTCCCGCAAGGCCCCCTCCGGCCGCTCGTACACGATCACCTGCACGCCGGTCGACGTCCCCGCGGGCACCGAGCCCGGCGCGGGCGGCGAGGGCGGCGTCCTGATCTTCGCCGCCGATGTCACCGACCACGCCGAGGCCGCCGAACGCCTCCGCGCCAGCGAACGCCGCCAGCGCGAAACCGCCGTCACCCTCCAGCGCTCCCTCCTCCCCCAGGAACTGGAGGAGCCCGACGACCTGCGCATCGCCGCCGTCTACCACCCCGGCGGCACCGAGACCGCCGTCGGCGGCGACTGGTACGACGTCATCACCCTCGGCGGCGGCCGCACGGCCCTGGTCATCGGCGACGTCATGGGCCGGGGCGTACGCGCCGCGGCCGTCATGGGCCAACTCCGTACCGCCGTCCGCGCCTACGCCCGCCTCGATCTCCCCCCGCACGAGGTGCTCCAGCTCCTGGACGGCCTCGCCACGGAGATCGACGCCAACCAGATCGCCACCTGCGCCTACGCCGTCCACGACCCCAACGAGGGCCGCCTGGTCTACGCCTCCGCCGGCCACCTCCCGATCCTCGTCCGAGACGAGAACGGCAGCGTCCAGCGCGCCGACGAGCCGATCGGCCCTCCGCTCGGCACCGGCGGCTGGATGCACGCCTCCGGCTCGATCCCCCTGTGCCCCGGCTCCACAGCCGTCCTCTACACGGACGGCCTGGTGGAACGGCGCAACGAGGACCTGGACGAGGGCATCGCCGCCCTGGAAAGAGCCCTGGCCGGCGCCACCGGAACACCCCAGGTGATCTGCGACCGCCTGGTCCGCTCGACCGGCGTCACCGCCGACCATGACGACGATGTCGCCGTCCTCGTCCTCCAGCACCCGTCCCGCACCGGCCCCGACGGCGACCTCTTCCGCAACGCCGCCCTGGAACTCCTCGGCGGCGTCGAAGCGGCCCCCCGAGCCAGAGCGTTCGCCTCCGGCGTCCTGACCAGCTGGCGGTTCCCGCCCGAACTCCATGACCTGGGCGTCCTCGCCGCCAGCGAACTCGTCGCCAACTCCCTCCAGCACGGCACCCCGCCCATGCGGCTGCGGCTGCGCCGCACCGACCGCCGCCTGATCGTCGAGGTCACCGACGGCAACGACCACCTCCCACGCCGCCGCCGAGCCGAACCCGGCGACGAGTCCGGCCGAGGCATCTCCATCATCGCCACGATCGCCTCCAACTGGGGCAGCCGCCGCACCCCAGGAGGCGGCAAGGCGGTGTGGTGCGAGTTCGCCCTACCGCGGGCTACGCCGTAGGGGTGGGGCCGGGGGCTGCGTTGGCGGGTGCGGGTTTCATGAAGGGGCGGGCCGCAGGCCCGTTCCCTTCAGGGGCGCGGGGAACTGCGCGAGAAACCACGACGAACCCGCACCCGCCGACGAACCGCGTACCCCCGAGCTGGAAGGCGCCGAAAGCGGGGTAGAAGGGGCGGCAGCCCCTGCTGGATGGGACGGGTAGGGGCGGCGGGGGCGAGAAAACTCAGGCCCGAGCCACCGCGGACTCGGCCCCCGCCCCACCCCGAGCAACCACCCGACTCTTCCCAGCCCCGGGCAGATCCTGCACCCCCGTAAGCACCCGCCCCAACCGAACCGCAAGCACCACGATCCCCAACGAGAACAACAGGAACACCACCACATACGCCGCATGCCACGACGCCCCCATGGGCCCACCCACCGCCGGCCCCACAGCCAACGCCAACTGCTTCACCAGCGCGAACGCGGAGTTGTACTGCCCCGCCATCCCCTCCGGCGCCAGATCCGCCACCAGCGGAGCCACCGTCGGCGACAGCATCGCCTCACCCAGTCCGAACAGCGCGTACGTGGACACGAACGCCGCCGTGGCCATCGTCTGGCTCACCTGCCCGAGCCCCGCGACCCCGGCGACACCCCACGCCACGGCCCAGATCAGTCCGACAGCCGCGATCACCCGAGACCGCCGACGCCGCTCCACGAACCGCAGCACGACGAACTGCGCCACCACGATCACCGCGGTGTTCGCCGCCAACGCCGTACCGAGCGCGGACGTCGAAATCCCGGCCGCCTCGACCCCGTACGCACTGAGCCCCGACTCGAACTGTCCGTAGCAGGCGAAGAACAGCACGAACCCCAGCACACTCAGCTGCACCATGGCCCGATTGCCGAGCAACTGCTTCCAGCTCTCCTTGGCAGACCTCGTCGCCCTGGACCCGGTCGCCCCCGGCCCCTCCGTGCCCTTCGCCGCCCGAGGCATCCGCACGGTCGCCATCACAGCGACGAGCAGCAGGAACATCGCCGCCTGTATGGAGAACAGCAAGGTGAAGGATCCCGAGCGCGACGGGTCCACGAGATGCCCGCCTATGAGCCCGCCGACACCGAGCCCCAGGTTCTGGAGGAAGAACTGCGTCGCGAAGGCCCGTGACCGCGTCTCCGCACCGGAGCAGTCGACGATCATCGTCGCCAGCGCCGGCTGCATCACGGCCTGCCCGGCCCCGAGCGCGGCCGCGGACAGCAGCACGCTCGTCGCATCGGCGGCCAGCCCGAGGCTCATCGACCCGACGGCAGCGGTGACCAGGGCGGCGAGCAGCACCGGAAGCGGACCGCGCCTGACTATGGCCCGTCCGGCGAACGGCAGCACCACGAGCGCGGCCACGGCGAAGATCGCGAGCACGAGCCCCGCCGTCGTCGCACCGAGGTCCCGCACCTGCGCCACATAGACGTACAGATACGGGACGGTGAAGCCGAGTCCGAACGCGCCGAGCGCGTTGCCCACATGAATCCGACGCATCGCTGCGCCCATCCCCCTGGTCACGTTCACCTGCCTAGGTAGAAGAAGCCCCCACCAAGCATTAGAGGTGAAGACTTCGAAGCTAAAACTTAGAAGCTAAACACTACACCTCGAAGGACTTCGATGCCAAGCGACGGCGTGCCATACTGCGGCCATGGGTGACACCCCGGGCAGCAACGGCACCGCCGAGCCGCCACTCGAAGAGCAGATCGCCGCGTACCAGCGCGAGTTCCAGGGCCTCGACCCCCAGGTCGAGAAGATCGTCTCGGCGCTCTCCCGCCTCAACCGCCGGATGAACGTCGCCTACGGCCGCCAGACCGCCGCCCTCGGCATCAGCAACGCGGAGTGGGAGGTCCTGAAGGCCCTCGTCCTCTCCGGTGCCCCGTACCGCATGGGCCCGAGCGACCTCGCGAAGCGGCTCGGTCTCACCCCGGCCGCCATGACCCACCGGATCGACCGCATGGTCACCGAGGGCCTGGTGACCAGGGAGCGCGACGAGACCAACCGGGTCCGCGTCATCGTGGAGCTGACCCCCGACGGCCGGGAGAAGTGGCTGGAGGCCATGCGCCTCGCCTCGGTCTTCGAGGAGGACCTCCTTCAGGACCTCTCCCCTCTGGAGCGCACCGTCCTCGGCGAGGTCCTGACCCGGCTCCTGCGCCGCGTCGAGGATGCCCAGCCGGACGCCGGCGGTCGGCTCACCGACCTCGACTGAGCCGTACGCTTGAGGGGCGCCCAAGGTTTGACCACGGGCCATCGAGGGGATGCTTGACAGTCCACCCGCGGATCCGTAGAGTTCTTCGGGTTGCCACGGAGCCGTAACGGTTCTGCGACAGCACCTCCGCCGCAGTAGCGGCACCCAAACCAACCAGTGCGATCTCCCAGCCGGGGTGAATTCGGTGTGCCCGAATTCAATTCGATTTGGGTTCGACGGGCCCGATTGGGAACTGCCGAGCAGATCCGCTAAGGTTTGGGACGTCGGAACGGCCCAACAGCCGTGAAGGCAACTCCCGCTGACTGGGAATCAGGCCCGAAAGGATCTGATAGAGTCGGAAGCGCCGGAAAGGGAAACGCGAAAGCGGAAACCTGGAAAGCACCGAGGAAATCGGATCGGAAAACGATCTGATAGAGTCGGAAACGCAAGACCGAAGGGAAGCGCCCGGAGGAAAGCCCGAGAACAGCTCGGGTGAGTACAAAGGAAGCGTCCGTTCCTTGAGAACTCAACAGCGTGCCAAAAATCAACGCCAGATATGTTGATACCCCGTCTCCGGCCGGTTCGGTCGGG